>CAWFZL010000025.1:0-23875 GCA_963820275.1 uncultured Alphaproteobacteria bacterium
GGCTTCACGTCAAAGTACCGGTCACCGGACCGTTCGCGGCTGCACAATGCGCAGTGGTTTTCGGCTATAAGCCCATTCGCTTGAATTGCCAATGTTTTACAAGGCGGTCATAAATCGGCATCTGCATTGTGAATCACCTGATTTATGCAAGCGAATTCCGGCCTGACGTCGAACGGACGAAAATGAAAATTCCAAGCCTGTGGAGCCGCGAGGAGCGCGGCACCCTCCTGCGAAGGGAATATGATGATCTGAAACGGCGGATCGATACGGCGGATGCCATGTCGAGGTCGGCATGTTTCGGCCAAATCAGATCGACAGTGGGTTCCGTGAGGGAGGGCTATGCGCTGGCCAGCAGCGCCGACAGGGACCGAATCCTGAGAGAGGTTCGGGAGGTCTCCCGCCAGCTCTGGAACGCAGGCAATCGGCCCCAGGCGCTGGCGCTCGGCATTATCATGTTGAACATCGAAAGTCAGTTTGCGCCCGGTGATGACGCCGCTTTCGTAAAGGCGGCAACCGATGCCCTGATAAGGGAAGCCGGTGCGCCGTGAGGCGCTAGCGAGGCAATCATGATCTTGTGCACACACGCAATTGTCGGCGGCGCAGTCGCCAGCCTGTTTCCCACCCATCCGGTGCTGGTCGCGGTTGCGGGTTTTGCGAGCCATTTTGCGATCGATGCGATTCCGCACTGGGACTATCCGCTTCAGACGATCTCGACGGGAGCAGGTGCCGATAACCGTCACCTCGCGCTGGATCGTCGTCTTGTTTTCGATCTGATGCTGATCGGTTTCGATGCCTGTGCGGGGATGGCGATTGCGATTTGGCTCTTTGCGACGCCCGCGACGGTCGGAGCCATCGTGCTCGGCGGCTTCATGGCAATCCTGCCGGACGCTTTGCAGTTCATTCACAGCCTTTATCCACGCGAGCCACTCAACTCGCTGCAGAGATTTCATCAGTGGATTCATTCCAGGCGGAAACTGTCCTGGCCCATTGGCGCCAGCTCTCAAGCGCTTTTCGCAGCCACCGTGTCGGGAATTGCCATTGCGCTGGCGCAGCGGTTGTGACGGCCGTCTGCTGTCCAAAAAACGTGTCTCGCCGGAGATTCGCCAAGCGGGCCGACAGCCCGGCCCGTCGCTCGCCCAGCCATTCAGTTACTTCCCTTGTACCAGTTGCGACGAGCACCGGGAGTGTCCCGGCTCATGCCGGTGGTGGTGCCCGGTCTTAACGTTGTTCTTTCGCGATGAGGCGCCTTGACCTTCGCTGCCTGAGCCGACTCGACGGGTGGTTGGGCCGCAGTGTTGGTCTGCGCGAATGCTACCGACGTTGCGGCAAAGCCGATCGCGACAAGAAGACCCGGAACGGCATGTTTGAGTCGCATGGCGGGATCTCTCCGTGGTTGGTTTCCGACACGTCGAAATCAAACCTGCCGCGCCGGTTTCCGTTCCCTGACCGACGTCTTGATTTTACGGGGCACCGCCTACGCGCTCGGTGTCGGGAACGGAACGGAGTTGAGGCGGCTGAGTTGATTTCTGTCGCCTCATGACAGGGATGCAGCATGTCACTGGATTTGCTGAACCAGTATATCGACCACGCACTGACGTTTGAGCGGTTGGCCGACGCCGAGTCAAATCGGGCCGTCAAGGCCGATCTTGAGCGGCAGGCAAGTGCCTATCGACGCCTCGCCGCGACCCGCGCTCGAAAGCTGGGTTTGCCTGCGCCGAGCAAGTCGGAACGTCGTTGCGAGAACGCAGCCGCGATCAGACGAAGCCGTATCTTTTCCCGCGTGGGCCGCGCAGGAGGGTGATGTCACTCGACGATATCCGGTTCGTATTTCACCGAAGCGCTTCGACGTGGTCGCCAATTGAGAGGCCGGTCAGAGCCTGACCCAAGGCGCTCGGCGTTTGGTCGGTGATGCCGCGCTCAAATGTTGGTGCGGGCGGCGGGACTCGAACCCGCACGACGTTGCCATCGAGGGATTTTAAGTCCCTTGCGTCTACCAGTTCCGCCACGTCCGCTTTGGTCACAGAATCAGATATTTAGCGCGTTTTTTGAGCACTTGGAATGAGCAAGGCTGCCCCCGCGCCGCCTTCCATAGGCGAGAGCGCCCGGCAAGACAAAGCCTCAATCCGGACATTTAACCCTGCTTTACGCAACCTCAATATTGTCGATCTAACCAAGGTCCGATGATCGCCCGTCTTTTTGGTCCCTATCAATGGTTGCTGCGCGCCTTCGCGATCGTCGCGATGCTGGCGCCCGGCCTCTCGCTCTCCGGCTGCGCCGACACGGGCGACAGCATGACTACCGCTTTCGCCGACCCGGCGAAATACGCTCTCTACGATTGCAAGCAACTGGAAGCCGAGCGCAAGAGACTGGCCGACCGTACGGCCGAACTGAAGGGCCTGATGGAAAAGGCCCAGACCGGTGTCGGCGGGTCTGTTGTGGCCGAGGTCGCCTACCGCAATGACTACATCACCGTGCGCGGGCAGGCGCGCAATGCCGAGGAAGCCTGGCAAAGAAACAAATGCCGCGAAACCCAACCGACCGCGGGTCCCCCTTTGAAT
The DNA here is from genome assembly GCA_963820275.1 of uncultured Alphaproteobacteria bacterium. Classification (GTDB taxonomy): domain Bacteria; phylum Pseudomonadota; class Alphaproteobacteria; order Rhizobiales; family Xanthobacteraceae; genus Bradyrhizobium. The sequence goes on from CAWFZL010000025.1 coordinate 2,559, forward strand.
GACAAGACCGGGCGTCCGGTCGTTCGATCCGGCAACGCCGTCTATTGAGCGCGGACGTCTGCCCAATCGCTCTCACGCGCGCCAGCCGTAGATCCAGTTCTGTCGGGCCAGCATGCGTTCTGGACCCATCGCGCGGATGACAAGGTCGCGCGCGAAGGCGAGTGGGGTTGAAAGGTGATAGATGCGTCCGGCCTGTCGCGCGCTGCGCTGAACGCGCGCCACGCGCCGCGAGCGCTGGCGTTCGTAGCGCTTCAGAGCCGCAGAAACCGACGGGCCGCCCTCGTTCTGGGTCTCGCTCAAGGATCTGGCGAGCACAGCCGCGTCCTCGATCGCCATTCCCGCGCCCTGAGCAGCGAAGGGCAGCATGGCGTGAGCCGCGTCCCCCAGCAGGCCAACCGCGCCTTCGGTCCATTTGATGCCTTCGGGGAGCGTGAACAGCGCCCATTTCCGCCAGCCATCGACCGCACCAATCAGCATTCGGGGCACCGCATGCCATCCTGCTGAGGCAAACGCACCTTTGACTTCATTGGCCTCGCCCGGCTCGCTCCAGCCCGGCCGGTTCCAGGCACCCTGCACCACGGCGACCAGATTGATCTGGCGCGCCCCGGAAATCGGGTAGGCGACGAGATGCGCGTTCGGCCCCATCCAGAGCTGAACGCGGCGCGAGGTGTATTCGCGCGGCAAACCCGTGGCATCGACCGTCCCGCGCCACGCGATCAGGCCCGAGAAGCGGGGCTGCACTTTCGGAAACAAATGATGGCGAACCGTCGACCAGATCCCGTCGGCGCCGATCAGCGCGACCGCCAGTTCCTCCTGGCGCGCGGTGCCATGGCGCTGCACCACCGTCAGTCCCTTGGCATGGGTGCCGACATCCTCGAACTGACAGCCGAGCCGCAGGTCGATATCGGGCGTATTGCGGACCTTTGATTCCAGAGCGGCCTGCAGATCGGCCCGATGCAAGACCCAATAGGGCGCATCGGCTGGAAACATCGCGGCATCGCCAAGAGGGATACGGCAAATTTCCCGGCCGTTGCGCGCGCTCATGAGGCAGATGGCGTCCGGCGAGACCGCACGGGAGGCAAGCGGGCCCTGCAGGCCGAGTTCAATCAGTACGCGGCTGGCATTGGGCGAGAGCTGCAAGCCGGCACCGGCTTCCTCCAGGCGCTCCGTCTTTTCCAGAACGATGATCCGGAAACCCTGTCGCGCCAGCGCAAGCGACGCCGTCAGTCCCCCGATTCCGGCACCTGCGATGATGATGGTTCGCGACGCCACCGGCCGGTCAGGCAGCCTTGTCCGCCAGCACGCATTCAGGCGGCCTGGCTTCGCCGGGCTTCAGGTCGGCGGCATAGCGGTACAGCGTCGAGCAATAGGGGCAGATAATCTCGCTGTCGTTGCCGAGATCGAGAAAGACATGCGGGTGGTCGAAGGGCGGATTGGCTCCGACGCACATGAATTCGCGCGAGCCGATCTCAATGACGGAAACACCGGCATCGTTGTGAAAGTGCGGGACGACATGATCGGACATCGAATTCACCTATAAGAGCGACGGCACCTGACGAAACCAATGCGGGGCGCTATCGAATTGCGATCGGACCATAGTAGCGGATGCGATCGATTCCCAGTGCGACGGATCCAACATCCGCTTCAATTATCGCCGCGAGTGCTCATGGCCCTGCGATATCATACGTGCGATATCATACGAATGTCAGAACCGGACACCAGTCCGTGATTCCCAGTGCTTGATTTTCTGTACACGGATATCACAGGACCCCAACACCCGCGGGAAGCCCCGACGCTGATTTGCTGATGGAAATTCGACACAATCTTATCGTTCCGGAGAAGCCCTTCTTTCGTCGGGGCGGTTGTGTTCCAAAAGCGGCGCACTTATTTCAGGAGCTTTCGCAGAACGGCGAAATTTCGGGATTCTTGATGAAACGACAGCATATCAGTTGGTTGTTGGCCGCGATGGCGGTAAGCGGTGCCGCGCTGGGTCTGCTTTGGCCGCACGCGCGCGATTCTGTCGCTATGCTGTTGGCGCAGGATGATCCTGCGCAATTGTCTGACCTCCAACTCGACACTGCCCTGCAGAGCAGTCAAAAAGTAATCGGCGGGCAGATCGAAGCTGCTCTGCGGGCCAACGATGCCGGCCTCGCGGAGAGTTTCGCTGATCTGGCCCGCGAAAGGCAAATTTCTCTCCCGGCCGATTTGTCACAACGGGTCAACGAGGCGGTAACACAGGAACACTCCTCGTCGAATCTTGCCAGGCGCTTTGCCACTGGCCTTGTAACCGGAAATGCCGACGATGCGGCCAGCCTGTCAGGTACGGTTGCCGGCGATCTCTTTGTATTCGGCGATATCAGGGATGCCGTGCGGGAGGGCAAGCACCTAATCATGGGCGAGGACACCGATCACCTCGTGCTGGGCCTTGCCGCCGCCGGCCTTGCGGTGACGGCGGCAACCTACGTTACGCTCGGCGGCGCGGGGCCGCTGCGAGCCGGTCTGACGCTCGTCAAGGACGCCCGCAAGGTCGGTCGTCTGGGCGAGGGGCTGACAGAATGGGCCGGCCGCTCGGCGCGCGAGATCGTCGATACGCCGGTGCTGCAAAATGCAGTCGCGTCCGGCTCGGTGCTGCGGCCTTCGCAAACCGCAAGCGCGATCAGGGCCGCCTTCAACGCCGAGAAGGCGGGCGCGCTGGTGCGGCTGGCGAAGGATGTCGGGCGGGTCGGCGAAAGGGCCGGTGCGCGTGGCGCGCTCGATACTTTGAAAATTGCGGAGGGTCCGGAGGATGTGGCGCGTGCCGCCCGGCTCGCGGAGGCCAAGGGCGGCCAGACCCGCGCGATATTGAAGCTGCTGGGCCGCGGCAGCCTCTGGCTTTTGGCCGGAGCGTTCGACCTGTCGCTCTGGGTGTTCGGCGCGCTCTTTGCGCTCTTCGGCTTTCTCTCGTCGATCAAGGGCACCACCGAACGTTTGACCCAGTCGTGGCTCGATCGCAGGAAATCGCGGCGATTGCGAGAACAGCTGGCCGCTGCCTGACGCAACAGCGGAGGCGCCCGTAGACGGCTGGCCCTGTTCGCTCTATTGCTTTTTTCAGAAATGGATTGAGCGATGCCGAGTTTTCATCACGGCGATGTGGAAATTTCCTATCTCGATGAGGGGGAGGGCGATCCGATCCTGCTCGTGCACGGCTTTGCGTCCACCAAGAATGTCAATTGGGTCTATCCGACCTGGGTTTCGGAGCTGAAGAAGAGTGGCCGGCGGGTCATCGCATTCGACAATCGCGGCCACGGCGATTCCGCCAAGCTCTACGATTCAAATGCTTACGAGATCGCGATCATGGCGTCCGACATTACGGCGCTGATGGATCATCTGAACATCGAACGGGCCGATGTGATGGGCTATTCGCTGGGATCGCGGATGACGGCCATCGTCGCACGAAGCCGGCCGGAGCGGCTGCGCTCTGCGATCTTCGGCGGCATCGGTATTGGCCTGATCGAGGGCGGCGGCCCTGGCGAGAACGTCGCAGAAGCGCTCGAGGCCGACTCGCTCGACGATGTGACCGATCCGGTCGGGCGCACGTTTCGTGCGTTCGCCGACCAGACCCGTTCCGATCGGCGGGCGCTCGTGGCGTGCCTGCGCGGTTCGCGCCGCCTGATGACGAGAGAGGAAGCCGCCGGGATTGCGGTGCCGGTGTTGATCGCGGTCGGCACCGCGGACCAGGTCGCAGGCTCGGCGCAGGCGCTCGGAAGGATCATTCCCGGCTCACACGTGCTCGATATCCCCAATCGCGACCACATGCGGGCCGTCGGCGACAAGGTCTACAAGTCCGGTGTGCTCGACTTCCTGTCGATGCGGAAGTGAATCTTCCTCCGTTTCGTCGTGGCGCGCGAAACGGCGGATTGCGGCGATCAGGACCGCGAACGTCGCGATCCAGACCATGCGTGAGCCGTAGCGATCATGCGGTCCCGATATCACGCCGCATACGAAGGCATTGCCGAGCAGCGCCAGCGCTATGGTTGCGGTGAGCAGCGTGAAATCGTCGAGCCGACGCTGCCAGATCGCGGTGAACGACATTGCGAACACCAGGAAAATCGAGACCAGCCCGACCGGGACATGAACCAGGTTGATCGGGCCGAAGGTGATGTAATGGTTCTGCTGATAGGCCGCGCGCTCCGGCTTCAGCTGTTTGGGCAGATAACGTTCCAGAATCCCGTGGGTGTGGGGAATCGGGCGATTTGCGTTCTCGCCCGTTCCAACCAGGAGCATTTGCTGGGCGGTCGCGGCAATGGCCGCCTCAGCCTGCCATAGCGGATATTCGGCGAGCGAATGCGTGGCGATGAAACCCATCTCCTCGCCCATCCCGGCGAAGCGGCCGAGCCTGTTGAACACGCTTTCCCTGCTCCAGAGAAACTCATCTGCAGTCTCCGGCAGATCGTTGCGATATGGGCAGAGCTTGAAGTGCTGTTCGCCGCAGTGGTCCCGCAAGTACCGTGTGACGATGCCATCCTGCAACATGCGGGCGAAGGCGATGGAATAGCCACCGGGAGTCCACGCCAATTGCCCCGACAGGGCGAAATTGGCCGACAGCAGCATGATGGCTCCGGCAAGGATGGTAAGCGTGCCCTGCGCGAGCCCCCGAAGCGGAATCCGCTTTCGCAAGAAGGGCCGCGCGACCCATCCCGCGCAGCACAAACCGAGCAATACGGCCATCGTCGCGCTATGGGTCGCCGCCGCAAAGGCCGTGAAGATGAACAGCGAGGCTCTCTCAATTCCGGAAATCCTGTCGCCTTGCAGGACGAGAAGGAACAGAGACAGCACGGAAAGACCTGCGAAGATGTCGGTCAGCAGCATGCTGGCGAGCCAGGGAAGCGCCGTCGTCACGCTCAGCACGAAGCACACACCCGCCAACCGCGTCGGCCTTGCGATGCCAAACACCCGCAGCGTCAGCTGCAGTATCCACATCGTCGCCAGCGCCTGGACCCCGAGATTGATCCAGAAGTAGGTGTCTTCTCCGAAATGGAGATAGAGGCCAAACACGGTCGATCGGCTCGGCACGAGGTAACCCTCGTACCACCGCGCCAGATAGCCGCCGGTATCCGACTGCAGCAGCGGATAGCCATTCCAGAGCGCCGGCGCGAGCAGCATGAGCGGAATGGCGACGGCTGCTGCCCAGACCCATAGCGAGACAGCAGCACGCGCGCGCAAGGCTTGTGTGGTGATGCTTCTTCTCCCCCAGTTTCAGGCCAGCATGCCCGGCTTGGGCGGGGTACGAAAATCCACCAATAGTCGGATGCAGCTGCTTGAAATTCGAAAAATGCCAACCACGTTGAAGCGACCGGTTGGGGAAAGGCGCTCCGGCTCGTTCGAAAAAAATCCATTGCTTCAAGGTGTTAGCTGGATTTCTGGTTATGCCGATGTTCACCTTGATGTGAGTGCGCGGGACAGCCCTTCGCCCGCCATGCTATGATGTCGAGGGGTCATCGAAAATTTTCAGGTGGCAGCGCAATGGCAAAGCATCACGTCAGCCCGCAAGGCGGGGCAAAGCTTGCGGCTCTCGATCCGATCTGGGATCGCGTGCGTTCGGAAGCCGAGGATATCGTTCGCCGCGAGCCCGAGCTTGCCTCGTTCATCTATTCGACCGTGTTGCATCACGACCGGCTCGAGGATTCGGTCGTGCATCGCATTGCCGAGCGTCTCGATCACTCGGCATTGTCGGGCGATCTGATCCGTCAGACGTTTGACGAGGCGCTGCGCGACGAACCCGATCTCGGCAACGCCTTCCGCGCCGATATGGTAGCGGTTTACGATCGCGATCCCGCGACTTCGCGCTTCATCGATCCCTTGCTTTATTTCAAGGGATACCACGCCTTGCAGACGCACCGCCTGGCGCATTGGCTATATCTAAAGGGGCGCAAGGATTTTGCCTATTATCTGCAGAGCCGTTCGTCGGCGGTATTCCAGACCGATATCAATCCGGCTGCCAGGATTGGACGAGGCATCTTTCTCGACCACGCCACGGGGTTCGTATGCGGAGAAACCGCCGTTATCGAAGACGATGTTTCCATTCTGCACGGTGTCACGCTCGGCGGCACCGGCAAGGAGAATGAGGATCGCCATCCGAAGATTCGCCATGGCGTGTTGATCGGGGCGGGTGCAAAAATTCTCGGAAATATCGAGGTCGGTCGTTGTGCCCGGATCGCCGCGGGCTCGGTCGTTGTGAAACCGGTGCCCAACAACGTGACCGTGGCTGGCGTGCCAGCCAAGATCGTCGGCGAGGCCGGCTGTGCCGAGCCCTCGCGCACCATGGATCAGATGCTCAACGCGACCGGGCTGTAATCTCCGGGCATTATTCCAGCAAATCGAGCTGAAGCATCCGATCCGGCGGCATTGGGCGGTTTTGCGCTTGGACGAAGGTCCGGCTATAAAGTCCCAACGCGTTTCAGACAGCGTTTTCACCCGAAAGATTCCGAGGAGACGGCTGGCGGTTGAAGCCATCCCGTCCTAAAAGACCTCCCCAAAAACCCTCGATCCCCAAAACCGTTGGAGACCGCCGTGGACGTTCAGGAAGTCAGGAAACTCGACACTTACCTCAAGCGCCTGTTCGGCAACCCGAAGATTCGCGTGGTGCCTCGGCCGAAAAAGGAAGATTCAGCCGAGGTTTATATCGGAGAAGAATTCATCGGCGTGCTGTTCGTCGATGACGAAGACGACGATCGATCGTTTCAATTCCAGATGGCGATCCTCGAGGACGATCTGGTCGAGCAGGGCTAGTGTGGCGGTTCAGAAGTCCGCATCATACCGGATCATGCTCTAGTGGTCCGCGATCGCCTTCGGCCCGTGCACCTGCTGCGCCAGGCGGTCCATTGCCTCGGCCACGTCGCGCCAACGCGCAAGCCAGCCGCGCGGGAAGCGAAATATGAGATCCGCGCCGTCGATGCGGCGTTCACTCAGGCACATTCCGGGGGTGGCCGCGTCGCGGGTACAGCGAGCGAGGATTGCAGGAGCATCGGCCGAGAAAAGATCTTCGTTGGCATAAGGCGATCCTTCGCGAAAGGCGCGCATCGTCAATCCGTCTTCCACCGGCGTTGAGGCCTGTTCGAGGTAACGCGGATAGATGGTGCGTGAGCGCATGTCGGGCGCGAGCGAATCGTGATGCGCCGCTATCGACAGGAAAATCCGATCGATCGGCTGCACGGCCACCTCAAGGTCCTCCGCGCTGACATGTCGCGTCGCCTCCGGCGGCTCCAGGGAAGGAAAAGAGAAGCTCAGATCGACACGTTCCTGTGGCCCGGAGTGGCTCTGGATTTTCATGCGGATCGCCGCCGTCGGGACATTGAAGAGCGTGCCCCCGACACTTACCGGCAACCGGGCAGGTCCGCTGGCGGCATCTATTTCCCAGGTCGGCCACAAGAGATAGGCGATGGTGCCGATCGCGCCCGCCGCGATCGTGCAGGCAAAAACGATCGGAATCATGTGGCTGCGGCCGTTCTTGCCCGAACTGCGAGCGATATTCCGGGCCGTCGAAATCAAGGTCATGAACCGGCAATCTTCAGATGCGTCCGGAGCCAGACACGCGCGCGCCCCGAATCGATTGCCAATATGCCACGACTTTGCGGATTGCTCTCGAAAGGGAGCGCGCCCGTGTGATGTGCCGGCCCGTGGGTTCCGCGCTCTGTATTAACCTTTCCTTAAGGATGTTGTGGCGGCCCGCGACCAATTTTGCGAAGCAGTGCCGGTCCCAGGGAAGCGCCAGCCGAAGAGCCTCGCAATGTCGCCGGATGCCTTGAATTCATTCTTGTCGCTTTGCATCGGTTTTGCGCTCGCGGGCGCGCTCACCAGCGGTTTTCAGGCCGTGGTGCAGCGTCCGGCGGGTTTCGGCCTGCTGCACGAGGGCGTGGCGCCAAGGACGTTCGCAGCTGTTCCCTTCCTGGTATTTGCCGCTCCCTTCATCATCATGCGCAACACGCTTCGCGGCGCCCGTCTCGAGCAGCGCCGGTTCGAATTCGTGATGATGGCGACGGTCCTCGCGGGTATCTGGAGTTTGATGTCCGGCACCTTCTTCGTGATGACGCTGCGCGCCGCCGGTCTGCTCGCCTGAATTTGCCGGCCGAGGCGGTGCGAGCGTTGGAATCGAAACGCCAGCTGTGCCAGAGTCTCCCTCGACAGGAGGCTTGTCACATATGGCAATCTACGAACTCGACGGGCAGGCGCCCGAACTTCCCGAAAGCGGCAACTTCTTCATCGCCGATACCGCCGCGGTGATCGGCAAGGTTCGCTTGCTTGATAACGCCAGCGTCTGGTTCGGAGCGGTGCTGCGCGGCGACAATGAGTGGATCGAGATCGGCGAGAACTCGAACATACAGGACAATGCGACCTGCCACACCGACCTCGGCTTTCCCCTGACGATCGGAAAAGGCTGCACGGTTGGTCACAACGTCATTCTGCACGGCTGTACGATCGAGGATGGCGCGCTGATCGGAATGGGCTCGATCGTCATGAACGGTGCCAGAATTGGCAGCAACAGCATTGTCGGCGCGGGAGCCGTTGTTACCGAAGGCAAGCAGTTTCCGCAGCACTCGCTGATCATCGGCTCGCCGGCGCGGGTGATCCGCACGCTCGACCCCGAACAGGTGGCGAGGATGGGGAGTGCCGCGACATTTTACGTCGGCAATGGGCCGCGATACAAAAAGGGCCTGAATAAAATCGGCTGAGATGCCGCTTGCCTCTCGCAAGCCAAGACCCTGAATTTCATCGACGTTTCGGTTTTCGTCCGAACGCCTGCTTGCTTTCTTTTTTGGCTGGATGCTCCGTCAGCCTCGCGCTCTTTCGCAGCGCATCCTTGAGGTCGATCGGGACGCCGTGCTTCCTCAGCAGGTCAGCGAACGCTTCGTCCGCCAGTTCCTGAATCGTCGCCATCCTGTCACGCGCGAGCTGTTTCAGCTTGTCGAACGTGTCGTCGTCGAAGGCGATCAGTTTCCGCACGCGATTTCGGCTCCTTCGCCCTGGATTCCAGTGGAGTTTAGGATGTGATGCCGCAGCACGCCAGATCGCGGTCAGCGACCATCGCTTTTATCGATCAACATGAACAGCTGTTCATCGCGAACGCGGATTTGAGATCAGCCGACAATGCTGCGCTCGCGCTCGTTGCGGGTCGCGTAGAAGTGAGCAGCAGCCAACAGCAATTCCGGAACGGGATCGAAGTGAGGGAGTAATGATTTTCGGGTGGGGCTATCACCAAGGAGGGATGAACATGTTGCGTAAAACGATGATCGCCTTGTGCGCGGTTGCGTCGATCGGTCTGATGGCGCCGGGTTTGGCTCTGGCGCGCGGCGGCGGCGGCGGTGGTGGAGGCCATGGTGGCGGCGGCGGTGGTTTTGGCGGCGGCCATGGCGGTGGTTTCGGAGGAGGTGGTGGCTTCGGCGGCCACGCCATGGGAATGGGAGGCGGATGGGGCGCCGGCGGAGGGATGGGCGGTATGGCGGCCCGCGGTACCTTTGGCAACAGCTTCGCGCGCTCGACGGCGATCGGTGCTGCGGGAGTGGGTGTAGCGGGAGTTCAGGGCGGCCGCTTTGCGGGCGGATTCAATCCGGGCATGCATCCCGGCATGCATCCCGGCATGCGTCCTGGCTTCAATCACGGCTTCCACCGCGGCTTCCGTCGCGGGTTCTTTGCCGGCGGATTTTTCTATGGCCCGTATGCGTACGACGATTGGTCTGATTACCCCTACTACGATGATTCCTACTACTACAACAACGGCGGTTGTTACATCGTCCAGCAGCGCGTGCATACCAGGTACGGCTGGCGTATCCAGCCGGTGCAGGTCTGCGGCTAACTTGCGCTCCTTCGACCCGAAGAATGCGGGGGTTCTCGATCAATCGGGATCGATGGAGGGTTTGGCGAAAAAAAAGAAAGCGGCTTCGGTGCATTTGGCACCGGAGCCGCTTTCGTTTTTTGGAGGCCTGGAAGGTTCAGCCCAGCACCTTGTACTTCTTGAACCAGCCCTGCATCTGGTTCCAGCCATCTTCGGCCGCTTCCTTGCGGTAGCTGCCGCGATAATCGGCGTGGAAGCCGTGCGGCGCACCCGGATAGATCTTGAACTCGGCGGACTTGTTGGCCTTGGCGAGCGCTGCCTTCAGCGCCTCGACATCGGCGACCGGAATGCCGGTATCGGCGTCGCCATATAGTCCGAGTACCGGTGCCTTCATCTCGGGCGCGAGCTGCGTCGGACTCTTCGGCCAGAGCGGGTTCGCCGGATCGACTGGCGGGCCGTAAAACGCGACGCCGGCCTTCAGCGCACCGCTGTGGGCGGCATATTCCCAGACCGTCCGTCCGCCGCGGCAGAATCCGATGATGCCAAGCCGATCGGTATTGCCGCCTTGTGATTTCGCCCAGGCAACGGTGGTGTCGAGATCGGAAAAAAGCTCCGCATCGGGCTTGGCATTCACGATCGGCAGGAGCGAGGGAATGTCAGTCATCTTGGTGAGATCGACACCCTTGCGGAAATAATAATCGGGCGCGATTGCGAAGGCGCCGAGCTTGGCAAGGCGCCGCGTCACGTCGCGAATGTATTCGTGAAGGCCGAAGATCTCCATCGCGACCAGGATAACGGGCGGATTGGCCACGTCCTTCGGCCGCGCGAAATAAGCCGGCATTTCGCCATCGGCGACCTTTATCTTTACGTCACCCACGGTGAGGCCGCTGGTGTCGGTTTTGATGACGTCGGCGCGCACAGGACCGGCGGCCAGGGTATAGCCCGCCGCCACGGCGGCGGATGCGGTCATGAAACCGCGGCGCGAAAACGGCGCGGCTTTGGTCAGTCCAATGACGTCGGATGTCAGTATTTCAGCACTCATTTGCATTCCTCAGGGCTTGTGGAGGGCGGCATACAGCCGGCAAATGCCGGCAAAACGCAAATCACCAGCCTGCGAGGAACCGCAGTGAGCCCTCATGGGCCAAACCCGCTTGTGCCAGCTCCGCATAAAACAAGGCCGTCAGCGCAGTATGATCGCCAACGGCCTTGCCAGCCCCGGATATTAAATTGGCTCACGCCATCCGGTGACCCAACCATGACTCAGCCAGACGCGGGACAAATGTGATCCATTTCACAAATCCCAGAAAAAAGTGCGGCCAGCCCTTGGGGGAAGGCTGGCCGCGCGCGATCCGGTCTGGGACGGGGAGGGGTGGGGATGTGACCGGGTCGCGTTTCTCCTGATTCTCGTTCTCGTTACTGGCGATCGCGGGCAGTCGCCGTGGAGACCGCAGGCCTGCCGTCGCCAAGCGAGACCCACACATTGGGATCGCCCTGCGACTGGCGCTTGACGAAGCGGTATCCAGTCTCTGTCCAGGCCACGACGTTTTCATTCTGGTTGTCCAGAACGAACTCGCCCTTGTCGCTCTTCACGGTGAGCACGGCATGGCCTTCGCCCATCTTGTCGCGCACCACCGTGATCAGAAGCGCCTCCCGCGGCCAACCGGCATCGATCAGCATCTTGCGCTTCAACAGCACGTAATCCTCGCAGTCGCCGTAGCCGTCCGTCGGCAACGACCATTTCTCGAGAACACCCCAATGCTCCATGTCGGTCATCGGCTTTATGTTCTCATTGACCCAGCGGTTGACCCGCAGGAGGTCGCGCCAGGCACTTTGGGTCATCACGATGTCGCGCGGTTGTGACGGACCGCCGCGGCATTCGCCCGCATTCTCGGTGCAGAACTCCACCCAACCGATCGGCGCACGCGCGACGTCGCCAACGCTTGCGTAGAGTATCCGTTCGTCGGCAGCGCGCGCCGAAGCGCTCAATGCCGACAGAATGGCGATTACCGCCAAACCCTTTCCCGGCTCCCTGGATCCAAACACTGTGGCCCCCGCTTTTTTTGTTGGGACCACCTTTCGCACAAAGGTTTTGCGTCGCCGCTAAGCGCGGCAAGTAAAATTGAGACGAATACGAATAAATACTTCGGATAAAGCGAGATATACTTGAATAAAATTAGATTAGAATTTTAGACAACTGCAATTGATTCAAATTTTATGCATTAAGGGGCCCAGCCCCCGTAATGCCGGGGTTTGGCGTGGCGGGGTCGTCCCGCGTTAACCGCCGCTTGGCGCATTCCTGGACCAGAATCCTTGAAGCCGGCGTCGCGCGGGCCCAACTGACGGGCTCAAAGCCCAAGAAATCGATGGTGTAGCGGATTTACCGCGCGTTAATGCTGTTCGCGGTGTGTTTGGCGGCGAAACGGCGAGGTGATCATGAAAACTGTCCTATCGGGCGTCTCGGCGGCCCTCTATCTTCTGATCGGGACGCCGTCGGGGGCGGAGGAGCCGGTCCGGATCAATCCGACCGATCCGCAGCCGACCTGCATCATGTGTCCGGGAACCCACATTCCCGCGGCAGAACTCGAGAACTACACGAAGAAGGCGATCGCGGAAAAGCTGATTGACCAGCAGGTGCGCGACATCGACATCGGCAAGGCGCGGGTCGGCATCGGCATGGTTCATCGCGGCAGGCTGGAGAAGCCCGCGCCGAACTCGGTAGCCGAACACGACCAGATCAGCGAGGTCTATCATGTGATCTCGGGCTCGGCGACGCTCGTGCTCGGCCCCGACATCCTCAACCGCCAGCGACGCCCGGCGACCATGCGCACCGTCGTCGAATTCAATGGTCCCGGAAATAACGGCTCGGAGGTTCGTGACGGCATTGCCTATGAGATCAAGGCAGGCGACGTCGTGGTAATTCCGGCCGGCACCGGTCACTGGTTCACCAGGATCGACGATCACATCGATTATCTGATGATACGGATCGACCCGGACAAGATGACGCCGCTCAAGAGCGAGGCGCAATCGATGGAGTATCTGTCGAAGCCCGCGACGCGTGGCGAGTGATTAGAGCGTTTTCGAGCGAAGTGGGAACCGGTTCGCGTGAAGAAAACGCGTCAAACAAAAAAGTCTACCGCGCGGTGACGGCTTCCTCGAGCGTGTCGGCGATCTGCTGGTGCATGAACTCGAGCGCGAATCCTTCCTCGAGGTTCCGCACCACGCGCGACTGCACTTTGCCGAGCATGACCAGCGATTTGAGCGGCGGTCGATTTTCCGCGGCAATGGCGGCGCCCGACAGCGACATGTCGATGATCCGGCAGGTCATCTTGGTGCCGTCCTCGAGCGTGAGCAGCGCAATGGGGTTGCGCGGGATGATACGGTCGTGGCGGCGGTCCTCGGGAAGGTTGAGGATGTCGCGGTTGGCGAGCCAGGTCAGCTGCGCGGCGAGTTTGTCGCGCTTGCGGGCGGTCGCACCCACCGTCATGGCAAAGCCATTGTCGATGATCCGGGTGATCCTGCCCTCGACGCGACCGATATGGTCGAGATAGGCGATGACGCGGTCGCCGATATTGCCGATGCCCGGCGCCAGAAGCGCCAATCCACCAGGCGACATATTGATGATCTGGCAGGGAAATTCGCGGCGGTCAGGCAGCATGTAGCGCCCAAGCAGATGCACCTTCACCCGCTGGAAACGCCGTCGCTCCTCGGCGGACGGTAGAACCGATTTCTTGTTCGCCAGAGCCATCTCGCGTACCCGACAACCCGCTTGCGGTGTCGTTCAACCCTACGGCCGGCAAGGTTAATGAGCCGTTAGCGACATCAAACCTTGCCTCCTTACCAACCTATTACGAACACTGATATTTCGATTTCGCGCGGTCCCCACGGTCCCGGCACGGTCCCCGAGTTGTTCATTCTTTCTTCTCGCGGTACCCCGCGCGAGCCTTCATGGTCCGGCGATGGGCCTCGATCGATACGAGGCCGCGTTCGTATCTCAGCGTCGTTTCCTCTTTCGAGTGGCCGGCAACTGTCCGCCGGTCATCTCGTGATGCCCCGGACTCTGCGCCTTCGGTCACTCCTCCGGCGCGGAGATCGCGGTTCCAAAGCTTTTTCGGGAGGCCGCTGGCCTCGCAGTCGCGCCGCCATTGTTTCCGGAAATCATCATGATCATAAGGCCGCCCGTTCAATTCCTTGACGATGAGAGGGCCTTTGCGTTTTTCCATCGGGATCAACGCAAGCTCCTCCATCACCATCGGGCAAACGGACAAATCGAATGAGACAACCGCTTCAGTTGTGGTCTCGGTTTTGGTCGGTTCGATCCACGCGAGGATCAGATTCTCGTCGATGGCGCCCCATGTCGGGCCGATCCACTTCTTGCCCCGGTGAATGATCGCGCTCGGCTTCGGGTCGGACAGCGGCAGCCATTGCCCGATAACATCGTATTGTCGCAGCGTAGTCTCAAACTGTATGGCGTAGGCGAGGGCGCGGAGAGGGAAGCCAGCCGCGTGGGCGGCTTTACGCGCTGCAACGATCTGCGCAGCCGTTGGGGCCTCCTTCCGACTGGGCAGGCTATCAAATTCAAGCTCACGCAGGATCGCCTGAAATTCAGAGCAGCCCTTTATTCGGCAGACAATGCCGAACGAGACGGCCGCCTTGAGAATAGCGAGACAGACGCGCGCCACGGAAAGTTGATCTCGTCCAGATCCATCGCAAGCTGCTCGCCACTGCTCAAACCACCCCATAACATCCCGCCCGTCGCATCGGTCTATGCGGCGCGAGCCGATGTGAGGAATTAGCTTTTTGAGATACGTCGTATAGAGCCGAACGGTGCCCGGCTTCAGCGACGTATTAAATGTGCTCTTGGTGTCGCGCTGATAGTTTTCGAACAGCCACTTAAATGTACCGTCGAATTCCCTTTCGGGCTTCCCATGACCAGCGAGCCACAACAGCATCTCGGACTGCAGCCGCTGGACGCGCTCTATCAATAGCACCGGGTTATCGGCATAGCTCGCAAGGTTGACGTACTTGATTGGGTACCCCGCAGCAACGGCCTTCCGATCGGCGAACCAACACGGAATGTCGGGCCCCTTAGCTCGCTTGCGCCACTTCAGGCCAGAGCTTTGCGGACGTTTCTGTTCGCTGACCATTCTCCCTCCCGTCCATCCTCCTTGAGCGGCATTACGTCAGCAATGCCCTGCATCTTGTCCAGGAACATCTTGACCCCTGGAACGTACCGGCCACCAAAGACCGGACTGATGGTTGGCATTCCTTGCGGCTCAAGCAGCTTAGCAATGCCTTTGAATTCACCCGCTCGTCCTCGTCCAAGTACGGCTTCGCCAATGTCGTCGTCGTCCGCGAATAGGGGTAGCTGGTCTATCGTGCGGGTAGGGGCGCGCTTCATGGCGTCACCACCTCGGACGGAGCGAGGGCACGTTCGGCTATAGCTTTTGTCATTACAATCCCACACGTCAGCAAACGAATTCAACCGGCCCTTTGCAGGGTCGGCGGGGAAGGCACAGGTCGTCCCTTGGTAGAGGTTATGGTCGTCGCTCGACTTGGGTTGGCGACGACCTGCTGACATGTAGAATCACTAGCTTTATACCGCAGCGCTGAGACCGGATGCAAGTGACGCTGCCGCGCTCTGTGAAAAACCCGCCGGATCGCGAAACCGGCGGGATTCGTTCCTGATCCTGATCTAGCCGCGCTAACTCACGCCAACCGCGCCTTGTGCCGGGCCATAAGCCACTCGACGCTATCGTCGCCGCCCGTAATGACAACCCGGCGCCCCGCATACGTCACTTCGCGGCGGATGTAGCGGGCCGTGCTGCTGTATCGCGACCCCCGCAAATGCCGCCCCAGCGCCTGAAGCCCGGCCTGCGTGCTCGGAGCCGTGCCGATCAGCGCCGGTCGTCGTCTCCGACAATGTGCCGAAACCCCGTGTCTCCACGAATCGGCATCAGCACAAGGGGGGCCATTGGACACGCGACCGACTCCATGAGGCAAGCCCACCCGCGCCTCTTAAAAAGATCGCCACCGCCGTCCTGCCACTGCGGCGCCTTGCCGTCGCCCGTCGCGCCTCATGGTTCCGTCGTGCTGCTGCCCTAACACCCGGCCAGGTCGTGCTCCTGCGCCCCTGCTAGGGTGCGGCCCGCGTGGGCGTTGTGTTTTTCGTGCTCATCCGGCGCCCGCGCTTCTTTTCTGTGACCACCGCGTCGCTCGCACTGTACAAGAGCTTGCGACGAGAGACCCGGCTCTAGGGATGATCTTATACGACTTCTGTGATATTTATCGATCCCGCTTTCGAAGTGGGAGGGTCAGATGCAGCCGGGCAACTCCCTAGTGGCGGTGGTGACCGCCCTGATCATCGCGATCGCTGGCATAGTCGTCTTATTGAATATGGACTTCGGACCCAGGAACGCCGTTCGGAACGATGGCCTAAATAAGATCAGCCGCGCGGCCCTCGCGCGAGCTGGCGCTACCTCAACGCCAACACAGGCGAGCGAATAGATTGGGACTTTCGCCTTAACCGCCGTTATGCAGTCGACTTTGCAACTTAAGCTGTCGCCAGACCCTTTGGCACCGCAAGGATCCGCCATCGGGTCGGCACGGGCTCTGCCTTGCGCTGCCGCGGCGGCTGCATGCGCGGGGCTCGTGCTTTCGTCCGCGCCTGGGCCGCTGCTCGCCCGACATCCTGTCGTCACCATCCGCAGTCTAGCCTCAACCTGGCCCCGGATAAGCTGCGCGGCGGCGTGGGGCCATGCACGGCCATGCCATGCCCCGCTCGCCTCGCGCGTGGCCGTGCTCCTGTCTTCTTTACTCGTCGGCAGAAACGGCGCCCTGCTTGGCCGGGCAAAGCTGGAAGAAGGGCGACCGCAGCGTCGCTCGCACAACGTTATGCCGCCGCGGGTGGCGCATCCTGTCCTCACTACTCGGCCAGCGGCTGATCGCGAGCACACACCGCTCGGCATCGCCTGACCCCTGTGGCGCTTGGGTCCAATGAATTTGAGAGCTTGTCGGATCAATCATTTAGCCTTGGCTGGACACCGGTTTGCTCATGCGGCGCTGTATCCATTGTCCGAGGCTGAGCTTTGCTTCGCGTGGTCCTCACAGGGGCGGGGAACGGGGCGCGGTGCTTTTCGCCGTAAAGCATCAAGACGGCCTACCTGCTCGGATGGACTGCTTTAGATCTGTTTGTCCGGTAGCGCTGGCGGAATTTTTTTCTAATTTTTTTGGTCCCGCGAAAGGGGCATGACGGCCCGAGTTCAGTTTGTGTTTGGGCGCACGGATCTGAAGACGGGTCTAGGCGTCGCCGTGTGGATCTAGCGCTCACTGAGATCGTCCAAGCCAGCCTAGCTGTCTAAATGTCAATGGTCTTCGCCCCGCGATGCTCGACGGCCAACTTTACTGTTCTTAAAACAGCCATTATAAGAACAGTCGTTCGCGACTCTGAGGAGATTGCCCAATGAAAACGACATCAGCAGCCGAGGCCCCAGCCATCCAAAAGAGAACAGTTGCCCGAGGTCGATTGCCGAATGGCAATTATCGTACCCGCGAGTACCTCACCGAGCGCGAGGTCGGGCGCCTGATGAAGGCGGCGGGCGGCAATCGCCACGGGCACCGGGACGCCACCATGATCCTGCTGGCCTTCAGGCATGGGCTGCGAGCCTCAGAATTGTGCTCGCTTCGCTGGGAACAGGTCGACCTGGCTCATGGCCGCCTCCATGTCTCCCGCGTCAAGAATGGCATGCCTTCGGTGCATCCGCTGACTGGCACCGAGCTTCGCGCGCTCCGTCGATTGCAGCGTGAGCAAGAGCCGGGGCGCTACCTGTTCACGAGCGAACGCAGGGCACCCATGAGTGCCGTCGGTTTCCGGCGCATGATGAGTAGGCTCGGTAAGGCCGCCAAGATGCCTTTCCCAGTCCATCCGCACATGCTGCGCCACGCCTGCGGGTTTAAGCTCGCCAATGATGGTCAGGACACGCGGGCGCTTCAACACTATCTGGGGCACAAGAACATTCAGCACACCGTCCGATACGCCGAGCTCTCGCCGGAACGGTTCAAGAATTTCTGGAGAGATTAGTTCGCCCAACCGACGGGAGAACGATCCGGTATCCAATTCAGACGAGAACGACACCGCCGATAAACTCCACGCAAGCGTGTCTGAAAAAAATCCCGCCTTGCGCGCGAGGCGCGAACGAAAGTGGGACCGCTTTTTTTCTGGTCATTTTGCCAAGCCGCATTGAATTTGCAGGCTTTTCCTGCGCAGGGGAAAAAATTCAGGCCTGGTTTTTTGTTTTTCCCCATGTCCCAAAAACATTTTTTCTGGCGTATTTTTTTCGTGTGGTTGAGAGCAAATGTTGGAGCCAATTTCCAACCTGTACACGCTCCGGCGCGAGGCTCTGAAAGACGTTCGCATTCACTTTGCTCATGATCTCTCTCTCCTGATCGCGGCATTCTCGCCGCTATCAGGCATCGAGGGCGTGCAACCGCTCTAGGGAAGCAGGCATGCTTTTTTCGCGAAGATGGTTGTTTCTGATGGAACTAGTGGCTCTTAATCAGCGGGTCCCAGGTTCGAGCCCAGTGTCACCGCCGGCGTTCGCGAGCCCGACGATCTTTGCCTTCGAGGCTTGTGCCTGCAGCAGGAATGAAGAGAAGTCCGACGAATTCAGTGGATGCAGAGCGCTGCTCGATCGTCTGTTTTCTTACTGGCGGCCCCATAGCTGATAACACGGACAAGAAAATTATCTGTGCCGTCCTGGAGAATGGCCACACTGTGAACCGTCTCGCATGTTCCATCAGCATTCTCGTGCCGGAACCCTGTTCACGAATGAGAAAAGTTTCGTCTGCGAGTTCTGCTGTCGAAAGCCCGACATTCAGTGCAAGCCGATGTCCGCTTGGGGCGATGATGATATGTGGATGGTCGCCAATTAGATGGATATCTACGTCAACGTCCGCTGGCGGCCGGCCCATAATTGCAAAGTCGAGATCGTAGCCGCGCAGCGCCTGACGTATTTCCTGCCGATTGCCAATCGACAAACTAATATCGATCTTGGGATGAAGTTTTGAAAAAGCTGCAATGGCGAATGGTACGAAGTACTTTGCAGTGCTCACCGCTCCGATCGATACCCGGCCTCCCGTGCGGCCAGCAATCATATCAAGCGAAGTCGCGCAGGTTGAAATCGCAGCTTCTATCCGCTCGGACAGCATGAGGACTTCTTGTCCAGCTCCAGTCAACAGCATTCCATCGTTGGTGCGTTGGACCAACGGGAGCCCCGCAAGTTCCTGAAGGTTCTGCAACTGCAGTGTGACTGCAGGTTGAGTGAGATTTAGCTTGTTGGCGGCAGCGGTTACGCTTCGCCCACCTGCCAAAGCAGCAAGCGCTCGCAACTGCCGGATTGTCAGATTCCGTAAGCCATCGGACATATAAGGAAAACCTATGTCACATGACAGATATTAAAATTTTACTTATCTAAACCAACCTGTCAACCTCCTGAAAGTGCCTCGCTAACGCCGAGGCAGGCTGCAAAGCGTCAACGTTATTGAAAAAACGACGCATGCGAGGAGGCGACCCGATGACGCTAACGCTGCGCCAGCACCTAGATCAGTACGCCGGCAAAGATCCGCTTCGCCTTACGGTAGCCTCGGCGGTCGATGCTCTCGCCAAAGCCTGCATTGAAATCGCTGATCTGATCGGTCGGGGTGCTCTGGCCGGCATCACCGGACAGGCACAAGGACGAAATACTGACGGCGATATTCAGAAGGATCTGGACGTCCGGGCTGACGAACTCATACGCCAAGCCCTCAAATCCGTCCCCTTTGCGGCCTTGGCGTCAGAAGAAGCTGAAGCACCGGAGATCGGTGACCTGGCGGCGCCCATAAGCATTGCGTTCGATCCTCTGGATGGCTCGTCAAACATCGATTCCAATATGACCATCGGGACGATCTTTTCGATTGTCGGCACTCCGTTGGATGGTCGCGCAGCTTTCACGCGACCCGGCACGACCCAACTGGCAGCCGGTTTCGCTGTCTACGGTCCGCAAACCTCGCTGGTCCTCACCCTCGGCGACGGCGTTGATATCTTCACGCTTGATCGAAACGACAAGACTTACAAGGCCGTTCGTCGACGTGTTCAGATTCCCGTCGACACGGCGGAGTATGCCATCAACGCATCCAACCACCGTCATTGGGAACAACCGGTGCGCGACTTCATCGCCGAATGTCTCGCCGGCGTCGACGGGCCTCGCAGTAAGGATTTCAACATGCGTTGGATCGGATCTCTGGTGGCAGAAGCCTATCGAATCCTGGCGCGGGGCGGTGTGTTCCTTTACCCGGCCGATGCGCGGGAAGGCTACACGGACGGCCGTCTGCGGCTTGTCTACGAGGCGCATCCGATGGCGTTCATCGTCGAGCAGGCAGGCGGTGCGGCATCAACGGGACGGGAGCGAATTCTCGAGCTTGCTCCAAGATCAATCCATCAGCGCGTTCCTCTCATCATGGGTTCGATCGAAAAAGTTCGTCGTGTCGAACTTCTGCACACCGATCCTAACGCAGCCTCCAAGACCGCTCCGCTTTTTGGGCGACGCGGTTTGTTCCAAGTCTGAGAGGAGGTCAGCAACCATGTCTAGAAAACATCCTATCATTTCAATCACGGGCTCATCGGGTGCAGGCACGACTTCTGTAAAGAGGACGTTTGAGCAGATTTTTCGTCGCGAGAAGGTCATTGCCGCGTATATCGAGGGAGATGCCTTTCACCGCTATAACCGCGCAGAAATGCGCCAGAAGATGGTCGAGGAAGCCGAACGCGGTAACAAGCACTTTAGTCATTTTAGTCCTGAAACCAATTTGTTTGAGGAACTCGAAACAACCTTCCGCGACTATTCTGCGAATGGCACGGGCAGAACACGATTCTACATTCACGACGAAGTGGAAGCCGAGCTGCGCGGCGGCTCCCCAGGCACCTTTTCGGAGTGGGAGTCGCTGCCAGCCAACTCGGATCTGCTATTCTATGAAGGGCTCCACGGCGCAGTCGTGACCGACAAGGTCAACGTTGCGCAGCATGCCGATCTCAAGATTGGTGTTGTACCAGTCATCAATCTCGAATGGATTCAGAAGCTGCATCGCGACCGCAGTGATCGCGGTTATTCGACCGAGGCCGTTACCGACACGATCCTTCGTCGGATGCCGGATTACCTCAACTACATCTGCCCGCAATTCACTGACACCGACATCAATTTTCAGCGCGTACCGACCGTCGATACTTCAAATCCATTCATAGCACGCTGGATACCAACTCCAGACAAATCGATGGTTGTGATCCGGTTCAAAAACCCACGCGGTATCGACTTCGCCTATCTTCTGTCGATAATTCAGAACAGCTTTATGTCGCGCGCAAATTCAATCGTGATCCACGGATCAAAGCTCGACCTCGCAATGCAGCTCATTCTGACGCCGCTCATTATGCAGCTGATCGAGCGCAAGAAGGGCGCAAAATGATGAGCGAGCATGTCCAGTT
>CAWFZL010000026.1:0-233888 GCA_963820275.1 uncultured Alphaproteobacteria bacterium
CACGGTTGCGACCGTGAAGAACACCCCGAGCGCCTGCACGAGTTCGTCCTTTTCCATGCCGATCGCCTGCATGAAAGGCATCGAAGGGATCACCTGGACGCCGGTCGCCGCGGAAATCATGCCGGTGAGAAGGCCTACGATTCCGCCGACCCATTTCTCGTGGCGGGGCGCAACCGTGAACATGATCCTGCGCAGCCCCAAGGCGGCATAGATGATCAGCAGGGCGCCGAGAAAGATGGTGCCGTATCGGGCATATTGGCCCGTCAGCATGCCCGCGTTCAGCCAGGCGCCGGCAGCCGTGCCCGCCATCAGCGGCCAGAGCCGGCGGACGATGTCGCGCAGGTAAGGACCGACGAAGGTCTGCCAGATATTCGTGACGATTGCCGGCACGATCACGATGGCGATCGCATGCGCAGGCGGCATCGCGATTGCGAGCAGGCCCGCCGAAACCGTCGGCAGCCCAAGGCCGATGACACCCTTGACGAAGCCGGCCAGAAGGAACGCGGCGATGATGAACAGCAGAAGCGGGTCGATCATGTCATCACATTGACCGATGAAGGCGATCGGCACAATCTGCAGCTTCTTGAGTTAGCCTTCGCCTGCAACGAAGGCTAACGGGAGAAGGCCTGCGAGGTTCCCGGTATCCGCCATGCGTTTCGATCTGGTCGACCTTCAGCTTTTCGTTGCGGTGGCGGACAGCGGCAGCATCACGCATGGAGCGATGCGCGCAAACCTTTCTCTCGCGTCCGCAAGCGCTCGCATCAAGGGTCTGGAAGCCGATCTGGGAGTCGTGCTTCTGAACCGCCGCCGGCGCGGCATCGAACTGACCGCGGCGGGCGAAAGTCTTCGCGACCACGCCCGGCTCGTCCTGCACAATGTCGAAAATTTGCGTGGCGATCTTGCCGCCTTTGCCAGCGGCATACGGGCCAGCGTGCACCTGCTCGCCAATACCTCCGGGCTTTCCGAACATCTGCCGAAGGCGCTGGCATCTTTCCTGCGCGAACATCCCGAGATCAGCCTTGATGTCGAAGAACGCGAGAGCACGGACATTGTCACCGCGATCGCGAGCGGGGCGGCCGATCTCGGCTTCGCCGCCGAGCATGCACTGCCGGACAATCTCGAACGGTTTCATTTCAGCGAGGACCGGCTGATGCTGGTGACGCCGCGGCGAGGGGATTTTGCGACCCGCCGGCGGATCGATTTTCACGAAGTGGCGGACCGTGACTTCGTCGGGCTGACGAACGCGACGCCCCTTCAGCTGCATATCGTCAAACACGCCGCGCGGCAGGGCATCCGGCTGCAGGTTCGGGCGCGCTTGAGGGATTTCGACGCGATCTGCCAGATGGTGGCCGCGGGCGTCGGCATTGCGGTGGTGCCGGAGGCGGCCGCCCGACGCTGCGCGCAGGCCATGCCGATCGCGCTGCTCTCGATCCGCGACGCATGGGCAAACCGCAAGCTCGCGATCTGCGCCCGCAGCTTCAAGACATTGCCGCGACCGGCAAAGCTTCTGGTCGAGCATTTGCGCAAGGCGGCACGATAGAGATCACTTCTCGGTCGTGACGCCCGAATCCTTGATGACCTTGGCCCATTTCTCGATTTCGCTGCCGAGAAAATCGTGAAAATGCTCGGGGCTGTCGCCGATCAGCGTGGCGCCCTGGCTCGCGAGCTTTTCCCTGACGACCGGATCACCCATCGCCTCGGTGGCGATCCGGTTCAGCGCCGCGACGATCGCCGGAGGCGTGCCGGCGGGCGCCACCATGCCGTACCAGTTTTCCGCCTTCACATCGGCCATTCCGAGCTCGGCCGTGGTCGGCACCTCCGCAGCCGTCGGCGTGCGTTCAGGCGAGCCGATCGCGATCGCCCGCAGCGCGCCGGAGCGCACGTGAGGCAATATGATCGGCAGATCGAGAAATACCATCTGAACCTGCTGTCCGAGCATATCGTTCACCGCGGGAGCAGCTCCGCGATACGGCACGTGAACGATGTCGATCCCTGCGGTCAGCTTGAGCAATTCGCCTGCCAGATGCGGCAGGCTGCCCGGGCCTGATGATGCGAAATTGAGTTTGCCGGGCTGCGCCTTGGCGAGCGCGACAAGTTCTTTCATGTCATGAGCGGGAACATTGCTGGCGACGACCAGCATTTCCGGCACCTTTGCAACAAGGGTTATGGCCTGGAGATCCTTCAACGGATCGTAAGCGACCCTTTCCATGCTCGGGCTGATGGCGAGCGCGCCCGCGCTCGAAATCGCGATGGTGTAGCCGTCGGGCTTCGCTTTTGCCACCGCGTCGGTTCCGAGCACGCCGCCCTGGCCGCCCCGGTTGTCGATGACGACGGGCTGCCCGGTCAATTCCGACATGCGCTGACCGATCACGCGGGCGATGATGTCGTTGGGGCCGCCAGGCGGAAACGGCACGATCAGCCGGATGGGCCTTTCGGGAAAATCCGCCGCGGCAAGCTGTGCCGACGGCAACAGCAGCGACAATCCGGTTGCCAGCGCGCCCAGCAACAACTTCATGCAACCCCCGCTCTCAGGCGTTGAGCAGCTTCAATGCTGCCTCATGCACGCGCTTGTCGCCCGCCGCAACGATACGGCCGCCGCTTTGGGCCGGCTTTCCTTCCCAGGTGGTGACGATGCCGCCTGCGCCGGTGATGATCGGAATCAACGCGGCAATGTCGTAGGGCTTGAGTTCGGTTTCGATCACGAGATCCAGATGACCGGCGGCGAGCATGCAATAGGAATAGCAGTCGCCGCCATAGCGCGTCAGCCGCACAGCCTGTTCGACACGGCCGAAGTTGGCGCGGTCGGTCGCGTTCATCAACAGCGGGCTGGTCGTGAACATGGTCGCGTCCTGCAAGGAGGCCGAGCGCCGCACGGCCAGTTTCCGCTTCCCTGCCGAGCCGGAATAGAATGCCGAGCCATTGTCGCCGGAAAAGCGCTCGCCGATGAAGGGCTGGTGCATCATCCCGAACACCGGCGTGCCCCGGTGCATCAGTGCGATCAGCGTGCCCCAGGTCGGAAAACCCGCGATGAAGGATTTGGTGCCATCGATCGGGTCCAGTACCCAGACATACTCGGCGTCTTCGTGCTCGCTGCCGAATTCCTCGCCCACGATGCCGTGCTGGGGAAAGTTGGCCTTGATCAGGCGGCGCATGACAGCCTCTGCAGCCCGGTCGGCCTCGGTCACCGGATCGAAATCATGGAGCGGGCCCTTGTTGTCGACGCTCAGGGACGTCCTGAAGAATGGCAGGATTGTTTCGCCGGAAGCAGTTGCAAGGCGGCCGATGAACGCTTCGAAATCAATGACCGTCACGGCAATTCCTTGATTTATGGGCTTGGCGGCTCTCGAAGGCTCCTGCCTAGCGCAATCCTGTGAAGTCCGCACGGTCGACGCATGCGAGCGCCCGTCCTGCCGACGGTTTGATCTTTTTTCGAATCGGTTGGCTGAGGGGGAGTTTTTGGGGAAGCCGGTGATCACGAATTCGAGAGCAGGTCGAAAACCCGGTTGGCCGGACCCGGTCGGAGCTCTACCTCTCGTAATAAGTAATTGAAATTACTTGATAAAATGGAACGCAGTGGCACTTTGGAGACAGCCGCCAGAAGAGTTCCATTTTTGCACCGAAAATGATTCCAAGGGACTTGCACTTTGTGCATCGCGGTCGCATATTGTTGCGGTGCGGTAGCGCTTTGCGTTACCGCTGCCCTCCTTGGGCGTTTCCTCCCTAGACTTGGGCCGCTTGTTTACTCAAGCGGCCCTTTTTTCTTGCGCCCTTTCTGCTTCTGCGCCTCCTACTTTGCTGGGCCGCGTTCTTCGGGCGATCGTCGGTCTCGACGCGACGCACGCCGGGAAATTCACTCCGCCGCTGCCTGGAAGGGGCCGAGATCGTCCAGGGGAACGGTGGCCAAAGCCTCGGCCAGCAACGCAAAATCATTCGCGACACGAGCAAATCTCGTGCTGCGCTCGCGACGACGTTCGTCCATGTAGATCGCGCGGTTCAGTTCGAGCTGGATGGTGTGCAAGCCGGAAGCCGGATTTCCATAATGTTCGGTGATGAAGCCGCCGGCATAGGGCTTGTTGCGCCCGACCGAATAGCCGAGCCCGGTCATGGTTTCCTCGACCCTGTCGGCCAGCAGCGGCGCGCAACTCGTGCCATAGCGGTCGCCGATCACGACGTCCGGCCGCCGCGGCTCGTCCCGCGAAACGCCGATCGAGGGCATCGAATGGCAATCCACCATGACAACCGTTCCGAACGTCTGGTGCGTCTTGTTGATCAGTCGCCGCAGCGCGCGGTGGTAGGGCTTGTAAAGTGCCTCGATTCTCGCAAGGGCATCGTCGACCGAAAGGCGTTCGCGATAGATTTCCTGCCCGTCACCCACGACGCGCGGGATTGTTCCAAGGCCGCCTGCGACCCGCATCGATCGCGTATTGGCGAAGCTCGGCAGTCGCCCTGAAAACATGCGCGGATCGAGTTCGTAGGGCTCGCGGTTCACATCGACATAGGAGCGCGGAAAGTTGACCCTCACCGTCGGGAAGCCGCAGTCGCTCAAGCCGCCGATGAGTTCGTCCATGAACGAATCCTCGGATCGTCGCAGAGCCGGCAGGTCGATCCGTGACGCGCTCAAAAATGCACCCGGATAGACCGACCCGGAATGTGGCGAGTTGAAGATGATCGGCGCCCGCCAGACGGCAGGTTCGACGATCTCGAAGGCGGGCGACAGTTCTCCGTCGAACAGGGTCATTGTCGGGCGTCTTCCCTGGCGCGGCGCTCAGAAGTCCGCATCGTTATCGCTGCTCGTTGGTCGTGCGGCCTGCGAACCGGAGCCGCAGCGGATTTAATACCGTTCCGGCGTGAGATTGCGCCAAAAAACCGGAGTTTTATTGAAAAATCATTGTCGGAAATCGCGGCCATTCTGCCAAGTAAAAAATGGCATTGACGCCTGGATCTCCTCCAGGCCGCAGAAAATCTTCGGATCGATTGATTCGCGCCAAATTCAGGTCCAGAAATATGGCCATAGCCACCCGGCGATCTGTTCCCTTTCACCCGAAATTTACCCTCTATCGGGCTTAGTGAGCGGACTGATCCTCCAATCGGGATTGGACGACCGAAAGCCATGCACAAGATTCTGCTCGCCGAAGACGATAACGATATGCGCCGCTTTCTGGTCAAGGCGCTGGAAAACGCGGGTTTTCAGGTTTCGCCGCACGACAACGGCATGTCGGCATACCAGAGGCTGCGTGAGGAGCCTTTCGAGATGTTGCTGACCGATATCGTCATGCCCGAGATGGATGGGATCGAGCTTGCGCGCCGCGCCTCGGAACTCGATCCCGACATCAAGATCATGTTCATCACCGGCTTTGCAGCGGTCGCGCTCAACTCGGATTCCGAGGCGCCAAAGAATGCAAAGGTGCTGTCGAAGCCGGTCCATCTTCGCGAATTGGTCAGCGAAGTGAACAAGATGCTGGCGGCCTGACCACGCTTCCAGCAGCTCGATCGGAAAAACGCGCAGGCCCTTGGTTCGAAACGGTTTCCTGGCCCGAGAACCGCTGGCTTCGCCGGGCGCGAAAACGCGGCGCGGCATCCTTGCCTGCCTGCCCTGGAGCCGATATACGGACCGCACCCGATAAGGATATGGGGCACGTAGCTCAGCGGGAGAGCACTACCTTGACATGGTAGGGGTCACAGGTTCGATCCCTGTCGTGCCCACCATCCGGTCCTTCCGAGCCGCACCGAGCTTTTTTCGCGGGTGCTTAAATTGCCCCAAATGCGGACATCGGGCCCCTTGTGAGTACACTTGGTGGAGAGGTTCACTGATCCGATCCGGCGCGCGCGAGATGCCAGGCCATCCTACGCTATGCGGTCTTCACGGCTGGTTCCCGTAGATATCTGGCGATCGCTACTTTGCGCGACGTCTATTTCGTTGATGAAGTTCTCGAAAAGCATTGCGCCCGTCTCTCGCATTAACTCTTTGGCGTGGACCAGCTCCCGCCTTCCTTCGGCTTTCTGCTCACTAGTTGGAGATCGGAGCAACAAGTCCGCGCGAACGATACGGGCAAGGCACTCAGGAATACGAGCATGACGCTCGGTCGCAACTTTGATTGCCTCATCGACAGTGACGAGGGCATTAGCGTCATCGCCGTTCAGTCTGTAGGCATTTGCCAAGTCGGCAAGGATCCGGGGTTCGGCTTCCAGTCCCGCTTTTCGCGATCGAGCGAAGCTGAGGGCATCGGAGAAATCCTGGATCGCCGGGGTCAGTCTTCTTGCGACAACATGAGAAAGACCACGGCAGGCCTGACCGTAGACTCGCATGTAAGGATTCCCGCTTTTTATGGCCAGGTGATAGGCTCGTTCGGCATGCTCCTGAGCCAGTCCGACGTTTCCCTCCGCCCATGCAAGATCGACATAGGCCCAGCTCGGTATGACGTGGTGGAGAGTGTCAATTTGACCGCCCTCCAATTGAATGATGCGATCGAGGAATGGGCGGGCCTCATCTTTTCGACCGAGCATTACCAGCGTTTGGCCGCGCATCACCGTTAGCCAGATCTCGACATCGAAGCCCAGCGTCTGTCTGTCAAATTTTACAATTTTGTGTGCTTCTTCAGTCGCCTCAATATTCGTTTGAAGCGCTTCAGCCATGAAGCCTGCCATCCTCAGTGCGTGACAGAGCACGGCCTTGAGCGTGATTTGAACGCTGATATCGTTACCCTGGTCGGCAATGGCCTTCGCTTCGCGGATCTTTTCGACATACTCGTCCGCCGATCCGCCGTTTGCCAGGATTCTTCCATAGGCCGCATGAATCAGCGCGTTGGCTCTCACATCTCCTAACGCAACGGCTAGCTGCTTGGCCTCCTCAAAATAAATCCGGGCATCCTCCGCCGAGATTCCTTCCCGCCAACCAAAATTTACAATTTGGCCGGAGGCCATCATCTTCAAGTAGTCGATCGGCTGTGACGAGGGCAGATTTGAGAGCAGCTCGCGGACCTTTTTCCAAGTTCTCATTGCCTGATTTGGATCGTTCGTGCCAATCCAAACGGCAGAACGCATGTTTTGTTGTGCCGCCTTCAGGTTTTCGCCGGCCTGCTCCAAGTGATAGGCCAACAGAGAAGCTCGCTCTTCGGCGTGATCCTTGAAAAAACTCTCAATTGCTTGCGACACTTTTAAATGAAGCTCGCGGCGACGCTCGTGCAGCAGCGATCGGTAGGCAACCTCCTGAATCAGCGGATGGCGGAATGCGACAAGCCGTCGTTCGAATGGCGGCACATCATACAGTAGTTCGGCTTGCCGTAAATTCTGGAGAGCTTCCGACAACTCGGCTGGAGCCAAACCTGCGACCGCGTCCAGAATTGATATCGAAATCTCTCGACCTACCACGGATGCAGTCTCAAGAACTCGTTTTGCGCTCTCTTCAAGGCGATCAATTCGCGCCGCAATAACGGCTTGCACTGTCGGGGGAGAGGTATCGTGTCAACGCCCCCCTTCAATCGGTATGCACCCCGTTCGCCTTCAAAATCTCCTCGTTCAACCAGCGCATTGATAAGTTCTTCCAAAAAGAAAGGATTTCCTTGGGCCCGCTCGATGATGTTCCTGCTAAGCAGTGCGAGGGAAGGGTCGTTTCCAAAAATATCTTGCAAGAGCAGGGCGGCCTGTGCCGGCGGAAGGGGCGGCATGTTGATTTGATGGTAGTGAGATCGCTGCATAAAGGGCGCAGTAAACCCGGGCCTGAAATTAACGACCATGAGTGTCGTTGTACCGACAACTGCATCAGCTAGGGCCTCGATGAACTCCTCACTTGCCGCGTCGATCCAATGCAGGTCTTCGATGATAACAACAGTAGTGAAATCCCGAGGTCCTGAGCGCGGCAGTGTCCTGACAAAATCGAGCAAAAGTGTTTTTCGCGTTTTTGGGTCCAGCTTAGTCTTTGCCCGCAGTGGGTCCGCAATTCCTAAGAACTCCAACAACACAAACGATAACTCCTCAGAAGAGGAGAGTGCTGCTAGCCGGTCAAGGACGCGACGGCGAGAGATGTCGCCGGCTTCTTTGATATGAAGGCCAAAGTAATCGCGCAATAACTCCAGCACTGGTTGAAATGGCGTTGCCCTGCCGTGCGCCAACACACGCGCTTCAAAGACCCGGATACCCTTTCCACGGCAATGTTCGGCAAACTCGAAACAGAGACGGCTCTTGCCAATCCCAGCCTCACCGACGACACCCACGACACGACCATCTCCCTTCATCGTATTTTCGAGTTCGAGTGAGAGAGCGGAGAATTGGTCAGTTCGGCCAGTGAGAGGGCTTAAGCGCCGGCCGCTACGGAAGACACCGCTTGAGGGGGCATATTTGAGCCCTTTGAGTTTGAAAATCTCGACGGGCGCGGCGATCCCACGAATGGCTTGGGGACCTAACGGTTCAACGTCAACGAATTGTTTGGCCGCAGAGTATGTTTCTTTTGAAATTAGAATGGTGCCTGCGCTCGCCAGTTGCTCGATGCGATTTGCTATGTGAACGTTTGCGCCAGCAGCGTCATAAGTTTGGTAAATTCCGTGCTCTATCGCCTGAACGACAACTTCGCCGGTATGAACGCCAACTCGAACCTGCAAGTCGGGATCGCTGAAGCGGCCTAACCCGTCCTGTATCGCAAGCGCCGCCAGGCAGCCACGCACTGCGTGATCTTCACGAGGCTGTGGTGCGCCGAAGAGCGCCATAACCCCGTCGCCTTGTGATTTGTTGACGACTCCATCGTAGCGAACAACGGCTTCATTCATGAGATCGAGAACGGGCTGCAAGCGTCGCATCCCTAGTTCGGGGTCGCCCAAGCTATCAATCAGTCCGGTTGAGTTCCGAATATCCGCAAACAGGATTGTGAGTCGCTTACGCTCTCCACCTTTGGCGTTCAGCGATCTCAGAACACGTTGCCAGGATTGATTGGGTACCTCTGCAGCTATCGTCTTCAGAACTGCGCTGCAACGCCCACAAAAGCGAGCCGTCGGCCCATTTAAGTGCCCGCAGGCGCTGCACTCAATCCCAAGGGTGGCCCCACACCCTTCGCAGAAATCATTAGTGGCCTTATTTTGATGGCCACAACGCAAACATTGCATTACGTGGCCCCCTCAAGTAACGGCGGACCGCAGCTGTAAAAAGTTATAATCCCATTTGCAGATCAATTCCATGCCGCTCTGCAACAACCAAATGTTCTGGCGCGTCTTTTCCAGACAAAGCATGAGCGTGCCGCGGAAACGCGGTTGTCCTTCCGATCCTAAATGCCTGCGTAAATCCGACACGTAGCGGATGAGTATGAGATAAGTTACATTAGAGAAATTTCTTATGGAAGTGCGCAAACTGAGGCCACATGAGCTTTTTGAACTGGCCGGTCGAACAGAGGCAGCTCAGTCCGCGCGCTCGCCAGCGACGAAAGAGCATCATCCTTAACTTGCTGGATCAATTCGGCGAGGCATTCCCGCAAATCACCTACGAACTGCTTTGGGAATCAGCGACTATCAATGCCCAGGCGTGGCGGCTTGGATCGGCTCGGTACGTTCGAGTTTATGGCGGCTTAATTCGCCATCCGAGAATGACCCGACCCGGCCTAGCTCTCATGCTAGCCCATGAGACAGGTCACCATCTAGGAGGACCACCATATGATCCTGCTATGCCTTGGATTTCCTGGCAGGGTCAGGCCGACTATTGGGCCGCCAGCGTGGGCATGAAAACAGTCTTCGGTTTACAAGCTAAAAAATTGACTTTGAAAGGGGCGCGCCAGATCGCTGACCTCCATCGAGACTTCGCTGGCCGCTCACAAGAGGATGAGCCTGATCTGCCATCCGAGTGCAGGCATAGGATCTTCGTTGCAGCCAGTAATGATCAACGAATGCCGGCCTGCGCGCCGAAAGCTTTTATGGAGCTTTGCGGTAAATAGCCCGGCAATCACACAGCCGCAAATGATACGATCCGACAAAACACCACCGGACCGACTGCCACGCAGGCAATCTTGGTAATCCTATATTATTGAGGGTCTCGCGGGGTTGGGGACGCGGTCGGCCCAGTGACCAAAACAATTTTTAGATATGCCGAATTATAATCCAAATGGCTGTCGTCTGTGTCGTGATTCACTAAATCGTATTCATCCGATTTCAGAACGTTCTGAGTTTGGGGCGGATTTGTACTGGTATCAGCCTCAATGCATTCGAATCTGATGGCAGTATAGGTCCTGGGAGGATTGTCTCCGTTTTGACTGAGTTGATTTGCCCCAGGGTTCGCGAGGTTCAGAACTTGCGAAATAAAGGTTCTCAGGCGGTCGTGGTTCGTCTGGCTAAGTTCGCGCTGCAAATAGTAGTCCCAACGCTGGAGAAGGTTTGGGTGGCCCACAGGCGAGGGGAGAAAATGATTATTGCGCTGAGTGATATCCCGGATCGGTGTCGCGCTCGGAGTCGTAAAGAGCTGATTCAGCCCTCCTGGGACGTTGTCGGCGATGATCATAGCTCTGGTGGCCATTATCTGCGCCGAATTAAAAATATGATTGTAGTGAGTGACTAGACGTCGTGTACCTCTTGTCGCAATAAGTCCGCCCATGTTGGCCCTCCGGAGGGACGCTACAATTCGTGTTCGAATAATCAGTCCCAAAATCACAAATGGAACGACAGCAGACTATGCCAAACTCTTCACGAGTCCAGCTGAAACGTTCGTTTGGGCGCTGGTTGTTTTTGCCAGGACGGCTCCGGCAGATTCGCGTCAAATTCTAACTGTTACAATTTTCAAAAGTTTTTTGATCGACGAATTGTCTTCAATCCTTCCATGAGGCGACTACCAAGTACGGGCTCTCTCGATCTACGAAAGCGACCAATCCGAGACCCCAAATCGATTTCTTGCAAGTCCGCAAATCTTGCTTCGAGAATACGAAACATTGATCGAGGGCCGAATCCGATCCCCAGAACCAGATCAATTCTGGTCCCAATCTGGTCCCAGTCAGGCTGATTACGGGGCGCATTGCTCTTCTCGCGACAAAATCGTAAGCTGCGCAAGCAGCTGATCTTCTACGATTTTTCGGTGGAGCCGAAGGCGAGACAAGGGAGAGCGTTCCCTTCACACGGTAGAGGTCACAGGTTCGATCCCTGTCGTGCCCACCATCCCTCGTAAATTGTGGTTGCTGCACCCTTCGTGAATGTCGCCAGAGCCGAAGCGCCCATTCGCTAAGGTAAGGTCTTCCGCCTTGCGCCGGAGGGCTGTGGGCGGCACATTTGGTCGCAAGCCATAGCCCTGAAGGGCCGCCAAAAAAACGAGAGCGACAAGCGAGGAAACAAGGATGGTCGCCACGCGGATCGACTGCGATATCCATCCAGCCGTTGGCGGGACGCGCACCACGCTGTTGCCTTATCTCGACGATCACTGGAAAGAGCAGGTGGTGAGCCGCGCCATCGATGGCCTTGATCTGACCAGCTATCCGCCGAACATGCCGCTGTCCGGCCGGGCCGATTGGCGCCCCGCCAATGCCAAGCCCGGCAGCGATCTTGCGATGCTGCAACGCGGTGCGTTCGACCAGCTGGGGGCAAGTCACGCGATCTGCAACGTGCTGTATGGCGCGCAGGCGGTCTACGATCCCTACATGGCATCCGCCTTCTGCAAGGCGATCAACGACTGGATCGCGGCCGAATGGCTGGCGCGGGATTCGCGTCTTCGTGCCTCGATCGTCATCCCCTTGCAGGCGCCCGATCTGGCGATCGAGGAAATCGAACGTCGGGCCGGCGACAAAAGATTCGTGTCGGTGCTGGTCCTGGCGCAGGGCGAGAGCCTGCTTGGTCGACGGCACTACTGGCCGGTCTGGCAGGCGGCCGAGAAACACAGCCTGCCGATTGCGATACATGCCGGCAGCGCGTACCGGCAGGCGCCAAGTTCGGTCGGCTGGCCGTCCTATCGATACGAATATTACCTCGCCGAGGCGCAGGCCTTTCAGGCGCAGGTGCTCAGCCTGATTTACGAAGGGGTCTTCGTGAAATTCCCCGGGCTCAAGGTGGTGCTGATGGAATCCGGCGTCACCTGGCTGCCGGCCTTCATGTGGCGCGCCAACAAGACCTGGCGCGGGGTCCGCGTCGAGGTGCCCTGGGTCGACCGCGAGCCGGCGGCGATCATGCGCGACCACGTTCGCCTGACCACCCAACCCTTCGATGCCCCGCCCGATGCCGCCGGCGTTGCCGACATCATCGACATGATCGGCTCGGACAGGATGTTCCTGTTCTCGTCCGACTATCCGCACTGGCAGTTCGATGGCGACGACGCGATACCGCCGCACCTGCCGCCTGATATCGTATCGCGCATGTGCGCCGACAATCCGCTCGAAACCTTTCCGCGGCTTTCGCTCGCCGCCTGAATATTTTGTTCGAGCATGATCTTTTCGGAAAACCGGTTCCCACTTTTCCGGTTCATGCTCAGAGAAGGAGGATCGCATGAGTGACGTCATCGACCGCCCGATGCTCGAAGAGGAGGCTCAGGCCAGGAGCCGGCTCAGGATCATCGACTGCGATATCCATCCGAGCCTGCACGCGCGAAGCGATCTCAATCCCTTTCTCTCCAGGCGCTGGCAGCAGCATCTGAAGACCTATGGCGACCATCTCCGCACGCCCTATATCGGCACGACGCCCTATCCGCGGTCCTCGCCCTTGATCGCGCGCCGCGACGCATGGCCGCCGACCGGCGGTCCGCCGGGCTCCGACCTCGACTTCATGCGCAAGCAGCACCTCGATCCGCTCGATATCGAGTTCGGCATCCTTCAGGTGCTCGACATGTTCATCTTCTCGCAGCAGAATCTCGAATTCGGCGCGGCGATCCAGCGCGCGGTGAATGAATGGCAGCTTGCGCACTGGACCAGCCGTGAACCGAGGTTGAAAGCGGCGATCCTGGTCGGGCAGGACGACACCGAGGCCGCGGTTGCCGAGATCGAGCGCTGCGCGAAGATCGGCCAATATCTGCAGATCAACGTATCGCCGCGCGCGAACGAGCCGCTTGGCCGCCGTCGCTATTGGCCGATCTATGCGCGCGCCCAGGAGCTTGACCTTCCGCTCGGCATTCATGTCGGCGGTTATGGCGGTCACGCGCCGGCCGGCGGCGGCTGGCCGTCCTACTATGCCGAAGAACACCAGTCGAACGCGCATTCGATGGCGGCAACGCTGACGAGCCTCGTTCTCGAAGGCGTGCCCGAGCATTTCCCGCGGCTCAAGATCGTCTTCATCGAGGGCGGCTTCGGCTGGATATCGTCGACGATGTGGCGGATGGACCAGCATTTCGAACGCTTCCGCGCCGAGGTACCGCATCTGAAGCGTCGTCCGTCGGAATATGTGCGCGAGCATTTCTGGTTCACGACCCAGCCGATCGACGAGCCCGACGAGGCAAGGCACCTGCGATCCCTGATCGAGTGGGTCGGAGTGGATCGCCTGCTGTTCTCCTCGGACTATCCACATTGGGATTTCGACGATCCGCGCTTTGCCTTCAGAACGCCGCTGAGCGAGGTGGAGCGGGCGAAGATATTCAACGCCAACGCCCGCGCGCTTTACAAGCTCTGATCCGTCTCCCATGGCACGTCATATTGTCGCCCGCACCACAGAGATTCCGCCCGGCGGCAACAAGGTGGTTACGCTCGACGGCCGCGAGATCGTCGTGTTCCATGTCAGTGGCGAGTTCTTTGCGCTGCTCAATCGCTGTCCGCATGCCGGAGCGCCGCTCGACAAGGCGGCCTGCGTCGCGCGCCTGACCTCGAGCGAACCCGGGGTCTATCAGCGGTCCCGCGTTGGCGAACTGCTCCGCTGTGCCTGGCACGGCTGGGAATTCGACATGCGCAACGGTCAATCCTGGTTCGATCCAAAGCGCGTCAAGGTCCGAACCTATCCGGTCGTCGTCGAGGACGGCGAAACGCTCGCCAAGGGTCCCTACGTGGCCGAAACCTTCCCCGTTCATGTCGAGGACAGCTACGTCATCGTCGAGACGTGAATTTCTCGCTCTTTGAGGCAGAATCGGTTTTGTCGAATCCCCGTCGAGTCACTCGCCAGACGCAATTTGCGTGCTATAAGCCCGCATCCTTTGTCAATTCAGGCGGTGCGAGGTGATGTCGAAGCAGTCGATGCGCGAAGAGGCCGAGCGCCTGATCCGCGAAACCATGGCGCGCAAAACCATTGTCGTGAAGCAGGGTAACACCCGCATCGAGGCGATCTGCGGCAAGTGCGGCACGTCAAACCGTGTCTCCGCCGAAAGAGGCGTCACGCGGGTGAAGTACGCCTGCAAGCAGTGCGGCCACAAGCAAGAGACGCTGTAATTCATGAATTTTCCTTTCCTGTTTTCGCCGCTCGATATCGGCCGCTATCGCTTGCAGCATCGTGTCGTGATGGCGCCCTTGACGAGGATGCGGGCCGACCGGTCGAGCTTTGCGCCGCGGCCGTTGAATGCGCAATATTACGGACAGCGCGCGACGCCGGGCGGCCTGATCATCGCCGAGGCTTCGCCAGTCATGACGACGGGACGGGGCAATCCCGGCACGCCCGGCATTTACTCGGATGAGCAGATCAAGGGGTGGCGCGGCGTCGTCGAAGCGGTTCATGCCAAGGGTGGCCTGATCTTCCTGCAGCTCTGGCATGTCGGTCGCGCCTCGCATTCTTCGTTCCAGCCCGGCGGTCGGCTGCCGGTTGCGCCCTCTGCGGTGCCGATCACGGGCAACGGAATGCTGGCAATGACCGCCGATGGCAAGATGGTGCCTTATGAAACGCCGCGTGCGCTTGAGACCAGCGAAGTCAGCGATATCGTCGAAGCGTTTCGGCAAGCCGCAGCCAATGCGATGAAGGCCGGGTTCGATGGCGTCGAGATTCATGGTGCCAACGGCTATTTGCTGGAGCAATTCCTGCAATCGCACACCAATCTGCGTACCGACCGGTATGGCGGATCGATCGAAAATCGCGCCCGGCTGCTCCTGGAGATTACGCAGGCGGCGATCGAGGTATGGGGAGGTGATCGCGTGGGCGTGCGGCTGTCGCCCCACGGCGTCGCCAATGGCAGCGGCGAGGCCGATCCGATGCCGCTCTACACCCATGTCGCGAAGGCGCTCGATCAGCTAGGCCTTGCCTATTTGCATTTCATCGAGCCGCGATCGAGCGGGGCGGGCCGTGCCGAGGTCAACTGGCAAAACGTGCCATCGGCGATGGTGCTGTTCCGCCCCGTCTGGCGTGGTGTCCTTATCTCGGCCGGCGGATTCACCGGCGAAACGGCGGAAGCCGCGATCGAGGAGGGTCATGCCGACGCCATCGCGTTCGGCCGCATCTTCATTTCCAATCCGGATTTGCCGCGACCGTCTGCGGCACGGTTTTCCGCTGACGCCTTACAACCGTGCGACTTTCTACGGCGGCGAGGAGGCGGGTTACACCGATTATCCCGCCTATGGAGAGCTGGAGCCGGCGTAGTGGTCAAAGCTTCATTGCGAGCCAACGGATCGCGCGAATGCGCGTCCGACGACAGGCTCGAGGGGTCCATGCTGCCATCTTGAGGGCAATGGATTGCTTCGTCGCTTTCGCTCCTCGCAATGACGATGGAGACGAAAAATGCCAAAAGCACCCGGCGCGGCTGGAATTGCCGCGGGCCAATGCCTGTGTGGGAGCGTCTGCTTCGAGATCGACGTTCCGGCCCGATGGGCCTGGCACGATCATTCCGCATCGAGCCGTCGCGCGCATGGCGCGGCTTACGCCACCTATGTCGGCAGCTGGCGCAAGCGTTTTCGCATTACCAGCGGGGAGGCGGACATTGCGCGCTTCGAGGACGAGGCCGCGAAAGCCACGCGCAGTTTCTGCAAATGCTGCGGTTCGCCACTGATGTATGAACGCGCGCGCTCGCCGCATATGGTGAACATCCCGCGGGCGCTGTTTTCGGGGCGTACCGGCCGGCAGCCGCTTTATCATGTCGCGATCGAAGAGTTGCAGGAATGGGCCTATACCGGCGAACCGCTGGTGCCGCTGAAGGGTTTTCCGGGCGTGGTCTGGCAGCGCTCGAAGGGAAAGAAACGCCGCGATCGCGAGGGCATGTTCTGATCGGATAGCGTCCTTCGGTGCAGGGCAGCCATGAACACCCTTCCTTGCCTCGCGCCCGCAAGTTCGATCATGATGACCTGAACCGTGATGGTTCCAGGAGACGCCATCAGGCGGGAGGAAACATGAAGAATCGCATCACCGGTCGCTCGGCCTTCCTTGCGCTGTTGAAGGACGAGGGCATCACGCATCTGTTCGGCAATCCCGGCACCACCGAGCTGCCGATCATGCATGCGCTGAAGGATCATCCTGACCTGACCTATGTGATGGCGATGCAGGAAAGCCTTGTTGTCGCGATCGCCGACGGCTTCTCACGCGCGTCGGGCCGTCTGGTCGCCTGCAACGTCCATGTCGCGCCCGGGCTCGGCAATGCGATGGGCTCGCTTTACAACGCGCAATTTACGGGCACGCCGATGATCCTGACCGCCGGCCAGCAGGAGCAGGGGCATGGATTGATGGAGCCCTTGCTTTACGGTCCGCTGGTTCGAATGGCCGAGCCGCTCGTGAAGTGGGCGGTTGAGGTCGCGCGGCTGGAGGACCTGCCGCGGATCGTGCGTCGCGCCGCCAAGGTTGCAACCACGCCTCCCACGGGGCCGGTGTTCATTTCCCTGCCGGGCGACATTCTCAATTCCGAGGCCGGCATCGAACTCGGCCGCTCCACCCGGGTCGATACACGCGTCAAACCGTCCGACGAGGCGCTGCAGGCGCTTGCTTCGCGCATCCTCAAATCGGAACGGCCTGTGATCATCGCCGGTGATGAGATCGTCAAAAGCGATGCATTGCAGGAAGCTGCTTCGCTCGCGCAGACGCTTGGCTGTCCTGCCTTTCAGCAGTCGGCGCCCTATGGCGCGCATTTCCTGTCGGAAAGCCCGTGTTTCATGGGCGCGTTGACGCGCTCGCAACCGCAGGTGCGCGAACTGCTGTCGCCTTATGATCTGCTCATCGTGCTGGGCGCCGATCCCTTGCGGATGTCGGTGCACAGCGAGGTCGAGCCGCTGCCCGAAGGTCTGCCGATCGTGCAGATCGGTCTCGTCGACTGGGATCTCGCCAAGAATTTCGGCGCCGAGATTGCGCTGAAGGCCGACGTCAAGGAGACGCTGCGCGTGCTGGTGCCTGCGCTCAAGTCCAGGGGCGGCGCGGCGTTGGAATCCCGCGCGAGACAGGGAATGGCGGCCCTCGCAAGCAGGAACTGGACGGCGCGGCGCGCAACGCTCATCGAGCAAATCTCGGCGAACAGGGATCGCCTGCCGATCGATCCGGACTTTCTGACGCTGCAGGTGGCCGAAGCGATGCCCGCGAACGGGATTCTCGTCGACGAAGGGCTGACATCGTCGCGGCCGATGCTCGCGCTGCGGCCACATCGCGACCGTTACGGCTATCACGGGCTGGCGTCAGGTGGGATCGGCTGGGGACTGCCGGCTTCCGTCGGCGTCAGTCTCGCCAATCCCGATCGACCGGTGGTTTGTTTTTCCGGCGACGGCAGCGCGATGTACTCGATCCAGGCGCTATGGACCGCGGCGCATCACAAGCTGCCGCTGACGGTTGTGATCGCCAATAATGGCGGCTATCGCATCATCAAGCAGCGGCTGCTCTCCTTCCATGGCGACGACAATTATATCGGCATGGATTTCGCCGATCCGAGCGTCGATTTTGCCGGCATGGCAAGATCGCTTGGGCTCGAGGCGATCAAGATCACCGATCCCGCCGATCTGAAGCCAAAGCTCGCCGCCGCGTTCCATAGCCCCGGCACAAAGCTTGTCGAAGTCGTGGTGGATGGGAAGGTCTAAAAGCGCGATGGGATAAGGCTGAATCACCATCGCGCTTTAGGTTTTTTGTTTTCGCATGATCTTTCGGAAAACCGTTACACACTTTTCCGGATCATGCTCTAGGAGTTCCGCTGCGGAGCGAGGTCGATTATGGCGTGATCGACTCGCGCTGCACCAGTTTCGGCGCGGTCAGCTCCTTCCAGGTCGCGTTCGCCACATGGACTGCCGGAAAGGGAGGTCGTTCGACATAGCGGCCGTCGCCCTTGTCGGCGCGAAGATCACCCTCTTCCAGGCGATTTTCCCGCGCGAAAGCGTCACCCGCGGCGCGCCGGTGCAGGCGTAGCCTTCGAAGACGTTGTAATCGATGCGGCTCATCTGGTGTCGCGCGCTGATGGTTCTCTTGCCGGCAGGGTCCCACACCACGATATCGGCATCCGAGCCGGCGGCGATCGCGCCCTTGCGCGGATAGATGTTGAGAATGCGGGCGATGTTGGCCGACGTCACGGCAACAAACTCCTCCTTCGTCAGCCGCCCCGTGTTGACACCTGCCGTCCAGAGCAGGGGCATGCGGTCCTCGAGACCGCCCGTACCGTTTGGGATCCTCCGAAAATCATCCAGCCCCAGCCGCTTCTGTTCGGTCGTGAACGCGCAGTGATCGGTCGCGACGACCTGAAGCGAGCCGGACTGCAGCCCGGCCCACAAACTGTCCTGATGCGCCTTGTTGCGAAACGGCGGCGACATCACGCGCCGCGCAGCATGATCCCAGTCCTTCGCCTGATATTCGCTCTCATCCAGCAACAGATGCTGGATGAGCGGTTCGCCATACACGCGCTTGCCCGCCGCGCGGGCCCGGGCGATCGCCTCGCAGGACTGACGGCAGCTCGTATGAACGACAT
The DNA here is from genome assembly GCA_963820275.1 of uncultured Alphaproteobacteria bacterium. Taxonomy (GTDB): domain Bacteria; phylum Pseudomonadota; class Alphaproteobacteria; order Rhizobiales; family Xanthobacteraceae; genus Bradyrhizobium. Next base: position 18,706 of record CAWFZL010000026.1, read on the forward strand.
AGAGCGGCGCGCCCGTCATATCGGCGATCATGATGGCGCGATGCGTCGCTTCGCCCTCGACCTCCGGGGGCCGCGAATAGGCGTGACCCTCGGGGCCGCAGATTTCGCGCGCCAGCATGGCTTCCTGCATCCTGGCGATGACATCGCCATTCTCGGCATGAACAAGCGGCATGGCGCCGAGATTGGCGCAGCGCGCGAACGAGCCGTAGAGCTCGTCATCGTTCACCATCAGCGCGCCCTTATAAGCCATGAAATGCTTGAAGGTGTTGATGCCGTAGGCTTTGACCACGACCTCCATTTCGTCGAATACCTGTTTCGACCACGAGGTCACCGCCATGTGGAAGCCGTAATCGCTGGCCGCCTTCTCCGATTTGCGCCGCCAATCCTGGTAGGCCGCGAGCATCGATTGTCCCGGCTCCGGGATGCAAAAATCGACGACCATGGTGGTGCCGCCCGAGAGCGCCGCCTTGGTGCCCCATTCAAAATCATCGGCCGACACGGTGCCCATGAAGGACAATTCGAGGTGCGTGTGGGGATCGATCCCGCCGGGCATGACAAAGCAGCCGCCGGCATCGATTGTTTCCGCGGCCGCAGGCGGATCGATCGCCGCGCCAACCGCGGTGATCGTCTCGCCGTCAATGAGAACGTCGGCGCGGCGGGAATGATCGTGGTTGACCACTGTGCCGCCGCGAATGAGAACAGGCATTCTAGCGATCCGATTTTAACATTCGCATCCCATCTCAGGAGAAGCTTAGCCCGCAAATTCAGCTTCAAGCAGGCGAAATTTTGGTCAGCATCTGCCCGCGATGGCTCACTCTGCCGCTCGCGGCGCCATGCGTGGACGATGCTGCACAGCCGGATGCGGTGCCGCAAGCCGGGCGCGGCCGGCGCCGAACAGTTTTTCGCGCAGCGTACCCGGCCGATAGGCCGATTTGTAACGGCCCCGCCGTGTCAGCTCCGGAACCAGCATCTCCGTGATGTCTTCGAAATCGCCGGGCGAAATCGCAAACGGGACATTGAGCCCGTCGACGTCGGTCTGATCGAACCAGGCCTCGATTGCGTCGGCAACCTTTTCGGGCGTGCCCACCACCACTGGTCCGATGCCGCCGATCCCGACATGCTGCGCCACCTCACGCACTGTCCAAACTCGATCCGGATCGGCGCGGGTGATGTTGTCCATCGCCGTCCGGCCGGCATCGTTCTCGACATGGCGGACCTGCTGGTCGAGGTCGTAGGTCGAGAAATCTACCCCCGTCCAGCCGGACATCAACGTAAGCGCGCCCTCCACGCTGACATGGTTACGATAGTCGTCATATTTGGCCCTCGCTTCAGCCTCGGTGCGGCCGAGTACGACCGTGAACATGGAAAACATCAGAATTTCGTTTCCGTTGCGTCCCGCGCTCGCGGCGAGTTCGCGAATGCCGGAAACGCGCGGCGCGATCACCTTGGCAGACGGTCCCGACATGAACACGCATTCGGCGTGCCGGGCCGCGAACTGGCGCCCGCGCGGCGATGTGCCGGCCTGATAGAGCACGGGCGTCCGTTGCGGGGACGGCTCGCAGAGATGAATGGCGTCGAGGCGGTAGTTCTTGCCCTGGTGCTGGACGCGATGCACCTTCGACGGATCGGCGAAGATGCCGCGCGCGCGATCGCGCAGCGCCGCGCCGTCTTCCCAGCTTCCTTCCCAGAGCTTGTAGACCACTTCCATATATTCGTCGGCGACATCATAGCGGTCGTCGTGCGCGGTCTGCTTGTCCTTGCCGGCGGCTTTCGCAGCGCTGTCGAGATAGCCGGTCACGACATTCCAGCCTACCCGTCCCTCGGTGAGATGGTCGAGCGTCGACATTCTTCGGGCAAACGTGTAGGGCGGCTCGTAGGACAGGTTGGAGGTCACTCCGAAACCGAGATTTTCGGTGACCGCGGCCATCGCGGGTATCACCAGCAACGGATCGTTGGCCGGGGTTTGCGTCGCATTGCGCAAGGCCGCGTCGGCACTGTTCCCGAACACGTCGTAGACGCCGAGCACATCGGCCAGAAAAAGTCCGTCGAAGCGTCCGCGTTCGAGCGTCCGGGCGAGATCGATCCAGTAGGGCAGGCGGTTATATTCGGCGGTGCGGTCGCGCGGATGAGTCCACAGCCCCGGCGATTGATGCGCGACGCAGTTCATCGCAAAGGCGTTGAGCCGGATTTCCTTTTTCATGGCAGGTGTCCAATGCTCAAATCGCCCGATCGAACGGCGGGCTTTTTCAAATTGTTGCATTACTGATCGCTTCAGCAAAGCCAATTCCTTAGGCTATTCCAGCAGTCGGTGTATCCCGGTAACTTGATCCCACCCGAACGCAGCGATTTAAAGAGAAGACAAGAGCCATGACCCGATCCGATGCCGTCGCCCGTGCCCGTCAGATGCTTCATTCGGGCGAGTTTCTAGCCGAGCTCGAGCGAAGGATCGCCTATCAGACCGAGAGCCAAAATCCGGAAAAGCAGGACGCATTGCGCGCCTATTTGACCGACGAGCTTCAGCCAGCCTTTTCGATACTCGGTTTTTCGGCAAGATTGATCGAATCGCCGGCCGGGAAGAATCCTTATCTTCTGGCCGAATATCGCGAGAGCGAATCCGCGCCGACCGTTCTTGTGTATGGGCATGGCGATGTCCTGGACGGCATGGCCGGAAAGTGGCGCGACAACCTCGATCCATGGCGCATGACGATCGCAGGCGATCGGGTTTATGGCCGGGGCACGGCGGACAACAAGGGCCAGCACAGCATCAATCTGTCGGCGCTTGGGGCGGTGCGGGAAGCTCATGGCGGGCGGCTCGGCTTCAATGCAAAATTTCTCATCGAAACCGGGGAGGAGATCGGTTCGCCGGATCTGCGTCGGGTTTGCGAAGAGCATCGCGAAGAGTTGAGAGCGGACCTGCTTCTTGCATCCGACGGACCGAGGCTTTCTGCGGAGCGTCCAACGATTTTTCTCGGTTGCCGTGGCGGAATAAGGATTCACCTGGACGTGAACCTGCGCGAGGGCGCGCATCATTCGGGCAATTGGGGCGGCGTGCTCGCCAATCCTGCGACCATCCTTGCCGGTGCCATCGCTGCCCTTGTGGACGGCCACGGGCGTTTGCGGGTGGAGCAATTGAAGCCGCCACGCCTATCCAACCAGATCCGCGCGGCCCTGGCGGACGTGAAGATCGAGCCGATGGCGGACGAGCCGGCACTCGCCGAGAACTGGGGCGAGGAGGGATTGTCTGCCGCTGAAAGGCTTTATGCCTGGAATACGCTGGAGGTGCTGGCGATGTCCTCAGGCGATATCGACAAGCCGGTCAATGCCATTCCGGGAAATGCTTCCGCCGTCCTGCAGCTTCGCTTTGTCGTCGGGACCGGGGTCGACAATGTCGTCGATGTCGTGCGCAGCCATCTGCGCGAGCGCGGTTTCCCCATGGTCGAGGTGAGGGCAACCCAGAGCTTTGCTGCTTCGCGAACCGATTTGAACAGCCCCTGGATCAGCTGGGCGGCCGAGTCGATCCGGAAGACCACGGGAAAGGCGCCCGCAGTGTTGCCGAATTTCGGCGGCTCGCTGCCCAATGACGTATTTGCCGATCTTCTCGGTCTTTCGACAATATGGGTTCCGCACTCCTATCCGGGCTGCTCCCAGCACGCGCCCGATGAGCATATTCTGCTGTCGGTCACCGAAGAGGCGCTCGGCATCATGGCGGGTTTGTTCTGGGATTTAGGTGAATTGAAACGTCCTCTCTGAAATTCGGCCGGCGAAGGGGCATGACCGGGGAGGCGCGGGCGGTGAGTGCGGTCAAAGGCCGTCTTGCGACGGCCGGATGTTCGGACCATAAGATAAGCGCCCGCCCCCGTGAGGGTGCCAATATGCAGCAGAAAGTGGGTCGATGGTGACCTGCCCGGCAAGGTCGAGGGGATCGACACCGGCGCGTGTCCGCTTTATTTGCTTACGGGTGAGTATGACTTCTCATGCACGCCGGAGGATAGCAGACGGACGGCCGCGGCGATCAAGGGCGCGAGCTTCACCATCATGGAGCAACTCAGTCATTTTCCGATGAGCGAAAATCCAGAACAGTTTCGCCGCTACATCGCGCCTGTTTTGAAAGAGATTCTCAGGCAATCCTCATCCGATCAACAAGGAGTAAATGGATGAAACATTCTCGCGTATTCGGACTTGCGCTGGCCGTTGCGTTCTGCGGAGGCCAGGCCAAGGCCGAGGAACTCTCCGGCACACTCAAGAACATCAAGGAAACCGGCGCGATCACGCTTGGCTATCGCGACTCCTCGATTCCGTTCTCCTATCTAGGCGACGACCAGAAGCCGATCGGCTATGCGATGGACATCTGCTACAAGATCGTGGACGCTGTGAAAAAGGAGCTCAAGCTCGACAAGCTCGAGGTCAAGCTCAACCCCGTCACCTCAGCGACGCGAATTCCGCTGATGGCCAACGGTACCGTCGACCTCGAATGCGGTTCGACCACCAACAATGCCGAGCGTCAGAAGCAGGTCTGGTTCACCAACACGCACTTCCTTACCGCAAGCCGCTTCGTTTCGAAGAAGTCGAGCAACATCAAGTCGATCGAGGATCTCAAGGGCAAGTCGGTGGTCTCTACGTCGGGCACCACCAATATCAAGCAGCTCAACGAGGCAAATTCCGCCCGCAATCTCGGCATCAACATCATCCCGGCCAAGGATCACGCCGAGGCCTTCCTGATGGTCGAAACCGATCGGGCGGTAGCGTTCGTGATGGACGATATTTTGCTGGCAAGCTTCGTCGCCAGTTCGAAGGATCCGGCCGCTTATGTCATCTCGACGGATGCTTTCTCGAAGCCCGAGCCCTACGGCATCATGTTGCGCAAGGACGACGTGGCGTTCAAGAAGGTGGTAGATGGCGCCACTGCTGCCCTTTATCAGAGTGCCGACGGCCAGAAGATCTACGACAAATGGTTCATGCAGAAGATTCCGCCCAAGGGGCTCAATCTCAACGTACCCATGAGCGCGGAATTGAAGCACGAGTTTGCCAAGCCATCGGACTCCCCGGACCCCGATTCCTACAAGGCGATGTGAGTATTGGTTTCGGACCGGCCCGGTCCTTGCATGGCCGGTCCCGCACAACTGGGCTGAGGGTGTCGGCCAGCCGCCGCGCCCTTGAGCCAAAGGTCGCATTTCGTTCAAGGCCGGGCAGGGCAACATTCCCGGGCTGCCCGCGAGAGGAGAACTGGCAATGAAACGCCCGCGTATGATGGGCCTTGTGACGGGTCTTGCGCTCGCCGCAGGTCTTTGTTCCGCGCAGGGCAGTGCCGAGGAGCTCTCAGGCACGCTCAAGAAGATCAAGGAGACCGGCGTCATCACGATCGGCTACCGTGACTCCTCCATTCCCTTCTCGTATCTCGACGACAACCAGAAACCAATCGGCTTCGCGATCGACATTTGTCTCAAGATCGTGGAGGCCGTGAAAAACGAGCTCAAGCTCGACAAGCTCACGGTTGAATTCAATCCGGTGACGTCTTCGACCCGCATACCGCTATTGGCCAACGGCACCATCGATCTGGAATGCGGATCGACCACGAACAATCCCGATCGCCTGAAGCAGGTCGCTTTCACCAACACCCACTTCCTGACCGCAACGCGCTTCATTTCGAAGAAATCGAGCAAGCTCGACTCGATCGAGGACCTCAAGGGCAAGACGGTCGCCTCCACGTCCGGCACGACCAATATCAAGCAGCTCACCGAAGCCAATGCTGCGCGCAATCTTGGCATCAACATCGTTCCCGCCAAGGAACACGCCGAATCGTTTCTGATGGTGGAAACCGATCGCGCAGTCGCGGCGGTGCTGGACGATATTCTGCTGGCGAGCTTCGCTGCCGGATCAAAGGATCCAAGCGCGTATGTCATCTCCGCGGACGCCTTTTCCAAACCGGAGCCTTACGGCATCATGCTGCGCAAGGACGACCCGGCCTTCAAGAAAGTGGCTGACGATGCGACTTCGGCGCTCTATCAAAGCGCGGAAGGCCAAAAGCTGTACGATAAATGGTTCATGCAGAAAATCCCGCCAAAGGGTCTGAATCTCAATGTGCCGATCGGAGCCGAGCTGAAAAAGGCGTTTGCGAGACCCACCGATTCGCCCGATCCTGATTTCTACAAGGCGATGTAGGGCATGAAGGAACGGGCGGCAGTAATGATGTGGACTTCCGAACCGCCACACCAAAGTGCGATGGGATCAGGCTGAATCACCATCGCGCTTCAGGTTTTTGTTTTCGCATGATCTTTTCGGAAAACCGCTACACACTTTTCCGGATCATGCTTTAGGGGACTTTCGCCTTGAACTATCATTGGAACTGGCGCGTCTTCTGGGAGCCGGCTCCGAACGGTACCGGAACCTATCTCGACATGCTGCTGTCCGGGGTCGTGGTGACGATCGAGACGGCGCTTTGCGCCTGGATCATTGCGCTTGTTTTCGGCGCGGTAGTCGGCGTGCTGCGCACGTTGCCGTCGAAGACGGCAGGCTGGGTTGGCTTTGCCTATGTCGAATTTTTCCGCAACATGCCGCTCCTCGTGCAGCTGTTTTTGTGGTTCTTCGTCCTGCCGGAGCTGCTGCCGGGCGCCTGGGGACTTTGGCTGAAGCAGATGCCCCATGCGCCGTTCTATACGGCGGCGATCGGGATCGGACTGTTCATGTCCGCGCGCGTCGCCGAGCAGACGCGGGCCGGCATCGGCTCGCTGCCCCGCGGACAGAAGCTCGCCGCGACTGCGCTGGGTTTGACCACCGCGCAGACCTATCGCTACGTGCTGCTGCCGATGGCGTTTCGCATCATCCTGCCGCCGCTGACGTCCGAATTTCTCTCGACTATCAAGAATACGTCGGTGGCGCTGACGATCGGCCTGATCGAGCTGACGGCGGAAGCGCGCGCGATGCAGGAGTTTTCCTTCCAGGTATTCGAGGCCTTCACCGCCGCGACGATACTATACCTTCTGATCAACATGGTTGTCGTTGTCGTCATGCACTTCGTCGAGCGCGGAGTGGCGGTCCCCGGCTACATTACCGGGAAATAGCCGATGTTCGCCAATTTCGATTTCGACGTCATCCGCCGCTCGCTCAGCTATCTTTTTTTAGATGGCATGACGTTCACGCTGACCTTGACGAGCCTTGCCACTTTCGGCGGCATCATCTTTGGGACGGCGCTTGCAATGATGCGGCTGTCCGGCCTGCGGCTGCTCTCCCGTATTGCCGGCTTCTATGTCGACCTGATGCGGTCGCTGCCGCTTGTGCTCGTGATCTTCTGGTTCTATTTTCTCGTGCCCTATATCGGTCAATGGCTGACGGGCGCGTCGCGGCCGATCAGGGTCGGCGCCTTTGCGTCCTCTCTTATAACCTTCACCATCTTCGAGGCGGCTTATTTCTCCGAGATCATGCGCGCGGGCATCCAGTCGATCTCGCGGGGTCAACCCGCCGCTGCCCAGGCGCTTGGCCTGACCTACGGCCAGACCATGCGTTACGTCGTGCTGCCGCAGGCATTTCGCAACATGCTCCCGGTGCTGCTGACGCAAACCATCGTGCTGTTTCAGGACACCTCGCTGGTCTATGTGCTCTCGATCCCCGATTTCCTCGGTGCGGCCAGCAAGGTCGCCCAGCGTGACGGACGGCTGGTCGAAATGTACCTGTTCTCGGCCGTCGTTTACTTCGCGATTTCCTCCGTCGCGTCTTTCGGCGTCAGGCGCCTTCAGGCGCGGATCGCTTTCGTGCGTTAGGTGAACAATCGATGATCGAAATCCGTCACGTCGACAAATGGTACGGGCCTAGCTTTCAGGCGCTGAAGGATTGCACGACCAGCGTCGCCAGGGGCGAGGTGGTGGTGGTGTGCGGCCCGTCCGGATCGGGGAAATCGACACTCATCAAATGCGTCAACGCGCTGGAGCCGTTTCAGAGCGGCGAAATAGTCGTCGACGGCATCAAGGTCAATGATCCGAAGACCAACTTGCCGAAACTGCGCGCCCGCGTCGGCATGGTGTTTCAGCACTTCGAACTATTTCCCCATCTGAGGATCCTCGACAATCTCTGCCTCGCACAGGAAAAGGTTCTGGGACGATCCCATGAGGAGGCGCTCTCGAAGAGTTCGAAGCTGCTCGACCGGGTAGGCCTGAGGGACCACGCACAAAAATACCCGGCTGAATTGTCCGGCGGGCAGCAACAGCGCGTCGCGATCGCCCGGGCACTCGCGATGGACCCGATCGCCATGCTGTTCGACGAGCCCACTTCCGCGCTCGATCCCGAGATGATCAGCGAGGTGCTCGACGTGATGGTTGATCTGGCGCGCGAGGGAATGACCATGATGGTCGTCACCCACGAAATGGGTTTTGCGAGAAAGGTCGCGCATCGGGTGATTTTCATGGACCAGGGCGAAATCGTCGAAGACGCGCTGAAGGACGACTTCTTCGGCAAGCCCCGCAGCGACCGCGCGCAGAGGTTCCTGTCGAAAATCTTGTCGCATTGAATCCGTGGGGAATTTCGCCTTCGCGATCGCCTCATTGCCAGGAGTGCAAGTCGCGATGATTTTCGTATATGTTTCCGGCCATCGCTTCGCTGTCCGGGAGGAGAACGGGTTTGAACCAGATCGCCTATGTCAATGGCGCCTATGTGCCGCTCACCGAAGCCAAGGTTTCGATCCTGGATCGCGGCTTTCTGTTTGCCGACGGAATCTACGAAGTGTCGGCCGTTCTCGATGGCAAGCTGGTCGACAATGCCTCGCATCTGGCGCGGCTCGAGCGCTCGGTCGGCGAGATTTCGCTTCCGCTGCCGGAGACGCTGGAACGCATCACGGAAATCCAGCGCGAGTTGATCGCGCGCAATCGTCTCGAAAATGGGCTCGTATACATCGAAGTCACTCGCGGTGCCGATGTTGGGCGGGATTTTGCATTTCCGAAGGGCGTCAGGCCGACGCTTGTGATGTTCACCTCGGTCAAGGACATCGTCAACGCGCCGGCAGCGAAGAGTGGCATCGGTGTCATTACCGTGCCTGACATTCGTTGGGCGCGGCGCGACATCAAGAGCGTGGGACTTCTGGCGCAGGTGCTGGCGAAACAGGCCGCGGCGGAAGCTGGCGCCGGAGAAGCCTGGATGTTGGAGGATGGCAAGGTTACCGAAGGCGGATCGTCGTCGGCTTTCATTCTGACGCAGAACGACGTGCTGGTCACGCGGCATAACTCGTCGTCGATCTTGCCGGGCTGCACCCGAAAAGCGGTGGTCAAGCTCGCCGAAGAGCGGCAGCTGCGCATCGAGGAGCGGCCGTTTACGATTGAGGAGGCGCTCGCGGCGAAAGAGGCTTTCATCACCAGCGCGTCCTCGTTCGTCCAGCCGGTGGTGAGTATCGACGGCAAAGCCGTGGCCGACGGCAAGCCCGGGCCGATGGCCGCGCGCCTGCGCGAGATCTATATCGATTTCGCCCGCGCTACCGGGGTATGAGCGCGGGCCGCGCGATGGTCTGCCGTCAATACAGCTCAACCCATCGAGCACACATGAGCTTTGCCGAGTGTGCGACGACGCGTTGGCTTCAGTTTGCGCTTGCCGCATTCCTTATTGCTGCTTGCCCGAAAGCGGCCAGCTGCGCGCGATCGCGGTGACATCGGCGGAACGCTCGCCCGCCTTTCCGCAATTGCCTACCGTCGCCGAAGCCGGCGTGGCCGGCTATACGGCGGAAAGCCGGTACGGTCTGTTCGCGCCCGCCGGGACTTCGGCCGAGATCATCGACCGTCTCAATCAATCGGCAGCTCTGGCGGTCCGATCCGAGACCCTCAAAGAGCTCGGCGGAAATGAAGGGCTCGTCATGATCGCGCGTCCCCCGAAGAGCTTGACCGATATGTGCGCGGCGAGGAGGAGCGTTGGCGCCGGGTGATCCAGGACGCCGGGATGAAAGTCGAGTGACGTCCTTATGACGTGACGTCTGCTGCAGTGCGGCGGCTTGGTTAATGACGCCTCATCAGGAATATTCTCGCAGTAGTGGGGTTGCAGAGAGCGCTTCTTTCAGGCACTTGGCGGGGACGGCCTTCGGCCCGTAATCAATCCGTCAGCCGCAATACAGAACTGTGGAGGATTACAATGCTCAGTACGCTTCAGCGGACGCTCGCGGCTGCGAGTTTCGCATTGACCTGCATCGCCGTCCCGGCGTCGGCGCAGGAAACGGTGCGCATCCGCGGCACCATCGAGAAGGTCGATGGTCCTGTCTACGTGGTCAAGAACCGCGACGGCGCAGAGTACAAGCTCACGGTCAGCGACCCCGGCCTTTATGTGGGAATCGTCAAGTCGACGATGGCCGACATCAAGCCGGGTATGTTCGTCGGTTCGACCGGAATGACGCAGCCCGACGGCAGCCAAAAGGCGATCGAGGTCCACATCTTCCCGGAATCGATGCGCGGGACCGGTGAAGGTCATTACGACTGGGATCTCAAGCCGAACACCAAAATGACCAATGCCAATGTCGAGCAGACGGTTGCCGGCGTCGACGGACCGGTATTGTCCGTCAAATACAAGGACGGCGAAAAGAAGCTGATGGTCACCCCCGAAACCGTGGTGGTCACCTATATCATCGGCGACAAGAGCGACCTCAAACCAGGCACGAAGATCTTCGTGGCCGCCGGGAAGAAGCAGGCTGACGGTTCGGTTCAGACCCCGCGTGTCACCTATGGCAAGGACGGTCTGACGCCGCCGATGTAAGGCACGTCAACCTGGAAACTACCACAACAAGGCCAACGGACTTCAACATGGAGAGTAATATGCGTTCGATTTTTTCGATGACACTGGCGGCTTGCGCGGTTGCGGCGATCAGCTCGGGAGCTCTCGCCCAGGCTCCGGCGCCGGCCACGCCTCCGGCTCCGCCATCAGCAGGCGGAACGCCCGACAAGATGCCTTTCGATATTCCCTATGGCACATCGATCGGACTCGAGCATGCCAAGCAACTGGTGGCAGCCGCCGAGGCCGAGGCCAAGAAGCGGAACTGGAAGATGAACATCGCCGTCGTCGACACCAATGGCGAACTGGTGATGTTCGAGCGCATGGAAGGGGCGCAGATCGCCTCCGGTTCGATTTCCACCAACAAGGCCCGCACCGCGGCACGCTTCCGCCGCGAATCCCGTCTTTTCTTCAATGCCTATGAAGGCGGCCACACCTATGTCGCCACGCTCGATCCGACGCTCGTCGCAAGCCCTGGCGGATTCCCGCTGGTCGAAAACGGCAAGATCATCGGCGGCATCGGATGCAGCGGCGGTACCGGCGATCAGGACGCCCTGATCTGCAAGGTCGGTGCCGACCTCGTGAAATAAACGCCTGATTGTTTCGGCGCCGGAGCGCCGGTCAGGACTTTTTGACGCCGCGGCGCGACCCCGTCCGCGGCGTCATCGCGATTGGGTCTCGCGGCAACTCATGCGGTAATTTCCAGCCCATTCTCCGCAACGAACTTGTTGCGCAACGTGCCTATTCCGGTGATCTCGACTTCGACGACATCGCCTGCTTTCAGGTCGGGCGAAGTGCCGTCAGTCCCCATCCAGATCACGTCGCCCGGCCATAGCGTGAAATATTTCGTCATCTCGACGATGAATTCCTTGATGCCGAAGATCATGTCGTTGGTGCGGAAGCGATTGCTTTCCTTGCCGTTCAATCTCACGATGGTTTCCATCTTCTCGAGGTCGACGGAGGTTTCGATCCAGGGCCCCATTGGCTTGAACGTATCGGCATTCTTGGATCGCCACAGCCCGCGGTCGGCCTTCTGCCAGGTGCGTTCGCTCACATCGTTACCGATGGTGTAGCCGAAGACGCAAGCCATCGCGTCGCTTTCGCTCAGATGCTTTGCTTTCTTGCCGATGACGACGACGAGCTCTCCTTCATAGTGAATCTTTTCGGTCGCATTTGCGGGAATGACCACGTTTTCGTCGTGAGCGATCAGGGCGTTTTGTGCCCGATAGCCGATCTCGGGCCGGTCCGGCACGTTGGCCACCTCGCCGCGCTTGTCGGCGGCCTCCTTGAGATGCTTGAGATAGTTCAGCCCGACGCAATAGAAGGTGCGCGGAATGAGCGGCACCTCGATCTTGACGTCGGCGAGGGAAAGACTTCGCGGCGTGGGTTGCCATTCGCCGAACGGATCGCCACTGACCTCGGTCACGCGATCGCCCTGGAGGATCCCCCAGCACGTTTTCCCGTTCGCCGTATAATTCAACCAGCGCATGAAGACGATCAGATTTGAGATCTGTTTTGCGAACTGACGACGCTTGCCGGCGCTACTTTTCTTCCGCGGCGGTTGAGGTCGCCGGTCCCTCTCCCATGATCAACAGCACGGCATCCTCGTCCTTGGCGCCGTCCCAATGAACCTGCTTGCCGAAATGCGTAACGAAGCTGCCGGCTGGCAGCGGGGTAGTATTGGCAGGATCGAATTTCGTCCCCGAGCCCACCCACCAGGTCCCCTGCAAAACAACGATGTAGCGGTCGTTGGGATGGAAGTGCGGCCGGCTGAAATGGTTGCCCTTGGTCCATTTGTTGTAGATCATGTAGAAGCCCGGCTTGCCGGGATCGCCGACAACGACCGCGCTTTGCGCGCCACGGGCATCGACCGGGCTCCACGGGATCTGGTCCGGCAGCTTGTAGACGACCGCGGCCGGATTTAGTTCGGCCGCCGAGCCGATGCTCAACATGCCGGCGAGCGATATCGGCATCAAAAGATATCGCCAGAACCGGGTGGTGGCTTTCATGATTTTCTCCATCTGAATTGCTGCGAGACTGGGCCTCGACCTCTTCATCGTCGATGCTAGCCGGTGTCGCTCCAGCCGTGCAAGGGCCGGCGCTTGCATGTTTGGCGGGCGAGACCCGGCGCGAGGAAATGGCTGCGAGAGCCTTGCAAGTCTTCGCGGGTCCATTTCGCGCAAAACATAATTAAATCGCTCGCACCACGCCCGGCTTGCCGAGTTCGCATTCCAGTTCGTTGCGATCCCATTTTGCGGCGTCGGCGGCAGCCGCATAGGTACTCTGCAGAAAAGCGAGAAGCACCTGGTCCGGCTCCGCAGCTGTTCGGACGGCTGCATAGGGAAGAACGAATTCGCCCAACGCTTCGCTGAAGAACGCCGCCTCGGGCTGCACGCGCGCGGAGCGGAATCCGGGCGGCTCGGGATAGGCATAGGAATAGAATGCGGGATAGTCGATCGCGCCGGAGCCCGGCCAGAAGCCAGCGCTGCTCACCTCGTGAGAGTAGGCCTCGCACGCGACGGCGTCGGACAGATGAGGCACGCCGCCGGGATGACGGGGCGCGCGGCGGCCTGAAAAACGTGTAACCGCAAGATCGAAACTGCCCCAGAAGAAGTGTACCGGGCTCGCCTTGCCAAGGAAGCCGGTGCGGAATTGCTTGAACACGCGATCGGCGTTGACAAGGATTTGCAGAAAACGTCTCACCGCATCGGGATCGTAGGTCGCGTGCCGGTCATCATCGGAAAACCGGATCGGATCCGGCAACTCGTTGGGCATGTCGTCGATGGCGATGTGGATATCGAGCTCGGCAAGGGTGGTCATAACGGCCGTGTAGAAGCTTGCCACGGAATGTCCCGCGAGCACCAGGCGCCGGGTCGCGCCATTGCTGGTCGAAATCCTCAAGTGATGATTGATGAAATCAAAGTCGATCTGGAATGTGCGCGTGCCATCGGGGATCGGCGATGTCGTCAGTCCGGATGTCGTGACATAAAGCGCGACATGCCAGGAATGGTTCAGCCAGGGGGCGCGCGCCAGACGAATTTTGCCGACGATCTGCGTCCAGAGGTGCAGCGTGACATAGGTCTCCTGCCAGGCCGCCAGCGGCAGATCGGGCCACGCGTCCGAATGATCGGACCAAGAGCCTGGCCAAGCGTTGTTCATTGCATCACCGTTACCCTGTCGTCGGCATGAGCTGGATGCGCCCGACTGCAGTGCGCGGCAATTTGGAATAATTGGAGGCGGCGCGGGCCGCCGTCCCCAACTTGCGCGGGTTCCGATGATCCTCGTCTCCTGCCCGATGCAACAGGGCGGCACTCCATCAGGAGAACGCCGCCCCGGATCGCACCAGTATCGCGACCACTAGCCGTGTAGTTTCCGGGCGGTCTCGGCGATCACACGGCCCTGATATCGCGCGCCCGCAAGCTCGTTTTCGGATGGCTGACGGCTGCCGTCACCCCCGGTGATCGTCGTCGCCCCGTAAGGCGCGCCGCCGGTAACTTCATCCAGCTTCATCTGCCCGGCGAAACCGTAATTCATGCCGACGATGACCATGCCGAAATGCAGAAGGTTGGTGATGACCGAAAACAACGTGGTTTCCTGACCGCCGTGCTGGGTCGCGGTCGAGGCGAAGGCACCGCCGACCTTGCCATGCAGCGCGCCCTTGGCCCAAAGGCCGCCGGCCTGATCGAGGAAATTCGCCATCTGCGACGACATGCGGCCGAAGCGGGTGCCGGTGCCGACGATGATGGCGTCGTAATTGGCGAGGTCCTCGATTTTCGCGACCGGGGCCGGCTGATCGATTTTGAAATGAGAAGCTTTCGCGACCTCCGGGGGCACGAGTTCCGGCACGCGTTTGACGTCGACCGAAGCGCCGGCTTCGCGAGCGCCTTGAGCGACGGCATTCGCCATGGCCTCGATGTGGCCATACGCGGAATAGTAGAGAACGAGGACTTTCGCCATGGTTTATCTCCTTACGTTTGTTCGACCTGAGATTGTGATAGTCGGCGAGGAAGGGGCGATGCGCGGGACCAATCCCGCGCATGTCAGTCAGGTTGCGCGATTTTTTGGAGCCGAACTGAGTTAGGCCGCGTCCACCAGCACCAGCTCGGAGTCTTCAATCGCGGTGATCTTCAGCTCCGCCTCGTCGCGGACCGCGACGCCGTCGCGCGCGTTGACGTTGATGCCGTTGATCACGACCTTGCCGGCCGCCGCCACCACATAGAGATGGCGCGCTTTGCCGGGAGCATATTGCGCGCTTTGGCCCGCTTTCAGCGTGGTCGCCAGAACCCGCGCATCGGCGCGGATCGGAAGCGCGTCGCTGTCGTCGGCAAATCCGCTGGCGATGGTGACGAAATTGGCGGAGCGATCAGCCTTCGGGAACGGCTTTGCACCCCAGGTGGGCTGGCCGCCCTGGGTCGTCGGCTCAATCCAGATCTGGAAGATCTTTGTCGGTTTCGGCTCCAGATTGTATTCGGAGTGACGGATGCCGGAGCCGGCGCTCATCACCTGAACGTCGCCTGCTTCCGTGCGGCCTTTGTTGCCGAGGCTGTCCTGATGCGTGATGGCGCCTTCCCGCACATAGGTGATGATCTCCATGTTGGAGTGGGGGTGCGGGGGAAAGCCCGTGTTCGGTGCGATTTCGTCGTCGTTCCACACGCGCAGGGTGCCGTGGCCCATATTGTCCGGGTCGTAGTGACTGCCGAACGAGAAATGGTGCCTGGCCTTGAGCCAGCCGTGGTCGGCGGCCCCCAATTTGTTGAATGGTCTGAGTTCGATCATGGGATGGTTTCCTGTGAAGTTCTGTTGCCATCTGGATATGCATTTCTTGATCATGCATAAATAGAAACAATGGAAACACATTGTTTCCGATTATTAGTCAAAGGACGATCCCCGATGGCAAGACTTCCCGATTTCGAGGGTCTGGCGATTTTCGCAAAAGTGGTGGAATTGCGCTCATTTGCAGCTGCGGCAAACGAACTGGCGCTGTCCAAAGCCACCGTCTCGAAAGCGATCGGCCGGCTGGAGAAGCGGTTGGGGGCACGGCTCTTCAACCGCACCTCGCGCCGGCTCGCCTTGACCGATGCCGGACAGAAATTGTCCGGCCGCGCTGAACGCCTGCTGGCCGATGGGGAGGCTGCGGAGAATGAAGCGCTGGCGCAATCGTCGTCACCGCGAGGTCTCGTTCGCCTTGCGGTGCCGATGACGTTTGGGGTCAAGGCGGTCGCGCCGATCCTGCCCGAATTTCTGCACGCCTATCCCGACGTTTCGATCGACTTGCACCTCAGCGACGCCACGGTCGATCTGATCGGCGAGGGGTTCGACGCCGGCTTGCGGATCGCGCGGCTGCCCAATTCGTCGCTGATTGCGCGAAGGCTCTGCGGCGTGGCGCGCCACACCGTTGCGGCACCATCCTATCTCAAGCGCCACGGCCGGCCCACGCATCCGATGCAGCTGGCGCAGCACAAGTGCTTTGGATACGCCTATATGCCCACGCCCGATGTCTGGCACTACAGCAATGAGGCAGGCGAGCGGGCGAGCGTCAGGCCTGCGGGCCAGTTGCGGGTGAACAATGGCGAAGCGCTGTTGCCAGCTGTCGAGGCCGGGCTCGGCATTGCCGATCTGCCGGATTTTATCGTCAACGACGCCATCGAATCCGGCGCGGTCGAAGTGATCCTCAAGGGCTGGAAGCAGCCTGAAGGCGCGGTGCATCTGGTGACGCCGCCCGGCGGTCCACGACCGGCGCGCGTCGAGGCTCTCGCAGATTTTCTGGCCAAGCATTTTGCCAAGGCCAAGCGCCTGAAAAGCCGACGCGGCTGAGATCGCGCGGGCGGGCGAACGACGAACCACGCCTCACCATCTTTGCCTGGCTCGCGGTTCACGATATAGGCTGCAGCCGAAAACGATGACCAAAAGTCTCCGGGGAGGAAGTCTTTCGATGGATCGACGCCAACTTATGAAAGCCGTCGCCGCGCTGCCGCTGATGCAGGCCGCGCGTCCGACGTCTGCCGTTGCGCAAGCCGCATGGCCGACACACACGATCACCATGATCGTGCCATTTCCAGCCGGCGGTCAGGCAGATCTCGCCGCGCGGCCCATCGCGCTGGCGCTGGAAAAGATCCTCGGAAAATCCGTCATCGTCGACAACCGCGCCGGCGGAGCGGGTGGTGCGATCGGCAATGCGGCGGCGGCGCGCGCGGAGCCGGATGGCTACACTTTGCTGATGACGCTTTCCTCGCTGGCAGTGCTGCCGGAGGCCGATCGCCTGTTCGATCGTCCGCCGGTCTATGAGGTGTCGCAATTCGCGCCGGTCGCGCGCGTGCTCGCCGATCCCACCCTGCTTGCCGTGCCGGCATCGGCGCCCTGGAAGACGCTGCAGGATTTCGTCGACGACGCCAAAAGCCGTCCCGGTCAAATTCCATATGGCTCATCCGGTCCATATGGCACGCTGCATGTGGCGATGGAGATGTTCGCGGCTTCCGCCGGCATCAAATTGCTGCACATCCCGTTTCGCGGCGCCGGTCCCGCGCTGAACGCAATCCTGACCGGAACGGTGCAGGCGCTCGCGTCGGCGCCCGGCACGCTGAAGCAGCAGGTCGATGACGGAAAGATGCGGGTCCTCGCCAATTGGGGCGCGGAACGGATCGCGAGCTTTCCCGATCTGCCGACGTTCAGGGAACTCGGCTACAAGGATGTCGAGTTCTACATCTGGGCAGGCCTGTTCGCGCAGCGGGCGATGCCCGCGCCGATCATGACGAGGCTGCGAGAGGCAATGGCGCAGGCGGTGAAAAGTCCGGAAGTGATCAAGACCTTTGAGACCGCGGGAAGTCCGGTCGCCTATATGGACGCGCCCGAATTCGCGGAATTCATCGAGGTCGACAGCGCCCGCCTTGTTGCGGCCGTAAAAAGGATCGGCAAGGTCGAATAGGTCCCGTTCACGGGGAGGGGATTTGAACGCGAGGTCCGTCTTGAGCGGCGGACAGTTCCCTGCTTTGCACGCACCCCGACTCCGCTCCTCACGTTTTGTTGTTCGCCACGAACCTTCCGCAGCCCGATTCATTGGACGCTATGGACCGTCCGGTTTGTCCGGACGAAATACGTGCGCCAGCTCAATTCAGGAGGGATCGGGATATGCGAGCACAGCGGATTTTCCTGAGCCTTGCGATTTCGGTCGCCGCCGGCGTGGCGATCGAAACTCCCGCGCTGTCACAGCAGTACCGGGGAACAATTGAACAGCAAATGGCCTGCACGCCCGACGTGTTCCGGCTGTGCGGCGCGCAGATCCCCGACGTCAATCGGATCGTTGCATGCTTGCAGCAAAACACACCGCAGCTCAGCGGACCGTGCCGCGCGGTGTTTGAATCCAATGGCAACATGCCGGACCAGACCGCGCCGAGACGGCGTGATTACAATTACTACTACGACCAGTAGACGGGCCGGAAACGCCGGTCGAAAGCTTTTTTCAAGCGCGAGTCTCACAGACATCGACCCATTCGGCGGCGACAAGTTCCGCCATCCGCGATGGTGCGATGCGGACCGCGCTGTGAATCGAGCCGGCCGCCGGTACCACTTCGTCGAACTCCTTGAGCGAAATATCGCAATAAACCGGGAGCGGCGCCTTCAGTCCGAACGGACAGACACCGCCGACTTCGTGGCCGGTGATCTCGGCGACTTCATCAAGGCCCAGCATCTTCGGCTTGCCGCCGAAACGCATCTTCACCTTCTTGTTGTCGATTCTTGAGGTGCCACTCGCGACGATGAGGATGACCTGCTCGCCGATCCTCAAGCTGAGTGTCTTGGCGATGCGGGCCGGCTCGACGCCATAGGCCTCGGCAGCCAACGCCACGGTCGCCGAACTTTTCGGCGACTCGATCACAGCGATATCGGGAGCCTTCTCGGCGAAGAAAGCGCGGACGGATTCAAAACTCATGGACGGGCAACAAGATCCGGCAATTCCGAGAGCGCGTGAATACGGTAATCCGGCCCGACACCAAGTTCGTCCATCTGCGTGCGGAGCGCCTTGAACATCGTGAGCGGGGCGACGAGGTCGCTTTCGACGCAAGCCAGCGCCATCGCTTCCGGACCCACCCGCTCGATCCAGGCGACGTTCAGTCCAAAGGCTTTTGCTCCACAAGCATCCCACGGGTTCGACGAGACGAACAGCACTTCGGCCGGCCGCACGCCGAGCCTTTCTTCGATCAGGGCGTAGGCGTCAGGCGCCGGCTTGAAAATTCGCCGTGTATCGACGCTGATGGTGGCGTCCAGAATGCGGTCGAGACCTGAGTTGCGCACCAGCGTTTCAAGCATTCCGCTGGAGCCGTTGGACAGAATGGCGAGCTTGCGGCCTCTCAGCTTGCCGAGAGCGGCCAACGCGTCCGGGTAAAGATCGAGGTGAAGGTACTTGTCCATGACGCGCTCGAACGTCGCCGCATCGTGCGTCAATCCCAGCACGCGGATGCTGTAGGCGAGCGAATCCCTGGTAATGACCGAGAAATCCTCGTAGCGACGCATCAGCGAGCGAAGCCAGGTGTATTCGAGCTGCTTGATACGCCAGATCTGGGTGATGATCTCGCCATATCCGGGAAACGCTTCCTCGGTGACGGCCGCCACCGACTGGATGTCATAGAGCGTGCCATAAGCGTCGAACACAACAGCCTGGATCATCACGGGATGCTCTCTTTGCCCGAGCGAATGTCAGATCGAGCTTACTAGATATTCAGGAGCTTGCGTGCATTGGCCTTCAGCACCTTCGGCCTTATTTCGTCGCGGATGTCGAGCCGCGCGAAGTCCGCAAGCCAGCGGTCGGGCGTGATTACAGGCCAATCCGAGCCGAACAGCATCTTGTCCTGCAGGATCGAGTTGATGTAGCGCACCAGAATCGGCGGAAAATATTTTGGCGACCAGCCGGAGAGGTCGATATAGACATTCGGCTTGTGGGTCGCGACCGACAGCGCTTCCTCCTGCCAGGGGAAGGAAGGATGGGCGAGGATGATCTTCAGGTCGGGAAAATCCGCTGCCACATCGTCCATGTACATCGGGTTGGAATATTTCAGCCGCATCCCCATGCCACCCGGCATGCCGCTGCCGACCCCGGTCTGACCGGTATGGAACAGCGCGATCGCGCCGCCGTCACTGATGGCCTCGTACAGCGGATAAGCCATGCGGTCGTTAGGATAGAAGCCCTGCATGGTTGGATGGAATTTGAATCCCCTGACGCCAAATTCCTCGATCAGCTTCTTCGCCTCGCGAACGCCGAGCTTGCCCTTGTGGGGATCGATACTGACGAACGGGATCAGCACGTCGGAATTTTCGGCCGCCACTTCGAGCATCTCGTAATTGTTGTAGCGGCGAAAACCGGTTTCGCGCTCAGCGTCGACCGGGAAGATTACCGCGGCGATCTTTTTGGCCCGATAATAGGCCGCGGTCTCCGGCACCGTGGGCGGATGCTTGTTGGGAGACTTGAAGTACTCGGCCATCCGCGCCTGGAAATCATCATATCCGTCGTCGCCATGCAGGCCGCAGGGTTCTTCGGCATGGGTGTGTATATCGATGGCCACCACGTCTTCGATGTTGGGCAGCTTGAGTTTGGGCATCGCAATTTCCCGCAAAAGATAATTATAACATATAACCAAATGGCGGGCACAGGCCGGTCACGGCAACTGGAGAAATACCGCCCGGCGGAACCGTGTCCTCGCTGTGCCGGACCGGGCGTCTGCCCAGGCGGTCCCGAAAAACCTCTGTTTGGATTGACATTTGGCGGTGCCATGGCTTAGAAACCGCGGCATTCCGGGCGGCAGGGTCGCCAGCGGAATTGAGATCATTTTGCAATTTTCGGGTTTCCCCTACGATCGTGCCGGACGCGGCCTTTCAAAGCATCAGGATTGTCCCATGAAGGTCCGTAACTCGCTGAAATCGCTGCGCGGCCGCCACCGCAATAACCGTCTGGTCCGCCGCAAGGGCCGGGTTTATGTGATCAACAAGGTTCAGCGCCGCTTCAAGGCGCGCCAGGGCTGAGATCAGGTCAACTGGCTTATTGCGCGCCAGGCGCGCCCCTGACATCGATCCTGGGCTGGTTCCACGTGGCCCATGGAGCTGTGCGCGTGTGGTTGTCCCCATCACAGGTCTTTGACGTTTGCTGCTTTGCAAGCAGCCCTTCCTGTGTCTAGACTTTCGCGGATGGTATCGAGATTCCATGCCGTGCGACGCTGCCGGGCAGCCATTCTCGCCACTGCGATGACCGCCGCGGCGCCTTTTCTGATGCCCGGTCAGGATTTGGCGGTCGCACAGGACCTGATACCCAACTCGCCCAAACAGCAGAAGAAACTGCCCGAAGCTCCGGGCAAGCTGCCCAAGGTTGGCGCCGACAAGACCCGCGGGCTGGATTTCCTGTTCGGCGCGCTGAAAGCCGCCCCCGACGAGGTCAGCGCCAAACATGTCGAGGCCCGCATCTGGGCGATCTGGCTGCAGACCCCGAGCGATACGACGGCATTGCTGATGACGCGCGCCAAGACGGCCATGGACGCCCAGCAGACTGATGTCGCACTGAAGCTGCTTGACGCCGTGATCAAGCTACGCCCCGACTATGTCGAGGGATGGAACCGGCGGGCGACGCTGTACTACCTGAAGAACGACTACGCCCGTTCGTTGCGCGACATCGAGCAGGTGCTGGTCCGGGAACCGCGGCATTTCGGTGCGCTGGCAGGACTTGGCATGATCATGCAGGATCTTGGCGATGACAAACGCGCGCTCGATGCTTTCCGCAAGGCACTCGCCATCAATCCCCATCTCGAAAAGGTACCGGAGCTTGTCAAAAGCCTGACCGAGAAAGTCGAAGGCCGCGACATCTAAGGTCCCCACTGCACGGAGGCTGCTGGAACTCGCACCACTAATGCAGCAGATTGCTGCCCTGCGCGGCCAGTCCGCCATGCGCCACCACCGCCTGAAGTTCCCGAAGCTCCGCCTCAAGCTGCTCGTTGACCAGTAGAAGCGCTTTCACCGCCCCTCGAAGGTCGCCTGAGCACCTGGCGACAATCTCGTCGATGACCAGTTCGTTCATTCTGGAAGTCATCGAAAACCCTCCATTTCCGCTGTGGAATAATTCTTTGTTGGCCGAGGCGTTGTTGTGAATTATGAGGATAAGCGCAGTCTCGCTCTCGCTTATAGAAAGCCGCCAATGACGGCTGTATGAAGAGCGTCTCGGCGGCAGTGCCGCGCGGTGGAAAACTCGCCGGGGTCCGCGGATGCGAACCAGAACGCCGTACCTCTACCGCGCCGTACCTCTACGTTGCGACCAGACCGATCCGGACAGGCTCAATGATCCCAGTCGTTTTCGCGGCGGCGCTGATGATCCTGGCGCTGATCACGCGGGCCGGTGTCATCGCCCTGCAACGTATCTATCCGGCGCAGGGCGAGATGATTGAGGTTACGGGCGCCACGCTCAATGTCCTCGACGCGGGGCCGCGCGATGGCCAGCCCGTCGTGTTGATCCATGGAGCCAGTTCGAATCTGGCGGCCATGCGCAGACCGCTCGGGGATCTGCTCGCCGAAACGCATCGGGTGATCCTGGTCGACCGGCCTGGACATGGCTGGAGTTCTCGCGCGCGCAGGGAAGATTCGACGCCGGCAATCCAGGGCCGGATGATCGAGGAGGCGCTTGCCAAGCTTGGCATCGGCCCTGCGATCCTGGTGGTGCATTCATGGGCTGGCGCCCTCGGTGCGCGGATGGCGCTCGACTATCCAGAGCGTGTCGCGGGCCTCGTGATGCTGGCGCCTGTGGCCTATCCATGGCGCGGCGGCGTCGGCTGGTACAATGAGCTCGTGGCGACCCCGGTCATCGGCCCTCTGCTCGCGCACACGGTTACGCTGCCGTTCGGCTTGCTCCTGACCGGGCCGGGCGCCCGCAACGCGTTTTGGCCGCAACTCATGCCGGATGATTTTGTCAGCCGGACCGCAACGCCATTGCTGCTGCGCCCGCGCGAGTTCCTGGCCAACGCGCGAGATCTCGTGACCTTGAAAGCCGCCATTGTGGAGCAGGCGCCGCGTTACGCGGAGATCAAGGCGCCGACCGTGGTGATTTCAGGCGACGTCGACAAGACCGTGTCGACGGACATTCATTCCCGCCCGTTCGCCGCAGCGGTTGGCGATGCAAAACTGATTGTGCTGCAGGGCGTCGGTCATATGATCCAGAACGCCGCGCCCGAACTTGTGGCGAACGAGATCGATGCACTGATCAGCGCGATAGCGCATCGCGCACTGGCTGGGGCCCAATAATGTCGGCCGCAGCTAAACCCGTCTCACGGCTTGCGAAGTCTGGAGCGTCAGTGCCCCCGCCGAGGCGCCGACGGCCTACTGACCCTTGACCTTTCCGTCTTTGTCGAACTGCGAGATGTAGGCCCAGAGGTCGTTGACCTCCTTCTCGGTCTTGATGCCGGCAAAGACCATCTTGGTTCCCGGAATCTTCGCCTTCGGGTCCTTGATGTATTCCTTGAACTGGGCCTCGTTCCAGGTGATGCCGGAATTCTTGTTGGCATCCGAATAATTGTAGTCGGGCGCGGTGCCCGACTTGCGGCCGTCGAGCCCGTTGAGTTCCGGCCCGACCTTGTTCTTGGCGCCCTCTCCGATCGAGTGGCAGGCCATGCATTTGTTGAAAGCGGTCTTGCCGGCAGCGGCGTCCTGCGCCAATGCCGCGGGAGCGCTCGCCGATGTTGCGACGATGACCAGCGCACTTAGTGTCAGTTTGTTCATTATCTGCTCTTTGTTCCTTGGGGTGGGTTACTAGATCATGTTGCGATCAGATGATTCCAGCATGCGCGTCCTGGCGGACCAGCACTTTTGCCCATGCTGGTATCGAGGGCCACTAGCAAATAGATTTAAGTGGAATCTTGGATTTGACATTCGCCCTTGAATTCACGGCAGTCCGGTTCGCGAATGTCAAATCCAAACTCCACTGGGAGTGTTTGTGGCATACGGCATGGCGGATGGACAAGGGCCCGCGAATTGGCCATCAGCGCTTTCGTGTTTGTGCCTGAGCCCCCGAAGCCTGCCGACACCGATCAGCACATGCTGGCCTATCCAAAGTGATCCAGACGTGCTTGATTTGTCTCGATAAATCGGCAAAGTCGCGGCCTCGCCGCCCGCCGGAGGACTCAAGATGGCCATCATGATGCCCGCGCCGGATCAGGCGGTTCTCGATCGCCGTGGTGTCATCGTCAATGCGTTGCGTTCCATCGTGCCGGGCGAAGGCGTAATTGACAGTGCCGCCGAAATGCTGCCCTACGAGTCCGATGGCCTGACTGCCTATCGGCAGCCGCCGATGGTTGTGGTGCTTCCCGATACCACCGAACAGGTCTCGAACGTTCTCAAATATTGCTTCGAGCAGGGTATCAAGGTGGTACCGCGAGGTTCGGGCACCTCGCTCTCCGGCGGCGCGCTTCCCCTCTCCGATGGGGTGTTGCTGGGCCTCGGCAAATTCAAGCGCATCCGTGAAATCGATTTCGACAACCGCGTGGTCGTAACCGAACCGGGGGTGACCAATCTGGCCATCAGCCAGGCGGTTGCGCATGCAGGTTTCTATTATGCGCCCGATCCGTCGTCCCAGATCGCCTGTTCGATCGGCGGCAATGTCGCGGAAAATTCCGGCGGAGTGCACTGCCTGAAATACGGCATGACCACGAACAATGTGCTGAGCTGCGAGATCGTGCTGATGACCGGCGAAATCCTTCGAATTGGCGGCAAGTGCGCCGAAAACAGCGGCTACGATTTGATGGGGGTAATCACCGGTTCCGAAGGCCTGCTCGGCGTCATCACCGAGATCACCGTGCGCATCCTGCAGAAGCCGGAGACGGCCCGCGCCCTGATGGTCGGCTTTGCACAGGTCGAGGCGGCGGGTGAATGTGTGGCGCGGATCATCGGTTCGGGCATCATCCCAGGCGGCATGGAGATGATGGACAAGCCTGCGATCCACGCCGCCGAAGCGTTCGTTCACGCCGGATATCCGCTCGACGTGGAAGCGCTTCTCATCATCGAGCTGGATGGACCCGGTATCGAGGTCGATGAATTGATCAAGCGGGTTGAAAAAATCGCACAAACATGCGGCTCGACCAGTTGTCAGATCTCCAACTCGGAAGCCGAGCGCAATCTGTTCTGGGCCGGGCGCAAGGCGGCGTTTCCCGCTGTGGGGCGGATTTCGCCTGACTATCTCTGCATGGACGGAACCATTCCGCGCGGCGCCCTGCCAAAGGCCCTGGCGAGAATTCGGGACCTTTCAAAAAAATACGATCTGCGCGTGGCCAACGTGTTCCACGCCGGTGACGGCAATCTGCACCCGCTGATCCTTTATGACGCCAACCAGCCCGGAGAGATGGAGCGGGCGGAAGCCTTCGGCGCCGATATACTGAAAACTTGTGTCGAGCTCGGCGGCGTGCTCACGGGAGAGCACGGCGTCGGCATTGAGAAACGCGATCTCATGGGCGAGATGTTCAGCGAAATCGATCTCAACCAGCAGCAGCGGGTGAAATGTGCCTTCGACGCGCAAGGGCTGCTCAATCCCGGCAAGGTATTTCCGACACTGCACCGCTGCGCCGAACTTGGTCGCATGCACGTGCGTGGCGGCAAGCTCGCTTTTCCGGACATACCGCGGTTTTGAGTGTGGCCGTGGATACTCTGAAAGTACGTGACGCAAAGGATGTCGAGCAGGCGGTGCGCGCAGCGATTGCCGGCGAGCAACCGCTTGAAATCATCGGCCACGGCACGAAGCGGGAGATCGGCCAGCCGATGGCGACCAACGCGTTGCTGGATCTTTCGGCGCTGAACGCTGTCAAATCCTACGAGCCGAATGAGCTCGTCATCACCGTTGAGGCTGGCGCGCCGCTCGCCGACGTCAAGTCGCTGATCAATTCAAAAAATCAGCAATTCGCCTTCGAGCCTGTCGACACAGCACAACTCCTGGGGACCCCGGCTGGGGGTACCATCGGCGGAATGATCGCTGCCGGCCTCGCGGGGCCACGGCGGATCCAGGCGGGCGGTGCTCGCGACCATCTGCTCGGCGCCCATGCGGTCTCCGGGTTCGGGGACAGTTTCAAGGCTGGAGGCCGGGTCGTAAAGAACGTCACCGGCTACGATCTTTGCAAGCTGCTGGCGGGCTCATGGGGCACACTTGCGGTCATGACCGAGGTGACGCTGAAGGTCATGCCGCGGCCAGAGAGCGAGCGGACCCTGGTGCTGCGAGGACTTGACGATATAACCGCCAACCGCGCGATGACGGCAGCGCTGGGCTCGCCGTTCGATGTCTCCGCTGCTGCGCACGTCCCGGCTTCTGCATTTCGCGATGCCTCGGGCGCACTCGGCGAACTCGGGTCGTCGCAGAATGCTGTCACGCTGTTGCGGCTGGAGGGTATCATGGCTTCGGCCAGCCATCGCGCGGCTGCGCTTGCCAAGATGCTCTCGCCATTCGGTAGCGCCGAAATGCTGGAAGACGGGGCCTCGGGCGCGGTCTGGGTTTCCGTTCGCGACGTGGAGCCCTTTGCCACGAAAGGCGCGCTCGGCGCCTGGCCGGTGTGGCGGATCGTCTGTCCGCCGGCCTTCGGAGGGGCGCTCGGCGAGCGCCTGGCGCGCGATGCGGGCGGGGATGTGATCTACGACTGGGGCGGCGGGCTGATCTGGGCGGCGCTGCCTCCCGGGCCGGACGCCCAGGCGGCAGTGGTGCGTCCGCGCGCGGACGCCGTGGGCGGCCATGCCACGCTGCTGCGGGCGTCCGAAGAAGTAAGACGAAATGTGGACGTATTTCATCCGCCAGAGGCCGGCGTCGGCGCGTTGAGCGAGCGGGTGCGCAACAGTTTCGATCCGAGGAAAATCCTCAATCGCGGCCGGATGACACGAGGATCGGCAGGATGAAGACCGAATTCAGCCTCGCCCAGCTCGCCGATCCGGACATAGCCGAAGCGGACAAGATCCTGCGCAAGTGCGTGCATTGCGGGTTCTGCACCGCGACCTGTCCGACCTATGTGCTGCTAGGCGATGAGCTCGATAGTCCGCGCGGCAGAATCTATCTCATCAAGGAGATGCTGGAAAAGAACCAGCCCCCGACCAGGGATGTCGTCAAGCACATCGACCGCTGTCTGTCCTGCCTCGCCTGCATGACCACCTGTCCGTCGGGCGTGAACTACATGCATCTGGTCGACCAGGCCAGAGTAAGGATCGAACGGGATTACAGGCGGCCGCTGCCCGAGCGGTTGCTGCGCTCGGCGCTTGCGTGGGTGCTGCCGCGTCCCGCGCTTTTTCGCGCCGGCATGACGCTGGCGCGGGTGGCGCGGCCGCTGTTTGCGCTGCTGCCTGAGCCCGCGCATGGTTCGGCGTCGCCGACCCTGCTGCGGCGGATTCGGGCGATGCTGGCGCTGTCCCCGAGCCGACTTCCGGCGCCCGGTCCCGCCCCCGGCAGCGTGTTTTCCGCCGTTGGCGACAGGCGCGGGCGGGTGGCGCTGCTACAGGGGTGCGCGCAACAGGTCCTGGCGCCCCGCATCAACCAGGCCGCGATCAGCCTTCTGACGCGTCATGGGATCGAGGTCGTCCTGGTCAGGGACGAGCAATGCTGCGGTGCGTTAACCCATCATCTTGGACGGGACGACGACGCGCTTGCTCGCGCGCGCATCAACGTCGCCGCCTGGCTTGCGGAGGCCGAGCAGGGCGGCCTCGACGCGATTCTGGTCACCACATCGGGCTGCGGCACCGTGATCAAGGATTATGGTTTCATGCTGCGCCAGGACCCCGAATTTGCAGCCGGTGCGGCAAGGGTTTCAGCGCTGGCCAAGGACATCACCGAGTATCTCGGCGGCCTCGATTTGCAGCCGGCGCAGCATCTCGGCGACATTGTGGTCGCCTATCACGCGGCCTGTTCGCTGCAGCACGGACAGAAAATCACACAGGCTCCGAAAGAATTGCTTTCCAAGAGCGGATTCGTGGTGAAAGATGTACCTGAGAGCCATTTGTGTTGCGGTTCGGCTGGGACCTACAACATCCTCCAGCCTGACATTGCGAACAAATTGCGCGATCGGAAGGTCGCCAATATTGCGCTTGTCAAGCCGGACATGATTGCGGCGGGCAATATCGGGTGCATGGTGCAGATTGCCAGCGGCACGTCAGTTCCTGTAGTGCACACGATTGAGCTTCTCGATTGGGCGACGGGTGGTCCCCGGCCAGGATCGAATTGATTCGATGGCCTCGCGTGGAAGCGCACGGCCCAAAGCGCTCGACTGACACGGCTCAACAGGAGGATCATGATGGCTAAAGGCAGAAAGAAGAGAGGCAAGAAGGCCAAGGGCAAGAAGCTCGTGGCGGCGAAAAAGAAATCGGCGAAGAAATCTGCCAAGAAGTCCGCGAAAAAATCGGCCAAGAAAGCCAAGAAGTCTGCAAAGAAAGCTGCAAAGAAGGCCGCTCCCAAGAAGTCGGCCAAGAAGGCGGCCAAGAAGGCGGTAGCAAGGAAGGCTCCTGCGAAACGGGCCGCTCCAGCACCCAAGCCCGCAGAAGCACCGCCTCCCGCTCCCGCGGAGTCCAGCTGGGCAATGCCCAGCCCGACTGCTCCCGCGCCTTCATGGGAGCATTCGTCTCCCTCGTCAGGAGGGGACGAGAGCCAGTAGACGGACCCTTTCGGGCCTCAACTGAGTTTCCCCGACATCAAGGAAGGCCGCGGCGCCAGCGCTGCGGCCTTTTGCTGTTTGGGAAACCTGCCTTCGCAACGATTGTTGTTACATTGCAACAACAGAGAAATTCGATTCGAATAGCCTAAAATCTATGCATACGATCACATTTTTAGCTTCATGATAGGGTATCTCCGCAGCAGATTGCCTGCCGAACTAACAACATGGCTCCAAGTCGGACGGCTAGATCGGCAAATTGGGTTTCAGATGAGAAAGATAATCCTGCTCGTCGCGCTGATAGGGGGGACGGGTTCTGCCTTTGCTGCGGATTTGCCTGTTAAGGCCGTCAATGCGCCGCCCGCGCCGTTCGATCCCTGGGATATAGCGTTCGGCGCGGCCGTGATGAATGACTACATCTTCCGCGGCGTCACGCAGTCCAATCACCAGCCATCGGGCGCCGCTTATTTCGAGCCGCGCTACAACATCAACAAGGACCTGCAGCTCTACATCGGCACGTCTGCCGAAAGCATCTCCTATGCGAATCGCGCGGCCGCCGAGGTTGACATCTACGGCGGCATCCGACCGACGTTCGGCGCCTTCGCGCTCGACTTCGGTGTGTGGGGCTATCTTTATCCCGGCGGCAGCTGCGCCGATAACGTCCTGACCGGTGGCCTTCCCGGCGGCAACGTCTGCCCCGTGAGCAGCAACACCATCTTCCTCGCAGACGGCAACGTCATGAAGAGCAACGTCAGCTTCTACGAGATCTATGGCAAAGGCAATTACGTCATCAACGACAATTGGCAGGTCGGCATCAACGAGTTCTACACGCCGAGTTTCCTGAACTCCGGCGCATGGGGCGACTATGCCTCGGTAACCGGCAAATACACCGCGCCCAGCACGACATTCGGCAAGAGCGGCGTCGGCATGTATGTATCTGGCGAGTTCGGACGGCAGTGGCTCGGCACGACGGATGCATTCTATGGGGTCAGGAGTGCGCTGGGTAACTTCGCCGCAGGCATTCCCTATCCCAGCTACAACACCTGGAACATCGGTCTCGGCTTCACCTACAAGACGTTCACTCTCGATCTTCGCTATTCCGACACGAACCTGTCCAAGGGCAATTGCAACGCGTTTACGAGTGCCTTCAACGCTTCCGGAACCACCAATGTCACGCCGATCAACCCTGGCGGAGCCGGTTCGAACTGGTGCGGCGCGGCCGGAATCGTCAAGCTGTCGGCTGACCTCACGGCAATGACGAATTTGAAGTAACTCTTTCCTGCGAAAGACCGTACAAAGAGCGGCAGGGCGGTTTGCCGCTTGTTCTTTTTTGGGGAGACCGATGGTTGCGGACAGGCAGCAGGTATCGAACAGGCCGGAACGACGCACTGGATTGTCGGAGGTCGCACGGGGCGCTGCTGCAGGACTTGGAGTGGCCTTTGCCATCGGCGGCATGGAGTGGTCCTCGCTGGTGTCTGCCTATCCGCTTGTCCTCATTCCCTTTGCTACCTCCATCGTGCTTGTCATGGGATCGCCGGAGGCGGAGCCTGCGCAGCCGCGCGCCTTGATTGGCGGGCACCTCGTGGCGACGCTGGTCGGCTTTGCGGTGCTTCGGCTTGCCGGGCCGCACGCCTGGGCCGCTGCGGCCGCTGTCGGATTGGCTGTGCTCGTGATGTATCTGACGGATACCTTCCATCCGCCCGCCGGAATCGATCCGCTGCTGGTGGTCTCCGCGGGGCTTCCCTGGTCATTCCTGGTCGCCCCGGTGCTCGCGGGCGCGCTATTGCTGACAGCGTTCGCCTATCTCTGGCACCGGCTGATTCTGGGCCGGCGGTGGCCGCTGCGCTGGCTGTAGGGCAAGGCCCAAGGCTCGGGCGTTTGAATTTGCCCCTCAGGACGGTTGCCTCTCCTTTGGCTTGTCCTGCAATGCGAATCGATCACTGTCCGGGGTCAGCACGACATTGCGATCGTGCAGGGCCTGCAGTGTGCCGCGATGGCCGATCGAGACCACGGTGGTTGCCGGCAGTTTCTCGGCCAGCAGACGATAGAGCGCCGCTTCGGAGGCCTCATCGAGCGAGGCGGTCGCTTCATCGAGAAACAAATATTGCGGCGCATGCAGAACCGCTCGGGCGATCCCCAGCCGCTGCTGCTCGCCGAGCGAGAGGGTCCGGTTCCAGTGGCCATCCTCTTCCAGCCGCGATGCCAGTTGCGGCAGGCCCACGGAGGTCAGCGCGCTCGCGACGAGCTCCGAACTGTATGATTCCGATTGCGCGGGATAGGCGATCGCGGCCTTCAGCGAACCGACCGGAAAATAGGGGCGCTGGGGCAGCATCATGAGTGTGGCTCCGGACGGAATCGTGATCGCGCCCGTGCCGTATGGCCAGACGCCAGCGATGGCGCGGAACAGGGTCGACTTGCCGGCTCCGGATGGACCGGAGACCAGGGTCCGCTCGTTGCTCTGGATGCTGAAGCCGTCGGTCGCGACGAGCGGAGTTCCGTTGGGCAGCCGAACCAGAAACTGCCTGAGTTCGATCTTGTCGCTTCCCGTCGAAGCCACGATGTCGATCGAACTTGCGGCGGCCGGCAGCTTCGCAGCGCTCGCGATCGCCTCCTCGAAACCGTCGAGGCGCGCCACCACCGCGCTCCATTCCGCGAGCGCTCGATAGACGGACACGAAAAACGACAGCGATTGTTGCACGCTGGAAAACGCGGAAGCCGTCTGCATCATGCCACCGAGCTGAATCTTGTCCGCAAAATAAGCCGGCGCCACCAGTACATAAGGGAAAACCACGGCGGCCTGCGCATAGCTCGATGTAAACGCGGTCAGCCGCTTGGTGCGTCGCATGATCTCGTACCAGTTCTGAACGACGCTTCCGAAGCGCTCCGAAAGGCGTTCCCGCTCCGCGCTCTCGCCTCGCAACAGCGCGATTTGTTCGGCGTTCTCGCGTACCCGAACGAGGTTGAAGCGGAAATCGGCCTCGAAGCGCTGCTGCTGAAAATTGAGCATGACGAGCGGTGAGCCGATCCAGTGGGTCAGCGCGGTTCCGAACACCGCATAGATCAGCGCGCCCCAAACCAGATAGCCGGGGATGAGGATCTCCCGGCCGGATATCGTCATTGGAGACTCAGCCGACAGGCCCCAGAGGATGACCACGAAAGACGCAAGCGTCACCACGGCACTCAAGAAGCCGACGCAGATGGTCAGGGTCTGCTCGACGAACGATTTGACGTCGTCGGTAATACGCTGGTCCGGATTGTCCGCCGCATCGCCCTGAAGCTGCATTCGGTAGTGATTGGCGTCATGCAGCCATTCGCCGAGATAGCGGCTGGTCAGCCAGCGCCGCCAGCGGATCTGAAGCCACTGGTTGAGATAGAGCTGGTATACCGCAAGCGCGATGTAGCATCCGGCCAGGATGCAAAAGATGAAGATCTCCCTGACAAAGCCGTCCCAGTTCTTTTCCTGAAGCGCGTTATAGAAGCGGTTGTTCCACTGGTTGAGGAGGACGTTGATGGCGACCACCATCAGTTCGATAGTGGCTACCGAGGCCAGCAGCAGGCGGCCTGCAAATTTGTCCTCAGAGCGGAAATAGGGAATGGCGATCCGCCATACGGTCGCGGGCCTCAAGCGGATATTGTTCACAGATTGCATTCTCCGGGACGACGGCCAAAAGGCCTGAAAAATGAGAGAAATCTAGACTAAAGTCGTAATCTCTACCGTCTGCGTTCGCTTGTCCCGGCCTCCGAGTCAACCCTAGCATGTCGGCAATGGCGAGGGGCAGGGGGCCCTCCTCCGTCGCGCGTTTGTGAGCGGGCTTGGCAAGGCCAAATTCGCCTCGGGTTACGTGCTTTGCTAGGGACACCCTGAAAATCGCGCCAGGTAAGCCGACCGTTCACGCGGGTCGTGCCGTCCAAAAGGTGCGTGGGGAGGAATCGTAATGTGGAATCAGGTTTATAATCCTTTCGGCAATGCCGTGCTTTCGACGATCGCCGCGGCGATACCCGTCGTCACGCTGCTGGTGTTGATCGCGAGCGGCAAGGTCAAGGCGCATATCGCCGCGATCATTGCGCTGATCGTCACCAACATCATCGCGATTTTCGTGTTCACGATGCCGGCGAACATGTCGGTTCGCGCGTCGCTGCTCGGCGTGGTGGCCGGATTCTTCCCGATCGGCTGGATCGTGCTGAACGTCATCTATCTCTACCGCATCACGGTCGCCACGGGGCGATTCGACCTGTTGCAGCGTGCCATCGGCGGCGTGACCGAAGACCGTCGTCTGCAACTTCTTCTGATCGCATTTTCGTTCGGCGCTTTCTTTGAAGGTGCGTCGGGCTTCGGTACGCCCGTTGCCGTCACTGGCGCAGTGCTGATCGGTCTGGGCTTCTCCCCGCTCGCCGCTTCCGGCCTGTCGCTGATCGCCAATACGGCGCCCGTTGCCTATGGCGCACTGGGTACTCCGATTCAGGGTCTTGCTTCGGTGACCGGTCTTGATCCGTATATCCTCGGTGCGATGGTGGGACGGCAATTGCCGGTGTTCTCGCTGATCGTGCCATTCTGGGTGATTTGGGCTTTCGCGGGCTGGAAGGGCATGAAGGATATCTGGCCGGCGATCCTGGTTACCGGCGTCTCGTTCGCGGTTCCCCAATTTGTGATTTCCAACTTCATCAACCCCTGGATCGTCGATATCGGCGCCTCGCTGATTTCGATGGGGTGCCTCATCCTGTTCCTCAGGGTTTGGCAGCCGAAGCAGCTTTGGCTTTCCCCGGCACTGCGCGGTAATGACGAGTCCATGGCGACGATGACGCCGGCCAAGCCGCTCGACAAAACCCCGTTGTCGCAAGCTGAGCTCTGGAGCTCGCTCCTGCCCTGGATCATCGTCTGCATCGTGATGCTGGTGTGGGGCAGCGGCTGGTTCAAGAGTTGGGCAAACTCGATCTTCGTCTGGAACTATCCGGTTCCCGAACTGCATAACATGATCAACAAGATGCCGCCGGTGGCGGCGAAGCCGACGCCGGAAGGTGCGGTGTTCGGCTTTACCTACCTGTCGTTCACCGGCACGGGCATGTTGATCGCGGCCATCATTTCCGGTTTCCTGATGGGATTCTCGCCGGCGAAAATGATCGCGGAATACGGCCGCACGCTCAGGGTTTGCGCGGTCTCGCTGATCACGATCTCGGCGATGCTGGCGATCGGCACGTTGACGCGCCTCTCCGGCGTCGACGCGACGCTTGGTCTTGCGTTCGCGGCGACGGGTATCCTCTATCCTTTCTTCGGCACGCTGCTGGGCTGGCTCGGTGTCGCACTGACCGGATCGGATACCGCTTCCAACGTGCTGTTCGGCAATCTCCAGAAAATCACCTCGCAGCAACTGGGCTTGTCGCCAGTCCTGATGGCTGCGGCGAACTCATCCGGTGGCGTGATGGGCAAGATGATCGACGCGCAGTCGATCGTCGTCGCCTCCACAGCCACCAACTGGTACGGACATGAAGGCTCGATCCTGCGTTTCGTGTTCAAGCATTCGATCGCGCTGGCGTGTCTGGTGGGCCTCTACGTAATGCTGCAGGCCTATGTCTGGCCCTTCTCGGCGCTGGTTTTGAAGTAGTCGACCTCGGAGCCGGAATTCTTTCGGCAGATCCCCGCGTCACCAGTGACGCGGGGATTTTTGTGAAGCGATCGGCTGGATCGGCTGCCTCTGGCCATTATCTGCTTTGCCCGTTACAACGTCCCGCGGCTGGAACGTCGGGTCATCTCTGGGAGCTACATGTTTTTGACGAAAGGTTTGTTGGGGCGCACCGCAGCGGTCGCTCTGACGGCGGCGGTTTTCTCCGCTCATCCGGCACGCGCCGAGGACGAGTTTCCCTTCGGATTCGAGATGACGCTCGATGTGGCGCCTCAACCCGGGTCCAAGCGCATACCGACGCTCGAGATCGGCGAAAAGGGCGAAGCATTGCTCGATTTGTGGTGCAAGACCGGCAAGGGACAGTTCTCTGTAGCGGGCAACAGCGTGATTTTCATCCCCGGCCAGTTGCAGGATCGCGACTGTGCGCCTGCGCGGGCGCAGGCCGACGACGAAATCGTAGCTGCCCTGAGCGAAGCAGCGACCTGGAAGAGGCGGGGCGATCTGGTGTCATTTATCGGCACGAGACCGCTGCGGTTCCGGATCAATACCAATTAAGGCGATGGGATTGAGTTGAATCACCATCGCGCTTCGCTCGCGAGCACCGCGGTAAGGCAGCGCGACTATTTCCAGGCCGACTTGTCGGCGTCCCAGCGTTGTGCCTTGAATTCGCGTGCCAGAGCGTCGATGGCGCCATTGTCGTCCTTTGGTTCGCCTTCCTCGTCGCCGCTGCTGTCGTTCGCCAGGTTCAGCTTCGCCCCGGCGCTCTCATCCGT
Source organism: uncultured Alphaproteobacteria bacterium (assembly GCA_963820275.1). GTDB lineage: Bacteria > Pseudomonadota > Alphaproteobacteria > Rhizobiales > Xanthobacteraceae > Bradyrhizobium. The sequence goes on from CAWFZL010000026.1 coordinate 53,446, forward strand.
CGTCGAGATGGCGGGATTGCTGATCCACAGAATCAGCCGGTCGGAAGCCCCGGGCTTTTCCGGCGCAACCAGTCCGGTCACCTCGATCGTGTCGGTGAGGTCGAGCAGGGGAAAGATCTGGCTTGGCCGTTTGAGCGTCAATGTCAGCTTGCCCGTGCTGGAATTCCAGGCCGCGGCCGACAATTTCGCAGAAAGGGTCGCGGCCAGCACATTGGCGATCGAGGCCACGATCTTTTCCCTGTTGACCCGATCGCCGTCGCGCCATCCGGCGGCCGCAAAGCGGATAGTGCGATCGATCTCGATAATTCCGGTGGTCCAGCCGGCGGCGACCACGCCGGGCGCCGACTTGAATTTCGTGATCAACGCCGCGGCGCGATCAGGATCGGCGCTGATATTGATGGTCTGCTCGCCGGCGCGCAAAGCGTCGCAGGTGATCACGAGGCTGCTCAAGGATACCTCGACGTCCTGTCCCTTCAGGCTCTTGAGGAAATCGGCGACTGCATCCAGCTTTATTCTCACGCCAATCGCTTCCGGGGATACTTCGGTAAAGTCCTTCGGCGAGGCGACAATACCGTCGTCGGTGGTCTGACTTTCCTGGAATTCCTTTTCGCTGATGTCTGAATTGTCGGTTGAGTTGACCTCCGTAACTGCCTGGCCGATCGCGATCTGGCCCTTGAACTCGAAATTGTCGCCGGTTTGCTTGCGCACGAGCTTCACCGTGACCGGCAATTTGCTGCCAACGGCCTGCGTGGTGCCGGACAAGGTCGGTCCGTTCACGGCGAGGCTGACGACGAATCGATCCTTGCTGTCGGAGCCCTTGGCTACGGGGTAGCAGACGTCGAGCACGGCTGCGGTAACGGTCTTGCCCTGCCGGGTTTCCTTGAGAATGACGTCGGCATTGCCGTCCATCAGCCCGTCGATGGCGGTAAAATATCTGGTTTCGTTCGTCCCAGGAGCAGCTTTTGGCGAGAGCTTCATCTGGCCGTAGGCCATGCCGGTCGAAGCCATGACCAGTCCGACGAGGCAAAGTGAAAGCGCGCGCATGTTCAGTTCCCTTTGAGGAGCGGAGGCCAGGCTCCGCGAAGGAGCCTTGCGGGTCGTTTGAACCGGAACCAGCCAATTCCTAGCAAAGCCGCAAGTGAATCGCCAAAAAAGAAGGCCGCCCGGAGGCGGCCTGTCGATATCTATCTGACGGCTCATCAAAAGCCCATGCCGCCGTGTCCATGTCCGCCGGGCGCCGCAGGTGCCGGCTCCTTGGGCAATTCGGCGACCATGGCTTCGGTCGTTACCAGGAGAGCCGCAACGGAGGAAGCATCCTGCAGGGCGGTTCGGACCACCTTGGCCGGGTCGATGATGCCCTTTGCGACCATATCGACATATTCTTCCGTCTGGGCGTCGAAACCGAACGTCTCGGACTTGTCGTCCAGGATCTTGCCCACGACGATCGAACCCTCAAGGCCGGCGTTCTCCGAAATCTGTCGGATCGGCGCTTCCAGTGCCTTGAGCACGATGTTGATACCGGCCTGTACGTCGGAATTATCGCTGTGAATGCGGCCGACCGCCTTCTTGGCGCGCAGCAACGCCACGCCGCCGCCTGGCACGATGCCTTCCTGCACGGCAGCGCGGGTGGCATTGAGTGCGTCCTCGACGCGATCCTTTTTCTCCTTGACCTCGACCTCGGTCGCGCCGCCGACGCGGATCACCGCGACGCCGCCCGCGAGTTTGGCAAGACGTTCCTGCAGCTTCTCGCGATCATAGTCTGAAGTGGTTTCGTCGATTTGCGCCTTGATCTGGTTGACGCGGGCTTCGATGTCCTTCTTCTTGCCGGCGCCGTTGACGATCGTGGTGTTTTCCTTGTCGATCGCGACCTTGCGGGCGCGGCCGAGCATGTTCACCGTCACGCTTTCGAGTTTCATGCCGAGCTCATCCGAAATCACCTGACCGCCGGTCAGGATGGCGATGTCCTCCAGCATTGCCTTGCGACGATCGCCGAAGCCCGGAGCCTTGACGGCGGCGACCTTCAGTCCACCGCGCAGTCGGTTGACGACCAGCGTGGCCAGGGCTTCGCCCTCGACGTCTTCGGCGATGATCAGGAGCGGCTTGCCGGACTGAACGACGGCCTCCAGCACCGGCAACATCGCCTGCAGCCCCGAGAGCTTCTTCTCGTGCAGCAGCACGTAGACATCTTCAAGTTCTGCGGTCATCTTTTCGCCGTTGGTGATGAAATAGGGCGACAGATAGCCGCGGTCGAATTTCATGCCCTCGACGATATCGACTTCGGTTTCGAGCGACTTGTTCTCCTCGACGGTAATGACGCCTTCATTGCCGACTTTCTGCATCGCCTGAGCGATCATCTTGCCGATCGCCGTGTCGCCGTTGGACGAGATGGTGCCGACCTGGGCAACTTCGGAGGATGATGCGACAGGCTTGGCGCGCTTCTCGAGATCCTTGACGACCGCCGTCACCGCGATCTCGATGCCGCGCCTCAAATCCATCGGATTCATGCCGGCGGCAACCGCCTTGGTGCCTTCACGCACGATCGCCTGGGCGAGCACGGTCGCAGTCGTGGTGCCGTCCCCGGCGGTGTCGTTGGTCTTCGACGCGACTTCGCGCAGCATTTGCGCGCCCATGTTTTCGAACTTGTCGTCGAGTTCGATTTCCTTGGCGACGGTAACACCGTCCTTCGTGATGCGGGGAGCGCCGAAGCTCTTTTCAATGACGACATTGCGGCCCTTCGGACCGAGCGTCACCTTGACTGCATTGGCGAGAATATCGACACCGCGGAGCATGCGCTCGCGCGCGTCTCCGGAAAACTTGACGTCCTTGGCTGCCATTTGAACTCACTCCTGGTGGATCTGATTTTTCGGTTGCGATTGCGGGGGAACCGGGCGCGACGCCCGTGCGCGCCGGCCATGCCGGCGATCCCGGTTCTCGAAAACTGATGGAGGATCGTATCAAGAGCCCGCGTCGCGACGGAACCTGCGGGCAGGGGCGTGTGTCAGGTGATCACGCCCATGATGTCGCTCTCCTTCATGATCAGGAGTTCCTCGCCATCGAGCTTGACCTCGGTACCCGACCATTTGCCGAACAGCACGCGGTCGCCTACCTTGACGTCGATCGGGGTCAACTTGCCGGATTCGTCACGGCCGCCGGGACCGACCGCCGTGATTTCGCCCTGCGAGGGCTTTTCCTTCGCGGTGTCGGGGATGATGATGCCGCCCTTGGTCTTTTCCTCGGCGTCGATACGCTTGACCACGACGCGGTCATGCAGCGGACGAAATTTGGTTTTAGCCATGACAGTTCCTTTGGAGACCGGTTTGCCGGTCGGCTTGGACGGGAATACCGGCGTATCCCGTACCGCCGAGGGCAGAAAGCTTATATGCTGGCAATCCTATGCTCAGAGTGCCAATTTGAGAGCCCCGGGGATATGGCGTGGCGGTGATCCTGTCAAGCAAACGGGAGGTTAAGGCCTTGGTGAGGCGGATATAGGATGCTTCGGGAAACCGGATCGGAGTGCCGGCATGTTTGCTGGACCTCATTGCTCCGACAGGGGTTTTGCGCTTGTCTGCTCCTTGCGGGACGGATGCGACCGCGGATTTGCCTGGGGGAGAACATGATTGGTTCACAACGCGTGCGGATAGCCGCCAATCTTGGAGCGGCCTCGGCGTTGGCGATCTTCCTTGGCGCCTGCAGCAGCATGAGCCTGCCATCCTTTTCGTCCTCCCCTTCGGCCACGCCGGAGCCTGCGCCCGTACCTGAAATGCCGGCAACGATCCGTGCTGACGAGATCGTCGGCAAATGGGGCCTTGCATCATTCCAGAATCCCAATGACCGTGCGCGCACCGAAGCGGCGGCCAAGGCACAGTGCAAACAACCCTACGTAATAGGAGCGGGCACCAATGGTGGCGTGATCATGCATCTGGCCGATCAGGCAACGCCCCAGGAATTGCGCCTCAAGGGCAGTCCGAGCGGAAAGAATTATATCGGTCCTCCGGGACCGGCCGGCGGCGAACAGGATCGGGAGATCGTTTCCTTCGACGGGCGCGTCCTCATCACCCGCTTCATCGACAAGGATGCCGCGACCCGGTACGGCAACATGGTCTATGTCCGCTGCGCACCGCGCGCCTGACGGGCGGACTGTTGCGCGAGCGACGTGAGCAAGATGCGGTGCGCGATCGCGTCGGCCGGAGAATTGGGAACTTTCGGAGGTGCAACCGCATCATGGTCTCTTGCACCGGCCGGATGACCGCAGAAAAAGAAAAACGCCGGCATATAGCCGGCGTTTTCTTTTTCTGAAAGAAGCTGTCAGTCGAACAGCGCGTCGATATCGTCCTGCGAGGCATGGCCGACGTCGCCGTCAATCTTCGGACCGTTGAGCAGCCTGGCGTCGCCTTCGCGGGTGTCGACTATCGGGGGTGCATGTGCCTTGATGGCATCCACGCCGCCCCAGATATCCATCATGACGGTGATGTGATGTTCGATGAATTTCATCGTGTTCATCACTTTCTTGATGCGCTGACCGGTCAGGTCCTGGAAGTTGCAGGCCTCGAAGATCGAAACGACGCGCTCCTGGATTTCTTCACTGAGCAGCTTTTGCTGGTCCGGCGACGTCACGCTGCTGAGCGCAGCCGCGGCATTGTCGATCGATTCGGCGGCTTCGAGGATCTGTTGCGTGGCTTCTTCGGTGCCGCCGACCACGGCGCCAAGCTCGCCGTTGACCTTGGCCATTTCCTCGCCGTTGAAACTGTTGCCGTGCAGCACGGCGATTTCGCGTTTGGTCCGGGTAATCGCGTCATAGATCAGATCGAGTTCGACCTTGAGCTTCTCGCACTGTTCAATCTGGGCGCGATAGGTTTCAAGCATTGCGTTGGCCTCGGCTATTTCGCGCGAAACGGATTCTCCGAGCGCGGTGTTTCCAGTCAGGGGACGATACGCGGCCATCTGTGCGCGGATCGTACGCAGTTCGGTCATGATTTCGCGATGCAGGGAGCTGAGTTCGCTGTCCACCTCGGGCGGCATCGGCATGTCGCCAATGATGGCTTCTTCGATACGGAAACGTCTGCGATGAACCGGCATGAGATGTGTCCCTGACCTGCACCCAGCCGCGTTTAAAGCAGACTCGATTTAACATGAGGTTCACGCCCGGAACCCGTTACCAAGGTCCGTCCGGGGCCCGCATAACCTGCGATTAACCATGCGCTCGCCGCGTTCACCGAAAATAAACGCTACCCGATGAAAGCGCGCCTGATTGACGACGTGGTGAATCAAAAAGCCGTTTCCGTTTACCAAACCGATGCGGTTTTCGAACTTAGCTGCTTCCGTTCAAAGGCGCCGTTCGCGGCGCAGCCACGACGAAAACAGTACGAGTACGTCGATGTCCCGCAGAATGCATCTTGCGCTCCTTGCCGGCGCCTCTCTCCTCGGCTTCGGACTTCATCAGGCGGCTGCCAACGAAGCCGAGTATGTCTCGGAGCCCATCGTAATTCACGCCGATCGATCCGCTCCGCCGTCCGGCGTCGCGCCAGCGCGAACCGCATCGGCCGAACGCCCGAATCAGGGAAGAGGGTTGATCGAATTGCTGTTCGGTGATGTTCGGGGCGATCAGTATTCACAGCAGCCGGACTATCAGTCGCAGACATATCAGCCGCAGCCATACCAGCGGCAACGCATGCTGATACTGCCATGGGATCAGCAGCAGGAGCCCGCGAGCCCGCAATATCCCGGCGAACCTGCGTATCCGGCCTTCGATCCGAAATACGAGAAGCAGATCGTCGAATATCACGGCAAGGAGAGCCCCGGCACGATCGTCATCGATACGCCCAACAAGTTCCTGTATCTGGTCCAGGACAATGGCAGGGCGATGCGCTATGGCATCGGTGTCGGCCGCCCAGGTTTCACCTGGTCCGGCATCAAGCAGATTTCCGCCAAGAAGGAATGGCCGGATTGGACACCGCCGCCGGAAATGCTGGCAAGACGGCCGGACCTGCCACGGCACATGGAGGGCGGCCCGCAAAATCCGTTGGGAGCGCGTGCGATGTATCTCGGCTCCTCGCTTTATCGCATCCACGGCTCCAACGAACCCTGGACAATCGGCACCAACGTGTCGTCCGGATGCATCCGGATGCGTAACGAGGATGTGATCGACCTGTATGGCCGCGTGAATGTCGGCACCAGGGTCGTCGTCATCTGATCGATAGCCAAAGAAAAGACAGCCTTCCGTTCGGACGGCTGTCTCTTGTCATGACAAGACTGTCGCCTCAGGCGAAGTCGCTGTCTCCGCCACCACCAAAATCATCGCCGCCGAAATCATCGGAGTTGACGTCCGTGTCGTCGTGGTCATCGTCCGCGGAGGCCGTATCGAAGAATCCGGCCCGCGAATTGTCATCGACCCGATCATTCGACGCGCCGATGTCGTTGATTCCGGCGTCGCGGGCAAGATTGCTGCCGGACTGGTCGGTCCAGGGACTCTGGCTCGAAGCCCTGTCCGCCATCGCGCCGGCATCGCCGAAGCCGGAACGGCTGCCTCCCATCATCGAGCGGATGCTGTTGAGCAGCAGCGAACCGCCGACGACTCCGGCCGCGGCCGCCGCGGCGGTGCCCAGGAATGAACCGCCGCCGCCCATGCCGGGCTGGGCTCCGCCAAAGGGGGGTTGCCCATAATTGGGTTGCCCATAGGGAGGCTGGTCATACCGTCCGGAATAACCCGCTTGCTGCATGGCCTGGCCGCTGTTCCAAACCGGACGGCTGCCGCCCACTGGTGGCGGTACATTCGGGACCGAGCTGCGCGGTTGACCTTGTCCGAATAATGCGCCGCGCATCGAGTTCGAGGAACCCGCCGCCCTGATCCGGAGCGGGCGCATTGGCTCCCTCCAGTTCCTGGATGCGGTCGTTCGCACGCCTGAGCGCTTCATCCTGGACCAGAACAGTTTGCACCAGCGCGTAGACCGCGTTGGGCGCCCTGCGGAGGCCGTCTGCGATCGCGGCAGCGGCGTTCGGATCGCGGGGCGCGCTCTCCATTTTCGAGAGCCGGTCGAAAAGGTCGTCAACCAATTGGCGTTCTTGCGGTGTCATCGAGCTTCTCCCTCGCTTCGCAAGCAGCGCGGCAAGATGTAGGTGTCCTTTTTGTCGCCAGTAGTGCAGTCGGGAATTAAATTTCGGCAGGACTTGCGAGGCCGCATGCGCTGCCTTGAAACCGGCTCAAGCGATTGATCGCGGTCAGAAAACGCGCGGGTTCGTTCGGCTTTTCAACCCAGGGTAACTTTGTTCGCCGCAAGGAGGCGCGGAAAATGGTCGCCGCGGAGGAAAGCGTATTCGCGCTCGCGCTGCACCGTCAGCGGATCGAGGTTGACAAGGACATCATCCACCGACCCGGGGTGACACATGATGAGACCATTGTCGGGCAGGCCCTCCAGGAATTGTTCCATCAAGGCCGCGAAGTCGGGCTTTCCCGAAAAATCATAGGCTCCCGCGAAAGCCGGATTGAACGCAACCCGGGCCCGCGCGGCACGGCGGCGGAATTGCGCGCTCAGCATGTCGAGAACCAATGCTTTTGGCGTGCGGAGACGGCGAAGAAAGGGCTGATTGCGCCCGCACTGGCGAACCCAGGCATTGGGTGCTGCTTCCTTCACCGCCGCAAGAAAGGCATCACGCACGCCCGGATAAAGCTGGGCGTGCTGGTGACCATCGACGAAGTCCGGGGCGCGGCCGAACAATTCGCCGAAGGTCCTCAGCTGCACCAGCAATTCCGTGCGGATGACTTCGTGATCGAGCCTGCCCATCAGGCCTGAGCGCAAGAGTTTTGGAAACGGCAGGAACATGCCGCCGTCAATTGGCCGGAAGTGCATCGTCAGAGGACGAAATGGCGCTGTGAGCGTGGCATGCAGGCCGATCGCACAGCGCGGGCTGCTTGCCGCGGCCGCGTTCAGCGCGCCCGCTTCGTCGCGGCCGAGGGCGGGACCGACGACCATGGCCGATGTCGCATTGAGACGACCGCGTTCGATCAGATCACGGATCGCGCGGTTGACGCCTGGGCTGATTCCGTAGTCGTCAGCGCACAGCCAGATTTGGCGCGACGCTGCGTCGCTCATTCGGCCGCGGTCCTCTCGCCAGCGGCAGCATCGGTTTTCGTTTCGGCTCGTTTCTCGCTGCGCTCGGCGACGAAATAGATCGGGCGCGCCTTCAGCTCTGAAAGTATCTTGCCGATATATTCGCCGACGATGCCGATCATGATGAGCTGCACGCCGCCGATGGTCATCAGGCCGACCATCAGCGAGGGATAGCCGGGAACCGATTTTCCGGTAGTCCAGGTCTCCCACAGGATTGAAAGTCCGAAAAGAAAAGCGGCGCTGGCGAGCAAGACGCCGAGCAGGCTGGCAAAGCGCAGCGGCGCGACCGAAAACGAAGTCAGGCCCTCGATTGAAAGCCCGACCAGCCGGCTTGCGCTGAAAGTGGTGATGCCGTGCGCGCGCGGCGCCGGTTCGTAGTCGACGCGGATCTGGCGGAAGCCGATCCAGCTTGCAAGCCCCTTGAAAAAACGATTGCGCTCGGGAAGCTGCCGCAAGGCCGCCGCGGCACGCGGCGACAGCAGGCGAAAATCGCCCGCGTCTTCCGGGATTTTCTGCCGTGCGCCCCAATTTATCAGCGCGTAGAAACCGCGCACCGCAAGCCGCCGCGCCAGGGGTTCGTTGTCGCGATGCGCCTTCGCCGTATAGACCACGTCGAGACCGCCATCGATCCAATGGCCGACAAGTTCTTCCACGAGCGCCGGCGGGTGCTGGCCGTCGCCGTCCATGAACAGCACGGCACCGCGCCGGGCATGGTCAAGTCCTGCCATCAGCGCCGCCTCCTTGCCGAAATTGCGCGACAGCGACACCACCTGAATGTCCAGCGCCTCCGCAGCAAGCCCACGCGCGATTGCGAGCGTCGCGTCAAGGCTGCCGTCATCGACATAGACGACCTCGCAGCCCAGGCCATAACGATTGCGAAGCGTCCGCGCCAGGGCGCACAGTCGCTGATGCAACGATGCAAGCCCGGCCGCCTCGTTGTGGAGCGGCACGACAATGGACAGTCCCTGCGCCGCGGCCTCCGCCGCGGTCGTCGACAGACCAGAGACATCCGTACCCAGCATCATCGATCAGTTTCCAAACGCACGAAGACGCAACATATGATAATCGGGGCCGAATGTCGCCACGGCGGGGGGGTGCGGCCCTTCGTCTTATCGCCGCAGGAACGCCTCTAGCCTGGCGAACAGCGGATTTTCGCGGTCGAGCACATAGTCCAGCGACGCAACCGAAACGGTTTCGGCGCCGTGATCGCGCAGGAAGCTTCCGAGCGCGTATAGCTGCGCCGGCGGACAATGCAAGGTCACCATTCCCGAGGATGTCGGGCCGCCGAATGGCGACACCACGCCAAAGCGATTATGGGCCTCGGCGAGCAGCGCTGCGTCGCATCCTGCGAAGCGGGTGCGAACCTCCCGATATTTGCTGGCGCGGGCGCGAGCCGCAATGTGATCCAGGATCACGCGAGCCGCCTCTTTCGCATCGTTCGACCAGTCGGCGTCGCGTGAGGCGACGAGATTGGCCTGACTGCGCAGGATCACGCCGTCGTCCAGCACTTTCAGGCCATTGGCGGCAAGAGTGGCCCCCGTGGTCGTGATATCGACGATCATTTCCGCGGTGCCGACCGCGGGCGCGCCTTCGGTGGCGCCGGCGCTCTCGACGATGCGGTAATCCACGATGCCGTGCGAAGCAAAGAATGTCCGGGTCAGGTTGATGTATTTGGTTGCCACCCGCATCCGGCGGTTATGTTGCGCGCGGAAGCCGGTGGTGACATCGTCGAGATCGGCCATGGTCCGAACGTCGATCCAGGCTTGCGGTACGGCGACGACGACGTTGGCGCTGCCGAAACCAAGGTTGTCGATCAGGAGGACGCGTTTTTCAGCGTCGGCGATGCTCTCGCGCACCAGGTCCTCGCCGGTCACCCCGAGATGAACCGTGCCACGCGCAAGCTGTGACGCGATCTCGCTCGCGGAAAGATAGGCGATCTCGACATTGTCGAGCCCGGAAATGGTGCCGCGATATTCGCGCGCGCCGCGCGGCTTGCTCAGCGCAAGGCCGGCACGCGTGAAGAAGGCTTCCGCATTTTCCTGCAAACGGCCCTTTGAAGGCACCGCGAGGACGAATGGCGCGCTCATGACGCGCTCCGGCCGGTTTTCTTGACAGCGGAAGGCTTGCCGCCGAACTGCGTCAAGGTCTCGACCCAGATCGAGAACCCGACCGCCGGGATCGGGCTTTTCCAGCCCAGCCGGGTCATCAGACCGTCGTAGCGGCCGCCTGCCACCAACGGCTCGACACCGTTGCCTCTGGCATGCAGTTCGAACTCGAAGCCCGTATAATAGTCCAGGCCGCGTCCGAACGAGGTCGAGAAACGCATCGACTTCGTATCGATACCGCGCGTTCTCATGAAGCCGATCCGGCTTTCGAACGCATCGATGGCGGCGGCGATGTCCAGCTTCGCGTCGGCAGCAAGCGAGCGCAACCGCGCGATCGAGTCGGTGGGGTCACCCGAGATCGCGAGGAAGCGCTTGATCAATTCGAGCGCATCGCGCGGCAGGGCTCCGCCTTTCAGCGTGGACTGTTCGAGGAAACGGTCGGCGATCTCCGCAACCGTTCGCCCGCCGACATTGGCCACTCCCGCAATCGACATCAGATCCGTCACCAGCGCCAGCGCCGCCTTGCGATCCGAGCCGGCAAGCGCCGCAAGCACCCCCTCATACTCGTTGCGGGTCGACGCGGTCGCAAGCGTCAGCCGCTCGAGATCCTGCTCCAGGCTGACCTTGCGATTGAAGTCCTTGATCAGGCGCCGCCGCCAGACCGGATAGAGGCCGAGGGCATCGATCAGGGCCGTGAACAACGCGACGTCGCCGGTGCGAATCTCGACGTCTTTCAAACCGAATGCATTCGTGGCCTCAAGCGCGAGCGCGAGCATTTCGGCATCGGCCGCCGGACGGTCGAGCCGCCCGAAGGATTCGATGCCGGCCTGCAGGAATTCGCTGGGGCGACCGCCCCGATAACGGAACACCGGGCCGAAATAGCTGAAGCCAGCAGGCTGACCGGCGTTGCCGGAGGCGAGATAATCCCGCGCGACCGGAATGGTAAGGTCGGGCCGCAGGCAGAGCTCCTCGCCACCGGCGTCCGTGGTCAGATAGAGGCTCTTGCGGATGTCCTCGCCGGAGAGATCGAGAAAGGGCTCGGCCGGCTGCAGGATCGCAGGCTCCGCGCGGACGTAGCCGGCCTGGGCGAACGACAATAGCAGCGCGTCCGCCCAGGCGGCGGAGCCGGTCGCACGATGGGCGGCGGTCACTGTCATTTCGACGTCCAAATCCCGAAAAAGGGAGCTTCAGGTCACAAGCTGCCGAAGCTTCTTATGCCCAAACTAGGCGTAAGTCATTGATTAAGAGTGTCTTCTCTGGGCTGGCCTGTCGGACCGGCCGCGGAAGAAGCTTCCCGCCCCTGAGCTGGGGCAGCCCTTAGCATGGCGTCGGCGTGGTTTCGACTGGGATCAGCCAAGTGTCTTAACAACCGGCCAAGACCAACCTACCGGAACGGACCGGCCGGGGCCGGAGCCTGCCCGGGCCGGTCACCGGTCCAGTCGCCCAGAACGGACTGGACCAGTGCAAGTGCGGCAACCGCCGCCGTGTCCGCCCGCAGAATTCGTGGTCCCAGCGATAGCCGCAACGTTCGGTCTTGCCGCAGCAGCAACGCGCGCTCATCCTCGGCGAATCCGCCCTCTGGGCCAATCAGCAAATCGATCCCTTCGCCGGCGTTTTGCTGGCCCGCCAGCGCCTGAAACGGACTTGCGACGTCGGCGGCCTCGTCACAGAAGACCAGAAGTCGGCGCGGGTCGCGCGCAGCCAAATAGCGGTCGAGCGGAAGCGGCTCGGCAATCTCGGCGATGCCCAGGATGCCACACTGTTCGGCCGCCTCGATGACATTGGCCCGCATTCGATCGCCGTTGACCCTCGAAACCTGCGTGAAGCGCGTCAGGACCGGCTGCAGCGACGAGGCTCCCATCTCGACCGCCTTCTGCACCACATAGTCGAGACGCGCATGCTTGAGCGGGGCAAAAATGTAAGCGAGATCCGGCAATCGATCCTGCGCTCGGGTCCGGGCAATGACCGCAAGACTCTCCGGCCGCTTGCGCCCCGTGATCGCAGCCTCCCACTCGCCGTCGCGCCCGTTGAACACGAGAATGGATTCTCCGGCCGAGAGCCGCATCACGTTGCCCAGGTAATTGCTTTGCTCGCGCGCGAGCGTAACCGTCGCCTCCGGTGCGAGGTCGGCGTCCACGAACAGACGCGGTTTGCGAAAGTCGAATTTCGGCATGGTCAATGTTCCAATTCGCGAGCTTTTAGCCCAAAGGATGAGAAAATGCGCGATTATCGCCTGTCTGGTGCGGCCTATTGCAGCGCCCTGACGTTCCTTCCAGTCTCGTCGCAACCTCTCGGAACGAATGTCAGAGTCAAAGCTCTACTAGAATCAAAGAGTTGCCAGCGTCCCTTCGGTTTTGACATTCGTAAAGATGGCCGCCGCGAGGGATACGAATGTCAGAACCGGGACACGAGCGCCGCGCTGTTGCCAGATTCCACGGGTTGTTAAGCACCTGCTGCGATCGTAAAATATCGCTTGGAGTCGCTCTTCTGTCGGGAAGACGCCGTCGGACCTTGCCTGAGGGAACAGCTTTGATGATCCGTCGCCTGATCGCGCCGCTAACCGTGGCGATCGTTACGCTCTCTGCCGGACATGTCTGCGCGCAAGGTGCATTTCCGGCGCCGCTGCCCGGGCAGGCAGGGGCATCGCCTTTTCCGCCGGTGAACGGAGCTGCGCCGACGCCTGCCATGGGCGCCGCACCGCCAGCCGGTGCATTTCCGTCTCCGGGGGCGACGCCATTTACGAGTGCTCCTTTCGCGGCTCCGCCGACCCAGTCGGGCGCCGTCGATCAGTGCATGAAGGAATTCATGCCGCTGCGCGAAGAGGCGGAAAAGCGCGGCAAGCTGATCAAGGCAGCCAGCGATCACCATGCGCCACCGAGCGAGGCATGCAAGCTGATCGGAAACTTCGCGCAGGCGGAAATCAAGATGATGAAATACGTCGAAGCCAACGCGGCGAAATGCCAGATTCCGCCGCAGATCGGGGACCAGCTCAAGCGCGGTCACCAGGGCACGGAGACCTTGCAGAAGAAAGTCTGCGCGGCGGCGGAGCAAATGCAAAAGGGACCCACCGGTCCCACCCTGAGCGATGTGCTTGGGTCTTCGACGGCGGTTCCCGAACCGGCTGCCGCCAAGAAGGGCGGCGTATTCGATACGCTGAGTGGCAATCCTCTGGCGCGATGACCCTGGCGATGAGGAGTGGCGTCGAACTGAACGCCGTTTCAAAGAGGACGATGGGCTCATATGATTGAGGCTGCGGCCCGCGTTGCCGACGCGACCGGCAACTGGGTCGATACGCTCGCGCCACCCTGGTCGCGGCCCTATTTGCGGCTTGCCCGCCTCGACCGGCCGATCGGATCCTGGCTGTTGCTGATGCCGTGCTGGTGGTCGGCCACACTTGCCGCCGGGATCGCCCGTGATCTGAGCCGATTGCCCTTCGTCATCGCGCTGTTCTTTGTCGGCGCCTTTGTCATGCGCGGTGCCGGCTGCACCTGGAACGACATCACCGATCGCGACCTCGATGCAAGGGTCGAACGCACGCGATCGCGGCCGATACCGGCGGGACAGGTCAGCGTGCCGAAAGCGGTCGTCTTCCTGCTCGTCCAGGCGTTGATCGGGTTGGCGGTGCTGCTGCAATTCAATCGCGTCGCGGTGGCAACCGGGATCGCCTCGCTTGGTATCGTTGCCATCTATCCCTTCATGAAGCGCATCACCTTTTGGCCGCAGGCCGTGCTTGGGCTGGCCTTTTCGTGGGGCGCGCTCATGGGATTTGCCGTTATCCTCGGGCGCATAGATACGACGGCACTTTTTCTTTACGCGGGTTCGATCGCGTGGGTGATCGGCTACGACACGATCTATGCGCATCAGGACGCCGAGGATGACGCACTGATCGGAGTGAAATCGACCGCGCGCCTGTTTGGCGAGCGCACCCGTCAGGCACTCATCGTGTTCTATGTGCTTGCGGTGGTTCTGATCGGCTTCGCCATCCACCTTGCCGGCGCAGGTCTACCCGCCTGGGTCGGACTTGCCGCGTTCGCTGCGCACCTTGCCTGGCAGATCGCGCGCCTGAAGATCGACGATCCCGCATTGTGCCTGCGTGTCTTCAAATCCAACCGCGATGCCGGACTGCTGCTGTTTGCCGGACTGCTGGTAGATGCGTTGATAGTAGCCGGCTGGAGCGTCAGGCTCTAGTTCCGCGCGATGATCTCGCGCTCGCCGCGATGCACGTTGGACGGGTCGAGCCGGCCGCCGCCGCGGCGACGTACCAGGAATCTCGGACGGCGCGCGCGGACCGCGTTGTGCCGCCGTCGCCGAGGCGCGGGCTCGCAAACCTCGTCTTCCAGGAGCTGGGGCAGCGCGAAGATATCGCTCCACACCTGCCAGGCGGTCGCGAGCTCGTCGCGGTCTGAACTCATGCACAGCGGAACCGCCAGTGACGGATCGCGATGAACAAGCACCAGCGCATGCGCGCCCTCGCTGCCGCGAAGCGCGACACCGCGGAAATCGCTGACGCGAACATTGATGGCCATCCGCATGCCGCGGACGGCACGACGCAGCACGACACGTTCCCGGTGCAGTTCCACATTGCGCACGCCGCCGTCTGCGCGAATGTCGTGCGCATCGAAGCTGACGGGCAGAGAGAGAGGGTCGAGCCGCAATGCACGGCCCGACCCGGCAGGATTGATCCCGCTCGTTGTTTGACGCCTCACGGCTTTGTCTCCACGCCGGGATTATATTCCCCGGTCGATGCGCAGGAGCTTGCCAGAGGCGCGTCCGAATTCGCTTAAAAAGGCTGGTTAATCCGCGGTCACCGGCTCTGCATTCATTCACATGATTGACAAGACCTTGGTCCGCATGATTGACGGGACCTTGCTGCGATGTGGAAAATCTTTGGTTTTTGCTCCCTGAAAATGCTTGAAATCGCTGTGAATCGGGCACATCTGGTGTATCCACGGTTTCGTGTTCGACACCTCGTCGTGCCCTCCTGAATCTCCGGGATTTTGTTCGTGATCTCTTCACCATCAACCGCATCGTCCCTTTCGTCAGCCAGCTCCGACCTGTTCGATCAATCCCCCTTGAGTTCGCTGGCACAGCGTCTCGTCGAAGCTGCACGACGAGCCGGCGCGGATGCCGCCGACGCCGTGGCGGTGCGCGGCGTTTCGCAGGGTGTCGAGGTACGCGACGGACGCGTCGAGGAATCGGAACGCTCGGAAGGCGACGATGTCGGGTTGCGCGTGCTTGTAGGCAGGCGGCAGGCGGTGGTCTCGACCAACGACGTCAGCGGTGACGGCATCGCCCGGCTTGCGGAGCGCGCGGTGGCGATGGCGCGCGTCGCACCTGAGGACAAATATGCCGGTCTCGCCGATCCGTCGCTGCTGGCACGCGAATTCCCCGACCTGGATCTGCTCGACCCCGCCGTTCCGGCCACAGCGGAGCTTGAACGCCGCGCCTGCGAGGCCGAAGCCGCAGCACTCGCCGTCAAGGGCGTGACCAAATCGGGCGGCGCGTCGGCGTCGACAGGGATAGGCGGCATGGTGCTCGTGACCAGCACCGGCTTTCACGGCGCCTATCTGCGCTCGAGCCAGGGCATCTCGACGACGGCCATATCGGGCGAAGGCACCGCGATGGAGCGCGACTACGACTTCTCCTCCGCGCCACATTCGGCCGATCTGGCATCGCCCGAAAGCGTCGGGCGAACCGCCGGCGAGCGTACGGTAGCGCGCGCCAATCCCCGCAAGGTGGAAACCTGCAAGGTGCCTGTCGTGTTCGACCCGCGGGTGTCCGGTTCGCTGGTGGGTCACCTGGTCGGGGCGATCAACGGCGCCTCGATCGCGCGCAAGACCAGTTTTCTGAAGGATCGGCTGGGCGAACAGCTGTTTGCAAAAAACATCCGTATCATCGACGATCCCCTTCGTGTGCGAGGGCTGCGCTCGCAGCCGTTCGACGCCGAGGGCGTGAAGGTCAAGCAGCTTGCGATCATCGATCAGGGCGTTCTCACATCGTGGCTGCTCGATTGTGCGACGGCGCGCGAGTTGGGGCTTGCGACGACAGGTCACGCCCATCGCGGCGTATCGTCATCGCCCTCGCCAGGCGCGTACAATCTCCATCTGGAGGCCGGAGAGCCTTCACCGGCCGAGCTGATGTCAGATATCCGACGGGGTTTCTACGTCACCGACCTGATCGGCTCCGGCGTCAATGGCGTGACCGGTGACTATAGCCGCGGCGCGTCCGGATTCTGGATCGAAAACGGCAAGCTCACCTATCCGGTGAGCGAGGTGACGATCGCCGGCCATCTGCTGGACATCTTCAAATCGCTGGTTCCGGCCAACGATCTCGAATTTCGCTATGGCGTCAATGCACCAACGGTTCGGATTGAGGGATTGACGCTTGGCGGACGCTGACGGGCCTGCTTCGGGGCGCGCCAATGCGACGCCTGCGGCGCGCGATGATCTGACGCGTGATGCCCGCTTGCTGACGGATACTGTCAGGGAAGCCGGCGAACTGGCACTGTCGCTGTTCCGGACCGAACTGAAGAACTGGACCAAGGGCGCTTCATCACCCGTGTCCGAGGCCGACATCGCGGTCAACGACCTGATCGCGGGCAGACTGCGTTCGGCCACGCCGAACTATGGCTGGCTGTCGGAGGAGAGTGCCGACGATGAAAAACGTCTCGACAAGGAGTTCGTCTGGATCGTCGACCCGATTGACGGCACTCGCGGTTATCTCGCCGGTCGCGAAGACTGGTGCGTCAGTGTGGCGCTGGTCGAGGGTACGCGGCCGTTGATTGGAGCGGTGTTTGCTCCCGCCAGCGGTGAATTCTTTTTCGCCGAGCGAGGGCGCGGTTCGTTGTTGAACGGCGTGCCGGTTTACGCGACCTCCGGCACGGAGATCGACATTTCCCGTGTGGCCGGTCCCAAACCCCTGGTCGAACGGCTCAGCCCCTCGATGAACGATGTTTCTCCTCATCCGCGAATCGCCTCGCTGGCGCTCCGGCTGTGCCGGGTCGCTCACGGAAGGCTGGACGCTGCCTTTGCGGGCGGTCAAAGCCACGATTGGGATCTTGCCGCGGCCAATTTGATCGTGCAGGAAGCGAATGGTAACATGACCGCGCTGACGGGGGATGCTCTGCAGTACAACGTACGGGAGGTGACGCACGGCGTGCTGGTGGCAGCGGGACGCGATCGTCATGCACGCATCCTCGAGCATTTTCGGGCTCGCGCCTGGTCCTGAGCGCGGCTCGATCGCGCTCCATATTGACCAACAGGCATCGCGCCAGGAAGAAAGATCATGCCAGACACTGCGTCCCAGCAACTGCTCCATCTTGTGCTCGGAGGCGAGCTGACCGATCTCGGTCGCACCACCTTCAAGGACCTTTCAAAAGTAGATATCGTCGGCTTGTTCCCCAATTATGCCGCCGCCTACGCGGCCTGGAAGGCAAAGGCACAGCAAACCGTGGATAATGCACAGATGCGATATTTCATCGTCCATCTCCATCGGCTGCTCGACCCGGGTCAAGACGCGAAGCCCGCCCGTTGAAGAAACTGGTCCGCAATGTTCTGCGCGGCAGCTGGCTTCAGCGCGCCGCAGGCGGGCTCGTCGCGGGGTTCCTGCGGCTGGTCTGGCGGACCAATAAATTCAGTCTGTATCCGCCTGATCTTTACGACATCGTCGATCCGCAGCTCCCGGCGATTGTCGCATTCTGGCACGGGCAGCACTTCCTGACCCCATTCATCAAGATCAGGGATCTCCATCGCACGAAGGTACTGATTTCGCGGCACCGCGACGGCGAATTCAACGCCATCGCTGCCGAACGTTTGGGAATCGCCACTATCCGCGGCTCCGGCGACCACGGTTCTGCATTTCACCGCAAGGGCGGCGTCGGCGCGTTCAAGGAGATGGTGCGCGCGCTCGAAGAGGGCTATAACGTCGCGCTGACCGCCGACGTACCTAAACGCTCGCGAATAGCCGGTCTCGGCATCATCATGCTGGCGCGCGAATCAGGGCGGCCGATCATGCCGGTCGCGATGGCGACCAGCCGCTATTGGCGCCTGAAAAACTGGGACCGAACCACGATCAATCTGCCATTCGGACGAGGGGCCATGGTGGGAGGGGAAATTCTCAGGGTTCCACCCGACGCCGACGCCGCGAGGATGGAGGAGTTGCGCGCCCGGCTGGAGGCAACCCTTAACGATGCGACCAGCCGTGCCTATGCGTATGTCGGCCGCCCGGAAGAGGCGGCTCATGGCTAATTCGCTGCCGATGACCCTGCGCGTCTACCAGCGCCTGTCGGCCGCTGCCGCTCCGCTCGCTCCGGCGCTGATCAAGCGGCGGCTCAAGCAGGGCAAGGAGGATCCCGCGCGGGTGGGCGAGCGGCGCGGCATGAGCCGGGACGTTCGCCCGCACGGCCCGTTGATATGGATTCACGGTGCGAGCGTGGGCGAAGTACTGGCGGCTGCGGCCCTGATCGACAAATTGCGCGCGCTGAATGTCCGCATCCTCCTGACTTCGGGCACGGTGACATCGGCGGCAATCGTTGCCAGGAGGTTTCCCGCCGACGTCATTCATCAATATGTGCCTTACAATTCTCCGCGCTATGTCGCGCGGTTCCTCGATCACTGGCGGCCCAGCCTTGCGCTTTTCATCGAATCCGATCTGTGGCCGAACCTCATCCTGTCGAGCGCGTCGCGTCGCCTGCCGATGGTCTTGATCAATGGCCGGATGTCGCACCGCTCCTTTCCGCGCTGGCGCAGGGTGAGCGGCACGATTTCGGCGCTGCTCGGCCGCTTCGATGTCTGCCTGGCGCAATCGCGTGTGGACGCGGAGCGCTTTGCGGCCCTCGGAAGCCGCAATGTCGTCGTGACAGGCAATCTGAAACTGGATGTTCCGGCGCCGCCGGCCGATTTGACCAAACTGGAACGATTGACGTCGGTCACGCGCGGTCGCACGATCATCGTGGCTGCCTCGACCCATCCCGGCGAAGAGGAAATCCTGCTTCAGGTGCATCGCAAGCTTGCCGGATTTTTTTCCTCGCTCTTGACCGTGATCGTGCCGCGCCATCCCGGCCGCGGTGAAGCGATCGCCCGCATGGTCAACGCTTCCGGCCTGCATGCCGGCTTGCGCTCGCGCGAGGAGTTGCCAACGGCAGCCGTCGACATCTACGTCGCCGATACCATGGGAGAATTGGGGTTGTTCTATCGGCTGTCGCCCGTCGTGTTCATGGGAGGTTCGCTGGTCGAGCATGGCGGCCAGAATCCGATCGAGGCGATCAAACTCGGCGCCTCGATTGTGCACGGACCCCATGTCTTCAATTTCACCGACGTCTACGAGGCGCTCGATGACGCCGGAGGAGCCAGACAGGCGGAGACGGAGGAAGCCCTCGTGAAGCAACTGGGCAGGCTGCTGGCCGATCCTGGTGCGCGAACCCAGTCGGTCGCGGCAGCCGAGCGCGTGGTCTTGCAACTGGGCGGTGCGCTCGAGCGCACGATGGCGGCACTTGAGCCTTATCTTTTGCAGTTGCGTATCGAGAAGGGGGCCGCTGATGCATGAGCCGGCCTTCTGGTACCGGCCATCATCATGGATCTCGCGACTGCTGGTCCCGCTCGCCGCCGTCTATGGTGCGATCGCCGGCCGTCGACTGCAACAGAAGGGATTCGATGCCCCCATTCCTGTGCTCTGCGTCGGCAACTATCACGTTGGCGGTGCCGGCAAGACACCGACCGTGCTTGCCCTTGTGAGACTTCTGCGTGATCTCGGCGAAACGCCGGTTGTGCTCAGCCGCGGCTATGGTGGACGGCTGCGCGGGCCGGTCATGGTCGATCCAGGCCGTCACACGGCCGCCGAAATCGGAGATGAGCCGCTGATGCTGGCGAGCGCGGTCCCGGTGGCGGTCGCGCGCGACCGCGTCGACGGACTGGCATTGGCGCTGTCGCAAGGCGCGAGTGTGGTCGTGATGGATGACGGCTTCCAGAATCCAGCCATCGTCAAGGATGCATCGTTGATCGTGATCGACGCCAAGCGCGGCCTCGGCAACGCGTGCGTGTTTCCCGCAGGTCCCCTGCGCGCGCCCTTGCCGCTGCAAATTGCCCGCACCGATGCCTTGATCGTCGTCGGCGAGGGAGCCACGGCCCGGACGACCGCCGAGGCGGTCGCGGCGCGGGGCAAGCCGATATTTTCCGCGCGGTTGAAGCCCGAAGAGGCGTCGTTAAACGCGCTCCGCGGGAGGCGCGTATTGGCCTTTGCCGGCATAGGCGATCCCCTCAGATTCTTCAGGACATTGCGTGCCCACGGAATAGAAGTCGCAAGGAACGCGTCTTCGTCGATCACCATCCATTTTCGCCAAAGGAGATCGAGGGCCTGGCTGCGGAAGCGAGGGACGGCGCGTTGACGCTGGTGACGACTGAAAAGGATCTGGCGCGCATGCGAAGCCGCGAGGGACTTCCCTCCTGGGCGCGCGAAATCGTGCCGTTCGCGGTGACGCTCGAAATCGAAAGTGCCGCGGAACTGAGGAAGCTGGTATCAGAGTGGCTTTTCAATGCGCGCGAGAGGAAATTTCGCGCAGGCAATTAACGTTCGGTTTTCAACGCACCGGGAAAATGCCGCTGAAGCACGGCGCTCGGCAGCGCATAGGCTTCCTGCAGATCGACGCTCCAATATTTCAGCTCGTCGAGCGGTATTCGCATGTCGGTCACTGCACAGCGGACATAGGTGCCTGGCGAGATGACCCGGAAGTCGCCATCGAGATATTGCAGCTTTGCCTCGCCATGGCCGGCAGGCCCGAACTTGTTCAGCACGCCTGAGGTTCTCCGATAGTTCCCGGCCCTTGCAACGGGCCGAATGCTGATTGATCGATTTACCAAAGATAGGGCTGGTTGTCCCCAGGTCAAACCCACCGATTTGTGATGAATCACGAAATATTCGCATGATAGCCTTCGAACGCATGGATCGGTGTTTTCTAGGCGCCATCACGAGCCGGCAAGTCCGATGCGCTTTTTGTCTGCCATAAGTCTGCTGGCGCTGTTTGGTGTGGCGTTTGCGGCGGATGCCGCACCAGCAGCGGTTCCGCAAGCGGTCGAGATTCCCTCAACCGGCGGCGTACTGCATGCCCAGCTTTTCAAGCCGGATGGCGAAGGCCCTTTTCCCGTCGTGATCGCGTTGCACGGGTGCGGTGGATTGGCGGGCCGTTCCGATCCCGTACTTCCGCAATATCGGGAATGGGCGGAGCAACTTCTAAGGGACGGCAAGGCCGTCCTGTTTCCCGACAGCTATGGTTCGCGCGAGCTCGGCCCGCAATGTCACATCAGGGAACGACGAGTATACGCCCGTCGTGAGCGGGTCGCGGACATTCTGGCAGCGAGACAATGGCTGACCGAGCAGCCCTGGGCCGCGCATAGGCGCATCAGCCTGCTGGGCTGGGCCAATGGCGCCAGCGCGCTGCTGTGGGCAGTTCGTCCCCAATTGTCCTCGCGTCACGTCGAACCGGACTTCCGTTCGGCGATCGCGTTCTATCCGGATTGTCGTCTTTCGTCGGGGCTTGGATGGAGTGCGCGGGTTCCCACGCTGGTGTTGATCGGAGCCAAGGACGACATCAGCTCGCCGTCGGCCTGCCATCAAATGGTCGAGGGCGCTCACGGTCGCAGCGCGCTGGCGCGGATCGTGGTTTACCCGAGCGCCTATCATGGTTTTGACCGCGCCAATCAGCCATTTCGTGCGGTCAGCCCGACCGACGCGGTCGAACCTGAAAAGGGTCATATCGGCACCGATGCCGAAGCGCGCGCCGATTCGCAAAAACGCGTCGCGGAATGGCTGGCGCGGTGAGAGAAGCTAAAACAAGCTTCCCTGGCCGACCGGTTTGCTGGAACGCTTCGGCGCAGCCGGCTTGGGCTCGCTGCTCGGCGCCTTGGCGGGGGGCGCGGCGGTCGAAGATCTCTCCGTATCCGCGGTAGCGGCGATTTGGCCGTCGGAAAATTCCACACTGAGCCGCGATCCCGGACGGATGCTGGATGCGGAATGCACCGGATGATCCTGGGCGTCGCGCACCAGGGCAAATCCGCGTGCCAGGACGCTGCGATAGGACAGCGCGCCGAGCAACTGGCCGCTATGGGTGACACGGGCCTGCAGCCGTTGCGTTGAAGTTGCAAGCGCTCGCCGCGAGCGTTCGGACAGCCGCAACACGCGTTCGCGGTCGCGTGCGATCTGTTCGCGCCGTGCCTGCGCATTGGCGAGTTTCGAGGCCTTCAGCCTGATCGCAAATCCCGCGAAGCGATCCCTTCGATTTCGCAGCAGGTTTCGTGCGGCATGCGCCATCCGCTCGCCACAAGCGGTCATCCGGTGGTCTGCCTGGGCAAGCTGCGCGCGCAGCACCCGCACGGTCAGCCGCGCGCCGGCGCCCGCGAAACGGCGGAAATGGGCATGGGTGTTGGTCTTCAGGCTGCGGGGCAGGGCGGTAGCGGCGCCATCCAGCCGCTGCCGCGGGATCGCCAATAGCTCGCTCAAGGCCGGGAACGCACGCGCGGCCGCGCGCAATTCATTGCGGCGCAATTCATGGCCGCGCTGCCAGCACAAAAGCGTTCGCCGGGCCAGCGCAGCCACCTCGACGAACAGCTCGGCGCGCACGGGAACGGCCATTTCTGCCGCGGCCGTGGGCGTCGGCGCGCGCTTGTCGGCGGCGAAATCGATCAGCGTGATGTCCGTCTCGTGGCCCACGGCGGAAATCAGCGGGATCATGCTTTCCGCCGCGGCGCGGACCACGATCTCTTCATTGAACGACCAGAGATCCTCCAGCGAGCCGCCACCGCGAGCCACGATCAAAAGATCGGGCCGCGGAACCCGGCCGCCTTCCGGCAGCGCATTGAAGCCGCGGATAGCCGCAGCGATCTGTTCGGCCGAGCCTTCGCCCTGCACCCGTACCGGCCACACCAGGACGCGGCGCGGAAAGCGGTCCTCCAGCCGATGCAGGATATCGCGGATCACGGCGCCGGACGGCGAGGTGACCACGCCGATTACTTCGGGCAGCCAGGGCAGTAACTGTTTGCGCGCTTCGGCGAACAATCCCTCGGCGGCAAGCTTCTTTTTGCGCTCTTCCATCAGCGCCATCAGCGCGCCGACGCCGGCGGGCTCGAGCGCCTCGATCACGATCTGGTATTTCGAGGACCCGGGATAGGTTGTGAGCTTGCCGGTGGCAATGACCTCGAGACCTTCCTGCGGCTTGAAGCGCATCCGGTAATACGCGCTCTTCCAGATCACCGCCTCGATCTTGGCGCTGTCATCCTTCAGCGCGAAATAGCAGTGGCCGGAGGAGTGCGCTCCGCGGAAGCCGGAGATTTCTCCGCGTACCCGGACGTGGCCATAGGCATCCTCCACGGTCCGCCGCAGCGCGGAGGAGAGTTCGGACACCGTGAATTCCGGTGCGTTGATAAGGGCTTCGGTGGCAGTCATCTCGAATACTGATTCGGGTGATTGACGCCCAAGGTAGGGAGTTTCGCTTCCGACTGCGACTCCACATCTTGCCCTTCCTCGGTCTTGCCTTCCGTTTAACTCTGTGATACAGAGTACTCTGTAAATATTAAAACCGGAGCAGAGTCATGTTGAGATGGATGGTTTGGTTCCCGCTGAGACTTCTGGGCTGGACCCTGGGCGTCATCGGTGCCGCGGCGCTGGTGCTTGCTGTCATGATCGCAACGCCCGTGGCCCACCTGCCCGAATTGACCTCGGTGTCGAAAGCGGCGCGCGCGGTCGATCGCAGCACGATGCCGTCGCTCGAACGCTTTTCGGCGCGCGATGGCACGGAATTGGCCTATCGGCACTATCCTTCCCGGGGCATTCCCAGCGGCAAGATCGCCATTCTCGTGCACGGTTCGTCGGGGTCGAGCCCCGCGGTTCACGCGCTGGCAGACGCTCTTGCGGCGCGAGGCGTGGAAACCTACGCGCCCGACATTCGCGGCCACGGTGGCTCCGGTACGCGCGGGGACATTGCCTTTATCGGCCAGCTCGAAAACGATCTTGAAGATCTTGTCGCGTTCGTGCGCAAGACGTCGCCAAAGGAGCCGCTGATACTTCTCGGCCACTCCGCCGGCGGCGGCTTTGCGCTTCGGGTTGCCTCCTCGCCGATCGGACATCTGTTCGCGCGAACCGTGCTGCTTGCGCCCTATCTCGGTTATGACGCGCCGACCAACCGGCCGGATTCGGGCGGCTGGGCTCGCGCCGACATTCCGCGCTTCCTTGGATTGTCGGCACTCCGCAAGCTCGGTATCGATTGCTGTGAGGCCCTGCCAACTCTCGCCTTTGCGGTCCCGCCAAACTACGAACGGATCCTCGTGTCGACCTATTCCTACCGATTGATGCGCAATTTTGCGACTCGCGGCTACAGAAACGACTTTGCTGCCACGAGCGTCCCGGTAACACTCGTTTCCGGCGCCGATGATGAACTGATGCTGGCGGATAAATACGCCGACGCCGTACATGCCGTCGCGCCGTCCGTCGAGATCAAGTTGATCGATGGCGTCGATCACATGGGAATCGTCAGCGACGTCAGGGCAGTCTCGGTCATCGCCGACGACGTCGCCAGGGTTCGGGTAGGGTCGTGACCAGCATCGATCCCAAAGAGGCCGCGCAGGCGTTGAGCGACATCGAGCAGATCGTTCAACGCGTCCGCCAGTCGCGAACTTATGATGTCGCCAGCCAGATGATGATCCTGTGGGGAATCCTGGTGTTCGCGGGCAATATCGCGACTTTCGTCTCGCCGCGCCATGGCGGCTACATCTGGATCTGCGTCAATGTGCTGGGCGCTGTCGGATCGATTGCGGTGAGCATGTTCCGGTTTCCCGGGGCCGGCGGTCCTGGCTTCGACCTGCGAATGGCGATCGCCTTTGTGCTCTTCTTCGCCTTCGGCCTGTTGTCCAGTGCGGTGTTAGGTCATTTCGGGCCGCGGGAGATGGGGGCCTTCTGGCCGATCTATTTCATGCTCTTCTACTGTGTGGCGGGTCTGTGGTTCGGTCGCGCCTTCGTTGCGATCGGACTGGGCATCACGGTGCTGACGTTGATCGGCTATTTCTTCGTGACCGGAGCCGGTTTTCTGTTGTGGATGGCCGCCGTCAATGGCGGCGGGTTGATCCTGGGCGGCCTCTGGATGCGCAGGGTCTAGAGAATGGCCGAGCTCGACGAAATCATCCATCAGCCGCTGCGGCTGAAGATCATGGCCGCGCTGAATGCGCTGCCCCCCGGCGCGGGACTTGAATTTTCCCGCCTGAAGAAACTGACGGGCGCCACCGACGGCAATCTCGGCGCGCACATCGAAACGCTTTCGAAAGCGGGCTATGTAGGGGTCGAGAAGGCCTTTGTCGGCAAGAAGCCGCAGAGCACGGTGAGCGCCACGGCAGCCGGGCGCGGCGCGTTCGCGCGTCACGTCGCGACGTTACAGGAGATCATCGCAGCCCCTTCGCGGCAGTCCTGACGTCATTTTCCCGGATTGCGCGAATACGCGCCCGTCCGGGAAGTGCCTGCTCATATCCCCCTTGCAGCAAGTGGGAGTTTTGTGCGACCGACGTGATGTCCCACGGAGTTTGATCGGCTTTCTTATGCATATCCTTCTGCTCGGTTCCGGCGGCCGCGAGCACGCTCTTGCGTGGAAGATCGCAGCCTCCCCCCTGGTGACGAAGCTCTGGTGCGCGCCGGGCAATGCCGGGATGGCGCGCGAAGCCGAATGCGTGGCAATCGACATCGCCGACCATGTCGCGGTGATCGACTTTTGCAGGCGTAGCGCGATCGAACTCGTCGTGGTCGGTCCGGAGACGCCACTTGCGGCCGGCATCGTCGACGATCTGGCGGCCGCCGGCATAAAGGCCTTTGGACCGGGCAGGGAGGCCGCGCGGCTCGAGGGATCGAAGGGATTCACCAAGGCGCTCTGTACCGAGTTCGGCATCCCGACCGGCGCGTATGGCCGGTTCGACAATTCAACCGAGGCACTGGCCTATGTGCGCAAGCATGGCGCGCCGATCGTGATCAAGGCCGACGGCCTCGCGGCTGGCAAGGGCGTCGTGGTCGCGATGAATTTGGCCGAGGCGGAAGCGGCGGTCACGATGATGTTCGACGGCGCGTTCGGCAAGGCCGGCGCGGAAGTCGTGATCGAGGAATATCTGGCCGGTCGCGAAATCAGCTTCTTTGCGCTGTCCGACGGGGAGACGGCGATCCCGCTCGCCTCGGCCCAGGACCACAAGCGCGTGTTCGACCACGATCAGGGTCCGAACACCGGCGGCATGGGGGCCTATTCGCCGACGCCATTCGTGACGCCGGAAATTCACAACCGGATCATGGCAAGCATCATTCTCCCCACGGTGGCTGGCATGAAGGCACGCGGTACGCCGTTTCGTGGCGTGCTCTATGCAGGAGTGATGTTGACGGCTGACGGGCCCAAACTGTTCGAATATAACGTGCGCTTCGGCGATCCTGAATGCCAGGTGCTGATGCTGCGGATGATGTCGGATATCGTGCCGGCGATGCTGGCTTCCTGCGACGGCCAATTAAAAAACTTCGACCTGCGCTGGTTCGCGGAACCCGCGCTGACCGTGGTGATGGCGGCGAAGGGTTATCCCGGCGACTACGCCAGGGGCACTCCCATCGAGGGCCTGGATGAAGCGAGCAAGGTCGGGGGCGTCGAGATCTTTCACGCCGGCACGATCGAACGGGACGGCGAAATACTTGCCAATGGCGGGCGCGTGCTGAATATCTGCGCGTCCGGCAAGACGATTGCAGAGGCTCAACAACGCGCCTATGCGGCGGTCGACCGGATCAGATGGCCCGACGGTTTCTGCCGCCGCGATATCGGCTGGCAAGCGGTGGAGGCGGAGAAGGCGCCAGGATAGCATCTCAAGCAAGACGGCATTTAGGAAAGTGGAGCGAGCTACGATGTCTGATCTTGCCGATCTGTTTCCCGGCTATTCCTCCGAATGGATCAACACCCGATCGGGGCGCATCTTTGCCCGGGTCGGCGGCAAGGGACCGCCGTTGCTGTTGCTGCACGGCTTTTCCGAAACCCACGTGATGTGGCATCGCGTGGCGCCACAGCTGGCCGACCAGTTCACGCTGATCATTGCGGACCTGCCCGGCTACGGCTGGTCTGATATGCCCGACAGCGACAAGGATCACACGCCCTATACCAAGCGTGCGATGGCGCAAGCGATCATCGAGGCGATGGAGCAGCTCGGGCACGTGCATTTTGCGCTGGCCGGGCACGATCGCGGCGGCCGCGTCGCCTATCGTCTGGCGCTCGATCATCCCGGCAGGCTGTCGCGGCTCGCGGTGCTCGATATTCTGCCGACCTATGAATACTGGGCGCGAATGGACCGGCTCTATGCGCTGAAAATCTATCACTGGACGTTCCTGGCGCAGCCTTACCCGATGCCGGAGACCCTGATCGGCGCCAGTCCCGACTTCTTCCTCAGGTACAAGATGGCGAGCCAGACAAAATCGAAGAATCTCTCGGCGATCGATCCGCGGGCGCTCGAACATTATCTGGCCGCCTTCCGCGATCCCTCGCGCTTGCATGCGATGTGCGAGGACTACCGCGCCGGCGCTTATGCCGACTTTGATATCGACAAGGCCGATCGTGACGCGGGCAGGAAGATCACGATCCCGATGCTGGCGCTGTGGGGCGATGCCGGCATCGCGCGTGCGGCGGCGACGCCGCTCGACACCTGGAAGACCTGGGCGACCAACGTTTCGGGTATCCCGATCGATTCCGGCCATTTCCTGACCGAGGAGAATCCGGACGCGACGGCGAAAGCGCTGCGGGAGTTTTTCCTTCAAGGCTAGCCGACGGATTGCGAGGAGCCAACGGGTCGCGCGAACGCGCGCCCGATGACAGGCTCCACGACGAAGCAATCCAGTCCCTGCATGCCGTGGATTGCTTCGCTTCGCTCGCAATGACGATCCAGGTCCTATCGCCGCGCCTTGAAAAAATCCTGCAATAGCGCTGCAGCCTTCTGTTCGCCGACGGTAGAATAGATTTCTGGTACATGATGGCAGGTCGGCGAGGCAAAGAATCTCACGCCCAATTCCACCGCGCCGCCCTTGGGATCGCTCGCGCCGTAATAGAGCCGCCGGATCCTCGCAAACGAGATCGCGCCCGCGCACATCGTGCAAGGCTCAAGCGTGACGTAGAGGTCGCAGTCGACCAGCCGTTCGGTCCCTATGGTTTCGGCCGCCTGTCGGATCGCCAGGATTTCCGCGTGTGCTGTCGGATCGCGGTCGGTCAAGGTCCGGTTGCTGGCTGTTGCGATCACCTCGTAACCTCGCACAATCACGCAGCCGATCGGGACCTCGCCGGATTTTCCGGCATTTTCGGCAGTTTTCAGCGCCAAATCCATAAAGGTGGGTGCGGACATCTCTCGTATCGCCGGAAGAACTCTGCTACAGGCATGATCCGGAAAAGCTGGTACCGGTTTTCCGAAAAGATCATGCCTTAGCAATAAAATAAAGCGCGATGAGACTTCGAGCTTAAAAAGCCGTCGCTTCTGAACCACCACACGAGTGGTGCGCCTTCAGCAAAAGTGGATACCGGTTTTGCCAGGGAATGCGCCTCGGCTTTCAAGCGAGCGCACAACTGATAATTTGTCCCCATACCCGAAGTGAGTTCCTTCATGCCTCGCGACAACGACAAAAACAACAATTCCCGCGGCGGGCGCGACCGTCCACCAGGTCGCAAGGGCCGCTCCGGTGTCCCTCGGGGACCGGAGAAGAAATTCAGGAAGCGCGGCTTTGCCCAAGCGGAGGGCGAGAAATCCCATATGAACAGGGGCAATTCCTACTCGGGCAATGCGAGCGCGGATAAACGCGGGGATCGCGGTCCCCGCTTCGACCGGGATAGCCGCCCTCGCGGTGAAAAGGGTGAGGCGCGCTCCGCGGCGCGTTTCCAGGGCAAGAAATTCGCTGACAAGCGCCCTTACTCCCCGCGCGGTGAAGGTTTCCGCAAGGATGGCGATCGACCGCAGCGTGATCGGCCAACTTCAGGCCGTCCGTCGAGGGATCGGTCGTTTGGTGACCGTCCCGATCGCGGCGATGAAAAGCCCTGGCAAAAGCGCAGGTCCAGTGATCGCGGCGAGCGGAGTTTCGACACGCCCGGATTTGGCAGATCGCGCTACGACAAACCGCACGAGAGTCGCGGTCGCGAGGAGCGACCGCGATTTTCGCGGCCGCGCGAGGAACGACCATCTGGCGATCGTCCATTCCGCGAGCGTCCGAAGTTTGACCGCCCCCGCGAGCGCCAAAAGTTCGATCGTCCCGATGAGCGCCGCACCGACTGGCAGGAGCATCCAAAGAGCGAAGCTCGATCATTTCGCCGCGATGCCGATCGCCCGCGCCGCGACAATGAGGATGATGGCAAGATCTTCGCAAAACGCCCCGCGTTCGGTGGCCGCGGCGCCTATCGCGAGCGCAGCCCTGACGAACGGCGCCCGGCGCGTCCGCCGCGGGTCAAGAAATCCGGCGAACGTATCGCCAAGGTCCTGTCGCGGGCAGGCCTCGCCTCGCGCCGCGACGCCGAAGAGTGGATCGTGCAGGGTCGCGTCACGGTCAACGGCCGTGTCATCAATTCGCCGGCGCTCGATGTCACCGGCAACGACGTCATCACGGTCGACGGCCAGCCGTTGCCGCCGCGCGAGCGTACCCGGCTGTTCCTCTATCACAAGCCGCGCGGGCTGATGACGACCCATGCCGATCCGGAAGGCCGGCCGACCGTGTTCGACAATCTGCCTGAAGGGCTGCCGCGCCTGATCAGCGTCGGCCGGCTCGATTTCAATACCGAAGGTCTTTTGCTCCTGACCAATGACGGAGGGCTCGCGCGCGCACTCGAACTACCCGAGACCGGCTGGCTGCGGCGCTATCGCGTCCGCGCCCATGGCGAAGTCACGCAAGCTCAACTCGACCAATTGAAGCAGGGCGTGGAGATTGACGGGGTCAAATATGGTCCGATCGAGGCGACGCTGGAACGCGATTCCGGCGCCAATGTCTGGTTGGTGTTTGCGATCCGCGAGGGCAAGAACCGCGAGGTGCGCAACGTGATGTCGCATCTCGGTCTCGAAGTGAACCGGCTGATCCGGGTGTCCTACGGTCCGTTCCAGCTCGCCGAACTCCCCGAAGGCGCAGTGGAAGAAGTCAAGACGCGGGTGCTGCGCGAGCAACTGGGCGAAAAGATCGCAAGCCTGGCGGGCGCGAATTTTGACCTGCCGATCCATCGCCAGACGGCGACAAATTCCGAGCACGAGGAGGCGGCCGCGCCGCATGGCAAGAAGCCGTTCAAGCCGGCCGGCAAGAGCGGCCTGATCGCCGACCGCAAGGGCCGCCGGGTGCTGGTGCAGCGCAGTGGCAGCGAGGAGGCGCGGGCTCGCAACGAGGCCGAGGCCAACGGTTATGGCCCGCCACGGCGCCCGCAGCGCGGCTATCACGGCAAGCGCGATTTCAAGCCGCGGGACGAGTAGGTTACTGACGTGAGTTTCGCCTTTCCTTTCCGCGCCCGATGGCAAGCGTGCTCCCCTCCCCCTTGCGGGGAGGGGTTGGGGGTGGGGGTACTCACGGCACGCGGCTTGCGCGCAGCACCCCCCTCCCTGACCCTCCCCCGCAAGGGGGGAGGGAACCCGGCGACCGTTCGTGCCGCGCCGATGCGTGTCCTCTGATGCGCGTCGTTGGGGGACGATTGAAGGGCCGCAATCTCGCCGCGCCGTCGTCGCGCGAGATCCGCCCGACGGCCGATCGCTTGCGCGAGTCGCTGTTCAATATCCTGATCCATGCCTACGACAATCCGATTGTTGACGCGCGCGTGCTCGACCTGTTCGCGGGAACCGGCGCGCTCGGCATCGAGGCGATCTCGCGCGGCGCCAAATTCGCGCTGTTCGTCGATAACGGCGCCGAGGCGAGGGCGCTGATGCGCAACAATATCGAAGCGCTGGGCCTGGGCGGGGTGACCAAAGTTTATCGTCGCGACGCCACCAACCTCGGGCCGGCGCATCCCGTCGAGCCGTTTTCGCTGGTGTTTCTCGATCCGCCCTATGCCAAGGGCCTGGCGGAAAAAGCCCTGGTCTCCCTGCGCGACGGCGGCTGGCTGACGGAAGGCGCGCTGCTGGTCGTCGAAGAATCCAAAGCCGCTGCGTTCAAGGCGCCTGAAGAATTCGAGGAGCTGGAGCGGCGAGCCTACGACGATACCGAGTTCGTGTTTCTCAAGCGCGGGTGAGAAGGTTTCTGCCCCGCGCCTCCGCAGGCAGGGCTATCGCATTTGAACGCGCTCCCTCTTTATCCCTCCCCCCGCGAAGCGGTGGGGAGGGAGGGCCGAAGCGAAGCAGAGGCCAGGGTGGGGGGCTTTGTAACTGACACCGTGTGCAAGATTCGGTCCCCCCACCCCGGTTCGCATTTCGCTTTGCTCCATGCGAGCCGACCCTCCCCACCGCTTCGCGGGGGGAGGGATTAGACGCGGATCTGGCGGTCTCGATCGGGTCTCGCAATCGAGCCATATGCGATAGCCCTGCCTCCGCAGGGGCGGCAAAGGCCTCACCTTCGTCCGAACAATTTCTCGATATCGGCGAGCTTCAATTCCACATAGGTCGGGCGGCCGTGGTTGCACTGCCCGGAATTCGGTGTGTCTTCCATCTCTCGCAACAGTGCGTTCATCTCCTCAGGCTTGAGGCGGCGGCCGGCGCGCACCGAACCGTGGCAGGCCATGGTCGCCGCGACATGCATCAGCCGACGTTCGAGAGGCAACGCTTCGTCCCATTCCGCCATGTGCTCGGCGAGGTCGCGCAGAAGGGCGCCGGCATCGGTCTTGCCGAGCAGCGACGGCGTCTCGCGCACCGCGACCGCGCCGGGGCCGAAAGATTTCGATCGCGAGTCCGAAGGAAGCGAGCTCCTCCGTGCGTGCGAGCAACCGCTCGACCATGGCCTCATCCATTTCGACGATCTCCGGGATCAGGAGGATTTGCCGCTGTACACCGTTCCTCGCAAGCGATGCCTTCAGCTTTTCATAGACGATGCGCTCATGGGCGGCGTGCTGATCCACGACGATAAGGCCGTCGCGTGTCTGAGACACGATATAGGTTTCGTGGATTTGGGTGCGCGCCGCGCCCAGCGGCCGGTCGAGGAGGTCGGCTGCCGGCATCTCCTGAAAGCGCACGTCCGCCGCCGGGGCGCCAATATCGAAGGCAGCCTGCCCGGGCTCGGCAAGGGCTGCTGCTGCGGCGCCTTCGAAAGACGGCGGCCCCGCGGGACGGGAAGGCGAGTGCCGCCAGTCCCAATTCGTCGGCCGCGGCGCAAATGACGGACGAAATGCGCTGATCGCCGCGCCGTCGCTGTTGGCCGCGGTGCGCTTGCCCTCGCGGGCAAGGCCATCCTTCAGTGCATGCACGATCAAGGCTCTGACGAGGCCCGCATTGCGAAAGCGGACCTCGGTCTTGGCCGGATGCACGTTGGCATCAACGCCTTCGGGATCGAGCGTCACGAACAGCGCCACGACAGGATGGCGGTCGCGCGGCAGATAGTCCGAATAGGCCGCGCGTACCGCGCCCAGGATGAGCTTGTCGCGCACCGGCCGGCCATTGACGAACAAATATTGCCCAAGCGCATTCGCCCGTGTCAGCGAGGGTGCGGCGGCAAATCCCTCGACCACGACACCTTCACGCTCGGCGCGAACCTCGATCGACTGGCTGCGAAAATCCGCGCCCAGAATATCTCCCAATCGCGTAAGCCGGCCGGCGGCGCCAGGCAACGTCGCCACCCAGGTGACGGGCGCGCGCTCCTCACCCGCGAGCGTGAAAGCGATGTCGGGCCGCGCCATCGCAAGGCGGCGTACCACTTCGCGGATCGCTTCGGCTTCGGTTCGGTCCGTCTTGAGAAATTTCAGCCGCGCTGGCGTCGCATAGAAGAGATCGCTGACCTCGACGCGGGTACCTCCGGAAAGCGCCGCCGGCATGGTGGCCGATTTCGCCCCACCCTCGACCGCCAAGGACCAGGCATGCGGTTCAGTGGCATGACGGGTGATGATGCTGAGTTTTGCCACCGCCCCGATCGACGGCAGCGCTTCGCCGCGGAACCCCAGGGTGCGAATTCTCAGAAGGTCCTCATCGTCGAGCTTGGAAGTGGCATGGCGGTCGACGGCCAGCGACAGATCGGCACGGCTCATGCCGCTGCCATCGTCGGTAATGCCGATCCGTCGCCGACCGCCGCCGTCGGTGAAGATGTCGATCCGGCTGGCACCGGCGTCGATCGCATTCTCGACCAGTTCCTTGACGACGCTTGCAGGACGTTCGACCACTTCGCCGGCGGCGATGCGGTTGACGATCTGTTCGGGAAGCTGTCGGACGGGCATCGATTTCACGGACTCGTGGATTCCGGCACAATCTAGGGCTTTTTGCATTCCGGCGGGAGGGCCAGCCGGTCAATCCTCAAAGCCGCCGGGCCGGCGCTTTGCCTTGACGTCACTGCGGCGCTTCTTGCCTTCCAGGCGGCGCTGCTTCGATCCGAGCGTGGGCCTCGTCGGTCGCCGGGGAATGGGCCGCGTCATGGCCTGCCGCAACAGCTCGACCAGACGCTCGATCGCATCCGAGCGGTTGCGCTCCTGGGTACGGAAGCGCTGGGCATGGATCACGATCGCGCCGTCCTTGGTCATGCGCTGGCCCGCAAGTCGGGCGAGCCGTGCCTGCGCATCGGGGGGCAGCGCTATCCGGCGGGTGTCGAACCGCAGTTGCGCGGCAGTGGAAAGCTTGTTGACATTCTGGCCCCCGGGCCCCGAGGCACGCACGAACGAGATCTCAATTTCGTTCTCGTCGATCGTAAGATCGCGGGCAATCCGCAGCATGGCGTCACCGGACCGGACAGGATTCTCTTGCGGAATCGGACGACGGCACCATAGCCGGTTTGCGCTGGAATTGCTGCCTTGCACGGAGGCAAACACGGCCCGGCCGCGCCGCCTTTCGTCTTGCGAAAATTCAGTTCGCCTTGGCCGGGGTTACGATGGCCGGTTCGGCTGCGGCCTGGGGTGCGCGGCCGACGACCACAGTGAGGAGACCATGTCCCCACAGGCGCTGGGCGGCCCTTTTGGCGTCTTCCAGGGTGACGGCATCCACAAGCGCGTTACGCCGCTCGATATAGTCGATCGGCAGGCGATCGAGCTGATACTGCAGCAATGCTCCCGCCAGCTTCGAGGACGTATCGAGCGACAGCATCCGCGATCCCTTGAGGTAGGATTTGGCTTCGTCCAGTTCCTGCTGGGTCGGGCCTTCCTCGGAAATGCGGCGGACCTCCCGGGTGACCGCCTCGACCGTCTCGCCGGCGCGATCGCCGCGGGTTCCGGTATTGCCGACGAACATCGCCGAATGATCCATCCAAAGCAGCGAATCGTAGACCGAATAGGCGAGACCGCGCTTCTCGCGAACTTCGCGGTACAGTCGCGACGACAACGACCCGCCGCCGAGAATGTGGTTCACGACATAGGCCGCCATGAAATCCGGGTCGCTGCGCTTGATGCCCGGACCGCCGAACGTCACCACGGTTTGCGGCACGTCGAGCGGAATGAATTCGCGTTGCGGGGGCTGCGCGGCGTCGATATCGGGCACCGGGACGAGGCTCGATTTGGCGGGCAATCCGCCGAAAGTCCGGTCGAGCAATTTACCGAGCGAGGCCGCGTCGATATCGCCGACCACGGCAATCTTCAGTTTCTCCCTGGTCAGGACGCGGCGGACGTAGTCCTTCAGGTCGGCGATCGTGATGTCCGGAACGCTATGCAGGCTCCCGCCGGTCGGCCGGCCGTAAGGGTGATCGCCATAGGCGATCTCCAGGAATTTGCGGCTCGCAAGTGAACCAGGATTGGAGGTCTCGCGCCTTAGTCCCGAGATGACCTGGGTGCGGATGCGCTCGACGTCGGCGCTGTCGAAATGCGGCGATGTCAGCGACATCCGGAGCAGGTCGAACGCTTCGTCCTTGTCATCCCTGAGCATCCGCAAGCTGCCGCGGAAATTGTCTCGCGTTACGCTGAAGCTCAACTCGATTGCGCGGCGTTCGAGGCGTTCGTGAAACGTCTTGGAATCCAGGTCACCCGAACCTTCATCGATGAGACTGGCGACCATGTTGCCGACGCCCGCCTTGCCGGAGGGGTCCTGCGCCGCGCCGCCGCTCATGGCGAATTCCATCGCAACGATAGGGACGGTGGCATCCTGCACGAACCAGGCTTCGATGCCTCCGGGCGAAATCAGGTGCTGGATTTTGGTCGCTGCACGCGAGGGCGGCGACATCAATGCCGTCATCACCAGGCATGCGGCAACAAGGAAGGCGACACGCCGCGCGCCTGGCCTGGGCTTTATCACGATCGCTTCTCCTCGTGTTTCGGTGTGGCATCCTTGATGAGATACCCGGTCACAGAACGTTTTTTCTCGAGCCATTTTTGAGCGGCTTGCCGGACCTGCTCGGCGGTGACGGCGCGGATGCGATCCGGCCAGCTTCGGATATCCTCGATGCTCAGGCCCGTGGTCAGCGCGCCGCCATACCATCGGGCCAGCGTGGCCTGGTTGTCCTGCGCGTAAATGGCTTCGGCGATCAGCTGGGTCTTGACGCGCTCGAGATCTTCCGCGCGAACCGGGTTTTGCGCGATATCCGCGATCACGTCGTCGATTGCCTGCTCGATCTGCGAAAACTCGACGCCGGGTCTCGGCGAGGCCGAGATCGTAAACTGCGTCGCATCGAGCGAGGTTCCCTGATAGGTCGCGTTCGCCGTGACGGCGAGCGGCCGATCAACGACCAGCCTGCGATAAAGATACGAGTTGCTGCCGCCACCCATCAGCTGCGCGAGCACGTCCAGCGAGGGACTTTCCCCGGCAGCCGCCGTGGCGGCGGACGGAACCAGGTAGTAGCGGCGCAGGCCGGGCTGTTCGACGCGAGGGTCCGACAGCGTCACGGTTCGTGACGCCGCTGGTTCAGGCTCCCAGGGGCGAAGGCGCCGGGCGGGTATCGAGGCCTGCGCGGGAATGGCGCCGAACGTCCGCTCCGTCAGCGGGCGAATGTCGTCGGCTTCCACGTCGCCGGCGATCACCAGCGTCGCGTTGTTCGGCGCATAAAAGCGTTTGTAGAAGGCCAGGGCGTCCTCGCGATCGAGCTTCTCGATTTCCTGGTGCCAGCCGATCACGGGTCGGCCATAGGGGTGATTCAGGTAAAGCGCGGCCATGATCTGTTCGGTCAGCCGCGCTTCCGGATTGTTGGCCACCCGCATGTTGAATTCTTCGAGCACGACATCCCGCTCGGGCAGAACGTTCTCGTCCTTCAGAACGAGGCCGGTCATGCGATCGGCCTCGAACTCCATCATCTTGCCGAGCTCTTCTTTCGGCACGCGCTGGAAATAGCCGGTGAAATCAGTGGAGGTGAAGGCGTTCTCGTTGCCGCCTACCCTCAGCACGGTCTGGGAAAATTCGCCGGTCGGATGTTTGCTCGTTCCCTTGAACATCAGATGTTCGAGAAAATGCGCAAGTCCGGATTTGCCGGGCGTCTCGTCCGCGGAACCGACCTTGTACCAGATCATTTGCGTGACCACCGGCGTGCGATGATCGGGGATCACCACCACCTGGAGACCATTGGAAAGCGTAAACGTGGCCGGCGGCGCCGACGTCACCGCTGTCTGGGCCAGCGCGCCCGTGGTCGAAACCGCAGCCCCCAGAAGCAGGGCAGCGAACAAACAAAGCTTGGAATCGTGTTGTGACATTATGGCCTGTCTAGTGCCCCGGCTCTGACATTCGTATCATATCGCGGCGGGCACTTTTACGAATGTCAGAGCCAAAGGGACACTAGCAACTATATGATTCTAGTGCAGCTTTGACTTTGACGTTCCTTCTGAGAGATCGCAGCGAAACTGAAAGGAACGTCAGAGTCGCTACACTAGGGATGCCCAATTCCCTTCGGGAGAAATCAAGGCACCGCGTCTTCTCGCGGCGGCCGATCAGTGTCAGAACCGGAGGCAGACGGCCCTAATGGACTACGCTGGTTGCGCTTGACCTTTCGGCAAGCGGGTTGCGGTCAGGATTGGATTGCCCGCTCAGCAGGCCCTTCGACTCGGGCGCGTATGGATAGTTCGGGGACGGTGTCTGATATCCCGCCGGCGGTTGGGTCAGCGCTTCCCGGGTTGGTTCTGTTCCGGGCGGCGGCGCGGCGTCTTTCTTCTTGGTGCCGAAGAGATTGCCGATGTCCAAAGCGTCGCTGATGCTCGAAGGAGCTATCTTGCTCAGCCCGCCTGAGAACAGGTCGCCCGGCTGGTCGTAGACCGGATCGGTCCGAGCCGTGCCGTTACGATCATTCGCGTAAGCCGGACGAGTTGTGCCGGGGACGGGCGGGTCCTCAGGCGGAGGGGCAATATTGATTGGGTGCGCCGGGTCGGCCTGAACCGCGGCTTGCTGAGTGACGGCCTGGACGCGGGCCGGCGGTGGCGCGTTCTTTTTCTTGGCCTCAATGACAGCCTTGCGCTGTCTCTCATCCGGATCTTTCGGCCAGTTCGCGATCTTGGCCTCGTCGCTTGCGGCGGCCGGCGGCGGCAGGTCGAGTTTCGGAGGCACCACCAGCGGCGATCGCTCGCGATAGTCGATCCCGCGGTTATCCATATTGGTGCCGCGGATCGTATTGTACCAGCCGTCCATGAATTTTTCGCCAAAGGTCCTGTCGTCTTCCGCGCGTGCGGGTCCAGCCGCGATGGCAACACCGATGGCCAGCGGAATCATGGCGAGCCGGAAGAAATGCATCGTCGCTTTCGAAGAATTCCGTACAATCCAACCGCCAGCTTCGGTCTGTTGCATAGCGTTTTTCCTGTCCAAAATATCCGCAATCCCGCGGGCACACGATCCACCAAACCCTCTTGGCTTTCGCTGCAGGGTTCGTATCAGGGGGGATCAGGGCGCTTTTGCGGCGGGTATCCCCAGGAAGGAATCATACAGCAGGGCCGCTACCCCGGCAACAATCGCCACATCGGCAAAGTTAAACACGTACCAATTGAAGGTTTTTTCGCCAATCTGAACGTGAAACAGGGCAAAATCGACCACGGCGCCATAGGCGAAGCGGTCAATGGCATTGCCAACGGCGCCGCCGATGATCAGGCCCAGTGCGAAGATCGTGATCGGATTGCGCGACCGCGCCATCCAGATCGCCAGAACTACGACCGCCGCGGCCTTGATCAGCATCAGGATCATCTGGGCCGTCGAACTGCCGCTCTGGAACCAGCCGAAGCTGATCCCCTGATTCCAGGCCAGCACCAGATCGAAGAACGGCGCGAGCTTTACAGCGCCGCGATGGCCAATATCGAACACGCGAAGCAGCCAGAGTTTCGAGGCCTGGTCGAGCACCAGGACAGCGAAGGCCGTGATGAGCCCAAGGCGAAGATGAGAGGTCATCATTCGACGCTCAGGGACGACAATGACGTCATACAGCGACCCCCATCGCCTTCCATTCGCGCAGTGCCCTCGCATCGCGTGGCGAAACATCGGGGTATTCGGGATCTTCGCCCACGGTCGGCAGGATCTTCCATGAGCGGGCACATTTGGTGCCCGCGGCTTTCTCGACCACGACGGCGACGTTCGGCACGTCGTGCAGCCGAAACGCATCGGCGGGCGCATCCTGGTTGGTCACCATTGCGTTCGAGGTAATGCAGATTTCGGCCAGATCGATATCAAAGAGCGTGCCGAAGATCGCCTTGTCGGAAACGTAGACCAGGGGTGAAGCCTCGAGCGACGAGCCGATGCGCTTGGCCGAGCGCTCGAGCTCCAGCGCGCCGGTCACAACGCGGCGGACGTCGCGGATGATCTCCCACTTCGCCGCGAGCGCGTCGTTGCGGTACGCCTCCAGATTGTCCGGAAACGTGAGCAGGTGCACCGACGGCGATCCGTCCGGACGATACATGAACCACGCTTCGTCGCAGGTGAAGCTCAGGATGGGCGCGAGCCATTTCAGGACTGCGTCGCAGATGATGTCGATGGCCGTGAGCGCCGATTTGCGCGCGATCGATGATGGTGGATCGCAATAAAGTGTGTCCTTGCGGATATCGAAATAGAAAGCGGACAATTCGGTGTTCATGAATGCCGAGAGCGTTGCAACCACGGTCTTGTAGTCGAACTCGGCATAAGCGCGGTGGATGGTAGCCGCGCGCAGCGAAAGCTCATGCAGCATGTAGCGTTCGAGCTCGGGCATTTCGGCGACCGCAACCTGGTCGTCGGGCCGATAATGATGCAGCGTGCCGAGCATCCAGCGGATCGTGTTGCGAAGCTTTCGGTAGGTCTCCACGGTGTTCTTGAGGATTTCCGGGCCGATGCGCTGGTCGTCCGCGTAATCGGTGGCGCAGACCCATAGTCGCAGGATATCGGCGCCCGATTGCGCGATGACCTTTTGCGGCTCGACGGTGTTGCCGAGCGATTTCGACATCTTGCGGCCGTTCTCGTCCAGCGTGAAACCATGCGTCAGCACGACGTCGTAAGGTGCCCGGCCGCGCGTGCCGCAGCTCTCCAGAAGCGAGGAATGAAACCAGCCGCGGTGCTGGTCCGAACCCTCCAGATACATCACCGTGTCGGCGCCGCCATCGACCTTGCGCCTGATGCCGGCAAGACCGGGGAAATGCACGGGGTCTTCCAGCACGAACGCATGCGTCGAACCGGAATCGAACCAGACGTCGCAGATGTCGTCGATCTTCTTCCACCCCTCGTTGGCGAGCGACCCGAGGAAGCGCTCGCGGGCGCCCTCCATGTACCAGGCGTCGGCGCCTTCCTGCTCGAACGCGTCGGTGATGCGCTTGTTGACGGCCTCGTCCTGCAGGATTTCGGCGGAGCCGTCGGCTTTGTCGCGGATGAAAACGGCGATCGGCACACCCCAGGCGCGCTGGCGCGAGATCACCCAGTCGGGACGATTGGCAATCATGCCAGTGATGCGATTCTCGCCTGACGGCGGTACCCACTGCGTTACCGAGATCGCGTGCAGCGCGCGGGCGCGAAGCGTGTCGCCTGGCTTGGCGTTGCCGTGCTCGGCAATATCCTTGTCCATCGCGATGAACCATTGCGGCGTGTTGCGGAAGATCACCGGCTTCTTCGAGCGCCACGAATGCGGGTATTGATGTTTCAATCGGCCGCGCGCCAGGAGCATGCCGGCATCGATCAGCGCCTTGATCACCGCTTCGTTGGCGTCGCCCTTCTCGCCCTTGTCGTTGATGACGCGCCTTCCGGCAAAACCAGGCGCGTGATCGGTGAAGGCGCCGTTCTCGTCCACGGTGTAGGGAATCGCGGTCGAGATGCCGCGGCTCTCCAGTTCCCGCGCGTTCGCCGTCCAGACGTCGAAGTCCTCGCGGCCGTGGCCGGGCGCGGTGTGCACGAAGCCGGTGCCGGTATCGGCCGTGACGTGTTCGCCGGGAAGCAGCGGCACCTTGAATTCGTAGCCCCCCTGAAGGCCTTTCAGCGGATGGGAACATTCCACCGCATCGAGGGTCTCCCCCGGTATCGCGCGAACCCTTTCATAGGCAGTGACGCGCGCCTGCTTGAACACGCTCTCTGCAAGCGCATCCGCAAGGATCAGCAGATCACCGGTTTTGGCCCAGTTTTCGGCGGGCGCATCGGTCACCTTGTAGAGGCCATAGGCGATCTTCGAAGAGAAGCTGATGGCGCGGTTGCCGGGTAGCGTCCACGGCGTCGTGGTCCAGATCACCACGCTGGCTTCGCTTCGAATCAGGTCATCGACGTCAACGAGATTTTTGGCGTGAGGTCGCCAAGAATAAAGCGCCGTATCGTCGAAGATGGTTTGCCCTGTCTTTTCGTCGACACTGATCTTGGACGTCGCTGGCACGTGCTTGGTACTTGTGTCCCTGCCTATAATGGGAAATTTCACCCACACCGTGTCGGAGGTGTAATCCTCGTATTCCACTTCGGCTTCAGCCAGCGCGGTCTTCTCCACCACGCTCCACATCACCGGCTTGGAGCCGCGGTACAGCGTTCCGTTGGCGGCGAATTTCATCAGTTCGCGCGCGATCTGCGCTTCGGCGAAATAATCCATCGTGGCGTAGGGGTGCTCCCAGTCGCCGATGATGCCGAGCCGCTTGAATTCGTCGCGCTGAACGTTGAGCCAATGCGTGGCATAGGCGCGGCACTCCTTCCGGAATGCGACCATCGCCGCGGAGTCGCGGAAATCCGGCTTCGCCTTGCCCCTGGAGCGGTAGTTTTCCTCCTCGATCTTCCACTCGATCGGCAGGCCATGGCAATCCCAGCCCGGCACGTAGTTGGAATCGAAGCCGAGCATCTGCTGGCTCTTGGTCACCACGTCCTTGAGGATCTTGTTGAGCGCATGCCCGATATGGATGTTGCCGTTGGCGTAGGGCGGCCCGTCGTGCAGCACGAATTTCGTCCGCCCGGCGGAAAGTTTGCGCAAGCGCTCGTAGAGGCCCATTCCGTACCAGGTCTTGAGGATCTCCGGCTCGCGCTGCGGAAGTCCCGCTCGCATCGGAAATTCCGTCTGCGGCAGGAACAGGGTTTTGGAATAGTCTCTGGCGTCGGACTTTTGCGGCTTTTCGGACATGAAGGCTCTGGTTTGGCTGAAGGCGCTGATATTCGATCGCGGGTGAACAACAAAATCCCGGTCTTGCGCCGAGCCGAAGCTCAGGCGGAAGCCGGGCCGCTAATCCCGATGGTGCGCCACGCAAACATGGGCTGATCCATAGCAGCCGGCGGGGAAATCGCAAAGCCCTGCACGGGCCCTAGCGGACCCTGCCAAGCAAGGGGAACGCGCCGGGTGCCGCGGCCAGCCGGGAGCGGGCTTTGTGGCTATCATCATCCATCTGGCGGATCAGCGCCTCGACGCTGTCGAACTTCAATTCGTCGCGAATGAACGCGATGAAGGCAATGTCGAGGCTTTGCCCGTAGAGATCGCCATTGAAATCGAACAGGAAGATTTCGAGCAGCGGCGCGCCATTGTCGAAAGTCGGGCGGCGGCCGAAACTCGCCACTCCCTCAAAGCGCTGTTCACCCAGGCCGACCCGCACGGCGTAGATGCCGTGCTTGAGACCGCAATTCTTGTCCAGGCGGATGTTGGCGGTCGGGTAACCGAGGTCGCGGCCACGCTTGTCGCCATGGATCACCGCTCCGGTGATGAACCAGGGCCCACCGAGCATGGCCGTTGCTTCATCGATCTGCGCTTCAGCGAGCGCCATGCGGATCGCGCTGGAGGACACCGGCCTTTCGTCGACATCGACATGAGCCTGCACGTCGACCTCGATCCCCAGCCGAGGGGCTTCGGTCACCAGAAGGCTCGGCGAGCCGGCCCGGCCCTTGCCGAAGTGAAAGTCGTAGCCGACGGCAATGCCGCTGATCCCCAGCCGTTCGATGAGATCATGGTGAATGAAATCTTGCGCGCTCGTCCCGGCCCGGCGCTTGTCGAATGTCATCACTA
Source organism: uncultured Alphaproteobacteria bacterium (assembly GCA_963820275.1). Lineage (GTDB taxonomy): Bacteria > Pseudomonadota > Alphaproteobacteria > Rhizobiales > Xanthobacteraceae > Bradyrhizobium. The sequence goes on from CAWFZL010000026.1 coordinate 96,068, forward strand.
CGGCGCCCGCCAGGCCCGTCCCGGCCAGCAGTCGCAGTTTCGCCGTTTCGTCGGTGAGGCGGAATTGCGGGGTGTTCGGGCTGAAGAAGCTGCGCGGGTGCGGTTCGAAGGTGACCGCCAGCGCCGGCTGGCCATGCGCGCGTCCCATCTGCAGCGCCGCGTTGATGACCGCCCTGTGGCCGAGGTGGACGCCATCGAAATTACCCATCGCTACCACCATCCCCCGGGGGATCGCGGCCGCCGGGGTGGAATCGCGTATCACGGTAAACTCAGGCGTCATTTTGAGATTTCTTCGATTTGATCGACGGGCGCGGGACGGTGGCTTGGGGCAGGCGATGAAGTCAAGCGGGAGCCGGTCCGGGCCGATTCCGAGCAGCCGCCCCATTCCGACAGGTAGCCGGTTAACGGGCTGTTTAATGGCTGATGGTAGTTCTTGATGTGGTTTGCGGGTGGCCTCCAAGTCCCGGCAAGCCTTTATATTTGTCGCGGCGTTTTGCGCGGGGGATTCAAGATGGCGGTTGATTTGTCGATGTCGGTTCTGGTGGTGGACGACTACAACACCATGATTCGCATCATCAGAAATCTCCTCAAGCAGCTCGGTTTCGAAAATATCGACGATGCCAGCGACGGATCTGCGGCGCTGAACAAGATGCGCAGCAAGAAATACGGGCTGGTGATCTCCGACTGGAACATGGAGCCGATGACCGGATATGACCTGCTTCGGGAGGTGCGGGCCGATCCCAATCTCGCCACAACGCCCTTCATCATGATCACCGCCGAGTCCAAGACCGAGAACGTGATCGCCGCCAAGAAGGCCGGCGTGAACAACTACATCGTCAAGCCGTTCAACGCCGCGACACTGAAGACGAAGATCGAGGCGGTGTTTCCGGATCTGGCGAGCGCCTGATTCCATCCGAACCGGTGGCGGAGCAGGCAATGCCGGTTCGCGGGCCGCTCGTGCTTTCCGCCGTCACCATTTGAGTTCCCGCATCAGCGCACGTGGTGGATGGCCGAACAACTCCCTGACCGAGGCGGCATCGAGCTGATCGATGCCCTCGAATTCCTCGGAATGGATGCCGCGGGTCACGAACAGGCAATCGATGCCAAAGCCGTGGGCGCCGGCAAGATCGGTTCGCACGGAATCCCCGATCGCAAGCACGTGATCGAGCTCGATTGCATGGCCGCGCCGCTCCGCGGCAAGCGCGATGGCGCGTTCATAGATCGGCCGGTGCGGCTTGCCGTAGAAGATCACCTCGCCGCCGAGTTCGAGATAGAGCTCCGCGATGGCGCCCGCGCAGTAGATCAGCCGGTCGCCGCGTTCGACGACAATGTCGGGATTGGCGCAGACCAGCGTCAGCTTGCGCTCGCGCGCTTCGAGCATCATCGCGCGATAGTTCTCCGCCGATTCGGTTTCATCATCGAACAGGCCGGTGCAGACGATGTAGTCGGCCTGTTCCATGGGCGCGAGCACCGGATCGAGGCCGCGATAGATCGAACTGTCGCGTTCGGGTCCGATCCAGAACATCTTCTGCCCCGGACGATCGGCGACAAAATGCCGGGTGAGATCGCCTGAACTGACGATCGCGTCATAGATATCGTCCGCAACCCCGAGCTTGCGCAACTGCCGCTGCACTGAATCCGCCGGCCGCGGCGCGTTGGTAATGAGGACGACTGTGCCGCCTTGCTCGCGGAAGCCGTGAAGTGCTTCGCAGGCCTCCGGAAAGGCAGCGAGGCCGTTGTGAACCACGCCCCAGATGTCGCTGAACAGGACTTCGACGCCGCTGACAAGCTCGCGCAGCCCTTCGGCGAATCTCAGCATTGTCATGATGTAGCTAGCCCTGCTGCGAATCCAAGGAATTCGACCGCTGGCGGGTCAGGCTGGCCCCGCGGCGCGCCGCGCGAGCGCCGCGTTGCCGGTTACCCGAGGCGGGTCGATCACCGGACCATCGAGCATCGCCGGCTTGCCTGCGCCATTTGGTTCCTGAGTATTGTTTGCCTGAACGCCGCCGTTGGCGGGCGCAGCCTCAGGTCGCAGCGGCCGGGGTGGCGCAAACAGAAAGCCCTGTCCGAACCGCACATCGTAGTCGAGCAGATCGACGACGGCGCGCTCGCCTTCGATGCGTTCGGCAATCAGGTCGATACCGAAGCGGCCGAGCAGGTCTGAAAGGTCGGAGGGGTGAATATCCGAAGTGGAGGACCGCTTGGGATCGAGGAGCAGCGCGGCAGGCACCTTGATGAAGCGGACACCGCGGTCAGCGAGTTCGCGCGGTTCGATCCTGAGATCGGTGACATGGTCGATGGAGAAGCGATAGCCGCGCTGCGCCATCGCCGCCAGATGCTCGGTCTCCACCTGGCCGAGATTGCGAAACGTGGCCTGCTTGAATTCGATGACCAGGGAGGGCGCCAGCGCGCGGTTGGCCTCGAGGAAATCCAGGCACTGGGTGAAGGTGACGGGGTTGCCGAGGGTCGCCGCGGCCACATTGCAAAAAACGCCGACATCCTTGTTGCGCACCATCAGCCGCCGAAGCACCTGAACGCAGCGCAGCAGCACCATATGATCGATTTGCCCGATCAGGCCGGCAGCTTCCGCGACCCCGATGAAATCGTCGGCCGCGAGAACCTGGTCGTTCTCATCGCGCAACCTCGTCACCGCCTCGTAGAAGCGTACCTTGCGTTGCGGCAGGCTCACCAGCGGCTGCAGGTAGATGTCGATCCGGTTTGCTTCGACGGCGGCTTTCAGCGCGGCGAGGATTTGAGCTTCGTTGCGGGAGGTCCCTGGCTTCTCGGCGGCAACGGCCGGCGGTGCCGGCCGGGCCTTTGCCACGTTGCCGGCTTCGGCCGCAGGCGGCCGCTCCTGCGACGATTCCTTGTCCGGCTGGTTCGCGGCAGCGGCGCCCGGCACGCCCGCAGAAAGGATGTCGTCGTGACCTGCGACTGAAACCGCGAGCTGCTTGACGAGCGCGCCGAGTTCGCTGATCTCGCTGGCCACTGCCTGCACCCGGTCCGTGCCCGCGGCATTGGCCGAGGCGAGCTTTCCTTCCACCGCGGCAAGCCTCCGGCCGAATTCGGCGACCTGACGCGCAAGATCTGCGGTGCCTCGTGACAAGTCCGCGATCTGGCCGCCGACGTCGGTCCGATCGCGCAGCCGCATCGAGACGGCGTTGTAAAGGATCAGAAAGGTCAGTGCGGTGAGAGCGGCGATGGCGGATTCCGATCCGCTCAATCCTGCGACGGAATACAGAATTAACCCCAGGGAGGCAGCGACCAGCACCATGCAAATGGCGATGAAAATCGTGGAAATGCGAATCATCTGACCCGAACGTCCCCCAAGAATCACGTCCCCCGGCGGCGCCCACCCTTGTTTTGCGCGGCCACCATCTAGTGTCCCGATTCCGAAGTTCGCCTCATTGTGAGGCGACTCGTTTGCGATCCTCGGAATTGAAAGGACACTAGCAACATATTGATTCTAGTGTGGCTTTTAGTTCAGAAGTCCGCATAACGAACTCGCGGCAGCAATGATACGGACTTCTGAACCGCCACACTAGCACCATTGCTGATTCGGCGGATCAATGTTGTTTATTTTTCCTCCGCCGAGGCCTGATACGGGTCAGGCCACCGCGCGGATCACCTTGGCAACCTTCTCCACGATTTCGCCGACCTGGTCTTCACTGACGATCAAGGGCGGGGTCAGCGCCAGGGTGTCCCCCGCGATACGCAGCATCAGGTCGTTGTCGAAGAACGCGTTGTTCAGCCCGTCGAAGCCCCGCTTGCCTGGTTGGTCTGGACGCGGCGCCAGGTCGATCCCGGCGGTCAGTCCGATGGTACGGATGTCCACCACGTTCGGCTCATTTCTGAGCGACATCACTGCATCGGCGAATTTGGGTTCCAGCGTGCGGGCGCGCTCGAAAAGCTTCTCCTCACGGTAGATTTCAAGCGTCGCGAGCCCGGCGGCGCAGGCCAGCGGATGGGCCGAGTATGTATAGCCGTGGGCCAACTCGACGACATGTTCCGGGCCGTTCATGAAGGCGTCGTGGATGGTGTCACGAACGACCACACCGCCCATCGGAGCGGCGCCGTTGGTGACGCCCTTGGCGAATGTGATCATGTCCGGCAGCACGCCATAGCGCTCGGCCGCAAAGGCAAAACCCAGACGGCCAAAGCCGGTGATGACTTCGTCGAAAATCAGGAGAATGCCGTGCTTCTGTGTGATCTCGCGCAGCCGCTTGAGATAGCCCTTGGGCGCGGGAAGCACCCCGGTTGAACCAGCCATCGGTTCGACGATGACGGCGGCGATGGTGTTTGAGCCGTGCAGGTTGACAAGGCGCTCCAGCTCCTCGGCAAAATGCGCACCATATTCCGGCTCGCCCCTGCTGAAGGCCTGTTTCTCGCGGTCATAGGTGGCCGACAGGTGGTCGACGCCGGCGAGCAGCGTTCCGAACAGCCTGCGGTTGTTGACGATGCCGCCGACCGCCGTGCCGCCGAAACCGACGCCATGGTAGCCGCGCTCGCGACCGATCAGCCGGGTGCGGCTGCCCTGGCCGGAGACCTGATGATAGGCCAAAGCAAATTTCAGCGCGGTGTCGACCGCCTCCGAACCGGAATTGCAGAAGAAGACATGGTCGAGGCCGGCAGGCGCGAGGGCTGCAATGCGGCTGGCGAGCTCGAAGGCCTGCGGGATGCCGAACTGGAACGGCGGTGCATAGTCCATGGCCGCGGCTTGCCTGGCGATGGCCTCCGAAATTGGCGCGCGCCCATGACCCGCATTGGTGCACCACATCCCGGCGGCGGCATCGATGATCTTGCGGCCGTCGGTCGTGATGTAATGCATGTCCTTGGCGCCGGCGAGCATCCGCGGCGCCTTCTTGAAGGCGCGGTTGGCCGTAAACGGCATCCAGTATGCGGCGAGGTCGTTGGGTACGTTGACGTTGGGGCGTGGGCTCTTGTCCAGCATGGTGGCCTCTTGAAAGTCTTGGAATAGGGGGCTGTCGGGCAAGCTATCAGCTTCAGGGCTGGAATGCCACGAGCGGATTTTGTGCGATCCACCGGGGGGTTATCAGAACATCCGCGCCTGAACTCAGAAATCGTCGGCGCGAATCCAGAACACCTCACCTTCCGAATCTTCGGTGTCGAGCCAGAGAAACTTGTTCTCGGGATAAGCCGCCTCGAGCGCGGCCCGGCAACGGCCGATTTCGCATAGCAGCCCGCCCTCGGGCGTCAGGTGAGATTTGGCACCATCCAATATGCGGCGGACGACATCGAGCCCCTCGGCACCGCCGGCGAGAGCGAGCCTTGGCTCTGCGCGAAATTCGTGCGGGAGCGCGGCCATGCCTTCGGCGTCGACATAGGGCGGGTTGGAAATGATCAGGTCATAGCGCTTGTTGCCAACGGGGTCGAACAGGTCGCCGCGATGCAAGATCACCCGATCCTGAAGACCGTAATCGGCCACATTGCGCGCGGCGACCTTGAGAGCTTCGGCGGATATGTCGACCGCATCGATGCGGGCGTTCGGAAAGACACGGCTGGCAAGAATGGCGAGACAGCCGGAACCGGTACACAGGTCGAGCACGTCTTCGATTTCGTTTGGGTCTTCGATCAGCGCGCCGGCCCCGTCGTCGTGTACGCCGAAATGTGACTCCAGCAGTTCGCCGATATACGAGCGCGGCACGATGACACGCTCGTCGACATAGAAGGGCAGGCCGCGCATATAGATCTTGTTGACGAGATAGGCGGCCGGTTTCCGCAGCGAGATGCGGCGTCCGATCACGTCCAGGATCGATTTGGCCTCCTGCGCAGTGACCCTCGCGGTTGCAAATGTTTCGAACTGGTCGGGATGAAGCTGCAGCGTCTCGCAAACCAGGAAAGCCGCCTCGGCAGTCGGATCGCTCGTGCCATGGGCGAAGGTCAGCTTCGCCTCGACAAAGCGGCTGACGGCATAGCGGACGAAATCAAGGAGCGTTACCAACTCGCCGGGCTTGACCTTCGCAGGCTTCGATGCGGGCAGGCGCCCGACCGGCGATCTGGCGCGTTTCGCCATCAGCGCTTGGTCCAGCGCGCGGCGGCTTCGTCATCGTGGTGGCGCGCTTCCACCCAGCTCGCTCCCGCGGCGCTTTCCTCGCGCTTCCAGAACGGCGCGTTGGCCTTGAGATAATCCATCAGGAATTCAGCGGCCGCGAATGCAGCCTGGCGATGTTCCGAAGCCGTCAGGACCAGCACGATATTTTCGCCCGGCGCGATGCGCCCGACGCGGTGAATGACGCTCGCGCCGGTCAGCGGCCAGCGCGTCATCGCGGTTTCGACATGTCGTGCGATTTCGGCTTCCGCCATGCCGGGATAGTGCTCGAGCGTCAATGCTGCGATGCTGTTGCCGTCTTCGCTGTCCCGGCAGATCCCGGAGAAACTTACCACCGCGCCGATGTCGGTGCGTCCCCTGGTCAAGGCCGCGATCTCGCGCGCGATCTCGAAATCGGCCTCCTGGATTCTAATGGTGATGTTGATGCTCATGAGGCAATCGCGGCTCGAAAAGAAACTCAGCCGCCGGTCATCGGCGGGAAGAAGGCAATCTCCCGGGCGCCGACGATCGCGGCATCGGATTTGACGTGAGCGTGGTCGATCGCGGCGCGAATCACCTTTGGCTTCTCGAAGGCATGGGCGTAACTCTCGCCACGACCGGCCAGCCAGGTCATCAGGTCTTCGACCGTTCGAACGGCGGGCGGCGGCTCGATCATCTCCTCGGACTTGCCGATCCGCTCGCGCACCCAGGCAAAGTATTTGACCTTCATGCCTCATCCTCCTTGATGAGGTGATGAATGCCGGCACGGAAATAGTCCCAGCCGGTATAGATCGTGAAGATCGCCGAGATCCACAACAGCGACAGGCCGATCTTCGTGGTGTACGGAAAGATCTGGTCGCCCGCTTCGCCCGCGAGCAGGAATCCGATCGCGACCAGCTGAATGGTTGTCTTGTATTTGGCAAGTCTGGTGACGGGCACGCTGACGCGCAGCGCGGCGAGGTATTCGCGCAGGCCCGAGACCAGGATTTCGCGGCAAAGGATCACGATCGCGGCCCAAAGCGTCCAGCCGTGGATGATGCCGTCGGCGGCAAGCATCAACAGGCAGGACGCGACCAGCAGCTTGTCGGCGATCGGATCGAGCATCCGGCCGAACGCCGATTGCTGGTCCCAGATCCGCGCATAATAGCCATCGAGAAAGTCGGTGACGGCGGCGGCGAGGAATACGGCCAGCGCCACCCAGCGCAGCCACAGCGGCCCGTCCATGATGGCCTGCACATAGATGCAGCCAACCACCACCGGGATGGCGGCAATCCTGGCGTAAGTGAGAATATTGGGCAGGGATAGCGAGGTCTTCGCCACCCCCCTCGTCGTCGCAATGTTCATTTCGTCCAGTACCAATACCGCCGAAGCGTGAACGTCAACCTCGTGGTCCGATTCTAACATTCGCATTCCTTCTCAGCGGAGACTTTTGCGAATGTTAGAATCAAAAGGACCACTGGCAAATATATGTTTCTAGTGGAGTTTCGGATTTGACAATCGCGTTCCACGAGTTTGCGGCGAGGTAGGTAGCGAATGTCAAATCCACTCCACTAGCGCCGCAGATGATCTGTTGGACACGACGTCGGGATGACTTTTACCCCGGCTGGGAGTGGAAAAACTCGAAAATCTTGCGTGCGCTCTCCGCGCTGACGCCAGGAACCTTGCCAAGATCGGCAATCGAGGCCCGCTCGATCTCTTTCAGGGTTCCGAAATGGTGCAGCAGCGCACGTTTGCGTGAAGGGCCGATACCGGGAATTTCCTGCAACCCGGCCTCCCGAATGTCCTTTTTGCGCAACTTGCGGTGAGAGCCGATGACAAAGCGATGGGCCTCGTCCCGCAGTCGCTGGATGAAGTACAGCACCGGGTCTCGCGGCTCGAGCTTCATCGGCTCCCGATCCGGCATGAACAGGGTTTCGCGGCCGGCATCGCGGTCCGGTCCCTTGGCGACCGCCAGCAGCGAAACCTGCGCAAGGCCCAGCGTGTCGAAGACTTCCTTCGCCGCGTTGAGCTGGCCGCGGCCGCCGTCGATGATGACAAGGTCGGGCCGCTGCGGAAAGCTGTCGTCGTCGGAGCGGGCTTTGTCCGCGCCGTCTTCAGGCGGTGTCATGAGGCGCTTGAAACGCCGTTGCAGCACCTCGCGCATCATCGCGTAGTCGTCGCCCGCCTTCAGGCCCTCGGACTTGATGTTGAACTTGCGATACTGGTTTTTGATGAAACCGTCCGGACCGGCCACGATCATCGCACCCACCGCATTGGTGCCCTGGATGTGGCTGTTGTCGTAGACCTCGATCCGCCGCGGCGGATGCGGCAGGCCGAGCGTGGTGACGAGCCCCTGGAGCAGTCGGCTTTGGGTCGCGGTATCGGCGAGCTTGCGTCCCAGCGCCTCGCGCGCATTGGTGAGGGCGTGTGCGATCAGCTCCTTCTTCTCGCCGCGACGCGGCGTCACGACTTCCACCCTGAAGCCGGCCTTGATGGACAGCGCGCTCGCCATCAACTCGGATTCCTCGATCGCATGCGAGAGCAGGACGAGTTTGGGCGGCGGCTTGTCGTCGTAGAACTGGGCGAGGAACGAGGCCAGCACTTCCTCGGGCGTGAATGATTTCTCCGCGCGCGGAAAATAGGCGCGATTTCCCCAGTTCTGCCCGGTTCGGAAGAAGAACACCTCGACGCAGGAATACCCGCCTTCCTGGTGGATTGCGAACACGTCGGCTTCCTCGACCGTGCGAGGGTTGATGCCCTGTTGCGACTGGATGGCCGACAGCGCGGCGAGACGATCGCGATAGAGCGCTGCGGTTTCAAATTCGAGGGCGGTAGAGGCCTTTTCCATCTCGGCCGCGAGTTCCTGCTTCACGGCCCGGCTGCGACCGGACAGGAAATCCTTGGCTTCGCGCACGAGCTCCGAGTAGCCGGGAAAATCGATTTCGCCGGTACAGGGTCCCGAACAGCGGCGGATCTGGTAGAGCAGGCAAGGCCGGGTGCGGCTTTCAAAGAACGAGTCCGTGCAGGAGCGCACCAGGAAAGCGCGCTGCAGGGCCGTGATGGTGCGGTTGACCGCGCCAGCAGAGGCGAATGGTCCGAAGTATTGACCGGGGCGGCTCTGGGCGCCGCGGTGCTTGAGAATCTGCGGCGCCCAATGGTCGCCCGTGATCAGAATATAGGGGAACGACTTGTCGTCGCGCAGCTGCACGTTGAAGCGCGGGCGCAATTGCTTGATCAGGTTCGCCTCAAGCAGAAGCGCTTCCGTTTCCGTGGCCGTGGAAACGATCTCGACCGAAACGGTGGCCGCGATCATGCGCTGGATGCGCGCAGGCTGCGGCGCCGCCACCCTGGCATATGACGCAAGGCGCTTGCGAACATTCTTGGCCTTGCCGACATAGAGCACGTCGTTGGCCGCGTTCAGCATGCGATAGACGCCCGGCGAGGTCGGCGCGAGGCGCACCGCGTTTTCGATCGCGGCATGGCCGATCGCAAGCGGGCCTGCGGCTACCGGTTCGCCACTTTCCTCGGCCAGGTCAGGCAGCCGCGCCTCGTCCTCCTCCTCCGCATTGACGGTTGCGGGGTCGATGTCGCCAGCGGCCAGATCTTGCGGCGGCAAGTCCGGTTCGGCGCGGAGGGCTTCGCCCGCCGGGACTGACCCTGCTTGGCCGGCTTGTTTCGCTTGATCGGTAGAATCGTGAGCCATGGAACTGAATTTAAGCGCCGCCATCGCTCGCTGCCAGCGTCGCTGCCGGCCAAGGGAACTGTGCGATCCGGCTGATCGTCCGCAAAACTCGGCGGGCCCCGTCGCGCCGGGTAACACTCCCTTAAGACTAACGAGCGCCCCCCGGCAGGGCTTAACAAGCCTTTTACTTAAAAGTCTCGATAAATCTTACCGGTAACAAGTGGTGTTCCGTAACCCTGCCTCTTCGTCACGAAACGCCTTTTGCCTCGAGACGAATGATAGTTGCGTTGGGGAGAGTAAAGATGAGCAGGATCGCTTTGGGCGCGGCAGCGCTGGTTGCCGGGACATGGGTTTCGTCGGTGTCGTCGGTCGAGGCGGCCGATCTTCCGTACGGATCGCGCCCTCTCTACACCGTCAACCAGCCGCTCAACATGTATAGCTGGGCGGGTCCTTATCTCGGCGGAAATCTCGGCTGGGCATGGGGCTCCGTCGACAACAATGTGACCAACCCCTCGGGTTTCGTGGGGGGCGTGCAGGCCGGCTACAATTTTCAAACGGGCCCCTGGGTGTTCGGCATCGAAGGTGACATCCAGGCGACCGGTGCTTCCGATACTTTCGCGCCGTGGAAGTTCTCAAATCCCTGGTTCGGCACGGTTCGCGGCCGCGCCGGCTATGCCTGGAACAACATCCTGTTCTACGGCACCGGGGGCCTCGCCTTTGGCGAATTGAGCGGGCAGACATTTGGTCTGTCCGAGACCCACACCAATGCCGGCTGGACAGTGGGCGTGGGCGCCGAATTCGGTTTCGCTCCGCACTGGAGCGCGAAGGCCGAATATCTCTTCATCGATCTCAACGACAATAACTTCACGATCACCGGCCTGCCGAATGGCTACCGCGCCGGGCTGCTTCGCGCCGGTGTGAATTATCACTTCTGAGAGCAACAAGAAAATCAGACACAGACTCCCGGCCGCATCGCGGCCGGGATTTTTTTGAAAAGCCGCTTACTGGTTCCCCGAGCCTGTTCAAGCAAATTGGCAACCGCTTCACGCACAGGGAAAACACAACAAGCGAAGTAACGGCCTGATCGCGTCGCGTGGACGCGCCAAAAAAGAAACCGCTTCTTTGAAGTCGCTCCGGATTGAAATCGCTTACGAAGAAATCACCAGGTTGACCGCCTTGGGGCCTTTGCCCTTCTTGTCCGGCTCGACATCAAATGTAATACGTTGTCCTTCGCTCAAATCCTTCAAACCGGCCCGCTCGACTGCAGTGATGTGGACGAAAACATCGCGACCGCCGTCGTCGGGCTTAATGAAGCCATAGCCTCGTTCTCCATTGAAGAACTTGACCGTACCAGTCATGGCCATCGGGAAACCTCCCCCGCATTGCTCCGCCGCTACGCTTCCTGCGTATCGGCCGACCGGACATTCGCTTCCGGAAGCTTGGCCATCCCGGCGGCTCGGGCGACGCGCTTCGACCCGCCTTGAAATTCAAGAGGCCTTCACTCCGCCGCTACCATTTGCGGAAGCGGAACGTAAAGCCGATCCGAATATGCCGAGCATAATACGGTTCCCGGCGGGTTGCCTACCGGACTTTTCACAGCCCCGCGGCATCTGGCTCAAGGCTTGGGCGTGTCGAGCCTGAACCGTCCGGCGCCGCCCTGGCCGAGCGGCTTCTCCAGTTCAGGGAGGATTGACTTGAGTTCCCCAGGAAGCGTCCAGGGCGGATTGACGATCAAGAGACCTGTCGAGGTCAGACCCATCCCCTGGGCCTGAGGTGCTGTGCTGAACTCCAGCCGGAGGCATTTTCCAGGAGGTCTCGTGCGTCCAACCGCCAGCGCGACCCGCCGCGCCATTTCCTCCGTGGCCCGCCGGCTTTTGATCGGATACCACAGGACGTAGCTGCCGGTCGGCCATTTCGCAAAGGCTTCGCCGAAGCCCTGCGCGAGGCGCTCGAACTCGTCCTTCTGCTCATAGGGCGGATCGACAAGGACCAGGCCGCGTCGCTCTTTCGGCGGCACGAAGGCCGGCAATGCGACCCAGCCGTCGAGTTCAACCACCCGGGCCTGGCTGTCGCGGCGCAGCGCGTCGATCAGCCCCTTGCGCGCGTTCGGCTCCAGTTCGCATGCGGTGAGGCGATCCTGCGGTCTCAGCAATGCGCGCGCGATCAGCGGCGATCCGGGATAGGTCGCAAGCTGCGTGCCTTGCGGATTGAACGCTCTGACGATGTCGAGATAGGGCTTGATCAGCGCCCCGGCGGTTTCCGAGAACCGCGCCTGCATGATCCGCGCGATACCCGTAAGCCATTCGCCCCCGCGTTGGGCCTCCTCGCCGGTCAAATCATAGAGCCCGGCTCCGGCATGGGTATCGATCACCCGAAAGCCAGCCTGCTTCTCCTGCAGATGAAGCAGAATGCGCACCAGCACGATGTGCTTGATGACATCGGCAAAGCCGCCGGCGTGAAAGGCGTGGCGATAGTTCATTAGGGGAGGGTTTAGAGCATGATCCGAAAAAGTGGAAACCGGTTTTTCCGGATCATGCTTAGTCGGAACATGATCGAGCACGCCATTGCGTCCCGTTCACTCGACTCGGCGCAATATTGGCGAGCACCCTTTCGGGGAGGGCTCGCCAGCCCTATGCGCGCAGTGCGAGGTGCGAAGTGCTGGAGCGGCTTGCGTGTTGCTCACCCGCCGCGCACTGGCGGCATCAACACCTGCTCGCGCCTGCAGGCACGGCGGTCGATTTCATCGCAGGCGCGGAACTGCAGATCCTTGTTCATGCAGATGCGCACTTCGCTGAGCCGCGTCCTGTTGCAGGTGACGGCAATCGCGTCATTGGTGAGGCCCGGATTGACCTTGATGAAGGCGTCTTCGATTTCGGAAGGCGAAATCGTCTTCGGATCGGAAAGCTCGATGAATTCCGGCGGGATCTTCACTGCCGAGCGCGCCTTGCGAATGGTTTCGAAATAGGCGCGAGCAGGAAGTCCCGAGCAGGTGCCATGCTTGTCCCATTCGTTGAAGATCAGGCCCGGTGCGGGCATCAGATCCAGCATCGAGGCCATGATGTTCCGGTCGAGCCGGGGCGCGGGCCGCTCGCAATAATCGGGAAAGCCATGCTCGTATTGCGGCCACAGGCCGTGAACGACGAAGGAAAACGGCCGCCCGCCGCACTGGGCCTGTTGCGAGCGCCCGCTATTGCCGCGCTCGGCTGCTTCTTCGCAGAATGAAGGCGACCACGACAAGGACAGTACGTAGAAATCGAATTCGCCCGGCGTGTTCTGCCGCCGGTCCTGCGCCGAAGCCGTCCCTGCTGCGGAGATCCCGATCAATCCTGCACAGAGGAGGCGGCCGATGCCGGCCGAAATCCGCGTCGTCCAACCAAAGCCAAATCCAGACCCAAACCCAGACATAGTGATGCCCTCATTCCACAACCTGTGCTGGAACCCTAGCATCCGGCAAGAACATTTCAAGAACAAAATGAAGCTGGGCCGAAACCCACGGGCTATGCCGGCGGCGTGGTTGGAGAAATCCCCTGTTAAATCAGGGCTGCGCTGCCTTGCAGGCGGGGTTAAAGGCCCAGTTCCGATCAAGCCCGGTCACGCACCACTCGATGCCCTGGTTGACGCCGGAAAAGCCGCCGTCCTCGATGATCGAATAATGGACCGTCCGCACCCTGCCGTCGCTCAGCATCACGTCGCCGCTGCAAAAACGGCGCGGAATATTGTCCGACTGCCATGGACGGAACGCGGTTTCATGGATCCGGCCATACCCGGTGATCCGCAGCGGGGAATTCCAGAAATTGCTCTCCTTTTCCTGGAATTGGGAGGTGATCGTCCCCAGCGCGGACTCGCAAGGCGCGATCCGGCCGTCATATTTCGGGCCTGACAGCCAGAAATTCAGCTCCAGCGGGTTGGCTGCCTGGGCCGGATGACCGGACGCCAACAGGCCGAGCAGGGCGCCAACTGCCGCGCCGAGACCGGTCTTTCTGGCGATTGAGAAAAGGTCGCGCATGGTCGGTCCGCCTGGTGCCCACTTTTTCCGAAGTTCGCGAGTGCAAACCGTGCCGCGAAGCCCCGTCGAGGTCAAGTGCAACGCGGCAACACCTGCCAACAACTCACTTTCGCGCCCTTCGCCGTTCTTTTCATGGCAACCGATGCAGCTTAAGTTGTCAGCCTAGTGTCCCGGTTCTGACATTCGTATCATATCGCGGCGGGCACTTTTACGAATGTCGGAACCAAAGGGACACTAGAACCATCTGATTCTAGTGTGGCTTTGACTTCTGATTAGCCACACTAGCGAAATGGAGCAGGCGATGCGAATCATCGGGGCCCTCAATCTGATTGCCGTTTGCGGCTTGCTGGCGGCCACGCCCGCGCGCGCGGATATCTTCAACTACGTTCCACCGTTCAAGGGCAACGATACGGGCGGCATCATCGCCTATGAGCTGGCCTCCAGGGTGGATGCCCGCCAGCTCGCGGTCGATCACTGCGCGTCCTACGGCAAGGTGGTGAAATTCCTGGCCGTGGATCCGCAATACGGTGGCTACGTTTCCTTCTCCTGCCGCTGGGTGCCTTATGGCGCCAACGCGCAGCCGCTGCACACCAAGTACTGAGCCGGCGCTTTGCGCTGAGCCAGGCCTCTAACGCGTGATGACTTGAGGGTCGAATCGCCATCACGCTTCAGGTTATTGTTTAAGCATGATCTTTTCGGAAAACCGGTTTCCACTTTTCCGGATCATGCTTTAGCCGAAGCAATCGATCGGGAGCGCTGAGCGTGACGCGACAGCTTGTTTTGTTTTGTCTGGCGGCTGCTCTGGCAATGGCGTGGCCGGCGCTCGAGGCGCGCGCGGTGGAATTGCCGCTTCGCAAGGCCGGCCTTTGGGAGATAAAGCTGGTGCACACCGGCTCGCCATTGCCGGCAATGACCATGCAGCAGTGCACCGATGCCACCACCGACAAGGACATGGCAACCGCGTCCTCGCCGATGGCCAAGGAGATCTGCTCCAAGCGCGATATCCAGCAGACCGCGACCGGCTATGTCAGCGATGCCGTGTGCAGCGTCGCCGGGATAACGATGACGTCGCATTCGGAGATCACCGGCGACTTCGGTTCCGCCTACACCGTCAAGACCACCACGCACACCGAACGCGCCGTGGCCGGGCTGCCCAAAGAGGCGACCACGACAATCGAAGCCAAGTGGCTGGGCGCTTGCAAGGCGGATCAGAAGCCGGGCGACATCGTGATGCCTGGCGGCTTCAAGCTCAACGTCAAGGACGCCGAAAAGCTCAAGGGCCTGTTGCCGAAATAGGCACTTGCTAAACCGGCACTCGAACGGTCGCGCGAAGGCCACCCATCGGACTGTCGCCAAGGGTGATGTCGCCGCCATGCGTGCGCGCGATGTCGCGCGCGATCGCCAGCCCAAGCCCGGTGCCGCCCTCGTCCTGGTTGCGGGCATCATCGAGCCTGAGAAACGGCTTGAACACTTCCTCCCGCATTGCGGGCGGAATGCCCGGGCCGTCGTCATCGATCGTCACCGTCAGATAGCGGTGATCGCGGTGACCGGTGATCGAGATCGCCTTGCCGTGGCGCGCCGCATTGGAAACGAGGTTGGCAAGGCAGCGCTTGAACGAGGCCGGCTTGACTGTCACGACCGGAAGTCCGTGGAAAGCCACGGTTGCGGCATGGCCGTTGCGCTCGGCATCGCTGCGCAGTTCCTCAAGCGCCAGAGACATGTCGGTTGGCTGCGCCTGCTCGCCGGTATCCCCGCGCGCGAATGCGAGATAATCCTCCAGCATGCCGGACATCTCGTCGACATCCTTGCGCATGGCATCGACCTCCGGACTGTCGCCGATCAGCGCCAGCTCGAGCTTGAAGCGGGTCAGGATGGTACGCAGATCGTGCGATACGCCGGCGAGCATCGCGGTGCGCTGTTCGATGGAGCGCTCGATGCGCGATTTCATCTCGATGAAGGCTTGCGCCGCCCGGCGAACTTCGCGCGCTCCACGGGGACGGAAGTTGGGCGCTTCGCGTCCCTTGCCGAAGCTCTCGGCCGCATCGGCCAGACGCAGGATCGGCCTGATCTGGTTGCGCAGGAACAGCACCGCCACGATCAGCAGGATCGACGAGGTGCCAACCATCCAGAACAGGAAGATTTCCGAATTCGAGGCGTAGGCCGCGCTGCGCTGTGCAAAGATCCTCATCACCACGTCGTCGAGTTGAATGCGGATCTCAACCAGATTCGAGCGGCCGACCGTATCGATCCAGAATGGCTTGGCGATTTGCCGCCCGAGCTGGCGCGACAGCGTCTGGTCGAGCAGGGAAAAGAACGGCTTTGGACCCGGCGGCGGCATGTCGCCCACGGGCAGGAAATCGACCACCAGTCCCAGCCGTTGCTGGGCGATGCGCCGCAATTGCGTGCGGTCCTTGTCCTGGGGATAGACCTTGTAGACGTCGATCAGGGCAGCGATGTCCTGCACCACGGCCGCGGAGAGATGCCGCGTAACCGTGTTCCAGTGCCGCTCCATGAACACGAATGCCACGACGGATTGCAGCACCACCATGGGCACGATCATGATCAGCAACGCGCGGGCGTAGAGCCCCGTCGGCATCCAGCCCTTGAACGCGTTTCCCATCCAGCCATTGGCGGCGGAAACGCGGCCGGCAGCGGTGCGGATCAGCGTAAGGCCCGTGTCGAGAGTGCTCATCCGACAGAACTCTCCAGACAGCTCAGGGCGAAGCGACCAGGCGATAGCCAATGCCGCGAACTGCTTGCAGGAACAGCGGGTTGGCGGGGTCGCGCTCGATCTTGCGCCGCAGGCGGTTGATCTGGACGTCTACCGCGCGCTCGTTGACGGTACCGCCGCCGGTCAGTTCGCTGCGCGGCACGGTCTCGCCCCGCGCAGAGGCGAGAATGCGCAGCATGTCGCGCTCGCGGTCGGTGAGATGGACGGTTTCTTCGGCCTGGCGAAGCTCGCCGCGATCCAGGTGATAAACGTAGGGGCCGAACGCGATCTTCTCCAGCGTCTCGACCGGCGGCGGTGCGGTGCGTTTGAGGATATTGCCGATCCGCAGCACGAGCTCGCGCGGCTCGAACGGCTTGGCGACATAATCGTCGGCGCCGATTTGCAGGCCCTCGATCCGGCTTTCGGCCTCATGGCGCGCAGTCAGCATGATGATGGGCACCGACGAGGAGCTTCGGATGAAGCGCGCCAGATCGAATCCGGTCTCGCCGGGCATCATCACGTCGAGAATCAAAAGGTCGAAGTGCAGGCCGCCGAGCTTGGCACGGGCGTCCTTTGCGCTCATCGCCGTGGTGACGCGGTATCCTTCGCCGCATAGAAAGCGCGACAACAGGTCGCGGATACGACGGTCGTCGTCCACCAGCAGGATGTGCGGGGCGTCGTCGGCCGGTCGCGGCCTCGATCGTGCGAGGGTTGCAGCCTGGGCCACCATTGTCATTCCTTTGCGCTTGCGCTCGTGTCGGGAGTACCAAAAATGGCCTCAAGCACCTTGTCAGGTTCGTCGCGATCGATCATCGCGCGCAGGAACTGGCGGATCATATCCAGATCTGCTGGTCTCGTGTCGCGCAGTGCCCGGTTCAGCCGGGTTGTTTGCAGGCCCGCGAGCTTCTCAACCAGCGCCTCGCCCTTGCTGGTGGCGAAAAGCAGACGTTGCCGGCGATCATTGTTGCCGGCCTTCTGCACGATATATCCTTCATCGAGAAGCTGCTTGAGCACCCGTCCCAGGGATTGCTTGGTAATCCGCAGCACATCGAGCAGATCGGCAACCTTCAGCCCGGGATAGCGATAGACGAAATGCAGCACGCGGTGATGCGCGCGGCCGAAGCCGAATGCTTCGAGCTCGTGGTCGGCATCGCCGACAAAATCCCGATAGGCGAAGAACAGGAGTTCGATAATGTCCCAGCGCCGATCCGCTGGCGCGGCGGCGGCACGCCCCTCGCTGCCCCTCGAATTGGCGGCGGCACCGGCAGAAAGGCCCGAAAAATTTATGTCAGCCATATTGACATATCTTGGGTTCAATGTTACAAAATGCCTGTCCGCGACGAAATATTAAGTCGTTTCGCTTTTGTCGATGTTCCAGACGGCCAGCGAAACCCATGGGTACCGGCAAAGCCGCGAATTTGTTGACCGTATGATTGTCGAGCGGCATCCCGGCAAACATACTGGACTTCCGCATTCCACAAAAGCATGTCCTGACGGATCATGCCGGTGTGGAAATCGGCCGCAAGGCCGATCAAAGACGATACCAACCGCGATCTGTGCGGGGCGCGCGCCGAGTGCAGCGTCAATCCGGGAGAGGGCCCATGGCGGCTTCGTTGGATAAAATTGCGGCAAATCGGGCGGTTCCGACGGCGGGAAAGATGACCATGAGTTTGAGATTTGAAATCCGGCCGGCGACTAATCCGACATCCGAACAGGAACGCGCGGCGAAACTCGCCGACCTCGGCTTTGGCCGGATTTTCAGCGATCACATGGCCATGGTCCGCTACGATCGGGCGAACGGCTGGCATGATGCGCGCGTCGAATCCCGCGCGAATTTCGCGCTCGATCCGGCCACGGCCGTTTTGCACTACGCGCAGGAGATTTTCGAAGGCCTAAAGGCCTACAAGCGCGACGACGGCGGCGTGAACCTGTTCCGCCCGGACGCCAATGCCCGGCGCTTCTGGAATTCGGCTGAGCGGATGGCGATGGCGCCGCTGCCCGAACCGGTCTTCATCGAGGCGGTCGAGCAACTCGTGCGGATCGACCGTGCCTGGATCCCGGGGGGCGAGGGCAGTCTCTATCTGCGCCCCTTCATGATCGCGAGCGAGGTCTTTCTCGGCGTGAAGCCTTCTGCGGAATATCTCTTTGCCGTCATCGCCTCGCCGGTCGGCTCCTATTTCAAGGGCGGACCTGCGCCCGTGTCGATCTGGGTGTCGGAGAATTATACGCGCGCGGCGATCGGCGGCACCGGTGCCGTTAAATGCGGCGGCAACTACGCCGCCAGCCTGCGCGCGCAGGCAGAGGCCATCGATCACGGTTGCGATCAGGTCGTTTTCCTCGACGCGCTCGAGCGCCGCTACATCGAGGAACTCGGCGGCATGAACGTCTTTTTCGTGTTCGACGACGGTTCGCTCTCGACGCCGCCGCTGGGCACGATCCTGCCGGGCATCACCCGCGACTCGATCATTGCGCTGGCGAAGCATTCCGGCACGCCCGTGCGCGAGGAGCCTTACACGATCGACCAGTGGCGCGCTGATGCCGCCAGCGGAAAACTGAAGGAAGCTTTCGCCTGCGGCACGGCGGCCGTCATCTCGCCGATCGGCAAGGTGTGCTCCGCAAGCGGCGATTTTCTCATCAGCGGCGGCGCGGCCGGCCCCGTCGCCATGGGCTTCCGCAAGAAGCTGATCGATATTCAATACGGCCGCGCGGCCGACCCGCACAACTGGATCAGAAAGGTGCTGTAGAGGGCGGGATACTGCGCGGCGTGGGGGTTCTTCGCGTCCCGGACGCGGTGCAGCGTGCAACGCTGCTCCGCCGAGCCGGGACCCATCTCACGCCGATGGACCCCGGATCAGCAGCGCACCCCGCCGCAAGTGCGGCGCGCTGCGCAGCATCCGGGGAACGCAGCAACAGTTGCCGCCTTGCTTTTCGGCTGATACCAACGCGCACCCATGGCCGACAAACCGAAAAAGCCGCAGAAGCTCAAGGCCCGCCTGCCGCGCGGGCTTGCCGATCGCGGCCCTGCCGAGATCGCGGCGACGCGCGCGATGGTGGAGAAGATCCGAACCGTCTATGAGCGCTACGGCTTCGAGCCGGTGGAGACGCCGGCGTTCGAATATACCGACGCGCTCGGCAAATTCCTGCCCGACCAGGACCGGCCCAATGAGGGCGTGTTCTCGCTCCAGGACGACGACGAGCAATGGATTTCGCTGCGCTACGATTTGACCGCGCCGCTCGCGCGTTACGTTGCCGAGAATTTCGACTCGCTGCCGAAGCCTTATCGCAGCTACCGATATGGTTGGGTGTTCCGCAACGAAAAACCCGGTCCTGGCCGCTTCCGACAGTTCATGCAGTTCGACGCCGATACGGTGGGCTCGGCTTCGCCGGCAGCGGACGCCGAAATGTGCATGATGGCGGCCGATACCATGGAAGAACTCGGCATCCCGCGCGGCGCGTACGTCGTGAAAGTGAATAACCGCAAAGTGCTGGATGGGGTGATGGAGAGCATTGGGCTGGGCGGAGAGGCGAATGCTGGCCGGAGGCTTACGGTCATGCGTGCTATCGATAAGCTTGACCGGCTCGGCATCGATGGCGTGAAACATTTGCTTGGCGAAGGCCGCAAAGATGAAAGTGGAGACTTCACCAAAGGGGCAGGACTAGAACCAATCCTTGCCGACCGTCTCTTGGAGTTTGTCGCGCCGTCAGCGCCTACGATAAATCACTCAGATGATATTCTGTTCACAATGCCAAAGCATTGGGATGAATTGGCCACGAACACTAACTTCCGAGAAGGAGGCAGAGAGCTTCTTGAGATAAGGAAGCTCTGCGAAAGCGCCGGATATGCGGGTGATCGAGTGAAGGTTGACCAAACTATCGTCCGTGGCCTCGAATATTACACCGGCCCGGTCTACGAGGTTGAACTCCTGCTCGACACCAAGGATGAAAAAGGCCGCCCCGTCCGCTTCGGCTCGGTCGGCGGCGGGGGGCGTTATGATGGGCTGGTCTCGCGTTTTCGCGGCGAAGTTGTGCCGGCGACCGGCTTTTCAATCGGCGTTTCGCGATTGCAGGCTGCGCTCACGCTGCTCGGCAAGCTCGACACGCGACCGGAATTCGGCCCCGTGGTCGTCACCGTGTTCGATCGGGAGCGCGTCGCCGATTATCAGAAGATGGTGGCGGCCTTGCGCAACGCGCATATCCACGCCGAACTCTATCTCGGCAACCCGAAGAACATGGGCAATCAGCTCAAATATGCCGACCGTCGCAACTCGCCTTGCGTGATCATTCAGGGATCGGACGAAAAATCCCGCGGTGAGGTGCAGATCAAGGATCTGATCGAGGGCGCCAGGGCGGCCGCCGCGATTGCGTCCAACCAGGAGTGGCGCGAGACCCGTCCTGCGCAATTTTCGTGCAAGGAGGAGGAACTGGTCGCAAGGGTTCGAGAGGTGCTGTCTCGACACGATGTGAAATGGGGAAACTGAATTCGTCATACGCGGGCTTGACCTGCGTATCCATTTTTTAAAAAGATGGATGGCCGGGGATAGGCGAGCGGAAGCGACGCCGTTCCCGGCCGGCTATGCCCGGCAATGACGGTCTGGCGAGTGAGTATCACAAGGGGAGTTGAAGAAATGCCTGAAATCACGATCAGCATGGCCGCTGGCCGCACCGACGAACAGAAGGCAGGCATGATGCGCGACATCACCCAGGCGCTGGTGAAGAATCTCGGCGTAGACGCCGACGCCGTCGTGATCCAGATCAACGAGGCGCCGCTGTCCCACAAGATGAAGGGTGGCAAAACGTTCGTCGAGCGCGCCGCTGCCGCGAAAAAGTAACTGCCGTCCGCGCGAAAGCGCGGATCCAGGGCCACCGACGTTGGTTGGTTCGCGAGGCGTCGATATTTCATCTCCAACGAAGCATCGCGCGGTATGGGTCCCGGCGTTGGCCGGGACGACGCATCAATCTTCCCGGATTATTCCATGGACGCACGCGACGTCATCAAAATCGGTATGAGTGCGGAGCGCAGCCTGGTCGTGCCGGCTGAGCAGACCGTCGGTCATTTTGTCAAGGACATGCCGATGGTCTTCGCGACGCCAATGATGATCCTGCAGATGGAGCTTGCTTCCGCCGACGCCGTCAAGCCCTGCCTTGAACCGGGCTGGGTCACGGTCGGGACCGAAGTCGATATCCGGCATCTCGCCGCGACTCCGGTCGGCGCGCTGGTGCGCACGACGGCGCGGGTGATCGCGGTGGAGCGGCGGTTGATCCGCTTCGAGGTCGAAGCTTTTGACGACAGACACCGGATCGGCGAGGGCCGTCATGCCCGCGGCCTCGTCAATGTCGAGGCATTCACCAAGCGGTTGGGGTCCGGGTAGTTACTTCGCCAGTTCCTTCGAGCGCCGCGTCGCAGCTGCGACCGCGCGCGTGAGCAGCGACTGCATGGCATCGGGTCCCATCAGCACTTCGAGCGCGGCTGCGGTGGTGCCGCCGGGCGAGGTAACGTTCTGGCGCAGCGTTGCCGCGGCGAGATCCGAGCGATGCAATAATTCGCCCGAGCCGGCGACGGTTTCGCGCGCCAGCCTGCTTGCAAGCGCCTCGGGCAATCCCGCCTCGACCCCGGCGCGCGCCAGCTCCTCGGCCAGGAGAAAGACATAGGCCGGACCGGAACCGGAGACGGCCGTCACCGCGTCCATCAAGGCCTCGTCCTGCACCCACTCGACCGAACCGATGGCGTGCAGCAAGGCATCCGCAGTCGCGCGTTGCACGTCGCCGACATTCTTCGCCGCCACCGCAACCGTGATGCCGCGCCCGACCGCGGCCGGCGTATTGGGCATGGCGCGCACGACGCTGCCGCCGCAGACTTGCGAGATCGAAGCGATGGTCATTCCCGCCATGATCGACACGACAAGCGTGGCTGGTTCAACAAACGCTCGCAGGCCCGGTCCCGCCTCGCGGAAGGCCTGCGGCTTCAGCGCGACCACCAGCGCTGCGATATCGCTCACATCCTTTGGCGACGGATTGAGCCGCACGCTTCTTGCGGCCAGCGAGCGGATGTCGTCGGAAGGGGTTGGCTCGATCACCACGACGCGTCTGGCATCGAGGCCCTGCGCCAGCCAGCCCGACAGCATGGCGCCGCCCATCTTGCCCGCGCCGGCGAGCACGACGGTGCCCGAAATATTCTTCAAGGAGTTCGTCGTATTCAAAGTGCCACCGCTGCCGTCGTCGTCCCCGCGAAAGCGGGGGACCCGTAACCACCAATGGTTCTAGTGAAGCGAACGGCGCGCTACAAGCAGTTTAGCCCCTCGATGATGTCAGGGAGCACGGCTCGCGCGCGCGGGGACGACACTGAATGTGCCGTGGCAGTAATCCAGGCTACGCTTGGCTCTCGCTAGGCCTGGCCCTCGGTATCGAACATCGCGGCCCGCATCGCCTCGGCTGCCGATTTGCCGGCCCAGACCACAAACTGGAATGCCGGAAAATAGCGTTCACAGGCGTGGATCGCGCTCACCAGCATGGTTTCGCATTGCGAGGAGGAGGCCGACATCCCGCCCGGCAGTACCAGCGCCTGGCGGTACATGATCATGCCGGTATGGGTCCAGATATCGAAGTGCCCGACCCATAATTGCTCGTTGATCGAGGCAATCAGCCGCTGCACCTCGGCCCTGCGGGCCTCCGGAATCTTCATGTCGAAAGCGCAGGCCAGATGCAGCGCTTCGATCTCGCTCATCCAGGTGAACGACAGCTGGTAGTCGGTCCAGTCGCCCTTCGAGACGATCGTTACCTCGTCGTCACCCGAACGCTCGAACGGCAGATTGTTGTCCGCGGCGAGGTCCTCGACCACGGCAAGCGGATTTTTCGGGGAATCGATGAAGCCTTCGAGGAGGGACATGCCGTCTCAATTCTGCCTTTACTTCGGATAGAGGTTGATACGCACGCCGCGCGCCTGCACGCGCTCGTGGCCATCGCCGACTGCAATTTCCTGATGTCCGACTTCCGCCGGGATCGGGGCTTGCCGGGATGAAGTGATGTGATTTGCGGAATCCGCGCAACCGCACCCGGAGTCCATCCACAGACAAAGCTCCGATCTTTCCACAGCTCTTCGAGGACGTTAACTTTTGTGGTGAGAACAAACCGGAATCGGATTTGTTCGGCACCGTAATCGTTAACTTTTTGGCCCGGAAAAAGCCTTGTCGCCGCCGTGCGGACCTGCCTTGTTCCCAATCGTGATTGCCTTGCTGCCGCCGCCGAGCTTGGGCATATTTCTCGGTAGCCGCTTACGGCGAGAGCGGTCTGTTTCCGACAAGCGCGTTTTTCCGACTAGGTAGCGCCGGGTTTCGATGATGTCGCAAGAACCTGCCGAAGCAAAAGAGGCTACCGCTTCCGAGCGGTCAGCCGAGTACCCGCGCTTTGCGAGGCCGCAGCGCGTTGCCTTCGTGCAGTCCGCCTGGCACCGCGACGTGGTGGCGGAGTGTCGTGTTGCATTTCTCGCCGAAATCGAAGCGCGTCACATTCCGCGTGCGCAGGTCGACGTGTTCGAGGTGCCGGGCTCGTTCGAGATCCCGCTGCATGCGCAGCTGCTTGCGAAGACGAGACGCTACAATGCGATCATCGCGGCAGGGCTCGTGATCGACGACGAGCACATTGCCGAAACCGTGATCAAGGCGCTGATGGATGTACAGCTGCGCACGGAAGTGCCGGTCTTCTCGGCGGTGGTCACGCCCGAACAGTTTCACGAGAGTGCGGCGCATTTCGAATTCTTCCGCAAGCATTTTGCAGCCAAGGGCATCGAGGTCGCGGAAGCCTGCGCCAACACGCTGCTCAGCCTGGAACGGTTGCGCGGCCAGGTTGCCGCCGGAATCATCGGGTAGGCGGCTGGACCTGAAGTACGGCGATCCCCGGGATCGCAGCACAAGTCTGCCCCAATCCGTCGCGCAATCCATTGATTGTCATTTCCGCCACCGGACCTATAAACTTGTGGCCGGGAGGAGGCACGCCCGTGGAGACGGGCGGCCGAGAAGATCATGTTCGAAGGACACGATCCCTATCTCGTCGCGCTCTCGGTGGTGATCGCGATCCTGGGAGGTTACACGGGTTTCGGCCTCGCCGCGCGCATCCGCACGGCGCCGGGCGTGAGCCGCCGGGTACTGCTCTCCGGCGCGGCGGCCTTTCTTGCCGTCGGCATCTGGACCATGCATTTCGTCGGCGTGCTGGCGGCGCCGATCCCCGCGGATGCCGGTTACCTCGTGCTCCCGACCATCGTCTCGTTCCTGATCTGCGCGCTCGTCGTCGGCGTTTCCCTGTTCTTTCTCAGCATCGGCGAGCCTTCGCATCGGCGCGTGATCTCATCGGCCGTCCTGCTCGGGGCCGGGATCGTGAGCATGCACTATGTCGGGATTCACGGCCTCGCCGGCAATTTCGCGATCACGCATGACGCCTCGATGGTCCTATTGGCCGTCGTCATTGCGATCGCCGCGGCCTATGGCGGCCTCCGCGCCTTTCTCGCAAGGCAAGACGGCATCCGGCTGATCCTGAGCGCGGTCGCGTTCGGCATTGCGGTGTCCGGCATGCACTACACCGCCATGTACGGCATGCATTTCGTTCCAAGGACGGAAGCAGCGCACCATCAGCTCGCCGGAGGACTGGTCGCTTCCCCGCAGATCCTCTCGATCGTCGTGGCGGTGCTTTGTTTCGTCATCGCCGCAGGTTTCCTTTTGTCGCTGGTGCCGGACCCGCGGCGGCAGGCGGTCGCCGTTGCGGCCGATCCGATCGCGGACGCGCCCCTTGCGGTGAGGTCGAGCGAGGCGAGCGCCGTTGCCACGAGCTTCCAGCGCCTGACGCCCGCGCCGCTGGGCGGGTTGGGTCAGCCGCCGCGACCGGCGCCGGTGCCCCGGCTTCCGGTCGAGGGGGCGGACGGCACTCACTTCATAGATACAGCCGACGTACGCAGTGTCCGGGCGGACGCCCACTATACGCGCGTGCATGACGGCACCCGTGAGCGGATGTGCCCGTGGTCGATTTCGGAGGCCGAGGCGCAGCTCGATCCCGGCTTGTTTGTCCGGGTGCACCGCAGCCATATCGTCGCGATCCCGCATGTCAGCTTTGTCCGCCGGGAGGGCGACGGCGCCGTGATCGAGCTCGACGGCCCGACGCCGCATCGTGTTCCCGTCAGCCGTGCCAAGATCGCCGAGGTCAAGGCCCGGCTCGGGCTTTCCAGGCGCAACCATCACGCCGGAATGGGTCGCCAAGCCTGACGCATTTCGTGCGTAAAGGGGCGCATCTCGTGCGAATTCCCCCAGCCGGTGACGAAGCGGCCATCGCCGCCTTGTCTGGGAAAAAATCCCGGCAGAGCCTTCAGTCCAAGCCTGCTTCAAAAAGCAAGTCTGCTTTCAAAAAAGACCACGGAGGAAACGATGATTCCTGGCCCGTTCAGCTATCACCGGCCTGCGACCCTGGCCGACGCGGTCAAGCTGCTTTCGACATTGGGCGATGAGGCCCGCCCCCTTGCCGGCGGCCACAGCCTTGTCCCCATGATGAAGCTTAGGCTCGCCACCCCCGAACATCTGGTCGACCTGCACGGGATCGCCGGCCTGAAAGGCATCCGCCGCGACGGCAACAATATCGTGGTCGGTGCGATGACCACCCAGCACGAGCTGCTGGCGTCGGAAGAAATCGCCAAATCGCTGCCGATCCTGCACGAGACCGCGCTTCTGATTGCCGATCCGCAGGTGCGCTATCGCGGCACGATCGGCGGCAACGTCGCCAATGGCGACCCCGGCAACGACATGCCGGCGCTGATGATGACGCTGGGCGCCACCTACCGTCTCGAAGGGACAGGCGGCGCGCGACAGGTTGCGGCCGGCGAGTTCTACCAGGGTGCCTATTTCACGGCGCTCGAGCCGGGCGAAATCCTGACCGCGATCTCGATTCCCGCGCCACCCGACGGCCACGGCTACGCCTATGAGAAGCTGAAGCGAAAGGTCGGCGACTACGCAACCGCTGCGGCCGCCGTGGTGCTCACGATGTCCGGCGGCAAGGTCGCAACTTGCGCGATCGGGCTCACCAACGTTCACGAAACGCCGCTGCTCGCGGCCGACGCGGCGAAAGCCGTGATCGGAACGAGCCTCGATCCGGCCACGCTGAAAAAGGCGGCCGCCGCGGCGGCAGCGATCATGTCGCCAGCGGCGGACGCCCGCGGGCCGGTCGAATACCGCAAGCATGTCGGCGGCATCATGGTGACGCGGGCGCTGCAGCGCGCCGCATCCCGAGCGAAATGAGAGGGGAAACCAAAATGGCAAAGACCCATGTGACCATGAAAGTGAACGGTGCCGAGGTCGAAGGCCTCGTCGAACCGCGCACGCTGCTGGTGCATTTCCTGCGCGAAAACCTTTCGCTCACCGGCACCCATATCGGCTGCGAGACCACCCATTGCGGCGCCTGCACCGTCGATCTCGACGGCATGTCGGTGAAGAGCTGCACCGTTTTCGCAGTGCAGGCGGAAGGCTCCGAGATCACCACGATCGAAGGCATGGCCAATGCCGACGGCTCGCTCTCGGCCTTGCAGGAAGGCTTCCGCATGATGCACGGACTGCAATGCGGCTTCTGCACGCCCGGCATGATCCTGCGCGCGCACCGTCTGCTCAAGGAAAATCCGTCGCCGTCGGAGGAAGAAATCCGGATGGGGATTTCGGGCAATCTCTGCCGCTGCACCGGCTACCAGAACATCGTCAAGGCAATCCAGTACGCCGCCAGCAAGATCAACGGCGTCGAATTCAAGGAGGCCGCGGAATGAACGACATGGCTCCCACGCGGGAACAACGTACCGCCGCCCTCGAAGGCATGGGCTGCAAGCGCAAGCGCGTCGAAGACATCCGCTTCACGCAAGGCAGGGGCAATTACGTCGACGATCTCAAGCTGCCGGGCATGCTGCACGGCGATTTCGTCCGCTCGCCGCACGCGCATGCGCGTGTCAAATCGATCAATTCCGAAGCGGCGCTGAAAGTGCCGGGCGTGCTGGCGGTGATCACCGCCGAGACGCTCAAGACCGTCAATCTTGCCTGGATGCCGACGCTGGCCGGCGACGTGCAGATGGTGCTCGCCGACGGCAAGGTGCTGTTCCAGAATCAGGAGGTCGCCTTCGTCGTCGCCACCGACCGCTACGCCGCCGATGACGGCGTCAGCAAGGTGGTGGTCGAATACGAGCCGCTGCCGGTCCTGATCGATCCATTCAAGGCAATGGACAAGGATGCGCCGGTGCTGCGCGAGGACCTCGCGGGCAAGACGAGCGGCGCGCACGGCCCGCGCAAGCATCACAACCACATTTTCGAATGGACCGTCGGCGACAAGGATCTGACCGACGCCGCGTTCCGCAAGGCCGATGTCACCATCAAGGAGATGATCTCCTATCACCGCACGCACCCATCGCCGCTAGAGACCTGCCAGTGCGTCTGCTCGTTCGACAAGATCAAGGGCGAACTGACGATCTGGGGCACGTTCCAGGCGCCGCATGTGATCCGCACCGTGGTATCGCTGATCGCGAAACTGCCCGAGCAGAAGATTCACGTCATCTCGCCCGACATCGGCGGCGGCTTCGGCAACAAGGTCGGCGCCTATCCGGGCTACATATGCGCGGCGGTGGCTTCGATCGTCACCGGCAAGCCGGTGAAGTGGGTCGAGGACCGCATCGAGAACCTGACCGCGACGTCCTTTGCGCGCGATTACCACATGACTGCCGAGATCGCCGCGACCAAAGAGGGCAAGGTCACCGCCCTTCGTGTCCACGTGCTCGCCGATCACGGCGCGTTCGACGCCTGCGCCGATCCGTCGAAATGGCCGGCCGGCTTCTTCAATATCGTCACGGGATCTTATGACTTCCCGACCGCGCATCTGTCGGTCGACGGCATCTACACCAACAAGGCGCCGGGCGGGGTGGCCTATCGCTGCTCGTTCCGCGTCACCGAAGCCGCTTACTGCATCGAGCGGGCGATGGACATTCTGGCCCAGAAACTCAAGATGGATCCGGCCGAGTTGCGGTTGAAGAATTTCGTCAAGGCGGAGCAATTCCCGTATCACTCGGCCTTGGGGTGGGAATACGATTCCGGCAACTATCACACCGCCATGCGCAAGATGATGGAGACGGTGAACTACGCCGATCTCCGCAAGCAACAGGCGGAAAAGCGCGCGGCGTTCAGGCGCGGCGAGACCCGCGAGATCATGGGCGTCGGGGTGTCGTTCTTCACCGAGATCGTTGGCGCCGGTCCGTCGAAGAATTGCGATATCCTGGGCATTGCGATGTTCAATTCCTGCGAGATCCGCATGCACCCGACAGGTGCCGGCATTGCGCGCATGGGAACCAAGAGCCAGGGCCAGGGTCACGAGACCACCTGGGCCCAGATCATCGCTACCGAAATCGGCATCCCCGCCGACAACATCATGGTCGAGGAGGGCAATACCGATACCGCGCCCTATGGGCTCGGTACCTATGGCTCGCGCTCGACGCCGGTCGCGGGAGCCGCGATTGCGATGGCGGCGCGCAAGATCAAGGCCAAGGCGCAGATGATCGCCGCCTACAAGCTCGAGGTGCACGAGGACGACCTCGAATGGGATATCGACGGCTTCCGCGTCAAGGGCCTGCCGGAGAAGACGATGTCGATGAAGGACATCTGCTGGGCGGCCTACAATTCGGTTCCACCGGGCATGGAACCGGGCCTTGAAGCGGTGAGCTATTACGATCCGCCCAACATGACATATCCATTCGGCGCCTATATCTGCGTGATGGACATCGACGTCGATACCGGGGTCTACAAGGTCAGGCGCTTCTACGCGCTCGACGACTGTGGCACCCGCATCAACCCGATGATCATCGAGGGCCAGGTTCATGGCGGCCTGACCGAAGCCTTCGCGATCGCGATGGGCCAGGAAATCCGCTACGACGAAGGCGGCAACGTGGTGACAGGCTCGTTCATGGATTTCTTTATGCCGACCGCGGTCGAGACGCCGCATTGGGAGACCGACTTCACGGTGACGCCGTCGCCGCATCATCCGATCGGAGCCAAGGGCGTCGGCGAAAGCCCGAATGTCGGCGGCGTGCCGGCGTTCTCCAACGCCGTCAATGACGCCTTCTCGTTCCTGGGCTCGACCCACATCCAGATGCCGCACGACTATTGGCGCAACTGGAAGGCGGCGAAGGCGCTGGGAGTGCTTGCATAGTGTGGTCGTCATTGCGAGCGAAGCGAAGCAATCCAGGACGGCGAAAATACCCTGGATTGCCTCGTCGCGGCGCTCCTCGCAATGATGGGGAGGTGTGCCGAGCATCGTGGCGTAGCGGCCCTTCCGCTTTCCTGGCCTCATCCTTCGAGACGCATCGCTTTGCGATACTCCTCAGGATGAGGTCTGAATTCCTCATGGTGAGGAGCGCGAAGCGCGTCTCGAACCATGAGAGGTCTCGTGAGAAGCAGTCTTGATTTTAAGGAACGCGTTCCGACAATGAAAACACGCGAGGAGATCGCGCAGGCTCTGGCCGTCTCCGGCTACATCGCCGACAGCGAACTTGCGACCGCGATCTCGCTGATGCAGTTGCTGCGGCGTCCGCTTCTGCTCGAGGGTGAAGCGGGCGTCGGCAAGACCGAGGTGGCAAAAGCCCTGGCCGTCGTGCACGACACCGAACTGATCCGGCTTCAATGCTATGAGGGGCTCGACCAATCCGCCGCGCTTTACGAATGGAACTACCAGCGGCAGCTGCTCTCGATCCAGGCGCATCGCGGCGAGGACACTGACGCCGTCGAGGACCGGATTTTCTCGGAAAAATACCTGCTGGAGCGGCCGCTGCTGGCCGCGATCCTGCGCGACAAGCCGCCGGTGCTCCTGATCGACGAGATCGATCGCGCCGACGATGAATTCGAGGCGTTCCTGCTCGAACTCTTGTCCGATTTCCAGGTGTCGATCCCGGAACTCGGCACGATTTCGGCGATCAGCATTCCGCATGTGGTGCTGACCTCGAACGGCACTCGCGAATTGTCGGACGCGCTGCGCCGCCGCTGCCTCTACCATTATGTCGATTATCCCGACGTCGATCGCGAGGCCCGCATCATCATGGCGCGGATCGATGGGGCCAGTGCTTCGCTGTCGCTGCAGATCGCGCGCATGGTCGAAGGCATCCGCAAGGAGGAGCTGCGCAAGGTGCCGGGTGTGGCGGAGACCCTGGACTGGGCTGCAGCACTGGTCGGAATCGGCGTGAAGGATCTGCATGAGGCGCCCGAAGCAGTGCACGAGACGCTGATGTGCCTGATCAAGACGCACGAAGACAAATCGCGCCTCACCCGCGAGGTCGCCGATCGGCTCCTGGGGAAGGTCGCATGAGTCAATGCGGAACCAGTCCCGCCTGCGAAGAGGTCGACGAGGTCTCCCATCTCGTCGCGACAAAATTGGCCGCGTTTCTCGAGACCCTTCGCGACAGTGGCTTTGCGGTGGGCTTACAGGAAGGACGGGATGCGGTGGCGCTGATGGCCTCCGGTTATGCCGAAAAGCCCGGGCTGCTGCGATCGGCTTTCAAACATCTGTTCTCGACGCGCAAATCCGATTGGGACAAGTTCGACGGGCTGTTCGACGCGTTCTGGCTGGGAAAACGCGTGCGGTCGCGGTCGCGCACCTCCGGCTCGGCAGGAGCGGCCAACAGTCCTTCGCTGAAGGATTTGCGGGACAACAAATCGGAACCAGCGACCGGGCAAGCGGCAACCGATCAGATCCCCGCGGCCGGCGACGAAACGGGCGAGGATCGCGCCGGCGAGGGGCGCAAGGAGGGTGCCTCGCGCGCCGAAAACTTCACTGAGACGGATTTTCGCAAGATGGCCGACCCCGAGCAGATCGAGCAGGCCCATGAGGTTGCCGCGCGATTGGCAAGAACCATGCGCACGCGACTGACGCGGCGCGATCTGGCGCGGCGGCGCGGCTACCGGCTCGACCTCAGGCGAACGATCCACGGCAATATCAGCCATGGCGGCGTGCCGATCTCGCTCGTCAAGCGGCAACGCAAGCAAAAGCCGCTGCGGCTGGTCGTGCTGCTCGACGCCTCCGGCTCGATGAGCATGTACACGGGCGTATTCCTGCGCTTCATCCACGGCGTGCTCGACGAGTTCCGCGAGGCCGAGGCATTCCTGTTCCATACAAGGCTCGCATACGTTTCCGACGCGATGAAGGAAAAGGATGCGGGCCGCGCGCTCGATCGTCTGTCGATCATGGCGCAGGGCACGGGCGGCGGCACCAGGATCGGCGAGAGCCTGCAGACTTTCAACCGCTGGCACGCCGCGCGCGTGCTGCATTCGCGCTCCTGCGTGATGATCGTGTCCGACGGTTATGAGACCGGCGACGCAAAGCTGCTCGGCCGCGAGATGGCGGCATTGGCCAGGCGCTGCCGCCGCATCGTCTGGCTCAATCCGATGATGGCGTGGGAGGGCTACGCGCCGGAGGCCGCCGGCATCAAGGCGGCGCTGCCGCATGTCGATCTCTATGCGCCGGCGAACACGCTGAAAAGCCTGACCGAACTCGAACCCTATCTGGCGAAGCTGTAGGCTCCCATGATTTTGACGGATTCGATAAGGCGCTCTTTCGTCTCCCCTCCCCACGCGAAGCGGCGGGGAGGGGTCGGGGGTGGGGCATCTGGCGCACCGAGTTGGGAACCCCCCACCCCGACCCTCCCCCGCAAGGGGGGAGGGAGTACAGCTCCGTTGCTGCACGACCTCGACACTGGAGGACGGTGATGGGTGCTCATGCGGAAGTGATGGACCTCGTGGCGCGGATGAAGGCCGCCGAGGAAAGCTTTGTGCTCGCAACCGTGGTGCGGACGGTGTCGGTGACGGCGGCAAAGGCCGGCGCGAAGGCCATCATCCGGCCTGACGGCACCATCGTTGCGGGGTGGATCGGCGGCGGCTGCGCCCGGGGCGCGGTGCTCAAGGCGGCGCGCGACGCGCTCGCGGATGGCGAACCTCGGATGGTCTCGGTCCAGCCGGAGAATCTGCTGGCCGAGCTTGGCGTCAAGCCCGGCGAGAACCGCGACGGCGTGCGCTTCGCAAGCAACATGTGCCCGAGCAAGGGCACCATGGATATCTTCGTCGAACCGGTGCTGCCGCATCCTTCGCTGATCATTCTGGGCGGAAGCCCGGTGGCGCTGTCGCTCGCGGCGCAGGCCCGCCAGCTCGGCTACCATGTCACGCTTGCGGCGCCGAGCGCCGATCTCCCCGAGGCGCCCGACGTCGACACGCTGATCGACGGCTTTGCGCTCGGAAAACTCAACGAGGCAAAACGCTTCGTCGTGGTCTCGACGCAGGGCAAAGGCGACGAGGCGGCGCTGCGCACGGCGGTCGCGACGCCCGCCGCCTACCGCGCCTTCGTCGGCAGCCGCCGCAAGATGGCCTCGCTCCGCGAAAAGCTGATGGGTGCGGGAATTGCGGCTTCCGTCATCGACCGCGTCAAGGCTCCGGCCGGCCTCGACCTCGGCGCCATCACGCCGGAGGAAATCGCCATGTCGATCCTGGCGGAGATGACGGTCGAGCGCAGGCGAGGGCAGCGGGTGGCCGCGCTCGCAAAGTAATCAACGCCGCTCGGGCATTTGGGCCCAGGTCTTACAAGCTGCGCGAAGACCTCCCTGGCCGCGAACAGGCCCTTTGAGCATTTCTGCCATATGATTTGCCCGACGGGCAGTTTTGCAATTTCTCTGTCCAGTCCCTCACCGAAAAATTTTTCACTTTTCGATTTGGTAGAAACACCAATAGAGCTAATCCATCCCGCCCCAATAAAGGGGCGTTTCGCGATCGTCACGGACGTGGGGCGGGATGCAATGGACGTGTCGCGCGCGACTGACGAGCGCGTGCGTACGCGGACGGCCAAGTCGCGTGGTTCTGGCATCTCGACGCTGATGCCAAGTTCCCGGGAAGCCAACGCTTCTCGGGGATGACGGTGACAAACAAGCCCGATCGCCGGGAAGAGCGCGAAGGAAACCGTTAAAACCATTGCGCGGGGAATGCCGGGTAGCTCCGGTGTGACCGTGGTGACTATGCTTGTGTGTTTCTTTCAACCGCACACAAGGCTGCGGGCGCAGCGAGCGCCCGGCATTCCCTGCGCCCTCTGGCCTCCAGAGGGGCAGATCTGCCAGCAAACTTCGCGCGCGCAGGCGCGGCGAGATCGCGAAGCTGTGTCATGCACAGCGGGCTGTTTGAAATGTGAAGGTGAGGCGCAGCTACGAACGCATCGCTCGCTGCGTCGTCCCTGCGAACGCAGGGACCCACAGGCATTCGTTGGCGTAGAGGCCGTCAAGGCGCGATGAAGTCAGGTTGAACTGTAACCGCGACAAAGTGCGCTCGCTCTCCCGCTTGCGGGGGAGGGATGGGGAGGGGGGATTAAACTGGGAATGTCGCCCAAATTCTCATGGCCCCCACCCGCCGCATTCTGCGAATGCGGCGACCTCCCCCGCTAGCGGGAGAGGTGAACGATCCCGCCAACGATGCGATTCAATCAAAACTCATCCCGCTTTGGACGCGGTGCCAACAAGGCGAGGCAACGGAGTATGGGTCCCCGCGTACGCGGGGACGACGTCGAAAATCAAGGTAGCTCGGCTCGTCAGCTCATTTGACGCAAAGACGGCCGCGCTTGTCCTAGTCGAACAGGCTCGACACCAACTCTTCCGACGCCGTGCGGCCGATGGCCTCCGCGATGAGGGAGGCGATCGGAAGCGTGCGGATGTTGGCGGCCTTTCGCACCAATTCGGTCGGCTGGATCGAATCGGTGATCACCAGTTCCTTCAGCCGCGAAGAGGTAATGCGCGTCACGGCGCCGCCGGACAGGACGCCGTGGGTGATGTAGGCATAGACTTCCTTGGCGCCGTTGGCGAGCAGCGCGTCCGCGGCGTTCACCAGCGTGCCGCCGGAGTCGACGATATCGTCGACCAGAATGCAGGTGTATCCGGCGACATCGCCGATCACGTTCATGACTTCGGATTCGCCGGCCCGTTCACGACGCTTGTCGATGATGGCGAGCGGCGCATTGATGCGCTTGGCAAGCCCGCGCGCCCGCACCACGCCGCCGACGTCGGGCGACACCACCATCACATTGGTGAGGTCGAAACGCTCGCGGATATCGCGCACCATGACCGGCGAGGCGTAGAGATTGTCGGTCGGGATGTCGAAGAAGCCCTGAATTTGGCCCGCATGCAGATCGAGCGTCATGACGCGGTCGGCGCCGGCGTGCGTAATCAGGTTGGCGACGAGCTTGGCGGAAATCGGGGTCCGCGGGCCCGCTTTGCGATCCTGCCTGGCATAGCCGAAATAGGGCACCACCGCCGTGATGCGGCGCGCGGAGGCCCGGCGCAGCGCGTCGGTGATGATCAGGAGTTCCATCAAATGGTCGTTGGCCGGAAACGACGTCGACTGGATCACGAAGACGTCGGAGCCGCGAACGTTTTCCTGAATTTCGACGAAAATTTCCATGTCCGCGAAGCGGCGGACGATCGCCTTGGTGGGTGGCACATGCAGCCAGTCGGCGATTTCCTGCGCCAGCGCTGGATTGGAATTGCCGGCAACGAGCTTGATGGAGCCGTTCTTGGCCGACATCGAGATTTCTCCTCGCGCCTTGCTGGATACAATGTTGAGCATATCGCAGTTTCCACGGAAGCGCGTTTCGACAGGCGAGGTGATATCAAGGGGTTGGCCCGGCTGGCAACCCGTCGCCCCGGTTTTCCCGGGCAAAAATGGCCGATTCCGGGGTGTTTTGGCTAATAGCTGGTGAAGCCGAGCGCGCCGACGCCGAATTCGGGCGATGCTGATGAAGGCCGATCGGTACTGGCGACGGCTGCTCCCCGCCTGGCCGGCGCGGGCGGCGGGGCCCGAGGCGCATCCGCCGGGGCCGTTCCGTTGATCATGCCGCTCAAGCCGCTAAAGCCTGCCTGTGCGATCTTCCGCAAAACCAGGTCGTCCGCGGCGGCCCAGGGGTCGCGCCCGGCCTTGCCTGCGGGCTCCTCGCCGGAAAGGCGCAGCGCGCGCTGCTGGTTCTGGTCATAGACGTCCCAGACCCAGGCGATGGTGGTGCGGCCGCGGCTGACCTCCGCCGCAAGATAACTGCGAACCCGGTACGAAGCGGTGCCCTCGCGGGAAACGATCGTCAGATTGCGAAGTTTGGATTCGCTGTCGAGCACGCTCACCATCCGCTGGAAAATCTGCTGGGGCGGGCCGTCGATCGACTCGAAGGTAACGGTGGGACCGCTTGTCGCACTTGCCATGGCAAAGGAGCCGGAGCCGCCGGCGGCACAGCCGCCCAGGCCGCAGGCGATTGCCACGAGAGCAGCGGTCATCAGGGCAGCGGCCATCGCGGCGCGCAGCACCGATCGGCAGGGTCCTGACATAGTTGCTGACGCGTCCCACATTTTTGCCAACCGATATCGACAAAATGTGTCGAGGTCTAGTGCAGCGACTCTGACGTTCCTTTCAGTTTCGCCGCGATCTCTCAGAAGGAACGTCAGAGTCAAAGCTGCACTAGAATCATATAGTTGCTAGTGTCCCTTTGGCTCTGACATTCGTAAGAGTGCCGCCGCGATGGGATACGAATGTCAGAACCGGGACACTAGTCTGGCAATGCATCGGATTGGGGCCGAGCAAGGTCCGTCAGTGTTCGAGCGCGATCGCGTGAACGTGGCGGCCGTAATCCGGCTCCTTGCGATGCACCGAGCGGCGGTAGCTGAAGAAGCGCTCGTCGGAATAGGTATCGACGCCGATATCGTCGATGACGAGCACCCCGGCATTTTCCAGCCGCATGCGGATGAAACCGGCAAGATCGAACATCGCATGCCCCTCGCGCGCAGCGGGGAGGAAGAACATCGAGTTCTCCGCGTCCGTCTCGATGAATCTTTCCACGAACTCGTTGCCCACTTCGTAGGAGTCTTGCCGGATGAGGGGGCCAATCGCGGCGACGATGCCCGAACGATCGGCGCCGAGTTTCTCCATCGCCGCGACGGTTGATTCCACCACGCCGGTCAGCGCGCCTTTCCAGCCTGCATGCGCAGCGCCAATGACGCGGGCATTCGGGTCGGCCAGCAGGACCGGCCCGCAGTCCGCTGCGGTGATGCCGATGGCCAAACCCTCGATGCGCGTGACGATGGCGTCGGCGCGCGGTCGCGCGGCCGTGTCCCACGGCTCGGATGCCACGACGACGTCTGGCGAATGGATCTGATACGCGGTGAGCAGGTGTTCGGGCTTTACGCCGATCTGTTCGGCCATTCTCCGGCGATTCTCGGCGACATTTGCCGGATCGTCCCTCGAGCCGATGCCGCCGTTGAGCCCGCTGTAGATGCCGTCCGAGACGCCGCCATTGCGGCTGAAGAAAGCGTGCCGCAGTCCGGGAACGGCCGACAAAAGTGGCGAATGCAGCTTCATGACGCCTCGGCCCTGGAACCCTGCGGCTCGTCGGCAAATCCAGCCAGCGAAGCGATATTCGGTTCCGAGACGGCCAGCACCTTGAACATCTGCCCCATCCCGCCGCGGCCGCCGCCAATCAACCAATTCATGGCTCCCGCAACGTCCTCGGCGACCTCCGGTGTCGCCTTTGACATCAATGTCGTCGCACGGGTTTCGATGCCGAGTTGTTTGAGAAATTCGCCTTGCGTCACCGGGCCATGAACGGCGGCCCCAATATCTTCTGCAGCGCGAACCAGTGCCTGGAAATCGACATGTGCCGTCACGTCCGCCTGTCCCGGATTCTTCAGCGGATCGGCGAAGGTGTGGCTGGCAATGGCCTGAAACGTATCGCCGACGTCGCTGCGCAGATGACCGTAATCGATGATCAGAGCCGCACCGTCCTGATCGCGCACCCGGCTTGCGACTTTCATCATCTCGGCATCCGGGCGCCACTCGAAAACCCCGCCTATGGGTGCGGCGCGCACCAGCGGCGGCAGCAGAACGTCAAAACGCGGAATTGGCTCGGCAGCGGCGCCGAACACCAGCCTTCCGTTGCTGTCGAGTTCGACTGTGCGTTCGTGCCAGCCCGTCTCTCGCTTCACCGCCTGATAAATCGGCAGCACGTCGAAATACTCGTTGCCGAAGATGATGGCGGGACCGTCCGGCACGTCGTCGATCGTGTCGTGCCATGAGATACTGCGTGAGCCCGAGAGCGCCGCTCTCTGCTTCTCTCGCAACACCGGATTGACCTCGACGAGATGAACCGTGAGCGCCTGATAAAGCGGGGGCAGCACGCGCAATGCGCGCAGCGCATCGGCCATCATGGTGCCGCGACCGGGGCCGAGTTCAACCAGCCGCAGCAGGGGCGGCGAACCGATCGCCTTCCATGCAGAAGCAGCCCACAGCCCCAGCAATTCGCCGAACATCTGGCTCACTTCGGGCGCGGTGATGAAATCGCCCTCGCGCCCCAAGGGGTCTCGAGAAAGATAATAGCCGTGC
The DNA here is from genome assembly GCA_963820275.1 of uncultured Alphaproteobacteria bacterium. Taxonomy (GTDB): domain Bacteria; phylum Pseudomonadota; class Alphaproteobacteria; order Rhizobiales; family Xanthobacteraceae; genus Bradyrhizobium. The sequence goes on from CAWFZL010000026.1 coordinate 133,919, forward strand.
TCTGGATGCATCAGGCACAGCTCCATATAGCGCCACACCGGCATCGGGCCGGTTGACTTGATCAGCTTCTCGATCTCGGACTGAAGCGGCGAATATTCGGTCACGATATTCCCTGAACGGGTGGCGCTGCGTGTCTTGTGGTCTTGCGGCGCCATGCCACCACAATAATGATCGCCCCCGCAACAATCATCGGCAGGGAGAGCAACATGCCCATGGTCAGGCCGCCCCACAAAAAGCCGAGCTGAGCGTCCGGTTCCCTGAAGAACTCGCCGATGATGCGCGCGATGCCATAAATCGCAATGAAGCTGCCGAGGATCAGGCCAGGGCGCTTCAACGCGCCCATCCGAATCATGGCCGCCAGAATAGTAAACAACAGAAGACCCTCAAGCGACGCCTCGTAAAGCTGGCTGGGGTGGCGCGGAAGGTGAAGCGGGTCGTTGGGGAATACCATCGCCCAGGGCAGACTTGGGTCGGCTTCCCGACCCCATAATTCGCTGTTGATGAAATTGGCCAGCCGTCCGAGAAACAATCCGATCGGAGCGACCGCCGTGGTGATATCGCCAAGCGACAGGATCGGCAGGTTGTTTCGAAGGCAGAACAGGATCACGGCGGCAACGCAGCCGAGGAAGCCGCCATGAAAGGACATGCCGCCCTTCCATAGTTCGAGGATATCGGCGGGGTGGCTGAAAAAGAATGCCGGATTATAGAACAGTACATAACCGGTGCGGCCGCCGACGATGATGCCGATCGTGACCCACAGGATGAAATCGTCCAATTGTGCCAGCGTGATCGGCGCAGGTCCGCCCCAGAGCTTCTCATTCTTGAGCAGAGCGCGCGCATAGATCCAGCCCAGCACGATGCCGCCGATATAGGCGAGCGCATACCAGCGGATCGCGAACGGGCCGATCGTGATGGCTACGGGGTCGAAAACCGGAAAGGCGACGGTGAGGAAGGGCATTGCGCCTTGTTATCGCCAGAGGTTGCGGCGGTATAGTGAAACAAGCCGTTCCCAATGCCGCTCGGCAGCGTCTCGGTCATAGACCGGCCGCTTCGGAAACGCGAACCCGTGATGGGTGCCGGGATAGATCTCGACCTCCGCGCTGGCGTGGTCGGTCGCTATCGCCTGCCTCAGCTTTTCGATGGTCTCCATCGGCGCGTAAATATCGGTCTCGGCGCAGCCGAAATAAAGTTCGGCTTTCGTCTTCGTGCCGGCGAGATGAGGGCTGTCGGGCTGGTCGGTCACCAGATGCGTGCCGTAGATCGATGCGGCGGCCCTGACGCGATCGGGAAAATGCGTCGCCGCGTTGATTGCGTATCGGCCGCTCATGCAATAGCCGACGGCGCCGACGATCTCAGTGCGTGCAGCTGGCTGGGCTTCGGCAAAGGCGAGCAGCGCGCGCGTATCTTCCATGACCATGGGAATGTTGATCGAGTTCATCAGCTGGAACATGCGCTTGCGTTCGGGCGCCTCCGGGTCAGCGGGTACGGGGCCAAGCTCCATGACGCCCGACCGGTAATAGAGATTCGGCAGCATCACGTAGTAGCCCGAAGTGCCGAGCCGGCGTGCCATGTCGCGCAGTTCCTCGCGGATCGCAGGCGCGTCCATGTAAAACAGGATCACGGGATGTGGGCCGCCGCGCTCGGGGTGGGTGATGAAGGTGGTGGTGTGACCGTCCCTGGTCGGAATTTCAATCTGCTGGTCGATCATGGCGGTTCTGCTCGATTGTGGTTTTCCGGCTCGGCGCTTGATACGATTGCAAGGAAACCGGCACATGACAAGGCAACCCGCTGCGCGACCAATGGTGGTCTTGAACGGCATCGCCTGGATCGCCATTGTCTTGTCATGCGAACCAGCGCGGCCCACCGGAGATTTTGAGGATGACGCAGACCAACAATCGATTTTTCGACGAGATCGGGCGTCTGATGAACGATGCCGCAGGAGCCGCCCAGGGCGTCAAGCGCGAGGTCGACACGCTGATGCGAAACCAGGCCGAAAAAATCCTGCGCGACCTTGATGTCGTCAAGCGCGAGGAGTTCGAGGCCGTCAAGGACATGGCGCGACTGGCGCGCGAGGAAAACGAGGCGCTGAAGGCGCGTATCGCTGCGCTTGAAGCCAAGCTTGGGGTCTCTCAATAGAGCGGCTCCCGATGCCGGCGCCATGAAGACGCACCGGTAACTACTTGCTCCAATTGGCGCTTTGGGCAGGCCGCCTACCGCGTCAGTTGCCGGCCGCCGGCGCTGGAAATCCTTGTCATTTCTTGCCTTTGGGGCTAGAACGCCGCCAGTTTCGCAGCCCCCGCACCCCTGGAGGCTTGCTGCGTACGTCGAACAGGCCGCGATGCGGCCTTTAACTTTTTAGAAAACAAGGACTTAGGCAAATGGCGACCGTCAAGGAATTGAAGGCGACCGCGCGTCCGAAGAGCGGCAAGGGGGCCGCCCGGGCAGAGCGTCGCGCCGGGAGAGTGCCCGGAGTGATCTATGGGAACAACCAGCCCCCGGAAACCATTTCGGTCGATGATGCCGAACTGCGCCAGCGCATTCTGGCTGGCCGATTTCTCACCACGATCTACGACATCGATATCGAGGGCAAGAAGCACAGGGTGATTCCGCGTGACTTTCATCTCGACCCGGTGAAGGATTTTCCGATCCATGTCGATTTCATGCGGCTCGGCGAAGGTGCCACCATCCGCATCAGCATTCCCCTGCACGTGCAGAGGGCGGACGCCTCTCCCGGCGTGAAGCGCGGCGGCACCGTCAATATCGTCACGCACGCCATCGATCTCGAATGCTCGGTCGACAACATCCCGCAATTCGTCGAGGCCGACGTCAGCGGGCTTGAGATCGGCTACTCGCTGCATTTGTCCGACATCACATTGCCTGCCGGGGTGAAGTCGCTGACGCGTGAGGACGCGACGCTGGTGACCATCGTGCCGCCATCGGGCTACGCCGAAGAGCAGAAGGCGGCTGCGGCCGCTGCTGCGGCTGCCGCCGGTGCTGTCGCCGCTCCGGGCGCGGCCCCCGCCGCCGGCGCGGCTGCTCCTGCGGCCGGAGCGCCCGCTGCAGCGGCTCCCGCCGCGGGTGCCGCGGCACCTGCAGCCGGTGCCAAGGCGCCTGCGGGTGGTGGCGAAAAGAAGAAGTAATCTGGCGTCCCAAATGCAAGAGTTCGCCGCTTTGTAGCGGCGAACTCGCCAATGTCGGATTTGAAAGCAACCCTCTAAATCACCGCACTAGCCGGGATGCCGCGTCATGCGACTCTTTGTTGGCCTCGGCAACCCCGGCGCGAAATATGCCGGCAACCGGCACAACATTGGCTTCATGGCCGTCAATGAAATCGCCCGTCGCCATGGTTTCGCACCGTGGCGCCGCCGCTTTCAGGGCGAGACTTCGGAAGGCTCGCTTGACCACGAGAAGCTTGTGCTGCTTCGGCCCATGACCTTCATGAACGAGTCTGGCCGGGCGGTTCAGGAAGCCGCAAATTTCTTCAAGCTTGGTGCCGGCGAGATAGCTGTGTTTCAAGATGAACTCGAATTGCCTCCGGCCAAGCTGCGGGTCAAGATCGGTGGCGGGATTGCCGGACACAACGGGCTGCGTTCGATATCGGCGCATATCGGCAACGACTATCGTCGCGTGCGACTGGGGATAGGGCATCCGGGCATCAAGGAACTCGTGCATGGTTACGTGCTGTCGGACTTCGCCAAAGACGAGCGGCCGTGGGTAGAGGCGCTGTGTGCGGCGATTGCCGACAATGCCGGCCTGCTCGCCAGCGGCAAGGATTCCACGTTCCAGAACAGGGTGCATCTGGCGATGCAGGCCAAGGGTTTTTTCGACAAGGATGATGACGGCATTGCCTAGCGCGGTGCCGTTCGCGGGGCGGACTTTTCAGGACACATCATGGGTTTCAAATGCGGTATCGTTGGCCTGCCCAATGTCGGCAAGTCGACGCTGTTCAATGCACTGACCGAGACGGCGGCGGCGCAGGCGGCGAATTATCCGTTCTGCACCATTGAGCCGAATGTCGGAGAGGTTGCGGTACCTGACTCCCAACTCGAGAAGCTGGCGGCGATCGCGAAATCCGCGCAGATCATCCCGACAAGGCTGACCTTTGTTGATATCGCCGGTCTGGTGCGCGGCGCCTCGAAGGGCGAGGGTCTCGGCAACCAGTTTCTCGCCACCATCCGCGAGGTCGATGCGATCGCACATGTGGTGCGATGCTTTGAGGATTCCGACATCACCCATGTCGAAGGCAAGATCTCGCCTCTGGCCGATATCGAAACGATCGAGACCGAGCTGATGCTTGCGGATCTCGAAAGCCTCGAGAAACGTGTCGATAACCTGACCAAGAAGGCGAAGGGCAACGACAAGGACGCCAAGGAGCAGCTCGATCTCGTCAATCGCGCACTTGCTTTGCTGCGCGAAGGAAAGCCGGCTCGTTTTCTCGAGCGCAAGCTGGAGGAAGAGCGCGCCTTCAACATGCTCGGTCTTTTGACGTCGAAGCCGGTGCTGTACGTCTGCAACGTCGAAGAGGCCTCAGCCGCCAAAGGCAACAAGTTTTCGGAAATCGTCACTGAGCGCGCCAAACAGGAGGGCGCGGTTGCGGTGACCATCTCCGCGAAGATCGAATCGGAGATCGCGACGCTGTCGCGCACCGAGCGCGCCGAGTTTCTCGAAACGCTCGGACTGGAAGAAGCCGGCCTCGACCGCCTGATCCGCGCCGGTTATCAGCTTTTGGACCTCATCACCTATTTCACGGTCGGTCCCAAGGAAGCCCGCGCCTGGACCATCCATCGCGGCACCAGGGCGCCGGCGGCGGCGGGTGTCATTCATACCGATTTCGAAAAGGGCTTCATCCGCGCCGAAACCATCGCCTACGACGACTACGTCGCGCTCGGCGGCGAAGCCGGCGCGCGCGATGCCGGAAAGCTGCGGCTGGAGGGCAAGGAATATGTGGTTGCCGACGGCGACGTCATGCATTTCAGGTTCAATACGTGACGCAGACGCAGCGCGGCGCAATGATGACGGCTCTAATGTCCGGCGTAGTGGCCGCTGCCCTGGTCGCGGATGGCGCCGAGATGTTCGTTGATGCGGAAGACGATCAGGATCAATTCGGCCGCGATGCGCGAAAAGATAACGCCGACGATCACCCCGGCGATTGACGACAACAGCTGAATGAAGCCGCCGAACGGACTGACCGCCATTGCGGCAAGACCGGAAAAGATGCCGCCGATGCCGGACAGGCAGATTAGTGCGATGACCAGCCAGTAGAATGTCTTGATGATGGTGGGCGTGATGAAACGGTCCCACTGAAAAAGATCCTGAAAGTCGAACATTCCTCGTTCTCCCCGGCAAGTCGAATATGATTCGCACAACCAGTCCGCTGTCGGCAAAGGGCTAGTAGCTCCGAATGTCGGTCCGGGCAAGTCGGGGACGAGCCATGCGTGGGGGTTGGTTGAGATTGCCGCAAAGTGCGGCCACAATCGGGCTTGTCTCCACGAAATCCCGCTATGACAACGCTCACCTTTGAAGACTTCAAGCCCGGCCATCTGGGCAAATTCGGACCGCGCCGCGTCACGCGCGAGGAAATCCTCGCCTTTGCCGCCGAGTTCGATCCCCAGCCCATGCATCTCGACGAAGAGGCCGCCTCTCGTTCGATGTTGAAGGGCCTTTCCGGGTCAGGCTGGCATCTCTGCTCGATCATCATGCGGATGATGTTCGACGGCTTCATCGGCCGCACCGCGTCGCTGGGCTCGCCCGGCGTCAACGAACTGCGCTGGCTCGCGCCGTTTCGGCCCGGTGACGAAGTCTTCCTCGACGTGGAAGTGACGGAAGCGAGGATTTCGCGCAGCCGCCCCGCCACCGGCATCGTCATGCTCAAGGCGGTTGCGAGCAACGCAGCCGGGCAGGCACTGTGTGAGATGTTCTCGCCGATCATTGTGCAGCGGCGCGGCCAGGGGGCTTCGGGACAGGCGGGATGATACGCTTCTTCGAGGATATCAAGGTCGGGCAGCGGCGTGAACTGGGCGCGTTCACGTTCACAGCCGACGCCATCAAGAAATTCGCGGCCCAATTCGATCCGCAACGCTTCCATCTCGACGAGGAGGAGGGGCGCCGATCGCTGTTCGGCGGCCTCGCAGCTTCGGGTTGGCATGTCGGTTCGGTCTGCATGAAGCTCCTGGTGGCCGAGGGTCAGCGCGAGGCCCGCGAGGCCGCGGCGCGCGGGGAAGAAACTGTCGCCTGGGGACCATCGCCCGGATTTCGCGAACTGCGCTGGATCAAGCCGGTGCTGGCCGGTGATACGATCAGCTTCGCCAGCGAGATCCAGTCGTTGCGCAATTCTTCGAGCAGGCCCGAATGGGGCATCCTGGAAGCCCGCCACACCGGAACGAACCAGCGCGGCGAGTTGGTGTTCTCCATGGTGGCGACGGCCTTTGTGCCGCGGCGGAACGGCATGAACCCGGCCTGACAATGGGCGCTGAGCGTTCGTAACGGGCCGCAAACCCCTGCGAATTCGCCCAGCTTTCATATTTGATGCCTGCTTCAATTCCTGCGCCGATCTCCGCGCTGCCGGTTCGAGATCCGACCGTTTCCCCGGTAACTGATTTTGAACCTGTGCCTGCCAAACAGGACATCGAGGGACAGAATTGAGGGGATGACCATGGCCGACCGCCAGGGTTTGAGATTTTTGGGCTTTATCTTCGCAACCGTGACGCTTGCGGTTACGCTCGTCACCGGGATGGTGGTGAAGGGTTACGCGGACGGCGCGTATTCCCTGGAAAGCGAGGCTGGGGGCCCGCAGATGGTCAGCATTCGCTAACCATAACACCCGAATCGCCGTGCTTCTTGCGCGCGACAGAAGCGCCGGAATCTTCGGCAAGATCAGCGGCTCCAGATCAGCACCAGGACGATTGTCGCCGCCAGCAGCAATGCGACAAAGCGCAGGATGATGCCGACCATACTGGGAGGCGGCCTTCGCAGCGGGATCGGATCGCTGTTGTCGGGGCGAACGCTCTTCATGCAGGAATTTCCCTGGTTTTCCGCCGTGTGGCGGCACCTGCCCTTGGTCGTGGCCCGACCTGAAGAGGTTCACCAGGGAATCAATAAAGTCATTCCGGGCATGGTCTTTAGACCATCCCGGAATGACAGGGTCGGGGCGAATACGAAACCGGATCAGCCGTTACGCAGTCCGTCCGCGGCGCGCTTCCACTGCGCGACATTGTCGGCGATCATGCGGGTGGATTTCATCGCCGCCTGGCTGAGCTGGGCATAGCCGGAGATCTCGCGCTGGACCCGCTGCCCCTCGGCATGCAACAGCTCGCGCAGGCCTTCGAGCTCGGAAATCAGGTTGTCGATCTCCGCCAGCGACGTTCCCGCCACGCGCTGGATCAGCGAGTTGACGTTGGTCACCGCGGCCTCCGCGCCGTGATCGGCCGAGCCATCGACGCCGTTGGCCGTGCCGGGAGCGGGGCGGCGCAGATAGGCGATGTCGTTGCGAACGAAATCGCGAATGCCGGCCTCGACTTCGGAAGCGGCGGCGAGGTCACTGTCGTCATCGGTCGATTCAATCTTCTCAGAATGAATGACATTCATCGTTTGGTCCCCTGTTTTGCGTGTCGTGCGAGCGCGGTTGTCCCCCGCACACGCAATTTACAGGAATTATCAGGGGGTCCGATTTTGACCGGATCGCGGCCGATATGCGGCAATGCCCGATCTTTTCGCGGGATTCCACAATTGTCATCCCAGTGTCACCAGCTCTGTTTGAAGCCGGCGCTGATGCTCTTGTTCGCGGTGCCGAGCGGCGTTTCGCTGACGGAGCCGGATATGCTGACACCGCCGAACAGCTTCTGCTCGGCGCCGATTTTGCGCAGCCATTTGTCGTCGGTGGAGGAAAGAGTTTGGCCGGCGCTGAAGCTCGTGCCTGTTTCGGTGATGTTTAACCTGGCCGATTGCTCGGTCTCGAAATTATGCAACGGGTGACCGGCAGATCCCGGTGCCGGAAAGACGCCTTGCTGGATGAAATTATAGCCGTTCTGCAGCGTGAGCGAGTATTGTTCACCGAGCGTGAGCGATTTGCTCAAGGATGTCCCGAGCTTGCTCTGGTCCTGCGAGGGATCGACGCGGGCTTCAATCGCGGTCTTGTCCCAGATCGCACCGACGCCCGGAGCCGTGATCGTCGCCCAGGCCTGGCCAGAAGATTGCGGTTCGTTTCCGCCATTGGTCGCCTTGTCCTCGAGCAGTTCGGAAAGCGTCGTCGGTTGCCGGACCACGGTCATGTCGGCACCGACATGGGCATCCCAGAACGGCGATACGGACTGCTTGACCGACACCGCCGATCCGTTCGGCTGGTCCTTGGACGACCAGGTGATCGCGTCGCCTGCGGCCGCGCGCCGTGCGAGCTGTGGCCTCGGCGGCGGGCTCGTGGTCATCAGCGTATAATAGTCGACGTTGAGCTGGCTCCAGTCGATATCCTTGACATCGACATCGTCGGTCGCCGAGGCCGCTTCCGTTTCGGCGGCCGGCGCTTCCGCTTCTTCAGCCGGGGAGGCAGCCTCTGCGGCCGGCGGCGCCGCCTGCGCATGCGCCGTCGTCACGCCGATCGCGCCCGTCAATACGAAGAGCGCCGCCCAGCCGTATGCTTTACTTGAGCCCATAAGAAAACCAGCCCGCCAATGCGCCGATGTGAGTGACTTCATCGACGCTGGATTATGGCATCGATTCCACAAAGCGAGGAGGTCAAGTTCTGGTGAAGGCTGTTCGATCGATCTCTCCCCTGTGGGGAGGGGTCGGATCGCATCATCAGATGCGATCCGGGTGAGGGGCCAGTGCTCTCGTGAAGGACTCTAACCCCCCTCACCCCAACCCTCTCCCAAAGGGAGAGGGAGCACACTTTCGGCGCGGTTACAATTCAACCTGATTTTCGTCACGGATCAGCTCGCCATCCTCGGCAGATGAATGGGCTGTCCGAGCGCCTGCTCCACCAGATCGAACGTATCGACCAGGATGCGGATGCTGCTCAGCCGGCCGGCCTTGAACTGCGCGAAATGCGCGAGCCGCAGGCTGATCGGCTTGTTCGCATCAAGCATGGTCAGCGAGTAACGCAGCATCGAGGCGGCTGATTCGGCGCCCAGCATGATCGACTCGCGGTCGAAGCGGCGAACCCTGATGTTATCGGCGATCTGCCTGATCACCTCGAGTACCGCTGCCTTGCCATGGCGCGCGCCGAAGAACGGAAACATGTCGATCGGACCATACATCGCCCACTCGACGTCCTCGTCGATCAGGGCCTCGAGATCTTCGCGCTGGCGTTCATTGATCGCGCGATGAAACGCGCGCGAGAAACGCCAGAGACTGTGCTCTGTCATTTTGGTTTTCCCGGAATTGGATTTTGCTGATCAGCGACCGGCCTTGTGGGCATCATTCGCGACGCCGCGCCAGGAGGCTGCACTAAATTTCAAGCTTCAAATAATCGCCTTCGACCAAAATGCAAATGCAAATTTGCATTGCACGGATGCGGCTCAACTTCCGGTTCTGCTGTCGACAGGCTCCCGTGTGACGGCGATCTGGGCATCGCGGGCCGCCGTTACGCCGAAGAGAATCGCGCCGCCCAGTCCGCCGATCAGCGCGCCGAGTGGCAGGAAGGTGAAAAATACCAGCATTCCGCTATAGCCTTCAAAACTGCTGGTTTTGAAGATTTCGACCCAGGCAAGTCCCGCCCCAAGGCCGAGCGCCGCGCCGCCGAGAGCGCCCAACAGCAACCCGAGAATGGCAACGAGCAGAATCTTCATGGCTGGTTTTCGCCCCTGGACAGCGTAGCCCCATGTTTGGTCGCAGCAGGATGTGCTGAGGTTCAAGGCTGCGGTGTTGAAAAATGCCGTCAGTGGGATCTGCATATCTTACCTCTCCCCGCGCGCGGGATGAGAGAGCACGTCGCCACGGTGCTCGGTGCTAGACCCTGCCCAGCGCGTGATCGGCCAGCAGCGCGGTGATGTCGCGCTCGACCACCTGCTGCACCAGGTCGAAGGTATCGATGATTTCGCGGATCTTCGCGATGCGGCCGTCGCGGAACGCAAAAAAGATCGCGACATCGAACTGAACGGTCCGCTTGTTGCTCCGCTTTTTGAAGAAAGCGCGAAGGTTGATCGCGACCTTGTTGCCTTCGGCCACGATGGTCGGCAACTGGTAACGCATGCCGGAATAGCGTTGGTGCACGGTCTGCCACATCTGCCTGATTTCAGCCTTGCCGTGGTGATGGCCGAGATGCGGCAGGATATCGACTGGCGCGCTGGAGAAGAAATCGACGTCGTCCGTGCAGTGGGACAGCGCCTCCTCGATATCGCCTGAGTAGAACGACTCGAGCATTTGCAGCACGCGCTGCCGGTTGAGTTCCTCGATCATTGCCTTGTCCGTCGACGTGGGTCCGACTCGCACTATCGAAGCGAGCGCATTGTGAACCGATTTGGGGTCGCTCGCAAAAAAATCTCGACGGCGTAGGCAAATTAGTTTTGGCATTAAAAGAACTTTATGTCGCTTATTGCAAAGTTTCGGGCGCGAATTGCACAAATATGATCCCGGCCATCGCGGCGATCTTCTCGCTTGAAGAAATCCCGGCACGAGAAGAACTCTTGGAACGGATCGCCGGCGTTGTGGTTGGTGTATTACCTCGCGGTCGGGCCAATTGCGGTCGCGTCATTCGGGAAGCGCAAAGAGGATTGCTCCATGAACACCGCCACCGCGAACGGAATTGCCGTCCTGTTCGCCGCCGCCGTGCTCGCGCTGTCGGCCCAGGGCGCCGAGGCCAAGGGTTGCCTGAAGGGCGCGTTGGTCGGCGGTGTTGCCGGTCACTATGCCGGCCATCACGGATTTTTGGGCGCGGCGGCCGGCTGCCTCTATGGCCGCCATCGCGCACACAAACAGGAACAGCAGCAGCAGGAACAACAGCAAGAGCATCAGGGCCGGGCAACGGATATCGGCCAGACCGGGATGTGAGGGCGGATTTGCAGGACGTCAGACTCAACGATTTCTCCGCTCCATTCTCCTCCGGGCCTCATGGTTCGAGACGCGTGGCGTTGCCACGCTCCTCACCACGAGGGCCACGTCTTGCGCCGCAATTCGAGACCTCATCCTGAGGAGCGGCCGACAGGCCGCGTCTCGAAGGATACGCCACGACAAAGAGATATCCATGCCTCCGCATTCCCGCGGCGAAGACTCACCCGGGTCGTGCGCATTCTTGGTCCCCAAAAAAACAGAGGGGCAGGGAATGCCGGATGCCTGGCGCACCGGCGGCCTCGCGTGCGAATGAGAAGAGCACACGAGCAAGTCACCACAGGTCAGCCGAAACATTCCGGCATTCCCTGCGCGAATGGTTTTAACGGTTTCCTTCGTGCTCTCCCCGGCGATCGGGCTTTGTTGTCACCGTCACCGGCGCGATGCGCAGGCATCGTCGCCAATTTGACACCGGCGTCGAGGTGTCAGGACCACACGACTTCACCGTCCGCGACGGGCACATTCGTCTCGTGCGCCCGCGCGTCCACCGCATCCCGCCCCAACGTCCGTGACGATCGCGATACGCCCCTCAGGCGGGACGGGATGGCGCGAGTTGTAAATTTGATTTGGGTGAGACGCGAAACGGAAAATTTTTGCGGCGACGACTGGACAGGTGGAATCGCGTTGAAGCCAAAGGAGAACTTTCGGTTTTGGCGCAGGCCGGATTTCGGCATTTGCGGGTCGCTTTCTCATCCCTCCCTCCACGAGCGTGAGCGAGTGGTGGGGTCCGAGGCGAGCAACGCTCGCTCTCGAGGGTGACGCGAGTGCAACATCGGCCTTTCCCCCCACGCTTTGCGGGGGAGGGATCAAGTGCCGTGGCACGGAACTTGCCCCGCATCTTGCCAGGGTACCGTTGCAGCGACGCGTTCAACCTTGATCTGACGATGGAACCGCCGATGGCGGCTTTCCGGATCGTTGCAGGAGGAACATGGGCGAAGTCATTCGATTGATTGCAAAATCCGAGCTCGAGCGGGCTCGCCTGATCAGGGAAGCCCGCGCGATATACGACAGCATCTTTCCGCAGGCCGGTCCGGTGGACAAAATTGCCGATGGTGGCCTGAGCGAGAACACGCAAGCGGACGGCAAGGCCGGAACGACGAGCGAGTAGTAAAAGTCCGTCATGGCCGGCGCGCTCGTGTCCCGGACGCGGTGCGGCGCGCAGTGCTGCGCCGCAGAGCCGGGACCAATGCGCATGCGATGGGCGGCGGATCGGCAGCGCACCACGCCGCATGCGCCGCGCGGCTCGCGCAGCATCCGGGGAACGCACCGCCCAAGGCGTTTCGCTCTCTCCGTCATGGCCGGGCTAAAGCGCGACGCGTGTCTCGCGCGCAGAAAGTAAGACGTGGATGCGCGGGTCAAGCCCGCGCATGACGGAGGAATACAGTCAGGGTCGTTGGACGTGGCTAGCGGCCCTCGTATGACGCGAGAAATTCTTCAGCTTTGGCACGTGTCGGGAAACGGCCGAGCTCTTCATAGTCAGGATCGTGCTCCGCTGTTTCGGGCGAGCGCATGACAACGAAGTGATCGCCTTCCTCCAGGACAAATTCGGTCAAGTTTTCACTGTCAAACGGCGACATATCGCGAGCGCCGCAATGCGGGCATTCGTCGTCGCAGGTGCACGACCATTCGTCGGTCCAAATCCGCTCGCAGCGGTCGCATCGGTAGAAGTTCAGAAACCAGGCCATGCGGGTCTCCTAGGATCGCAGACGGTAGCTACCACGAGACACAAATTCGAGAAATCCCCGGTCTCGCAGATGTTGGAGTTGTTGGCGAATCTTTGGGCGAACATTCTGGTTACCGGGATAGAGGTCTCCCAAAATTCGCTCGAACCCGTAGACTTCTTCGAGCGTAAATTCTCGTTTGCCCAGCGCCTCCACGCATTTCAGGACGTCGAGAAGCCAGCCGCGCGCCTCAAGAGATTCGTTCCTGAGAAAGAGAGTTCTTTGCCACTCCTGAAGAACGGTCTCCTTCGGACGGACGATCCCGTTCTGAACAATATGAATCTTGCCAGCCTCTGGCAGTTTGCCGAGCAAAATGTTCGAGCCGATCCAGCCCGCACGGCGTGCGGTGGCTGCGAGAGGTTTGCGCTGCTCGATGATGTCGCGAACGAAGAAGTGCTTGGGGACGATGAACAGGTTTACAACCGCAAGAGATTTCAAGTCGTAGTTCATCAGCAGCAGGTTTGGGTTGTTGCTCGCGGCCAGACGCTCGCACTTGGTTTTGTAGGCGCCATCAGCAACCTTCGTTCCGAACCTGCCTTTCTGACTTTTGAGTTCGAATTCCTCGCTGCACAATGAACAAAGAAAATCGGCGAGGGGGCTGTTATTCGGAAAGCGCGACATTTTCGAGTTGCCGCAGTGTGGACAATAGGCCCATGTGCTGACCCAGGCTTCGGTCCATGTGCGGGCTTTTTGCGAGCCGCTGGAATAGGTCGCCTGGGATTTTCGAAGCCGAGTTTCATGTGGCTTGTGTGGCGTCTGCCGAGACAATTTCGAGCAGTCCCTTTTCTCGTTTAGCCTTAATCGTATCATTTAAAAGCTTTATCGCAGCCGCTTCGTTTTCGACATATGTCGCAACTGTCAACCTGATCAATGGACGGGGCTCGTCATAAGCGTAGCGGAACTCGTTCGAATTGCCAGTGGTTGTGCGGGTCGCCCGAACGCGCGTCCGGTGACAGCCTTCCGCGACCAAGCGATCTAACGCCGCTTCCACCCGCCGCGTTTCCCCGGCGCGCCGCCGGTCGAGCGCGGGGAGGGGCCGAATTCCTGGCCCGCTTCGCGAGTCGACCTCGGCCGGTAGATGCGGCTTTCCGTGCCGGGTCCCATTTCGTCGAGCGAAGGTTTGCGCGGCTTGTCGCGTGAGGGGCGATCCGGTTTGACTTCGTGCCAGTTCGCAATCCCCATCTCGTCGAGAGAGGGTTTGTGGATTTTGGATGAACCCCCACCCCGACCGCCTTTGGCGGTCGACCCTCCCCGCAAGGGGGAGGAAGAAGAGGCACCGGTGCGCGACTCCGAGAGTGAGCTTCGCTCGTCTCGGCCCCCTCCAGCGGAGGGTGAACCGCCGCCGCGCTTCTTCAGCGCTGATGTCGGCAAGTTCGCGGCTTCGCCATATTTCTTCGCGCCCGCATAGGCGCCAGCCTTTTCCTGCACCCTGACCTGCCGCGTCGTGGGATCGTCGACCACGGCCAGTTCGGTGGCGCGCAGGCGTTTGACTTCATCGCGCAGCCTGGCTGCTTCCTCGAAGTTCAGATCGGCCGCGGCCTCGCGCATCCGCGTTTCGAGATCGGCCAGCACCGCCTCGAAATTGTGCCCGATCGCGATCACGTCGTCGGTCATGCCGTGGTCGCCGACCTCCACCAGCACATGGTCGCGCTCATAGACCGAGTTGAGGATGTCGCCGATCGATTTCTTCACGCTCTCCGGTGTGATGCCGTTGGCCTCGTTATATTCCGTCTGCTTCTCGCGGCGCCGGTTCGTTTCCGCAATCGCGCGCTCCATCGAACCGGTCACGGTGTCGGCATAGAGGATCACCTTGCCGTCGACATTGCGCGCGGCGCGGCCGATGGTCTGGATCAGCGAGGTCTCGCTGCGCAAAAATCCTTCCTTGTCGGCGTCGAGAATCGCGACCAGCGCGCATTCGGGAATGTCGAGGCCTTCGCGCAAGAGATTGATCCCGACCAGCGCGTCGAACGCGCCAAGCCGAAGATCCCGGATGATCTCGATGCGCTCGATGGTGTCGATGTCGGAGTGCATGTAGCGGACACGGATGCCCTGCTCGTGCAGGTATTCGGTGAGGTCCTCCGCCATGCGCTTGGTCAGCACAGTGACCAGGCTGCGATATCCCTTCTGCGCCACGGAGCGCACCTCGCCGACGAGATCGTCGACCTGGGTGCGCGCGGGGCGAATATCCACCGGCGGGTCGATCAGTCCGGTGGGGCGGATGACCTGCTCGACGAACACGCCGCCGCTCTCATTCAATTCCCACCCCGAAGGGGTTGCGGACACCGCAACCGTCTGCGGGCGCATCATGTCCCACTCTTCGAAACGCAGCGGCCGGTTGTCCATGCAGGAGGGCAGGCGGAAACCATATTCGGCCAGCGTCGCCTTGCGGCGGAAGTCGCCGCGGAACATGCCTCCGATCTGCGGAATTGTGACATGGCTTTCGTCGGCGAAGACCAGCGCATTGTCCGGCACATATTCGAACAGCGTCGGCGGCGGCTCGCCGGGCAGGCGCCCGGTGAGATAGCGCGAATAGTTCTCGATTCCCGCGCAGCTTCCGGTCGCCTCCATCATTTCCAGATCGAAGGTCGTGCGCTGCTCCAGCCGCTGCGCTTCCAGCAGCCGGCCCTGCGCGTTGAGCTGGTCCAGCCGCTGCTTCAGCTCGACCTTGATGGCCTTGATCGCCTGCACGAGGGTAGGGCGCGGCGTCACATAGTGCGAATTGGCGTAGATCTTGATGAACTCGAGCTCATCCTGTTTGTGACCTGTGAGCGGATCGAATTCCTCAATATTCTCCACGGTGTCGCCGAACAAATTCACGCGCCAGGCGCGGTCCTCATAGTGCGCCGGGAAGATGTCGATGACGTCTCCCCGCACGCGGAACGTGCCGCGGCTGAAATCCGCCGAGGTGCGCTTGTATTGCAGCGCGACGAGATCGGCGATCAATTGCCGCTGGTCGATGCGCTCGCCCTTCTTCAGCGCAAAGGTCATCGCGGTATAGGTCTCGACCGAGCCGATACCGTAGATGCAGGACACGGACGCCACGATGATGACGTCGTCGCGTTCGAGCAGCGCGCGCGTCGCGGAATGGCGCATGCGGTCGATCTGCTCGTTGATGGAGGAGTCCTTCTCGATGTAGGTGTCGGTCCGCGGCACATAGGCCTCGGGCTGGTAGTAGTCGTAATAGGAAACGAAGTATTCCACCGCGTTGTCGGGAAAGAAGCCCTTGAACTCGCCATAGAGCTGCGCGGCCAGCGTCTTGTTGGGCGCCAGAATGATCGCGGGCCGCTGCGTCGCCTCGATCACCTTGGCCATGGTGTAGGTCTTGCCGGAACCGGTGACGCCGAGCAGCACCTGGGTGCGGTCGTTGCGGCTGATGCCTTCGACCAGTTCGGCGATCGCGGTCGGCTGGTCGCCCTTCGGCTCGTAGTCGGACTTGATGACAAAGCGCACGCCGCCTTCGGATTTTTCCGGGCGGGGCGGGCGGTGCGGCGTCCACACCTTGATCGAGCCGTCCTCTTTCCGGAATTCGGGCCGGCCGTCGCGGATCAGCGTCTCCAGCGCTTCCGCCGTTGCGGCAACGCCAAGCGACTCCATCTTGTTGCGGGGAGGGCGCGCGAGTGCGGCGGCATCCTCTTCTTCCGTGGTGAAGCCTAATTGCCTGGCCAGTTCCGGATCGAGCGCTGGAATCGTTGCCGCCGTTCCGTAATTGGCGGGCGCGAATTCGGCTTGCGGGGATTCGGAGAGGCCCGGGGAAGCTTCGCCGTATGGCCTTCCCCCTCCCTGTCCCTCCCCCGCAAGCGGGAGAGGGGACGCAGGTTGCGATTTCTCAGCGTGATTTCCTGGTTCATCAGCCGGCTTTAGCCGTCTGGAGTCCTCCCCCGCTTGCGGGGGAGGGTTGGGTGGGGGCAAGCCGCGGGGGTTGCTGGGGGCAACCGCCGCATCGCGTTTTGCCGCTTCGCCGCTCGCACCCTTCGTCGATGCGCGGGCGCGATGGGCGGCGGCCTCGCCGCCGGCGCGGCGGTCCCAGGAATTATCCGGTGGCGGCTGCAGGCCGGTGGAGGAACCAACTCCGCTTTCGCCGCGATTGATCGCGGGATTGAGCAGTTCCGCCAAAGCGGGACCGATCGGCTGCATCTCGGGGCGATGGGCCTTCGATTTCGGAGTTCTGCTCGGTTTTTTGGGATTGGGAGGATTCTTCGCCATCGATCGGAATATGGGACGAGTCCGTGGCCGAGAAAAGGGCAAAGCGCCGCAAGGAACCACCGTCCCGTTGTGCTGTCAGCAGTTGTCAGTATGCCCGTTGTCTTATCCTCCGTCATGCGCGTGCTTGACCCGCGCATCCACGTCTCACCCTAATCATCGGGACTCAAAGACGTGGATGGCCGGGTCAAGCCCGGCCATGACGGTCTCTGTCAGCCTTCTGTTATCGCCCGCGCAATCCATCTACACTCCCCGCCCGTTCGCATCTCAAGAAAACCCCTTCGCAAGGAAATCCGATGGCAGCCGAAATCCACCCGCTGGCCGGAAAGACCGTGCCGCCTTCGATGCTGGCGAATATTCCGCGGCTGGTGACGGCCTATTTTTCCAACCACCCCGACCCGAAGGTCGCCTCCGAGCGGGTTTCGTTCGGCACCTCGGGGCATCGCGGTTCGTCGCTGAACAACGCCTTCAATGAGGCGCATATTCTGGCCGTGAGCCAGGCGGTCTGCGATCACCGGCGCGAGAAAAAACTTTCCGGCCCGCTGTTCGTCGGCATCGACACCCACGCGCTGGCGGAACCGGCGCTCGCCAGCGCGCTTGAAGTGTTCGCGGCGAACGGCGTCGAGGTGATGATCGATGCGGATGACGGCTATACGCCGACGCCCGTGATCTCGCACGCGATCCTCACCTACAACAAGGGCCGCGACGACGGTCTTGCCGATGGCGTCGTGATCACGCCGTCGCATAACCCGCCCGAGGACGGCGGCTTCAAATACAACCCGCCGAACGGCGGCCCGGCCGATACCGACATCACCAGCGCAATCGAGCGCGCCGCCAACCGCTATCTCGAGAATGGCCTCGATGGCGTGAAGCGGATTGCTTATCAGCGGGCGCGCAAGGCCGCCTGCGTGCATCGCCATGACTACATCACGCCCTATGTGGCCGATCTCGCCAGTGTCGTGGACATGGAGGCGATCCGCGCCTCGGGCGTGAAAATAGGGATCGATCCTCTGGGCGGAGCGGCCGTGCGCTACTGGCAGCCGGTGATCGATCGCTACGGCCTTGCCGCCACCATCGTCAGCGACGAGGTCGATCCGACCTTCCGCTTCATGACGCTCGACTGGGACGGCAAGATCCGGATGGATTGTTCCTCGCCCTATGCCATGGCGCGGCTGATCGGCATGCGCGATCGCTTCGACGTTGCGTTCGCCAACGACACCGACGCAGACCGGCACGGCATCGTGACCCGCTCCAGCGGGTTGATGAATCCGAACCATTATCTCGCGGCCGCGATTGCGTATCTGTTCGAACACCGGCCGCAATGGAGCAGGGACTGCGCGGTGGGCAAGACCATCGTAAGCAGCGCGATCATCGACCGCGTCGCGAAAAAGCTCGGCCGAAAGGTGGTCGAAACGCCGGTGGGATTCAAATGGTTCGTCGACGGACTGGTCGGCGGGTCGTTCGGTTTCGCGGGCGAGGAAAGCGCCGGCGCCTCCTTCCTGCGGCGCGACGGATCGGTGTGGACCACCGACAAGGACGGCATCATCTTAGGCTTGCTGGCGGCCGAGATGACCGCGCGGACGGGGCACGATCCCGGCCAATTGTTCGATCAGCTGACGGGCGAACTGGGCGTGCCCTACTACGAGCGGATCGACGCGCCCGCGACAGCGCAACAGAAGAACCTGATCAAGGCGCTGACGGCGGAGAAGCTCGCGATGAAGGAACTCGCCGGCGAACCGGTGCGCGCGACGCTGTCGGCGGCTCCCGGCAACAACCAGTCGTTCGGCGGCATCAAGGTCGTCGCGGACAATGGATGGTTCGCCGCGCGGCCCTCCGGCACTGAAGACGTCTACAAGATCTACGCGGAGAGCTTTCGCAGCCCGGCCCACCTTGCGGCGATCCAGGGCGACGCCATGTCGGCGATCGCGCGGGCGTTCAGGGGGTGAGAGAGCTCACGGCACGACAGCATGGCGATTTCTGCGTGTAGCCAGTCATGGCCGGCCGGGCTCGAGCGCGCGTCTTTCCTGCCTGGGGGAAGCTAAAGACGCGGACGCCGAACGCCGCGGACAGCTATGCGCGGTCCGCGCAAGCCAGGCTGCTTCGACCGGCCATGACAGAGGAAAGCGGCGTGGTCGCAAATCTGTTCGAGCATGATCTTTTCAAAGACTCTTTCGATCATGCCCTACGCCGCAGGGAGAGGAGGTTGGAGTCCTGATGATGTCGAGATGAATGCCGCCGCAGCGGATGCAGCGCATGGTCCAGTATTCGGCGCCCGCCCGGCCGCCGATCACGCGCAGCACTTTCAGATTGCCCTCGCAGTCCGGGCAATTGGAACGGACGTTTGCGGATGAACTCACTTCATGGTCGAGCATGACTGGCCTGCCGCTTCTCTTCAAAGATCACGGATCGCTGGTTGAGATAGTCGATGCGGGTCTTGGCGTCGGCGATCGCGGCTTCCCGGTTGGCCCATGCGAAACCGACTTCCAGTTCGGGAAACAAGACGCCGTCGATCATGACCGGTTCAAAATCCACCCGCCTGATCCTGGCGTGCCAGAGGCCTCTTCCGGCCTCGAAGGTCTCGATTGCAAAGCCGTCGTAGTTCATTGGCTACCTCGGTGGTTCAGCTGCCCAAGGAGATCATGGATCGGCCCGGCCGCGTGTGAACTGGATCACACCTGGCCACGGAAAACTTTCGTTGCGACGGCTTTCCGAAACTCAGCCTGCCGAAGCGGCCCGCCGGCGAATCCTGCCGGTGGATTTGCTTGGCGCCGCCGGGCCCGTCGCAGCACGGATGATCCAGCGCCGGAAAGCAGTGAAATCGCGCTGTTCGGCGCGGAAACCGCGATAGACCAGATACCAGCGCATCCCCTTCGGCACGCTCATAACAAAAGGCGCGACCAGCCGCCCGGCGGCGAGATCGTCGTCGATATAGGGCCGGATGCCCATCGCCACGCCCAATCCGTCGGCGGCCGCCTGCTGTGCCTGACCGTAGAACTGGAATTGCGGTCCGCGCGCCGTCAATCGACCGACGCCGGCGGCCTTCAGCCACAGCGGCCAGTCGTTCTCGGCGTGCGCGACGCGCAGCAGATTGGGTCCCTTCAGGTCGGCGGGACGTTTCAGTTGCGCAGCGAGGCGCGGCGCGCAGACCGGCAACAGGTCCGCGGCAAACAGCGGCTCGGCGACCAGCCCCGGCCATTCACCATCACCGAGCTTGATGCCGCAGCTCCAGTCCTCGCCGAACGGCGCGGCCGCACCACCCGTGGTGATGCGTACGTCGATGCCGGGCTGCTCTTTCTGGAAATTCGCCAGACGCGGGATCAGCCACTTCATGGCGAAGGTCGGGCCGACGCCGATGGTCAGCACACGTACGCTCGAGGGCGCGGTGACCTGCGCGGTCAGGCTTGCCAGCGCGTCGAAGATCGGCGTCAGGCCGTTCTGATAGAGGCGGCCAGCCGCGGTCAACACCAGACGATTGGCCTTGCGCTCGAACAGGGCCACGCCGAGCCGCTGTTCGAGCAGATGCACCAGGCGGCTCACCGCCGCCGGCGACACATTGAGTTCGTGTCCCGCGCCGGCAAAGCTGCCGCTGCGGGCTGCTGCTTCGAACGCCTTGATGCCGTTGAGGAACAAAAGCCGCCGCATTCTAGTGGTCCGATTCTAACATTCGCATTGCGGGCCCCGCTGGCGGGGAGCGAATATCGATCCGCTCCGCTGCACCCTCAGGAAAACTGATGCCAGGCCAAGATAACCCGGTTTGCCAGGCCCGTCCAAGCGGGGCAGATATGGGGCAGGAGGGCTGAAATGACGCCGCTGATGATCGCAACGCTTGGCCTGCTGATGGTGGCGACTTCGTTTTTGTCCGGCATCTTCGGCATGGCCGGCGGATTGATCCTGATCGGCGTGCTGCTCTCGCTGATGCCGCTGCCGGCGGCGATGGTGCTGCATGCGATCACGCAGATGGCCTCCAACGGCTGGCGCGCGCTGTTGTGGCGGCGGCACATCAGATGGCGGCCGGTTTCGGTGTACCTGATCGGCTGCGCCGTCGCGCTGGCGATCTGGTCGATCACGCGCTATGTGCCGGAGAAGCCCATTGCCCTGCTGTTGCTGGGGATAACGCCGTTCATGGCCCGCCTCACGCCGTCCAGCCTGAGGCCCGATCCCGACAGCGTCTGGCAGGGCACTTTCTACGGCACGGTCTGCATGGGACTGATGCTGATGACCGGCGTTTCCGGTCCGCTGATGGACACCTTTTTCCTCGGCGCGAAATTCGATCGCCGCGCCATCGTCGCGACCAAGGCCACCTGCCAGGTCGCCAGTCACTTCACCAAGCTGATCTATTTCGGCGGCATCATCAGCCAGGCCGCGACGCTCGATCCGGTGCTTGCGGCAGTGGCGGTCGCAGCCTCGATGCTGGGAACGACGCTGGCGCGGCGCATTCTCGAAGCCATGACCGAGCTGCAATTCCGCACCTGGGCGAACCGGCTGATCACCACGGTGGCCAGCTATTACATCATCTATGGCGGCTGGCTCCTGTTCTTCGCGCAGAGCTCGGTCGCTGCCAACTAACGGGAGGTGGCTCCATGGACGAGGCAGCCGATCCGCTGGTGCTCGACTTCGTCGAATGGGTCGCGCGGGAGGTGCGGCCTTATGCCGAGGTGATATCCACATGGCGGACATCCTGCCCACGCCTGACGATCTGGGAGGACGCGGAGGATTCCGGCTATGTCACGCGGGAAACCATCGCGGGCATCGGCATGTTGGTGGTGGTGACTGAGAAGGGCGAGAAATTGCTGCGCGCGTGCGGCCGCCTGTAGCCTTTGACGGACGCAAATTCCAGGCCCTCAACACCGAGTGTTGAACGATCCCCGTAGCGTTTTCGAGCGAAGTGCATCGCGGTTCAGCGTGAAGAAAACGCGTCAAAACAAAAGATTAGAGCCTGGTTCTGATTCGATCAGAGCCAAAAAGGCTCCTGAACTCTTCAGCGGCCATACCCGTTGACTTGTGGGGATGCCGGGGCAACATTCATGCAATCGCATCCATATCGGCTATCACAGGAACCCAAGCTCATGATCGATCTTCATTACTGGACCACGCCGAACGGCCACAAGATCACGATGTTTCTTGAAGAGACTGCGCTCAAGTATAAGATTTTCCCGGTCAACATCGGCAAGGGGCAGCAGTTCACACCAGAGTTTCTGGCGGTCGCGCCGAACAACCGGATCCCCGCGATTGTCGATCACGAGCCCAAGGGTGGCGGCCGGCCGATCTCGATCTTCGAATCCGGCGCGATATTGCTTTATCTCGCCGAGAAGACCGGCAAGTTTCTTCCCGCAGACATCTACGGCCGATACGACGTCATTCAATGGATGTTCTGGCAGATGGGCGGACTCGGGCCGATGGCCGGGCAGAACCATCACTTCCGCAATTATGCGCAGGACAAAATTCAATACGCGATCGACCGTTACGTGAACGAGACCAACCGCCTTTATGGCGTGCTCAACAAGCGTCTCTCCGATCGCGAGTTCATCGGCGGCGATTATTCGATCGCCGACATGGCCTGTTATCCATGGGTCGTTCCTTACAAGAACCAGGGCCAGGACATCGAGCAGTTTCCGCACCTCAAGCGCTGGCTCGAGACCATCAAGGCGCGGCCCGCGACCGAGCGCGCCTATGCCAAGGCCAAGGAGGTCAATCCGAATTTCGGACAGCCTTCGATTCGCACCGAGGAAGAGCGCAAAGTGTTGTTCGGCCAGACGGCGGCGGTGGTGAAATAACTTTTTAATAGCCAAAAAACGATGGCGCTTCGTTCGCGCCGTCGTGCGGCTGCCGATGACAATTCCTGTCGGATGATTCTATATGGGCACGCGGCGAAGACGCCTCGGCTCGTGGTGGGATCTGTTGGCCAGCGTTTTCGAGCGAAGCGGGAAGCGGTTCGCGTGAAGAAAGCGCGTCAAAGCAAAAGATTGGAGTCCCGGTTCTGATTCAATCAGAGCCTGGACTCCAAGCCGACAGGAGAAAGAACTTGCATCACCGAAATTCGTTCGTCGGGATTGGCCTCGTCATCGGGCTTGCTTTGGCAACAAATTCCTGCGCGTTTGCGCAGTCGGCCACCCGGCCGGACGCCATGCTCAGTAACGGGCCGCCGACCTGGGACAGCAATCACGACGGCATCTATACTTGCGACGAATGGAAGAGTTTCATGGACCGGCTGTTCAAATCGGCCGACAAGAACAATGACGGCAGTCTCAGCCCGGCCGAGTTCGAAACAGTCAAGAAGGCCGAGCCTTCGCTTGCGGAAGCCGGTTTCGGTTATTACGACGAAAACCAGGACGGCAAGATTTCGCGCAAGGAGTTCGTCGAAAAGCCGAGCGCGTTCATCCTGCGGTTCGACCTCAATGGCGACTGCCGCGTCACGCCGGAGGAAAT
This sequence comes from uncultured Alphaproteobacteria bacterium, assembly GCA_963820275.1. Lineage (GTDB taxonomy): Bacteria > Pseudomonadota > Alphaproteobacteria > Rhizobiales > Xanthobacteraceae > Bradyrhizobium. The sequence goes on from CAWFZL010000026.1 coordinate 157,303, forward strand.
AAGGACGGCGACCGCTCCGAAAACAGACCCGAGGGCACCGCAGGAGCGGCCACGCGACCGGTTTCATTGACACCGTCGAGGCAGGTCAAGCTCCTGGGCGGTGCCCGCTCGTTCTCAGCGGTCATCTTCTGCATGGTGGACCTCTTGGTCGGTATGGTCGAACCGACGGTAGTTCAACCGGTCCACGCTATGTCGCTTGCTGTGCGCTGATCCAGGCTGCGATCGGCGGCCAATGATCGCGCAGAGTTCGCGCGCCCATGAACAGACCGATGTGACCGCCAGGAACAGTCTTTCGCATGACGCGCTCCGTGGGGGTACCGACGTATTTAGCGGCATCGAGAACCTGTTCCGGCGTCGTGATGTCGTCCTCGGCGCCTGCCAGGAGATAGATAGGACAAACGATGTTGCTGAGGCTGAGTTTCCTGCCAAGCCCGACAAATTCACCCTTGGCGAGGCGGTTCTCTTTGAATAGCTGCTGGATGACCTGGAGATACCAGCGGCCCGGCAAATCAATCGGATTTTCGTACCAACTATTGAAAGTCTCTTCCTTGGCGACATAGCCGGGGTCGTCGATATGTTCGTAGAGATCGATGTGGTCCTGAATGTAATGTTCCTCGGGACGCATGTTCTTCCACCCCTGCAGCATGAACTTGCCCCTCATCAGCCCGCCGCCCAACGCGACCAGCTCTTCGTAGAATGACAGCGGCGAGGCATGCACCATGCGCTTGATCGGTCCTTCGCCTGCGTCGGTATCGATCGGCGCGCCGGCGAGCACGAGCGAGTTCACCTTCTCGGGAAAGCGTGCCGCGATCATCGCGGCCACCCAACCACCCTGGCAAAGCCCAACAAGGTTCACGCGTCCACCGAGATCGTCGATCGCGACGACGACTTCGGCAAGATAGTTGTCGATTTCCAGGTCCTTCATATCGTCGGTCGCCGATTTCCAGTCGGTCAGCGCGACATGTGGGATGCCGTTGTTAAGTAGCGTTTCGATCAGGCTTTGACCCTTGTGATAGTCCGCGATGACTGCGGTATGGCCGGCATGTGGCGCATCGACAAGTGTAGGGATTTGGCTGGGACTGCCGTAATCCCGCAAGAGCATCGTGCGCAGATCGAGCCGCACCCGGTTCGGCGTCGCGAGCGTAGGGCGGAGATTTCCATGGATCTTGATCTCTTCCTCAACGAATTTGAGATTCTTTGCGTAAAGCTCTGCACCCTCGGCCGCGAGCGAAGAAGCCATCGCCACCGGCCAGAACGCCGGAATGCTTGTGAACGAAAGTTCTGCTGATTTGACGGCTGGATTTGTTGGCATCGGAACCTTTGTCAGTCTTGTGATAGTTATAGTAACTCCATGTCTTGACGTTCCTTCGACACAGTCCGATCAAAACAAAATGTGCCGAAAGAGCAGGTCAGGCCACTTGATCCTGGTCAAGTGGCGCGCGCGCCCAGCCCGGTAGCTTCCAAGACTGATTTTTTGCCGACGGATCAACGATGGAGCTTTCTCCACAAGCGACAGGCAAAGTTACCGCGGTCCGCGGGGCCGTGATTGACGTGGAGTTTCCGGTCGCTGAGCTCCCCAGGCTCGGCGACGCGCTGTTGGTGGATTGGGACCAGCCGGAAACGTTGACTGTCGAGGTTCAGGCACACCTTAGTGAGAGTACAGTTCGCGGTGTCGCCTTGCAGGCAACGGCTGGTCTGAAGCGTGGCGTAGCCGTTCGCTCGACGGGCGGGCCGGTCAGGGTACCGGTCGGCGATGCTGTCCTCGGACGCTTGCTCGATGTTACAGGGCGCACGAGGGACAATGGTCCCCCACTGCCCGACGACCTGGCCCGCGCGCCCATTCACAACCCCGCGCCGCCGCTCAGCGAGCGGAGCCCGGCGACTGCCATTTTCGAGACGGGCATCAAGGTCATCGACCTTCTGGCTCCACTTCCGCAAGGGGGGAAAGCTGCGATGTTCGGCGGCGCGGGCGTCGGCAAGACGGTGGTGGTGATGGAGTTGATCCACGCCATGGTGCAGAGCTACCAAGGCATTTCCGTATTTGCAGGCATCGGAGAGCGCTCCCGCGAGGGACATGAGCTCTTGGCGGAGATGCGACGATCAGGCGCGCTCGATCGCAGCGTGCTCGTCTACGGTCAGATGAATGAGCCGCCAGGCGCACGTTGGCGCGTCGGGCTGACGGCACTCACGATTGCTGAATATTTCCGCGACGAGAAGCACCAGAACGTGCTGCTCCTAATGGACAACGTCTTCCGGTTTGTACAGGCGGGAAGCGAAGTGTCGGGCCTGCTGGGTCGGTTGCCGTCCCGTGTCGGCTATCAGCCTACCCTCGCGACCGAGGTCGCCGCATTGCACGAACGGATTGCTTCGGTCTCGGGTGCTTCCGTGACCGCCATTGAGGCCGTCTATGTCCCGGCCGACGACTTCACCGACCCGGCGGTAACCGCGATTTCGAGCCACCTCGATAGCATGATCGTGCTGTCGCGCTTGATGGCTGCCGAAGGCATGTATCCAGCCGTCGATCCCCTGAATTCCTCCTCCATCCTGCTTGATCCGACCGTTGTCGGCGAGGAGCATTACAAAATTGCCGAGCAGGTTCGCGAGACAATCGCGCATTATCGTGAGCTTCAGGATATCATTTCGTTACTCGGAATCGAGGAACTGAGCGCTCCGGACCGATTGGCTGTCGCGCGTGCCAGACGCCTGCAGCGCTTTCTCACTCAACCTTTTTCCGTTACCGAAGCGTTTACGGGCGTCCCCGGCCGCTCGGTCCCGCTGCAAAAGACCCTCAAGGGGTGTCAAGCGATCCTTAGCGGTGAGTGCGATCAATGGGCCGAGAGTTCGCTCTACATGATCGGCGCCATCGATGAAGCAAAGGCCAGGGAGCCCCAGGCAAAGTCGGTGGAGCCAGCGAGATGAGGCTCTTGATCACCACGCCTACTGCAATCGTCGTCGACGAAGCAAACGTCACAAGCGTTCGCGCCGAGGATGATAGTGGCAGCTTTGGGATTCTCGGGGGTCACGCCGATTTTCTCACAGCTCTGAAAATTTCGATCGTCAGTTGGCATGCCGCTGACAAGCCCGTCCGTTACTGCGCGGTGCGTCGGGGCGTCCTTTCCATGACTGGCGGAGCCGAGGTCGCCATCGCAACCCGCGAAGCGATTGCCGGCGATGATCTCGATCGCCTTGAAGAGATAGTGCTCGGTGAATTTCAAGAGCGGAGTGAGACGGAACGCGCCTCGCGACTTGCGAGCCTGCAGCTCCAGATGAAGGCTATCCGGCAGATTGTCCAATACCTGCGTCCCGACAAGCGCAGTGTGATGGAGGGCGGCTCATGATGGTCAGTTCGAATCCGCAGGGCGATCCGACGCCTGATGGTTTGACCAAAGCCGTCCACGAACGACGTGCTCGACGTGACCGTTGGCATGGTGAAGGCGAGCAATCGGTGATGAGATTCGTCGGCCAGATCGGCGTGCTCGGCTGGATCATTGTTGCGCCGACGCTGATTGGCCTTTTCATTGGGCGCTGGATCGACCGCTGGCTTGGGACGGGCATCTTCTGGAGTGCGCCGCTGCTGCTGGTTGGCGTGGTGATCGGCTGCTGGTCTGCCTGGCGATGGATGCATCAGCAATGAGCCATGCCGTCATGCCTGAGTATCTTTGGTTGATTGCAGCGGCGAGTGGCTGGTTTCTCGCGGGCACCCTGCTGGGATCGCTGCATTTCGTCTCCTTGCGATGGAACGTGCGCTGCATACTAAGGGGCCAGCCGTTGTTCTCGCTCGGACTGCAATTGCTTCGTTTCACCGTCACCGGCGGAGCGCTGGTGCTCGTTACCAGATTGTTTGGAGCGATGCCGCTGCTTGCCGGCGTCCTTGGCCTGATGGCCGCGCGGACGTGCGCGCTTCTGCTGGAGCCGCAATGATAATTACTTCACCATTGACTGCGAAGGTCGTCTTCGCTGTCGGGCCGGTCACGATCACCGAGCCCGTCGTGGTGACCTGGGGCCTGATGGCGGCGCTCGGCTTCGGCGGCTGGCTCGCCACCAGATCGCTCTCCTTGAAGCCTGCGGCGCTGCAGACAATCATCGAGACGGTTGTCAGCGTCATCGAAGATCAAATTCGCGTCACCATGCGCGTGGCGCCGGCGCGTTACGTTCCGATGGTCGGGACCCTCTTTCTTTTCATTCTGGCCGCGAACTGGTGCTCTCTGATCCCCGGTGTCGAGCCGCCGACGGCGCATATCGAAACAGACGCGGCGCTCGGGCTCATTGTGTTCTTCGCGATCCTTTATTTCGGCGTGCGGGCGCGAGGGTTTCTCGGATACCTCAAGACCTTCGCCGAGCCGACTTTCATTATGATTCCCCTCAATATCGTCGAAACGTTCACGCGGACATTTTCGTTGATCGTTCGCCTGTTCGGAAACGTCATGAGCGGCGTTTTCATCGTCGGCATAGTGCTGTCGCTTGCCGGCCTCCTCGTACCAATTCCCCTGATGGCGCTCGATCTTCTTACGGGTGCCGTGCAGGCCTATATTTTCACCGTTCTCGCCATGGTGTTCATCGGCAGTGCGTTGAACGAAGGACACGCACCAAAAAAAGGGAAGTGATCATGAACTGGATAGAAATCGTCAGCATCCTCGCGGCTGCCATGGCGGTCTCCTTTGGAGCGATCGGACCGGCACTCGGCGAAGGCCGGGCCGTTGCGGCGGCGATGGATGCCATTGCCCGACAGCCTGAGGCCGCGGGCACGATCTCCCGCACCCTTTTCGTCGGTTTAGCCATGATCGAAACCATGGCGATCTACTGCCTTGTCATCGCGCTGCTCGTGCTGTTCGCAAACCCCTTCATCCACTAGCCTCATGCATATTGACTGGTGGACGCTGGCACTCCAGACCGTCAACGTCCTCGTTCTCATCTGGATCCTCGGCCGGTTCTTCTTTCGCCCGGTGGCCGATCTCGTGGCCAAGCGGCGCGAAGAAGCGGCCAAGCTCATTGCAGACGCCGATGCCGCTCGGAAGGAAGCCGAAGAGATTCGCGCCGAGGCTGCCAGATTGCGAGCCGGCGTCGACGCCCAGCGTGATCGCCTGATGGCCGAAGCCCGCAAGGCTGCTGAGGCCGAGAAGGCGTCTTCGCTTGTGCAATTGACCAGTGAGATCGAGCAGCACCGAAAGGACGCGTCGATCGCAATCGAGCGGGAGCGCGCCGCCATGCGGCGGGCAGTCCTCGACCGAGCGAACGAGCTTTCGATCCAGATTGCCGGCCGATTGTTGGAAAGACTTCCCGAAAGCGCTGCGTTTTCAGCCTTCCTTGATGGTCTGAGCGCCGAGCTCGGCAAGCTGCCGGCTGAGTCGCGCCAAAGTCTTGCAGCGTCCAACCCGGACCACCCGCTCGAAGTGGTCACAGCGGTGACGCTGGACGATAAACAGGCAACCATGTTGCGGGAAGCGATCCAGGCAGCGCTGGGCAGCGAGCTGCCCGCGCAGCTCTCGTGCGATCCCAAGCTCATCGCGGGCTTCGAAATCCGAGGTCGGAACGTCATTGTGCGTAACAATTGGCGGGCTGACCTGGAGACCATTCGAAAGGAACTCGACCGGTGATAGACGTCGCTCCCCTCGATCGCTGGCTTCGTGAGGCCAGGGTACGCGTGAGCGCGGCGACGCTTGCCCCGACGATCGAGCGGGTTGGATGTGTAGAATCGGTAGCCGACGGCATCGCGCTGGTGTCAGGCCTGCCGGAGGTGCGCCTTGACGAGCTTGTGCGCTTCGCGCGCGGTCAGGTCGGCTACGCCGTCACGCTTGACCGCGATCTGGTAGGATGCGTATTGCTCGACGACACCGAAGGGGTGGAGGCCGGCGACCATGTGCGCGGCACCGGTGAAGTGGTTCGCGTCCCGGTTGGACCGGCGCTGCTCGGTCGGACCGTCGATCCGCTCGGACGTCCGCTGGATGAGGGAGCACCGCTCGAACCAGGCGTATACGAGCCGATCGAAAGGGCGGCGCCTTCGATCATCGATCGAGATTTTGTCAGCGAACCCGTGCAGACCGGGATTCTCGTACTCGATTCCATGTTCGCACTCGGTCGCGGCCAACGCGAGCTGATCATCGGCGACCGCGCGATCGGCAAGACGACGGTCGCACTCGATTGTATCATCAACCAGAAATTCAGCGATATTATCTGCGTCTATGTAGCGATCGGCCAGAAGTCGTCTACCGTAAAGCGTGCGATCCAGAGCGTGCATATGCATGGCGCTCCTGGGCGCTGCATATTTGTTGTGGCAGGCGCCTCTACGGCTCCCGGACTGCAGTGGATCGCTCCATTCGCGGGTTTCACGATGGCCGAATATTTCCGCGACCGTGGCCAGCATGCGCTGGTGGTGATCGATGACCTGACGAAGCACGCCGCCACCCATCGAGAAATCGCCTTGCTGACGCGTCAACCGCCCGGCCGTGAGGCCTACCCCGGCGACGTGTTCTATGTTCACGCGCGACTGCTGGAGCGTGCAGCAAAGCTTTCGAAAGCGGGCGGCGGCGGTTCGCTCACCGCGCTGCCCATTGCGGAACTCGATGCAGGAAATCTCAGCGCCTATATTCCGACCAACCTGATCTCCATCACCGACGGACAGATCGTGCTCGATGCGCGGTTGTTTCACGAAGGGCACAAGCCGGCCGTCGATGTCGGCACGAGCGTGAGCCGGGTTGGAGGAAAGACCCAGGCGCCCGCATTGCGGGAAGCTGCGCACGCCTTGCGCCTCGACTACGCGCAGTTTCTGGAGCTTGAGATGTTCACGCGTTTCGGCGGCGTGACCGATAGTCAGGTAAAGGACAAGATCGCGCGTGGTCGGCGCATCCGCAGCATCCTGGCTCAGCAGCAATATTCACCGATCGGTCTCGCCGAAGAGATTGCGCTCGTCACTGCGCTGCAGACCGGCATCCTCGATCGTGTCGAGTTAGGCGACATCGCGAAGCTTCGCAACGAACTCTTTCCCTGGCTCGACAAGGAAGCGAGGGAGGTCGTCGAAGCCGTCGAGCGGACCGGGAAGCTCGACGCGCAGCAGAGCGCGGCAATGATCGGAGCGCTCGAGGCGCTTGCCGCCAGGTTTGCGAAAAGCGATCACGCCCCGGCAACGGGAGCAGAGTGATGGCGGAACGGCTCGCCGAAGTCTCGGCCCAAATCCAGAATGTCCGTCAGCTGGAGGCGGTCGTCACTGCCCTTCGCGGCATTGCCGCATCGCGGGCGCAGCGGGCGCGTTCGCTGCTTGCGGGCATCGATTCGTACAGTGCTGTGGTTTCCCGCGCGATCGGCGAGGCCTTGACCCTGCTGCCGGCGGCCTTTCAGCACGCCACGGAGCGTAGACGAGCGCCGATCGGCCTGATCCTCTTTTGCGCGGAACAGGGTTTTGCCGGCGCGTTCAGCGAACGTGTGCTGAACGCCGCGGGCGCTGATCTTGCCAATGCAAGGACCATCGTGATTGGAACCCGTGGTCTTGTGGTCGCGCGTGAGCACGGATTGACCCCTTCATGGTCTGCTCCGATGGCTAGTCACGTCGACGCCATTCCTTCGCTTGCAAACGACATCGCTGATGCCTTGTACGCGCAAATCGCCAGTGGTGCGCTATCGAAAGTTGAAATGGTCGTTCCGCGGTCTACTTCCGGAGGCGCGGTTCGGATCGATCGAGAGTCGCTGTTGCCGCTTGATCTTGCGAGCTTTGCGGGTTCATCCGCAACTCTGCCGCCGTTAACGACATTGAAGGCGCAGGAGCTGCTCGAGCGGCTCACGGCCGAGTACGTCTATGCAGGGCTTTGTGAGGCCGCCATGCACGCCTATGAGGCTGAAAATCAGGCGCGCATGATGACGATGACGGCGGCCAGACACAACATCGGAACCAAACTTGTGGCGCTTAAGCAGCGCGAGCAACAGCTCAGACAGGAAGAGATCACGAATGAGATCGTCGAGCTGGCTGCCGGGGCTGAGGCGCTGGCGGGTTAGCCGTAGATAGCCCCCATTGCTTTGGTCCTGGCCGCCGCCCAGAAAGCGCCGCAAGTCTAGGCAGAAATCCATGTGCGTGCCTGCGTCGCTTCAGCGTGTGAAAAAAGCCTGGTCGTCGCCGGCATCAGAAACGCAAAGAAACGGACGGCCTTGCCGATCCAGTCGACGTCGGTGACGACAGCGACTCTGTCCCAGCGCGTCAGATGTTCGACGCCGACTTTGAAGTCTTCCCACATCGCGCCAGGCTCGAAGCCGGAGAAATCTGCGGCTGTTTCATAATATACCCGAACCTTGTCATGGGTACGAAGCTTGCCGAGAATGGCCGGCACCAGAACTCTGACATAGTCGTCTTTCGTCACCTGGCCCCTGCAGCGGAAGGCCGCGACGTTGTCCGGGAAACCTGAAAGCTGCTCGATCATGGCTGGAGTCCGTGTTTGGCGATATGGCACTGCTAGAATTCGATCAGCACCTTGAGTGCGTGCGTATTGGCGGCAGCACCGAACGTCTCATAGGCATCAAGAACCTTGTCGAACTTGAACCGATGCGTGATGAGTTTCTTCGCGTCGATCCTGCGGGATTGCACCGTCTTGAGCAGCATCGGCGTGGTTACGGTGTCGACCAGCCTTGTCGTGATCGAGATGTTGCGGTCCCACAGGCGCTCCAGGTGCAGATCCGCCTTGACGCCGTGAACACCGATGTTTGCGATGACGCCGCCGGGCGCAACGATATCCTCGCAGGTGATGAAGCTTGCCGGCACGCCGACCGCTTCTATGGCAGTATCGACGCCGCGGCCGCCGGTCATTGTCATGATCTTTTCAACAGCCTTTCCATCCTTGTTGTTGATGACGGTTGTTGCACCGAAGCGGGACGACATCTCCAGCCGGTTGTCGTCGAGGTCGATCATGATGATTTCGGCTGGCGAGTAGAATTGGGCCGTCAGCAGGGCCGCCAAGCCGATCGGACCGGCGCCGACGATTGCCACTGTCGATCCCGGCTCAACCTTGCCATTGAGCACGCCGCACTCGAATCCCGTCGGAAGGATGTCGCTGAGCATCACGAGCGCGTCTTCGTCGGCTCCCGATGGCACATGATAGAGGCTGGTATTGGCGAAAGGTGTGCGTACGAATTCCGCCTGGGTCCCATCGATCCGGTTGCCGAGTATCCAGCCGCCGTTCACGCAATGGGAATACATGCCGCGCCGGCAATAGTCGCAGGTCCCGCAGGAGGAAATGCAGGAGATGATGACGCGGTCGCCCGGCTTGAATGCCGTGACCGCGTTGCCGACCTTGTCGACGACACCAACGCCCTCATGGCCGAGGATGCGGCCGGGCGTGCAGGTTGGAACGTCACCTTTCAGGATGTGGAGGTCCGTTCCGCAGATAGTGGTCTTTGAAAGCCTGACGACTGCGTCAGTCGGAGCCGAAATCTCGGGCTTCGGCCTTTCCTCGACGGCCTTCTTTCCGGGACCGTTATAGACGAATGCCTTCATGACAATCTCCTCTGCGTCTGTGGAGAGGTTGATGCGCGGAGGAAGCTAGGCTCGAAATGATACGCCAGTTTGATGCCGGTCAAATGCCTTTATCAAAGCGCATCACGATGTTTTGTCGGAACAAAGCAGCTGGCCGTTTGCGGTCGGGCAGTTCACGCTCTCAGAGCTATCGGAGTGTCCGGCGTGCTGGTCATCTTGCGCAGGCAATCGCGGCAAAGGCATTCCTCGCCAGCAACCGGTATCGGCAGCCGCACCGTCTCGTCCGCGCACCAGCACGAGCCGCCGGGGTTGCAGGTAAATTCCGTTCCGCAGCGGGAACAGATAGTGCTTCGCGGCTCCTGCATTCCTAACCGATTTGTCATGAATTGAAGCCAAACTCGCTCGCGTTTTTCATCGCTGGTTCATCGGGTACGGCTCTATACTTCACAATAAACAATATAGGCGAAGCACCGTCCGGGGAAGGTATGGAGGATGAATTCCATGGCCCGCGATATGCAAGCAGCTCTCGTTGCGCTCAACCGTTTCGGATTTGGCGCGCGCGGCGGCGCCTCGGGCGATCTGATCAATGCGGCCTCCGATCCGCGGGGCTTCGTCAAGGCTGAGCTCAACCGTCCCAATGCCGTCGCACTGGTGGTGCCGGGATTGCAGACGACGCCGGCATTGGCACAGGCGGTGTTCGCTTTTCAGGACGAACAAAAGGCCAAGCGCGAGGCGGCTGCGAAGACGACCACCGCATCCGAAACCGCGGCGCCAGCTTCCGACGGCAGATCTTCCGATCCAAGGGCGGCGCGACGAAACTCGCCCACGAGCCCCGACGCGGAGATGGCGGGAAAGGCGCCCGCGATGGACGCGCCGCAAAAAGGCGACGCCAATGCCTCGATGCAATCGCCCGAGAAATCCCCGGATACGATGCAGCCCAATGCCGCAAAGCCGCCGCCCCAACCACTCAATGTCATCCAGAAGACCTACCGCGCCGAGGCGCTGGCGCGATTACAGCGCGCGATGGTCGCCGATTGCGGATTTACCGAACGGCTGGTGACGTTCTGGTCCAACCACTTCTGCATCTCCGCCAACAAGGGCGAGCTGGCGCGGATCTGGGCGGGCTCATTCGAGCGCGAGGCGATCAGGCCGCATGTGCTCGGACGCTTTGCCGATATGCTCAAGGCGGTCGAGCAGCATCCGGCGATGTTGTTCTTTCTGGACAATCAGCAATCGCTGGGTCCGGACTCCCGCGCAGGGCAAAACCGCAAGCGCGGGCTCAACGAAAATCTCGCGCGCGAGATCATGGAGCTGCACACGCTCGGGGTCGGCGGTGGCTATACCCAGGAGGACGTGACGTCGCTGGCGCGCATCATCACGGGGTGGACCTTCGTCGGACGGCAGGGGCTGTTGGGAACGCCAGGCACCTTTGTGTTCAACGCCAACGCGCATCAGCCGGGCGACCAGCGCTTGCTCGGCAAGACTTATGCCGACAGCGGGCTCGCGCAGGGCGAAGCGGCGCTTGCCGACATTGCGCGCCATCCTTCGACCGCGAAATTCATCGCCGGCAAATTTGCCCGTCACTTCGTCGCGGATGACCCGCCGCCGGCATTGGTGGCACGACTTCAGGAGGCGTTCCGCAAATCCGACGGCGACTTGCGGGTGTTGACAATGACGCTTGTGGATTCCGACGAGGCCTGGCGTGCGCCGCCGAGCAAGATCCGCAGCCCGTACGAATACCTCGTGGCGACGGGCCGTCTGCTCGCGCAAATTCCCGATGATCCCAGCCGCTATCTCGGAGGTCTCAATCTTCTGGGCCAACCCTTGTGGACCCCGGCCGGGCCGAATGGGTTTGCCGACACCAATGCGGCTTGGGCCGCTCCGGAGGGAATGAAGCTGCGGCTCGACATAGCCTCGCAGGTCGCCTCGCGCCTGGCCGACACTGTCGATCCGCGCAACATGCTGGAGCTTGTCGCGGCGGATGCGGCCTCGCCCGAAACTCGGCGCAGTATCGAGCGCGCGGAATCTCGTCAGCAAGCGCTGGCGCTGCTATTGATGTCGCCGGAATTCCAGAGGAGATGACAATGGATTGCTGCGAAGCCCGGACCTCGTTTGCAACCTCGCGGCGCGCCTTGCTGCTTGGCGGCGCGTCGTTCGCCGCATGGGCCCATTTGCCGAAATTCGCGCGCGCTGCCGATGGCCGCGACCCGCGTCTGATTGTCGTTATCCTGCGCGGGGCGCTGGACGGTCTCGCCACGGTGGCGCCGATCGGCGATCCCGACTATGCGGCCCTGCACGGCTCGATCGCGCTGTCCTCGGACGGTCCGCACGCGGCGACCATGCTGAACTCGTTCTTCGCGTTGCATCCCTCGATGCCGGAATTCGCGCGCATGTATAAAGAGAAACATGCCGCAGTGATCCACGCGGTGGCAACGCCCTATCGCGACCGTTCGCATTTCGACGGACAGGACGTGCTCGAGAGCGGTTTTCCCGGTCCCGGCCGGGTGCAGTCGGGCTGGCTCAACCGTGCGCTCGAGGCTCTGCCGAAGGGCGGGCGTGTCACGGGCGGCCTTGCCATCGGCGCGACGACGCCACTGGTGCTGCGGGGGCCCGCGCCGACCGTCAGCTGGGCAGCCGCGGCACTGCCGCAGGCCGACGACGACACTGCCGCGCGACTTCTCGATCTCTACACCCATCGCGATCCGGCGCTTGCGAATGCGCTGTCGCAAGGCCTCAAGCTCGAGAAGACCGCGCTCGGCGACGACATGAAACCGAAGCCGGGCACCAACAATATCGGCGCGATGCGGCTTGTGGCGCGCGGCGCCGCCAAGCTGATGGCGGCCGACGATGGTCCCCGCATCGCCGCGCTTGCCTTCGACGGCTGGGACACCCATGCCAATGAGGGCGGCGCGGTCGGCCGCCTCGCGCAGTTGCTGTCGGGCCTTGATGGCGCGCTCGGCGAGCTCGAAAGCGGGCTCGGCGAACGCTGGCGCGACACGGTGGTCGTGGTCGCGACCGAGTTCGGCCGCACCGCGCGGATCAACGGCACCGAGGGCACCGATCATGGCACCGGCACCATCGCGCTGCTTGCTGGCGGCGCGGTGAAGGGCGGCAGGGTAATCGCCGACTGGCCGGGACTCAAAACGCCCAATCTCCATGAGGGCCGCGATCTTGCGCCTACCTGCGATCTTCGCGCGGCGCTCAAGGGCGTGCTGCGCGATCATCTTGGGCTTGCCGAAGGCGTGCTGGCGCAGCGTGTCTTTCCCGACAGCGCGCCGGTCAAGCCGATGCAGGGGTTGGTGGGGTGACATTCTTGGTTGCCTGACGCGCTGGGTGCTCATCCCTCCCCCTTGTGGGGAGGGAGTCCGCAGGGGGAGGGGCGTGCGTTCAAATTCGATTGCCCTGCAACAAGGGGCCATCAAGGGGAGGGATGACGCGGTTGCGCCGCAAGCGCGGCTATCCCTTCGTGATCCGGTCGATCTCCGCAAGCTCTTCGGTGCTGAGCGTCCAGCCGATCGCCTTCACGTTCTGCTCGACCTGCTCGACACGGGTGGCGCCAGCGATCACGCTCGCAACTTGCGGCCGCGATGCCAGCCATGAGAACGAAAGCTCCAGCATGGTACGGCCGCACGCTTGCGCGAAGGCCTGCAACTTCTCGACGATGTCCTCGTTGCGCGGCGTCACGTAACGGTCGCGCAGCGCGGGCGATTTGCCAAAACGCGTGTCTTCCGGCGCTGCGGTGCCGCGCTTGTATTTGCCGGTGAGCAGTCCGCTTGCGAGCGGGAAGAACGGCAACAGTCCGAGATTGTACGCCTGCGCCGCGGGCAGCAGGTCCTTCTCGATGTCGCGCACCAGAAGGCTGTACTCGTCCTGGCAGGAGACGAAATGGCTGACACTCATCGCCCGCGCGACGTACTCGGCCTCCGCGATCCGCCACGCCGGAAAATTCGAATTGCCGATATAGCGCACCTTGCCTTGACTGATCAGGTCGTCCAGCGCACGCAGCGTTTCCTCGATCGGCGTCAGGGGATCGTAGTCGTGCTGCTGGTAAAGATCGATGTAGTCGGTCTTCAGTCGTCTCAGGCTCGCCTCGACGGCGGACATGATGTAGCGGCGCGACGCGCCTTGCCTGGTGCCGTCGGTCGCCATCGGCTTGGAAAATTTCGTCGCCAGCACGATGTCCTTGCGCCGGTCACCGAGCACCTCTCCGAGCACGGTCTCGGAGCCGCCCATGCCCGCATAGATATCTGCGGTATCGAACAGCGTGATGCCGAGATCGATCGCCTTGTGGATCACCTTGCGCGAGGTTTCGGCATCGGTGCGCTGGCCGAAATTGTTGCAGCCGAGTCCAACGGCTGAAACGCGCAGGCCCGAACCGCCAAGGTTGCGAATTTGCATGATGGAAACATCCCGTCGAAAGCTGCAGGTGACCTGGCAAATTTGGCTTGCGCGGCATTTTCGCGCAAGGCGCGGCTTTGCGCCGCCCCGGACGGACACTGCGCTGCATCCGGTGAAAGCTTCGACGCTGGTCACACCACAAAAAAGTGCGGCCCCGGTCAGACGCGGCGACTGACGGGGACCGCTGGGGGGCGCGTGATCGACGGGGGGCCAGATCAGACGCAGTGGAAGCCTAGACGTACCGTGTAACGCGGCCGTGACAGCGGGAGTTATCCACAGGCTCCGCAGCCAAATCCGGAGTGCTCCGTTACCGTGTGGATAAGTCGCTTCGTCGCGACGTCTGACTATTCGGCCGCTCGCAAAGCGTGGACAAGCGCGGGGCGTCGACGGCCACGAAGCGAACGGTAGTAGTCGGCGAGCGCCGGATCGTCGGTATGACGGACAAGGTCGGTGACCGGAATGTAGCTCAGCATGCGTCCGCCGTCCGGCAGTGCCGTGCAACTGAAGCGCAACACTTCCCCATCCCTGAGATTGATGTTGATGGGGGTGGAATCGCCGACACGCATCATCTCCATGCGCTCCGCGATGAAGGCGCTCAACTCTTCCTCGGGCAATTCGTAGGCGCCATTGTCGCGGCCGTGATACATCAGCGCGATGAATGGCGGCTTGCTGTCGGCCTTCTCGTCCGACAAAGAGAAGTAGTGACGGAACGCTCGATTGATGAATTCAGCGCGGGTGTCGGAATCCAGGAGCACGATTCCGATGTCGACATGGTCGAGCGCCGCCGACAGCCGCTCGGCAGTGGCATGGTGCCGGCGCTCGCCGGCCAACGTATCCGTCAGCCTTTTTCGCAACAATCCGGTAACGGCTGCGGTGCCGGCCGCGGTAGCCGCCAGCGTTGCGAGGCGAACCGCGTCGGAAAAATCAAAGCCCGGCGTGATGCGATGGTTGAAGAAGAACAGCATCGACGAACCGACCGCAATGACGGCGGTGGTCAGGGCCGATGCAAGACCGGAGAGGGAGCCCGCGACGGCCACAAAGCAGACGAACAGCGGCGCGGGATTTGGGACCGCGACGAGGGTGCGATCGACGGTAAGCGCGATCGATGCCGCCACCAACGACAGAGCCGGACCGCAGATTGCGCGCCAGTCGAATTGCATGCCTTTTCTCGTAACCTGGACGGCGAAAGTAAGGCGAGCAGATTTACGGATGGTTTCCTCAGCGGGAAGGCTTTGTTTTAGTAACCCTAAGAAACAGTTGAACGAGCAGGTCCGGCTTTCCGTTTTGTTAAATCGAATGATACCGATCCCCGCGCTACGGCGTGGAACCGCCCTGCGTATTCGGATGTTAGGGCTTGGCTTGAACGCAAGGGCCGCGTTTGGGCAAGGTTCGGCCCGTCTTTTGCCGCGACACCAGACGCGCCAGTCGCGGAAATCCCGCTCAATGGGCATCACGCTCGGACGAGGAGAGTTAGCGATCCGGTCCGAGGCGGATCGCTGTCTGACATTGAAACTTCGAAAGGAAATCCATGCCAACTGTTCCACCGTCGATCTTGCCTGTGCTGATGTTGTTCGGCTCCAACATTTTCATGACCTTCGCCTGGTACGGTCACCTGAAATTCAAGCAAAGCTGGCTGCCCTCGGTGATCCTGGTGAGCTGGGGAATTGCCTTCTTCGAGTATTGGCTGGCGGTACCCGCCAATCGCTGGGGCAGCGCGGTGTATACCGCCGCACAGCTCAAGACGATGCAGGAAGTCATTACGTTAATTGTGTTCTCAGGCTTCTCCATTCTCTATCTGAGGGAGCCGCTGGGCTGGAATCACGGGGTGGGTTTCGCGCTGATTGCGCTGGGCGCATTTTTCATTTTCCACAAATGGACGTGAAAGAGCGCGCCGGTCCCGTCCGGCAATCCATTCGTTGCTGCGGGCTGGCGCCGCGCGGAACGAAAGGCTGACGAGACACCGCTGTACCCGTTATCCCCGCAATTATCCCCGATATCCCGCCTCTTCAGGCGCGGGCAACGATCTCCGCCGTTTCATCGGAAGAGGCAAAGGGACGCCAGTCCATGGGCACGAAGCCCGGGATCTGCTCGACGCGCCTCAGCCAGGCGCGGACCGCGGGAAAGGTGGAAAGATCGTAGTCACACTGGTCGGCGACATGGGTGTAGCCGTAGAGCGCAATATCGGCGACCGTGAACTGTCCGGCCGCGAAATACTCCTGGAGCTTGAGGTGATTTTCCATCACCTGCAGCGCGGCGTAGCCGCGCTCCATCCAGTCCTCGAGCGCGTGCGTCTGCAGGTCGCGGCCTCCCTTGACCAGCGCCAGCCAGAAATAGGCGGCACCGATATTCGGTTCGAGCGCGTGCTGTTCAAAGAACATCCATTGCAGTGCTTCGGCGCGTTCAATCCGCGATTCCGGCGCAAGCGGAGTGCCGCCGGCGACGTACCACAGGATCGCGTTGGATTCGGCGAGATAACGTCCCTCCGCCACTTCCAGCAGCGGAACCTGCCCACTCGGATTCTTCGCGAGGAAATCCGGCGTGCGGCTCTCGCCGCGCAGAATGTCGACTTCGATCGCTCGATAAGGCGCATTCAGCAAAGCCAGCGCAAGGCGAACCTTGTAGCTGTTGCCGGAACGCTGCATCGAATAGAGCTTGTACATTTCTTCAGATCGTTCAAAAGGTTTGAATGAGGGGTGCCAAGTGCGGCGCTGGTGTGCATCGGCAACGCGGCTAAACAATGATGCCGATATGGACGCGTAGCAAGGGCTGCGCGTGGAAAAGGTCTAAAACCTCTACCGCACTGCAACGACGCAGAAGATCATACCCTCGCGTCGCAATCACGAAGTCGGGATGGCCCGTCCAGCTCGGTTCACATGCAGGCGAGCGAACAATGCAGGCGAGGGAACGATCGCTTCCTCGAAGCGGTTTCAAAAAATCGCGCAGCCACGATCCAGCGCGGCCACGATCAGCATGCCAGCGATGACGTCGACGATGTAGTGGCTGCCATCGCGAAGCCCATGGAATACGGGCCAGCTGGTCGATGACGCTGGCAGGAAGCCATCCGACATGGCCGGCTGGAGATCGAGGAAGAGCCGATGCCGGCCGCCGGCAGGATCGCTGAAACCGCGATCGTGATCCAGATCGCGCGAGCGGCGCGCCGTAGACGCTCCTCGAGCGTTGCCATTGGCCAACGATCCAGACGATTTCTGGAATCAAAGCAATAGCAACGGGGAGTTTGCGGAAAGTTAATTGCAAGGCATGGCTGGCTTGCCGCGAAACCACGGAAAACCAACGGTTTTTGCTTGCCGCTGCGGCGCAACAGTCCTACAAAATGCGAGCGCGTCTCGCGCGTCCTTCAACCGAAAAATCTGGAGCCGATAATGCCGTTCCTGTCTGCTGCGCTCGACCGTGTGAAGCCGTCCGCGACGATCGCGGTCACGGATAAAGCGCGCGAGCTCAAAGCGGCGGGCCGCAACGTTATCGGCCTGGGCGCGGGCGAACCGGATTTCGACACGCCCGCCAACATCAAGCTGGCGGCGATCCACGCCATCGAGGCCGGCAAGACCAAGTACACCGCGGTGGACGGCATTCCGGAGCTGAAGGAAGCGATCATCGCCAAGTTCCAGCGCGAGAACGGCCTGACCTACAAGCCCAACCAGGTCATCGTCGGCACCGGCGGCAAGCAGGTGCTCTACAACGCGTTGATGGCCACGATCAATCCGGGCGACGAGGTCATCATTCCCGCGCCCTATTGGGTCAGCTATCCGGAAATGGTCGCGCTTGCCGGCGGAGAACCGGTGTCGGTGGTGTGCACGGCCGAGCATGGATTCAAGCTGCAACCCGAAGCGCTTGAAAAGGCGATCACGCCGAAGACCAAGTGGATCATTCTCAATTCGCCGTCGAACCCGACCGGTGCCGCCTACACGCGCGCCGAATTGAAGGCGATCACCGACGTGCTGGCGAAGCACCCGCATGTCTGGGTGATGACCGATGACATGTACGAGCACCTCGTCTATGACGACTTCGTCTTCGCAACGCCAGCGCAAGTCGAGCCGAAGCTCTACGATCGCACGCTGACGGTGAACGGGGTCTCGAAAGCCTATTGCATGACTGGCTGGCGCATCGGATATGCCGGCGGCCCGGCGCCGCTGATCAAGGCCATGGCGACGATCCAGTCGCAATCGACTTCCAACCCGTGCTCGATCGCGCAGTGGGCGTCGGTCGAAGCGCTCAACGGTCCGCAAGACTTCATCCCGGCAAACAACAAGGTGTTCAAGGAGCGCCGCGATCTCGTGGTCTCGATGCTCAACCAGGCCAGGGGCATCGATTGCCCGCGTCCCGAGGGCGCGTTCTACGTCTATCCGTCATGCGCCGGCACGATCGGCAAGACCTCGCCGTCAGGCAAGGTGCTCGCCAACGACCAGGACTTCGTCACTGAACTGCTGGAAAACGAGGGCGTCGCGGTGGTGCAGGGTTCGGCGTTCGGGCTCGGCCCGGCGTTTCGGATCTCCTACGCGACCAGGACGTCCGATCTCGAAGACGCCTGCAAACGCATCCAGCGCTTCTGCGGCAATCTGCGATAGCTGTCGCCGCTCAACAACCGGCCGTGCATCGTTTTATGCTGCGCGGCGGTTCGCAAACCCATCTGGAACCGGTGGAATAGTTGTGCCATAGAACAAGGAAGCGCCGGGGGCAGGGCGCTTCCCGCACTCTCCTGCTCGCATCACATCTTTTTTCCAGCCGGAGATTCCCTTCATGCGTCGTTTCATCCTCCTCGTCGGTACCGCCGCCACCATGCTCGTCGCGGCACTTGCCGGCGCCAACGCTCAGCAGCCAGGGCTCGTGCAGGTTGGCGTTCTCGAATGCCGGGGCGGCGCGAGCATCGGGTTCATCGTCGGCTCGGTCACCAATCTCGGTTGCGTTCTTCGCATCGACGGCAGACCGATGGACCGCTACGTCGCGACCATCCGCAAGGTGGGCGTCGATCTCGGCATTACCCAGGAAACCGCGCTCGCCTGGGGCGTCTTTGCACCCGTGAAGCAGCTCGGTCCGGGCGATCTCACCGGCAATTACGCCGGCGCGCAGGGAAGTGCAGCACTTGGCGTTGGAGCCGGCGGCAACGTGCTTGTCGGCGGATCGAACAATTCGATCGCATTGCAGCCACTCAGTCTTCAGGGACAGGTCGGCCTGAGCGTCGCTGCCGGTCTGGAGAGCCTGGAACTTCGACCGGGCATCTAAGCCGGATCGGCTCCGCTTCATTCTTGCGACGCTGGATTGTTTTGTCGCTTACATGATGACGTCTGCGTGCACTCGATGCAGGATGCAGCGCAGCGACGTTTTCTCGCTTGCCAAATCCTCGCTGCGGGGGGAGCATTCAGTTTGCCGACCCAATCAAGGGCCGAGCTCCAGATGAGGAGGCGGCAATGGGACAAGACGTCAGAAGTCCCCGCGGTCCACGGTGCATCGCACTGGTGGGCCCTTTCCAAAGCGGTAAAACCACGCTTCTAGAGGCGATACTGGCGCGCACGGGCGCGATCACGCGCGCCGGCACCGTCGATGCGGGAACTTCCGTCGGCGATTCCACCCCCGAGGCACGCCATCACAAGATGGGCGTCGGGCTGACGGCCGTTACCACCAGCTTCATGGGAGACAGTTACACTTTCATCGATTGCCCCGGTTCGATCGAGTTCGCGCATGACATGCGCGCGGCGCTGCCGGCGGTCGATGCCGCGGTCGTGGTCTGCGAGGCCGACGAACGCAAGCTGCCACAGCTTCAGATTATCCTGCGCGAGCTCGAGGACCTCGGCATTCCGCGCTTTCTGTTTCTCAACAAGATCGACCGCGCCAACAAGCGCGTCCGCGAAACGCTCGCGACCTTGCAGCCCGCGTCGCGGATTCCGCTGGTACTGCGGCAGATTCCGATCTGGAACGGCGATCTGATTGGAGGTTTCGTCGATCTGGCGCTCGAACGCGCCTTTGTCTATCGCGAGCACAAGGCATCCGAGGTCGTATCGCTCGAGGGCAGTGACCTCGACCGCGAGAAGGAAGCCCGCTTTTCGATGCTGGAAAAGCTCGCCGATCACGACGACGCGCTGATGGAGCAATTGCTCGAAGATATCCAGCCGCCGCGCGATGCCGTATTCGACGATCTCGCGCGCGAACTGCGCGAGGGGCTGATCTGCCCGGTGCTGCTCGGCTCCGCTTTGCGCGAGAACGGCGTGCTGCGTCTGATGAAAGCGCTTCGGCATGAATCGCCCGGCGTTGCCGAAACCGCAAAACGTCTCGGCGCGTCGTCGCCCAAGGATGCCCTGGCCTATGTGTTCAAGACCGTTCATTTGCAGCACGGCGGCAAGCTGTCGCTGACGCGGATCCTGGCCGGAAAACTCGATGACGGCGCCACGGTGCATTCGTCCTCGGGCGAAGCCGGCCGGGTCGCCGGCATTTCCGGGCTGGGCTGCGGCAACGACAACAAGCGCCCTGCCGCCGAGGCCGGAGATACGGTTGCGCTCGGCAAGCTCGATAGCATCAAGACCGGTGACACGCTGTCGAGTGGCAAGACGGCGCCAAAGGCCCTGGTGAGCGTCGAGCCGTTGGCGCCGGTGCTGGCGATGGCGGTTGCTGCCGCCGACCGCAAGGACGACGTCAAGCTCGGTCAGGCGTTGCTGCGCCTGAACGAGGAAGACCCGTCGCTGACCATGGTGCAAAACCCGCGCACCCACGACACCGTATTGTGGGGGCAAGGCGAGATGCACCTGCGCGTCGCGCTGGAACGGCTGCGAGATCGCTTCGGCGTCAACGTCAAGTCGCATCCGCCGGCGATCGGCTATCAGGAAACCATCCGCAAGCCGATCACCCAGCGTGGCCGGCACAAGAAGCAATCCGGCGGCCACGGCCAGTTCGGCGACGTTGTGCTGGAGATCAAACCGTTGCAGCGCGGCGGCGGCTTTACGTTTCACGAGAAGGTCGTCGGCGGCGCCGTTCCGCGGAACTACATCCCGGCGGTCGAAGAGGGCGTCGTCGACGGGCTGACACGCGGGCCGCTCGGCTTCCCCGTGATCGACGTCGAGGTGACACTGATCGACGGTTCCTATCACAGCGTGGATTCGTCGGATCTCGCCTTCCGCACGGCCGCGCGGATCGGGGTGAGCGAAGCGTTGCCACAGTGCCAGCCGGTGCTGCTCGAGCCGATCCATCTGGTGGAGATCGTCTGTCCCACCGAAGCCACTGCGAAGATCAACGCCATCCTTTCGGGACGGCGCGGACAGATTCTCGGCTTCGACACCCGCGAGGGCTGGTCGGGCTGGGATCGCGTGCGCGCGATGATGCCCGAAGCCGAGATCGGCGAGCTGATCGTGGAATTGCGATCAGCGACCGCCGGAGCCGGCAGCTTCACGCGGCAGTTCGACCGCATGGCGGAGGTGACCGGTCGCGCCGCCGACCAGATCATCGCAGCGCATCGCGTCGCGGCGTAACTTTTCGCTATCTGCCGCTTCACGCGCGCCGTTCTTGCTTGCCGCAAGAGCGGCGCGCTTCGATTCCGTTTCGCGTCAACGGCTGGGATGCTTCTCGTCTTCTGATATATGATAAATGCAAATTGATGCTTGAAGCAGGCTTTCATACGCCGTATTTATATTTTGCCAGCATCTTGAAGAATCGCCGTCGATGATCACCGCCAATCAACTCAGGGCCGCGCGGGCTCTCTTGAATATCGATCAGCGGGAAATCGCCGATATGGCGGACCTTTCGGTTCCCACCATTCAGCGCATGGAAGCAAGCGAAGGCGTCATCCGCGCCAATGTCGATTCGCTCATGAAATTGGTCTCCGCGCTTGAAAATGCAGGGATCGAATTGATCAATCCAGGGGCCCAGAGCGTGTCAGGTGGTCGCGGCGTCCGGTTGCGCGAGCATGTCGCGAGCCCCAAGACAAGGAATGTCAGGTAGCGCCGGCCGTCTTCGTCGCGATCCGGATTTTGCTCGCCACGAATCTCACGCCGTGGCGGCGCTGTCCACCCGTTCGAGCAGCGCAAGAAGACCTTTCAGCATCGCCATCGGCGTCGGCGGGCAGCCGGGAATATGGAGGTCGACCGGAACGACCTCGCCGACGCCTCCAACCACCGCGTAGCTGCCGGAAAAGCAGCCGCCGTCCTTTGCGCAATCGCCGACTGCGACCACCCATTTTGGATCGGGAGTTGCCTGATGGGTGCGCTCGAGTGCCTCGCGCATGTTCCTGGTCACCGGACCTGTCACCATCAGAACATCGGCATGACGGGGCGAAGCGACGAAGCGCAGTCCAAAGCGCTCGACATCGTAATAGGCGTTGTTGAGTGCGTGGATTTCCAGTTCGCAGGCATTGCAGGAGCCGGCATCGATCTCGCGTATCGAGAGGCTGCGGCCAAGACGTCGCCGCGCGGCGCGTCGCAGCGCGCCCGCGAGCTCGTTCAGCGCGGCATCATCCGCCATCGGTGCCACTTCGGTGAAGGGCGGGCGGAACAGACTTTGAAAAAGCAGCTTGCGCATCTCTAGAGATCCTGGCCCGAATAGGAACAGTTGAACGATTTGTTACAGAGCGGAAAGTCGGCGACGATATTGTCCTCGATCGCCGCCTCGAGCAGCGGCCACTGAAACCACGAGGGGTCGCGCAGATGGCAGCGCTCGATATGGCCGTCTCGCAGGCGCAGCCAGACCAGAACGTCGCCGCGAAATCCTTCGACCATCGCCATGCCTTCACGCGCCTCTTCCGGAGGCCTCACCGGAATTCTCGACGGCCCTTCGGGAAGCCGGCGCAATATCTGATCGATCAGCGAGAGCGACTGTTCGACCTCGCGCACCCTGATCCAGACGCGTGCGTTGACGTCGCCCTCATTCAGGGTCGGCACGTCGAAGCGCAGGGCATCATACGGCGCATAGGCAAGGCGTCGGCGGGTGTCGAATGCGCGCCCCGAGGCGCGGCCGATATAGCCGCCGGCGGCATATTGACTGGCCAGAGCGGGTCTGAGCACGCCGGTGCCGAAGGTACGGTCCTGCAGCGAAGCCGTGTTGTCGTAAAGCTCGACCAGCGTTGGAAAGCGCTGGCGAATATTGTCCATCGCAGCGTATATGATCTGCTTGCCCTCATCGCCGAGGTCGCGCGTCACCCCGCCGGGTACGATGATATCCCGCATCAACCGATGACCGAAAGCGCCGTCGGCGGCGCGCAGCACGCGCTCGCGCAGCACGCTGCAATGCGCGTGCATCAGGACGAAGGACGCATCGTTGCAAATGGCGCCGATATCGCCGAGATGATTGGCCAGCCGCTCGAGTTCGGCAAGAAGTGCACGCAGCCAAACCGCGCGATCGGGTACTGCAAGTTCGAGCGCCGACTCTGCAGCTCTCGAAAATGCGTAAGCATAGGCCACGGTGCTGTCGCCCGACACCCGTCCGGCAAGCCGGGCGCCATGGTCGAGATCGGCCCCTGACATGAGCCCTTCGATGCCCTTGTGAGTATATCCGAGCCGTTGTTCCAGACGCACCACGGTCTCGCCGCTTGCCGTGAAGCGGAAATGTCCGGGCTCGATGATTCCCGCGTGAACAGGACCGACCGGAATCTGGTGCAGGCTGTCGCCTTCGACCGGAAGAAAGCGATAAGGCTCCGGCTTGGTCGCGGCCGCGCGGTCTCCCAGAGGAAAGCGCACGCCCCAGCTCGCGTGATCGAGCCAGGGGCGGCGATCGGGCAAGCCTTCCGCAGCCAATCCGAACAGATCGTTGATCGCTCGCTCCAGACGAAGCGCCGGCGGATGGCGCATGCCGATCGAAGGATAGGTGTGACCTGGGCAATCAAGACTCAGGACAGCGACTTCAGCCGCAGCATTGTCGATGAGCGCCATATGCACGGCTGCTGGCTCGCCCCAAAGCCCGAGCAGGCTCAGGCGTCCTTGCGCCAGTTCTTCGGCCGCGAGGTTCCATTCGGCAGCATCGACCACCGCGCGTGGCCATGGCCGATGCTGGACGACTTTTTGGCCCCTGTGCATGAGATCGGTCAGCGACGACATGTCCGGTTCATCCTATCCGAGAAGGCGAGCCACGTGCTGGAACCAGGCGACGAGCGGCGCCGGGAGATAGACGCCTGCGATCAGAACCAGCGAGAGATGCGCGAACATCGGCAGATACGAAGCATCGGCCGATGCCTTGCTGCCGCGAGGCTCGCCGAACGCGAGGCTGGTCAGGCGCAAGGTCAATGCGCCAAAGGCCAGCAGAAGCCCGAACACCAATATGATCGCAAGCAAGGGAGCGCGGGCGAAGGTGGAACTCACGACCAGGAACTCGCTCATGAATATGCCGAGCGGCGGCAAACCGGCGATCGCAACGACGCCCACGATCAAACCCCAGCCCAGCGCCGGATGCGTCACAGTGAGGCCGCGGATTTTCGAAATTCGCTGCGTGCCCTTGATCTGGGAGATGTGGCCCACCGCGTAGAAGATCGCGGACTTGGTCAGGCTGTGCATCACCATGTGCAGGAGCCCGGCGAAGTTCGCGAGCGGACCGCCCATGCCGAACGCAAAGACGATGATGCCCATGTGCTCGATCGAGGAATAGGCGAACAGCCGTTTGATGTCGCGCCGGCGGTAGAGCATGAAGGCGGCGAAGACCACCGAGACGAGGCCGATCGTCGCCATCAGCGGGCCGGGCGCGATTGCCGAGGGATTGGCGACCAGCAATATCTTGAACCGCAACAGCGCATAAAGCGCGACGTTGAGCAATAGCCCCGACAGGACCGCCGAAATCGGCGTCGGGCCCTCGGCATGCGCATCCGGCAGCCAGGCGTGCAGCGGCGCGAGACCGACCTTGGTGCCGTAGCCGAGCAGCAGGAAGATGAAAGCCACGTTGAGGAGCGCAGGGTCGAAATGCGCGGCATGGTCGATCAATATCGTCCAGACCATGCCGTCCTGGCCCTCGCCGACCACCGGACGCGCCGCCATGTAGACCAGGATCGTGCCGAACAGAGCGAATGCAATTCCGACACTTCCGAGAATGAAATATTTCCATGCCGCTTCCAGGGCGGCATGCGTGCGATAGATACCGACCATCAGCACCGTGGTGAGGGTGGCGATTTCCACCGCCACCCACATCAGACCGATATTGTTCGACACGAACGCGAGGTTCATGCCGAACATCATGATCTGATACATTGCGTGGTAAAAACGCAGATAAACCGGCGTCAATCTGCCGGTTTCGAGTTCATGGCCGATATAGCTCGCGCTGAAGATGCTTGTCGTGAAGCCGACGAACGTGTTGAGCACGATGAAGACGATGTTCAGGTCGTCGATCAGGACATAGGGTCCGGGCTGCGGGCGCTCGATAGCGAACAGCGAAAGCGCGGCGAGAAAGGTCAAGAAACTCGCGATAACGTTCAGACGCGCGGTCAGCCGGTAGCCGGGGAGCGCAGCCAGCAACGCCGCAGAGCCGATCGGGATGACCAGGACCGCTGCCACCGCATCGAACGCATAGGCGCTCATGGCCGTTCTCCCCGAAAATCGTCGAGTGCGGAGACATCCACCGAATCGAAGCGTTCGCGAATCCGGAACAGGAAAATGCCGATGACGATGAAGGCGATCAGGATCGAGAACGCCACGCTGATCTCGACGACGAGCGGCATGCCCTTGGCGCCGGTCGCCGCCAGCACCAGTCCGTTCTCCAGCGACATGAAGCCCACGACCTGACTGACCGCATTTCGCCGCGTCACCATTACCAGAAGGCCGAGCAGTACGACCGACAGCGCGAAGGTGAGATCTTCGCGCGACAGCGGATCAGCTTCGGCGGTTACGCGCAACATCAGCACCATCGAAAGCGCGACCAGCGCCATTCCGGCCAGCATGGTCGGGCCGATGCCCACGGCCGACTCGATGTCGCGATGAATGCCAAGCTGCTTGATGATGCGATGCAATGCGACCGGAATGATGATCGCCTTGAAGACGAGCGCAATCGCGGCCGTGATATAGAGGTGCGGCGCGTTCTGGACATAGGCCTGCCAGGCGACGGAAAGCGTCAGCACAAGCGCATGGAGCGCGAACACGTTGAGCAGGGAATAAAGCCGGTCCTGATACAGCATCATGAAGCTGATCAGGACCAGGCCGCCTGCGAGCGTGTGCGAGACATCGAAGGCGAGGCTGTGCATCTGCATCAGAAACTCCTCGACACGAACAGGAGCAGGGTCCCGAGCAGACCCAGCATCAGAGCCGCCCCGAGAAACTGCGGAATGCGGAAAACCCGCATTTTCGCGGTGGCCGTCTCGAACAGCGCGAGAAGGAAGCCGGCCAGCGCAAGTTTGACGACGTAGACGCCGGCGCCGATCGTGTAGGCCAGCGGGCCGGCGCCGAAGACGGCCATTTTCCAGGGCAGGAACACGCAGATGATCAGCGATACGTAGAGCAGGAGCTTGAGGAACGCGCCGAATTCGATCATCGCCAGATGGCGTCCCGAATATTCCAGAATCATGGCCTCGTGCACCATGGTGAGTTCAAGATGCGTTGCGGGGTTGTCGACCGGAATTCGAGCGTTCTCGGCGAGCGCCACCATGACGAGCGCAATTACCGCCATTCCCAGCGATACGCGCAGTCCGACCCAGGACGATGCCATGAAGTTCGCGACGGTGGAGAGCTGGGTCGATCCCGCGACCAGCGCCATGCAAAACACGATCAGCAGCATGGCGGGTTCCGCGAGTGCAGCGATCATGACTTCGCGGCTGGAGCCGATGCCGCCGAAACTCGTGCCGACGTCCATCCCGGCGAGCGCCAGAAAGAAGCGTGCGCTTCCGAGCAGCGCGACGATGGCGATCAGGTCCGCCGTCCAGTTGAACAGCAGGCCGGTGGCGAAGGTCGGCACCAGCGCGGCCGCCACCCATATCGCGGCAAAGGTGATATAGGGCGTCACGCGGAACAGCCACGAGGCATTCTCGGCGAGCACCACTTCCTTGCGCAGCAGTCGCAACAGATCGCGATAGGGCTGAATAATCGAAGCGCCTTGACGCCGCACCAGCCGCGCCTTTGTCTTGCGCACGAAACCGGTCAACAGCGGAGCGAGCAAAAGCACCAGCAGCATCTGCACGGACTGCACGAGAATGTCGGAAATCACGACCATATCGCGAGCACCAGGAGCAGAGTGACGAGGGTGGCGAAAACGAGACTGAGATAGCGACGGATGGTGAGGAACTGCAGAAGATTGAGCCGCTCTGAGGATCGGGCAACCGCGATCGCAATCGGCGCGTACATGCCTTCCCAGATCGGATCATGCAGTTCGATTCTGAACCGCGCCGGCTTGGTATCTCCGGGGGCGGGCATCTCGACGTGATCCCGCGCGTCGAACAAAAGCGTGCCGAACACGCGTCGGATCGGCTGGGCGAAGCTTCCGGCGGAATACTGCGCAGCGGGGGTTGGATCGGAAAAGCCGCAGCCCCAGGCCGGTCCGCGCCGCAGCGCATGAGACGCGAACCGATGGATGAAAAACACGGCAAGCGAAGCGGAGATCGTGATGAACACCATCACCAGCAGGCCATTGTATGAACTGCGGCTCTCCGCGATCGGGGCGATCGAGAGCCACGCTTCGTTGGCCTGTATCGGCATGCGGCCACCGAGGATTTCGATCGTGACGGGCGACAGCGCGTCGATCACCAGTCCCGGCAGAATTCCCGCGAAGAGACAGAGGGCAGCGAGAACGAACATCGCGGCGAGCGAGAAATGGTCGACCTCGCCGGCGGTTTCGGCCAGCACGCTGCGCGGCCGTCCGAGAAAGGTGATGCCAAACGCCTTGACGAAGCAGGCGGCGGCCAGCGCCGCAGCCAGGGCCAGCATCGCGCCTGCCGCCGGCACCATGATTTTCAACGCCCATTGCGGAATATCGGGACTCTGCAGCACGGCCTGGAACATCAGCCATTCGGACACGAAACCGTTGAATGGCGGCAGCGCCGAGATCGCAACACAGCCGACGAGGACAGCGAAACTCGTGAACGGCATGCGGTGAATGAGCCCACCCAGCCTGTCCATGTCCCGCTCGCCGGTCGCGGTCAGCACGGCGCCGGCTCCGAAGAACAACAGGCTCTTGAAAAAGGAGTGGTTGAGCACGTGGAACAGCGCCGCCGTGAAAGCGAGCGCCGCCGCCAGTTTCAGGCCGTTGGCCTGAAACGCCAGCGCGAGCCCGAGGCTGGCGAAGATGACGCCGACATTTTCGATCGTGCTGTAGGCGAGCAGCCGCTTCAGATCCTTTTCCATCATGGCGTAAAGGATGCCCATCACGGCGGTGATGCTGCCGAGAAAGAGGACGACGACGCTGGCCGGCCATGTCGGCGGTCCCAGAAGGTCGAATACGACGCGAACAAAGCCGTAGATCGCGACCTTGGTCATGACGCCGCTCAT
Organism: uncultured Alphaproteobacteria bacterium; assembly: GCA_963820275.1. Taxonomy (GTDB): domain Bacteria; phylum Pseudomonadota; class Alphaproteobacteria; order Rhizobiales; family Xanthobacteraceae; genus Bradyrhizobium. The sequence goes on from CAWFZL010000026.1 coordinate 185,536, forward strand.
CAGCGCCGACACGTGGCTGGGAGCCGCGGGATGGGCGAGTGGCAGCCAGACATGCAAGGGTACCAGACCGGCCTTGGAACCGGCTCCGAGCAACATCAGGATCAACACCAAAGCCGCGGTGTAGGGTGTGTGTTGCGCCGCGCGGATGGCGGAAAACGCGTAATCTCCCGCCGGTCCCGCCAGCAGGCCGAACGCCAGCAGAAGCGCCAGCGTGCCGAAGCTCGCCATCACGAGATAGACGTAACCGGCCCTGGCATTGGCGGCTTCGCGGTGATGCGCCATCACCAGCGCCCAGGAAACCAGCGACATGAATTCCCAGCAAAGCAGATAGGAAAACGCGTCGTCCGCCAGCACCACGAGATTCATGCCGGCCAGAAACGCCGGGAAGAAAGGAAGCACGCGGTGCGGAGCTTGCTCGTGGTGGCCGTAGCCGAGACCGTAGAGGCTCGCCGTTGCCCCTCCAAGATTGACGACGACGAGAAAGAACGAGGCCAGCGCATCGATGCGGAAATGCGCGCCGAGCCAGGGCAATCCGATCGGCAGCGTCAGCCCGGAGGCCGGCCCATCACCCAGCAAAAACCGGAGCGATCCGATCAATCCGACCACGGACACCAGCAATGTCGCGCCGTAGATGATGGCCGTCGACATCCTTGAATGGCTCAGGACGATCGCCACCACCGCCAATCCGAGCATGACGGCAACACACGCCATTTGCAAAGCGACGGCTGACATTATGTGCGCGCCCTCGTTCTGCTCGTGGCCTTGTTTTCCGATCGGGCACCGACAAGGGGCTTGCTCGAACCCGAACCCGCTCTCAGCCGCACCCCTCGGCCTTGCGAATGGCTGACGGCTCCTTCGTCGATCATCTCGATCCCTGCCACATCCAATGCGGCAATCAGCTTGACCAGCGAATCGACATTGCCGCGAACCATGGTTTCAGAGGCCTCCATCCGCTGAATGGTGGGCACGGAAAGCCCTGACAGTTCCGCGAGCCGGCGTTGATCGATGCCGAGAAGCACCCTGGCGGCTCGCAGTTGAGCCGCCGTAATCATTGGCTTGCCTTGCTGCGTGAATCCCAGCCGGTATTAGACATCATCTCTGCATCGTAATTTATGATGTTAAAATGTCAATAAATGATATTTCAGATATCTAATATGAGGGGTGCAAACCGGAGTTCTTGGGGACGTAACGCTCGCCGCGACGATGGCGCGCACAAAGTCCGATTCTCGCCGCGCGATATAGCCAGGCCCGCGAAGGCGCTCCTCATGAACCCTGTCGCGGGAGCCCGGGTACTGATCTGGATCAAAATCGAGGCGCCGGGCTTCCGATGTGTTGTCGGCTACCCGGCGCTGACACGGAAAGTGCGATCATGGCCGCGACGACCCGCCTGTCGCATTGACAGTGAACCCGGCTTGTCCGATTTGAGCAGGGACGGCGCCTTGAGGGCTCGGCGCCGCAATAAGGACTGGCGGATGGTGGCCACGACAAGACCCCGCGCAGCGTGCCTGATCGGTTGGCCTGCGGCGCATTCGCGCTCGCCACTGATCCATCACTATTGGCTGCGAACGCTCGGTATCGAGGGTGGCTACAATATCGAAGCGGTGCCGCCGGAAGGCCTGGCCGAATTCGTGCTGCATTTGTCGACGCACGGTTTTGTCGGCGCCAACGTCACCATTCCGCACAAGGAGCGCGCGCTGGCGTTGACGTTGCCGGACGAACGGGCGCGCGCCATTGGTGCGGCGAACACGCTTTGGTACGAGGGCAGCGAGTTGCGCTCGACCAACACCGACGTCGAGGGGTTCATCAACAATCTCGAAGTCAGCGCGAAGGGGTGGGACAAGATCGATGATGCGCTGGTGCTGGGGGCCGGCGGCTCCTCGCGCGCGGTGATCTTCGGACTGATCGAGCGCGGCATCAATCGCGTGCATGTGGCGAACCGGACCAACGATCGGGCGCTGGCGCTGGCGGATCAATTCGGCGAACGCGTGCATCCGATTGCCTGGGAAAAGATCTCCGAGACGCTGCCCGGCGCCGGATTGCTCGTGAACACGACGTCGCTCGGCATGCAAGGCCAGCCGCCGCTCGATCTCGACATCGAGAAGCTGTCGACGGAATCTGTCGTCGCCGATCTGGTTTACGTGCCGCTGGAAACGCCACTGCTGGCGGCGGCGAGGGCGCGTGGCCACAAAACGGCCGATGGCCTTGGCATGCTGTTGCACCAGGCGGTACGGGGATTTGAATTGTGGTTCGGCCGCCGTCCCGACGTGACGCCCGAGCTTCGCGCACTTGTCGAGGCCGATCTTCGGCACGGATGATCCGGCAAATTTTCCTGCCGCTCGCGCGCTTGTGAGCAGGAATACCATGGAAGCTTTGGTGCCGATGGTTAAGCTGCCCGCGCCGGAGGCATTTCATGACAATTCAACCTTTGACCTGCGCCCGTCCGCTCATCGCCGCTGCGATGCTGGTCGCTTCGTCGCTGCTCGCAATCGGCCAGCAACCGCCGACGCCGACGCGGGTGCGCGGCACCATCGATGGCGTCGATGGCGACGTGCTGTCGGTCAAGTCGCGCAGCGGCGAGGACGTCAGGCTGCACATGACCGGCGATATGCGGGTGGTGGGGATCGTCAAGATCTCACTCGCCGACATCAAGCTCGGCTCCTTCATTGGCACCACCACCGTGCCCGGACCGGACGGCAGCCAGAACGCGGTCGAAGTGCACGTGTTCCCTGAGAACATGCGCGGCACCGGCGAGGGATCGCGGCCTTACGATCTGCGCCCCAACTCGACCATGACCAATGCAACGGTCGCCGAGACGGTCGCGGGCAATGACGGCCAGAACCTGGTGATCAAATACAAGGACGGCGAAAAGAAAGTTGTCGTCGGTCCCGATACCCCGGTCGTGACCTATGTTCCTGCCGACAGGTCGGAACTGAAACCGGGAGCCAAAATCATCGCCTTCGTCAAGCAACTGTCGGACGGTTCGTTCGAAACCAACCGCGTCAGCGTCGGTCGCGACGGGCTGACGCCGCCGATGTAGGACTTTCGGAATAACCCCGGCTTGCCGGGGTAATTCGCTTGAGTCTCCTAACCAAAGTCTTTGAGGGAAAGAACATGACAAAAATCTCTTCCTGGATGCCGCGCGCGCGCGTGGCTTCGTTTGCCGTGATGTCGTTCGCTGTGATGACCGTGCTCGCCTCGGCCGCGTGGGCCCAGCAGCCACAGACGGTCCGCATTCGTGGAACCATCGAAAGCGTCGATGGCCCCATGCTGATGATCAAGACCCGCGAAGGCAACGATGTGAAAGTGAAAATGACTGACGACATCTCGGTGATCGGCATCGCCAAGACCTCGTTGTCGGAAATCAAGCCGGGAAGCTACATCGGCGTTTCGGCGATGCCGCAACCCGACGGCACCCAGAAGGCGCTCGCGGTGCATATCTTCCCCGAAGCCATGCGCGGCGCAGCCGAAGGGTTCAGGCCGTGGGATCTGCGTCCAAACTCCACGATGACCAATGCCACGGTCGCCGAGACCGTTGCCGGCGTGGATGGCCAGGTCATTCAGGTCAAATACAAGGACGGCGAAAAGAAGGTCGTGGTACCGCCGGATGCGGCGATCGTCGCCTTCGTCACCGGCGACAAATCCGAGGTGAAGCCGGGCGCGAAGATCATCATCTTCGGTGCGAAGAAGAACGACGACGGATCGCTGGAAGCCAACCGCATCGGCGTTGGCCGCGACGGCATTGCGCCTCCGATGTGAGACGAAGGGAAGTCCTCGCTACGAGTCGTCCCCGCGCAAGCGGGGACCCATAGTCCCCAACTCGTCTGGCGACGTCGGGTGGCCCCAAGCTCGGCGACTACATCCGCTCGTGGTCATGGGTCCCGGCTCGCGCGCAACGGGCGCTTGGCCGGGACGACAGCCGTGGGGTTCACACCGCCAGCACGTGGTCGTCGATTTCGGCGATGGTGTTGACGCCGCACAGGCCCATGGTGGTCAAGAGTTCGTTGCGGATGATGTCAATCGCCTTCGTCACGCCGGGGCCGCCGAAAGCGCCAAGGCCATGAATATAGGCCCGGCCGATCATGCAGGATTTGGCGCCTAGCGCGAGCGCGCGCATCACGTCCTGGCCCGACCGTATGCCGCCGTCGAACATCACTTCCATCTTGCCGCCGACCGCATCGACGATTTCGGGCAAGGCCTCGATCGAGGAAGGCGCGCCGTCGAGCTGACGACCGCCATGGTTGGAGACGACCAGCGCCTGCGCACCGGTCTTGGCCGCCTCATTGGCGTCCTCGACGTCGAGAATGCCCTTGAGCACCAGTTTGCCGGGCCAGATGCTGCGGATCCACTCGACATCCTTCCAGTTCAGCGTGGTGTCGAACTGGGTGCCGATCCATGTCCCGAGCGAGGTAATGTCGTCGGTGCCCTTGAGGTGACCGACGAGATTGCCGAAGGTGCGGCGCTTGCCGCGCAAGACGCCGGCAACCCAGGCGGGCTTGGTGGCAAAATCAAAAAGCTTCGACAGCGTCCATTCCGGCGGCACCGTCATGCCGTTCTTGATGTCGGCATGGCGTTGCCCGATCACCTGCAGATCGACGGTCAGCACCAGCGCACTGCACCTGGCCGCTATCGCGCGTTCGATCAGCGCCTTGATGAAGCCGCGGTCCTTCATGACATACAACTGGAACCAGAACGGCTTGTCGACATTGGCCGCGACATCCTCGATCGAGCAGATCGACATCGTGCTCAACGTGTAGGGGATGCCGGCGGCCTGCGCTGCGCGGCATGCGTGAATTTCGCCGTCGCCATATTGCATGCCGGTGAGGCCGACGGGCGCCAGGATCAAGGGAAGCGAAGCGGGCTCGCCGAGAATGGTGGTCGAAGGATCGCGCTTGGACACATCGACAAGGATTCGCTGCCGGAACTTGATCTTCTGAAGATCGTCACGGTTGGCGCGCAGCGTCTCCTCGGCATAGGAGCCCCGGTCCGCGTAGTCGAAAAATGCCTTGGGCACCCTTCGCATATGGCGCTGGCGCAGATCCTCGATGCAGGTGATGTGTTTCATGGACGTTCCCGGCCCTTCTTGTATTTGCTCGTTTGGCAGCTCATCTGGAAGAGGATGATTTTTGAATCGCCTAGTCAGCAGACTCAGGTTCGCCTCTCCCCTTGCGGGAGAGGTCGGATCGCGTCAACGGGTGCGATCCGGGTGAGGGGACGTCGCTCTCGCAAGACACCGCAATCCCGCACCCCAACCCCTTTCGCAAAGGAAGAGGGAGCACACTTTCGTCATGGTGACAGTTCAACCTGATCCTACCCATCCTCTAGCACGCTTGGGCCCCTCGCAAAATCGCGCCGGGGAAAGCAGAAGGAGGTTCGCATGACCGCACCGCGTGGCAGGCCCGCCGACGCCAAGGACCGGGAAAAACGTAGGCTCGACGAGGCCCTGGAGGAGGGGCTGGAGGAGACCTTTCCCGGATCAGACCCGGTAAACGTCACCCAACCCCCGCCTTCGAAGGGCGACCACCACGTCAAGCGCAAGGATTAGGGCGCGCGCCCCCTTTTTTCGGGTAGAATTGGCGTAACCTCTGCATTATCAATCGCTTAAATCAGATTCGGGGGAGCTGTAGCCCGAAATGATTAATCATATTTTTTGAACTCATTTTTGCGCCGAAGGCTTTATAACCGCGTCCAAGATAGGATGGGTGGCGTTCGGGGCTTTCGCCGGGGTGGCTAAAGAAGGGCCCGGACGATGCTGGGGGACATATGAGCCGCAAATATTTCGGTACGGACGGGATTCGGGGCCTCGCAAACGGTCTGATCACGCCGGAGTTGGCGCTCAAGGTGGGGCAGGCGGCCGGGCTGGTGTTTCAGCGCGGCGAGCATCGTCATCGTGTCGTCATCGGCAAGGACACGCGTCTTTCCGGCTACATGATCGAATATGCGATGGTGGCCGGCTTCACCTCCGTCGGCATGGATGTCCTGCTGCTCGGCCCGATGCCGACACCCGCCGTGGCGATGCTGACCAAGTCCATGCGCGCCGATCTCGGCGTGATGATTTCCGCTTCCCACAACCTGTTCGAGGACAATGGCATCAAGCTGTTCGGTCCCCAGGGATTCAAGCTGTCCGACGACGTCGAGAAGCAGATCGAACTGTTGCTCGACGAATCCCTCGACAGGCGGCTGGCGCAGAGCGCGAGCCTCGGGCGCGCCCGCCGTATCGACGGCGTCCATGATCGCTACATCGAATTCGCCAAGCGGACGCTGCCGCGCGAACTCAACCTCGAAGGATTGCGCGTGGTGGTCGATTGCGCCAACGGCGCCGCCTACCGGGTCGTTCCCGAAGCGCTGTGGGAACTTGGCGCCGACGTCATTTCCATCGGCGTCGACCCCGATGGCTTCAACATCAACAAGGAGTGCGGCTCGACTTCTCCCGAGGCCCTGAGCCGCAAGGTGCGCGAGATGCGTGCCGATATCGGAATAGCGCTCGACGGCGACGCCGATCGTGTCATCCTCGTCGACGAACGCGGACATCTCGTCGACGGCGATCAGCTCCTCGCCGTCATCGCGCAAAGCTGGAAGGACGATGGCCGGCTCGCCAGGCCCGGCATCGTCGCCACGGTGATGTCGAATCTCGGACTGGAGCGCTTTCTCGAGCGCCAGGGCATTGAACTGATCCGCACGCCGGTCGGCGATCGCTACGTGCTAGAGCGGATGCTCAGCGACGGCTACAATCTGGGCGGCGAGCCTTCCGGTCATATCATCCTGTCGGACTACGCTACCACGGGGGACGGCTTCGTCGCGGCGCTACAGGTGCTCGCCGTCGTGCAGAAACTTCGCCGTCCGGTTTCCGAAGTTTGCCGCCGCTTCGAGCCCTTGCCGCAGATCCTGAAGAACGTGCGCTACCGCAGCGGCAAGCCGCTCGACGACGCCGATGTCAAGTCCGCCATCGATGCCGGCGAGAAGCGGCTTAACGGTCACGGCCGCTTGCTGGTGCGTTCCTCCGGCACCGAGCCCGTGATCCGCGTGATGGGCGAGGGCGACGATCGCCTGCTGGTCGAGGATGTGGTCGACAAGATCGTCTTCGCGCTCGGTCAGGCGGCCGCCTGACGCGGCGTGGATCGAAGCAGTCATTGCGAGATTCCTTCGCAACGACTGAAATTTCTCGATCGCTTCTGTTGTCGTGTGCGCATCGCAGCCATTTTCTAATGGCGGTGGTCGGCAAGAAGCTCCCGGCGTAGGAAATGCAATCACGACACATGAATTCATGTCCGGAATGATCCCTTGAACAAGCCCGTTTCGTCTTTCGAAAGAGCGCAGGCCGCGCCACTCGAGGCTCCCCCAGCGAAGAAAGGCGTGACTGCAAGGGCCGCTGGCCCGGCCTATCTCATTCTCGCCGGCATCAGCTTCTCGCATTTTCTCAACGACACGATGCAGTCGCTGATCGCGTCGGTATATCCGATCCTCAAGGAGAATTACGCGCTGGACTTCGCGCAGATCGGATTGATTACGCTGGCGTTCCAGTTCACCGCCTCGCTGTTGCAGCCGGTCGTCGGCCATTTCACCGACAAGAAGGCGCAGCCCTTTTCGCTCGCGATCGGCATGTCGTCGACCTTCTTCGGCCTGCTGCTGCTCAGCGTTGCCCGGCAATACGTCGTCATTCTGGTCGCCGCTGCCCTGGTTGGCCTGGGTTCAGCGGTGTTTCACCCGGAATCGGCTCGCATCGCGCGGCTTGCCTCGGGCGGCCGCTACGGCTTCGCGCAATCCGTGTTTCAGCTTGGCGGCAGTTTCGGCACCTCAATGGGCCCGGTGCTGGCGGCGCTGATCGTGGTGCCGTTCGGCCAGCCCAGCATTGCCTGGTTCTCGTCGATCGCCTTCGTGGCAATCGTCATCTTGTGGCGGATCGGACAATGGTACAAGCCGCAGATCGCGAGCAGGAAACATGTGGCCGTCGATCTGCATCCGGACGCGCCGTCACCGCGTCGGGTCCAGATTGCGCTTGCGCTGCTGGTCGCGCTGCTGTTTTCCAAGCAGCTCTATGTGTCGAGCCTGTCGAGCTACTACATCTTCTACCTGATCGACCGCTTCGAAGTTTCGACGCAGACGGCGCAGATCTTCCTCTTCATCTTTCTCGCCGCCAATGCAGTCGGAGCATTTCTTGGCGGCCCACTCGGCGACCGGTTCGGCCGAAGGATCGTGATCTGGTTCTCGATCCTGGGCGCGCTGCCGTTCACGCTGGCGCTGCCCTATGCAGGGCTCGGCGCCAGCGCGGCGCTCACCGTGCTCATCGGCCTCATCATTTCCTCGACCACTTCCTCGATCATCGTATTTGCGCAGGAACTCGTGCCGCACCGCTTCGGGATGATATCCGGCGTCTTCTTCGGCGTCGCGTTCGGCATCGGCGGTCTCGGTGCGGCCGTGCTTGGCAGGCTCGCAGACCACACCAGCATCGGCTTCGTCTATCAGGTTTGTTCGTTCCTTCCGGCCATCGGGCTGCTCGCTGTGTTCCTGCCGAAGATGCCGAGAGCCGGGCACTGAGGTTCCAAAAGCCGGCACGTTTGGTCACCAGGGGCTGACCTGTTAACCTCTCTTAACGTTCCAGGCGGCGCGGGATTTTTCCCGCGCCGCTTTGTTTTGCGGGAGCTTGCCCCCGACAACGATTGGTTAAGGTTAACGAGCGATGATCGAGGCCATGTTCCGAGAGTTCGATGGGGGTATTTCGATGCGTCGATTTCTGCTGGCGGCGGTCATGTTCGCGACGATGAGCTGCGCGCGAGCCGCCGACATGCCCGATTACCTTCGGGGCTCATTCGTTCCGGCGCCGGTCATGAACTGGCGCGGCTTTTATCTCGGAGGGCAGGGCGCCTACGGGTCATCAGACGAGACTCTCCTCGGATCGGGCGTGAACGCGATCCTGCTGCAAAATCTGCTTGCCGGCAACGTTCTTGCGGGGGCGGGCCTTACGGCGGCCACCGCATCCGGCAAGACGTCGGCACGTGCGCCAGGATATGGTGCTTTCACCGGATATAACTGGCAATGGGACGACGTGGTCGCCGGCGTCGAAATGTCCTATCTGCACGGCAATTTTGGAGGCAGCGTCAGCGCCATCCGGCCGTTCGTCAGCGGCGCCCTATCCGACGGCAACTTTCATGCTGGAAATGTGACGTCGACGACGGCGATCGCCATCACGGACTATGCGACCTTTCGCGGTCGTGCCGCTTACGCCTTCAGTTGCTTCCTGCCCTACGCGTTCGCCGGTATCGCGCTTGGGAATGCCAACACCTCCAATTCAGTGAAAGTCCAGGACTCCATCAGCGCCGTCGCCAACGGACCATTCACGAGTTTGCCCCCCCTGGGCGCAGCCGATGTGACGAACAGCCGCCTGATCTATGGCTACAGTGCCGGTGTCGGAATCGACATCAATCTGATCGGTGGTCTGTTCATGCGGGCCGAGTGGGAATATCTGCGCTTCACGGCCCAGGTCGACACCACCATCAATACGGTACGCGCGGGCCTCGGATACAAGTTCTAAATTCCGGGCATCGCCCGCGAGCCGGTGGTCATTGACATCATTGATCCCGCCTGTTGCTCTTTCGCTTCCGTTGACGGCGGAAGCGAACCATGAAGATTTACGGCGACATCAATTCGGGCAATTGCCTGAAGGTGAAATGGGTCTGCGACCGGCTTGCGCTGCGCTATGACTGGATCGCGATCGATATCTTCAGGGGCGAAAGCCGCAACCCGCAATTCCTCGAACTCAACCCCGCGGGGCAGGTACCCCTCGTCGAATTCGAGGATGGGCGCACGCTGGCCCAGTCGAACGCCATCATTCGTTATCTTGCCCGGGACAGCGATCTCATTCCGTCAGACGCGTTCGCCGCTGCGAAGATGGACGAGTGGTTGTTCTGGGAGCAATACAGCCACGAGCCCTATATTGCCGTTTGCCGCTTCCGGCTGGTTTATCTGAAACAGTCCGCATCTGATCTCGATCCCGACAAGGTCAAGCGCGGTTACGCAGCGCTGGAGCGGATGGAGCACGAACTCGTTTCAAGACGATTCCTGCTCGGCAAAGCGCTTTCGCTCGCCGATGTCGCCCTGCTGGCCTACACCAGACTGGCGCATGAGGGCGGATTCGACATGGAGCCCTATGCCTCGCTGCGGCGCTGGATCGGCGATAGTGAGAAAGAACTCGGGCTGCCGCCAGCTCGCTAACGCGCAATGGCTGTCGATACGAACCCTTCAGACCGGAACGATCATGACCGAGATTGCCACCATCTCCATCCGCCAAGCGCGACGCGAGGACGTCGAGGCCATCGTGAAGATGCTTGCGGACGATCCGCTCGGCAGCGGCCGCGAACGGATCGAGGTTCCGCTGCCTTCATGCTATTTCGAAGCGTTCGAGGCGGTCGACCGTGATCCGCGCATCCAGCTCGTGGTGGCTCAAGGCAGCGACGGTGTCGTCGTCGGCTGTCTCGAGCTCTGCATCCTGCCTGGACTGAGCTCGCAAGGTGCCTCGCGCGGCCTGATCGAGGACGTTCGCGTCGCCGCACATTGCCGCAGCCGGGGCATCGGAGAGAAGCTGGTGAGCTGGGCCGTCGCGGAAGCGCGGGCAAGAGGATGCGGGCTGGTTGAGTTGCTGACACATCACACGCGTGTCGATGCGCAGCGCTTCTACAAGCGGCTTGGCTTCCAGCCGAGCCATGTCGGGATGACCTTGCGCTTCTGACAAGAGCCTCTCGCGCGCGTCGATCGGCACGGCCTTGCGAGCGTTGCAGAACTCGCTTCGCGACGGGTTCCTCTTAACGCGCGGTAAACCAGTCGGATCATCGCCGTTTTATCAGAGGAATGATCCATGACAGTGCTGCGTCTCCCGTGGGGCTTGGGCACTGGGACAACAAATGAAGAATTATTCGATCGTCAAGATCGGCAACGAGTATGTCGTGCGCGTGGGCAATACGGGCATTTTGAAAGTCGCAAGCAGGCGGCAGGCCGCTCGGCTCGTTGCGCTTGCCGCCGAATTGCTGACTTCGCAAGCCTCGCAGCCGGCCAACTCCGTAGCTTCGATCGCCGCCGATTCCCGGGTCACACCTGGTGCCATCGAAGTTCCTTGACGATTCCGGATGTTTCCCGTATGGACCGCGGCGGGACACCTCCCCCCAACGGGAGGCTTGCTATCTGGAAGGGTAGATCATGACTGCAGCGAAACCCGCTTCGCGGCCCAAGGTGCCGCATTTTTCCTCCGGCCCATGTGCCAAGCGCCCCGGCTGGAATCCCCAAAATCTCAAGGATGCCGCGCTCGGCCGTTCGCATCGCGCGAAAATCGGCAAGGCCAGGCTAAAGCTTGCGATCGAGTTGACGCGCGAGGTGCTCGAGGTCCCGAAAGACTACAGGATCGGCATCGTTCCGGCGTCCGATACGGGAGCGGTGGAAATGGCCCTGTGGTCGCTGCTCGGCGCGCGCCCGGTGACGACCATTGCCTGGGAATCCTTCGGCGAAGGCTGGGTCAGCGATATCGTCAAGGAATTGAAGCTCAAGGACGTAGCCCGGCTGCATGCTCCTTACGGTGAAATTCCGGATTTGAGCAAGGCCGATCCCGCCTCCGACATCGTCTTCACCTGGAACGGCACCACTTCCGGTGTCCGCGTTCCCAATGCCGACTGGATCAGCGCAAGTCGCGAAGGCCTCACCATTTGCGACGCGACCTCGGCGGCGTTCGCACAGCCGCTCGATTGGCAAAAGCTCGATGTGGTGACGTTCTCGTGGCAGAAAGCGCTGGGCGGCGAGGCCGCGCACGGCATGCTGGTGCTCTCGCCGCGCGCGGTCGCACGGCTGGAGACCTACAAGCCGCCGTGGCCGTTGCCCAAGATTTTCCGCATGACCAAGGGCGGCAAGCTCAACGAAGGCATCTTCGAGGGCGAGACCATCAACACGCCGTCGATGTTGTGCGTGGAGGATTATCTCGACGCGCTGCATTGGGCGAAGTCCGTCGGCGGGCTCAAGGCGCTGATCGCGCGTGCCGACGCCAATACCAGGGTGCTCGTCGACTGGAAGGCGAGAACGCCGTGGATCGATTTCCTCGCAAGCGATCCAGCGATCAGGTCCAACACTTCCGTTTGCATGAGGGTGGTCGATCCAGCGATCGCCGCAATGACCGCGGACGCGCAGTCCGATTTCGCCAGGAAGCTCGTAGCTTTGGTGGAGAAGGAGGGGGCCGGCTATGACTTCGCCCATTATCGCGATGCGCCGGCCGGTTTGCGCATCTGGTGCGGGGCCACGGTGGAAGCAGAAGACGTCGCGCTGCTGACGCAGTGGATCGACTGGGCTTTTGCCGAGACCAAGGCTTCGCTGGCCAAGGCCGCATAGGCCCGAGCCGTTGCCGATGCAGGGCATCCGCCTTTCCTGAGCCGCCAATGTTCGAACCGGAAAACGACATGGAGCGCATGCTGGTACGCGCAGCGACATCGCCGGCCGAACGGCCTGGCTTCGCGCGGGCGTTGACGGATGCGCAGGTCTACATCGTGCTGGTGCCGAAGGGCGGCCCGATCCCGCCGGGGCCTGACGGTCGCACCGTTATTCCCGAAGGCACCGAGATGACATTCCCCAGCGCGGCGGTCGGCGAACAAAGGCTGGTGCCTTTCTTCACGAGCCCGTCGCGGGCGCGCGAATGGTACAAGGGCAACCACGTCGTGCTGCCCGAGCAGGCGCGCAAGCTGTTTGCCGGATACCCAGGCCGGTCGTTCTTTCTCAATCCGGGCTCCGACTATCGCGTGAGCTTCACGCCGGATCAGGTCCGGCAGATGCTCGCCGGTCAGGTCGGGGGCGAAGCGAAGACGGAAGTGATTCGGGAGCCCGAGCAGGTGCTGCTCGCTCATCCGAAGGAGATTCCGGCCGATCTGATTGCGGCGCTGGGGCGCGAACTCGGCGCCGTCAAATCCGTGAGCGGCGCCTGGCTGAAGCTCGCGGTGCGTGAGGGTCATCACGAACAGAGCTGGATGCTCGGCGTCGAACACGGCGGATCGTGGAAAGATGTCCAGGCCGCGATCGGTCGCGCCGTTGCCGGCAATGTACTGAAGGGCATGATGCTCGACGCCATGCCGCTCGACAGCAGTTCGCTGTCGGCCAGCTTGCGCGGTGGAATTCCCGTTCTTGCTGCCAGCAGCTGATTTTCTCAAATACCGTTCAACCAGAGCCCTCGTCATGTCGAAGCCCAAAGTTCTGATTTCCGATGCATTGTCTCCCGCCGCCGTGCAGATCTTCAAGGATCGCGGCATCGACGTCGATTTCCAGCCCAATCTCGGCAAGGACAAGGAAAAGCTCGCCGAGATCATCGGCGACTATGACGGACTTGCGATCCGCTCAGCCACCAAGGCGACCGCCAAGATCATCGAGAAAGCCACGCGGCTGAAGGTTATCGGCCGCGCCGGCATCGGCGTGGACAATGTGGAAATTCCTGCGGCCACGGCCAAGGGCATCATCGTCATGAATACGCCCTTCGGCAATTCCATCACGACGGCGGAGCACGCGATAACTTTGATGCTGGCGCTGGCGCGCGAAATTCCTCAGGCCGACGCTTCGACTCAAGCCGGCAAGTGGGAGAAAAACCGTTTCATGGGGGTCGAGATCACCGGCAAGACGCTGGGCGTGATCGGGTGCGGCAATATCGGGTCGATCGTCGCCGACCGCGCGCTTGGACTGCGCATGAAGGTGATCGCATACGATCCGTTCCTGTCGCCGGAGCGCGCCAAGGACATCGGCGTGGAGAAGGTCGAACTGGAGGATCTGTTCAAGCGGGCCGACTTCATCACTCTGCACACGCCGCTGACGGAGAAAACCAGAAATGTCGTCGACGCGGCGGCGCTTGCGAAGATGAAAAAGGGCGTGCGCATCATCAATTGCGCGCGGGGAGGCCTTGTCGATGAACAGGCGCTGGTCGAGGCCCTGAACTCCGGGCATGTCGCCGGTGCGGCCTTCGACGTGTTCGTCGAGGAACCGGCCACGTCGAACGTCATGTTCGGCCATCCCAACGTGATCTGCACGCCGCATCTTGGCGCCGCCACCACCGAGGCGCAGGAGAACGTCGCGCTTCAGGTCGCCGAGCAGATGTCGGACTACCTCCTGAACGGCGCGATCTCGAACGCAGTCAACTTCCCCTCGATTACGGCGGAAGAGGCGCCGAAGCTAAAGCCGTTCATCGAGCTTGCCGAGAAGCTCGGCTCGTTTGCGGGACAGCTCACCGAGACCGGCATCTTCAAGGTGCAGATCACCTACGAGGGGCACGTCGCCGAAATGAAGATCAAGGCGCTCACTTCGGCTATGCTTTCGGGGTTGTTGCGTCCGATGCTCGGCGACATCAACGTCGTCTCGGCGCCGGTCATCGCCAAGGAGCGCGGCATGGTGGTGGACGAAATCGCGCGCGCCGCGCAGAGCGATTACGAAAGCCTGATCACGGTCACTGTCGCAACCGAACGGCAGGAGCGCTCGGTGTCCGGCACCGTGTATCACGACGGCAAGCCGCGGCTCGTCGACATCAAGGGCATCCGGGTCGACGCCGAATTCGGCAAGTCGATGATCTACGTCACCAACGAGGACAAGCCCGGCTTCATCGGCAAGTTCGCGGGCCTCCTGGGCGATGCCAGGATCAACATCGCGACTTTCCATCTTGGCCGGGTGAAGCAGGGTGGCGACGCCATTGCGCTCGTCGAGGTCGACGGCGCGGTGCCGCCGGACGTGCTCGCCAAGGTGCAGGCGCTCCCGCAGGTCAGGCAGGCCAAGGTGCTGAGGTTTTAATTCGCAGCCAGGGTCATTGCGAAGAGCGTAAGCGACGAAGCAAATCCAGCGTCTTTAGCGGGCTCTGGATTGCTTCGCGAAGCCCGTAATCGGGCACGCATTCGCGTGACCCGTTGGCTCGCAACGATCGAAGCCGAGGCCGCACTCACCCGGCCGCCGATGTTTTTCGCGATGCGATCACGACGCCGGCGAGCACCAGGACGTACCCGACGAGATGAAACGGCCGTGGCTGTTCGCCGAGCAGGACGATCGCCATGACCGAGCCGAACACCGGCACCAGGTGAAAGAATGGCGCTGCCCGGTTGGGTCCGATCATCGCAATCCCGCGATTGAAGAACAGATAGGCCAGCGTCGAGGGGAAGATCACGACGTAAACAAAGGTGACGATCGTCACCATATCGAGTTTCGGCGTCACACCAGCCGCATATTCGATGCACGAAAGCGGCAACAGCAACAGCGCGCCGCAGGCCATGGTGAAGGAGATCAGCGACAGCTGATGGACCACGGGTCGGCGCGTCATCAGCGCCGAATACAATCCGAACGCCACCAGCGCCCCGGCGAGCATGAGGTCGCCGGTGTTGAAACGGATGCCGGCGAGCGCCGAAAAATCGCCGCGCAGGACGATGGTGAGAACGCCCGCAAGCGACAAGGCGATGCCGGCAAGCTGGCCCCATGTCAGCCGTACACCGAACAGGATCAGCGACCAGAGTGCCACGAACAGGGGGCCGGAAGACTGGATCAGCAGCGCGTTCAGCGCTTGCGTGAACTGCAGCGCCCAGTATGACAGCACGTTGTTGAAGGCAAAGCCGGTCGCGGAAAGCCCGACAAGCAGAGGAAGGCGCGCCCGCAACGCGGGCCAGTCGCGCGCAAGATGCTGTCGCGCAAACGGCAGCAGCATGAAAAACGCGCCGATCCATCTGACGCAGGACAGCGTCATCGGCGGCACATGGCCGGCAACGTATCGTCCGAGCACGATATTGCCGGCCCAGAACAGCGACGTCAGGCTCAACAGCAGATAGGGCTGGTGGTTGAGCCACCTGACCGGATCGAAGCCGGGCGGCGGCGGCGCAGGCTTTTTCATTTTCGAGAAAGCATGTGCCGGATTTTCGCTGCGCGGCAACAGACGCATCTGCAGGGCTACAATGTTCTGACGAGCGATCCCTGTCGAAAATTCGTTGCCGTTCAACCCGACCGGGCGGATGACGCCCTTGACGCTACGAAGACGCCGGTGAGCACCAGCGCAAATCCGATGATGTGGAACAGCCGCAGCTGCTCGCCGAGAAAAACGATCGCCATTACGGATCCGAGCACCGGGACGACATGAAAGAACGGAGCGGCACGATTGGCGCCAATCAGCTGCACGCCGCGATTGAAACACAGATAGGCCAATGTCGAGGGGAATACCGCGACATAGAACAGCGACAGCAGATTGGCTGTATCGATCCGCATCACGGGTCGCGAGAGCAACTCATAGATCCAGAGCGGGACGAGGCATAGGGCGCCGCAGCCGAAGGTGAAGGCGACGAAGGAAAGACCATGGATATTCGGACGTTTCAGCGACAGCACCGAATAGAGTCCGAAGATCGCCAGCGCCACGGTGAAGATGATGTCGCCCTTGTTGAAATGGATGCCGGCGAGAGCGGTGAGGTCGCCGTGCAGCAGGATCACGAGTACGCCGGTCATCGAGATGGCGACCCCGAGCGCCTGGGCCAGGGTCAGCCGGACGCCGAGCAGGATCAGCGACCAGATCGCCACGAACAAGGGACCTGCGGATTGCAACAGAAGCGTGTTCAGCGCCTGGGTATGTTCCAGCGCCCAGTACTGCAGGGCGTTGAAGGCGGCAATTCCTGTGAAGGAGAGAAGGACCATCGTGGCAAGGCCGGCGCGGATCGTCTCCCAGTCGCGTCTCAGATGTTTCCAGGCGAATGGAAGAATGATCAGGAACGCCAGTCCCCAGCGCAGGAATGACAGCGTCACCGGCGGGATGTGTCCGGCCGCGTGACGGCCGACGATTGCGTTGCCGGCCCAGAACAGCGCGGTGAGCGAGAGCAGCACGTAAGGTTGGTTGGCAAGCCACCTCCCGGGAGAACTGGCATCGGTGACTTGGTCGGAGGCAGACATGCGGCTGAAAATTCCCGGCGTTGGGCATGACGCCGGCAACCGGCCGGCGCGCGATACCGGCCGGCGTGGACTTCCCGGCTGCTTCACAGACACCGATTTTCACCCCGCATCAATGGCATGGGACGCAACGCGACCATGCGCGATGGAATTTCAGGGGTTCGGGGTTCTTCAAATCGAAAGTCCCGGCCTGATTTGACGCACGTCAATGATGGCGGAACCGCTCAGGCTAGAGTGCAAAAGATCTCTTTCGAGAAGGATGCTGCCATGAGCAATGTGGGATCGGCCGATCGGGTCGTGCGAATTCTGGTCGGGCTCATGCTTATCGCATTCGCCCTTCCGATCGGATTTCCTCACACGGGCTGGAACTGGGTTGGCTGGATCGGTGTCGTGCCGCTGCTGACCGGAACCCTTGCCTATTGTCCTGCCTACTCGGCGTTCGGCATTTCGACCTGCTCGGCGAGGCAGGAGAGCTGACAAAAGCCTCAGAAACGAGGGGTGTCCGTGGCCGCGAGATTCAGAGTCGCCCTGATCGCATCGGCAGCCCTCGGTCTCGCCGCGCTGTTGGCGGCGGCCACTGCACAACCCTATGGCCCGGGATCCGGGATGATGGGGCGCGGCATGATCGGCTCCTGGATGATGGGCGGCCGCGGCAGCGTTTGCAATCCGGGCGGCGGAGCCTTCTTCGCTTCGCGGGCAGATCGACTTGGCGAACTGATCAAACCGACGGACGCGCAGCGCGCCAGGTTCGATGAATTCAAGGCCGCATCGATCAAGTCTGCCGAGATCATGCGCGAGGCGTGTCAGGCGGACGTCCCGGAAACGATCATTGGCCGAACCGACGCCATGGAAAGGCATGCGGAGGCGATGCTGCAGGCGGTCCGGACGGTGCGGCCCGCACTCGAGGCGCTTTATTCGACGCTGAGCGAAGAGCAAAAAACACGTATCGATGCGAATGCCGTTCGCAGCCGATTCTGGGACCGGCGCAATCGCTAAAGCATGATCCGGAAAAGTGTGTAGCGG
This sequence comes from uncultured Alphaproteobacteria bacterium, assembly GCA_963820275.1. Classification (GTDB taxonomy): domain Bacteria; phylum Pseudomonadota; class Alphaproteobacteria; order Rhizobiales; family Xanthobacteraceae; genus Bradyrhizobium. Next base: position 203,458 of record CAWFZL010000026.1, read on the forward strand.
TTTTGCAAAAAACCTGAAGCGCGATGGTGATTCAGCCTGATCCCATCGTGCTTCAGTGCTCCATGACGGCAGGGCAAGTTACTCGCCGAGGTAGTCTGAAGCGTGCCGCTTGTCCCTGGGTTCCAGCTCGGGAAATGGCAACCGGCCGATATTTTGTCCCAAACCATCGATAAGCGGGCTCTTGCAAGCGATCGCTACGGCCGCCTCGCAAGGCCCAGCCGGTCGCCGCCGTGATCGCCCGCTTCGCCAACCGCCGCCATCCGGCACGGATTTTCGGGGGATATCAATGGGTTGAACCAGCCTCTGGAGCCGGTTTCGACGCGTTCTTGCTTGCGTCGGTAGCCCGCATCCTTTATCCGGTTGTGTGCCTCGCATGCGACCGTTGGGAAGGTGGGTACTGGGCCGTGATTTGGGCCTGGGCGCATGATCTTGAGGTGCATGCCTCCGGCTTGATCCGGGGTTGGGACGAGAGGGACTACTCGCGAAATGGCCAATGTTGTCGTCGTCGGCGCCCAGTGGGGCGACGAGGGGAAGGGCAAGATCGTCGACTGGTTATCGGAGCAGGCCGATATCGTCGTCCGATTCCAGGGCGGCCACAATGCGGGTCACACGCTCGTCATCAATGGTGAGACCTACAAGCTTGCACTGCTCCCGTCGGGCGTGCTCCGGCCTTCGAAGCTGGCCGTGATCGGCAACGGCGTGGTCTTCGATCCCCAAGCCTTCCTCGAGGAAGTGGCGAAACTGAAGGCGCAAGGCGTTGCGGTCAGCCCGACAAATCTTCGTGTCGCCGAGAACGTCACGCTCATTCTGCCGCTGCATCGCGACCTCGATTCGCTGCGCGAATCGTCCAACGCGGTCAGTGCGATCGGAACCACGCGCCGCGGCATCGGTCCGGCCTATGAGGACAAGGTCGGCCGTCGCGCCATTCGCCTGATGGACCTTGCCGATCTCGACACCTTGCCGCACAAGATCGAGCGGCTGCTGGCGCATCACAATGCGCTGCGCCGCGGTCTCAACCTTCCGGAGATCGACGGCACCGTCATCCTCAGGGAACTCACGGAGATGGCGCCGAAGCTTCTGCCCTATGCGGAGACGGTGTGGCGACTGCTCGATCTCAAGCGGCGAGAGGGCAAACGCATCCTGTTCGAGGGTGCGCAAGGCGCGCTGCTCGACGTGGATCACGGCACCTATCCCTACGTTACCTCGTCGAACACGGTGGCAGCCCAGGCTGCAACCGGTACGGGCCTGGGCCCCGGCGCGGTGGGCTATGTGCTGGGAATCTGCAAGGCCTATACGACCCGGGTGGGGCAGGGCCCGTTTCCCACGGAACTGCATGACGAAATCGGCGAGGAGATCGGCAGGCGCGGCAAGGAATTCGGGGTCAACACCGGCCGCAAGCGGCGCTGCGGCTGGTTCGATGCAGCTCTGGTCCGGCAGACCGTGCGGACCTGCGGGATCAACGGTCTGGCGCTGACAAAGCTCGACATTCTCGATGGCTTCGACGCTATCAAGGTCTGCACCGGCTATTTGCTGGACGGCAAGGAAATCGACCATCTACCGGCGGGCGAGGGTGCCCAGGCCAGGGTGGTGCCGGTCTATGAGACAATCGAGGGTTGGAAGGAACCGACGGCCAACGCCCGCTCCTGGGCGGCCCTGCCGGCACAGGCGATCAAATATGTTCGCAGGGTCGAGGAACTGGTGGGTTGTCCGATCGCCCTGCTTTCCACCAGCCCGGAACGCGAGGATACTATCCTGGTGCAGAATCCGTTTGAGGCTTAACCACAACCATTGGAGTGGATTTGACAATCGCGACATGCCTAGCCACAAGTTCCTACGCGATCCTAAACTCCACTGGAATCTGATATTTGCTGGAGGTCTTTAGATTCTAACATTCGCGAGATGTTCGCTGCGGTGGGAGGCGAATGTGAGAATCAGACCGCAAGAAGGCCTGCATTGTTGAGTAGAGATGGCTGATTACTACCCGCTGATCGCCCGTGCCATCGCCGGACTGGACCCCAGTGCTCCCGGCGAAAGCCGCCGTGCGCTTTACGAGCGTGCGCGAGCCGCGCTGATCGCGCAGCTGCGCAGCGTCGATCCGCCACTGAGTGAATCCGAAATTACCCGCGAGCGCCTCTCGCTGGAAGAGGCTGTGCGCAAGGTGGAGTCCGAGGCCGCCCAGCGGGCGCGCGACGCGACGCGCGCTGGTGACTCTTCGCGCGCGGGCCCCCGGCCCGGTGACGCGTTGCGCGCCAACAGCCGTCCCGGGCCTAGGCAGCCCGACGGGGCGCCGCCGCGTCCGCGACCACCGTCCTCCCCACAGCCCCGCAACGAGCGGCCGCCGCTTCCCGAGGAGGAGGACGTTCACGACCAGCGCCAGACACGTCCGCCTCGACCCGACGGGCCGCGCCAGCCGCAGATCTCCATGCAGGAGCCGGTTCTTCCTCCGCCCAACCGCGAACGCACGCCCCGTCGCGGCCCCGACAACGGGCCTCCGCAGGCGCCGGGCATGCGTGGTTTCCGCGACATTACCGCCGATGCCGACGATCTCGGCCGCGCCGCTGCGCAGGCCAACCGGGCCGCGCGGAAAACCTACGCCAACGTGCCTTCGCCCTCGCCGGAGTTCGACCGGCTCGAGCCGAACATGGACCTGCGCGGGCCCGAGGCCGGGGCGCCATATTCCTACGACGAGGAAATCGAAGAAGCCGAACGCTACGCGCCGTCATCCCATCCGGTTCAGCAGCGGCCGCGCCTGGCGCCGGAGCGTGACCGCGAGGCAAAGGAAGCCCGCTCGGGCACGGTGTTCCCGTTCAAGAGCGCGATTGCCATTGGCGTCGTTCTGATCCTGGTCGGCGCAGGGATCCTGTGGGGCAAGTCCGTGGTCACAACCGTGAGTGGCCTGTTCAAGTCGTCGCCTGGCTCGGTCGAAGCGCCCAAGGACGCGGGCACGCCGCTGGCGAAGCCGAAGATTCCCGATCGCGTCGGTCAGCCGTCATCGACCGACCAGGTCGCCCCGGTGGCACAGCGCGTCGTGCTTTATGACGAGGACCCCAGTGATCCCAAGGGCAAGCAATATGTCGGCTCGGTGATCTGGCGCACCGAACCGGTCAAGGCGACCGGCAACCAGAAGGCGGATATCGCGGTGCGCGCCGACATTGAGATCCCCGACCGCAAGTTCAAGATGACGATGTCGTTCCGCCGCAACACCGACACCTCGCTGCCGGCGAGCCACACAGCGGAATTGACCTTCATCCTGCCGCCGGACTTCCCGGGTGGCGGCGTCAGCAATGTGCCGGGCATTCTGATGAAATCCAACGAGCAGGCGCGTGGTACGCCGCTCGCAGGCCTCGCCGTCAAGGTTACCGACGGCTTCTTCCTGGTCGGCCTGTCGAACGTCGAGGCAGATCGCGTGCGCAATCTGCAGCTGTTGAAGGAACGCTCGTGGTTCGACGTGCCGCTGGTATATGTGAACCAGCGCCGCGCCATCATCGCCATCGAGAAGGGCGCTCCCGGCGAGCGCGCCTTCAACGACGCATTCGCCGCCTGGGGCGAATAGGCGCATGGCTGCCATTCCGCTACTTTTGACGGACTGAAAAATCCCTTCCAGCGCTGTAAATCCTTCTCCGCAGCGGCCCGGAGCATTGTGGCGTGAGGTCGGAATGAAGCGGTACGTGATCTTTGCAGCGTTGGTGCCGTTGCTCGGCGGTTTTTGGCTGCTGCTCGCGACCACTGTGATGTCAGGCTACTGGAGTCATCCGCCGAGTCTCTCGGAAGCCGAAAAGCTGCTCACCGTGTTCGCCCGGACTTTGCAATACAGCTATCTGTTCGGGCTCCTGCCTTCGCTGATGCTCGGCGCGGTCGATGACATTCTCTTTCACGTCAAGCGGATTGGTCCTGTCATTCGCATGCTGACCGTCGGGGTGATCGCCTTCGCTGCCACTGAATTTCTGTACGGCTCGCGCGGACCCGATAGTGGCGCCCTCCAGTTCGTTCTCTATGGGCTGGTCGGCTTCATTCCGGGCACGGCTTCGTCCTGGCTCGCCCACGAAGTGATAGACAGGCCGGCGGTCGCATAGGGAGCCGGCCGCCGCTCCTGCCTTGCCGCGGTTTCGCGCGACCGCGTGACGCAACTTGCGCGCGCCCGCCCCGCTACCCATGTGATGGGCGATGTCGATCGAAGAAATCCTTGCGCCGGACGATACGCGGTCTCGGCGATCCTCCGGCGGATCGTTCAGGTCTGCGCGTTCGCGTGCGCCCGTGATCGATCAGGAGGGGCGTGAGATCCCGCAAGAACAGCTTGGCGAAGGGTTCCAGCGCTCCGGCTTCGATTTCCGCAACCCCTCGTTCAACCCGTTCGGCGAACTGACGCGCGAGCAGAGGCTGGCACGACTGGAGACATTTGCAACGCTGCTCGACGTCGCCTTCATCCTGCCGGGCACCAAAATCCGTTATGGCGTCGACGGCATCATTCGGTTGATCCCCGTGGTCGGCGACCTCTTTGCAACCGCGTTCTCACTTTGGCTCGTGCGCGAAGCGCGCGCGCTCGGCGCGCCCTGGTATCTCACTGCGCGGATGCTCGGCAATGTCGCGGTCGATGGCGTGGTGGGAATGGTGCCCCTCGCGGGCGATGCCTTCGACGTGCTGTTCCGCGCCAACATGCGCAACGTGCGGCTCTTGCGCCGCTGGCTGGACAGGCAGCCGCGCTAAGGCATCATCCAAATGAACTTCGCTCGAAAATGCCATCGCTCCCCCGGAACGATCCGGGGGAGAGGACTACCTATTCAAAACATGCGGGAAAAATTCAGGCAGCCTTGTCGTCCGCCTTGTCCGCGTCGGTGGCCGGCTGGGGCGCGCGGGGACGGCGGGGCAGCGGAAAATCCTTGCTTTCGTACAGCGAACGGATGCCGCTCTGGTCGAAGCGGGCCTCCTCGACCTGCAGATATGCGCCATTCAGCGAATCCGCCGGCAACTCCTCGATGGCGAAGCGCACCGCTTCGGCCGCCGTGCCAAATCGCCGATAGGCAAAACCGGCTCGCTTCTTCTTGCGGATCGCGGCAGGAAACAACTCGGCGGCAGTATTGAAGCTGAAGGGACGCATGGTCATAGACCCCTGATCATTTAGTGAGAACGCAAGTTTCTTTGTGAGAACGCGAACAGGACCGCGAACAAATCACCCGGGCGCCAAACCCGATATCGGGTGCGCCGGTACTGGACATTTCAGGACACACATTAATATAGGCTCGTTTGCGGGAAATGCTAACCCCGTCAGGACAGATAATAAATCCGGGCCGGTGAACGGGCTTTTTTATAAAAATTGTTTATTTACAACGGCTTGCAGGCATCACAGCTTGCCGAGCAGAAGCAAAACGACCAGCACGACCAAAATGACGCCGCCAAGCCCCATTCCGGAATGGCCGAGGCCATAGCCGTAGCCGCCAAACCGGCCACTCCATCCGCCGATAAGGTAAAGGATTACGATGATGATCAGTATCGTTCCGAGAGACATGGCAGGCTCCCGCGGGCAAGCGGCGCGCAAATGAACTTCCGCTGCGCCGCGGGCCAGCAAACCATATCCGGCTCTCCGGCACCAGTCGGGGAACACGGAGGGAAATGATGCCGCACACGATCGTGGGGATGGCAGGCACGATCCCCAAGTGGCCAGAAATGACAGTTTTCTGACTATCTCGGCTTCAGCTTCAGCGCCGCCGAATTGATGCAGTAGCGCAATCCGGTGGGCCCCGGGCCATCCTCGAACACGTGGCCCAGATGGCCGCTGCAGCGCGAGCAAAGCACCTCGGTACGAATCATGCCGTGGCTGAAGTCGCGCTCCTCGTCGATGTGGCTCTCCACGGCGGGCTGGGTGAAACTCGGCCAGCCGCAGCCGGAATCGAACTTGGCGTCGGATTCGAAGAGCGTCTGTCCGCAGCCGGCGCAGACATAGGTGCCAGGCTGGGCCTCATGCTCGTATTCGCCCGAGAACGGACGCTCGGTCGCCTTCTCGCGCAGCACAGCATATTGCACCGGCGTCAGTTCCTTGCGCCACTCCGCTTCGCTCTTTTCGATCCTGGCCGTCGTCTTGGCGTCGGGCATGGAAGCTCCTTTTTCCAATCGCCGTCCTCAGTTGGTGACCTTTGCACTGCTGACCAAGGTCGGCCTCTCGATATAATTTTCGGCGAAAATCTTCTTCAGGTTTTCGACCTTCGGGATGTCGTTATAGGCAATATAGGGCTGGTTGGGGTGCAGCGTCAGGTAATCCTGGTGATAGGCCTCGGCAGGAAAGAAGCCTTCCAGGGGACCGACCCTGGTCACGATCGGCTTCCTGTAGACCTTCGCCGCATTGAGCTGCGCGATATACGCCTCTGCGATCTTCTTCTGCTGCTCGCTGGTGGTGAAGATCGCGGAACGATATTGGGTGCCGGTGTCCGGCCCCTGGCGGTTCAGCTGCGTCGGATCGTGCACGACGGAAAAGAAGATCTGCAGGATCTTGCCGTAGCTGATCTTCTTTGGATCGTATTTGATCTCGACCGATTCCGCGTGTCCGGTCGTGCCGGTGGAGACCATGTTGTAATCCGCGGTCGACCGGCTGCCGCCTGCGTAGCCCGAGATCGCATTGACGACGCCGGCGGTGTGCTGGAACACACCCTGCACCCCCCAGAAACAGCCGCCTGCCAGCACAGCGGTCTGGGTGCCGGCAGCTCCCTCGACGTCGACAGCCGGTGGCGGGATGATCACGGCTTCCTCCGCTGCCAGGGAAGGCGCGATCCTGAACGCGGTGATCGCGACGGCTCCGATGATGGCAACGCAGAGCGAGGCGCGGCTGAATTGGCTACGGGACATGGGGGTTCCTCTTGGCTTGTTGCTGGGCGCAACGGGTTTGAGGCTGGGCTGGCGGCGGCAGGCTACAACCGGCCTTCCCTCCGACGCCCAAGATACGGAACAAAGCCGTTTTTGTTACCGCCAAATGCACACGAGTTCGTGAGCAAACGGTTGGCTATTTGGGGATTTGTGGCCTGAATAGGGGGGCTCATGGTTCGAGACGGCGCTTCCGCGCCTCATCATGTGGGTTTACCTGCTCTCCACCGGAGACACCTCGTCCTGAGGAGCTTCGCGAACAGCGATGCGTCTCGAGGGACGGGCAGGCCCCGGGCAGTGGCAGGCGAAGTACTTTCACACCACCACGCTCAAACGCTTCGCAGCCCGCGTGATACCGGTATAGAGCCAGCGGGCGCGGCTGTCCTGAAACGCAAAGCTCTCGTCGAACAGCACGACGTCGTCCCATTGCGAGCCCTGTGCCTTGTGCACCGTAAGTACATAGCCGTAGTCGAACTCGTCATAGGGCTTGCGCTGCTCCCAGGGGATCGTCTCGATTCCGCCCTCGAAACAGTCGCCCCGGACAGAAACCTTCGTAACCTTGTGGCTGAACTCCTCGTCGGGCGCGAGCCGCATGCTGATGATGTGCGATTTCGATCGCGACTGCGCGCGCGACTTCACGCGCCATAGGCCGCCATTGAACAGTCCCTTTTTGCGGTTGTTGCGCAGGCAGACCAGCTTGTCGCCGGCGACCGGCAGGAGCTCCTCAATATGCTGCTTCTGCCGGATCCGCATGTTGTAGGCGCGACGGGTGTTGTTGCGCCCCACCAGCACCTGGTCCGCGTTCATCACACGCTGCGGATCGAGATCGGCCCTGGACAGAACTTCGCTTTCCCCGTGGCGGCCGATCTCAAGCTCGCGACCCTCGCGGATATCCATCGACATTCGCACGATCGGATCGTTCTGTGCCTGGCGATGGACTTCGGTCAGCATCGCGTCCGGCTCGCAATCGGTGAAGAAACCGCCGCCCTGAATCGGCGGCAGCTGCGCAGGATCGCCGAGCACCAGCACCGGGCAGTCGAACGACATCAAGTCGCGCCCGAGTTCGGCGTCCACCATCGAGCATTCGTCGATCACGATCAGCTTCGCTTTTGAAGCGGGCGCGTCATCCCACAATTCGAAGCTCGGCTGCTCGACACCGCTTTCGCGGGCGCGGTAGATCAGCGAATGAATGGTGGAAGCGTTGTCGCAACCCTTGTTGCGCATCACAAGCGCGGCCTTGCCGGTGAAGGCTGCGAATTTCACCTCGCCATCGACACCCTCCGCGATATGGCGCGCGAGCGTGGTCTTGCCGGTGCCGGCATAGCCGAACAGGCGGAACACCGGCGGCGTGCCGTTCCTGCCGGGCTTGGCCTTCAGCCATCTGGCTACAGCCTGAAGCGCCGAATCCTGATGCGGGGTGAAAGTGGTCATACGGTCCCAGCCGGGGAGCGCCGCGCGGCGACTCGAAGAGACCCGAAACTAATCATTTGGAGGGCCGGCGCAAGCGCCGGTGCGCGACCGGCTACTGCCAGCCCGGAATGCCGCGCATGTCGGGCAGATGATGGGCGATGCCCTTGTGGCAATCGATGCAGGTCTTCTCGGCGTTGAACAGGAAACGCTGGTGCGCGACTGCTGCGCGCGGCGACTGCTTGGTGATATCCATCATCGCGGGCTGCCTTGATCTGGATCAACGCGGCTGGACTTGGTCACTCCCGCGAATACACTTGGGCGCAACAACAACAGGTCGGTTGCGGGAGAGACGTCGTGAAATTTGGCATTTTCTATGAGCTGCAATTGCCGCGACCGTGGCAGGCCGGCGACGAACTCAGGCTTTATCAGGACGCATTGACGCAACTGGAAACCGCCGACCGGCTCGGTTACGACTACGCCTGGGTGGTAGAACATCATTTCCTGGAAGAATACTCGCACTCGCCCTCGCCGGAATCCTTTCTTGCCGCCGCCAGCCAGCGAACCAGAAACATCCGTCTTGGGCACGGCATTTTCCAGCTCACCACCAATCATCCCGCGCGTGTGGCCGAGCGTGTCGCGGTGCTCGATCTGTTAAGTCGGGGCCGCTGCGAATTCGGAATGGGCGAAAGCGCTTCCATTACCGAATTGGAGCCGTTCGGCCGCGACATGGAAACCAAGAAGGAAGTGTTCGAGGAGGCGGTCCGCGCAATCTTCCCGATGTTCAGGGAAGGCGGCTGCGAGCATCACGGCAGGTATTTCGATATCACCCTGCGCAATGTCGTGCCCAAGCCGGTTCAGAAGCCGCACCCGCCCTTGTGGATGGCGTGCTCGCAGCTTCCGACCATCGAACGCGCAGGCAGGAACGGCTTTGGCGCGCTCGGCTTCCAGTTCGTCAGCGCGGATGCCGCGCATGCCTGGGTACACGCCTATTACAACGCGATCACCAAGCGGCTTCACAAGCTCGCAGATTACGAGATCAATCCGAACATGGCTCTGGTGTCATTCTTCATGTGCGCCAAAACCGACGAGGAGGCCCGCGCCCGAGCCGATGGCGCCACCTTTTTCCAGTTCGCGTTGCGTTTCTATGGCGCCTCGCAGAACCGGCAGCGGCCGGCGCCGGGCACTGTCAACATGTGGGACGAGTACAACAAGTGGAAGCGCGACAATCCGCAGGCGCAGGAAGCCGCACTGCGCGGCGGGCTGATCGGCTCGCCGGAAACGCTTCGCAGGAAACTGCGGCGCTTCCGCACCTCCCATATCGATCAGGTGATCCTGCTCAACCAGGCCGGCAAGAACAGCCACGAGCACATCTGCGAATCGCTTGAACTGTTTGCCTGCGAAGTAATGCCCGAATTCCGCAAGGACCCCGAGCACGACGCATGGAAGGCGGGTGTGATGAGTGGCGCCATCAGGCTCGAGGAGATCGACACGGCGGCCTTCACGGATCGTTATGGCAAACTGGCGGTTGACGTCGCTCCGGCCAGGTCCGCTTCCACGGCCTCGCGGTAGTTGATATTTCCTTTATAAAAACGCCCCCTTCCGGCGGAAAAAATTGAACTGCGATCGATTGAATCGTTGGAAGAAACGAAGCGTCCGTTGGCGACGGGGCAGGGCGAATATCGCTATTTCCCGGAGGTCCTCGACACCGGTCGCAACCGTCATCATCCTCGGCGTGAAACGAACGGAGCGCAGGGCGCTGGCGTTCGCGCCTCAATTGGGGGAACCGGATGTCGGATATCGCGATCAAGGTCTCGCAGCCCGCGGCGCTGCAGGCAAGATTGAATGAGGACTGGCTTGCCGTCGTCATTGGTCTTGCCGTGTTCGGCGCGGCGCTCGCCAGCATCGGCGGCACCGATCTCCTGGGCTGGGCGGTCAACGCGTCCGTCTACACCGACATCACCCAGGCGCTCCATCCGTTTGCCAAGGCCTATGGCTGGCTCGGCGGAGGCGGGGCGCTTCTTGCGACCTACGCTGCGCTGCTCGTGGTGCTGAGCGCCGGCGTTGCCGCGCTCGGCGCAGACGTGCGGAAATTCGCAGCTGCGTTCACCGCGGTTTTTTTCATCGCCTACGCTAGCTGGATCGTCGGCAGCTATGCCTATGTCGCCGCGGTAACGCCCGCGGAGCAGCAGAAATTCGGTCTTTCCTGGTCGCTGAAGCTCACCAATGAGGGCGGCTTCATCGTGGCTCTGCTGGCGGGCCTCGTCATCGCCAATTTTTTTCCCCGCTTCGCCGATTGGCTGAAGGAGGCTATCCGGCCCGAGCTCTACATCAAGATCGCAATCGTCATTCTCGGCGCCACTGTCGCCGTGACGGCCGCAGGCCGGCTGAACCTCGCCTCATCGCTTCTGTTGCGTGGCGCCGCCGCCATCATCGAGGCCTATCTGATCTACTGGGCCGTCGTCTATTTCATCGCGCGCAAATGGTTCGGCTTCAGCCGCGAGTGGTCGGTTCCGCTCGCCTCAGGCATTTCGATATGCGGCGTGGCGGCTTCGATCGCAACGGGCGGCGCCATCAGGGCGCGGCCGGCAGTACCGATCCTGGTATCGTCGCTGGTCGTCGTGTTCGCGGTGGTCGAAGTTCTGATCCTGCCGTTTCTGGCGCAGACCTTCCTCTGGCATGAGCCGCTGGTGGCCGGAGCCTGGATCGGGCTCGCCATCAAGACCGACGGTGCCGCGGTCGCCGGCGGCGGCATCACCGAGTCGCTGATCATGGCCAAGGCTGCGGCGGAGGGCGTCAACTACCAGCCGGGCTGGATACTCGCGACCACGACAACCGTGAAGATCTTCATTGATATTTTCATCGGCATCTGGGCGTTCATCCTCGGCTACATCTGGACCAATCATATCGACCGGGGACCGGACCGTGCCAGACCACTCGAAATCTGGCAGCGTTTCCCGAAATTCATCCTGGGCTTCATTCTCGTGTTTGCGGTGTCGCTGTGGCTCGCCTTGGGCTCGACCCCTGAGATTGCGAAGTCGCTTCCCACAGCCGCCGGCGAGGCAAACGTGTTCCGGGTGATTTTCTTTGTCCTGACCTTTTTCTCGATCGGTGTGCTGTCTGATTTCCGCAAACTCTGGCAACAGGGGTTCGGCAAGCTCGCGGCAGTCTACTTCGTCAGCCTGTTCGGGTTCGTGATCTGGGTAGGGCTTCTGATTTCGTGGTTGTTCTTCAGCGGTTTCAAGCCGCCGCTCGCGAGCTAGGGAGAATTCGATGCCGCAACCTGATCTTCAAAAGGAGATCGAAGCCGCTGAAGTCGAGCCGCTGTTGCCGATCGAGAAGAAGCTGATCGGCTGGAGCCTCGGTTTGGGAACAGCGCTTCTGATCGTGCTGATCGTCGTGAACCATTTCGTGCCGATCAAGCTCTAGCGCGGCTGGATTGACCGGCGGGCCGCTCTGCGATGCCGCGCCGGCCCCCGGGGCTGGTCGGCCGACCCTGCTTCTGCTATTCGCTGGGACATGTCGCTTCGCCTTCTCCTGATCTCGGCGGTCGTTGCCGTCGCCGCAGCAAGCCCGGGCCGCGCCGAGACCATCAAGGTTGGCGTCACCGCCGGTCCCCACGCCCAGATTCTCGAAGCCGTGAAGCCGGTCGCGGCGAGGAACGGTCTTGACATCCAGATTGTCGAATTCACCGACTATGTGGCTCCCAACGCCGCGCTGGACGCCGGCGATCTGCAGGCGAATTCATTTCAGAACCAGCCGTACCTGGACAATCAAAAAGCCGATCACGGCTACAGAATCGAGACGGTCGCATTGACCGTGAATTTTCCGCTGGGGATCTATTCGAGGAAATACAGGAACTGGGATGCCGTGCCCGAAGGCGCGACATTATCGATCCCGAGCGATCCGACCAATGGCGGCCGCGTCCTGCTCATGCTGCAGGACAAGGGCGTGCTGAAGCTCAGGCCGGACGTCGGATTCAAGCCGACCATTGCCGATATCGTCGACAATCCGAGGAAGCTCAGGATCATTGCAGTCGATGCCGCGCAGACAGCGCGGACGCTCGACGATATCGATGCCGCGGGGATCAACACCAATTACGCCACGCAAGCGGGGCTTGATCCGGTCAAGGATGCGATCCTTCGGGAGGACCCGAAGGGGCCATACACCAACATCATCGTCGTGCGCAGCGCCGACAGGGACAAGCCGTGGGTCAAACTTCTGGTGCAAAGCTATCAGACGCCGGAAATTCGCGAATTCGTTCTGACGAAGTTCAAGGGAGCGGTGCTGCCGGCCTGGTAGGCTCCGTATCGACGCGCGGGAAGGATTGCGGAGCGATGATGAAGCGCGTTGCCGTCTGGGCGTTTTACGGGATCGGCCTGATCGCGATCCTCTATCTCGCGCTTTACGCCTATGTGGTCTTCACCGGCCGCGCGTTCGAGCCCGGCGATCCCATTCACATCTTCCGCAAACCCAACGCGCCGAGTTATTCCTGAAGCGGAGGCGCCGTCACACCGCCGCCGGGGTACGGTGAACGTCGCCGGCGCCAGCCGGGGGAATCGGCAAGCCGCCATCGGCATATTCGTTTAGCTTGTTGCGCAGGGTGCGGATCGAGATGCCCAGGATGTTGGCGGCGTGGGTGCGGTTTCCCAGGCAATGCTTCAGCGTCTCGAGGATGAGGTCGCGCTCGACATCGGCTACGGTCCGTCCGACCAGCGCGCGGGTCACCTGTTCAGCGGCGAAAGTGGCATGCGCCACCGCCGGCACGGTCCTTTGGGTATCGAGACGGTCCCCGTCGGGCGTCAGGATGGCGTCGACGCCGATTTCGTCGCCCTGCGCCATCAGTACGGCGCGATGGATGGTGTTTTCCAACTCGCGAACATTTCCCTGCCAGCGATTGCCGGTCAGCACGCGGCGCGCCTCGGCCGAGATCGGCCGCACCGGCACGCCGTTGGCATCGGCATACTTCTTGGCGAAATGCTGGGCCAGTTCCAGAATATCGGCCGGGCGTTCGCGCAGGGCGGGGATTTTCAGGTTCACCACGTTGAGACGGAACAGGAGGTCCTCGCGGAAGCTTCCTTCGCGCACCGCGTCGGCGAGATTGCGGTTGGAGGTAGCGATGATGCGAATGTCGACCGGTACCGGGCGCGTGCCGCCGACACGATCAATCACCCGCTCCTGGATCGCCCGCAGCAGTTTGGATTGCAGGCGGACGTCCATCTCGGAGATTTCATCGAGCAGCAGCGTGCCGCCGGAGGCCTCCTCGAATTTTCCGATCCGACGCGCGACGGCGCCGGTGAATGCGCCCTTCTCGTGACCGAACAGCTCGGATTCAAGCAGGTGCTCGGGGATCGCCGCGCAATTGATCGAAATGAACGGCTTCTTGCTGCGGCTGGAGCGGCTGTGAACGTAGCGCGCCAGCACTTCCTTGCCGGTCCCGGACTCGCCGGTGACCATGACTGACGCGTCGGAGCCCGCGACCTGCTGGGCGAGCTTGATCACCTTCGCCATCGCCTCATCGCGGTAAACCAGTTCGCGCGAGTCGTTTGCCACCGCCGCGAGGATCGCGGCGATCAGCTCCGGTTCGGGCGGCAGCGGGATGTATTCCTTGGCACCGGCATGGATTGCGGCTACCGCCGCCCGCGCATCGTTGGAAATGCCGCAGGCCACGATGGGAACGTGGATGTGCTCGGCCTCCAGCCGCATGACCAGATCGCGGATGTCAACGGCGACGTCGACCAGGAGCAGGTCGGCGCCTTTGCCGCCGCGCAGTACGCGCATGGTTTGTTCCTGGTCCTCCGCGTGGGTTACGGAAGCGCCGTTCTCCATGGCGATCTTGGTGGCGGTCGTGAGCTGGCCCTTCAGTGTGCCAACGATGAGAAGCCGCATGTCAATCTCCTGTTCGTCCATTCGCGCCTCTCAGGCGCATATTGTTAGAGAGCCTCAATTGCGATCCGATTTGACGATTTCCGTCATGGTCACGCCCAGCTTGTCCTCCACCAGAACCACCTCGCCGCGTGCCACCAACCTGTTGTTGACGTAGATGTCGATCGCCTCGCCGACGCGCCGGTCGAGCTCGAGCACCGTGCCGGGTCCGAGTTTCAGCAATTCGCCGACATCCATCTTCGAGCGCCCGAGCACCGCGGAGACCTGCACGGGCACGTCGAACACGGCCTCCAGATCGGCCGCGACGCGCGCGGCCTGTTCGTCCTCATGATAGGCGACGTCGTCCGCAGGCACTGCGTCGGCGGCGTTGAGGTCGGGGAGCGGAACCTGTGCGTCATTGTCACTCATGGTGCATTCCTCGTTTATTCCTCCTGGCCACCGGCTCAGGCCTGACTGCGGGACGCCACATAGCGCTCAACCAGTTCGTTGACCTTTGCCTCGATCGCTGCGCGCTCCAGGACAACTCCGCCGTCCGCCCACTCAATTCGGCAATCGCCGGTCTCGATCCCGGGCTCCGCCAGAATCACGAGCCGGCCCGCGAAGCCGCTTTGTTTGGCCAGCTTCTCGATGCGTTCGCGTGCCGTTTCGTAGAGCGCGTCGTTGATGCGCACCACCAGATGCGGCGTCGAAACCAGCTGAGCGAAGCAGTCGCTGACGAGAGCGGAAATCTCGCCGAGCGGCTCGCGGGCGATCAATTCGCTGCAGAGCTTGCGCGCCACCGCAATCGCCACGTCCACCGCTTCGGTTTCCATCCGCGTCTCGATGCCGCCGAAGCGCGCCGCGATGCCTTTCATGGCGATTCCGATTTCCTCCATCGCAAGCGCACCGCGGCGGTCGCTCTCCACTTTGGCCTCGCGGAGCGCCGCGTCGTAGCCGTCGCGATAGGCGCGGGATTCGGCGGAGGCGATCTTCTGGGCGATCTCCGACGGCGTGGCGGCGCGCTCACGCTTGTCGGGCGCCGAGAAATCCACATCGAACATGAATTTGGCTGGGGCGACCATCAGTACACCAGCTCGTCGTCGGCGCGGTTCTTGGTCAGCGTGATTTCTCCCTTGGCTGCAAGGTCCTTTGCCAGATTCACCAGCAACGCCTGCGCCTCATCGACATCGCGCAACCGCACCGGCCCCATCGCCGCCATGTCGTCGAGCAGCATCTTGCCGGCCCGGGATGACATGTTGCCCAGGAAGAAGCCGCGGACCTCCTCGTTGGCACTCTTGAGCGCGATGCCGAGCTTGTCCTTGTCGACGTTACGCATCAGCGTCTGGGCCGATGCGGAATCCAGCTTGATCAGATCGTCGAAGGTGAACATCAGCGCCTTGATGCGTTCGGCGGATTCGCGGTTCTCTTCCTCCAGCGCGGTGATGAAGCGCGTTTCGGTCTGGCGATCGAAATTGTTGAAGATCTCGGCCATCACCTCGTGGGCATCCCGGCGTCTGGTCTGCGACAGGTTCGACATGAATTCAATGCGGAGCGTCTGCTCGACGCGCTCGATTACTTCCTTCTGCACCGCCTCCATCTTCAGCATCCGGTTGACCACGTCGAGCGCCATCTCCTCAGGCAGGATCGCCAGCACCCGCGCCGAATGCTCCGGCTTCAGTTTCGACAGCACCACCGCGATGGTCTGCGGGTATTCGTTCTTGAGATAGTTGGCGAGCACTTCCTCCTGGACGTTGGAGAGCTTCTCCCACATGTTGCGGCCCGCTGGGCCGCGGATCTCGTCCATGATGCCGACCACCCGCTCGGGCGGCAGATACTGATGCAGCAGGCGTTCGGTGGCGTCGAAATTGCCCATCAGCGCACCGGATGCCGACATCCGTGACACGAACTCAAGCAGCATGTCTTCCACGGTGTCCGCCTCGACGGTGCCGAGCGTGGACATTTGAATCGAAAGCTCCCGCACCTCGTCGTCGTCGAGCAGCGACCAGACCTTGCCGCCATATTGCTCGCCGAGCGCCAGCATCAGCATCGCGGCGCGTCTCGGACCGCTGACCGCTTCCTTTTGCGGCCGGCTGCCCTGACGCGCCGCCAGCGAGGAAATGACGCTGGTGATGTCGTTTGCGTTTGAGGCTTGGGGCACGGCCATCTTGGATCACGCAGCCTGTTCGCTGAGCCACTGGCGGACAATGGCGACGGTTTCGTTGGGGTTTCTGTCGGCCAGCTCGCCGACGCGGTGGACCGATTGGGCGTGGACCTGGCCCTGAACCTGGGCGACGTCGATCAACTGCGCGGTGTTGCTGACGGTTGGCATGAGATGCTGTCCTGTCGGCGCGGCCTGAGAGCCGTCGGCCAGGGCCGCCATGTCACCGGGAGACGGAGCGACGGGCTCGGCGGCCAGAATGCGCTTGACCAGCGGGCGGATCACCATGAACAGCACGACCAGGCCGAGCAGCATCATGACGCCGAGTTCGATGACGTACATGACGTCATCCTTGGTGAATTGCAGGATCCCGAACAGGCCGGTCGGCTCCGGCAGCGGGGCCACCACCGGCGGTTCGGCAAACCGGAGGTTGACCACCTCTACCTGATCGCCACGCTTCTGGTCGAAGCCGATCGCCGAGCGCACCAGCGTCGCGATGCGATCAAGCTGTTCCTTGCTGCGGTCCTGATAGACCATCTCGCCTTTTTCGTTCTTGGAATAGCTGCCGTCGACCAGCACGGCGACCGAGACGCGATTGACCTTTCCGGCTTCGGTCACTTCGGTCTTGGTGGTGCGCGAAATTTCGTAGTTGTTGGTTTCCTCGGTTTTCTTGCTCTGGTCGCGCGCGAGGGGCACACCGTTGTTTTGCTGATTTCCCGGCAGCTCGTTATTGACGGTAACCTGGCCGTTGTTCTCGGCGGTGACGCTTGATTCCTCGCGTGTCTGGCTCGAGCGCAGCACGCGGCCTTCCGGATCGAACTTGTCCGACGTCTGGGTGATCTTGTTGTAGTCGAAGTCCGCCGTTAACTGCACGCGGGCACGGCCCGTCCCAACCACCGAGGAGACGATCGCCTCGATCTCGTTGCGCATTCGCTTCTCGAAGGCGGCCCGGCGCTCGTCTCCGATGGCGTTATCGACGTTGCCGGCGGCGCCGTCAGCCAGCAATTGGCCTGTCTCGTCGATGATCGACACCCGTTGCGGCTTCAGCCCGTTGACGGCGGATGCGACCAGATGACGAATGGCCCTGATCTGCTGCGGCTCGAGAGCGCCGCGCACGCGCACGACGATCGAAGCCGACGGTTCGGGCGTCTCGCGCGAAAACAGCGGACGCTCGGGCAACACCAGATGGACTCTTGCCGCCTGGACGCGATCGATGGCTCGGATGGTGCGGGCGAGTTCGCCCTCCAGCGCCCGCAGATGATTGATATTCTGGACGAAGCTCGTGGTGCCCAGTGCGTCCGACTTGTCGAAGATCTCGTAGCCGACGCCGCCGCCTTTGGGCAGGCCGGCTTCGGCAAGCTTCATGCGCAGTCTTGTGACCTTGTCTTTCGGCACCATGATGACGGCGCCTTCATTGCGAACCTCGAAGGGTATCGCCTGGCGTTCAAGATCCTTGATGACGGCGGAGGAATCCTCGAGGCTGAGGTCGGTGAACAGGGTGGTCATCTGCGGCGTGGTAACGCGCATGATCACGAACGCGAAGAAGCCGAGCAGCGCGGTTGTCACCGCGACCATCGCCATCAACCGCGAAGCACCCAGCCCCTTCAGAAAGCTTACCAGACTCTGCAAACCAGCCGCCCCTCAGATCCGCCAGCGGTCCTTTGAATCCGACACTCGCAAACGAGTCCTGCCGGACCGGGATGCGAGTTTCAGAATCGGACCACTGGGCAATTATTGCCTATGGGATGGTTTCGATATGGTTAACGAAGGTTAAGAGCCCGAAACAAAGCGCAAAAAGCAAAACATCGGCTTGGCGGGGCGAAGCCGATTTTCTTAAAAAATGCGAAGTGTCTGGAACCGCCTATTGGCGATATTGCTGGATCCGGGTGGTACGCAGGCCGGCAAGGCCGTGCTGATCGATGGAGAACTGCCAGGACAGGAATTCGTCGACGGTCAGCGTGTAACGGCTGCAGGCCTCTTCGAGGGAGAGCAAGCCGCCGCGAACTGCAGCAACAACCTCGGCCTTGCGACGGATAACCCATCGCTTGGTCCCGGGTGCGGGCAGGTCCGCAATTGTCAACGGACTACCGTCAGGCCCGATGACGTATTTTACCCTCGGGCGATGGGGCTCTGTCATGGCGTACTCACAAACTCTCAACCACTGAACTGACGGGTACCGTACGCCGCTCCACTTAAAATTTGCCTAAGCCCAAGCCTTCAATCCGAATCTCCTTGAAAATGCCTCAATGACACCGGTCCGGGACGCCTTTCGCGGTCCGGATTGGCTTTCTGGAACCCTCCCGCAACGACAGGGGATGGGGCCGCTGCTTCCCGCGTCAGTTCACGATGCTCTGGATCTGGTTCACCGTGAAGGTCTGGCCACCGATCGACAGCAGCGGCGGCGACTGCGTGAGGTCGACCGAACTGACCACGCCCTCGATCTGGGTCGGGACGGCGACCGTGTTGCCCGCGGAGTCCTTGGCCGTGGCGGTGAGCTTGTAGTTGCCGTCAGGCTGTTGCGTGCCGTCACTGCCCAAGCCATTCCATGTGAAGAGTTGCTTGCCGGCATTAGCGGGTACGGTTTTGGTGAACACGGTCTGGCCGGTGCTGTTGGTGATCGTGACGGTGACGTTTGAATTTGAGGGGACGTCGAGCTGCCAGCTGGCGGTGCCGTTGGTCAGCGCCGTGGTGCTGCCGTTGATCACGGCCGTCTTGCCGACGAATCCCAACGCCTGGGTCGATTGCGCCGTCTGCTGCAGCGATACCAGCGTTGCCAGCGAGTCGTTGGTGTTGAGCTGCTGCTGGACACCAGCGAATTCGACGAGCTGCTGGGTAAACTGGTTGGTGTCCAGCGGGCTGAGTGGATTCTGGTTCTGCAATTGCGTTGTCAGAAGCAGAAGAAAACTCTGAAAATTGCCCGCTATCTGCTGGGAGGCCAAGGCATTTGAAGCCTGGGCCGAGGAGCCCGAGCTGCTCGTGCTCGACTGGGGCGTCGTCCCGGAAACTACCGGAGGGCTTGTCGTTGCCGATGTGGTGGCCATGTCTGTCTCCTTACACTTTACACTCTGATGTCGACGCCACCGCTCGGTCCGAGCGTGCGTCCATATGTTCGTCCCGCAACTGCCGCGGGAACGGTATCTTCGTCGGCAATGACCAACCGCTGCGAGTTGGCGCCGGGGTCGTTGCCGCTGTTCTGGCCGGAAGTTGACTGGTCGCGCAGACTGAATTGCAGGCCGCCATTGCCGGTTTTCAGTCCGGCATCATCCAGCGCTCGTTGCAGCTGGGGCGCGTCCTGGCGCAGCATGGAAAGCGTTTCCGGTTTTTCGACCGTCAGATGCGAGGTCACTTGCCCGTTGCGATCGATATCGATGCGAACGTCAATTCGGCCAAGCTCGGCGGGATCGAGACTGATTTCGAAGCGGCTCTTGCCGCTCTTGACCGACGCGGCGATTTCAAGCGCCAGCCCGTTCAGGGGCACCGGTCCATTCGCAGCCGGGGTGACGCTTAACGCTGCTCCCGGTGCCGTTGTCGCGCCGGAGCCCGGTTGCGGCGGCAACGTGCCCAGCGCCTGGGCGCCGGGATCCGGCGGCCCGGCGAGGGCATTTCCGGCATTTGCTGCCGGCGAATGCTCATGGGCGGAGACAGATGGGGTTGAAGCGGCATCGGACGTAGCGGCCTGAACGGCCAGGTTCGCCGTCTCTGGTCTGGCCGCGGCCGCCCCTTGTTGCGGCTGGCCGTTCTGCAGAATCGGCCCCGATGTTGCGGATGAACCCGTGTCGTCGGTGGCGGGGGTGGATGCGGATGCCTTGTCAGACGCCGTTTTGGGCGTGACAGATACCGCGGCAGCCGCCGCGCTGGCCTGGGTGGCTGCATTCGCGGAAGCCGCGTTGGGGGAGGTCACCGGCGCGGTGACCGGCGGCACGACAGTCGGGTTCGCGGTCGCCGAGGCGGTCGTCTTGGCGGTCGGGGTACCGGACAAAGTTGTCGTCGATGTCGTCGTTGGCCCTGACGGGCCTGCAGAGGAATCGGCCTTGCCTTGAGCGGGCGTTCCTCCCTGTCCCGAGAGCGCCTGTGAAGTTGCGGCGATTGCGGCTGCCGCGATCGCCAACGGCGGGGTGGTTCCACCCGAAGTCGGCGTGGCGGCCGGCACATTGGTCGGTACGGGATTGGCAGGAACGGCAACGGCGAGCGGGATCGGTGTCGTCGGCAAGGGCTGCTGGCTGGCGACGGGATCGACGGTGTTGGCGTCGCCGCTCTTCGTGCTGTCGGCCGATTTCGTGGTCGTGTCCTTGCCATCGGTCGATTGCGTTGCGGACGGCTGGTTCGCGTCGTTGCCGGGTGAACCACCAGCGCTCGCGTTGGCGTTGTCCGCGTTTGCATTTGCCTGCGGCGGTCCGGCGTCCGCGTTGTTGTTGGGATCGTTGGCCGGCGGCGGATTGGAAGCGCTGCTCCCGGAACTGCCGGCTTCCGCGGGCGCGGGCGTCTGGTCCGAATGGCGCGGCAGGGGAGCCGGCTGTGGTGGGGGCGGGGTGTCGGCGACCTTGTTCTGGTTGACCAAAGCGCCGAAAAGATCGTTTGGTGGTGGCTGGTTGGACCACGGGGAGCGATGTGGCGCTCCCTGGAACGCGACATTGGACGCGGCTTCTGAATTGACACTTAACACCAAGCTGCCTCCGGGAGTGGAACCGCACCTTGGTCAGCAAGGACCGGGCCAGCCGGAGAGTTCATAAATCTCATTCTATTTCAGTGTCTTACAAGGGCGCCAAGGCAGGCGAGGGGTCTTGGTGGCAGTCCCTTTTTTGCCCCGCGGCAAGATTTGCCGCTTTCACCGCGCAACCGGGGGCGAGCGTGATTGCCTGGGGGTCAGAGCGCCTATATTAAAGACCAGGTCTTTCGGCCGTCCCTCGAAAAGAGAAGCGACCGAGCTTTCAGCCACGAACACCGAACCCATGCTCAACAGTCTCGATCTGGAAGGCCGTCCCCAGGACACACGGGTCGTCGTCGCCATGTCTGGCGGCGTCGACTCTTCGGTCACGGCCGCGCTGTTGAAGTCGGAAGGTTACGACGTCGTCGGCATCACGCTGCAGCTCTACGACCATGGAGCGGCCACGCACCGCAGGGGCGCGTGCTGCGCGGGACAGGATATTCACGACGCACGCAATGTCGCCGAGCGCATCGGGATTCCGCATTACGTGCTGGATTACGAAAACCGCTTTCGTGAATCGGTGATCGACAATTTCGCCGAGAGTTACGCGCTGGGCGAAACGCCGGTGCCTTGCATCGAATGCAACCGTTCGATCAAGTTTCGCGACCTGCTGGCAACCGCGCGCGAACTCGGCGCCGCGGCGCTGGCAACCGGGCATTACGTCGCCTCAAGCCGCATGGCCGACGGGTCCCGTGCGCTGATTTGCGCCGCCGACGCCGATCGCGACCAGAGCTATTTCCTGTTCGCGACCACCCGCGAACAGCTCGACTATCTTCGATTTCCGCTGGGCGACATGACCAAGCCGCAGGCGCGCGAACTGGCGCGGAGATTCGGACTGGAGGTCGCCGACAAGCACGACAGCCAGGACATTTGCTTCGTGCCGACCGGGCGCTATACGGACGTGATCGGACGGTTGCGTCCGAATGCGGTTCAGCCGGGCGAAATTGTCGACCTCGATGGCCGCGTCATCGGCGCGCACCACGGCATCGTCCATTTCACCGTCGGCCAGCGTCGCGGATTGGGTATCGCTTCAAAGGCGCCGCTCTACGTCGTGCGCCTGGATGCGGCGAGCCGCCGTGTCGTGGTCGGTCCGCGCGAAGCACTGCGGATGGATCGCATTGGGCTCCGCGACGTCAACTGGATCGGCGACGGCCCGATCGAGCGTGCGGTCGGCGGGGGTCTCGAAGTTTTCGTGCGTGTGCGCTCGACGCGTGCGCCGCAGCCGGCTTGGCTGCACGCGGCGGATGGCGGCGGCCTCGAGGTCGAACTCGTCACCGGCGAGGAGGGCGTGTCCCCCGGTCAGGCCTGCGTGTTCTACGATGCACCTTCGGGACGGGCGCGTGTGCTCGGCGGCGGCTTCATCCAGAGCGCCAGCGCGAGGGGCCTGGCCGAAAAGGGCGCTGCAAGGGCGGCCGGCGCGCCGCTGATCGTGGAAGCGATGCGTGGCTAAAGCATGATCCGAAAAAGTGGGAACCGGTTTTTTCTCGCGACAAACGCGACGGCGTTTGCGCGGAGATCATGCTCAAGTAAAGGGTTTGATCATGATGCGTTTCAACCTGATCGCATCATGATCTAGAGTCTCAGGGCGGGGCATGGCGTCGGATATCGACCGCGAGGGGGTCGCAAAGGCCTATGGGCGCTGGGCGCCGATCTACGATCTGGTGTTCGGCAAGGTTTTCGACCAGGGGCGCCAATCGACCATCGCGGTAGCCGACGGGATCGGCGGACGGGTTCTCGACGTCGGTGTCGGCACCGGATTGTCGCTGTCCGAATATGCACCCACGACGAAATTATGCGGCGTCGACATTTCCGAGCCGATGCTTCGCAAGGCGCAGAACCGCGTGCGCGCGCTCGGCCTGAAGAATGTCGAGACCCTCGCGGTGATGGATGCGAAGAACCTTGCGTTTGCCGACGCGTCATTCGACGCGGTCGTGGCGCAATACGTCATCACGGCGGTCCCGGATCCGGAAGCAACGCTGGACGACTTCATTCGCGTTCTGAAGCCGGGCGGGGAACTGATCCTGGTCAATCACATCGGCGCCGAGAGCGGTCCGCGGCGCATCTTCGAACTGGCATTCGCGCCACTGGCACGACGGCTCGGCTGGCGGCCCGAATTTCCATGGGCACGGCTGGTCAATTGGGCCGCAAGGCACGGCGGCGTGACGCTGACCGAGCGTCGGCCGATGCCGCCGATGGGACATTTCTCGCTGATCCGCTACCGCAAAAAATGAAGCAAAAATTGAAGGATGTAACCGGAACGCGACGGGAACCACGGTCCGTGCCGCAGGTTTTCCCCGCATGAAAAAATGCGCGCTCTGTCTCTCATTTGTGATGGCGTCGGCCGGGTCGGCGATCGCGCAAGCCCCGCCGACGCCTGCGACGCCGCCGGCCCAAACGGCGCCGGCATCCTCGAGCAACAATTGCGCACCGACGCGCCCCGTGCCGCCGCGTGGCACGATCTCTCCGGAAGGCACGACCGGGCAGGGGCGCGAACCGCTTGGCGACAAGCTCGCAAAATCCGATGGCGTGCTGTGTCCTCCGCCCGGTGTCGACCCGGAAATGCGCGCGCCGACGCCGGATGTCGGCAATACGCCGGTGATTCCGCCGCCCGGCAGCCCCGGCGGCAATCCCAATGTCCAGCCGAAATAGCCTCGTTGGCGCAGATGGTTGGAGGAGGGGCGCGGTTTGCTTGACAGGTTCGTGAGCTACTTCTTATATGCCGCGCGTTCGCGCGGAGCAGCACTTCGAGGTGCGCATTCGCCAACGCCGTGGCGGGGTAGCTCAGCTGGTTAGAGCACGGGAATCATAATCCTGGGGTCGGGGGTTCGAGTCCCTCCCCCGCTACCAAGACTAAGTCACTGAAAATAATAGACTTCTAGAAAAAGGCCGGTTCCAAAAACCGGCCATTTTCATGTCGCGTGTGTCGCAAAAAATCCCCTTTATTTTCAATAGCTCCCGATGACTGCGGCAACTCCACGCGACATACTTGCGACATGCGGCCGGATTTCTGGGGAAGTACGGGAAGCTGCTTGTTGACTACAGGACTTTTTGTTGACCACGGGACTTTCTTGTGACATAAGGGGGATATTTTGTAGATAGCGGAGGCGAAAATGGCCGTCAGGAAAAGGGAATGGACAACGAGGTCCGGTGAGGCTCGCGTCGCCTGGGTCGCAGATTACGTCGATCAAAAGGGCAAGCGGCATATCCAGACGTTCGAGAAGAGGAAGGACGCCGACGCCTACCACGCCAACGTGAAGGTCGATGTCTCGAAGGGCATCCATAGCCCGGTCAACAAATCCATCACCGTATCGCAGGCCGCCGAGCAATGGCTCGAATACGTGACAGGGGAGGGCGCGGAACGCAGCACCGTCGAGCAGTATCAGCGACACGTCGATCTTCATATCGTGCCACGTATCGGCGGCGAAAAGCTCGCCACGCTCACGGCGCCCCGCATCGAGCTAGTCCGCGACGAGTCAGTCCGCGATCTCAGCCCGCCGATGGCACGCAAGGTTTTACAGAGCATTAAGGCTATTCTGAAAGATGCGAACCGTCTCGCGGCCATGTCGCGCAGAACGTCGCGGCAGGCGTCACGGTGAAGAAGGACAAGCGCGCGGAGAACCACCGGCCGCAGGTTGGCGTCGACATCCCGTCGCGGTTCGAGATCGAGGCCATCATCAAGGCCGCGCAGGGGCGCTGGACCGTTGCTGCTCACCGCCGCCCTCACCGGATTGCGCGCCTCAGAGTTGCGCGGCCTGCGGTGGAAAGACATCGACCTGAAGAAAGGCACCATCAGCGTCCGCCAGCGAGCTGACGCCTACAACGAGATCGGCGCACCGAAGTCTGCGACTGGAAACAGAGACCTTCCCGCTGCGCTCTACCGTGATCTCGACGCTGCTAGAGTGGAAGGTGGCCTGCCCGCATGGCGACCTCGTTTTCCCGAACAAGTCAGGTAACATCGAGAACCTGTCGAATATCCTGCAACGCGGTTTCCATCCCGCGCAGATCGCGGCCGGCGTCACCGTGCAGGTCAAGGACGGCACGGCAAGGTCGTGCGCGACGAAGATGGCAAGCCGGTGGTGGCGCCAAGGAAAGTACTACGGGCTGCACAGCCTACGGCATTTCTTCGCCTCGCTATGCATCAATCGACGGGTTGACGGTGGTCTGGAACTGCCCGCGAAGATCGTGCAGCAACGCATGGGGCATGCCACCATCACGTTGACGCTCGACACTTACTCGCACCTGTTCCCCGCCGCAGGCGACGAGACGAGATCGTCACCGATCTGGAAAGGGCACTGTCGTGAAGACGGGGCGTAAGAGCACGCAGCCGGGTTCTTCGAGAGTGCGTCGCCAGAAACCAAGCAACTGATGGCCAGCCTTGCGAAGCGTCTCACGCTACCGCTCGCTGATGCGAGGCGATTGGCAGCAATCGGCCGTGCATTCCACGAGCAGCATGAATAATGGGAGCAAGCGCTTCGCGGCAACAGGTCGAAGCTGCGAGCGCGGATCATGGCCCAGACCGCGACCCCCGAGGAGCGAGAGTTGATTTGCGACCTCGCCGACGGAACGATCAACGGCAAGCAATATCTTAATCGCCTTCAAAAGCAGATCACGCGCGACGTTGTCGCTGGTCATTTTCTAGAGATATTGCGAGACGACCCACTAGCGAAGCTCACGAAGCAGTTGAAGGCCGACGTTGAGAAGCGTTTCGGAGTCCGCAGCTCCCTCAGCGGCGGAGATCTGGGCGAAGGTCAAAAACGAATCCACGTACGTCTGAGCTACGTGGATTTATCGTTGTAGCCTCCGTAGTTTTTGCCTGTATTCTCCGTATCCGGCGATTTTGCCGGAGACGCCTGACTTTCTGACTTTCTCCGGCGAGGTCGTCACCAGACTGACCCAAACCGGAGAAATCCAAATGCTCATCAAGTTACGTGGCAAGACCTACGACCTCGACGCCCCCTGCGCAGCGCCAAGGCGATTGCCGAGGTGCGAGGTACTTCCGAACGGGAAGCCTTTTACGCGGCCGAGGCCGGCAAATTCACCTATCGCAAGGACGGTCGCACCATCGTCAGCACGGCGCGCGAAATCCTGACGCCGATGTTGGGCGAGACCGGCGTCGCGCGCCTGATCGTCGCCGAGACGGAGGTCGCGTGATCAATGACCTCCACATCATGCAGGACCCCGCGCTTCGTTGTGAAGCCGGGGCCCAGGAAATCGATCTGCTCGGCAGCGAGATCGGTTCCGAAGATACACAGAGCGACTCTGCGCGTCAATCTCTCACCGATCTGGAGTGGTTCGATCAGAACCCCGGTGCGGTTTAATCCGCGCCCCTTTCCCTCACGAAGCAGCCGAACAGACCGCAGCCCTGTTTCAGGTTGCCGTCACTCGCCGCGCGCCGCGCTCGCAGGTCAGGTCACCGCCTTCATCGAGAAGGGGGTGCTGTGATGAGTTTCAACATCGAGAACCCGTTCCATCCGGTCTGCGACGACTACGCACCGTTCACGCAGGCCGAGACCGAGGCGATGCGCGCCAGCCTGAAGGAGATCGGGCTGGTGAGGCCGGTTACCGTTTGGAACGACCAAATCGTCGACGGCAGAATCGCTACACTCTCTGTCGAGAGCTGCACATCCCGTTGCGCTACGCAGATATTACCACGATGTGCCCGACCGAGGAGGACATGCGCAGGCATGTCAGGGCCCTCAACGAACATCGCCGCGCCAACACCACGCCGCTGACGAACGCGGAGAAGCAGGCGCGCCTCGACGCCCAACTGAAGGCGGACCCGGCACGCAGCGACCGCGCCATCGGCGAGGTGGCTGGTGTCGATCACAAGACCGTCGCGAAGGCCCGCAAGAAGATGGGGGTGGGGAAATCCCCACCCCCTGCCGAGCGCAAGTCGAAATCCGGCAAGGTCGGCGAGGGGCAGAAGAGGGCGAAGCCGAAGCTCAAGGCGACGACCCAACTCGCTGAGGCGGACCGCGAAGAGGTCCAAGCGATTGTCTCGCACAGCTCGATGGCAGGATGCAGCCACGCGTGCCGTGGAGGCGCTTGAAGAACTGCTGGAGCTGAAGGCCGAGTTCGAGGAATGGCGCGACAACCTGCCCGAGAACGTGCAGGGATCGATCACCGCCGAGAAGCTGGACGCCGTCTGCGACATCGATCTTGAGCAGCGATCGAGCATCGCGAGGGAAGCCGAGGGCGTCGAGTTGCCGCTCGGCTTCGGTCGCGACTAAGGGGTGAGCGATGTTACTCGCCCTCGCGAAGTCGGTGCGCGTCGAGGAGGAGGCCGCGCGACGCGGCCTTCGCCTCGTTGGTCGTCGTCCCGAACGTGCGGGGCCGTGCCCGGTTGTGGCGGTCGCGACCGGTTCTCCATCAACACCACCAAACAGCTCTTCAACTGTCGCGGCTGCAATCGCGGCGGCGACGTGATCGAGATGGTCCAGCACCTCGACGGTGTGAACTTCAAGACCGCCGTGCGCCTGCTGGCCGGGTTTCAGCAGACCCAGCCGAAGCCGCAGGTGCAGCCGGTGGCGAAGCCGAAGTCGCAGGAGAAGGTCGCGCGCGAGCAGGAGAACGCCGCGCGCGCCTTGACGATCTGAACGAGGCCGAGGCGATCAAGGACACGCTTGCCGAGCTGTACCTGAAGCGTCGCGGGCTGGAGCCGCCGTCAGGTGACGAGGCCCTGCGATTTCACCGCAGCTGCCCTTGGGGCGAGACACAGCGGCCCTGTTTGATCGCGCTCTATACGGACATCGTCACCAACAAGCCGCGTGCGATCAGCCGGACTGCGATCGACGAAAACGGCGACAAGATCGATCGGCTGGCGCTCGGTCCGATGATCGGGCGGCGCGGTCAAGCTCGATCCGGATGAGGATGTGGAATACGGCCTCGCGGTTGGCGAAGGCATCGAGACCGTCCTCGCCGCTCGACAATTCGGTTTTCGTCCGGCGTGGGCGTTGGGCTCGGCCGGCGCGATCGCGAAGTTTCCGGTTCTGGCCGCGCATCGAGGTCGGCAAGCTCTGACTATCCTGGTCGATCACGACGAGGCTGATCGCAACGGCCGCCGAGCCGGCCCTGATGCCGCGCTCGCGAATGCGCGCGCCGCTGGGCCGCTGCCGGAAAAGAAGTTCACCGCTACACGCCGCGCCTGCTCGGCGCGGATGTTGCCGATCTGATTTGAGAAGGGGGAGGCCTCGATGGGCCTGCACGACCATGAAGATATCGAACACGTCCTAGGCGTTCCCGAAGACGAGCAGCTGATCGACGAGGCGCCGCCATCGGCGCCACAGAGACGCCAGCGCGACTGCGCTACGTCGACATGAGCAACTGGGACGACATCCCGGTTCCAGAACGGGCAGTGGGCCGTCCGCAACCGCATCCCGATCCGGCAGGTGACCATCCTTGCCGGTGAGGGCGCGGTGGGTAAGTCCGTCGTCGAGCTGCAGCTGGCCTCGGCCCATGTGCTCGGCCGCGACTGGCTGGGCTCGTTGCCCGAACCTGGGCCCGCCGTCTATCTCGGATGCGAGGACGATGTCGACGAGCTGCACCGCCGCCTCGCCGCGGTGTGCAAGCTCTACAACGTGAAGTTCGCCGACATGATCGACGGCGGCCTTAACCTGCTGTCGCACGTCGAGGGCGATGCCCTGCTCGGCGTCGCCGATCGGAGCGGCAAGATCGTCTCGACGCCGCTATACGACCGACTGCTCGAAGCTGCAGGCGATATCAAGCCCAAGCACATCGGCATCGATACGCTGGGCCGACGTGTTTGCCGGCGACGAGATCAATCGCAGTCAGGCCCGCCAGTTCATCACGATGCTGCGCAAGCTCGCGATCGTCGCCAACGGATCGGTGGTACTGCTCGCGCACCCGAGCCAAGTCAGGCATCGCAACCGGCTCGGGCACATCGGGATCGACGGCATGGCGCAACAGCGTGCGCGGGCGTATCTATATGCAGGCCGCCCAAGGTGACGACGACCTCCGGGTGATCCAGTTCAAGAAGAACCAGTACGGTCGCCTCGATGACAGTGTGAAGGTCCGATACCAGAACGGCGTCTACGTGCCCGACGCCGGGCGAGTCGATCGATACAGCGCGCGGCCGAGGACGCGAAGGCCGACGCTCTCTTCCTCGAACTGCTCACGATTGCTACCGAGCAGCATCGGTATTTCGGCACGAAACCCGGGATGAGCTATGCACCAGCCAGACTATCCGAGATGCCGCAGGCGAAAGGCACGCCGAGCAAGGTGCTGGCGGTGGCAATGGAGAGGCTCTTCGGGGCGAACAAGATCAAGCTAGAGAAGGACCCGACCAAGAAGCCCTCGAAGGCGTCAATGGTGATCGTGAAATCATGAGGTCCAACCGGCGTCCAACCAAGGTCCGATCACCGTCCGAACAGGGGGGTGATCTCTCCCCCCTTATACCCCCCGTGCGGTCGGACGCTGGTCCGACGGGGCGCTTGAGGCGCCCCCTGGGCGCCGCCGTTTCGCTTCTTTCATTTGGTGGTAACGCTTAGGTTCCCCTTGTAGCGATAGAACTCGAAGCTCTGAAGCTCACCGGCCGTCACTGGGCCGTCGGGTTGGCAGCGGGCAGTGACCGTAGCCGTGTACCCGGTGCCTGACGGTGCAGTATCCTTTGTGAGCCGCACATTCACCGGCTCGCAGTGCCGTCCTTCACCATAGAACTTATATTGGTCGATGGAGAGGATCTTGGTGCAGCGACCATCCTCAGTCCAGCTTGGTAACGTGTACCAAGTCGTTTTGTTTTCTTGTGATGAATAGCACCATTCGCCGATGAAGTTTATCGGCATGGTTTTCTCTGCCGCGTGTGCGTGGCTACAAGCGAAGACGGCAGCAACGCAAACGATTCGTTGCAGCACAGAAATCCGGCCTTTATCGCACGCGACGGCATTTAGTGTCGTCATAGGGTCCGGGCGGTCCGGGGCACCAATGGAGGCCGTCGTCATTCGGGTTATAAAACAACGTTCCGTAAGTTGCGACTAAGTCCTGGCCGGTTTCACCTTTCACGCGCCGTCGCGCATACACATACACCCACGAATTCAGCTTTTGTCCCGGCGCAACGATTTCGGACAGCACCGCTCGGGCAATGATTGCTAGATCCTGATCGACGTCGTCGAAGTGAGGATCGGTACGATACAAAAGTCTCAGGTCGTAAGGATTGATGCTTGTCAAACTGAATTTCCTCCAGTTTGGTCGCATCTGGATCTTGCTGATAGCCTTTCTCACAAGGACTTCCGTTGGATCGGTCGCCGTGGGTGCGCTGCTCATTGGCTGTGCCTGGGGGCTGCTCATTGGTTGTGGCCGTCAGTGTCATCCGTATCTGGAGAACACCCCATGAGTGCAGCCATGATGATGAAAACCGAGACGGCTTTGTGCGCCGTCTCGTCTAAGGTGCTCATCGTTTTCTCCGGGCGCGCTCTCCGTCTGCCTGCAAAA
>CAWFZL010000027.1:0-211031 GCA_963820275.1 uncultured Alphaproteobacteria bacterium
CTTCAGAATGCGTCCTCTTCAGCCAACCGGCTATCTGCTCGGGTGACCAATCCAATCTGGAGCTTCCTGCCACTGACCGCCGTAGCCGCGAATTGATCGCCAACTTACAACATTTTGGACGACGAGATCGCGCGCCCACGCATTCTCGTCCGCAAGTGTCGCTCGATAACGATTACAGCCGCCATTGCGGCTCATTTCCCGGCTCACCGTCGAGGGTGAGCGGCCAAGTCGCTTTGCGATCGACCGGGCCGATTGATGTACCGTAACACCTCTGGAAATCACCTCGCGTTCCGCAAGCGTCAATGCCAACCTGGAGCGACGCCGCTCCGCAGGACGAATCCCACCGTGCGGAGCTACCAGAAAATAAATCGACGATAACTCCTTACCAAAAGCTCTCCCGATCGCCTTCAGCAACTCCCCGCGCTTCCAGCGATCCCATAACTCCGTCTTCTCTGCCGCAGTAAAACCTCTATGAAATCTTCGTTCCATCCACACTCCATCTTTTCCCTCTAAGATAAAGTGTTGCGTCGACCGGTTGAGACCACCCCCCAAAATCGGACATCAAGCGTGAATGAGCCTCCCGCGCTTCATGCGCAGGAGGGTAGCGCAGCACTTGCATAACCGACCCGAACATGCTACATATTCTGTAGCAGATTGAAGCCCACCCCGCGCATCGGCGCAGACAGGCTCTCGGTCTGCTAGCCAGCAGCAGAAAATCAGGCGGTCATTTTGATGACGTGGCTAGCGATGTTCGCGCCGCACTGAACCAGGTCGCTTAACGAGGATAGGAAATGCCATCCCGAGCCGGCTCACCGAACAAGGACAAAAAGGCAGTCCGCGACCTGGCGGCACAGCATGGCGTCGATGTTATTGTAATGCGCATCATGCTGCTAAAGGACTGCTTCAAGACCATTGAAAACGAGATCGGGAAACCGCGGTCGCGGCGCAGCAAGCAGTTTTTCCAGGCGGAGGAGATGGCAAACAAGCATCTCACGGAACTGACGCCCTATATGCATGGAAAATTGAGCAACGTCACAGTCACCGACGAAACCCCGAGACTCACCGTCATACGAGGGCCAGAAGTCATAAACGACAGTCAGGCCTGGTTGGGTAAATACGGCCCCGAGCGTGACGACGCTATCAACGATCGGCGCGGATTGCCATTCGTCAAAAACCTGAAGACTGCTCTCAACACCGCAGATGCAGTGGGCGTGCAGGACGCACAAGAAATCTGGAACGAAGCGGTGAAGCAAACCCGCGAAGTCGATGACGACGAATCCGACCTGGAAAAACTGCGCAGAGGCAAGCTTTACTAAGCCTGGGGTTAATCGACAGACGATTGATCGATTTAGAGCTGGAATTGACGCCAGCCGGGCTTGCGGCGTTGGAAAAAACCTAATCGGAAATTGACGAAAAGTCCGCTTGGCTTCAGGGGAGCGGACATCATGTCCGTTAGGAGGTGAGAATGGTCACCGGCAATCAAATTAAAGCGGCGAGGGCACTCATTGGTGCCGATCAGGCGACGATCGCCGCGGCTGCGGGCCTGCCGAGACAGACTTTGGTTCGCCTTGAGCGATCGGGATCGCAACGCGTTGTCAGCCGCGATGCAACGGTTGCAGCTGTCCTCGATGCGCTTGGCAAGCGCGGCGTAGCGATATTGCCTCGCGGTGCCGTACTGACGGCTATGCCCCCTGAATAGTTGCCGCCGTCCTGGGCGTTGTGCTGGCGACACGATTTAAGACGCCGTGTTAATACGCGTTCGAACGAGCGGGGAATTTGAAATGCGCCCCATCCCGGGGCAGGGGGATGGGGCGAAGTCAGGGGCCACGCCCGGGGCAAGAGAAAGGGCGTCGGCTCGTGCGTAGATGCGCTAGTGATTTGGGCGACTGAGCGACGGCAATGAGCAAACTTGTGTCCGCTACAGGACGGTTTGGAGAGACGAGTTCCTGCTCACGCAAATGACTTCATCACCCGGCTCGCTGGATGCTTCCGGTTCTTCACCTTGATCCAGTGCATCGACTCGGCCATCCTCCCGCTTTCATCGCGCGAGCCACCAGTTCATGAACCTTTGCGCTGGTCCGTCGTACCTATTGCTGCCGATCACAGCCGCTGTCGGATAGGGGCAGGGCAATTTCAAGCGGTTGGCAGGGGCCGCTCTAATTCAGACTGCAACGGGGCGGCCCCACTTTTTTTGAGAAGGAAGGTCGCGCACGACGGACGAGCATCAGCATCTCTCTTCGGCCGAGCTGTGGTGAAAGGAGGTAACGGCAGATGTCAGCAGTTGGTCAGAAAGTCGCTGTGATTGGACTCGGCATGAGCTGCCAGAGCAGCGCTCAGATCCGGTCCCATGTGCCGCTCCTTGCGCGTTTGACCGGCGACGAGACTCTGAAAATCTCCGCCATGCCGTTCGACAATATCATTTGTGTGCCGGATTTCGGCGGCCAGCATGTTGCAGGCCGATACATTTTATCCCGCTGATCCAGATGCCCTCGTGGTATCACAAGGCGCACACTGGCGTGACCTCAACGTCTATTTTTGGCACGAGTACCGGTTGCATAAGCGCAATGTGCTCGAATATCTCACAGGCCGCGTGAATGCGGGGCGTGCCTACCGAGAACTGAGCGCGAAATACGCGCACCTGGCTGCCAAGTTCAGACAGACGCGGAAGCTCGAACGGCTCGTGTTCGTCATATCCAACAGCCAGAACAATTTGAGAGCGTACAGCACCGAAATCGGTATTGATCCGAAGCTAACTGCGGCCAGCGTCGAGCGGCTGTGTGTTGCCTGCGATACCTATTTCGGCCGGCCCTGCGAGTTTGTGCTGGCGACCTACGAGGCGAGGCTGAGCGGGGACTCCAGCCGTGATCGCTTGACGATCTTCAAACTGGCCCCCGACGGCAGCGACTGGGAGGGTGATCCGGCCCAATGGGGCAGCCTGTTCGAGCGGTATTTCGCTCGTTCGGCAGGCGCAGTCCGGGTTAAATGCGGAACCGCGTTCGAACGTGGCGAGCCGGCCCTTGCGCTACCTCAATGAGGCGTCATTCGCAAACTCGTTAAGTCAAAAAGTAGCCGAATGATCCTTGGAGGATTTCGAAGAGCGCGGCGATCTAAATTCTCAAAATCCCCTGGTGAGCGCGCCCGGCTTATCCCAATCAGGATCACCTCGGATGTCGGCACGCTCAAAAATCCAAGAAGCGCCACTACGACATTGATCATCGCACTCGCCCCCACGCCACATTACATCCTTCTAAGTAAGGGTTCGTGGGTTTCAGGACGATTTCGCCAATCCCCCAAAATGGTTTCGTGATTTAGGGGGCACTCGCCAAAAGCACTAGGGGCAACGAAAACCCCAGCACAAAGGCCGGGGCTTGAGACCGCCGCGTACATCCGGCGAGCGATCATCGGAGATAGGATATACTAACGAAAGGCGATAAAAAGGTACTGATACCCCGGCTGGCGGCGTCCGGCTACTTCTTCACCTTCAGCCCGAGTTCGACCAGGCGGCGGATGGCCTCAGCGCGACTTGGCCGGTCTTCCTGATCAGCCGACCAGGCGTCCACGTGGGCCATAAACTCATCAGACATGCGGAACGCCCGAACCGGATCGTTGCCCGTTGGCGGCCGACCGCGCTTTTTCGGTATGACTTTTTTTGTTGACTGCCTCATATTTGAGTCATACCGTAATCGCGAGCCGGGTGGAAGGTGCAGTTTTCCACCCGGCTCTAACCTCCAACAAAGGATCGAACAATGTCGAAGGCTGACTCCAGCACTACACCGATTCTAGCTCGCCGCGCTTTACTTGCCGGTATGGCTTCTGCAGACGCGTTACCGGTTGCCGCAGCCGCACCTTTGGTCCACGGATTGAGCGTTTCGGGGCGCCGAGCGGCCCTGGCGAGGGCTGAAGAAATCGTCAGCCTTTTTGAACCAGCTACGTCCGCGAGGGATGGCAGATCGACCAGGCGGGCGCCGAGCGGGTGGGGCTACCCTTCTTCCGGAAGTACGCCGAGGACGGATCGGAGTCCGAGGATGAGTGGGAAGCGGCTTTGGACTTTTTGTACAGTCATGGCCAATCGCTTGATTGGGTTCTCTGCGGCGGACCCTCGTGTGATGATCTGCAAACTTGCCGGAGCCGATCGCACAGGGAGCGTAACCGCCGCCGGCTGGTAACAGAAGACTGAGACGGTAATAAAACGTTTACACTTATGACAGATAGCCGTCGCTGTGACCAATTCAGCGGCGGCTTTTTGCCGCCAACTTGCCGTTAGATCGACTGAAGAATCACGTTTGCTTAAATCGTTCTTTTGTTTTGAGGAGATTTCCAAGGTGGCTATAGGGACAGTGAAGTGGTTCAACGCGACAAAGGGCTACGGCTTCATCAAGCCGGATGAAGGCAGCGCGGACGTGTTTGTTCATATCTCGGCGGTTGAGAAGGCCGGATATACCGGCCTCGCCGAGGGCACTAGGCTCAGCTACGAGCTTGTGAAGGGGCGCGCCGGAAAAGTCTCAGCAGAAAATCTGCGCATCGGCTGACTGCCCGTCCCATGACCCTTCAAAGTACCGCGTTTGAAGCGGGCGTAACTCGTTGCGTCCGATGCGATAGGAAGGCCGAGCTTATGCTCAGCATCACCAGCCCGAAGGATCGGCGGACGCTTCTCATCGTTCGCTGCGAGTGCGGAAAGCTGACCTCGGCGTACAATCTGCCGTCAAACAAGTCGGTCCCCGGCTCAGGCGTCTAAACAGGAGGTAACAGCGCTTAATCTGGATTAAAGAGTTGCTGCAGCGACAAACAAAATCGAAACCACATTGTGTGATCATCGCGCGCATGGATAGAGAACGCACCATGGAAGAGATCTTGCGCGAGATTCGAGAGATCTGCGCGAACGAGGACCGGCACCGGCCTATCAACCGTGAGCCGGAATCGCCCGACCGTGCTCGGGCTCCCGCTGTCTCTGAAACAGATCTATTGGATGTCTGCCTGAGGCATTGACAAACCTCACCGCTGGCTCCGCGCAAGCGCCGCGTTAACTTTTCATTAACTAAGCCGATGCAGGCTTGGAATCGAATTCGCGATGGCACCGGAGACGCGAGCCGGCAGTCGCAAGAAGAAGCCGACGGTGTCACGCCCGCCGGCTTTTTCTCTGGCAAGGCCGCTTCAAAAAAATTACGCCGTCGGGCTCGAAATGCAGTGTCCCGCCGGCGCCTGTTACTGGGCCCCTGAAATCCCCAGCGATAGGAGGCTAGCAGGCGCCATTCCGAGCACATATGAACTAGTTCACAATCATGCTCATCTTTGAGGGCGCGGGGGCTCGATGCCGATCTGGTGTTTTGGATTCTACGGCGAGTTTAAGCCATTCTTCAGCGATCAAGAGCCAGGCGTCGGTATCTTCCGAATTCCGAGCATGAAGAGCCCGATCCAGACATTCCGCAGCATTCTTGCAGTATCGGCCAGAAGGCATACGGACCTCAAAATCAGCACATGAGAAATTGGGCTAACCGGCGTACCAGCCCTCAGGAATGATCGACTCCGTTGTCTGGTCGCACGTATTTGAGCTGATCTTCGTTTCAGGCTCACTTCGTCGGCTCTGGAAAATGGCTTCGCCGGAGGCCGCTAGCCGCCTGGCAACTCGTCGTCGAAGGGGTCGGCTTGAGTGGAGGGCAGCCCGCGCGTTACCTCGGTCACAATCTCAATGATCTCCCGCACGATATCACCGCGGTGGCTAGCGACGGTGACCTCGAGCAAGTAGCGAACCGCCGCGCGGATTTCCGCCTTGGCATCGTCGGGGCCCGCGAAATCCCAATCGTCTTGATTTGACATGGTCGCCTCGCTGTCTGGGCGCATTGGGCGAGATAATTCGTCCCTGAGAACGCGAGCGCGGCTTCGGTCCCGCGCTTTCTCATTTTTCTGGTAGCGCGTCATCGCCAGGATGAGGTTGACGAAGATTTTCGATGTCGAAGTGACGGGCCAGGTCTCGAATTTCGTCGCCCGAATTCGGCATATGCCAGAGCGCGCGCCGCGCAATCTCGCGAAGCAGCGCCGTCCGATCCGTTCTCGGGTAGCGTTCGATCGCAGCCAGAATGCCATCAATAATGTGCTCAGCGGATCTACATGCCCAGATCGTTCGCTTGGCTTCGGGGTCCTGCGACATTTTATCTTCCCATGATCTTCCCAATAGCATTCTCTGGGAAGATTAGCGTTCAAAAAATAGATCTAAGTTGTTGATTTAACTGGTGCCGGTTGAGAGGATTGAACTCCCGACCTTCGGTTTACAAAACCGCTGCTCTACCGCTGAGCTAAACCGGCATACCGGGATGCGCAGATATCTACTTGATCGTTGGAGCCCGCTCAACTCGGGACCGAAGGGGCAGGGCGCGCCGTCAATATCAGAGTTACCGGGCCGGAGCCAATGCCGGAAGCGAGCGGCGGCGGGCAGCGACAAAAGAGGCGGCCCGCGGCCGCCTCTTTTCAATCGGCTGCAATGGGATGTGAAGGTTGGACTTGAACCATCAGTATCCCGGCCCGTGACGGTGCCACCGCTGCACACAATTCGGGTCAGGCCGGTCATCCCAGCCACCCCTGGCCCTCCAACCGCTCCAGGCCATGTAGTCCTCCTCGGGTGCATAGGGGTTTCCAGGTTCATGCGAGCAGTAGGCGCGGGGGTAGTAGCCGTGGTGGACAGCGTGCTGCGCCAAGGCCGGTGCAGCCAGCACGGAAGCTGCGATGGCGGCACTACCTAAAAATGCAATTTTTGACATGTTTCTCTCCCTTTGGTGCGCCAAGAGGCAGGCGTAACGCCGTGAAGCGAACGAGCGTTCCGATCTTGGTTCCCAAGTCGGCCTCAAATGGTCGTGACTTCAAACATCAAGGCAATTGCCTTGTGATTTGCCGCCACCAGGTGTGGCCGCCGTCAGTATCCGGGCAGGGCGACAGGCGGACCATCGGCCTGCAAGGGGTATCCATGGCGTGGGTTTTGAAGCTAGGGTGCCGCCTGGACTTGAGGATTTGGACCGTCAGCGATGCTTGGAATTTTGGGACTTGGTTTTCTTCTGGGCATGCAGCATGCGCTTGAGGCCGATCACATCGCTGCGGTTTCCAGCATCGCCGCACGGCGCAGCAACGTTGCCGACATCGTCAAACACGGTCTCACCTGGGGGATCGGGCATACGCTGACATTGTTCACGTTTGCAGGCGCCGCGCTTGTGCTTGGCCGGGCCGTTCCCGAAACCTTGGCGCGCCCAATCGAGTTTGCCGTCGGCGTCATGCTGGTCGGTCTCGGCGCCCACGTGCTGTGGCGTTTGTGGCGCGACCGCGTTCATTTCCACAAGCATCACCATGGCGATGGCACCGTGCATGTTCACGTCCACAGCCATGCCGGAGAAACGACGCCACACAGCGGCGCGCTCCACACCCATGAGCATGGCTTCCGCTGGCGTACGTTGCTGGTCGGACTGATGCACGGCATGGCCGGCTCGGCTGCGCTTCTGGTGCTGACGGTATCGCAGGCTTCCAGCGTCGCGATCGGCCTCGGCTATGTCGCGCTGTTCGGGCTCGGATCAATGATCGGGATGGGCGCCCTATCGACGGTAATCGCGGTTCCGATCGCACTGTCGGCACGGTGGCTGACCTTGGCCAATAACGGACTTCAGGCAGCGATCGGCGCCATTACCGTCGCGATCGGCGTGAGGACGATCGTCGAAACTGCCCTCATGTAACCGCCAGGCGCTTCCAGCAGTTAACTTTCTCATATCGCGATCGCTCGTTATTGACGGGGCGTGAACGCTTTGGCGTTAGGCTTATTCCGGGTTTGGCGACAGCCTTAACTCCTGGGCTGCCGCATTCGGCTATATTTTGCAGTGAATTTTTGGATTTGCGATAATGCGCGCTGGATTTGGTCTGGCTGTTCTGCTTGCAACGACCTGGACGGCCCTGGCTTCCGACCTCGGCCCCGTGATCGTCATTCCGGGCCGGCCGGGCGTGCCTATCATGATCAACGGCGTCGACGCCTCCTATTCCGTGGTCGAAGGCGACTGGGGCCTTGCCAAGGGGATCCATGTGCAGCCGACCGTGTATGGCGGTCGCGTCATCGACCTCGAGCCGCACGTCGGTCATTATTTTCCGAGTTCAGGCAAACTGCCGGGCTACGGGAGGCTGGAAATCGAGCCGCCGGGCCCGCCAAAGCCCGCCCAGAGTTTTCACCAATCCTGGTCCGCCAAATCGACGCAGCAGGCGGAGCCCGAGGTGCCGCCTTATCCTCCCCCGGTGATCGTCGCGCCGCCAAACGGCCAGCTTGGCCTGCCGCCTGACTTCCGCGACCGAAGGCCGGGCAATCCTCATCCCTAAGAGTTCACGCCGACACTATTCACATCAAGGAGAGAATAATGCGTCAGGTGATTTCTGGATTGGCAGGGGCGCTCGCGTTGGCGGCCGCGAGCGCTGGACCCGCGATGGCCTGTGGCGGCTTGTTCGATAGCTGCGCACCTTGCGGATATGTCGGCCCGTGCGGGACCGCATACGTGCCGGCCTACGCCTATGGCGGTTGCGGTGGCTGCGTCTGGTCGGAGTATGAGCGGCTTCCCGATCCGGTCGTGC
This sequence comes from uncultured Alphaproteobacteria bacterium, assembly GCA_963820275.1. GTDB lineage: Bacteria > Pseudomonadota > Alphaproteobacteria > Rhizobiales > Xanthobacteraceae > Bradyrhizobium. The sequence goes on from CAWFZL010000027.1 coordinate 8,587, forward strand.
AGTATCATTCCACGGCGATTGGTTCGCCCCAGTATTATTACGTCAATCAGGGCCCGACCTATACCGGCCCCGGCAATTTTGCCCCGTATCGGTATTATCAGGAGAGCGCGGTGTCGGGCTGGCGCCACGCCTATCACCACCCGACGCATCCCAACGGCTATCGTGGGCCGGTCCTGCGCCGCTACTACTGATCGTTCAGACAGATGACGCCCGTTCGCAGCTCGCGAGCAGGCGTCGGGCTTTTTGAAAGTCTTCAGCCCATCAGTCCGAGCCTGCTGGCGCCGATATAAAGCGCCAGCACCGCGGCGTTCGACACATTCAGGCTTTTGATTTCGCCGGGCAGGTCGAGCCGCGCCACCAGCTTGCAGGTTTCGCGCGTCAGCTGCCGCAGGCCCTTGCCTTCGGCGCCGAGCACGAGCGCCAGCGGCTGCCGGAGTTCGGCCGCGCCGAGATTTTCGCTCCCCTGGCTGTCGAGTCCCACGGTCAAGAAGCCGAGCTCGTTCATTTCGGTGAGCGCGCGGGCCAGATTTTGCACGGTCACCAGGGGCACCAGTTCCAGCGCCCCGGAGGCGGATTTTGCCAGCACGCCGGTCGCCTCGGGACTATGACGTGCGGTCGTGACGATCGCCCTGACCGCGAACGCCGCCGCCGAGCGCATGATCGCGCCGACATTGTGCGGATCGGTGATCTGGTCGAGCACAAGCACGATGCCGTCTTGCGTCAGCGTATCGATGCCGGGCGAGGGCAGCGGTTCGGCCTCCGCAAACAGGCCCTGGTGCACGGCGTCCGGCCCCAGAAGCTCGTCGATCTGGCTCGGCCGCACGATTTCCGGCTTGATCCTCGTGTCGATGTGATCCTCGGCAAGGCGCCGCACGGCGTTTTCGGTGAGAAGCAGTTTGCGGATCCGCCGCTGCGGATTGGCGAGGGCAGCCGCCACCGTGTGCCAGCCATACAGAATGACCGGGCCATCCGTTCCCCGCTCGTGACTGCGCCAGGGCGCCGGGCGGCCGGATTCGTGGCTTCCGCCAGGGTGCTTACCGCGCGGGCGGCCGAACTTTGGCTTTCGAACCATGACAGCTTGTGTCATGGGTTCCGGATAATGGCAATTTGGGTCACCCAAGGCATGATCCGGAAAAAGTGGGAACCGGTTTTTCCGAAAAGATCATGCTTAACCAACAAGCTGGAGCGCCGTGGCATCTCGATCGTCGCGCTTTGGACGTCGATATTTGCGGCCCGGATTGGTTGACTTTGCCATGGCGCTTCGCCCATAAACGCGCCCGACCGGGTCGCCTCCACAGGAGGCCTGCCGGACTTCAGCGTCATCGCTGGCCTGATCTCCGCCGTATCGGCGGGCAAGCTTGTCGATGTGGTTGAACGGGGGAGTGTCCCGAGTGGCAAAGGGAGCTGACTGTAAATCAGCCGCCTCATGGCTTCGAAGGTTCGAGTCCTTCCTCCCCCACCAATAATATCAATGAGTTATGATCCGACCGGAGGAACCCTAAAGCTGTCCAACACTTACAGCGTAACGCTTCGGGTAACAAACGAGCAGTCTTGGAGCTAGGCGCGGCTGCGCCGCGCTTGCGTCATCTCTGCAGCGACCGTTAGTCGAGGCGATCGAGCCGGCTGCGGCGTCGTTTTTTTGAAAAACGGATTTTCCCGTACCGATGACTCTTTAATCAGCGGGTCCCAGGTTCGAGCCGCGGTGCGCCCACCACCCCAACCTTTTTCTCTAATGATTTCAAGCGGTGCGACATTCGTTTTCCCCAACCGGATTATCGGTGCGACAATTTTCGTTCTCGGTGCGGTCCAGCGTGATCAAGTACATGCCTTCGCCCGCGAGCCGCTTTTTTTCTGCGGCGCGCGTGTAGGCCTCGGCCATGTCAGGCGTGTCCCAGTCGAACATGGCCATCAGATGGCGCGTCGTCGCTCCGTTCTCTGCCGCGATCGTGGCTGCAGGCCGACCGCCACCATGTCTTGCCGGCGCATGCCGCCAAACAATAAAAGGCCGAGGGCGAGGACCGCCTTGCGCGATCGCTTTGTTTTTTGCTCCCGATGATACGCGAGGAACTGCTGTAGGTCGGGAATGGTCCACGTATAGAAGCCGGCGCCCTTGATGCGGCGTCCTGCCTTGATGTCGCGGACCGGATTGGACGGCAGGTGCTTGTTCTCGACAGACCAGGCGCAGAAAGCCGATAGATGCTTGCGCAAGTTGGTTCGCGCACCGGGGCCATCCCTCAGCTCGATCAGGCGCTTCATCTTCTGCGCTGAGAGATTTTTAAGGGGGCAGTGACCCATCGGTTCTGGATCGTCGTCGCTGAGTGGTACGAGGAAACACGCCTCAGGGCGTTGCGACGCCGCGTCTGGCTGTCAGGAACAAGCCGTAGAAATTCGCCCTCGCCCTTAGAGGCAAAATACTGAGCGCCGAGCCAGCCGAATGTCTTAGGCTCCCATTGCGGCGTGATCAGTGTCACCTTGCGCACGTTTCTTCGGCGGCCCGCCCAGCTGGTCGAGAGCGGCGAAGGGCGCCAGTGTTATTCTGCTCAGGCCAGCAAACTGGGCAAAGCACAGTTTTGGCCCGTGGCTAACGGCCGCGGCAAACCGCCTGCATCACAATGTGTTGGCTACTGCCCTTGCCAATAAGTTGGCGCGGATCGCCTGGACCGTGTTGATTTCAGGCACGCAGCTACGAAGCACGCGTCAACTAATAAGACGAGAAGATATGCGCCGAGGTCTGCGAGTGGATTGAGGAAATGGAGAAACGGTCTCGCCGTCGTACCCGTGATCTGGTGACCCAAGCGGCCTCTCAGGGCCTTTCTCAGAATGAGATCGGGTGCGCGCGAATATCCATGATGGCCAGGAGCACAAACGCTCCATGCAAGGTCCGGATACAGATGCGCAAGACCAACCCCCTCCGTTTACTCACATTCGGCTTGCAACGCACGGCCGGTCCATACAGATGGGTCTTATTAGCGGTCGTCACCCGCATGCCAGGGACGATCGGACCACCTCAATTCGCATCCTTTTGCAGGGAAGTTTGATAGTATTTCCGCACTGCACTTTGACGCGCCGCCCCAAACCTCACAGGATTGGTCCGATGCGGTGGCGGGAGTTGGTTGCGCTTCCTGGCGGCGCAATAACGATAACCAGCTGGCCGTCAAACACGCGCGCACCCGGCACCGGGAGACGACAGGAGGGAACCATGCCCGAGCCCGATCGCCATGGGGTTTCCGCGCGTCTGTGGAGGCTGCCTGGGCAGTTGCTGCTGGCATTGATCAATGCGACTTCCATCCTGGTGATCGTCGCCGCGATTCTTGCGCTCGTCGCGATTGCGCGCATCAACCATTTTGCCGAAAGCGTCGTCGCAACGATGACTGAGGCTGTGCTCTCGAAAGTCGATCTGCCGTCGAAAGACGTGCTAGCGAATCTCCGAAACCTGACAGCGGAAGTCCGAGCGCTTGGCAACTCCCTTCGGGAAATCAAGGCAGGAGAAAACCCATCCCTTCAATTTGAAATGGCCCAACTGAAGGAGGCGCTGACCGTCCTGAATGTTAGCGTCGACCGACTCGGAAGCGCGAAATCGATCCTCACCGACGAAGCGATTGGGAAATTGGGCCGGAGCGTTACCGACATGTTGATGAAGCTAAGGGACTGCTCTTCCAACGTTGGCCAAATACCGCCTCACCACACTCCCGGAAGTTTGTCCCAATGGCCGTTGCCCCAACGCGGACCTTCCGCATTGCATGTGGGAGGCGCCGCCGACACCCGGCTTTACAGCGCTTCGCGTTGATACAGATCAATCGTCAGCCGCTCATCGGGCGCAATGTGCGCCTTTTCGAGGAGACGAGCCATGGGTGACGCTGGAGTGGGCTGGATAGCAGCCATCATCATCGGCGGGATTGCAGGCTGGCTGGCTGAGCAATTCATGAAGAGTAACATGGGAATGATCATGAATATTGTGCTCGGCATTGTCGGCGCGGCAATTGCCAGCGCCATTTTGAGCTACTTCGGGATCGTCCTGGGAGGATGGATCGGCTACCTGATTTCCGGCTTCATCGGCGCGGTCTTGCTGATCTGGATCGTCCGGGCGATACGGCCAGCCTGAAGACATCGAAGCGACGCCAACCGAAGCAAGGGATTATTTGCCGCAGCCAAAGCGCGCACCGTCAAACGAGACGGTGAGGAGGATATTATGACCCACGTTCTAATCGTCATGAGCTGGCTCGGGGCTGTCAATGGCGCCGTGATATCGACACAGGAATTTACGAGCGCAGAGCGTTGCGAAGCAGCCCGGCAGACACTGATCGAGTACGCCAAGGCCCGTGGCCTTGACGAGACGCTTAGGCCCCTCTGCATGCAAAAGTAACGCCGGATACATTAGGCTGACCGATGTTCGCGATGGGTCCAATCGCGTCGTTTTCCGCCATGCCCGCTGTGAGTCCAGGCCGTCTGGAAACGTTTTTCGTATCCCAATAACTGCAAGCAACCGGGCGTGATGGACCTCGACGCGACCGGAATCCATGACGAAACTGTTCCCGCCTGACGCCTCTCTGAAAATCCAAACCCGTTTTCAAGCTGTCCCAATTGGGGTGGCCATGAGGACAATAGTGTTCCGTGGAAATCTTTGATCTCATGCCGGGCACCGTGCTGGAGAGGCTCCCCCGAGCATAGGACAGCGCGAGCCTTCGATGAGGCTGCTTCGCTCCCCCCACCCCCTCTAGCGGGGCAGCCTCGTCGGAGTGCCAGCGAGCATTCTGCCGGGGACCTTTAAAGCATTCCGCGCATTGAGACCTTGCAGGCCGGGGAGACGGCCACGAACCCGGAGTGGTGGTCATGGAAATTCCCCTTGACCTTGAAAGAAGGTTTGAGCGGCGGTGGGTCGCCAGATTTTTCGGCACCAGACGTATCGGCCTGAAAGGCTGTATCAACCAAATGCCTCGCCCGGCAAAAGGAAAATACCCGCTGGGTCATCCGCCAGTGATAACCGGCGATCAATGGTTTGGGCCGCGTCAAGAAGCCGAGGCTCTCTCGATCTGCTCAGCGACTTCGCCGCCGTTCGACCAGTCGCTATGGCGTTCGCGGTGGCAGCGCACTCGGCAGCGCTATGCGCCAGCGTCGTGCGGCGCGTGCTGCTAAAGCGGCGTCTATCGGCAAGTCAGCGCCTTGCGAAATCCCGCCGCCAAAGCATCTTCTTCAGAGCAAAACCACCGATTAACCCGCTTCAGGCGTCGATAGCTCCCGCAACTTGGCAGGTGATAAATGCCTTCGTAGCCTACTGCCCGCAGCGCCAGCTTAGCCTTGATCGGGCATCCCGGCGGCATGGCGGTGTCGACGCGGAATAGCTTGTCGCGTGTTCGGTTCTCATGGCCAGCTTGACAACCGCCACCGATAAGTCGCGCCCCACTCAGATTCCATCGTCGAAGGTCATGCGGTTCTGCGAAACATCCTTTCCACAGCCCGCGCCGGTTCTCGCGTGCATCAGCTTCCTCTGCCGCGAAACGGCCCCTTGCGTCAGGCTCGAACTCGATCGCCCATCCCTCGCGAACCAGCCACTCGTTGAGCGTTGTGGCCTCGCTTTCGATCGAACAAATCCCCATCCGCCGGTGCTTGTAGACCGGGTCAGGCCCCTTGTCCTCGCAGCGAACGGCCTGATTTCCAATATGCGCGCTCAATCGATCGCGCGCCGCAACTCCGCACGGCCATACGTCGCCGCTTTGGTCGAGGCACGTCTGGTCGATTTCGGGGGCATCGATACCATCCAGCCGATAAATCGTGCGATCCAATTGGAACGTATCACCATCAGTCACAACAATTTCGGCCGCCGAGCTTGGCCCGACCATCGCCAACAACAACACCGCAACGAGAGCGCGCATAAGATTCCCAGTTCTAATTGGATCCGCCGCCCAAATGCCGAAGTCAGCAGCCTTATTGAAGCTTAACACCCTGTCGCCATGACAAATGTCTACAACCCTCAAATTGACCATCGGCTATTGGACCGAACACGAACGACGCCGGATCGCGTCATACCGAGCGCATGTGCCGCACTCGTCGACCCATCGATGACCCGGCCCCTACCGGATGGCCCGCGATCATTGACGTGGCACTGTATTGAACAACCCGCGTGCCTCGCCGTGACCATGCTACCGAAAGGCCGGGTGCGATGGGCACAGGTCATCACGCCCCGGTGGCCGCGCCCGCCACAATACGAGGCAAGGCCGCTTTCAGCTCTTGCCGAATGGGCGATTGAAAGTAGAGCAGCCGCAAGGAACGCATATCTGTACATGGCAAAAACCAGTTCGCGGCGACGACGAAATTGCCGAGAAAGCTGACCGGCATAGAGCAGGACGCTGCCGCCGCCGTGTCGGTCAGTCTCGGTCTCGATAAACATCAACAGCCGACGTGTCGATGCCCGCAGCTACTCGAAGGCCGGTGACTGCTTCACCTCTGCACTTGTGGCCAATGACAGCAGTCTCGCACTGCGGGGACAAGGGGAATAGGTGGGAACAACTACCCGAGGCCGGTGGCGAAGGCATGATGGAACACATGCTGGAAATCGATTACGACGCCGCCGTTGCGTTCTTCCTTGACCTGCAACAGCGGCTGCTGGACCGGCCCACGCAACATTGGTCGGTTCCGCGATGCCACTTGATCAATCCAACTTGACCCCTTGCACCATCAAACCGCCGTCCGGCCTCCTATAGGCGACAGCACGCCTCCCTACGTTCGTCAACCACTTCACCGCCGTAAAACCAAAGCGGAGGTCCGCCAGCGACATTCCCATCTGCTCGAGTTTCTCGTCTGTGATTGACGCCAGTTCGCTCTCGCGAACTTCAATGTCACCAACGTCAGTTTTGACAGTCAGAGTATTCGACATCGGCGATATCCCTTCACCGCCGTGCGGCCTCCGATAGGTGACAGCGCGCCTTCCTACGTTCGTCAACCACTTCACCGCCGTAAAGCCAAAGCGGAGGTCCATCGGCGATATCCTTTCTCTGCTTGATCCGGCGTTGATCTCCTGACGGCTGGGCGGGATTGTGGCGCTGTCGACAAATTTTGTTTGGCGGTGTCGACAAATGCTGCTTGCGTGGTGCGCAAAAAGCACAAAGCACCACCGCCAGACGACGCAGGAACGGCGCGGGACTGACCTCGTTGCGTCATCTCCACCTCCTGTTCGGTGAAGCCGGGATTCGCGATGCTTACCCCAAGTAAAAACGCTGACAGCCGTCGAAAATCATGGGACGGTCGCGATCACCGTGATCTCGTTGGGCATGTACCTCCTTAGCGGCGGGCCCCTGGGGGCTAAGGTATGGGTGAGGAAATCGCACACTTCTTGCCGACAGCCGACGCAGAGCGCGCTTACGCCCTCGATGTACTCAAGGAATGTGTGGAAGTGCCTCGGAGAACCTCTGCGCCCTCCTTGGCAGCGGTACACTTCGGTGGCATCAATCGGTGCGGCAAAAAATCGAATTTCTCAATAAATACGGGGCTTTCTGGCCAAGCGATTGGTGTCAGAGTTGCGAGTCGATCGGCAGGAGCTTCAACAGGTCGGCAACGAAGCGCCGGCGAAAGCCGGTTTCGGGCTCTTCCCGGTAGCGCACCGTTTGGCCGTCCCTCACCGTCTCCCAGACCATTTCGCCACTCGGACCGAGGAGGACGCGATAGCTGTTGGCGGGCTGGACGCCAGTCGCCATGTAGGATGTGAGTTTTTCGGCAAGCTCAGGACTTTCGATATAAAGCCCGGCTTCGGTGTTGATCGCGGCAGAACGCGGGTCGAGGTTGAAGCTGCCGATGAACACCGCCTTGCCGTCGAAGGCCATCGCTTTTGTGTGCAGGGCCGCCGACGACCGCCTGGAGCGGAGCGACCACCCCTTCCGGAAGGCGTCGGTATCCGGGCGAAGCTCGTATAGCTCCATTCCGTTCTCGAGCAGCCGCCTGCGGGTCTTGGCATAGCCTGAATGTGCCGGCAGCATGTCGTTCGAAGCGAGCGAGTTGGTCAGCACGCGCACCCGGACATTGCGCCCATGCAGCGCCTTGACGGTTGCCTGCGCCATGGCCGGCAGGACGAAATAGGGCAACTCGACGAGCAACTCCTCCTTCAACTCGGCGACACGCTCGCGGATAAAAGCGACAACTTCGTCGCTCTCCCTGCCGGGGGCAATGGTTTCGGGGTCGTCGGCGACGATTTGGCCAGGTGCCCACACCAGATTGTCGCGAAGCTCGGCGCTCTTGGCGGCCAGTTCGCCCAGTTCCTGGTCGATAGGATATGGGTAGTCGGCCGCGACGATCTCGTCATGCAAGCGAATCCGGATCGCATCGAGGTCGGCGGCGCCATGGGCACGATCGACGATGGCCGCAATCGGCACGGTCGAAAGGCTGTTCCAGAACAGGTCGAATACCCCCGACAGATCGCGCACGACAGGTCCGACCGCCAACACATCTAGATCGCGATAATTGGCAATGGTATTCACGCCATAATAGATGTCGCCGATGTTGCGGCCGCCGACGATGGCCGCCGCACTGTCAGCAACCATCAACTTGTTGTGCATGCGGCGGTTGACCCGGCCGAAGTCGAGAATGAAATCAAGAACAGACCAGCGCCAATTCGTGAGCGGGTTGAAAAGACGGATCTCGATCTTGGGATGAGCATTGAGGGCGGCTTTGACGGAATCGCTGGATTTGTAGAAGGGATCGTCGACGAGGAGCCGAACCCTGACGCCACGGTCTGCCGCCCTCATCACGTGTTCGACGATGATCCGGCCGGTCGTGTCGCCGTCCCAGACGTAGTATTGCATATCGAGGCTTCGCTCGGCCAAGTCGGCCAGTGCCAGACGGACGATGAAGGCCTCGCGGCCGTGGCTCAAGAGGTGGAAACCGGAAAGGCCGGGACGCTCCTCGGCCGCCGGGCCGAAGAATTGGCCCAGCCTCGTGGACGCGGGCTCATCGAACGCCCTCGATGCAGTGCGGGGATACTCGGCCTTGCGGCGGGTGGCCCACGCGGTGAAAACCCGGTTAAGCCAAATCAGGACAGTGCGTGACAGTCTGCGAACGGCCAGCGCCCAGGATTCCGCCCAAGATTTAGCCGAAGACTCCGCCGAAACCGGAGAGCTGCTGGTTCGTTGCGCCTCGGCGCGCATTCGGCGGTTGTCGGCAATACGGTAGGGTGTTCCGCGGCCCATGGCGCTCTCCAACCCCCACAGCCGGCAGGCAAACGCGGCAACGGCAATCCGTCAAGCGCAAACTCGCGCTGTCTTGGAGAACAGTGCTCGTCGCAGACCGGTAAGGTTCAAAACTTGTTCCCAGGCGGCAACGCCCCTCGTTCGAGCGTGCGTTGCTTTGATCTGGATCAATCCGGCGCTGGCGGCCCTAAGCAATAAGCTTGGGGGACGGCAGACCCCCAAGGACAATCAGCATTCGTGCCTCCTCCGTACCCATCGTAGTTTGTGAGGACGGAACAAAAGTGGATACAAGAAGCGGTTTGTCACAACCGGCCGATCGGAAAAGCAACGGCATCGGCATCCGAGAACGGCGCGGAGGCCTTACGGAGCGGTATCGCTCCGCCGATGAGCGACGCGCCGAGGGCAAGAGACTGCGCGACAAAGTCCCGCGCGAGGCTCATGGCGGCTGGAAAACGCCTCGTGACCGGCGCGATCCAATCGATCTGTTGATCGAATCTAACCAAGGCAGGATGCCACAACTCGTTCCAATCCGTCACGGGCGAATGCTGGAATCGCCGTTCGCCTTCTATCGCGGATCAGCGGCCTTGATGGCTTCTGATCTGGCTCGCACACCGAACACAGGGTTGAGAGTGCAGGCCTGCGGGGACGCGCATTTACAGAATTTCGGGGGCTTTGCTACCCCGGAGCGCAACCTGATCTTCGACATCAATGATTTCGACGAAACTCTTCCGGCGCCCTGGGAGTGGGACCTAAAGCGATTGGCCGCGAGCGTCGTCGTCGCAGGACGTCATCTCGGTCTGCGAGAAAGTCACTCGGCGAGAGCCGCGAGCGCGACCGTGCGCTCCTACCGCGAGCACATAACGGATTACTCGTCCATGATGGCGCTCGAGGTGTGGTACGACCGGATTGATATCGACAAGCTGCTGGCACAAGCGCCCGACGAGACCACGCGCAAAAGGGTCGAACAGCGGATAGATAAAGCTCGCGCACGAACGACTGCTGAGCACGATTTTCCCAAGCTTGCGGAGCAACGTGGTTCGACGCCACTGATCAAAGATGATCCACCATTGGTCTTCCATCCGGCTCCGAAGGAAACGTCGAACTTCAGGCGAGAATTTAGCGGCAAGTTGGCGCTCTATCGGGAATCCCTGAGCCCCAGCATTCGCCCGCTGTTCGATCGCTTCCATTTTTGTGATTTGGCAATCAAGGTTGTGGGCGTAGGCAGCGTTGGTACACGCTGCTCAATCGCCTTGTTTTTGGCGGGAGATGACGACCCACTCTTCTTGCAGATGAAGGAAGCGCGAGCGTCGGTCCTTGAACCTTACGCAGGAAAGAGCGCATATCCTAACCATGGTCAGCGGGTGGTAGTTGGCCAACGTATGATGCAGGCGGCAAGCGATATATTTCTTGGGTGGACGCGGGCAATAGCTGGCATCGATATATATGTGCGTCAACTTCGCGACATGAAGATCTCGGCAGTGATTGAAAGCTGGGATTTCGACACGCTTCGTGCTTATTCGAGAATTTGTGCCTGGGCTTTGGCGCGAGCCCATGCGCGAACCGGCGATGCTGCGGCAATTTCAGGCTATATCGGTTCGAGCAGAATATTCGACGACGCAATTTGTGAATTCGCGGTCGACTATGCAGACCAAACAGCGGTCGATCACAGGGCCTTCGCGAAGGCGATCAGGGAGGGCCGGATTCAGGCGGTCTTGGAGCAATAGCTGCCCTTAGGGCAATAGTTCCGAATACCGCAATCGGGTGTCCCACGAGACGATCTACCGCAGCTTATCTGTACAAGCACGTGGCGTGCTCAAGAAAGAGCTGCTTAATGATCTTCGATCGAGATTTTAGCAACGGATTTGGGCGAGACAAACAACACCAGCTTCGCCCGCATCGTTTTCTCCAGCTTGTGCCACGCTGATTGCGGGCCGGTTGCGCCGCCGAACCTGCGGCGTTAAGGTCGCGGCTGTCCAACGAGCCGGCTCGCGCCCCCGCGACCGCCAAAGGCAATCGATTGCTGCGTCAAGTCCTGAGAATCGTCACGCATCCGGTGACCATCATCGCAGGGGTCGTCGCCGGGCTGCTGTTTGGATTCTATCTGCCCAAGCCGGCCCACGCGCTGGTGCCGTTCGCGAAACTTTACGTCGCCCTGCTGTCGATGAGCATGTTGCCTATCCTCGTGACGGCGCTCACCTGGGGCATCGGACAGATGTTGCGCAACGCGACGACTCGCGCGCTCTTCCCGCGCATGGTTTTGTCCTATCTGCTGCTGCTGCTGATTCCAGGCGCGGCGACGGTGCTGGTGTGCGTCGGTCTCAGCCCGGGCAAAAACCTGGGCGAGAGCGCCGCCGCGGCGCTCGGCCAGCAGCTCGCCAGCGAGCCGGCGGTCGAATCGGGCAGTCCGATCATGGCGTTCCTGCAGGGCATGGTGCCGCCCAATATCTTCGCTGCGCTGTCGGGGGCGCAGTTCATCAGCATCGTTTTTTTCTGCGTCCTGCTCGGACTGGCGCTCGGCGTCGTCAAGTCCCCCGGTGCTGACGATACGCTGCGGGTGCTGAACGCCCTCAACGAGGCATTTGCGACCATCTTCCACTGGGTGCTGATCCCGCTGCCGCTCGGCCTCTTCGCCCTCGGCGCGGCCCACGTGGCGGAGGCCGATCGGGAGTTGCTGGTAGCGCTGGTACGCTACGTCGGCTATTTCTACCTGGCGGGACTGGTGGCGGTAGCCGGGCTGACGGCGGTTCTGTCGATCGTATGCCGCAAGGCGCCCTGGCGGGTACTGTCCGATCTCAGCCAGCCCCTTGTCATCGCCTTTGCCACCGACAACCCCCTGGCCGCACTGTATTCCGCGATCGAAGTGCTGCAGGAGCGGTTCGGCGTAGACCGCAGCGTCGTCGACACGGTAACGCCGTTTGGCGTCCTCGCCAACCAGCACGGCCAGGTGCTGCTGTTGACCTTTACCGTGCTTTTTCTCGCGCAAGTCTACGGCGTTTCGCTCGGTACGGCCGCGATAGTCATCGTCGCGGTTTCGTGCCTGATCTCGGGCGCGGCGGCAGTCGGAGGAGGCCCGGCGCTGGTGCCGATCCTCGCGCCGATCCTGTTGAATGCGCAGATTCCAGACTCGCTGGCGGTGGTGGTGCTGGCGACCACGCAGCCCGCGGTAGCGCCACTGGTCTCGCTGCTCACCGTGCTGGGCACGGCCGCGCTGACCGTCATCACAGCGAAGCCGAGGAAAAGCGCATGAATGCGAGACCATGGCGTATGTGGGTGATGGGCGCATTGCTTGCATTGGCGATACTGCCGCCGGCGCCATCCGCCACGGCGGAGCTTTCGAGCTTTCCCGATATCCGCCAAGTGCAGGAGCGCGGCGCGCTCCTCGTCGGACTGGTCGCCAAGGACATTCCGCCGCTGCTGGTTACCGGAAGCGACGGTCAGCCTGCCGGTATCGAGGTTGCCATGGCCAACGGCCTCGCGAGGCGCCTGGGGGTCAAGCTTCAGTTCGTACGCACTGCCGCGACCCACGATGAGCTGGTGGCCCAGGTAGCTGCCGGCGAAGTGGACGTTGCGGTGTCTTCGGTTACGCGGACCGTTGAGCGGGCCAAAGCGGTGCGCTTTTCGCGCCCGTACCTGACGCAGTCGGTGGCTGTTGCATTGAACCGGGTGCGTGCGTTACAGGAGAACGTTGTCTGTCCGGACACGCCGGCCGATGCGGCGGCACTGGCGGCGCGGCCCGGCGGACTCGGCGTCACGCGCGGCGGCGCCTATGAACAGGCGCTTCGCAACCAGGACAAAAAGATCAATCCGGTGGCCTTCGACACCGAAAGTGAACTCCACGACGCCCTGGAAACCGACAGGCTACTCGCCGGTCTGGGCGGCGAGATCGAGTTGCGCGAGTTGTTCGCCCGGCACCCGGCGGCTCGTATCAAGCTCAAGCTTTGCCTGGTGGGCGAGCAGAAGGACCAGATCGCTATTGCCGTGCGGCCCGACGCACCCAATCTCGTCGCTTGGATCGATGTCGTACTGGACAACGTCGGCTTGCAGCTGAAGCCCAGCGGCATCTTCACCCTCGGAACGGACTGGACTTTCTGAGCGCGCCGGCATGGTGGGGGCGCCAGTCCAATTGTGGGGGGTACACTCACCACATCGAGCCGTAAAATCATTCAGCTGCCACCCAACATAATGGACGGTCCGACTGGTCCCCTTCGGGATTTTGGGCGGACCTCGTAAGGATTTCGCCCTGTCTTGATCTAACTCAAGGGTTGGCCGACATCGCCCATTAAAATTCGCTTACCCCGCACCGCGCAAACCGAAGCTGCGGAGTCTGGGAGCCGTTGGGGAGCGAGTTTCGATTTCGAACCTCTCTGGGGAGTTGGGAGGCATGAGGTGACACATGCCTGCCCAGACGATGATCTCTTCGCATGTTCCGACGGGCAGCCTGTCCGCACTGAGCCTAGCCGCGCTTGGCGTGGTGTATGGCGATATCGGCACGAGCCCGCTCTACACGCTGAAGATCGTGCTTGAAGCCACGGGCACGCATCCCGGGCCGGAGGTGGTTCTTGGCGCTCTGTCGCTGATCGTTTGGACGCTGATCATCATCACCACGGTGAAATATATCGGCCTGGCCCTTCGTATGGACAATGAAGGCGAAGGCGGCATTCTCGCGCTGATGGCGCTTCTGAGCAGGAAGCATCGGCGCCACAGCCTCGTTGTGCTTGTCGGCCTGTTTGGTGCGGCGCTAGTATATGGAGACTGTGCTCTCACACCGGCCATCTCGGTCTTGTCAGCACTGGAGGGGCTGGACGTCATAGCGCCTGACCTGGATCGCTACGTGTTGCCGTTGGCCTTGGTGATCCTGGTCATGCTCTTCGTCGCCCAACAGCGGGGCACGGCGCGGATCGGGCGGCTGCTGGGGCCGATCATGACGATCTGGTTCGCGGTCCTTGCACTGCTCGGGCTGTGGGGGATCGCACAGTACCCAGCGGTGTTGTGGGCCATCAATCCGGCACTTGGGCTGCACTATCTGTTCGCGGGCGGAGCCAAGCTCATGCTGGTGCTCGGCGGCGTGTTTCTTTGCGTCACCGGAGCCGAGGCGCTCTATGCCGATCTTGGGCATTTCGGCCGGGCGCCGATTCGGCTGGGCTGGTACGTGGTGTTCCCGGCGCTTGTGCTGAACTATGCGGGACAGGCGGCGATCGTGCTGACCGGCGAGCCGGTCGAAGGAAGCATTTTCTTCCGTCTCTGCCCCGCGCCGCTACTGCTGCTGCCATTGGTCGTACTGGCCACTCTCGCCACCGCCGTTGCCAGCCAAGCCGTCATCACCGGCGCCTTTTCGATGACGCGGCAAGCAATCCAGCTGGGTTCGCTGCCGCGGTTACGGATCGTCCAGACGTCGGCCGCGGGCTATGGCCAGATTTACGTGCCCGCGGTGAATTGGCTGCTCATGACGGCGACACTGGCGCTAGCGATTGGTTTCGGAAGCTCAGACAGCCTCGCCGCCGCTTATGGAATAGCGGTGTCGGCAACAATGCTGGCAACCACCATTCTCTTGTCCATTGCCATGCGGGAGGTGTGGAATTGGCCGTCGTGGGCGGTGCTCACAGTCGGCGGTGCTTTTGCCATCGTTGAGGGAGCCTTCCTGTCCGCCAACCTGCTGAAGTTCACCGAAGGGGGATGGGTGCCGCTGTTGCTCGGCGTATTGATCTACGTCGTGATGCGAATTTGGCAGATGGGAGTAGCGGCGGTGCAACGGCTGGCCGACGAAATGCAGACTCCGATCGACGACATCGTGGCGCAGATCACCCGCGGCGACATTTCGCGCGTACCTGGGACTGCCATATTCGTCGCGCGCGTCAGCCGCGATATTCCGCCGCTCGTATTCTGGCATCTACGGCACATCCGCTCGCTGCACGATTCCGTCTTTATTGTTAACGTCATTACCGAGCTGATTCCGTACGTCGCAGAGGAGAACCGCACGGAAGTGCGCGAGATCGCCTCTCAGGTCTGGCGCGTTCACGCTCATTACGGCTTCATGGAGCAGCCGGACCTCCCGGCCTTGCTGGACCTTGCTCGTGACCGGAGTTACCCGGTTGATCGCTCCAAGGTCACCTGGTTTATCGGGCGGGAGACGATCGTGAGACGCGAAGATGGCAAGGGCCTGCCGTGGTTCATAGAGACCGTCGCCTCCTTTCTTGCGCGCAATTCGAGCGAGGCGGTGGAGTATTTTCGACTACCGAGAGATGACGTCGTGGAGATCGGACGCCAATTCGCGATCTAATCGCCGCTGCCCCTCGCACAAAATTTCGCTTTCGGGTCGGTCTCGACTGGGATTTCCGCGCGTCTGTGGAGGCTGCCTGGGCAGTTGCTGCTGGCATTGATCAATGCGACTTCCATCCTGGTGATCGTCGCCGCGATAACCGGCGATCAATGGTTTGGGCCGCGTCAAGAAGCCGAGGCTCTCTCGATCTGCTCAGCGATTTCGCCGAGAACGGCTTTGTGAGATAGGCGAGGCACCCCGATTCAAGGGGGAGTAAGGCTGACCGAACGCGGCGCGGCTTGAATTCGAATTTGCCTCAGCAAGTGACGCCGCGGGCGCACCTGCTGGCACCACGGCGGGCGGGAGTTCTCACGCACGTCCCGTTCACCATATGCATGCCTGCACCGCATGCTTCGCGAACTTTGATGACAATATCACCCGATGAGTTCTGGAGGGATGCAGGTGTAATCGCGTGGGCTGATGATGCCAATGCAAGGGCAAAGGCAACTATGACCAATCGCGTCATCGTTTTTACTCCTGTTCGAAAATATTGCGGGCGTATTACCGCACGTCGCAGCTCGGGAGCCGTTGATCTAGATCAACTAAAATCTTGCCCTGATCTCTTCCGGGTAGTTGGTACCAAAGACCTCAAGACGGCGAACGTCCGCGCCAAGCCTGTGCTTGCGGGATTTGATCGCGTGTTTCAGTGAGGCTGAGCAACTCCCAGCAGCGCGTCCAACGCGAGAGAGCCTCAGTGCCACCGAAATCAAGCGCCTAGCCGTAACGCACATATACGACATGTCGGCGCGTCGGCGATTGCTATCACGTTAAAAGCGGACACGGCGCGAACATCTCGAAACTGTAGCGATTGACCCTTCGCGGACGTGAAACGTTGGTGCGGCGACGGCTGTCGGTATCGCGGCTTAAAAGGCTAATGGGCGGTCCAGAACCGCATTGCCGGTGCGAGCCGCCGTCCGGGTATTTGCAGCTTTTCGATTTTTCAGATTGGTCCAATAGTCAAACTCTGAAGCACCTGACGCGAGCAGCTGCAAACGTTGCCTATCGCGGATCACGAGCCGCCGTTGTGTCTGATCCCGAAACTGAATGATTTTTTCCCGTTGCAATGCGCTGAACGCCCGAGAAACTGTCTCTAAAGTAACCCCGATATAGTCAGCGATATGACGCCTACTCATTGGCAGATCAATTCGGCCGCGTGTCGACAGATGAAACTCCATTTCGAGCAGGAATTGCGCGATACGCTCGGTAGCAGTCCTGATGCGAAACACCGCTTGGTCTTCCGCATCTGCTGCGGTCTGTGTTGCGGCGGTAAACAGCAAGTTCCACAGTCGCCGATCGGATGTAGCAGCGGCCAGCAGAGCTTCCCTTCCTGCGGCGAGCACCTTGGTATGTGTCAAAGCCTGAACGGTGTCGCGGTGTTGCCGACCTGTCTCGTAACCAAAGCCGTCGTCCGGGAAAAGGAATTGTAGTATCGACCGTCGGTCCCCAGTCAGTAGCCGCAGACGGCACAGCGCGCCTGTGTCCACCGCGTAAACGAATTGAGCGGGTGCGCCACGTTCGTATACGCTCTCGCCCGGGCCATAGCGGAGCTCGATGGTTTGGAGCTTCGCAGCGGTCAGTATGGTTCGGCTGATCAAGCGCTGGCCTCCCAAACGAATTTCCGCCAACCGACTGATCCAACTGCAAACCATTGAATGCATGTTGATTTAGATCATGCGCCGTCGGAGGGCGGTCACAATTTAGAAGATTGTATTCGGTTCCACCATCCGTTTTGATCTAGCTCAAACGGCAACCGCGAGTTTTTCCTGAACAAGCCGCACAGCTTGGCAGGCAAAGCGAAGCACGACGTCGGGCGAGGCTCCCGCGGCCTTGGCGATAAGCTCTCGCGTGTAAGGTTCATGTCAGCCTTTGGCGAGCTGCGGCGGTTTCGGCAAACATGGTCGGTGACGAGCTCGGCCTCCACTCCATCGGTCGGTGGGCCCGGCAAGGACGATCATTGGAGAGCTTGAGACCCAGACCCGCAATTAGTGAACAGTATCTGCCGGAAGCGACACTATCTCTCGCTTACCGCTTAACACGCACAGCGGCGGCGGCCGTTCTAGGGAGAAACGCGCTCCCAATCTAGAAAGTCGATTTGTTCGAAGGCCCGACGCGGCTCATTGAGGAACAACACGAGCCGCAGGCCATCGGTCAAATAGGGTTCGCCTGTGAGATTTACTCGTGGATCGGGCATGGATGATGCGCCCACGCCACGTACAAAGCCAAAGCGGGAAACAGCCCCGGACAAGATCAAGTCCTGCATCAGAAAGAAGCGGTCCTGATCCACTTCCGGGCTAATAACATGGGTCGTCAGATACCAAGATTGTGTGGTCAGCTTAATGCCGATGTCGCGACTGATTTGGCCAATCCAGACCTGAAGCCCGTCAATCGTGAACGGTGCCAGCCACAGCCGTAGATGATTGCGCAGGCTGACGGTGTCGCGCGCTTTCTGCAGTGCGACGTCCTGCTGGCGCTCGAAAACATACAGCGGGCTGACCGGTGCATTGAGATATTCGTTGCCGAACAAGAAGGCCCGTATTGTCCGGTAAACGCTGTGGAGATCGAACGGCTCGTCAAGCCTCCAGCCTCGCTCGATGAAGGCAAACAGCGCGTCAATGCCGCGTCCAACGACTACAATATTGAGCGGATCACCGTTGGCATCGCCGGCCTTGTTGGCGGTGCAACAGCGCAACTGAGCCAGCTTTTCGCGCAGTGTCGCAAGATCGACGGCTTCTACTCTACCGGGCGGATAAATGTTTCCAAAGTCGACTTTTTGAACCGCATATGAGGAGCCGCCGACCGGCAGCACGAACCTGAACCGAAGCATCTGCCTGTCGGTCTCGAACCCGACCTCAAACAGCTTCAAACCGCCTTCACGGTGCGTGAAGACGAACCCGGCAGCGGTTTGCTTTTGCGGAATAACATCCGGCATCGGGGCTTGCGCTACTGCCGATGCAATCGATGCATTGGTACTGCCGCGCCACCAAACGCGAAGTAACCGTTCGACTTCCGGGGCCGAGAAATAGTTCGGGTCCGTGACAATCGGCAGAAAGCGCAGCCGCAAATCGCTGGCATTGTCCACGCCAAGCCAAACGACCTGGATGCCATGGTCAGCCAGTGATGCGCCGAAATATCGTTCACTTTCGTCGTCGGTCAGCACCGCAGCGCGAACGGTCACCGCGCCCTGCTGGCGTACCTCAGCGCGAGACATAAAGGGCTGCTCCGCCGTCGGGTCGGGTCCAGCGTCGCCGGATCGACTGAATGCTGCGAGCAGTGAAAACAGCACCACAATTATGAACGGCCCGCGCCATTTCTTCATGATATGCAAATCCAAATGCGGTCCATTTTACGCTAAAAGGGCCGGAAGCTCTGACAGCTTTGAATCTCTTAACGAATACCGCGTGCGATCCATTAATCCAGGTCAACGTGTTCGCGCTTAACGTCCTGCTTCGGGTCCTAAACGGATTGTCGTCGTCGGAGTGCCACAACAGAAACACTCCAGACGCTCTTCATCCGACAGCAGGCGCGCCGTAACTGATCAAGGTTCAGCGCTATTTAACGGTTGCGTTCATTGTAATTATCGACGTACCGGAACTGGTCGGACCTGTTCCCGTCGCCTGGACGGCGAAAGTATCCGGGCCCCTGTATCCAGCCTTCGCCGCATATTCGTAGGTGGATACGTCGAGCTTTTTCAAGGTGCCGTTTGCCGGTTCTTTTGCAATGCTCGAGATCTGTATTTCGCCCTGCATCCTGATGGAGAATAGGCAGGTTTCTCCGGAGGCGACATTGAAAAAGCCCGTCGAGTCGTTGCCCCAACTCGATAATGTTCCTGATGTCGGGCATTCAGAAGCGGCCTGCGCTGATGGGATTGGCGCCAAACTCGGAGCCGCCACCACAAGCATCAAAACGATGACTTTTGATGATCTCATGCTACCTCCCATTTCTTCAAAAAATGCGCGCTTCCATGGTGTGGTCGCTTTGATCCGGATCAAAGCTCTACGCGGGTGCTGTTCTGGCCTTCACGCGATCGGTCGCAGTTGAGCCCAAATATTTTTTCCGCTGTTGCCATTCTGTCACGGATTTTGGGCGCTAATTGTGACCTGGTATTCAAATGCCCGTCTTAATGCCTCGCGCTTCGCGGACCGCTATTGTTGGCGGCCATCGGTTGCAAATACCGCGTGGAGGTTTGCAATGGGATCGGTCAAATCAAAAATCCGAAGAACTGGCTGTGCAGTCACGGCTGCAGCTCTCCTGCTTTGCCCTGAAGTCTCACGTGCCGACCAGGGCGGCACATCATTCTGGCTTCCTGGCACCTACGGCAGTCTCGTTGCCGTACCGTTGACGCCTGGCTGGTCGCTCAGTGTGGTTTATTACCATTACAACATCGCCGCGTCCGGGAACGTTGCGGCATCGAGAGAAATCTTGACCGGCCGGCTTCCTCCGACTGTGAACGTGAACCTGAATCTGAGTCTGAGCGGGCAGGCGGATCTCGTCACTCTCACGCCGACCTACACTTTCGCGACACCGGTGCTTGGCGGACAGTTGTCCGTAAGCATGTCGAGCCAATACGGCAGAAACGACGCCAGTATCGCCGGAACGCTGACAGCACTATCCGGACCGATTGTAAAGACGCGGACCGGAATGCTCGAAGACACGTTAACCTCTTATGGAGACCTCGTACCGAACGCGGAGCTACTCTGGAACTACGGCCTCAACAACTATATGGCTTATGTCACAGGCGATATTCCCGTCGGCGACTACGACCCGATGCGGCTTGCCAATATCGGCCTCGGGCACGGTGCAATCGACGCCGGCGGCGCCTACACTTATCTCAACGCAGCGACAGGGAACGAATTCTCGGGCGTTGCCGGCTTTACCTACAATTTCAAGAATCCCGAGACGCAATACCGAAATGGCATCGATTTCCACTTCGACTGGGGTGCGTCGCACTTCCTCTCGAAGCAGCTTTTCGTTGGCGTTGCCGGATATGCCTATCAGCAAATCACCGATGATTCCGGTCAGAATCCGCTTTTTTTGGGCGGTTTTAGGTCGCGCGTTCTCGGTATCGGCCCGCAGATCGGATATCTTTTTCCGGTCGGAGGCATGCAGGGATTTCTGGGCCTGAGGGCATATGGTGAGTTCGATGCGACCAACCGGGCGCCGGGCTGGAACACGTGGCTGACCTTTTCGATTTCGCCGGCAGCGCTCACGGCCGAGCCGCAGCCGACTAAGCGGCTCATCACGAAATAGGCAAACAGCCTTCTCAAGGTGACCAGAAGCACTCTGGAATTCCCTGTGGCGGTTCTCCGCGCAGCATCTTCCAAGGGTGACGAGCTGGCGATCACAGCCCTGAGGCTGCCGTAGGACGCTTCGATCGGCACCCTAAAATTGCCACGACTGCTGCCCGCACTTGCACTCAAAAATCCGGACGTCACGACCCGTGCGCGGGTCAACCATCGTGTGGACCAAGCGGAACTGTGCACCGCAACCGCATCGGCGTCCGTCCTCCGGCTTTTCGGTGTAGGCTTTTTTTCCCGGGCTTCTCAAGTTTCTCAACTCTTTCAATGATCGATTGCAGGGTTCGAATCGGGAACTGCTTCGATGAACTCACAATGGTACAGCGGGTCGCCTGCCTCGACGCGGCCTGCGCGGTCGCCGCTCAACCTCCAACCCCCGGAGGCCGAAGCGGGACCGTGCTTTGGGCCGCGAGCAACCCGCACAGACCCATTAGCAAATCGATCAAAACCTCGTCTTGTGATTTTCAGCCAAAAATTTTGGAAAGCCGGCCAAACGGTCCGTGGCCCGGTGGTCATCAACGGCTGTCGAACTGTTACGCACCGATCGTGCCTACGGCCTGGAGAATTTGAGACCCCCGCGCAAAAGAACTATGACTGAGTTCGCCTTATGAAACCGATTAAGAAGCGATACGGCGAGAATCTGACATCATCAACTTTCTTCTTCCTCAATCCATTGATTGATTTCAGAAGATCCAATGATGCGTCGCATTGGCTGATGAGGGTGCAATGTGCCCGCCATGATCTTCATTCCGTCGGAAAGTATCGCCTTCGCAAATTGCTTGGCCTCGCTCTCCGTCGGGAATGTTGCGGTCTGTCTGGCAGGAGCCCGTTTAGAAGCAATTCGCCATTGTTTCGGCGCCTCAACCGAAACGAACCAATGATCGGAAATTGTGCGTCTGGTCAACTTGGGTAACTCATCGGCTGCTTTGAATTCCGTACGAATTCTGCGCAGCCGTTTTCAGATCGGGCATTGATATCAATTAATACCTTGCGCTGATGCTATTTGCAGTCGCGCTATCCAACCCAGTTCGACGATTGCGATGATGTACATGCAACGCTCCAGATCCACCGCGAGACCTATCCTAAGTTGGCGAGCCGTTCGCGGTCCAGAAGGACGATCTGGCGTTGGTTACAATTCAGAAATTCCAGAGTTCCTATATCGTTGAGTTGGCGAAGTGCGCGGGAAACGGTCTCCAGGGTAAGCCCTAGATAGTCCGCGATATCGCGTCGGTTCATGGGAAGTGCAAAAAATCCGGCCCTCGTTAGCCGCTTGTCCATCTCCAACAGAAAGGCCGCAACCCGCTCCAATGCACTCTTGCGTCCCAGGAGCAACATGTGGTCTTCGGCATGCTGGAGGCTGGTGGCGGTCGTGTTCAACAGATCGCGTGTGACCAGCACGTCCGTCCCTGCTATGAGTTCCAGACTCTGACGTTTTACCAGCCGGACCTTGGTGTCGACGATCGCCTCCGCTGTAAAGCGGTGAACCGCAGCGTTCTCCAGACCGAATATGTCGCCCACGAGGTGAAAGGCGCCAATCTGGCGGCGACCGTCCAGGAGAAGCTTGTAGCTTCGCACCGCTCCCAAGGTCACTTGATAGACATAGTCGGCCGGCTCATTCTCGCCGAAGATTTGTTCGTCTCTTTCGTAGCGAAATTCGCTAAATTTAAGCCGCGGGAGGGGCATTCCAGTTTCCGCGGGAACTCTATCTCCACCGAGACTAGCAAACATGGAGTATCTCCCTGTTTGTACGGACTGTTACTGAAGTCTCTTGAATTGAAGAAATTATTTACAACAAGCATCGTTGTGCCCACTATTGTCTTAGGAGCCATTGTCCCTAGGGACAGGTCCATGTGCGCGGTATTTTCAGATCGCGCCCGCGTTGCAGCAAGACGGACCGTTCGTGGTACCATGCTCCGGGGTGTTTTCACCTCTGGTCACGTCGCAGGAGGTAGAATTGCCGGGTCGCGTTCACGTCGTTGATGACGATGCATCGTTTCGGACGGCTGTCGAGCGCCGATTGAAGAACGCTGGCTACGAGGTTGCAACCTATCCGTCCGCACAAAACCTGTTGGACGACTTACCGGATGAGAACAGCCCTGGCTGTATCCTTCTCGACGTTCGTATCCCGGATCTAAGCGGTCCGGACTTGCAAGCCCGCTTGATCAGCCTCGGCTCGACCTTGCCGATCGTTTTTCTGACCGGCCATGCTGATACCCGAACCACCGTGCAGACAATCAAGGCCGGCGCCCAGGACTTTCTGACCAAACCGGTCTCGTCCGAACAGCTGCTTGGGGCAATCGAACGGGCGATTGCCTTTCATCAAGCCAGGCGGGCTCGGCGCGGCGAGCAGGATCGTTTGCGTAGCCTCTTGGGGCTGCTGACCCCGCGTGAAAGACAGGTTTTCGATCTTGTCGTTCAAGGCAAGATAAACAAACAAATCGCAGCCCAATTGGGGACGACCGTACGGACCGTTAAAGCTCATCGCCATAGAGTGATGGAAAAGATGAAGGTCCAATCCTTAGCTGAACTTGTCTCAATTGCGGAGCGCCTTGGGGTTCTTCACGCACCCGAAACCGCTAAATAAAACTGCTATTTACGGCTGTGGACACTTGGCCTGTCCCTTGGGACAATATGAAGATTTGTGACATGGGAGTACCAAAGGAACTCCGAGTAAAGTCCGGCCCACCGAGAACCGGCGCAGAAGCGCGCACGGTATAGAGGCTTTCAATCTTGCCGAATCGAAAATCCGTGATCGTTGTGGATGATGATCCTGATATGCTTAGAGGGCTTCACCGCCTGCTAAGGCAATATGGCTTCAAGGTCGCGCTCTTTGATTCTATCGAATCCTTTCAGAACCGAGCTGATCTTGATGCCGCTTTTTGCATAGTCCTCGACGTCAACCTGGGTGATGGTTCCGGAATTGAGTTGAGCAAGCGGTTGACCGAGCAGGGTGCTTCATTGCCGATTATATTCATAACGGGCAACGACAGCGATGCGACGCGCAGCGCGGCGTTGCAGTCCGGTTGCGCGGCATACCTTACAAAACCTTTCCCGGCGCAGTCTCTCATCGAACCAATTCGAACGGCGTCGGCCACTCTTACCTGACATCGGCCTGTCGTAGACAGCCGCAATACCTCCCTCTGCCTTCAAAGGCTTAAAATACCCTGGTCAGGTTTCTCCGTGCAATTCGTTCAATCGTCCCAGCTCACGACGATGCTGACATTTTCCGGCAGGCTACCCGGCAGCTTATTCACAATATATCGAATCTGGTATCCACGCGGTCGCATGTAGTTCGCCCAGATATCGTAAATATCCCTCGGCACTCCCCTGAGTGTGGTTTCCCAACCCGCTGCATTCCTGCTGATGGCGAGGCCGCCGTCTGTACAGAGCGAATCCGAGAATCGATATAGTTGAACTTCGCCAAGCCCGCTTTGGGCAGCTCGTCGAATGATTGCCGAGGTGAGCTCTATCTTGTCATCTTCGGACGCAGCGGATGCGGCGCCAAGGCGCTCGGTCAGGGCCCTTTTTTCCAGCTCAGCTTCGGCCAGAACCCGCACGTAATCGTCCGCCTTCTTCGCGGCTTTTGCGGCTGCTTGCCTTTGAACGTCCCGCGCATCTGGCAACAGGTTTTCGGTTTTTCCAGGCATGCAGGATTCCTTGCTGGATGACCAATCGAATAATGCGATGAAGCCAGAAACGCCGGCCTTGATCCAAATCAATGGCGCCACGTCTCTCCCGCTGAGAGGTGCAGATCGTTACCCGTGCGCTTCGGCGACCGCCAGCGCTCGTTGATCCGGCCAGTCCGCCTGCCGCGACAGCTCGGCTATCCCTTCAAGGTCACGCGCGTTGGCTTCAGCGACGATTGTCTCGCCGTGGTGGACCCATTAAGTCCAAAACAATACCCAGAACGCGGCGCCCACAAGAGAAAACAACCACACAAGCGAAACCCACAATAATAATTCGTCGCGGCCCATGGTCGAGGTCTGCCAGAAGATGTTGATTTAGTTTCGAATGCGATCAAGTTGTCGGCGCGATACTTATCGAAACGCCCGATCAAATCTTGTTATTTCGCGCCAATGATTCGTGCTTTTTCGCCAACAGCCGCCAAGAGAAGTTCCGAAGCGCTTCGGGTCACCTTGATGGAGAGGGTGGGGTAGACCGGCTCCGATTTCGAAGCCGCCGACCATTGTCGCTGTTCTTCTGAAGGGGCTCCCTTTACAGGGAACGGTCCGTCCTCTTATCGCGCAGCCGGCCTGATGACCGGAATTGGTTCGGGCTCATTCCGGTCCATCTCTTGAATGCATGCGTGAAGGAGCCAAACTCCTGGTACCCCAATAACCACGCGATTTCCGAAATGGGCAACGCGCGTTCGCTGAGGTAGCGCCGGGCGAGAGCAGCCCTTAGCTCCTGCAGTATTTTGGTAAAGGTTAAGCCCTCGGCCAGGAGCGAGCGCGAGAGCGTACGGCTACTGAGGCCAAGTTGACGCGCGACCTCCGAAGTGTTGGCTCTGCCATGAGGAAGCAACTGCGGAAGCACTCGCTCTACCGCCGCTCGTACGCTGTTGCGATGTTGCGGTTGGCGCGCGAGTGCTTCTTCCGCGTATTGGCGCAGCAATTTATTCAAGTAGGTGTCCGCTCCAACAATCGGAAGAGAAGCGACCCGGGACGGAAAAACTATCTCATCGGCGTCGGCTCCGAACTCGATATCGCCGGCCAAAAACGATCTATATTCGGCGGGTGTGCCGTCGCGATGATGCCTGACCTTAACTTTTCGCGGCGCTAACCGGTTGTTTGTCAATTGCCGGCATATGCGCACTACCGTCGTGAGCCAAAACTCTATCTGATGCCGATCCGAGATTCGATCCACGTTCACGTAGTCAAGCGCGATGACTGCTGCCTGATCGGCGCGGAAGCGCAGACGGACCCCTTCATTGTTGATTCTGCAATAGCGCTCTGCGTTGCTGAGAGCATCCGCAAGTTGATTTGAAGATGCCATGACGTAGTAGAGCAGGCCGATCTCGCGCAGATCGAATTTGCGCGCCAGATGAAATCCCAGAAACTCATCCTGAAGTTCGCGTGCTGCCAATTCCAGCACCTTGATCTGCGCACGCACCTCAAGGCGAAGGGATGGATCCTTTACTTCCGCGACGGTCAACCCTGCCTCGGATACGACATTCGCCATACCCTTACCCGCCTCACGCATTCTGGCGCATGCCAGACGAGCGATGCCCCCGGTGGCGCTTGGTATGGAATTGAAATCCCTCGGCTTGGTCAAGCGCATGAGAACGGCTCAGTTCGGGCAACACAATCCTGAGTTTGCGATCGTAACCCAAAAGCTCTGGCGCTCCTAACAGGGCTGCGTTTGCATCGCCCCCGCGGGTCCGGCACTCCGCGGCAGCAAGTGTTTAGCCCATTTGCGCATTATAGTTGTTGCGGCGAACTTCGGCGCTGCATTCTATCCGTTCAATAGAACCTCACGCGCAGGCAAAAAATCGCCATTGTGATTTGGTTCCACTGCCGGTCCCCGCATTTCAGATGACCCCCGGCCAGACGGACCGCGACAATCCAGCAGACGAGCCAACTGCTTTGAACGGACGTGAACGGAAGGCGTTTTGATATCCGAAAGCCGACGTCAAGTGCCCACGGAACGGAGATTGTTGTCCGATGATCTTCATGTTTTTCGCTGCCGGGATTTCTGCCGTCTTTTTCGTCTGCTCGCTGGTTGCGCTGCACTGCGGCAGGACTTTGGGCCTGCGATATCGAAAGCACGAAGGGGTCGACAGCATGGCCGGGCTTGCAACGGTGGAGGGAGCAATCTTCGGTCTAATGGGTTTGCTCTTGGCGTTTACGATCTCCGGTGCCCTGCAACGCTTCGACGACCGCCGACAATTGGTGCTCCAGGAGGCGACGGCGGTAACCACCGCCTACGACCGCCTGGGTCTGTTAGAGGGGGACATCGCCCGCGAACTCCAGAACAAGCTGAAGGTATATGTCCTCGCTCGCGTTGAGCTATATCGCATGCGGCACGATTTCTCGCTCTGGCAAAGGGTGGAGGATTTTTCTCGCGAGCAACAGAACCAGCTGGTTCTCCACAAGAACAACCTTTGGAATGCGGCCGTCGCGGCCTGCCCAAAGAGCGCCTACCAACCGGCATGTTCATTCGCACTACCGGCGCTGAATAGCGTGTTTGAGGTCGCGAGAATACGTGCTGGTGCAAGCGAAAAGCATCCACCGCAGATTATCTATGTGATGCTCTTCGGTCTTGGTCTTGGGTGTTCGCTTCTTGCTGGCTTTGGCATGGCCGCGAGCCCTGCGCGCAGCTGGATACACATGGCTCTTTTTGCCGGGACGCTGACTGTCGCGCTCTACATCGTCACCGATATGGAGTATCCGCGTCTTGGCCTCATTCGAATTGAGGCTTTCGACCATTTTCTGGCGGACGCCTACGGACAAATGCAGTGAAGGGATGGCGTATTACCGGAGCCGGGTGCGGCAAGTCGGGTGTTCGTTCACCCGGTCAGAGCAGCTTCGATAATCAGAAGCTGTCAACAAGACGATAATTACCGTGGCTCTGATGGGCGATCTTTTTCGCGACGGTCGCCAGGCATGAGCCTGCTCCCTTAAGTCCACGCGGCCGCAATGGCCTTGGGCGTTAGGTTACTTGCCTCACAATTATAAAGCCCTTCGCCTGCAATCCAAGAATTACGGCGATAGCCAATTGCGAGCATTCCTTTGGCGCGATCCAGTACATTCTCCCGTCCGGGTCATCGTCCTTCGGATAGCTGACAAACGCCGAACGAATAGTAGCCTCAATCACATCTTTAGGTTCATCCCAGGTCGTGCTTTGCACGGTAGAGACTTTTCTGGCGCGCAGTTCATCGTTCATCGAGATTACCTTGGCGCTGCCCACAAATTGCCGCTGTCTGTTCATCGGCTCACCCGCCCAAGCGTATGTTTTAGTCCCGCCAAACTATAATAGGAGACTTTGTTGGAGCTATTGCCCCAAGGGTCATTGTCCCAGTGGGCAAGTGACGGCAAGCAAACTGTGGACGAAAACAGTGGGTCCACATTCGGAATTTTCCTTCCCTTGGTGGCGCGCCATTGGAAATTCGAACTCGCCCAAACGTTTCTAAGAAGGGGCGATCCAGATCAAGGCGACGAAAGCGCGCCTGTGCTTGATCGGGTGGCGGCACCCACTGGATGGGAGTGCTGGATGAAGCGCGACACTTTGTACTTCGTGTTCTCGGTGATCTGGCTGGTTGTCTTGGCCGTTGGTCTTGCATTTTTGTGGCTAGCGTAAAGGCGCGCCTCAGATCGATGGCGCGATTTGGTCAAAAGCAGATCCTTTCAAAAGGAGTGTGTGCCTTCAAGAGGAAGCCTGACCCGAAACGTCGCGCCGCCAGGTTGATTTTCAGCCCATATCCGCCCGTTGTGGGCTTCCACGATGGTGCGCGCGATGGACAGTCCCATGCCCATGCCCTCCGCCTTGCTGGTGAAGAATGGTTCGAAGACTTCTTTTATTTTGTCTTCGGGAATGCCCGGTCCGCAATCCGACACGGATAGCTCCGCAAATTTTTCGACGCGCGAAGTCTGAATGCTGATGACGCGGTTTTCGTCAGGAGTATCCTTCATCGCGTCGATCCCGTTCACGACAAGGTTCAGAACGACTTGTTGAAGCTGGACGCGGTCGCCGAGGATCGGAAGCGCATCCGGTGTGATCCCACTAACTAATTCGACTTTTCGTGCCGCAGCCAGAGTCGAAAGAATTTCAATGCTTTCCCGCGCGACCTCGTTGAGGTCGAGATTTTTCAGCTCGAAGGGTGCCTTTGTCAGGAGGCTCTTCATCCTCCGGATGACTTCGCTGACGCGCCGGTCATCTTTCAAAATATCCTTCACGATATCCTTGAGTTCAGCGATGTCGGGCATCGGGGATTTCAGAATCGCGTCTGCGGTTTCGGCGTTGGTCATAATAGCGCCCAGCGGCTGGTTAATTTCATGAGCAATTGACGCCGTCAGTTCGCCAGCGGTCGAGAAGCGCATGACACGGGCAAGTTCTGACAAGCGCTGCCGGGACTGCACTTCGGCCAGACGACGCCGACGACGCGCATTCAGCAGGGCCGAGATAAGCCCGGCTTGGGCGAGAATAACGGCGGTGATCAGCGCTATTTGCCAGGAATACCGATCCCATGCCGTTGGCTCCCGAAACAGGACCTGGCTTCCCGGTGGCAGGCGGCTTTCGCTGATGTTCCAGCGCTTGAGTTGTCGCCAATCGTATTTCGGTGCCGAGAATTCGATCGGAGGAACCTTGATGTCACTACCCTTCTCGCCACCCAGCATTCGAACGGCAACAGCAGCAGTCGGTCGGGCACCGTCGGCCGGTGAAAACATTGGGCCGCCAACAATCTCACCGTTAAAGAAAGACTGGTCGAGCGTAAAAATAGGGGCGTTAGCGACCTCATAGAAGCGCTTCAATTGCTCCTTGTCTCCATAGACGGCACCTGCGCCGTCTACTAATGGTTGCTGATAGAAGATTGCACTGTGGGGTGGCAAATTCGCAACCTCTTTCAAGATCTCCGCGAACGTCCGCTCGTTGTAAAAGATCAATTTAACCTTGTTCTCCAGCAGCGGACCCAGTATCCGCTTCTGCTCGCCAGCCAAAAATCGCTCGAAGGGGGAGTTTCCCATTATCATCGCAATGGTCTTCGTCTCCGGCAACAGCCGGAGAATGTTTTCGACAAGAGCGACTTGATCGAACCGCACCGCAACGGCGGCGTCTTGCTCGGACAACATGGATCGTTCAACCCGGCGCACTTCGACTGCCGCAAGCAGCATCGGCGTTGTCGGATAAAGGTCTGCCCTGTGTCGCTGCACGAAGCGCGCCGCGGGTCCACCGATAGCGACGATCAAATCGGGCGGTCGTTGAGCGTAGAGCGCCCCGAGATATTCAACAAACTTGGCCTCGGCAGCGCCGTCGTCATTCCGAGCCGTGACGAGGGATTGTTCTTGAACGTCAAGTGGCCAAGGCGACTGTCGGACCAGTTCTTTGCGGATTTCCCTGCTCCACGTGCTCCAGGTGGAGAAATTCGCGCCAAATGACTGAAGGAACAGAACGGTTTTCGGTTGAGCGTCAGGTTCGCCAGACTTGGACTGAGCGGCGGCCTCGCCAATTGAGACGACAAGAATGACAGCGGCGGCGATCCACACATAAACGAGCCGCTTCATCCTCAATGTGCGCGATGCGGCTGTGCGGCCTGCATGGGGCGCGATCAGTCCGCCTAGGATTTCCTGCCGTCCGATTAGAGCATCCAAGATAGCTACCTCACCGGCACCTATGGCGGCCCTACCAGTACGTGACCACGTTGGCCAACAAATTGAGGTCACTCCCCGTCTGCGGCGTATAGATCACCGGCGTGGGATTGTTCGTGTACCCGAGCCCGATGCCGACGCGAATACCGGGCACAATGGGTGCATAATATGCTGCGGTTACCGAAAAATTGCCGCTATGCGCGAGTTGGCCGCTCTGCAAAGCAGCATCGACCAGATATTGGCTAAAGACATTTCGGGAGACAACCAAGGACACCATATCACTCGGCCGGGACGGCAGAAGGCCTATCCCATAAAGGCGTAGCTCGTAATACTGGCTGATGCGATTGAATTCCGGCGGCGCATACATTGCGGTGACGCCAGCGTACCACCCCCTTGCAGCCTGACCTTCTACCGGGGACAGTTGAACAAATTGCCGATCCGCCAGAACATACGCTGCGTAATTCCCGGTATTTCGCCCGCCAAATTCAAAATCGACGTATCTGCTGGTGTTGACGATTGATGCGGCACGCACCCAGGTCGCAAGCTGGCCGGGGGCTGCCACCTTCTGATAACCAAACTCGTCGATTGCGAGAACCCCGCTGTTTGGCGTGGACCAGTCCAGGCCGGTTGGGTTTGCGGCTTTCTCAGCGACGGGACCATCCGGACTGCTCGCCATCTGTACGCCGAACTTGTTGTAGAGGCCGTCGGGACCATTGACCTTGACGTTGATCGCCGGTTTCGTCCAGGCCCAAGCACTAAGGCCAAGCTCGACCGGAATTGATCCGCTCGGTCCAAAGATGCTGGATGCCAAATTGCCCGCCAGAAAGAGCCCCCAATATTCGACGACATTGGCCAGATATCCAACCTTCAATTCCACCTGCTTGTTCAGAAAAGTCTGATAATAGCTGAGTGTCGCGAGGCTGAATGCGTTCGGACCGCCGGGCTCCCATGTGTCGTAATTGTAAATTCCGCCAACCACGATCTGTCCATCGGAAATTCCGTATCTGCTGAGGTCGTAAGTCATCTGCATCACGTTATTGGTGAAGAAGGTTGGCTTCTGACCGTTATAGACCTGCTGGCCGAACGTGGTCCGTTCTGCGGGCAGCATGTTGTCGAAAAAGTTGTTGTTGTTGTAGCCGATGTATCCGATCCCGAGCGCTGCAAGACTTGATCGAATGCCCGCGAAATCAGGATCGATAGTATCCTGCGGGCCGGGCAGCGCCACGATGAGTCCCTTGATCCGAAGGGACTCGAAATCCGGCGTTGGCGCGGCTGGAGCGGAGTCGAACGCTGTATTCTCTGCCAGCTCCGCCGCATCACACGTTGCGCGCAGAAGCAATGCTGCCGCACAAATCGAAAACGTGATCGCCTTCAACATGGTCAAGGGTCAAGGCTCACTCGGAACGCGACTAAATGGCACATTATATCATGAAGGCGAATGACAAAGTAGCGATACCGCTTGCGCGCCGCCATGCTGCCTTAGATCGCAGATGTAGTGGCGGCGGTATTCTGACCCGGCGTTATCGCTAATGCTGCGTCAGCAGGCTGGGGAGTTGCGTAGCGGTTTCGGCCGTGCGTCTGCCCATCGCGATGCGCATCAATTCGGTGTCGCTCCACCTGCTCTATGCGCGCCAACCGCTCGTCTGGTTCAGCGGTTTGATACGCCTTCACGTAGCTGTCGATCAGCTGGCAATTTCGGACGCTTCGCTCGCGTAATGTCGCCCGACGTCACGGCTGCCGCGATTGCGCAGTAAGGAGTTTTGACGGAGCAGAGCGAACTGACCGCTAAAATCCGTTGAGGAATGTCGCGTGCAATTTCACGGTGTCGAACTCCCGCCTGCGTGCGGAAGGTGCACCTTGGGGCAATGGCCCTTGGGGCAATAGTCCCGGGAACGGTACCTGTCGTAAGTTTGGCGCGGGGCAGATAGTAAAGGAGGAAAAACCATGAAGCAGATGAGTTTTGGAAAGATTGCGGTTGCAGCCACAACCTTCGCGTGCGCGACACTGTTCTCCTTCGGCTGGTCTGAACAGCGCGGCGTCTCGCTGTCGATCGAGAGCGCCCAGGCGCGCGTCGGTCGCCCGTTGACTCCCGTGAGCGTTGCCGGAGTTGCGCGTCGACAATACCGGCGAGGCACGTATGGTTACGGTTACGGTGCCGGTGTAGTGGGCGCCGGTTTGGCGGCCGGCGCTGTCGGCACTGCTGCGGTCGCCGCCACCTCGCCTTGGGGTTATCGAGCTGCGTATGGCTACGGTCCCGTGACGGCCGGCGCCGCCGCCTCACCTTCGGGTTACTATGGGGATGGTGGTTCGGGTGGCGGCTACTATGCGGCTAGTACCTGGGGTGACCATGAATGTCATCCGTCTCACACCTATGCCTGCGTCCCTTACGCAGCCAAGGATTGGGGTAATGGTTGGGGTTACTACGGCCGCGCTCGGATCTATTGACTTGCGCAGTGCGCAACCGCATTGGCCAGCGCGCTGGGCTCTTTTGGTTTAAGGTGATGCATCGCTGCCATAGACACAGAAAGAACGAAAGAGGCGGCTTAAGAGCCGCCTCTTTCGGGTCGTAACCGCTGCGAAGATTGAGGCTACGTTAAAAGCAATTCCCTTGCCGCGACTGCGTGGTCGGCGCCGGCAGACGGGCCAGCTCGTCTCGCAATCGAGTTACCTGCATCCGTGCATCGCGATCTACTTGTTCATGCCGAAGCGCTTGCGCGCGAAACCGGGCAGGCTATCGCCGATTCCTCAGAGCTGATCGCGGCCATGGATTTAGCCTCAAGGAGGGCGGCGGCGCCGGCGTCGTGCATGTTGTGCTGGACCTGCGGCAAGCGGTTCACGAATAATGATCTCCCCAAATTGATCCGTACGACGCCAGCAAGGAAGTACGATAACCAGTCCCGTAGTGCCGGAGTAAGCCGTATGTTACGTCAATATTTCCTTGGCGCAGCCGTCAGCGGCTGCAACATCGCAATTCATGCGTTGGTGATGGTGACGGTTATAACCGTGGCGCGCATCGTCGGAGAGATAACAGCAGCACGTCAGACGCTTCAGTTGATCGCCGTCATGATTGCGACCGTGTTGATCTTGATGATTGCGCACTTTGCCGAGGTGCTCGTGTGGTCGTTAACCTACGCGATCGTCGGTGCTGCTCCTGAAGGCGCCGATCTCATCTATTTCGCGTTCGT
Organism: uncultured Alphaproteobacteria bacterium; assembly: GCA_963820275.1. Lineage (GTDB taxonomy): Bacteria > Pseudomonadota > Alphaproteobacteria > Rhizobiales > Xanthobacteraceae > Bradyrhizobium. The sequence goes on from CAWFZL010000027.1 coordinate 41,860, forward strand.
AAACTATACAACGCTCGGATACGGTGACGTAACTCCCTTGGAACGCTGGCGGCTGCTTGGGCCGATGACGGCGATGAATGGTGTGCTGTTGTTTGGCTGGTCGACTGCAGTCATTTTCGAGGTGCTGCAGAAGGTATTGATGATGGAGGGCAAGGAAGGAAGACCTTGAAGGAAATCCTGGCAAACCCCAAACCCCTGCGGGCGACAGCGCTACGGAAGGCGGTTGATGTAGGACGCAATTCGTGCGGATTTGGCGATCGCTTCACCCAAACGGGCAAATCCGGAGGGGTCGTGGGGCACCGCGGCCAGTCCCACACCATCGATGTCGTCTGGGCGCGGCGCCCATACTTCACGTGTCTCGATAAGATAGACGCCGTAGGCAGCTTGCAAGTCAGGCGGCCCGCTTGCGATGAACTCCTGCTGTATGGAATAGGCCGCAAGCGCTGCGTTGGTAATGATCGATGCCTCGATCAAGGCTTGCCGGTATCCCGGGTGGCGCGCGACGTCGGCGCCTAGCACCGCGAGCAATTTATTCGCGGAAGCCTGCACGACAAGAAGCGAGCGGTCGAGAATACCCCGAATCGAATGTTTAGCCGCAATGTTCAAATACTCATCCGGATTCAGAAATACGTCGACGGCCGTGGTCAAGGCCCCACATCCACTATGTCCGAGAACAGCGATGAGCTTCAGAGTGCCGCCGAGGTTTTCAACTGCGTATTTCAGGCTCCCGAGCACCTCCATTCCAAGGCCATTCCCTGCAACCCGGACAACAAAGAGATCGTTCGGTCCCTCGTTGAAAATCAGTTCGATCGGCACACGGGCATCCGAACAACCGAGCAGGGCGGCAAACGGACGTTGCTTTGTTACTGCGGTGCTGCCCGACACGAGTCCCAGATCGCGGGGATCGACCGGGATGATTTGCTGAACTCCAATCTCGTCCTCGACGTGATCGAGAAGCGCGGCAAAGTCTCGATTGCCACGGTTCAGCCTGAGCAGGGCGACAGAGCTGTCCGAAGGCAGTGGTCTCGCCGTAATATCCTGCGCATTATACCGATATATGATGTCGACCGTTTTCACGTTGGCCTCCGTCAAAAATAAGATCGAAGTATTGTCTTCCCAGAATAAAATGTGGGGTTCTTCGGCGAATCCAAATAGGCCCTGTCGCTTGCTTCAATATCCTTCACCCCAACGATACTGCCAGGCGACACCGACGGCGCTGAACTCGCTACCGGTGCGGGTTGTGATGCCGGTGCTGGCGGACAGTTTCAGCGAGTTGTTGCGGTCCACCGGCAGCGCAAGGGTAAAGCCTGCTCGCGAATTTGCCTGCTCGTTGTCGCTCTTCACGCCGTTGAGCGCGGTACGCCCGCCCGCAAAATAGATCCCGTCCAGTGCCATCCAGATGCCGGACTTGAAGGTGTAGAGGATATGTGTCTGCACGGCAAAGAACGGCGCCTGGGAGAAGGTATTGCCGCCGAAGAAATCCTTGTTATCGCTGAAGATCGTTACGCTCGGAGCGAGCTCAAAGGTCCATGGACCCCAAGCCTTGGAAATGCCCAGTTCTGGTTTGAACGACCAGCAATTCATGCCGAGGTTGAGCAGCTTGCTGTCGTCATACTGTCCGAGCGGGGCGGAGACTTGCAGGCTCACGCCGACAATGAGATCCTGCTGGTAGCTCGCGAAATCCTTCGCCGAGAGCGCGGGCGCTCCAAACAAATTGACCGAGAGGCGAAATCGCGGATCGCCAAGGCCCGCCATCTCGCGCTCGGCAGGCTGGCCGTTTACGAGGGCCTGCGCCGAGAACGACGACGCCGGCAGGATGACGTCGAACTTGGCCGACTGGCCTCCGATATCGAAAGACCTGATATACGCAAGCACCCCTGAATCGGAGTGGAAGTTGGCGTTGGCGATCGCCAGGTCCGGGTCGAACGCCATCTTGCCTTCGGTGTGGACGTAGCCCCCGATCAGGAAATTCAGCCCGATCGGGGTATTGGAATAGGATCGCGGTTCTGCTTCCTGGGCTTTCGCATTTGCCGTGCCTAACACAAACGCGACCGCTCCGATTGCCACACAAAGTGAGGACCGGTTTAGGTCAGACGCTTTCCACAAACGATCAAGCATGACTCTACAGCTGCCTACCGCCTGTCAACCCCCACCGTTTCACATTGGCCCCCTAACGCCAAGCGGATAGTGGCCATTGGTCGCTACCCACCACCAAGGGCCGGGTTGCCGGCGGGGTGCCGCCTTCCGAGCAGGTGCGCCGCTGCCGATCCAACACCCAGGGTGATGAAGACGGCCAGAACGCACATCACCGTCGCACGCTCGTCAGAGCCCGGAGCCGACAGCAGCGGTGCCATAGCGGCGCCGACGTTGCGGGTGCAGAGCCCCAGCACAAGGGTACTCTTTTTCTCATGCGAGAGGCCGAATCCCAGGCCATAGGCGGCGACGGCGAGCAGGCAATAGTAAAGGATCTGGGCACCGATCGCATAGCTTCCGACAGCGCTCAGGAAATCGCGCCAGTACAGCACCGTGACAATTCCGAGCATCAAAATAATGTCAACACTTGTGACCCTCTTCACGACCGGATGAGCCTTCTCGGCGAAGCCGCTGTTGACAAGACGGAAGCAGATTCCAATCGCGAGCGGTAATGCAATGAAAAACAGGAGCGGTTTGGCAATCGTCCACGCGTCTGCCGATAGCGTCGGCGCTACAATGGGAATCATGATCGGCAGGATGATCAGTGTACCAAGCGAAGCCAGAAGCAGATAGGCGGCAACGTCGTTCAGATCCGCGCCGGCTTTTTCCGCGAGCAGTGGCACGAACGGCGCGCACGGTGCCAAACCCAGCAGGATGAGGCCGAGCGCGTAAGGTTCCGCGAGAGGCAGCACTCTTGCCAGCAAGATCGCCAAGGCGGGACCGATAGCAAAGCTCCACAACAAGGCCATCACGATGAAGCGGACATCACGGAACGCATGAGCGGCTTTTTTCAGATCGAGTTTCAGGCCCATTTCCAGCAGGCTGCCGGCCATGAAGATTGCGATTGTGACACCCAGCAGCTTTTGAAGGAGATCCACCATGTGTTCCCTTTCAGCGTTTTTGCTCATGGATGAGCTACAAGCAGAGCTATCTGTCAGTGCGTAATTTTTCCGGCGTGACCTCCCAAACCCTGGACATCCCCAATTCGAGCTAGAGCTATTTCCTCCGGGTAAGCGAAATTTCTCTCGATCTCGCGATCAAGCAGGCTGAGTTCTTGAAGCAGCGCGGCATGACGGTGCGCCGGAAGCGTCTGAATCAGATTCTCGATCATCGCCCGAAGCCGTCTTACAACTTGCAGATTATTGGATCCGCAGGATCGTATTTCGCTGAAAGCCAGATGGATGAAATCTTCCCAGTTGGGTGTCCGGAAAACCACGCGGAGTTGGCCGGAGTCGTCCAATATTCTGTCGGTGCGCAAATGACGGCTGCCAACCATGCGCAGCATGCGGTGCAGCTGATCGACCGCAAGAACGGCCGTGGTCGGATCATTGATCGCCGGCGACAACGCTCTGATCGCCATGTCGACTACAATACGAAATGCAAACGTGGGATCCTGGTCGATGGTGCGTTCCGAGCCGAACGCGACCAAGGCAAGCAACGATGCGTCGTCGATCAAGCGCGCACCGCCGTAAAGGTTGAACAGGGGTTGGCCGTCCGCAACAAAATCGCCCACCTGCGGAACGAATTCGATCACGCCGTTCGATCGTTCGGCTGCTGACGCGAGCTTTTTTAAATTGACCGCCAGAACAATGCCCGAGGCCGTCTCTTCGATGGTACGATCCGGCGGACCAAGGTCGAGGCTTTCGCGAGAGTGTACGTCGGATGGGAGAGTTGGGGAGGGATAAATGGTTTGGACGACCGCAAGTCCGTTGCCGCCGACATGCGCCAGAATGCTGATGGGACGCAGCAGTCGCGACGCATAGTCGATCAGGTAGAAGAACGCGGCGAACGAGACGATGCCAAGCAGGGCAGCCAGGAACATGACCAGCTGATGGACTTCCTGGTCCATCTTGTTCTGTGCGCTCAGCGCGAACATCAGGGTAAATATGAAAAGGCCGACGGTGTACCTGACGACGTCGTTTCGCAACAACGTCGTTGCGATGATGCGGGGGGTCATTTGTGCGCTGGCGACCTGAATAGCAACCAGCAGGGAGCCAAACGTAAAGACAACGAACGACAGGGCCACCGTAACGAAGGCCTCAAGCAATGCCTTCGCGCCTGTCACCGAGAGGCCCAGAAGGCTCCAGCCAAGCCACGCATCAAGGCCATGCACCAACCGTGTGATTATCAGTTCAAGCGGGATGGCTATGAACGGAACCACCCAAAGCGATGACCTGAGGTAGCCCCTCAGTCCATAGCGTCGGTTCCACCTCATTCGCATTTTATTGCTCTGGATTCCGATTAGGGGGATTTCCTTGTCTGCCTGACAGCGACGCTCGCTGGCAGAAGCTCTCGCCTCCAGGGCCATCGGCCCTCTATCTCGGGGACTAGCGTCCAGCCCAGGAAGGTCCGGACGATTACCAGCCCGGCAAGAAGCCCCAAGCTCGTAAAGGTGAGTTCGATCGCGATTGTCTTGACGACCAGGACTTCCAGGCCCAGCAGCAGGGAGCGGCCGATGCGTATCTTGTATTCGTCGTAGGGCTGGTTGTGCTTGTACCAGTGAACGCAGAGATAGGTTGACCAGACGATGCCCGCGACGATGATGAAGACACCAAAAATCTCGATGCATATGCCAACAACATGGATCCAACTGCCTGCAGTTGCCTCGAAGGCAGGGAGGCGCACGATGTTGGTGTCCATCGTCAGATCCCGGATCTAATGGCGCGTCATTTTTCCATCTTCTGACCAAAACGCTCAAATACGTTGATATACATCAAAGGATGCGGCTCGAGGGCCGATATTCAAAAATCGATATTTGGGTATTGGGCAGCTTTGGCACCCCGTGGCGGATTCCACGAACCACCGGAAGGTGATGGTCTGGCTCTGGTGGTTTCCCCCAGCAAGTGGCCGACCTGGCCGTGACTTGCCTGAATGAAAAGGCCAAGAAGCACGTGGAGCCGCTCGCACGTGAACTTGAGTCGCCAATCTTCATGTCGCTCGACGTTGGAGTGCCCGGACAAACGGAGGCAGTGTTCGAGCGGATTGTCAGGGAATGGGGGCAACTGGATTTTCTTGTCCACTCCATCGCCTTCTCGCCGTGGACCGGGGTTCCCCATTGATTTGAATCAAGAGGGCGAATGGAAACTTGGGTATCGTTTGAGCTCAAATCGCCCGAGAAAGTGCCACCGCTATTCGGGAGAAGTCCTTTGACAGATTCAGCTTCAGCCGTAGCTAATCCGATAGCGACACACCACCTTCCATTCTTCATCACGGCGCCGGGTGAGACCGATGTGCTCTACAATGTTACGCTGGTTTTCGTCGTAGCAGCCATTGTGTTGACCGGCGTCATCTTCCTGACGATCCACTCGTTGCCGGAAAGAATGGCGCACAAGTCAAAAAAAATTCAAATGGACCTTATCGCCGTCCTTTGCCTGTTGGCCCTTCTTCTGCATCTGCATGTCTTATGGTTAGCGGCCCTCATCCTTGCCTTCATCGACATTCCGGACTTCCTGACCCCAGTCAATCGCATAGCATCATCGGTAGAAGACATTGCCGGGCAGGAGGCCGCCAGCGCGCCTTCGGTCGATCAGTCCGAGCCCACGCCACCGAAGCCTGTATCAGTTGAACAACCCCGCCAGGATCGGAAAGGGGCGGCTCATGCTTGAACTCATGCTGTGTTCCATGCTGACCCTTCTCCCGGACTTTCTGATCCGGCGCTTTGTGCAGGGCAAACGCCTCGGTCACGAAATCACACTGTTTTCGGTTTGGTACGAGCTTCGCTACGGCATCACATGTTGTCTCATACTGACCGTGCTCCTCATCACGGTGGTCTTGTACAACCATCCGGAGTCGGAAAACGTCACCTCCCTGTTCCGGACCGTTTCGATCTATCCCGAGATCGGCGGTCGGGTGCAGGAGGTCTACGTCGGCTATAATGATCGGGTGAAAAAGGGCGAGCCTCTGTTCAAGATGGACAGCACGAGGCAGGAGGCGGCTCTCGAGAGTGCTCGCGCCCGCATCGCCGAAGTAGATGCGTCCGCTGAGACCACCAAAGCCGATATCCTGACCAGCGAAGGCAAGCTTCAGGAGGCAAAAGGGTCCTTGCAACAGGCGCAAGACGAATTGCGGACCAAGACGCAATTGCAGCAACGCAACGCTGACATTGTTGCCGCGCGTGAAATCGAAAAGCTTCAGACGCTTGTCGCGACGCGACAAGGGGAGGTTGACGCCGCGGCGGCCGCCAAGCAATCGGTGGAAACGAAAATTACATCGGTTCTGCCGGCACAGAAGGCGAGCGCGGAGGCCCAGCTTGCCGCAGCCAAGGTTGAGCTGGACAAAATGACCGTCCGCGCTGGCGTTGACGGACGGGTCGACCAGTTCGTGTTGCGGGTCGGGGATATCATTCAGGCAGCGCCCTTTACCAAGGCGGCGGGCATCCTCATTCCGGAGGGCGCGGGCCAGAACCAGCTCGTAGCCGGATTCCACCAGCTCGAGTCCCAGGTAATCAAAATCGGCATGGTGGCCGAGGCCACGTGCATCACCAAGCCGATGGCCATTATTCCCCTTGTGGTCACTCGGGAACAGAACGTCATCGCGGCCGGCCAGATCACGGCCACCGACCAGCTGACCGATCTCAGCAAGATCACCAAGCCGGGCACCGTCACCGTGTTCCTCGAGCCTCTCTACCAGGGAGGGCTCGATGGCGTCCCGCCCGGGAGCAGCTGCATCGTGAATGCCTATTCCAACAACCATGACCTGATCGCATCGGGCAACGTCGGCTCGCTCGAGAAGGTCTATCTGCATATCGTCGATACGGTGGCTCTCGTCCACGCGCTGATCATCCGAATGAAGGCGATCGTTCTGCCGCTGAAGGTGCTTGTATTGGGAGGTCATTGAGCGGGGGACCGCAGCCAGGAATCTCCTGTTGGTTCGAAAATGCAACCCGTCTCGTGTCTACGACAAATTTAGAGAACGATGAAAATCGTCCAGGTTATGCTCATCGTTGGCAAAGCGCTGGACAAATTGCGTAGCAACGACGCCAGGAAGGTCGAGCAGCTCGACGACAAGATCAAGGCGCATGACGAGGAGACGCGACGCCTGAGAGCGCAAAGAAACCGCCTCAGGCGAGATCGCGGGGCGGGGACAATCGAGCGCAGTTGAAATGTGTCTGGGGATCCACTCAGCGATAATGCTGACCGATCACCTCTGCGACGCAGGCGGGACGCTTCCCGCACCCGATTTCAATGCTGACATTGTACGTAACGCGCAGGGCATCGGGTGGCACATCCTCGGCCTGCACGATGCTTACGCGGGCTCGAAGGCGGGAGCCCGCGGGGACCGGGAAGTACTTGAACACGCGCATCGGGCGCTTCCTTCGGGATTGACCTCAGGTGGAGCAAGAAATCGAAAAATACCGGCTCGAGTTCGATTATTTGAGCAGCCTGCCTCTGACTTCGTTGAAATCCATTGACCTACGTCAAGCGGCTCACGCGCAGGGCGTGCTTCCCTAACCAAAAATGCACTCACAGGGAGAGACGCTATGACGAAAGTAGCCGGCAGTCAGCCCGTTCAGATTGATAGATTTTTCGCAGGTCCCGGAGCGCGCGGCGACCAGTGGCAAAATCTGGTCGAGCTAGCCGAGGCATGGTCTGACGGCTCCGGAAGCCGCGCCAAGTTCGAAACTGCACTGGGCGAGATGGCAGTGACCGAAGGGTTCTACGCCTATCCCGGGCTTCAGCTCATGACCGCGCTGCGGGACCAGGCCGAAGCGAACGACGCTCAGGCGACGGCCAGACTTGCTCGCCATATCACGCGGGCCATACTGACAAGGTCTTACCGCCAGAACACCGGCGATTGGGAGGCGCACGAGGAAGGCGAGAGGATAACGCCGGATGTGCTGCCCCCGACCCTGGGCCGCGCCGAGTCGCATCGGCCTTATTTCGAAGTCTTGATTGTCACGGGTGCGCCCGCGGCACGCTGGCCCGCACTTGGTACGGAATGGCGCCGCCTTCGCCGGGCACTCAATTCGTTCATCTATGAGCCGGTCTTTGTCGGAAGTTTCGAGGATGCGTTCTGCGCGACCATGCTCAACCCCGATCTTGCAGCCGTGGTGATCCACGAAGGTTTTGTCTTTAAGTCACAGCATAATCTGCCCATCCTGCGGATGCTGGAAGAGGCCAAAGACCAGCATGAGACCTCGGCGGAGTCGGCGCTACACCTGGCACAGGTCGTGAAGCGGGTACGACCGGAACTCGATCTATACCTTCTTTCGAACGGGCACGTCGAGGAGACAGCGGGAAATCCGAAAGCGGACGTGTTGCGCCGCGTTTTCTATGCGGTGGAGGAATTGCTGGAACTGCACCTTGCGGTCCTCGAAGGCGTGCAGGCCCGATATGACACGCCGTTCTTCAACAATCTGAAGAAATACGCGCAACGTCCGATCGGCACCTTTCATGCGCTGCCCATCGCACGCGGAAAATCGATCTTCAAGTCCGATTGGATCCGCGATATGGGCGAGTTCTATGGGCCGACGCTTTTCCTTGCGGAGAGCAGCGCAACGACGGGTGGACTCGATAGCCTGCTGGAGCCGACCGGTAATATAAAAAAAGCCCAGGATATGGCCGCGCGTGCCTTCGGCGCCGATCGCGTCTTCTTTGTCACCAACGGAACGTCGACGTCCAACAAGATGGCTGTTCAGGCGCTGTTGGCGCCCGGCGATATTGCGATCGTGGACCGCAATTGCCACAAGTCTCACCATTACGGGATGGTGTTGGCGGGCGCTCAGCCCCTGTACGTCGAGGCATTTCCGATGACGGAATACTCGATGTACGGCGCCGTTCCCCTTCGCTCCATCAAGCAGGCGCTCTTGAATCTGAAAGCGGACGGCAGGCTGCACCGCGCCAAGATGGTGGACTTGACGAACTGTACCTTTGACGGCCACATCTACAACACGCGGCGCGTGATGGAAGAATGCCTTGCGATCAAGCCGGACCTGATTTTCCTGTGGGATGAGGCTTGGTTCGGATTTGCCCGGTTCTCGCCATTCTTGCGCCCGCGCACGGCGATGGGCGCCGCCAACGCCATCGAGGCCTGGCTCCATGATCCGAAGTCGGTCTCCGAATACGAAAAGCAGAAAACCGAACTCGGAGCTAATCCGTCGGACGATACGCTGCTGAAAACCCGTCTGATCCCCGATCCGCGCAAGGTCAAGCTGCGGGTCTATCAGACCCATTCCACCCACAAATCAATGTCTGCGCTGCGACAGGGTTCAATGCTCCTTGTGAAGGACGTCGAGTTCCACAGCGTCGAACAGCAGTTCAAGGAAGCGGTATTTACGCATGCTTCGACAAGCCCCAACCAGCAGTTGATCGCCAGTCTGGACGTGGCACGTCGGCAGATGGAACTGGAGGGATATGGCCTTGTCCACAACGCAATCGACATAGCGTTGGCAATCCGCCAGGCCGTCGCCCAACACCCGTTGATCTCCAAGTATTTCCATATCCTCGGCGCCGACAAGATGGTACCAGCCGCGTATCGCGAAAGCGGCTTCACCGATTATCTGGATCCTAACTCGAACTGGGCGACCGCGCGCCGCAGTCTTCAGGACGATGAATTCTGTCTTGATCCGACGCGCATGACGCTTGTTTGCGGTTCCGCTGGATTCGACGGTACTCAATTCAAGGGAATGTTGAGCGACCGTTATAACATCCAGCTCAACAAGACGTCCCGAAACTCCGTTCTCCTGCAATCCAACATCAACAACACACGCAGTGACGTCGCCCATCTGATCCGCGTGCTGGTTGAAATCAGCGGGGAGATCGATCAGCGCCTGGTCGAAGGCGGCGCCAACGTGCGAAAGACATTCGATGCACGGGTTAAGAGCCTGATGACCGACGTGCCGGATTTGCCCAATTTCTCTCATTTTCACGCTGCCTTCCGGAAGGACGCAGGCAAGCGGACGAACGAAGGCGATATCCGCGGCGGTTTCTACACTGCTTATGATGCAGAGGGATGCGAGTATATCCGGCTTGCGGATCCCGAGATCGACCGACGCCTGAAGGAGGGACCCGATCTCGTTTCGGCGAGTTTTGTCATTCCATATCCGCCGGGTTTCCCGATCATGGTTCCGGGTCAGGTTATCACCCAGGAAACGATCGACTTCATGCGCAAGCTCGACGTGAAGGAAATCCATGGCTACGACGCCGCGGAAGGACTGAAACTGGTAAGGGCGGAGGCGCTGGCCAAGCGCGCCGGCACCACGACGGCTAAGCGGGCGGCATGAACGCGTCAGCAACGAAATTGGAAGGCTGATACATGAACAGGTGACGCCATGACTGACTGGTTTGTCCACACGCTCAAGAGCTATCCGGAAATCGCCGTCTTCCTGTCTCTGGCTCTTGGATACTATTTCGGCTCATTCACGTACAGAGGTCTTGGCCTGGGGGCCGTCACCGCGACGTTGATTGCAGCGGTCATCATCGGCCAGCTTGGAATCACGGTTACGGGACCGCTGAAGCCATTCTTTTTCCTGATGTTCCTGTTCGCCATTGGTTACGGGGTTGGCCCGCAATTCGTGCGCGGTATCTCGCAGGACGGAGTCCCTCAGGCGTTGTTTGCCGTGGTGGTCTGCTTGTTCTGTCTGGGCGCCGCCTACATCGCCGCCAAGGTGGCCGGGTACGGCGTCGGCTCCGCGGCGGGGCTCTATGCTGGTTCAACGACCATCTCGGCGTCGATGGGTCTTGCCACCGATGCGATCAACCGCATCGGTCTGTCACCCGAGGAAACCAAGAAGCTTCTCGATGCGATGCCGGTCGCCTACGCTGTCACCTATATCTTCGGCACCATGGGATCAGCACTCATCCTGGCATTGCTCGGCCCGGCGCTTCTCGGTATCGACCTGGAATCCGCGTGCGCGAGCTACGAGGAGAAGCACGGGGGCAAGAAGGAATTGGGCGGTCCTGGCACGGCCTGGAGCCGGTTTACGTTGCGCGCGTTCCGCGTTCGAGAGGGGGGACTGGCCGTAGGCAAGACGGTGCCTGCAGCCGAGACGCTGGTTGGTGGGGAACGGGTATTCATCCAGCGTATCCGGCGCGGCGGTGAGATTATTGAGGCGACCGGCGATCTCGTTCTTCAGGCGGGTGACATCGTGGCGGTGGCTGGCCGGCGCGAAGTGCTGGTCAATCTCATCGGCGCCGCGGCATCCGAAGTCGACGATCGCGAATTGCTGGCTGTGCCGGTGGAAGGTGTCGATGTTTACGTGACCAACAAGGAGGTCGACGGCATCACCCTGGCCGAGTTGGCAAAATCCCAGGGAACGCGAGGCGTGTTCCTGCGAAAGATCACGCGCGGAGCGACTGCGACCGACGTTCCGATTCTGGCGGATACCAAGTTGGAACGGGGCGATATTGTTACCCTCGTCGGACGAACCCAGGACGTTGCGGCAGCGACCAAGCTGTTGGGCTATCCGGACCGCGTGACCGACATGGCGGATGTGGCGTTCATTGGTGCTGCAGTGGCGATCGGCGCCTTGCTCGGTGCATTTGTCTACAAGGTCGGAAGCGTGCCTCTCACGCTGTCCACTTCGGGTGGGGCATTGATGTCCGGCCTGTTCTTCGGATGGCTGCGCTCGGTGCGCCCGACATTCGGTCGGATTCCGTCGCCCACGGTGTGGTTCATGAATTCGGTCGGCCTGAACGTGTTCATCGCCGTGGTCGGCCTCTCGTCCGGACCGGGCTTTGTCGCTGGGTTGCAGCAGCTAGGTTTCAGCCTGTTTCTGTGGGGCGTTTTTGTGACGACGGTGCCGCTGGTTCTTGGGATGTTCGTAGGAAAATACCTGTTCCGGTTCGATGACGCGATCGTACTGGGATGCTGCGCAGGTGCGCGTACGACAACAGCCGCACTAGGCATGGTCAGTGACCGCGCCAAGAGCCAGATCCCTGGGCTCGGTTACACCGTCACCTACGCAGTCGGGAACGTATTGCTGACGACCTGGGGAATGGTCCTGGTCATCTTGCTGACGTAGGCGCGAGAGGCTTTAGCTGCCTGCAAGGGTAATTCGGTATCTTACCGGCGGGAGGAACTGCGCGAGTTCCTTCTTGTGGGCGATGAGTTCGCACCACTCTACGTTTCTTAAGCAGCATTTGTTCTAGATCAAGAAAGCCTCGCGATTGGATAATAGGCTGAGGAGTTAATTCAGCCTGCGAAGGAGATTAGCCCATGTCACATCGAACTGTCGTGTCGCTTGCGGCATCCGTTATCATCGGCATTACCTGCGTTGCGACTCTTTCAACTGACGCTTTCGCTTATCGGGGGCGCGCTGGCGCCTATCACGGCGGCGTTCATCGCGCTGGGGTTTATCACGGTGGCGCTTACCGTGGTGGCGTTTACCGTGGTGCAGCCGTACGCCGTGGAGTGGCGGTAGGCGTTGGGGCTGCTGCCGTCGGCGCTGCTGCCTATGGAGCTTATGGAGCCTACGGAGCCTACGGAGCGCCACGCTGCGGATACTATCCCAATCCGCCGTGCTACTAGAACTGTCGCAGAGCCCGGTTTCCTTTTGGGGGGATCGGGCTTGTGTCACGCTGTGGTTGGGTGTCGGCGCTCTGAACGCCGGTATAAATACGATCACCCGTTCTTGGGCGATTCAAAACAACTCGTTTTCGGTGGTGAACCCCGCGCTTGCTGGTGCGCCCAATCGGGTCAGCCCGGACGTCGACGTGGGCACCTCCGCCTCCGGGGCTTTTCTATTGAAAAAATCAAGGGACATCCGCCCGGAGCCGAGTCCGTCCGAAAATCTGCCAGAGACCCAATCAGTTTCGTCTTAGTAGTAGCGCAGGCAAGCGCCTCCGCTCCATCGCGCGCACCTGCGGGCGTGGCGAACGGTGGTTCGGGCGACGCACACACCGTTAATTCGTGTCATGCCCGGTCCGCATGCCCAGGCAACTTGCGTGATCATGCCGTCCGGCTCGTGAACTGGCGCAACTGTCATTGCCTGTGCTGACGTCGTGACGGCTAAGGCGAAGGCTGCAAAAGCTAGCAATCTGATCATTGGCTTCCTCCCGTATCTTGCCTTGGTGATTAGCATAGGGCCACTTGAAGGCGTCAACCCAGAGCGCGGTCAAGAGTTCCTGCGCCAGAACTTTGTGGCGTGCATGGTGCAAACTCTTTGGAGAAAGGCATTGCCTCGCCTCCTGAAGTCCGTGAGCAAAAGCCTCGACCAGACCGCTTTGATGGCGTCTCCTGGCTCAAACGATTGCAGGCTTTTAGTTATTGGCGCGTTATTGTCATTTGCGGCAGCTGTTTTTGCCTGAAGCAGGACTTCAGATATCCTTGGCGACTGGCACATGGGCATTGTGGCGCCCTCCGACAAACATTCCAAGACACGGCAATTGCTCCAACTCACCAGAGGTTGCGGCCAAACCAGCCAAATTGCGGCCGTTGCGCTACCAGGACCCAAGGCGCTGCGCGGTGCTTCGCTATTTTGCGTTTATGTTGCGGCTTCGGCTCCGGCTTTTTTGAATCGGAGGATTGCAGCTGCGCAAATGCCTGCCGTACCTGCGTCGTGGTCGAGACGTCGGCGACCGTGACAGGGACCGTCGCAGGAATGATTGTCGGATGGCTGGTATCGTAAACAACGCGCTCCGGCCATTTCCGATCGGAATGAATACGAATGCGGATATTCGGCAAATCGGCATCTGCCCTGGCCGCAACTGGCAGTCTCGGCAGATATGCATCTGCAGCAAACAGCATCGCGAGCAACACTCCGCCGACATACAAGAAATAATGCAACAAGGGCATTTGCCGCTCCACGCCCCATATAAACAGATTTCATCTCGCGAGCATTGATCGATGTCAGGCTCCATGAAACCCAAGCCAAGCCATGAAACCCACCCCAACGTAGAAGCCAGACCGCAGTTGCTCGCCCACCTGAAGTCCGATCCGGGTTCGAAGCTGAAGCGGGGCGGATAAGCTGATCGCGACAATTCTCAATAGGCTTGATAGCAGTGATAGTGGTGATGGTAATATGAAAAAATGCGGGACGAAGGTGCAGGGCGCCATGATGTATCTCAATACGTCAGCGGTCCTAACCTACGGCCTCCAACCACAGAGATAACTTTTCGTGCACCCTGATCGACCTATTGCAGCAGTTTGCGAATAAGAATTGCGCCACAGAAAATTCGCGCAACAGAAAAGCCGCCCTACGGGCGGCTTCTCCATCCTTGACCTCTTGATCGCGGATCAAATCAACCGCGATGGCTTGCCAGGTGTGTCAACAGTTGTAGACACCAGGAGCGCAGCGGCGGGTAGTCCGCCTCGCCACGCCGGCGGCTGACTATTCATCGATGACCTGCTCGATTGTCTTCGCAGGAGCACCCTCGTAAGCGGCCGCAAACTGGCTGACGGGGATAGTCGCGGTGAGCGTGACCAAATTTGTGTCGACAACGTCCACCGAAAGATTTTGACTCCTCTCGAGCGCCTTGATCATGTCGCGGCTGGCGGGAGCTGCCGCGACACAGAGATTGGAGAAGCACCAATTAAAGGGGATCTCGACTTCCCGCGCGCTGGTGTCGACTTTGAGCTTGACGCCGGATCGCAAATAAAGGCCGACCGGCAGCAAGATCTGAAGGCGCGCGCTGCTCTGTCGCTCGATCACATCGATGCGAATTGCCATCTGTCCGGTATCCCATGTACCGGTAGTACTGGTGCGGCACAACAAATCCTTCCCCGGAACCTTGAAACAAAGCTTTTGCCACTGCGAATAGGTGATGTCGCGAGGCGCATGGCGGCCGCGCGGCGCGACCTCCGGTTCAGACAAGGGTGCATCCTCCGGTGGCGGCGTGAGCGGCGCCTTTGATTTTTCTGCCGCCTGCAAAGCCGAGCAAAAGAGCAGCACGGGCAGGGCGGCAAGGAAGGAACCGCGTGAAACTGACATCCTATCCTCCCGGCCAAAAGCTTTTCCTCATCGAATTCGATCCAGGAACCGGCTCACGAGTGGCGACCAGATCGCGACGCCTTCGGGTGCATCGATGAGACCATGGCCCTCATTTCCGAACGGTCCCAACAGGTGATATTCGGCAGTACCGCCCGCGCCGACGAACGCCTCGTGCATGCGCCGTGACAGGTCGGGTCCGAAATAGGTGTCGTTTTGCGTGTAGATCCAAAGCATCGGCAGGCGTGCTGTTCGACCGAATTCGGCCGTCGCTTCGACCAGCCGGTCCGGATTACAGTTGTTGTTGGGCTTTCCGTCGACCCTGCCGCCCCGTCCGGCGGCGAACACGATGACGGCTTTGATCATGGACGGGTTTTGGCTGGCCAGCGCGATCGATCCCCAGCCTCCTGCTGACTGGCCCACCACGATGACGTTGGTTGCTACCACGTCGTTGCGGCCGGACAGATAATTGATGGTCCCGAGGTCGATCGCCGCAACCGCCAATCCAGCGTCGCGAAAGTTCGGATTGCTGCACTTTCCGATCTTTTGAAAGAACACACCGTGGATTCCGCGCTCCGGGATGTCGAGCCCGGCACCGCCGTAACCGGGGCCTGCCGGCGCCACGACGAAATATCCGCGTTGGGCAAACCAGAACGCTGCAGCGCGAAATTCGACCAACGGAAAGAAGCTCCGCTCTTTTGGATCCATGGCGACACCATGGTTCATGATAACAAGCGGAAAGGGGCCTTTGCCTGCCGGATGCACCACATAGGCAATGGAGGGAAGGGGAAGCGGCAAGCCCCACACTTCCTCAACCAAAGGCGGCGATGCGGTAGCTGCGTTCTGAGCGGAGCAGGGCAGCAGGGCTGTAAGGCAACAAACAATCGATGCGGCAGGCCAGGTTATGCGTCGAACTCCCGACTTGCGCGAGCCGCTCATGACATCTGGGCCTCCCGACGGGCCGACAAAGGCCACGGGGCTGCGCTGCGATCCTGCCGCACCTTCACAAACCGTTCGACCGAGGGCATGGCACTCACCCTTCTTGTCCTGGACGAGCCACCCAGGTGACGGCCTGGTTGCTACTTCTTCTTCGAAGCTATGTAGGCATCCCTGTAGCCGCGGGCGACGGAACGAACGCCACGCGCGATGTCGTCGTATGCCTCGTCCGGAAGGTTCGCGAGTGAGACCCTGAGCGACCAGTCAGGAGCCTCGAACCCGCCGCCATTGAGCAGAACAATTCCGTGATCCTCCGCCAGGCGGAATGCAAGGTCGAGCGGATGGACGTTCTTCTTGAGATATTCGACCGCATCATCGCCGAGATTCTTTCGTGCCCAGAACTCGAAATCGATAAGCCCGTAATAGCGGTCGTAGTTCTTGTTCTCCTGAAGATGTTGCTGCAGGCCCAATCCCTCGATCATCGTCCAGAACCGTTTGTTGACGATTTCCACGCAGGCCTTTTGGTACCGCTTTTCAAAGTCCATCATTTCGCTGAGCGAGAACAGCGTCATCATGACCTGCTGCGGCAGTGACAAGCCGGCAGTGTGATTAAGCGCAACGTCGCGGCTGTCAGCGACGATACGGTCGATCATCTTTACCTTTCTCGGCTCAAGTGTGAGCGCGCCGTAGCGCTTGTCGAGCGCCCTGACCTCGGCCTCCGGCAGCTTGGCGATCATCTTGTCGTAGATATTGTCTTCGTGGATGGCGATGACGCCTAATCTCCAACCGGTGCAGCCAAAATATTTCGAATACGAATATACCCCGATCGTGTTCTGCGGCAGTTCGCCGAGCAATGACCGAAAATCGTCGACGAACGTTCCGTACACGTCGTCGGTGAGCAGCATCAGGTCGGGACGCTTGGTCTTGACCAGGTTTGCAATCTTGGCGATGGTCTCCTTGTTCAGGGCCACACCGGTGGGGTTGCCCGGATTGACAATAAAGAACGCCTTGACCTTCGGATCCTCGAGCTTCTTCAGTTCGCTGTCGGTAAACTGAAAGCGATTCTCCTGCGGAGCCGCGATCTGGACCACCTTGAGATCGTAATCCTCCAGGTGGGTCATCTCGACGTAAGGCGTGAAAATCGGAGTCCCCAGCGCGATCGTGTCGCCAGGCAGCAGCAGGCGATTGGCCTTGAGCGATTTAAAGAGATAGCACATCGCTGCTGTACCGCCTTCAACCGCATAGAGATCGAATTTCCCGGTCGGCCGTGGCTGCCCGCACATCGCCCACATCAGGTATTCATGTACGATGCGTTCGTTGTGAACCAGCATGCGATCGGGGACCGGATAGTTGTCGCCAATGATAGAATCCACCAACTCGTGAACATAGGCATCCGGATCGAACTTGAAGTTCTTTATCGTATAGCTCAGCATCGCTGACAGAAACGAAGCACCGGGCATGTCTGAATGCTTCGCCAGCCAGGCCTCGAACCGGGCGGCGATCCCGCTCGCCTGCGGCATCCCGCCGACACCGGCTGGATGTTCCATGACACGTTTGCTCTCGCTGATTGCGAACTGACCCAGCAGGAAAAACCCTTCCCGCGGCGTTGTAGCGATCCAGTTTGGATTGCCGCGACCAGCGTTTAGGAAAGCGCGCTGCGACGTCTGCGACGTTTTTTTGGCCAGGTTGATCAACTCGTCTTTGATCTCAAAGGGGCTCAAAGCTGCGAAATTCTGCAGTGTCAAAAGGTCGGCCATGGCACGGTCTCGCTTGTTGAGAAGGAGGATGATCACCACCCCGAAGATGGTGAGTGCGTTGTTGCCGTTGCGTGGCAGGATCCACATCCCAAGACAGGGAAGCTATGGCTTCCTGCCCTATTCCAGGCGGGGCCGTTGCCGCGCGGACGCCTGCGCAGGCGAACGGGATCGCTGGACGAGATTTGTGGAGTAAGCGTCAGATATATATGAACAGGACTATCGTCGCTGGCCGAGATACACTCGGAGTGTCGTCACCAACCAGTCGGCCATGGACTTTCTCCACGCGAGGTATGCGCAACGAACGTAGAGTAAATGACTAGCCTGCATCAGTTGCATTGACTTAGATCAAGGGGGTGAGAGGCTTTGACGGAATCGATTCGGCCTGATCCGTCGGCTGAAGGCCGAAGGAATTGCCATCGTCTAGTGGTGTCATGAGCCCCCCGTGCAGACCAGCCGCGCTGGGATCTGATTGGCAAACTCTACTGGACGGGGAGTCAACGCTCATCTTCATTACGGATGTTCGCTCCATCATTCGGGCCACCTGATCTTTATGGGGAGTGCGAGTAATCTCAATGACAATGCGTTGATCAGCGAGGCGGGCGAAGTCTGGGCTGCTGACAAACCAACGCGCGCAAAAGCAGATTGCGGCGGATTCCGTTTACGCCGTCGAGCGGGGACACTACATATCCTATACCGTCGTTCGAGGTCATTGCTCAGGAGCAAGATATGAACGCACCACCAAACATCGATCCCGTCACCGCGCATCCCGACAGCGACGTTTTGCACTGGCTGGCAAACGGAACGCGCGATCAGCGCTTCATTGACAATATTTTCGCTGAGCTGTGTGTCCGGCTCCAGCGAGCGGGCATTCCCGTCAAGCGGGCGTCGCTTCATGTCCTGGTCTACCATCCGCAATGGCTTGGCGCCCGGATCATGTGGGCCGACGGGATGCGCGAGGCCGAGCTAGCGAGATTTGACTACGATGTCAGGGAGCGATCCGAATACATCGATAGTCCCGCCAGCGAAATCCATGACGGTGCCACCGAGGTGCGCGAGAACCTCGAACGCGAACCCTCGCTTGGCCGCAAGCACGCCGTCTATGACGAGATGCGGGCAAAAGGCCTGACCGACTACGCGGCATGGCCGCTGTACCATACGCTCGGCAAGCGGCATATCGTGACCTTTGCAACCGACCGGCCCGGAGGTTTCGACGACGCGCATATCGCTGGCCTGTTGAAACTGTTGCCGGTTCTGGCGCTGGTCAGCGAAATCCGTATCAAAAACCGGCTGGCGCGAACGCTGCTCGAAACCTATGTCGGGTCGCATGCCGGCGAGCTCATCCTGGCCGGCGCCACCAGGCGCGGAAGCGGGACGACGGTACGCGCTGCCATCATGATCTGCGATCTGCGCGATTTTACGCGGATCTCGGACAACTGGCCGCGCGATGACGTCATTGATCTTCTGAACGGCTATTTCGACGCGATGTCGGAGCCGATTGCGCGACATGGCGGGGAAATCCTGAAATTCATCGGCGACGGTCTGCTCGCCATTTTTCCGCTCAGCCAGCCGTCGGCCTGCGCAAATCTGCTGCACGCCGTGGCCGAAGCCCGTCAGGCCGTGGTTGCCCTGAACGAAAAGAACGGCGAAACTGGTCGTGCGCCGCTGAACTACGGCATCGGCGTCCACGTCGGAGACGTTATGTACGGCAATATCGGGTCGCGCACCCGGCTCGACTTCACGGTCATCGGTCCTGCGGTCAACATGGCTTCGCGTCTCGAAACCCTCACCAAACAATTGGGCAGGACGGTGCTGCTGTCCCGCGCGTTCGCCGACTTCGTCGAAGGCGATTTCGATCTCGAACGCGTCGGCGAATATCCGGTCCGCGGCTTCAACGACCCAATCGAGCTGTTTGCGTATCACGGCTGAATGCCGATCTATCGCGTACGCCGACCGCTCCCAAGCGAACTCGTCGAACGGCCACTATTAGCGATCGTTGCTAGTCCGCGATTTGAATCTGCAAAGCTTAAAGGAACGGAAATCTGGCGAGGAGCACCCTGCGCTTCATAAAATTCAGCAAGGTCGGGCTCAAGCAGTACACGCAATGGGTGGTTATGTAACGACCGCTCAGACGCGAAATGGCCGAGAACTTGACCCTCAACCATCCGTTGGTCGACGATTCGTCCTGCCGAGCAGCGCAATCGAACCGATGGCTTTTTATCCGAAAGGTGTGTCCATGGAAGACCGGTCCCAATTGGCTGAAAGGATTATCGATCAAGTCGCTGACGCGATCATCTATGCAAGCCGCTCGGGCGTTATCATTCGCCGGAACCGAGCTTCCGCCGCTCCCTGACCGCACCGGCTTCGTAATCACTTGCAAGAAGTAAGCCCAACATCGACGAAACGGTACGCCAGCGGCAATTGTGCCGGTGGGCGAACACTTATGAGACTGAGGTACATGCGGATGAAAGAATGGATTGCGGTTCTGAGAGCAGCAGACACGGCGGCTCGGTGGCACGTTCACCAACGACGCAAGGGAATCGCCCAAGAGCCATACATCAATCACTTGCTTGAGGTGGCTAGTTTAGTCACCGAAGCCACCAGCGGTGCCGATCCAAATGTGGTCATTGCAGCACTCCTTCACGATGCGATTGAGGATCAAGGGGTATCGTTTGAAACGATTGTCGGTGAATACGGAACGCGGGTCGCCGATATCGTCATGGAAGTGACTGACGACAAGGCATTGCCAAGGACGAACGAAAACGTAAACAGATCGAATCCGCGCCGAAGAAAAGCAGTGAAGCCAAGCTGATTCAGTTAGCAGATAAAACAAGCAATCTGCGAACCATTGTCATAAGCCCTGCAGCCGATTGGTCGAACGGGCCATGCAGTCACTCGAGCCGGCGGTGACGGCGGTTTAGGGCAATGTCTGCTTTCGAAGGAAGAGCGGAAGTCGCATTTTAGGGCCGTTAAGTCAGCTTTTGACCCAGAGCTGGTATCAAACAATTTCACTGTCTTGGCTGGCGGACGCATTGAGCGAACTTCTGCTTCTTCCTTGTTCTTTTTTTGCGACAATATAGGTAGGCCGGCGACGCTTGTGCCGGTTTTTAAACAAGCCGTCAGTTAGCCTCCACCGACGGCCACCGAACGAGCCGCGGAGCCATCTTCCGTCTTAACGTTGACGGTAACCTTCATTCCGAGTTCATCTTCCGCGTCACCCCAGTATGACCCGGAAAGAGGAACCGCCTGCGAGGGCGTTCGCGCGACACCAACACGTATCAGGTCTCGATTGCCAACTATTCCGTTTGTAGGGTCGAATTCTACCCACCCCGACCCCGGTAAATAAATTTGGCACCATGCGTGCGTCGCTCCACCGCCGCGTCGGACCGACCCGTCACGATCCGGTACGTAGACGTAACCGGTAACAAAGCGGGCGGCAAATCCCAACGAGCGCGCCGCTTCCATCATCAGTAACGCGAAGTCTCTGCATGTGCCTTGCTGGGTTTCGATCGTCTTGTCCGGGGTTTGTGTCCCGTGCGATGACCTTCGCTTATATGAAAAACTCTCCGCTATCGCTTCGTTCAATGTCATCAGAAGTTGTCCAGTGGGTCGGCTTGAAGCGGGCGTCACGAACTTGGCCAACCATTCGCCGACCCGCGCATCATTTGGATGATGCCGACTGATGTACACTGCGAGATCGGGATACTCTCCTTCCGCGTACGAAAATGGGTGCAGGCGCGCGTAGTCCTCGATTCGAAAATCGGGAGCATTCTCCGGGGTGTGCTCGAGGCGAATGATGGATTCGAATTTCAGCGATTTAGTTTTCGTTGCAAAATCGACCAGCGTTACGCAATTCCCGAAAACGTCATGTATCCATCGCGTCTCGGCGGGTTCCGGCGATATCTTAAGATGACAATCGAGCAAACGCTGATCGAAACTATCTCGCGGCCGGAACATCAATTGATGTAGTCCGGGCCTAATCGGGTTTTTGTACCGGTATGTGGTTGTGTGATGAACGGCGAAAACAGTCATAGAAAAGCAGCCCAAAAATCTCGTGCCGAGCTTACTGCGCAACGATACCTCTTGCGAATCCTCTTTCCGTCGCTCTGTACGTGTGCGGCGCGGGCGAATTCGACGCTGGTACCGCGGCAGCCGGTGAAAATGGACGATCCGCCGCCCGCTCCTGTGAGAGTGAGCGCTCCGACGTCATCTGTGGGCCGGGCAAGTGCGCGCACCTTCAGCGCTGAGCACCGACTTCCGCTTTTGACACTCGGACAGGGTGTCCTCGGTGAGCGAGCGGATCTGATTGATCACAGCCGCTGAGCCCCCATCGAAAGCGGTAAGGGTAGGAGCGGGCGGTCCACCCCATTTTCTCGGAAGTCACGCGCGGTTTTCTACCAACGTTTCGGCTTCGTGGCGCTCGGACATACAGCGCCGCGTTCCAAGGAAGCCCCTTGTCTCGGCCTAAAAACACGATAGTTTTTGCTGCGACCTCGGAGCGAGGGGGCGACGATATGAGCCGGAAAGTCTCATACGCGCCGCGCCATACGACCTTGGAAAAGCGCATGAGTATCTAAATCGAGGAACGAAGGGGATCTGAAATGGATTCCTTTACTGTTGCTCCCGAGCTGAAGGGTACAAAGGGCGACATCGTCGCTGCCAGAATCGAAGTGCCCATTCTTGCTGCAATGATTTTCGGTATAGTCGAATTCATCCGATTGGGTTGGTCCCTAGATCACTACTTTTACACTTACGCACCGGTTCTGGGCGGCGTCGCTGCCTCAGTAGGTCTTTTCACTTATTTTTTTCTTGTATCGGTGAGGCGCAAAAGGAGCAGGAAAAGTCTCCTAGCTCTGCTTGGATTTCTTCCATATTTCTATTCGCTATACATCATTGGTGTTCTCGGCCTGTATACTATATTTGAAGGCGTCGTCGGAGTGTTTTCATTTTGGTCAATGGTCGGCGGGCTCTTTTGGGTTTTTGTCGGATTTCATTTGATGTATCGGTTTTATCTGATGACAGAGATTGTCAGGCGACACGATGAAACGGCGAGGTTGGCTCATTCTCCCCGTCCCCAAAAGTGACGTGAGTCGTTAGGATGATGCTCGGTGGTGCCGAGTTTTTTTATTTCGTCGGCACCTACAGTTGCTCCGGCGGGAAATGGAAAGGTGAATTTACCAATCAAGCGCACACCCCAGCACCCGTTACGCGGCCCATGGCGGGAAAGGGAACCGTCACCATCGGATTTAGCGGTACGCTTACCGACACGGATGCGGAATTTGAACTCACAGCACTCGTTGGCAAGCGAAGCCTTCAATACCATGCAATTATGCGGCTGCTGGTAGCGGATTGACCGAGTGGGCGGCACAAAGCAGACTGTCCACGCGACACCACACGTCAAATCGCGAAACCTCGCGCTCGACCGCGCCCGCACCTTCCTGACGCTGCTGGTGCTGCTGCACCACGCCGTCATTCCCTACACCTATTTCGGACACATCGATCCGAAATCTTTCGGACACACCGATCCGAAATCTTGGATCGGGTTCGACGTGATCGTGCTCGCCACCGACAGTTTCTTCATGGCGATGTTCTTTTTTCTGTCGGGGCTGTTTGTATGGCCGGGCATCGCCCGGAAGGGACCGCTGAACTATTTGTCGGATCGCCTGCTTCGTCTTGGCCTGCCATTCGTGATCTGCGCGTTCACGATCATTCCGATGGCCTTTTATGCCATCTCCCTGCGGCAGCATCCCGAATTCGGCTTCGCTTCATACTGGTGGAAAACTATCACCGTCGGCCCGTGGGAGAGCGGACCGATCTGGTTCCTTTGGGTATTGCTCGGCTTCGACGTGGTTGCTTGCCTCCTGTATCGGAAGTCACCCAACCTCCTCGATCCGATCAATCGCCTCTCGCTTCGCGGTCGCGTCCGGCCCACGGTGTTCTTCGCGGTCATGTTTGCTGTCACCGCCGCGTTCTACATTCCCGGACGAATTCACTTCGGAGGAGGCGGTTGGTTCGAGTTCGGGCCGTTCTCGGTCCAGCCCAGCCGCGTGATGCTCTATGCCACGTACTTCTTTTTCGGTGCCGGCATAGGCGTTCGGTATTTGGATCGCGGGCTGTTGGCGGCTGACGGCCGGATGGCGACAAGCACCTGGAAATGGATAGTCCTGGCGCTCGTTCCGTATTGCCTCCTGTGGGCGCTGATCTACATCAAGCGCGAAATACTGGGGAACCCGGAGTTGTTGCCGCACTGGTATGAAGGGATCTATGGCTTCTTCTTCGCTCTCTTCAGCGTGGCCATCATGTTTTTGATCCTGGCCTATTTTCTGCGGTTCAAGCGATCAGGCTGGAGCGCGCTCGACCCGATGCAGTCCGACGCTTACGGAATGTTCCTGGTGCACTACCCGATCGCGCTTTGGCTGCAATACCGGCTGTTCGGTTACGATCTGCCGGCGATCGTGAAAGCTTCGGTCGGATTCGTGCTGACGGTCGTATTGAGCTGGGCGCTGACGCGTGCGTTGCGGCAGATTCCGGGTGCGAGCAAGGTCCTTTAGCCCGTCGTTTCGAGGCATTGGGCGACGAGCGAGGTAAACCACCGCACCCATTTCACCGGCTGACCAGCGTCCAATTTGCTGCGGCGCATGAGTCCGTTTGTGATGTGGTGGACGGCGCCGCTCGGCGACGATCGAAGCGCCATAGGGTGGTTCGTCGAAGACGAATGCCGTTGATGCGGGGATCCGTCACTGCAGCACTGGAAGCGGATAATTGCTTCACGATGCGGTTTGGACTATCGCAAGAACGTGTTCGCAGGATCACGGCATTGGCGCGGCTGAGAAGGTCAGTCGTCACGAAAGCAGCTTCGCCGCGGGCAAGTTCTGACGTTCTTCGAAGCTCTGGCAGCCGAACCTGAACTCGAACTGGAGCGCCTGTGGCCCACGTAAGCGCAGCCGGCCGACTGGAGAACGCGCTGAGATGGGCGAACAGCAGCTCGACGCGGTTCGTCTGATGCACAGCGAAGGACTGCTCGAACGCTTCGGTCTTTGCCACTGCCCGGGCAACATCGCGGGCCGGCTCGTAGAGGCTGCGCGAGGCTGCGCACCGGCGCCTTCGGACAGCACTGCGGTTTGAGGGGACAGCCGCGACAATCGCGCACCCTGGGTCGGTAGTAGAGTGTCTGCCCCATCGCTGGCCAGCTTGCCGGTCGTCGTCAGGACGCTTGCCGGCCGGGCAGATATAAACGTTGCGCTCTTTGTCGAAGGGGAAGTCTTCGCGGCGTGAAGGTCCCATCCTCTCGCTTCGACTTGTCGTTGACCGGAATGTGCGGCGTTATCCTGGCCTGGTTGACCAGCCAGTCGAGGTTGGCACCCGAACCGTAGGCCGTATCGCCAGCAAGCCGTTCGGGCTTGATGGCGAAGCGCTGCTCGGTGCGCTCGATCATGGTTCGGGCCGCGCCAACCTCGGCCTGGCGGATGGCGCGGGTTGCCTCGACATCCATGATGATGCCGACCTTCACGTCGATCAGATAGTTGTCCGCATAGCCGAAAACGCCGGGCCCCGCATGGCGCCGGTCCATTGCGCCGCCGGATCGGACGGGGACACGAACTTCGGCCTGACTTCGCTCGCCGCCCCGAATGCTGCGTCATCGAGCGTGGCGAGATACTCCTTCGTCGCTCGGTTCGCTGTTTGCGGGTCAATCGCCGTGCTCCATTGCGCTCCGCGGATCGACCGCTGCTTATTGGCGTCTGCCACAATCAGGCTCGCATCCACCGCAAAGCCCTCGCCCCCGACCAGGCCGGCGTCAATACAGGCTCCGACAACGCGTTCGAATATGCTCCGGAAAATGCCGCAGTCACAAAAGCGCTCATTGCGCGCACGTGAAAACACCGAGTGATCGGGGACCTTGTCCTCAATCGATAGTCCACAGAACCATCGATAGGCCAGGTTCACCGCTACGTCCCGGCACAGCACCCGTTCCGAGCGGATGCCAAACACGTAGCCGACAATAAGCATCCGGATCATCAGCACCGGGTCGACCGAAGGACGGCCAATCCTGGGGTAATAGGGCGTCAGTTCGGAATAGACCCAGCCCAAATCAAGCACCGCGGCGATCCGCCGAACAGGGTGATCCCCAGGGACCACATCATCAAGCCGAAACGAATAGAAAAACTGTTCCTGCTCGTGGTTGAGCCGCCCCATCATGCTCCGCTCCCGTCGCGAATCGCACCACCGCAACGGAATCACCGACCTCAATCCTCTTCAACGGACTTCTGCAACAAACATCGGCACTTTTCGGACATGGCGCGATGTCCGAACTCGAGTCCGTTATGCGCAGCAAAGCGGACACAACGCGGGAGCCGCAAAGCGGCCTGCCGTGACCTACGAGCGCCGTTTTGAGCCTTATTTTGAAGCGTTGGCGAGCTTGTGCTCCAAGTGGCCGGTCTCATGATCGCGGCGGAGCTGGCTCAGCGATGTCTCGTTCAGTTGAACCTCGCTCAGCTTCTCGGTCGGAGCATAACCGGCGGCAAAATTTTGTCCGTAAATCTTGCGCAGCGTGCCGACGAGGGTGTTTCCGTACTTGTGGCTGATTTCGCCGTCGTGGTTGCGGTGGCGATTGTCGAGACCGGCTTTGCTCATGCTGCTCTCCATTGTCTACGCAGCCGACAGCATCCTCCCGCCGGGACCAAATGGCAATCTCGCGCTGCAACCGGGCATCAAAGCTGGGTCTATCGGGCAATCCTGTTCGCTTTGGCGCGTTTCCGGAGCGGTGCCGATGCCCCGCTTTTGGCTGATGCCGATGCAGCGCGCGCATCGTTGCGATCCGCGCCGTCATCGGTTGTTCCGGTCAAAATGCATCTCGCGGACGACGGCGGCCGCGCTCGGCGGGCTCAGTGGATCGGTTTGGCTTTCGAACTTTTCTGAGAGGCGGGCGATGATATCGTTTTGGGCGTCTCGGATAGCCGCCTCGATAAGCGCGGGCCACTTGCGCCTATCCGACTTGTCGAGCTGTTCAGCGATTGCTTTGGCCCGTTGTTTCGGTTTCATGTCCATCACCCTCACTTGCAGCCTCAAGAGTAAGGCCGGGAACCGCCGCGCTCCGAGGCTTGCGAGCCGGTGTGGTACGTCCGCGCACGACGGCTATGACTTTTGCGATGGCATCGCTAGCTCGGTGCCTTTGGCAGTCTGCCCCGCTGGCGATCCGGAAGCATCCGTCGATGTCACGAACCCTGGAGGTACTCGCCAAGCATGACGATGTGGACGAAGAGGAGCGGTGTCACATCTTCCGACGATGCGACGGTGAGCCTTTCGACGTCCAAATCCACGCATAGCAAAGCACGTGCTATCGTCGTGTTGCTGTTTTGGGATACAGCAGGGGCTCGCAAACGCCAATGCGCGGCTTTTTGTATCGAGCCCGATAAGCGTCAACCGCATGTGCCAGGAAAATGCTGGCGCTGAACAGTCCCATCAGCGCAGTGGCCAATTCAAACATGGAAATCACCTAAAATACTGCGCGCTGATCTTGGCCGGTTCATAAAAGTTTGGAGTTTCAGCTTGATTTCATCGCCCGGAAAAAACGCTGACTGCGCCATCGTGCCATTTAAGCCAGTCGAGTGGCCGCGGGCATTTGGATTTAAGCTGTTACCGCTTGGTACTTAGTTCAGCCATTTCTTTCGAATACTTCCGGAACATAGCGATCCGCTTGCTTGTGAATTCTGCGATGACACTGGGAAATTCAGCGGGCGACCTAATCGTCGCAAGCCGTTGAGCGAATTCAAAAGCAAATTGCACGTTGGCTTGTGCCATTTCCACAAGCTTTGCTTGATAAGCGGGCACGTTTGCCGTGGCTAAGGAAAAAATAGTCCATTTGTTTGAATCGCTATCCGTCATCGCCTGTTTGTAGTCATCTTGTGTAACCGGATCCTCAACAAGGAGAGCCTCTTGTTGTGAGTTGTCAGGACGCTTTGGGGGCGAGTCAGTCGTGCCTGCCCCAGCCGAGGGCAAACGGCTGTCTTTCGGACTTCTAACGACAGCCTGAGCGGCGCGTTGGGCCTTCGCGGCTATTTTGGGGCTGTGGGAGTGCTTTGACGCCGTTGCCGGCTTACGTTTGCTCATCTGGCACTCCAAGGGATGATCGGGTTGACCACAAAGGTCATCCAAAGGACAACATGCTGTGCAGTGTAACGTTCCAACCGCAGGGTTGGCGGGAGCGTTTACAGAACTCTCACTCACCGATAGATGCCGTGAACCATTACTCGCCGTTGCGGACAGCAACATTGTTTTAGGTCACGGGTCGCCATCCATGGACCAGCTCCAAATCGCACAAGAGCAGCAGCATTATCTATACAATTTGATGCGTCTCGACGGTCTGCATACGGGAACTTGGTCAGACCGCCCCAAATAGGCCGGCTGCTGGCTCGTGGGGGGAAGACGAGAGCATCACTTCATTTCTTTCAATTTCGCCGGGAATGGCGCACCAGCGCCGTGCGTGAGAGCGTCAATTGCGGCGAGCCATACTGCGCCAGCCTCAGATTCCTCCGCTACACCGCCGCAAGTGACATGCCGAAGCTCCAGAGCCGCATAAAGGCTTCCCTTCAACGAAAGAATGTCGCTGGGTGACGCTGCGCGGCAAGACGGTGTCGCCGAGCCGGTTGGGCGGACTTCGCGAGGACGTCGTCGGTTATTTGCGAAAGGTCGAAACCCTTGCGGCACGCGACGAGCGCAAGCGCAGCGGCGTTGCAAACGCGTCGTGCCTCCCTGGACCATGATCGACGCGATCCTTGCCTGACGCCGACGTCCGGCGCTCCAGAGAGGCGATCTGGTTTGTCAGTCTCTTGTTGTCGAGAAGCCTGACCCGACCTGAGGTAAACAAAGGCAGAGCGTCAAGGTAGCCCTTTGGGCTTCTTTCTTGGCTTTGCGCTTCTCGGCCGACGGGTCTTTGCCGTCGGCAAGCACAGTGAGGGCATTGCCGGCCAGGCGTCGCGCTTTTTTCAGATCAATACCGGGGTAGGGGCCGAGTGTCAGTTTCTTGGTTCTTATTCTCACGGTTGGACCGGCAGCCAGCCCGAGTCTCAGGAAGCAGCCCGGACGTAATTTGAGGATGCCCGCAGCATTCCCTTCAAACCAGTTCCAGCCGAAGCGACCGCCCCACCATGCGCGCCGCGCGCTGAAGCGTGGTTAGGAATACTTTCTTCTTCCTGGTCACATCCTTCTTCCCGGCCATGCTGGTCCCGGATGCTTCCTTTTCAGGCGACAAAGATGCCATCGGCCTTGAGCAATCGCAAAGAGGTGCTTCTTCTTTATCGCGACTCGCACCATCTCGAGAGGTCGTCGCGCACTATGAGTCAACTAATCGACAGTCTTGGACTTGGCAAAGCGCGCGGCAAGCGCCACAAGTTGCGCCTGACGATGCGTGTTGGTCTTCGCGAAGACGCTTTTCAGCGTCTTGCGTGCGGTCTCGTACGCGATGCCGAGCTTGTCAGCCGCGGTTTCGACGGAGTCTTCATCAACGAGTTTACTCGCCAGACGGGCTTCGGCTGGCGTGAGACCGAACGCGCGGGCGAGTTCGGTGGGTTCGACGATAATCCGCGCGTCGAGGTCGACGAAAATGACGATTGCGCGGCATGGCGCGAAGATGTCTAAGCCAACCGGCGCACGCGACGGATAGGCAAGGATAGGGCGACCAAAGCGGCGCGGCAACACGATCGGTGGGCGTAGCGCTTCCACGCCGGGCGACCAGATCAGGCTGTGCAGGGCGCGATCGAGCGCCGCGGTGGCGTTCCGATCGAACGAAACGAACCGGCGGTCAACAATCTTCAAGTCTGAACCGATGAGACGTTCGGCCAACCCATTGAGCCTGATCGCCTGGCCGCTGCGATTGATCATCGCCGCAGCCGAGCCGCTTGTTTCGAACGCGTCCAGTGCAGAATTGGCGCGGGCGCGGCCAAAGGCCCGCGCGAGCTCCGCCGCGCTCGCGAGGTGGCGCGACAAGCCCGCAAGCTGGCGCAGTTCATTGGCAGAGAACGGGTCGTCCGAGATGCCGCGTTGAAGCGAAAGGCACCAGAAATCGGCGCCGTCGCCGACCTTTACAGCGGCCGACCACCGCAGCTTGTGCGGTCGCAGAAACTCTTGATAGTACGGATGCCTGGCCATTTCTTCAGGCGTCGTAAAATCGAATTCGGAGGACACGCCTGAGCGTATGAAAAAGGGCACCGCCCTCATTCTCAGGTCGTTCTTAATCCAACCATCGTTCACGAAAGATTCCGCCGCACGCCGGAGGGAATCGCTGCTGGGGAAGGACCGCAGCGCGCCCTTGACCAGGACAGCACCGGTGCTGCCGGTCGCCTGGGCCGCGACGTCCATAGCGGCGTTCCAACGCGCCGGATCAATCGCCGCGGTGACGAATGCTTCCCCGACCGCAGCAAGCTCCCCGAATTTCCCCATCTCGCGGGCACCGTTGTTCAGTGGAGCGCGTCAGTCCAACCGAGACAGTATCTGCCACCGCCTCCCCCCAAACGGGGGTGGAAGGTTTTTTTCTACCCGGCCAAGTTGACGGCGTCCAGAGATTCTCGTCTGGCGACCAACTTGACTCAAAGACTGCTGAGCTATGTCGCTTAACATTGGCAACATGAGGTTTGCTTCAATGCCTTTGTTCCTTCACCGCCTGGCGCGAAGCCAACGATCGGCAAGTGAAGACAGCGATGGGCAAAATTCAGGCTGGGAAGCCGCAAGTCGCCGAACGGGAAGAAGGGTGATCGCTCTGCTGGTCGCGGCACTCCATCATTCACGACGGATGCAGGCTGAGCGTACGCTCGAACGATATCGCGATCTGATAAGTCATGCCGAGCGGAATATTCTTCGCGAGCTGGATAATCACTCGCGAAAGCGCGAGCCTCTCGTCAGTGAGGGTGCATCCGGACGCGCATCGCGGGCGCAATTCCCAAACGTAACAGACAAGACAACGATCGCGGCCGTGTTAGTTGTATTGCTGTCTATGGCCGGTGTTGCGGAAGTCATTTGGCAGCATTCTTACTTGGTTCAGATCATCCAGCGCGAGAAGATCAACCTCTTCGGTTATCTAGCATCAAGTCTTGCACTCGCGACATTCTCTCTGCAGTCGATGCGCAGGTTGCGTATGATGGCCTTGGCAAGCAATTTGGCCTTCATCGCGTACGGGTACCTCGGAGACCTGATGCCCGTTTTGATTCTGCACGCTGTCTTGCTGCCGGTGAACGCCTGCCGGCTTATGCAGTTGAGCCGGCCGAATTCAACCAAAGCGGGCTCTTGGACAAATCGGCGAGTGATGCGCAAGGGGGCCGGACAGGGCGCGACCCCGGAAAATGTCATGTCGCGCCACGAGCCGGAGCCGGCGAAAATGAAAATCGGCGGTACGTCACGTCTTGCTTCGATACCGGAACGCGCCGCGGAAGAATCTTCTGCAAGATGAGATTGCCATCGCGCCAGGTATCGTGGAGTTCCCGTCCGGGCTTTTTGTTGTCCCCGTAACAGGTGTTTTCGTCACCGGCGAAAACTACGCGGAACAAAGGTTTTTGACTTTAAGCTCTTGTAAGAACAAACAAATTTCGATTGGCGGCGCAAGCCAAAAAAGTTCCAAATGTATTCAAGAAGCCCAGTTCGCAATTTCTCAAAGATTTCACGGATTTCGGGGGGACGGCGCGACGCACGGTCCGGACTGTTGATTTGGTGTTCCTGCCCCACGGTTCGGTCAGCTTCCGCGGAGATCAGGCCAGATCGAGCCTGATTTCCTTGGCGGCATTCATCGCCAGATGTTTGCGCGCGAGTTCTTCGACAACCGACCAGTTCTCCCGAAAGAACGTTGCCGCCTGGACTTCGTCGATGGCTCGAATTGTGACGCTGCAAGCATGTCTTGCGCCGGCGCTGATCATCTGAAAATTGAATCTGAACTCGGCCGTACTCTGGGCAAGTGTGAGCGGCTGCTGCACATGGCGCATTTTCGAGGTCCCCCCTCTTCGGAGAACCAATATAGATTTACGATTTGGCTTTTCCTCGGGCGCGATTATGGCTCGGATGTTGCGCAGATCGCACCTTAGTGCGACCGCGTGGGCGGCGGGGCATTTCTCGATCAGGCAAGGGCCCGCATGGAGCCGATCGCAGCGCTTCGCGACCGGTCACTGCAGGCTCATTCCGCAGCGTCTTCCATCGGGGCGGCCGGAAATCTCCGCCAGATCGCCGCGTGCTCGCCACCAAAGCGCCCCACGACTCGGTGAGCCGTTTTAAGCAAGTTTCGGGGAGATCAAACAGCGCATCGCGGGGGAGTAGTTTATGTACAAGGCGTCGAAACGATACCTGACGGCATCAGTAAGTGCGCTCGTCGTCGCGATCCTGTTTTCGCTGGCTGCGATCATTGTTCGAAGCGTTGCTGCGCCCGAACTGGAGGGCAAGCTTTCCGCTGATGGGACAACCCTGGAACTGAGAAGGTCGCTGCCGTAAATCCCCGCTCGCCCGATTTTGAAGGCTAACGCCGTTCTACCCTGGCGCGCCAAAGCGCGTTGAAACTATCCGTGTCCGGTGGTGCCTTCGCTTGCGAATCCATGGGGCTGTTCGGCCTCTCCGTCGCGGCGCTTGCAAGCTCGCCATCGCTATCCGGTTGCGCGGATGGTTGCCTGGGCCACTCCAACTCCGATTTCGAAAGCATCGGCTTGCCTTCATACCAGCACTTGCGTCCGTCGATGAGGCGCCAGGACCAGTACCCGTGCGAACTCGACGGCATTGCGGCGCTGCATGGTTGTTTGGCAAGGGCGAGCGGGATTGGCATTGAAAGGAGCGCGGCAACGGATGCCGAGAGGATGATCGAATGAGAGTGCTTCGTCATTGGAGCACCTCAAGATCCGCTTCGTTGCCGCAAGCGGCCCACGGCGATCACCAGATCAGGCCGCTCGAGAACTTCCACCAGCTTGTCGAGAATGCGCTCATGGTTGTGAGGCCGAGGCTGGAGGTATTCCTCCAGTATGCGCTGCGCCTCGATGACGGCCTGGAGGGCCAATTGCTGCTCGGTCATTCGCCTCTTACCCATCCGTTGTCGCCCGGTGAGCAGAGGCAGAGATCAAGCCGCTTTTTGGGATTATCCCCTCACTTTTTGTTTCAACATCGGGGCCAGCCCGGGGGTCGCCCAAGCGTTTCCGGTATAGAGCCACCGCTGCCGGGGCGGTGACGGAGGGGTTCGGAATGAAAGCGCGATGGTGATTCAGCCTGATCCCATCGCGCTTTAGTCTAGTTCGACGAACGCACCTGCCAGAACCTGAGCATACGGCGCGCGTTTTCGGTATTCATGCCGGCGAATTGCCGCCGGGCCTCGGCCGCCTCGAGCGGGCTCATCGAACCCGTCGCAAACCGGCTGTTGAGGACCGAGACAACGGTGTCCCAGCTCAGTTCGGCTGCCTTGCATGCGACGAGAACGCCGTCGTCGCGAAGGCTTTGCATCAAGGGCCGAATGACTTCGATGCTGGATTGCGACAAGTGCGCGAGTGCCGCGATGGTCTCCTCATATCTTCGCTGCCTGGCGAAGCCAGACAATGCCGCTTCGTCAAGCTGCCCCTTCTCCCTCAGCAACGCCACACGGCGCGTGGCGGCCGCGAAGTCGTGCGCCTTCGACATATCGCGGGTCACGCCTTCTTCGACCGCTGCAATCGCAGCCCGTATCTCCTCGAAAAGGTGCGGCGGCGCGCGCGACAGCAATCGCGCCCGGACCGTTTCGGAAGCCTTGCGCAGCAATTCATCGCGCAGCGCGGGCGGCAGGTCGACCCTGACACCGGTTTCCACCGCCAGCTCCGGGTCGGATTCCGCCTGCGCGACCACGATCGAGAATCCGCGCGCGGAAACTCTTGCTCCGGGGTTGCTGACGATCCGGCGACTGACAGACGGATAGCGGCGGCCCAACAACACGTCAGTGACCACTTCCTTCAACCACCAGCGACCGGCGATTGCCAGAAGGTGCTGCTCGCCCTTGTTTCTCGCGACCTCGATGAGGTCTTCCTCGCTCAAGCGGGACAACTCCCTCAGCACGGGGCCGGCGATGCTGATTTCATCATTTCTCGCAAGACGCCTGACCACCGATGGCGGGGCCTTGGAGATGGGAGCGAGCCGTTCGCTCAGCTCCGCAAGAGCGATGCGTGCACTGATATCGGCGATGGCTCGAAGCTCGATAGTCTTGACCAGGCGCTCGAGCACGCTGTCGAACAACTCGATCTGCTCGACATTGTAGCTGCCGGCGGACAACAGGAAGAGATCTGCCACCCGCCCGATCGTCTTCAGGTGCTTCTCCGGCGATCCGGCGCTCAATGCCGTTTCGACCTCGCCGACAATTGACAGAGTTTCAGGTGACATCGCTCGTCCTGAGCGTGCGGGGGCGCTTTTCTGGGCAAACGATCGCTTACCATGAAATAGCTGAATGTTCGGTAAAGCAGATGGCGTTTGAGGAGGCTGCTCAGCGGTAGAGATCGGCGCGTGTCGGTGGCATGCCGGAGCGTCCGCGCACGCGGTTTGATGCCAGCGTCTGAAAGATACCGATAGTGCCTTGCGTAAAGGCAATGGAGACAACCGCGAGATAGGCAATCCAGAGCCTTGTCTTGTCGCGGCCGACCTCGCGCTCTGCGGCTTCGCGGTTGGCCGAAAGGCGATCGTGCCAGAGCCGGGTGGTGCGAGCGTAATGCTCGCGCCAGGCCTCAACGTCGTGCACTTCAAAGCCGTGAAGCTCCAGATTCGTGATCGACATGCCAAGATGATCGAGTTCGCCGCCCGGAAATATGTACCGACCGATCGCCATGGCGGCTGCGCGATCCCGCCCGCCACGCCGACGGAAGCGCTCATAGGCGTTTGCCCGGAGTGCAATCGTATGGTGAAGGTATAGTCCGCCCGGCTTGAGCAGGCTCCTGACCGTCCGGAAATAGGTCGGATGATTGGGAATGCCGACCTGCTCGAACATGCCGATTGAAGCGATCTTGTCGAACTTGCCTTTCACAAGGGCATAGTCGCGCAGTTCAAGCGTCACCTTGTCTTCGAGTCCAAGCCGGGCGACCTTCTCCTTTGCATAGGCGAATTGCTCCTCTGCCAGAGTCACGCCATGCGCGCGCACGCCGTAGTGTTTCGCGGCGTGACAGACGAGCGCCCCCCATCCGCAACCGATGTCGAGCAGGCTTTCCCCCGGCTTGAGGCGCAATTTGCGGCAGATCATATCGAGCTTGTCGACCTGCGCGGTCGCAATGTCGTTGTTCCAGTCCGTGAAATAGGCGCAGGTGTACACCATCTCGGGATCGAGAAAGAGTTCATAGAAGCGATTGGAAAGGTCGTAATGGTAATGGACGTTCTTCTTGTTGGTCGCCTCGGAGCCATCGGCGCGCGCCTTGTCCCGCCGGACATCCTCCAGCGGCCAGGGACCGCCGCGCGGCACGAACAGGAATTTTGCCGCGGTCGAAAGCGCCAGAGATTTGTCGAGAGCCTTCAGAAGCGTTCTGGTGCGTGGTCTCGGCCGCCTCGCCATGAGATCGAAGAAGGTCCCGTTGCGCAGGTCGAACCGTGCGGTAACCCAGAGATTGAGGAAAGTGTCGACGCTCGGTCGCCGGATCATGGCCGCGATGGCGCCCTCGTCGGCGATGACCAGGGCCAGCGCATCAGGCGGTAGATCTTCCGGCACCGTGGACCCGTCCCACAGCACGAAGCCCAAATCAGGTATGATGCGATCCCTGAGATGGGTAAGCAGGCGTTTGAAGGAATCAAGCCGGCGCGCGGCCTTTTGGTCAGTCGATGTAACGATGCTCATTCACAGCGATCCCGATCGGCACAAATGTTCCGGGTCTGGAGCCAAATTGCAACAGGTTCCCGGACCTTCTGACTGATAGAATTCCAGCGTGTTGCGCTGCGGGCACCTCACGGCCGATCCAGCGCCGCGCGGAGGAGATCAACATAGCCCGCCCGTGCAATGAACAACTCGTTCTCCTCCAGGATCATGACCCTTGCATCGCGCGCGTGCGCAAGCTCGGCCTCGCTGAGGTTCTTCTGAAGTTCGCGGTAGGGCTCGCCTCCGAAGAGGCCAAGAATGGCGTAATAGTAGAACTGGAACCCGCTCAGGCAGTTGGCCTCGATCATGATGCGTGCCGGCAAATGGCCAAAGCTGCTGCCCACCATCGCGACGCCGAGCTGCCGCGCCGGGCTGTCCGCGCATGGCGCGTACGGTGTGAAGCTCACCTTCGGGGTTTGATAACCCAAAGGCGGGAAAAACACGTTGAGGAGATCGACCAGTTCACGGTCGGCGCCGCTCGTCACGCCTGACAGCTTGTAGCTGAACGTAAACGGCGGAATGATCTCGTGCCCGGCCTTGCGGTTGATTTCCTCGACGATCGCCGAGACAGCCACCGCGCCGCCGACATCGTTCCAGTGAACGCCGCCTTGCGGAAACAGATCGAATTCATAGGCGCCCTTGAGCGAGTGGATCAGGCTCGCGGTATCAACGACGTCGATCCCGCCTTGCCTGAGCGCGCCGACATATTGGGAGAGCAGTTCGCTTCGCGCTTGCGGCGTGCTCGGGCAGGGGACGCGGTCGACGAAATATTCGGGCAGGTGTGCGGCCTTGGATGGCGAGACCACATAAACGAAAACCCCGCCATGTGCCTGATAGTAATTCTGGATGACTTTCAGTTTCGGGAGGATTTTGCTGGCGAATTCCGCGCCCATGCCTTCAGTGCGGGAACAATATTCTTCCAGATATGGCCGCTCGATCAGATGACCGTTGGCGCCACGGAGAACATGAGGCGCGGTGAGCTCGCCGAACAATTCCATTCGAATCTCGTTATTGATCCGAATGAGAAGCGGCCGGATCGGCATGGCGTCGGTGACCCGGCTCGAAACCGCCTTCTGGAAGCTGCCGTCGCGAAGCGAGGACCACGACAGGCTCACGGGAGTGTCGTAGGTGACGCCTCCGAGTTTCGGACCGACCCTGATCGCAAGCGCGGGATGGTGCTGCGCCACCAGGAGATTCCACGCGGTGCCGAGCGGCAGCAACAACAGCGATACGCAGAATACCGCGCGAACGATCGGTCGGGAGAGGGTGAGCCTGACCATCTTTCAGAACCTGAAATAGATGAAGGGCTGAAACGGCACAGTCACCGCACGCGCGACCGCGAGGCCATAGATGACCACAAGGGTCGCTGCGGTCAGTATCCTGAGCCAGACACGCTCCTGATAAGCGCGGACCAGCCAGGGATAGAACCTCGTCGCCGGCAGTAATGAAATCAATGTACCGATCGCGAGTGCAATCGGTACTTCGGGAGGAATCTCTCGCGCAACGGTGCCATGCGACATTCCAGACAGCGCAGCGAGGAACGGAAAAAGATGTGCCGGAGAGTCGGAACGAAAGATCGCCCAGCCGATCATCACGATGAGCAGCGTAATGCCGGTCGAGATCAGGGCGCCGCACCGCGCGAGCGCGTCGCGCAGGAACAATCGGTCCAGCGTGAGGAATAGTCCGTTATAGGCGCCCCACAGCACGAAATTCCAGCTCGCGCCGTGCCAGAGCCCGGAGAGAAGGAAGCAGATCCAGAGATTGAGATAGGTGCGCGCCTCTCCGTCGCGATTGCCGCCGAGCGGCTTGTAAAGATAGTCGCGGATCCATGTCGTGAGCGAAATATGCCAGCGCCGCCAGAATTCCGACATCGAGCGGGCGACATAGGGGCTGTTGAAATTTTCCTTGAGGGAGAAGCCGAGCATGCGCGCAAGCCCGATCGCCATGTCGGAGTAGCCGGCGAAATCGAAGTAGATTTGCAGCGTGAAGCTGCACAGTCCAAGCCAGGCATAGCCAACTCCCAGGCTCGCAGGGTCGACGGCAAAGACGGTGTTGACGAAGGCGCCGAGCGGATCGGCGATGAGCAGCTTGCGTCCGATACCGCGGGCAAAGCGGAGGAAGCCATCTCCGAAGTCGCTCCATGCGATCGACGGCGGCTTGGCGATCTGGTCCTTCATCTCGTGGTATTTGAGGATCGGACCGGCCAGGAGCTTGGGGAAGAACAGCACGAACAGGCAGTAGTCGGTGAAGCTCGCGGCGGGCCGCGACGTGCCGCGATAGCTGTCGACGAGATAGGTTATTTTTTCGAATACCACGAAGGAAACGCCGATCGGGAGCGCCAGATGCAGTAGCGGAACCGGATGGACGCCGAGCGGGGTGAATGCGAGATTGAGATTCTCGGCGATGAAGTCGGCGTATTTATAGACGATGAGCACGGCGAGGTTGCCGGCAACACCGGCTGCCAGCGCAAGCCGTCGGTTCGGAAGCGGGGTCGGATCATACAGATGAAACGAGAGCGCGTAGTCGATCACGGTTGAGGCATAGAGAACCAGCACAAACACCGGCTCGCCCCAGAGATAGAACAGCGTGCTCGCAACCAGCAGCGTCCATTTCCGCGCGGAAGCGCCGCTCGCAAGCAGATATAAAGCGTAGAACGCAGGAAAGACGGTGAGGAACAGCGGCTCGTAGAACAACATATCGAGGTCGGTGTTTTCCGAGCCAGATCGGGGGCGAGGGTTAGCTCACGGCCCGATTGGATCGAATCGGACCATGATCTCATTTCTTTGTCTGAGCACGATCTTCCCGAAAAACAGCTCCCCACTCTTGCGCTGGCGCGGCCCTTCGG
Organism: uncultured Alphaproteobacteria bacterium; assembly: GCA_963820275.1. Classification (GTDB taxonomy): domain Bacteria; phylum Pseudomonadota; class Alphaproteobacteria; order Rhizobiales; family Xanthobacteraceae; genus Bradyrhizobium. The sequence goes on from CAWFZL010000027.1 coordinate 80,259, forward strand.
GTCGGATCATGCTCCGGTAAAGCACAGGCCCACCTTCCAGTCCAGTTGAGCGCGGAGCCCGGGCCGAACGGGTTCCACCAATGCAGAGAACGGGCTCTTGTCCCTCGAAAAAGCATCAGGGGCTTGCCGCGATGCTCTTCAGGAAATGGTCGATTTGCCTTGCCATCAGGAAGGCAGATCGTTCGTCAAGATGAATCCCGTCCAGCCAACGCAAATCCGGCGATGAACCGTCAAGTTGGATCCATCGCCCTTCATCTGGAAATGCGGCATGGGCGGCCGCAGCCTCGGCCCTGGCTGCGACCGAATCTTGCACCCCGCTGGCCGCAGGCAAGCTGTAGAAATAGACCTTGCTGCCGCGCCCCTCGATCTCCGCGACCAGCCGTTTCAGCGTCGCGAGGTTCTCTCGCATGATGACATCGGAAGGCGCGGTGCGCGAGGCCTGCATCACCCGATCGAGATAGATCCGGTTGTCGAAGTCGCTCGGCGGGCCTTCGAGCAGGGCAATCGCGGCTGCCCTGGCCTGGGCCCGATCGGGCAGCGGATGACGCCATCTTTCGTAAAAGGCAATGGCCGACTTCAGCGGGCGAGGCCAGGCGGCCACGTCGCGAGAGGTGAACTTCCGCACCAGTTCGGCATCTTCGCCACGCTCCAGGATATTCATTTCGATCAGGATGATTTCGGGCAGGCGGTCGCGCGCGAGTGCGACCTCAAGGGCCGTGATAGCCGATCCGCCGGCAAGGCCGAGAACCTTCAGATCCGGCGTGTCGAAATATTCCTCGTTCAAGCGCGTTGTCAGGGAACTGCCGACAAGAAGCACGCTCGGGACCGCTTCATTCACGTAGCGATCCAGAAGCGTCACCGCGCCGCTGCGGCTCACGGGCAACGGCGGTGCCTTCGGCCCTGCAAGCGAAATCGCCCCATAGACGGACAGCGACAGCGCGGCGGCGATGCCGCATTTGAGAAACCAGCTCTGTGGTGAGACCTGCTGCATCTGTCAGAACTGAAAATAGATGAAGGCGGCGCTGGGCCCAGCCTCCACGCACATCAGTGCCGCCATCAGGCCATAAAGATACGGCTCCGCCTTGCTGCGCGCGGCTTCCATGAGCGAGGCCGGCGCGAGGTGCTGGACGATCACCGGCAATGAATAGAGCAGCGCCAGGCTGTTGAAGAACTTGGCCTGACCCGGAATGAGGCTCGCGGAAAACATTCCCGACAGATAGGCCAGCGCATGATCGAAGTTCGGGAGCTTGAAGAAGATCCACAGCATCGACACGCAGAAGAACACGAGGCCAATTCGAAGCGGCCGAATGAGAAGCGCGACGCGCGATTTGTCGTCGATCTTTCCGAACACGATACGCTCGGATACGAGCAGCGCGCCGTGCATGGTCCCCCAGGCGAGGTAGCTGAACGCAGCACCGTGCCAGAGCCCACCGAGCCCCATCACGATCATGATGTTGAGATAGGTTCGCAATCGTCCATGGCGGTTGCCGCCGAGCGGAATATAAAGATAGGTGCGCAGCCACGTCGACAGCGAAATGTGCCAGCGCGTCCAGAACTCCGAAAACGAAGCGGAGATGTAGGGGAGGTTGAAATTGATCGGAAGGCGGTAACCGAACAGCAGGCCCAGCCCGATCGCGATCGCGGTATAACCGAAGAAGTCCGCGTAGATCTGATAGCTGTAGAGGAAGACAAGCAGCCATTTGTCTTCCAGACGCACCGTCTCGTAGAGCGGGAAGTCCATATAGGCCGTCATCTCGTTGAGATTGTTGGCGACGTAAAGCTTGAAGAAATATCCCGTCAAAATCCATTTCGCCGCCTCGACGAAATCGACTTCCGCGAGATGTTTTTCCTTGATCTGCGGCAGAAACATCTCGGCGCGGGTGATCGGACCCGAGACCAGTTGCGGAAAGAAGATGATGTAGAGAAAGGCTTCGGTGAGATCGGGGCGGCGGACATGATCCTTCTTGGTCAGGTCGACCAGCAGGCTGATGTTGTGGAAGACGAAAAACGAAATCCCGATCGGCAGCGGCAGCCGAAGCAGGAAATCGGCCGGCGAATAGCCGGTGGCAATCGTTGTCGGATCGAAGAACAGGAATTTGTATTTGAAGAAGGCGAGCAGTGCGAGATTGAAGGCGATCCCGAGGGGGAGAAAGATCGCGCGATCCCGCCACGCCAGGATCAGGAACAGGTAGGTGCCGAGCACGGCGACCGCGAGCATCGGCAATAATTCGACCTGTCCATAGCCATAGAAGAACAGGCTCGCCAACACCAGAAGATAGACCTGAAAGGGCCGAACCGGCGGCAGGTAATAAGTTGCGAAGACCGCCGCAACGAACACGCCGAACTGCCATGAAGTGAAGGTCATGCCGTCGTCACCGTCCCCACGACGCGATCAGGAACCGCGAATGCCGGTCTGTGTGGCGCGCGCCGGTCGCAAACGACGATCGTGCCATAATCACAGGTCATGAAATGAAAGGGCGCGGCGGGGTTGTGCCGTCGCGCCCCAGTCTTGAAACTCGCTGGTCCAGGCGCCGGGAGCGCCCTTAAGGCCGAGCATGAAGAGAGCTCAGCGGGCGATCCCAGCGAGGTGACAGCGCTTGGAATAAGACACTGGATCACCTCCTTTCGTTGTTGATGGGAGGGCCAATATAGGCGGGCAAATGTGGCCTGTTAAGGGTTTCCCTCCCGGAACAGAGGTTGAGGCGGCACGCGGGCCGTGATAGTTGATCGGCCGCGCGCGGGTGTAGCTCAATGGTAGAGCAGCAGCCTTCCAAGCTGAATACGAGGGTTCGATTCCCTTCACCCGCTCCAGCGCCTTTTAAAAAAACCATTCCCTCCCGCTCGCGTGAAGAATCTCAAGGACAAGAAATGGCCGAAGCGGACCTCGATGCTGTCATTCGGTCCATGGCAAGAAAGCAGCACAAGACGCTGCTGGATGCCGCGAAGAAGCGACACGCCCGGCTGATGGGATTGGCCGCGAAGGCGAAGAATAAAGAGAGCAAGGATCGCTTCAGGCAAACCGCAAAGGCCACGCTGTTGATGGCGGGTGCTGCGGCAAGGCGGTTGCAGATCACGGCGGAGAATGCAGCCGACAGCTATGCCCGCTCCATGAAAAAGGCGATCGAAGAAATCAAGGAAGCGGCTGAAATACAGGCTGCGAAGAAAGCCGCCAAGAACGCCAAGAAAAAGGACTGACGGGGAGGGGCATTCGAGATGGCACATCAACCTCACCAGAAGGTCATCGTCACCTGCGCGATCACGGGAAACCTGACGCGCCCCGAACAGTCCCCCTATCTGCCGATCACGCCGCAGCAGATTGCCGACAGCGCGCTCGAGGCGGCAGAGGCCGGTGCTTCGATCGCCCATATTCATGTGCGCGATCCCGAGACCGGCCGGCCCTCGATGTCGATCGACCTCTATCGCGACGTAATGGACCGCATCCGTGGGCGCAACAACCGCCTGATCATCAATCTGACCACGGGGCCGGGCGGGCGGTTCGTGCCGTCGGAGGAAGATCCGAAGGTGGCGGGTCCCGGCACCACCTTGATGGCGCCCGAGAGGCGGGTCGAGCATGTCGAGATCCTGCGCCCCGAAATCTGCACGCTCGATCTCAACACCATGAACTCCGGCGGTCAGGTCGTAATCAATACGCCGCCCAATGTGCGCAGGATGGCGGCGCGGATGCGCGCGGCCGGCGCATTGCCGGAGCTTGAGCTGTTCGATTCTGGCGACATCCATCTGGCGCGCGATCTGATCGCGGATGGGACGCTGCAAGGGCCGCCTTTGTGCACGCTCGTGCTCGGCGTCAAATACGGCTTCGACCCCTCGCCGGAGACCATGCTCTATGCCCGCAATTTGCTGCCGTCGGGATCGATCTGGGCCGGCTTCGGTATCGGGCGGGCGGAGTTTCCGATGGTCGCGCAATCCTGGCTGCTCGGCGGCCACGTGCGGGTGGGGCTTGAGGACAATCTCTATATGGCAAAAGGCGTGCTCGCCAAAAGCAATGCCGAACTCGTGGCCCACGCGGCACGTATTCTCAAGAGCCTGGGCGCTGCGATCGCTACGCCCGCCGAAGCGCGGCAGATGCTCGGGCTTTCCTGAAAGGTTCGAGGCGGAGCACCGTCAGCCGCGGTGTGGTTGTTGTGCCCTCTCCCAAAAGGGAAAGGGTACTTTGATCGCAGGTTGCAGTTCAACCTAGTTCGGCTGCTCGTCATGCCGACGATGGCCGATCCGAATTGCGCGGGGGCTGTCGCCGAAGCTGCGGCGGAAGGCGCGGTTGAAAGTCGAATGCTCGGTGTAGCCGACGGCAAGCGCGATATCGATGATCCGCATGTCCGACCTCGCCGGATCGGTCAGCAGCGCAAAGGCCCGCCTGGTGCGCTCGCGCTCGACGAACGTGCCGAAGGTCTCGCCGGTTTCCTCGAACAGGCGATGGATGTAGCGATCGGTCACGCCGTGACGGTGTGCCACCGACTTGGCCGTCAGCTGGGGCTGGTTGAGGTTCATGAGCACATCTGCGCGGATGGTTGCAAGACGCGCGGCTCGTATCGCCCGCGACCCCGTCACCTCATGCGTCGCCTCGGTGGGACTGAGCGCAAGAGCGACCAGATGGACGAGGTGGCGCTCGACGCATCCATCGAGCAGTCGATCTTCGCTCGGCCATTGCCAGCGCAGGCAATCGAGATATCCCCCCAGCAGGCGCACCGCCGGCGCGTCGGGTCTCATCCGCCACATCGGCTGCAGTTGCAAGCCAGGCACCGCGTCCAACAGATGCTGATGGCTGATCCGCAGCGTTCTGACCAGGCTCGGCTCGAGGATGCGGACGGTGCCTGCTGCTCCGTTGAACACCACCATGGCCTCGCCGGAATCCATCCGCTCTTCGGTGCCGTCCGTGTCGTATGAAAACGGCGTGCCTTCGGGCAGCACGAATCGGAAATCGCCGTCGCCGTCCGAGAGGAACTCCGGCCTCCGGGCCAGACCAAAGCCGTCCGACTCGGCAAACAAGAGCCTCACCCGTCCGCAACTGAATTGCTTGACCTCGACGCGCGGCGGCGACTCGTTCACGGGTATGAAATCGGCGCGCAGGTGAACGCGGCAGACGACTTCGCGTAACACAGGCATCAGGTCTTGGGGCCTGATGCCCTCTGTCGAGAACTGGAAAAGGCTGGTCTTGGTCGGAGTTGCATCCATGATTTCTCTCTTCGAGCAGCGATCGACGAACCGGTTCGAGGCGCTCTCTCACGCGAGCGACCTGTGGCGAATGGCCGTAATCTTGCCAATCGCGGTAATCGTGAACTTGCTAATCGTGAACGTGCAAATCGTGACGACGATTACGTCCGCAGCGACATCAACACCGGAGTGGCTACAGAAATTCCGCAATTCGCGACGGCATTTTCCGTACCGTCCATCTGCATGACGGCAATCATATTGGCCGCGGACTGCCCTAAATGCAATGAGTCCGGTTTCGGACGTAGCTCTGCGATCATCACGTCAACCAGCGACCGCACGGACCATCGGCACTGGGGTTGGCGGCGCCAAGTGAACTTCGCGTCTGAGGTGGCTGCGGTTGATGAGCCATGATGAGCATCAGCTGAGCCGTCACTGCAAAAAAGTGTACTCCCGTTGTTGCACAACCGGCCTGCTGCACCTCAGCCGATCCCGCCATTCGACTGCGGAGGGATAACCGCGTCCGCAGCCAAGGCGATCCAATGGAAATCCCTTCGCGCAAAAGTTTCGGGCGGCGCTTTTGGCGCCGCCCGTTGGGTCATCCTTGCGAGCCAGCGATAACCGGCTAACGCCTGTCAATCCCGATCATGATGGTCGTGATCGTGATCGTCGCGATCGCCGAAGTCGAACATCTCCATGAGGTCGCCGATCGCAGGCATGTTGCGCGGCACGTAGCGATTGTCGTCCTCATCCATGATGGGATTCGGAAGATTGTCGCGGCTGCGCGCGCTCAACGGCTTGAGTTTCCAGTTGCGCTCGATGAACTTGGTGATCGAGACGTGGTCGTAATAGGTGTGGACCACGCGGCCGCCGGTCGAGAACGGCGAGATCACGAGCAGCGGCACGCGCGGGCCGTCGCCGAAGAAGTCGACCGGCTGGATGAAGCCTGAGTTGTAGAAGCCGCCGCCTTCGTCCCAGGTGACGATGATCGCGGTTTCGGCAAACAGCTCGGGCTTGGCGCGGACCTGGTCGACGATGTTGTCGAGCAGGGCCTCGAACAGATCGAGCTTGGATGATTGCGGGTGTCCATCGACGAAGCCGCTCGGCTTGACGAACGCGACCGAGGGCAGGTTGTCCTTGGCAACGTCGGCGAAGAAGTCGACGATGTCCTTGGTGTGCTGTGCGATCAGAGCCTTGTTACCGTAGATCGAGGCCGCGTACTGCATCGGATTGCAGATCGGGCAGAACGCATTGGGCTGGCCGGCAACGGCCGCATTGAAACCGCCGCCGTAGTAGACCCACGAGACGTTCTTGGCGATCAGCGCATCGCCAATCGTCGGCACGTTCTGCGGCGGAATGAAGAAGAAGTCGGCGGCGCTCTTGGTCGTCGGGAATGCGGCCGGATTCGCCGGAGTACCGTCGGGATGGTAGCCGGGGAAAAAGTTGTTGACCGCATAAAAGGTGTTTGGCCCGCAGCTCGTCAGCGAGGTCTTGTAGGGCAGCGTCGCCAGATAGCTCGTGATCGCGGGAGCGCCGGCTTGCGTCGGATCCGAGCAATTGACGTATTCGCCGAGCGAAGCGCCGATGTCGTTCTGGTAGACATTGTTGGAGCCGGGCACCGGATCCGGATTTGCCACGAGCGAAATGTTCGGGAAGCTCGGCGGCAGTCCGGCGAATGCCGCAGGCACGACCGGCGGCGGCGCGGGATCGAAGCTGTTGGCGTTGAAGACGCCGTTCTGCGCAAAGCTGTTGTTGAAGAAGTAGACGTCGCCGGTGCCGATCATGATGTGATTGGCTCCCGTGCCGCCCATCACGGCTTGATGGTAGTTGTCGGCAATCGAGTATTCGAGCGCGAGCTTCTTCAAGAGGGGCGCGTCGCCCTGATTCATGTTGAAGAAGGCCATCGAGGTGCCCATGCCTTCCTCCGCCTGTCCGGCGAAAGTCGTGATCACGTAGGGCAGGAGGTCGCTGAGACAGCCGCTCGGATTGTCCTGCGTCGCGTGCTGGAGGCTGCAATCGGATTGCTGCCACATCTGGTAGAAGCGGTGGATGGTGTCTTCGGTATAGGCGTCGTAGGCAAGCCCGTGGCCTTGCCCGTCCTTCGCCGTCTGCTGGTACGGCCCGTTCGGCAGGTTGGTGACGTTGAGGATGCGCGTGTCCGGGTTGCGGACGCCGTTCGGGACGCCGCCTGTCGTTTCCGGCTTGAACGTCAGACCGGTCGCCGCGCCGGTAGTCAGCAACACCGCATCTTCGGGCTCCAGGCTCGGTTCGGCGGCTTCCGCCGCGGCAACGGTACCAAACGGGGGCGGGTTGGTGTCGCTCGACTGGAGGGGCACGCCGTTCAGATCCGGTGGCGGCAGCGTCGAATAGGGCGTCTTGCTGCCGTCCGGTGCGCTGATGAAATAGTGCGGCTGCGACGACACGATGAATTGTGCCGCTGTCTTGAAGTTCGGCCCGGGCGTTCCGTCGGCGTTGACGATGCCCTTCGACAGCAAATTGGCAATGCGCTGACCATCGCGTGGGCGGAAAGTGCCGAAGGTATGATCGAAGCTGGAATTCTCTGCGAGGACGACAATGACGTGCTTGATCGGTGTCGTCGTGGGTGTGCGGTCGGCGCTCTTGTCCGGATCGGTTGCACCCGCATTCGCCGTGAATGCTCCCAGTGCAGCAGCCGCGACGCTAGTCAGCAAGCCGAGCTTTCTCCTGCCCGTCGTATACTTTCTTCCACGCATTTAGGTTCTCCCAGAGTGAAAAACGGGGGAACCTAACGAGGTGGCATGACACCTTTATTGCAATTCGAAGTTTTCCCGGGGAATAGGAAGGAAACTGGATCAAGATTATGGGTGCAGCCGCCGGCCGCCGGGGAAATTCCCTGTCTCCGGTAGTTGACCCCCGAGTCGATTGTGAAGTTCCTGTTCTAAAGCCTTGCGCTCAGCCCCAATTCCATGGTCTTGCGCCTCGCCTCAGGCCCGGCGAGTGCCACCACCGAGATCGCAACGATGCGGTCGATGACGCCTGCGACGTCGTCGAGATCGCATTTTCCTTCGGACAGCTTTGTCAGCCGCTCGCTGTCACGGATGGTCTGGTGCGCCATCGCGAGCGCAAAATGCAGCCCCCAATAGAGGTCGGCGTCGCCGCAATCCGGCAGCGATCGCCGCATCGCGGCAGCGAATTTCCGCAAATGGTCGATCTCGCGGTTCTTGATGCGGCGGATCGGTGGCACGGATTCGATGGAGGCGCGGATCATGAACCGCGCCGCCGCCGAACGCTCGCTTTCCGGGCCGAGGCAGCCGCGCAGCGTCGGGCCGACCAGGGCCCGCAGGATAGCGTCGATGTCGGCGCGTCCTCCGCCTGCTGCCTCCGCGGCCTTCAGCTCGTTGAGCCTCTCGCGGTTGGTGGCAATGCTGCGGGTGACGAACAGTTCGGCGATCAGTTCGTCCTTGGAGCCGAAATGATAGTTCACCGCCGCAAGGTTCACGCCTGCCGCCGCAACGATATCGCGCAGCGTGACATCGGAGAAACCGCGGTCGGCATAGAGCCGCTCGGCGGCCTCCAGGATGGACGCTCGGGTCCGATCTGAAGGCATTTCAAACCCTCGCAAACAAGGCCATTGCATTTCAAACAGCTGTATGAAACTATCGTTCGAAGGCCGGCATGTCAATGCGCCCGGGAAACGCCCATCGCAGGCATCGCGATAACGGCCTTGCAGTGAACCGGCGGCGGGCAGACAGTGCCGCCAACAAACCTGTCCAAATGTGAGGAACGCCAAATGGACTTCACCATGTCGGATCGACAGCGCGAATGGCTCAACCGTGTGCAGTCTTTCATGAAGGAGCATGTCCGGCCGGCCGTGCCGATCTACCGGCAGCAGGATGAAACCGGCCCGCGCTGGAAGGTGATCCCGATCGTCGAGGAGTTGAAGAAGAAGGCGAGGGCGCAAGGCCTTTGGAACATGTTCTTGCCGCCGTCTTCGCATGAGGACGACGATTTCCGTGGCGCGGGATTGACCAATCTCGAATATGCGCCGCTCGCCGAGGAGATGGGCCACATCGGCTGGGCTTCGGAAGTCTTCAATTGCTCCGCACCGGATACCGGCAACATGGAGGTGCTGATGCGTTACGGCACCAGGGAGCACAAGCGGAAATGGCTGCGGCCGCTGATGGATGGCGAGATCCGTTCCGCCTTCCTGATGACGGAGCCAGCGGTTGCCTCTTCCGATGCCACCAACATTGAAACCCGCATCGAGCGCGACGGCGATCATTACGTGATCAACGGCCGGAAATGGTGGTCGTCGGGCGTCGGCGATCCCCGCTGCAAGATCGCGATCGTCATGGGCAAGACCGATCCGAAGGCGGCGCGCCACCAGCAGCAGTCGCAAATCCTGGTGCCGCTCGACAGCCCCGGTATCACGGTCGAAAAGCTCTTGCCCGTTTTTGGCTTCGACGATGCGCCGCACGGCCATGCCCAGGTGCTGCTCGAGAACGTTCGCGTTCCCGCCAGCAACATCCTGCTTGGCGAGGGCAGGGGGTTCGAGATCGCGCAGGGGCGTCTGGGTCCCGGCCGCATCCATCACTGCATGCGCACCATCGGCAAGGCCGAGGAAGCGCTGGAGAAGATGGTGAAGCGGCTGTCCTCGCGCACCGCTTTTGGCCGCAAGATCATCGAATATTCGATCTGGGAACAACGCATCGCGGAAGCCCGCACCGACATCGAAATGAATCGCCTGTTGTGCCTGAAGGCCGCCGACATGATGGACAAGGTCGGCAACAAGACCGCGCAGCTCGAGATCGCCATGATCAAGGTCGCTGCGCCCAACATGGCGCTGAAAATCATCGACCATGCGATCCAGGCGTTCGGCGCTGCCGGGGTCTCCGACGACGCGGGCCTTGCGCGCGACTATGCTTCAATGCGCACGATGCGTCTCGCCGACGGGCCGGACGAGGTCCACAATCGCGCCATTGCCAGACTTGAACTTCGGAAGTATGCAAACGCTCCCACGAACCAGTAGGCGAGAGAGATTAGGCTGAGTTTTGGCGGCAATGGAGGTGAGCTCCCTCTCCCCTTGCGGGAGAGGGTCGGGGTGAGGGGCCATAGTGACTTGGCGGCAAATGACCCCTCACCCGGATCGCATCCGTCGATGCGATCCGACCTCTCCCACAAGGGGAGAGGTGAACCGAATGCGCGGGTCTGTCGTTTGCGCCAAAATTCATCCCGTACTCCAGGGGACACCTGTCCGGTGCTTCCCAACGAATAAGGGAGCGTCAGCGTGGCCGAGGGCGTCAGGAGTGACGAGGAGTTTTCCGGCACCAGACCGGTCGAGGAGCGGCACCGCATCGACGAGGCGAGCCTCGAGGCATGGATGGGTGAGCACGTCGAGGGGTATCAGGGGCCGTTGACCGTCCTTCAATTCAAGGGTGGGCAATCGAACCCTACGTATCGGCTCGACACGCCTCACCGCTCCTATGTGATGCGACGCAAGCCGTTCGGAAAGTTGCTGCCATCGGCGCACGCGGTGGACCGCGAGTTTCGTGTCATCTCCGCGCTCGGCCGCCAGGGTTTTCCGGTCGCCAGGGCCTACGCCCTTTGCACGGACGATGCGGTGATCGGAGCCGCCTTCTACATCATGTCGATGGAAGAGGGGCGGGTGTTCTGGGATCCGACGCTTCCGGGCCAGACGAAAGAGGCGCGGCGCGCGATCTTCACCAGCAAGATCGAGACACTGGCAAGGCTTCACAGCTACGATCCGCAAGCCATCGGGCTTGGCGATTATGGCAAGCCCGGGAATTATTTCGCCCGCCAGGTCGACCGCTGGACCAGGCAATACCGCGCCTCGGAGACCCAGCATATTGCCGAAATCGAAAAGCTGATCGAGTGGCTGCCGCGCACCGTGCCGCATCAGGAACGCGTCGCGATCGTTCACGGCGATTATCGCCTCGACAACATGATCTTCCATCCGACTGAACCCCGGGTGATCGCGGTTCTGGACTGGGAGCTCTCGACGCTCGGCGATCCCATGGCCGATTTCACCTATCTGTTGATGCAATGGACCATGCCGGGCCTTGCCAGTGCCGACCTCAAGGCGCTGAATATTCCGACCCTGGAGGAGGCCGCGCAGATCTATTGCAACGTCACCGGCAGCGCGGTGCCGGACCTGAACTGGTATTTTTCCTACAATCTGTTTCGGCTTGCCTGTATCACGCAAGGAATCGCCGGCCGCATTCGCGACGGCACCGCGGCGAGCGCCAAGGCCATGGAATCGGCCGCGCGCACCGTTCCGCTGTCGAAGGCATCCTGGGAATACGCGCAGAAGGCGGGGGCGGTGTAACCCGCGGGACCTCTGCGGTCCGAGTTTCCAGGCGAGCACGCCGAGCGCTGCGTCGAATTCGAAATCGCCTCACGAAGCCGCTTCGAACAGCCGGCCTGAAGCAATCCGGGCACCTTCGCTCAAGGCGCGCAGTTTGGCCCACACGACGTCCTCCGCGACGCGACCGGCGCCGGCGGCGGTGTCAAACCCGCAGTCCGTTCCGGCGATGACGCGGCGGGGATCGCCGAGCGTTTTGGCGACGCGCTCGATCCGCTCGGCCACGACCTCGGGATGCTCGACGAAGTTTGTCGTCGAATCGATGACGCCGGCGACGACAATCTGATCGTCGGAGATTGCGTTGCCCTGCAGGCATCGCACTTCATGGGCGTGCCGGGGATTGGCGAACGGCAACACCAGTGCGCCAACATTCATTCGCGCGATCAGCGGCAGAATATCGGCAAGCGGCACGTCGCGATCGTGCGGCGCCTCATAGTTGCCCCAGCACACATGCATGCGCACCCTGTTGCGCGGGATATTGCTCAGCGCCTCGTTGATGGTCGCGACCACGCGCTCGACGAAATCGAGAAAATCCGACAGCGCGCGATCCTGAAACGAGATGTGGTGCTCGAGCGCCAGATCCGGGCAATCGAGCTGGAGCAGAAAGCCCTGCGCGATGATCGCCTCGTATTCGATCCTCAGCGCACGGCCGACCGCGGCGAGGTAAGCGTCTTCGGTGTCGTAATATTCGTTGCGGATCGCGGCCACGACGATGCCGGGTGAGGGCGCGGTGAGAAACGCTTCGACGAATCCGCGCTCGCCGGCGCTGGCGCGGGCGTCCAGGACATTGCGGAAATCGCTCGCATTCACGCATCGCATCTTCCTCGCCCGTGTAGCGGATTTCGCCGATCACCTTCGGCGGCGCGAAGTTGCTGACCATTTCCTTGCCGGCATTCTGTTGTTCCAGCGCCCGTTTGAAAATGGGGTAGTTCTCGACATCGGCGCGCGGCCACCGCTTCCACGCCCCGCCGAAGCCGGTCATTCGATGGCGGACATGGAGGAAGAATCCCTCGCGTTGCTGTTCGCCGTTGTTGCCGATGTCGATCCCGGCCTCGATCTGCTTCGGAACGATCCCCTGCAAGGCCGCATGGCCGGCCCGTTCGATTTCGGCCGGGTCTGTTTCCTCCCCACGGGCGCGCCTGGCATAGAGCCGCGTCAATTCGCCCGGGCGCGGGAGGCTTCCCGTGTGAGTAGTGAGAATGCGGTCGGTGCTGTGCTGCATGAAGGCGACCTGGAACTCAAGTTCGCAATCTGCGCGGCGGCGACCTGCGCGGCAACCGAAGTGAATCCGATTTTCGCCGCGCGCCGCGTCAAAAATTCGAGAATCGGATGTGAATACTTGCTGGTCGTTTCTTAATTCTATTGAGCCGCAGCGTTTTTCAAATAGCGCCCCGAATAACTTCGATGATTAAATAATAAAGAGAGATTGAGAAGCAGATTTAAGATCGTGGCAGTGAAGGCGCTGAAAGGACACATGAGAGCAGAAATTGTGGGGAGGAAGCGTAAAGAAAGGTAAGTCCTGCTAACCCATGCCCGCATAAGATACTGAGAGAATTAATTTACCCTGTGGCCACCAGATATGGCCGGCTTTTTTGTTTTTAGGATACTGAGGCTTTTGAGTGACAGACTCTTGGCGAGCGCCATGTCATGTTCCAAAACATAGGTTGATAATCATTAGCCGAATGAATTCCATTTCTTGGGGGTACTTCCATGAAAAAGCTCCTCGCATCAGCTTCGCTTTTAGCTCTCAGTTCGGTGGCCGTTTCGGCCGCTGATCTTCCAATGAAGGCTCCGCCCATGGCGATGCCCATGCCGGTGTTCAGCTGGACCGGCTGCTACGTCGGTGCTCACGTCGGCGGCGGCACGATGCATAACTCGTTCACGCAAGATAACTCTTTTCTCGTCCGGTCCCTTTGATACGAATGGTAACAACGGTACCGGCACCGGCGCCGTAGCCGGCGGTCAGCTCGGCTGTAACTACCAGGATGGCAACGCGGTCTTCGGCCTCGAGGGTGAAGGCTACTGGTCCAGCCTCAAGACAACGACGGGATTCTCGACGACCACCATCGGCGAGGGCACCTCCACTTTCACTTCGACCACGAAAAACAAGGACGACTTCAGCATCGCGGCTCGCGCCGGTATCGCCTTTGACCGAACCCTGGTGTACGGCAAGGCAGGCTGGGTCTGGGGCAACTTCGCCTTTGGCTCGGCGGAATCTTTCATCCCGACCACTGGAGTTGGCACGCTTGACACCATTGCCGGGACCAAGACATTGAACGGACTGCTGCTCGGTGCCGGCATCGAACATGCGTTTACCCCTAACTGGACCGTCAAGCTGGAATACAACTTCCTGGATTTCGGTTCGGGGGGAACGAATTTTACCGCGTGTACGGCTGGGGCTACGCCGCCCTGCTCCATCAATCCCTTCAGCACCTCGGAGCATGTGTACAAGCATATCTTCAAGGTGGGCTTCAACTACCTGTTCAGCCCGTGGGGCGCCCCGGTGGTTGCGAAATACTGACCTTCCTCTGGTTTCCATCCTTGAAAGCCCCGGCATCGTCCGGGGCTTTCTTCTTGGTGTCGCCGGCGGCGCCGAACTAAGGATGGTCGATGGAGCACTATACCTCGCATCGGAAGCTCAGCCTCTTTACGCTGTCGCCCCAATCGATGCTTGCGCGGGGGACGACGTCTATCCTGAATTCATCGCCGGCCCGGGCTTTGAGGAAGGCCGTCACCTTACCGACTTCTTCCGCCGTCAGGGTTTCGCGCCCCCCAATCTCTATGGTGATCGCGTCAAAGCTCACCTGCCGGATGCGAAACTCGGTGAATTCGACAATTTCCAGGAGTTCTTCTCCGCGAATCAGAAATGCCGACAGGGTCCCGTCACGATGTTTCAAGGCGTTGGTTAGTCGGCCATAGAGACTGTGGATCGTGGGGCCGTCATGGCCGCAAGGACAGCGTTCGGAAAGCAATGCGAGGTCACCCACGTCATAGCGAATGAAAGGTGTGGCGTAGGAATGAAGATGAGTCAGCAGCACACGTCCGAGTTTCTTTCCCCCGATCCCGTATGAGCCCTCCGTTTCAACGATCACGTTGCTAGAGGCGACGTGGTAGTGACCGGGCGTCGCCTCACATTCGAATCCGATCGGCCCGGTTTCTTCGCAGGAATAGGTGCAGCGAATGGGGATGCCTTGGTCCGCGATCGCCCGGTACAGACCGGGATCCACCGCCTCGCCGAACGGAACAAATTGGCTAACCCTGAGATCGCGCAGCAGCTTGGCGCCCGAATGACTGATGATAGCGGCCGCCATTCTGGGGTTGGTCGAAAGTAGCCCGACCGCATCCTTGCGCAATTCACGCACCAGCTTGCGCATGTCGGGGTTAAGACATTCAATCGATTTCAGTCGACCTGACGCGATGATGGTCTCGAGGTCTCCCATCCAGGACGACTGCTTCTCAACATGAAACCCGCCCGGAATCTTGGCCAGATCCCCGGCAGCGCTGGCCTTCACCAGCTTGATGTGCGTTCTGTTCATAGAGAGATCTTTGCCTTCGATGAACTCCTGCGCCAGATAGCGGACCGAGCTGTAGCGCGCGTTCATTTGCGACGTATGGAATTCGATCGGCGTCCCTGACGATCCCGAGGTCGCGTTTGTGGAAGTTTGCACGCCGTCGCTTGGCCGAAAGAGCGAGCCTTCCATTTCGACCTGTTGTCTCAGGTCGGTGCGGGTCAGGATCGGGATTGCATCCAGTCTGGAATCAACCGGATTGGGTCCCAGCCGCTTGCGCCAGAAGGCGGATCGCTGCGCGGCATGAGCCAATAAATTACGAAGCTGGGCCTGTTGCCACCGCTCCCGGGCGACCCGGCTGCCGGTTTCGATCAGAGTCAGCTCAATGATGCCGCCGAGAGTCTTCCCGGGAATGATGTCCAGGAAGGCCATTGGTCTGTTGGAATAACCCTGGCCGCTGATCGGATAATCTGAAAAATCGAATTTCATGCTTTTGGAAAATGTCTATCTGTGAAACTAGACTTCACATCTGAAACTCAGCCTCTTTGCACTATCACCCCAATCGATAGCGGAGCAAGCGATGACATCTATCCTGAATTCGTTGCCCGCCCGGGCCTTGAGAAAGGCCGTCACTTTACCGACTTCTTCCGCGGTCAGGGTTTCACGACCCCCGATCTCAATGGCGATCGCATCAAGGCTCACCTGCCGGATACGAAATTCGGTATAGTCAACGAGTTCCCCGAGCTCATGACCTCGGATGTAAAATGCGGACAACGTGCCGTCACGACGCTTGAGCGCGTTGGTCATCCGGCCATGGAGACTGTGGATCGTGGGCCCGTCGTGACCGCAGGGACAATGTCCTTTGAGCAACGCAAGATCACCGAGATCATAGCGGATAAATGGAGTAGCATAGGCGTGCAGGTGCGTCGCCAGCACGCGGCCTAATTTCTTTCCATCGATTTCATGCGCGCCTTCGACCTCTACAATCACGTTGCTGGTGGCGACGTGATAGTGACCCGGGCTATCTGCGCATTCGAAACCGATCGGCCCAACTTCCTCCGAAGAATAAGTCGAACTGACGCGGATGCCCTGGTCCACGATTGCCTGGTACACAGCAGGGTCAATGGCCTCGCCAAAGGCGACAACTTCGCTCACGCGCGAGCTCGCCCAGCAGCCTGGCGCCGGAATGACCCAGGATCGTGGCCAAGAGCCCGGGCCCCACCACCAGCTGACCAACCGCATCCTTTCGTAATTCACCTAAAAGATCGCGAGGATTTGGGTTGAGGCACTCGATTTTCTTGAGATTGCCCGAAGTGAACACCGATCCGATGTCTCCGAGCCAGGACGGCTCTTTCTCAACAACAAATCCGCAGGGAACTGCTGCGGCTTTTTTTGCCGCGTTCCCTTTTGCGGTGTTCATGCGAGTCCTGTTCACGGACAAGTCCTTTCCCGCAATGAATTCCTGCGCCAGATAGCGGACGTCATTGTATCGAGAGTTCATATGGGAGACGTGGAATTCGACGGGTGTCCCGGATGATCCGGACGTCGCATGCGTGAAGGTCTCAAGGCCGTCCGTGTGACGCAAGAGAGAGCCTTCCATTTCGACCTGCGCCCTGACCTGCGCCCGAGTCAGAACGGGAAGCTCGCCAAGTTTGCCGCCGGAAGGTTTGGCCCCCAGACGATTGCGCCAGAAAGCCGATCGCTGGGCAGCGTGTGCCAACAGGTTGCGAAGCTGGACCTGTTGCCACCGCTCCCGGGCTGCCCGATTTCCTGTTTCGATCAAAGCCAGTTCGGCGATGCCCCCGAGAATCTTGGCGGGTACGATGTCCAGGAACGCCATCGGTCGTTGGGAATAGGCCTGGTCGTTGATCGGGTAAGCGGAAAAATCGAACTTCATGATGTGATAAAACTTTTGTTTCCAAAATTTAGTGAAGGTTTCGAAAATTTACTGAAGGCCTAAAAATCAGACTTCACATCTAAAGCTCTGTCTCTTGAAACTGTGACCCCAATCGATTGTGGGTCGGGGGATGACATCGATACTGAATTCATTACCAGCTCGATCTTTGATGTGCGATGTAACGTCGGCGATTTCCTTTGGCGTCAAACTCTCACGCCCGCCAATTTCTATCGTGATCGATTCAAAACCGATTTGACGGATGCGAAACTCGGCCAATCGAACAAGTTTCATAAGTTCGTCACCTCGAATGTAGAACCTGGAAAATCTCCCGTCGCGATGTTTGAGAGCGTTGGTTACCCGCCCATAGAGATTATGGATCGTCGGACCGCGGTGTCCGCAGGGACAGCTTTCCCCGAGCAACCCAAGGTCACCCAGGTCATAGCGAATGAACGGCGTGGCATAAGAGTGCAGATGCGTCACCAACACCCGGCCCAATTTCTTTTCGTCGACCTCATGCCAACCTTCAACCTCGACAATGACATTGGTGGTAGCGACATGAAAGTGACCTGGCGCGGCCTCACATTCAAAGCCGATCGGCCCGACTTCTTCACATGTGTAGGTGCCCCTGATGGGAATACCTTCATCGACGATGGCCTTGTGCAGCGCGGGATCCATTGCCTCGCCGAATGGTACAAATTCACTGACACGAAGCTCGCGCAGCAGCCTTGCGCCGGAATGATCGACGATCGCACCCAGGATTCCGGGAGCCGCCACCAACTGCCCTACCGCATCCTTGCGCAATTCGCGCACAAGATCGCGCGGATTTGGATGGATAGTCACAATTCTCTTGAAGTTGCCCGATGCGAAAACCGACGCGAGGTCTCCAAGCCACGATGGCTCTTTATTGACGATGAAGCCTGCTGGAATCTTCGCCAGCTTTTCGACGTCAGCCGCCCTTGCAGTCGTGAACCGTGTTCTGTTCACGGACAGATCTCTTCCATCCATGAACTCCTGCGCCAGATAACGGACACTGTTGTATCGAACATTCATCAGAGTTACGTAGAATTCGACGGGTGTCCCGGATGAGCCGGACGTCCCATGCGTGGAGGTCTCAAGACCATCCGTGGGACGCAAGAGCGATCCTTCCTCTTCGACCTGCCGCTTTAAGTCTGTCCTGGTCAAAATCGGGAGCGCGCCAAGTTTGGCGTCGGAGAGCTTGGATCCCAGGCGATTGCGCCAGAAGGCCGATCGCTGGGCTGCGTGTGCCAGCAAATTGCGGAGTTGGACCTGTTGCCACTGCTCCCGGGCTGCCCGATCTCCTGTTTCGATCAAGGCCAGTTCGGCGATGCCCCCGAGAATCTTGCCGGGTACGATGTCCAGGAATGCCATCGGTCGTTTCGAATAGCCCTGGCTGCTGATCGGGTATTTGGAAAAATCGAACTTCATGGAATGATTAAAGGTTCACTCGGTCGGCCGAAATGGTATCTGGTGACATCTTTTTTGTGAAAAAATGGCCGTTCCGCCGCGGCAGTGCCGGGGCTTTTTGTTTTTGGCAGTGATTCCAGACGGTGTGCCGGAACCCTGATGTCGCGTAACGAGAAGTTGTGGAGGGAGTGCAAACGACCGGAAGTCGTTTTGTCTCGCCCTTAACACACTGAAATAACTTAGCTTATTTTGCGAGCCGGCCGGTGGCCGCCCCGGATGGCCGGGTTCCATTTTTCAGCGACTGAGGTTTTTGAGTGACAGACTTTGGGCGCGTAAGCGTGCCAAAGGTCCGCCGCACACGCTGAAGATGAATCAGCCGAACCAAATCCATTGCTGGGGTATTCGATGAAAAAGCTTGTCGCGTCAGCTTCGCTGCTCGCTCTCAGTTGCGCCACCGCTCTCGCCGCGGATTTTCCGATGAAGGCCGCGCCGATGGCGCCTCCGGTGTTCACATGGACCGGTTGTTACATCGGTGCTCATGCCGGCGGCGGCTCCATGCATGACTCGTTTACGCAAGATAACACTTTCTCTACCAATGTTCTTGACACGAACGGCAACGGCGGCACCGGTACCGGGGCTGTCGCCGGCGGTCAAATCGGCTGCAACTACCAGGACGGCAACGCTGTCTTCGGCCTCGAGGGCGAAGGCTATTGGTCCAACCTCAAGACGACGACCGGCACTTCCTTCACCAGCACCGGTGAGGGGGTCACCAACTTCGCCTCAACGACGAAAAACAAGGACGACTTCACCATTGCTGCTCGTGTCGGCATCGCCTTTGACCGAACCATGGTGTACGGCAAGGCAGGCTGGGCCTGGGGCAACTTCTCCTTTGGCGCGGTGGATAATTTTACCGCGTTCCCTGGTTCCGGTTTTACCAGCTTCACCGACACGATTGCCGCGACCAAGACGCTTAACGGCCTGCTGCTTGGTGCCGGCATCGAGCATGCGTTTACCCCAAACTGGACCGTCAAACTGGAATACAACTTCCTGGACTTCGGTTCGGGGGGCGCGAGCTTTACCGGATGTGACACTGGCATTCCGTGCTTCAGCAATGGCACCGTCTCCCAGCATGCGTACAAGCAGATTTTCAAGGTGGGCTTCAACTACCTGTTCAACCCGTGGGGCGCCCCGGTGGTTGCGAGGTACTGATCCTTCTCTGGCATCGTTCTTGTGACAGACTTTCGGCGCGGACCGTGCAGAGATACGCCGCACACGCTGAAGGTGAATCAACCAAACCAAATTCTCTAAACTGGGGTTTTCCATGAAAAAGCTTCTCGCGTCAGCTTCGCTGCTCGCTCTCAGTTCCGCCACCGTTCTCGCCGCGGATTTTCCGATGAAGGCGCCGATGACCGCACCAGTTTCCGTGTTCAGCTGGACCGGCTGTTACGCCGGTGCGCATGCCGGCGGCGGCTCCATGCATGACTCGTTCACGCAAGACAACAATTTCGCTACCGAGCCCTTTGACACGAACGGCAACAACGGCACCGGCACCGGCGCTGTCGCCGGCGGCCAGCTCGGCTGCAATTACCAGGACGGCAACGCGGTCTTCGGCCTCGAGGGCGAAGGCTATTGGTCCAGCCTCAAGACAACGACCGGCACTACCTTCATCTCGACGGGGAACGAGGCCGGGACCTTTAACTTCGCCGCGACCACGAAAAACAGGGACGACTTCACCATTGCTGCCCGCGTCGGTATGGCCTTTGACCGAACCCTGGTGTACGGCAAAGCAGGTTGGGTCTCGGGCAACTTCTCCTTTGGCTCGGTGGAGACTTTCACGGCGCTCCCAACAAGCAGTGTTAATAGTTTCACTGACTCAGTTGCAGCGACCAAGACGCTCAACGGCCTGCTGCTTGGCGCCGGCATCGAGCATGCGTTTACCCCAAACTGGACCGTCAAACTGGAATACAACTTTCTGGACTTCGGTTCGGGGGGGCGAGCTTTACCGACTGTTTCACTGGTAGTCCCTGCGCTATCACGGGGACCACTTCCCAGCACACCTACAAGCAGATTTTCAAGGTGGGCTTCAACTACCTGTTCAACCCCTGGGGTGCCCCCGTGGTTGCGAGATACTGATCCTTCTCTGGCATCCATCCTTGAAAGCCCCGGCATCGTCCGGGGCTTTCTTCTTGGGGTTGCCGGCGCCGATTGGCTGCGCAGGAGAGGCGAGAGGGTGATCGGTGGCGCACTAAACTCCACATCCGAAGCCAGGCCTCTTTAGGAAGGCGACCTGGCGGATGCGGCCAGGGCGAATCGCTTTTTGTCGTCGCATATGTGACAACAAATCTGGGAGAACTCATATTATGCAGCTTGATTTCAAAAATCGGATTCAGAACGTAAATGGGTACAGCGATAAATCATTCAATTTTCTCGACCCCGAAGCTCACAACTGTGTTGCCCATATTGCGTCGATCGACCTCATAGAAAATGGCGACAGGTCAGTTCGGGAAAGTTGGCAAAGAAAACAACTCGCCAACCTGATCAATCATGCCTACGTGCGCTCCGAATTCTGGCGGGCGAGAATTCCATCGGGATGGAGCCGGCAGGACGACTTGCAAAATTTTCCGATCCTCACGCGAAAGGACATCGTCTCTCAGGTACAAAAGGAGAGTTCACTTCTCTCCGACAAGGGACGGGGCGGAGGCTTATCGACGTATGAAACGACCGGGTCGACGGGCACGCCGCTGAAAATCTTCGTCAGTGACGAGAATGTCTACTACAATCTCGTCCGTAGTCTTGCTCAGTTCTTCATCGACAATCTGCCATTGGACAAAAATCGCGTTAAAATTCTTTCGATCATTCGCTCGGAAGAATTGCTGAAAAGCTCTTATGTTCAGGAGTCTCAGGCGCATTGGGCCGGCCCTTTGAGCAAAATCTATCGAAATGGCTCCACGAAAACATTGCGGTTCAACAAGGATGTTGAGGGCCTGTTGGCCGAGCTATCGAAAGACAGCGTAGGCTATCTTTTGTGCCAGAGCCGAATACTCGAACAGCTTCTGGATCACGGCGGCCCAGACCTGATCAAGAAACTCGGCGTCGAGGTCTGGATTCATATCTCGGACTATCGAAGCCGAGAGGTCGTCGAGCAACTGAAGGCGGTTGGAATTAGGTGCCTGTCGCTTTATTCATCGGCCGAGCTCGGTCCCATCGCCTTCGAGTGTACGACACATGAAGGCTGTTTTCATGTGGCTCACACCAACGCCATTGTCGAATGCGATCAAAGACTGACCGCCACATTTGAAGGGGAGGTCGTCGGTCGATTACTGATCACGCATTTGCATTCGCATGCAACTCCGCTCATTCGTTACGACATCGGAGATTTCGGCAAGCTGCATGAGAAATGCCCCTGCGGGCACGACGGTCCCACGATCTCTCACATCTATGGAAGGGGAAAGCACTTCCTCCGGCACCCCGACGGACATTACGTGCCTTTCCGTCTGACTGCTCCGGCATTGCGTGGAGCCGTCGACTTCAAGGAATGTCGGTTCCGACAGGAGACGATAGACACCATCACGGCACAGATCGGAGGCCGCGAAACTCTCAGCCCGGAAGAGGAGGAAAAAATCAAGGCGACTGTGATCGCGGTGACTGATCCGATATTCAAAGTAGTAGTCAAGCCCGTCAAGGAAATCGACTGGTCAGACAACCCCAAGCAGCTGTTTTTCTCGAGTTCCGTGGTCTGAGGTTTTGTGCCCGCTAATTCTTGAAAAGCGACCTCGACCAAAAACTGGATGGGCGGATGTGCGTCTGGTTTTCGACCTATCGCCAACAAGATCGGAAAGCCAGGGAGTTCATCAATCCATGCTTAATCAAAAAAAGTTTTCTGTGCTCGCGGCAACACGTTCGATCGGCTGGGGTGCGGTGGGCAAGCTTCGCGTCATCTTGGAAAAGATGCCATGCGCCGATGTAGTCCTTCATGGCGACGAACAGACCATCGCCAGAACGAAAAAATTCCTGGGTCCGCAACGTGCACTTGGTACGCCTCGACCGCTATCACAAGTTGAAGTTGCATTGGTGATCAATGATCCAGCTCCGGCGAACAAGATTGCGGATCTCGGCATCCCTGTCGTGTACGTCGATAGCATTCCGTTCTTGCGCAAGACGGACACCGACATTCCAGACCTTGCGAAAGTCGCCTGCTACTGCGCGCAGAGGTGCTCGTTCGACTTTTTTCCCGCCACAAGCCCCTTGTTGGAAAGATGGCAGGAGATCAGGTGGATCGATCCGATCGTCCCGGTTCCCCAAAGCCGGCAAGGCGGTCGAGGCATCGTAATCAATGTTGGCGGTCTGTACAGTTATAACTTGCCAGGTCTTACGCCGGAGTTGGCGAATGAGGCCAATGAGGCCGTTGATGCCTATCTCAAGCTGGTGCTTTTTCCGCTCGTGGATTTCCTGCAGAAGTCCGGCAGAAAAATCTTTGCGATTTGCGGCAATCTCAATGCCGACGCGTGCGGGCAGCTCCGCGCAATGCTGCCTGGGAATGTCACCGTCGGCCCACAGTCACCTTATGCGTTTGAACGGATACTTGCCGAGGCTGATCTCCTTATTACGGCGCCTGGAACCACGACGATTTTGCAGGCCATATCGATCGATCTGCCGACACTCTTGCTGCCTCCGCAGAACAGAAGCCAATTCCCCACTGCGCGCGTTTATTCGAAGCCCGATTCCAAGATCATGCTGTGGCCCGAACGCGTAATCGATATGGAGAAGCTCGAGCGATTGGGGCCTGAGGGTGTGATTGGCATCAACCATTACATCTATAAGTCGATTATTGCTGCAGCAAACTCTCGGGCCCTCTCCGATGAAGTCTCAAAGATAATCCACAAGGGAGTCTCTGACGCCCCAGCCGATGGCGTGCTGAACCCGAGTGCGTCTGAATCTGGTTTCGCAGGGGCCGACCAGGTTGCGCAACTGGTGACGCAAGTAGCGCTAGCTCGATAATCGATACCAGTCCGGCCACGATGAAGCTCGCGTAGCAGGCTCACGTCCGAGTGAATAATGATTGCACCAGCCATTCTGGGGTTGGTTACAAGCTGCCCTAACTCTTTTTTGTGAAAAAATGGCTGTCCTGCCGCAGAACAGCCAAAATCAGAAATGCGCCGACAGCGCGACTCAGATAAGAGTCTGGGCCGTAAATTGAACTGCTTCACGGGGGTGGGGTCGTGGTTGATTTACCGCATTGTCGCGCCCAGGAGGCGCGATGCCGAAGGCATGCCGAAAGCGACGAGCAGAACAGGGACTTGTGGCTTTCGATGGCCGAGCGGTGGTCCTACCTGGCCCGGGAAGCTCCGTTCTTTTGGGAAGAAACTGCTGCGTCGGCAGCAACTGTCCCGAAGCAGATGAGCTGAAGGAAAGCTTTTCCCGGAACATCCTTCCTGCGATCCTGGCTGGAGACCAGGCCGGGGGTTCGCGCTCCCGATTACTCGCGATTGCTCACGCACCCCTTGGGAATTGTCGTTGCTTTTCCGGGACGATAAGGTTGGCTGGTGGCCGATCGTCCGCCCCGCGCTGACGACCGAACGAAGTTCTAGTGCGGCTTATCGTAAAAGATGGGCGCGGCGATGGAGCACGAACTTCGAAAACTGGGCACTAAAGCATGATCCGGAAAAGTGTGTAGCGGTTTTCCAGAAAGATCATGCGAAAACAAAAACCTGAAGCGCGATGGTGATTCATTCTGATCCAATCGCGCTTTAGAGGGATGGAAGCAGCATGGATTTTCACCGCAGATTTGTAGTGGGCGGGCTTATCTCGGGCGGACTCGCGACTCTGCTGACAGCAGCCATCGTCCCGGCTGTTACGGTCCCGGCGGTCACGCCGGCGGTCGCGGCCGAGAAGATCAAGATCGGTTTCCTGCTCAAGACCATGCAGGAGGAGCGCTATCAGCGCGACAAGGCCGCGTTCCTCGCCAGAGCCAGGGCGCTGGACGCAGACGTGATCTTCAATTCGGCCAACAATGACGAGCAGTCGCAGCTTTCGGCATTCGAAAACATGCTCTCGCAGGGCGCGCGCGTCATCGTATTGCAGCCGGTCAACACCGGCACCGCGGCAAGCATGGTGACATCCGCGCACAAGGCCGGCGTGAAGGTCGTCGGCTATGATTCGATGCTGCTCAATGGTCCGCTCGACGCCATGGTGATGCAGGACAGCTGGGCCGTGGGCAAGCTTCAGGCGGAAGCGATGGTGGCCTGGCTCAAGGCGAAGTACGGATCGGTCAGGGGCAATGTCGCGCTGATCCGGGGGCAGCCGGGTGATTCCAACGCCAACACCATGAGCAGCGGAGTTCTTGAGGTTCTCAAGGCCAATCCCGATCTCAGGCTTGTCGCCGATCAATCGCACGAAGGCTGGTCGCCCGACAAGGCGATGGCGACCACGGAAAACCTGCTCACCAGGCTCGGCGACAAGGTCGACGCCGTCATCTGCAACAACAGCGGCATGGCGCGCGGCGTCATCGCGGCGCTCGATGCCCAGGGTCTTGCCAGCGCCGAAAAGGTCTTCGTCGCCGGGTCCGATGCCGACCTCGTCAACATCCAGTTCGTCGCTCAAGGCAAGCAGGCGGCCGAAATCTGGAAGAAGATTACGCCGCTTGCCGAAGGCGCGGTGGATGCAGCCGTGACGCTCGCGCGGAATCCGCAAGCCGACCCGAGGGCGCTGCTCAAGTTCGATCGCCTGATCAACAATGGCGCCGTTGACGTCCCGACCATCGTCACCCCGGTCGTGCTCGTCGACAGGGGGAATCTCGACAGCACGATCATCGCCGGGGGTTTTTACACGCACCAGCAGGTTTACGGAAAATAGAAACGGGCGCACCACATAGCCCGCCAGGCGCGCATGTCCGAAATCGTTCTCAGGATGGAGCACATTACCAGGGAATTCCCCGGCGTGCGCGCTCTCGACAACGTCAATTTCGAGGCGCGATCCGGCGAGGTTCTTGCGCTCGTGGGCGAGAACGGCGCTGGCAAATCGACGCTGATGAAGGTGCTCGGCGGGGTTTGGCCCTATCCCAGCTATCAGGGCGAAATTTTCATCAGAGGGGAAAGAAAGCGCTTTTACGGCACGGGCGATGCCGAACAGGCGGGGATCGCGATCGTTTCCCAGGAGTTCAATCTGATCCCTGAGCTGACGGTTGCCGAAAACATTTTTCTCGACCGACAGCCCACCAACAGCCTCGGCGCCATCGATTGGCGCGCCTTGAATTCCGACACGCAGACCCTGCTTGACGAGCTCGGGATTCGCGACTTCAGGCCCACCGATGCCGTCAAGAGCCTCTCGGTGGGCAAGCAGCAGATGGTCGAAATCGCCAGGGCGTTGTCGAAGCGCGCGAGCATTCTCGTTCTGGACGAGCCGACCTCCGCATTGACCGACCGGGAAGTGGCGGAGCTCTTCAGCATTATCCGAAGGCTGAAGCAGAATGGCGTCTGCATGTGCTACATCACGCACAAGATGGAGGAGATCAAGGAGATCGCGGACCGCGTGGTCGTGCTGCGGGATGGACAGACGATCGGGGAAGTCATGCCGATCGACGGCATCACCATCGACCAGATCATTGCCAGGATGGTTGGCCGCGACATCCGCGACATGTTTCCAGGGAGCACGCGCCAGCGCGGCGAAAAAATTCTCGAGGTCAGGGATCTCGAACTCGACGACCTGGATCTGCCGGGTGAGAAGAGAGTGAAGAAAGCGTCGTTCTCCGCCTGTCGCGGCGAAATCCTCGGCATATCGGGATTGATGGGTTCCGGGCGAACCGAACTGGTGACAGCAATTTTCGGCGTATATCCGGACGCAACCCATGGCGACGTGCTGGTTGCGGGCAGGAAGCTCGACATTCGCTCACCCGCTGATGCGATCGACCATGGAATTGCGCTTCTGACCGAGGATCGCAAGGCGCTCGGCCTTTTCCTCGGACAGTCGGTCGCCTTCAACACGACGATTGCCTCGCTGCAAACCATCAGTTCTCCATGGATCGGAATAATCGACAGTGAGCTCGAGCGCTCTCTGGCGGAGAAATTCGTCAGAGAACTTGGTATCAAGACACCCGATATCGACACGCCTGTCAGCGCGCTGAGCGGCGGCAATCAGCAGAAGATCGTGCTGGGAAGATGGCTCAATGCAAAGCCGAAAATTCTCATTCTGGACGAGCCGACCCGCGGCGTCGACATCGGCGCGAAGGTGGAAATATATGGGCTGCTGGACCGCCTGGCTGCCGACGGCGTCGCGATCATCATCATATCCTCTGAATTGCCGGAGGTTCTCGGGATGAGCGACAGGATCCTGGTGATGAGGGACGGCGCGATCGTCGCGGAATTTACCCGCGAGAACGCGACCAGGGAGGGGATCATGGAAATTGCCACCGGCGCCTGCCGGGCGGGGTCCTGATGCAGCGAAACCGGGCGCTCCATTTCGTCAGGACGAACGCGACGCTGATCGCCCTTGTGGCGTTGACGCTCGCGCTCGCACTTGCCGATCCCACCTTTGCGAGCGCGCGCAACCTGAGCAATGTCGCAAGACAGGTCACGGTTGTTGGCATCATCGGCGTCGGGATGACCATGGTGATTCTGATCGCCGGTATCGACTTGTCCGTTGGCTCTGTTGTCGGTGTCGCGGCCGTGACGGTAACCCTGCTCATGCAGCTTGGCCTGGCGGCATGGATCGCCGTTCCAGTTACGCTCGCACTGGTCGGCGGCCTGATCGGCCTGTGGAACGGCTTCTGGATTGCGCACTATCATATCCCGCCTTTCATCATCACGCTTGGCATGTTGACGATCGGGCGCGGTATCGCGTTGACGCTGTCCGGCGGCAGTTCGGTCCCGGTGGCCGATCCGTCCTTTGCCGGGCTCGGCGGCGGTTACATTCCGCCTTTGCCAACCCTTGTCATTCTGGCGATCGGCGCTGCGCTCTACGTCGCCATGCTGGTTCGCCGCCTTGGCGAGCGCAGGAAATCGGGCAGCAAAGCGGATTTCGAAAAGCAGTCGGCGGGAATCATCATCGCTCCGGCAGGTTTCGCGCTTGCATTTTACGTCTTCGGGCGGGGCGACGGTCTTCCCATTCCGGTCGCGATCTTTGTCGTCATTGCGGGCGTCGCAGGCTTTGTCCTTGGCCACACAAGGTTCGGCCGGCGTCTTTACGCGCTCGGCGGCAACGAGGAGGCCGCGAGGCTCTCGGGCATCAATATCTTTCAGACCAAACTGATCGTCTACGTGATCGTGTCGCTGCTTGCGGCGCTTTCAGGAATCCTGCTGGCATCGCGGCTGAACGGCGCCTCGCCAAATCTCGGCACGATGTTCGAGCTTGACGCGATCGCCGCCGTGGTGATCGGTGGCACGAGCCTGTCCGGCGGCTCGGGTACGATCGGCGGCACGATCATCGGCGCGCTGATCATCGGCGTTCTCAACAATGGCATGAGCCTGCTCGGCGTCTCGTCATTCTATCAGTTGATCATCAAGGGCCTCATCATCAGCCTGGCCGTCTGGTTCGACGTTCTGCAGAAGAGAAGGGGGTAGGTCGTCACACTCCCCGCATCAGATCGGCTTGCCCGTATACGGCATGGAGGCGGTGAGCCCGCCGTCCACCGGTATCGCCTGACCATTGACGTAGGAAGCCTCGTCGCTTGCAAGGAACAGGCCCATTGCGGCGAGCTCGTGCGGCTGGCCGGCGCGCTTGAGCGGATTAAGCTGGCCGATCTTGCCCTCGGTGCCACGTTCCCTGGCATTGTCGAAGATCGGCCTCGTCATGCCGGTCTCGATCAGGCCTGGGCATACGGCGTTGATCCGCACGCCGGTGCCCGAGAGGGAATAGGCGGTGGTCTGCACCAGGCTGATGACGCCGGCCTTGCTCGCCGCATAGGGATGGCCGCTCGCGCCCGATTTCAGGCCCGCGACCGATGCGGTACAGACGATCGAGCCACTGCCCTGCCTGATCATGTGCGGGATCGAATGCTTGATCGCGAGGAAGGGGCCGATCAGGTTGACACGCAGAATTTCCTGCCAATGTTCCACGGTCTGATCGGCAAGGGGCACCAGCCCGCCGCTGATACCGGCATTGGCCCAGACCGTGTCCAGCCGCCCGTACGTTGAAACCGCCTTGTCGACAAAAGCGATAACGTCCTTTGCGGAACCGGCGTCGGCCATCATCGCCTCGGCGGTGCCGCCGGCCTTGCGTATCTGTTCGACGGTATCCTTGACGCCCTCCGCGCGGTCGACCGCGATCAGCCTGGCGCCTTCCTTTGCAAACAACAGCGAGGCCGCGCGTCCGATGCCGCTGCCAGCGCCCGTGATGATGACGGATTTTCCTTCCAGGCGGCCCATGCGTCTCTCCCTGCTTATTTTTTCATCCGGGTCGTGTCGGCACGGCGATGAACAAGATTTCAAACGCACGAAGCCGCTTGAGGCTTTTCATGCCCTGACGTAAACCCCAACCCTATTGAAGGGCTCCCGCGATGTCCAATCAAGCCGCACCGTTCGTCCTCCAGCACGCCGTTCCCAAAGGTCTGGTGGCGACGAGATGGTGGTGGGTGCGCCATGCGCCGGTGCGCGATGATGGCGGCTGCATCTATGGCCAGATTGACATCGGTTGCGACACCGGCGATCGGCTGGTGTTCGAAGCGGTCGGGAAGATCCTGCCGCGCGAGGCGGTCTGGTATGCGAGCCACCTGAAGCGTACGCACCAGACGGCGCAGGCGATCTGGTCGGCGGGATTTCCGAGACCGGAACAGCTGCACCATGAACCTGCATTGGCCGAACAGCATCTTGGCGAGTGGCAGGGATTGAATCGCGCTGCGTTCCTTGCGAGCCGCCCGGCCGCGATTGGCAGCTACTGGTTTGCGCCGATCGATGACCGCGCGCCGGGCGGTGAAAGTTTTCTGGACATGTATAACCGCGTTTGCGGGGCGATCGAACGGATCAACGCCGAACACGCCGGCAGGGACGTAATCGCTGTGGCGCATGGCGGAACGATCAAGTCGGCGCTCGGGCTCGCGCTCGGCAATCAGCCGGATAAGGGGCTCGCCTTCACCATCGATAATTGCTCGGTAACGCGGCTCGATTTTCTCGCGGGCGCCGATCACGCTGGCTGGAGGATTCCGATGGTCAATCAGCAACCCTGGATCGCCGATGCCTCGCATAATGCGATGCATCAGCCCGCAGGACCGGAGATCGCGAGCGCAAGCAAGCTCGCCTGAAGGCAAATAAAAACAAACCGGCACATTCATCGCCGGATCAACGAAAACGGGAGTGAGACATGACCTTGTTCGATCTGTCGGGAAAAGTCGCCGTCATCACCGGTTCCTCGCGCGGCATCGGGAAAGCCATCGCCGAGCGAATGGCCGAGCATGGCGCGAGCGTCGTTGTCTCCTCGCGCAAGCAGGCCGCCTGCGATGAGGTGGCCAAGGCGATCAACGACAGGACCGGCAAGAAGGTTGCGATGGCGCTTGCTGCCAATATCTCGACCAAGGACGACCTGAAACATCTCGTCGAGGAAACCAATCGCGCCTTCGGCAAGATCGACGCGCTGGTCTGCAACGCCGCATCAAATCCCTATTACGGACCCCAGGCGGGAATTTCCGACGAGCAGTTCCGCAAGATTCTGGACAACAACATCGTCGCCAATCACTGGCTGATTTCGCTCGTCGTACCGCAGATGATCGAGCGCAAGGATGGCTCGATCACCATCATCTCGT
Source organism: uncultured Alphaproteobacteria bacterium (assembly GCA_963820275.1). Lineage (GTDB taxonomy): Bacteria > Pseudomonadota > Alphaproteobacteria > Rhizobiales > Xanthobacteraceae > Bradyrhizobium. The sequence continues at coordinate 110,345 of CAWFZL010000027.1, forward strand.
CGATCGGCGGCCTCAAGGGTTCAACGGTTCTCGGCGCCTATTCGATTTCCAAGGCTGCCGACATGCAGCTCGCGCGCAATCTCGCCTGCGAATATGGCAAGTACAATATCCGCGTGAACTGCATCGCGCCCGGCTTGATCAAGACCGATTTCGCCCGCGCCTTGTGGGAAAATCCGGAAATGCTCAAGGCCTCCACCGCGCGTTCGCCGCTGTTGCGCATCGGCGAGCCCGACGAGATTGCGGGCGGGGCGGTATTCCTCGCCTCGCGCGCCGGAAATTTCGTCACCGGGCAGACGATCGTGATCGACGGCGGCGCGACGATCAGCTGACGGCGCTCGCAGCCAGTCGAGCCGGCTCGCGCGGGATTCTCGAACGTTGGCACGGACGCTTCCCCATCGTCATGGCCGGGACGAGCCCGGGCATGACGAGCCCGTGGGAGCATCTAGTTGCCTCTCTGGTAGCAAACGCTGCCCCGTCATTGCGAGCGCAAGAGAAGCAATCTAGCGCCACGCGAACGACTTTGGATTGCTTCGTCGCGAGGCTCCTCGCAATGACCGGGATGGCGCAACTAACTGGGGCGGCATCAGAAGCGCATATGCGCATGTCCGCCATGCGAAAATTGCCCGTCGTGTTAACTTGTCGCAGGCACGCCCGCTTGCCGGCCGCACCCGACACACTTCACGTTGCCGCCATCCCGCGCTCACTCACGAGGGGCGTTTCGCGATCGTCACGGACGTTGGGCGCGGGGAGCGATGGCCGCGGAGGTGCCGCTGACGAACGGCACTGAAGCGGACGGCGAAGGCGCGTGGTCTTGATTCCTCGACGCTGGAATCAAGTTCTTGAGAAGCTCACGCTTCTCAGGAGCGACGGTGACAACAAAGCCCGATCACCGGAGAGAGCGCGCAGGAAACCGTTAAAACCATTCGCGCAGGGAGTGCCGGACTGAAGGCTGTACCTGTGGTGACTAACTCGTGTGCTTTCACTTTTCGCATACGAGGCTGCCGGTGCATCCAGCACCCGGCATTCCCTGCGCCCTCCGATTTTTTGGAGGGCATGTTTGGCAAAGCTCGGGCGAAGTTGCGCCGCGAGAATGCGAGGACCTGGCTTCACGTCGTCGGGCGGCCCACCCTTCGAGACGGCGCTTGCGCGCCTCCTCAGGGTGAGGCGATGCGGCTGGCACGAAGGGCAGTCCCTCATGGTGAGGAGCGCGGCAAGGCCGCGCATCTCGAACCATGAGGCCGCTGTCATGGCTCGCAACGACGAAGAAGCTGGCTGTTTGAAAATTGAATATGCGAAGATATGGACGTGAGCGTTTTAGTCCCGCTACTCCAGCGCCGCGTACACCAGGTTGCGCACCAGCGTGCGGGTATAGACGCGCTGGCCGGGTCCTTGCGACATGAAAACGGCAAACAGCTCTTCCTTCGGATCGATCCAGAACATGGTCCCGCCGATTCCGCTCCAGAAGAACTGGCCGACCGAACCCATGAAAGGGGCGATGCCGCTTTGAACGCGCACGCCAAAACCGAGACCGAAGCTGTGGCCGGGCTGGGTAAGCGTACCCTGGATCTTGACGCCGGGGCCGAGATGATCGGACGCCATCAATTCCAGCGTCTTGCGGCCGATGATCCTGGCACCGTCCAGCGTTCCGCCGTTGAGCAGCATCTGGCAGAAGCGTGCATAATCCATCGTGGTTGAAACGAGACCGCCGCCGCCGGATTCCATCACCGGCTTCTCGAGCATGTTGAAGAGCTGCACGCTTTCTCCTGTCCAGGGATCGGTTGCGAACGGCTCGGCAAGACGACCGGCATTTTGCTCACCCGTGTGAAATCCGGTCTCGGTCATCTGCAGGGGCGTGAAGATGCGCTCGGCAAGGAAGGCACCGAGGGTCTTTCCGCTGACGATCTCGATCAGGCGGCCGAGAATGTCGGTGGAACGGCTGTAATTCCATTCGCTGCCCGGCTGGCAGATCAGCGGGAGGCTCGCGACCAGCGCGGCATGTTCGGCATTGCTGATCTTGCGGCTGCGCACGCGCGATTGCTGATAGAGCTGTTGCACCAGAGTGTTACCGGTGTGCTCGTAGGTGATGCCGGAGGTGTGCCGCAAGAGATCCTGGATCGTGATCGGCCGCTTCAATGAGACGAGTTCGAGCTGACCATTGTTCTCGACGCCGACTTTCTGGCTGGCAAATTCGGGGATGAACTTGGCGATCGGGTCGTCGAGCAGGAAATGGCCTTCCTCCAGCAGCATCATGATGCCGACCGAGACGATTGGCTTTGTCATCGAGAAGATGCGAAAGATCGTGTCCTGCGCCATCGGAGCAGAACTGGTCGGACTTTGCTTGCCGAGCGTGTCGAACCAGGCGATCTGCCCGCGCCGCGCCACCATGATCGTGGCGCCCGGTATGGTTCCCTTGTCGATCTCGCGCCTGAACGTGTCTGACACGCGCTGCAGGCCGCGATGCGAAAGCCCGACCGATTCCGGCATTGCGTGTGGCAGGGGCGGGGTCTGAACGGCTCGGGCGTGCCTTGAGGCGGTTTGCGCGGTCATTTTTCTCTCTGCTCTTGATTATTGGGACGGGTTCGATCGCTTTGGGGCCGTCTCTGTTTGGTCCAAATCTGACCCAGAAGACTCTGGCCCAGAAGATGCGGATTGAACAGATCGTCAGCCGCTTCTCCCTTGCCATCGCCCCGCGGCCTATGCTTGAAACGGCGCGTCAGGCGGCAGCGATGCGGGTCGCTTTAGGAGTGTAGCTCAATTGGTAGAGCACCGGTCTCCAAAACCGGGGGTCGCAGGTTCGAGCCCTGCCACTCCTGCCAGCTAGATCAAGGACTTAACGACGGCAGATCGAGAACAGACGCGAAACTTAGTCGTGTCTTGGGCAAATCGTGGGCACATCTAACCAGCCCGGTCCGAGGATCAATGTTTCCAAGGCGTTCACTATCTCGCTTTTGCGAGGCGGAAAATGTTGAGACGGTCGCGAACCCTGCCGCAACCGTCTCTGAGCCGCTCTGGCAGGGGCCGATCAATGCGGCCCGCCGTCCAGCTCCGGGCGCAAGCAGATCGTTCCTGTTTACCGAATGCGCCGACTACGGGTGACCTCATCAAAATCAAAGTATGGTGGTTTTGATCGGAGCAGGCCTATTGCTTCATTGCCCCCGACATTCCCTGCGTCGTCGCCGGAGTTTGGGTTCGGCCCGCCTGCCCACTGTGATGAATGCCATGCTGGTGATGGTGGTGGTGAAGGCGAGTCATCCCGGCGGGCGCACTAGCGGCAAAGGTTTGGGTCGAGACGGTCGCGGTACAAGCGATGCCGATGATAACCGAGGCGGCAATCATAACGATGGTTCGAAATGACATGTTGTATCCTCCCTCAGGCTGCTGGCCGTTTATTGTGGCCCCCTACCCAACACTAAGGGCATGTAGATGGTTCCAATTAGGGAACATCACGGTTCAGGTTGGAATGTCACCGGCCCCCCGGCACATCTCGGAACCGGGGTCGCAGGTTCGAGCCCTGCCACTCCTGCAAGTGAAATCAATGGCTTAGCCGCTGTTCCGATTTGGATCGCCGGGTGACAATCAGGCTCTGCAATTCGCTCTTGATGCGTTCAACCACCTGGCCGTAGTCACGCGTTGCGTCCTGGCGGAAGAGGCGCGCCGTCGGATACCAGGGGCTGTCCTCCCGATCCAGCAGCCAACGATAGTCTGGCGTATACGGCAACAAGATCCACACCGGTCGGCCGAGTGCTCCGGCGAGATGGGCGACACTGGTGTCCACCGTGATCACGAGATCGAGACAGGACAGGAGCGCAGCTGTTGCGACGAAGTCCGTCAAGTGCTCGCTGGCATCGATGAGGTTGGCTCGCTCGGAAAGCGCAATCCTGTCGTGATCGCGCGGATCTTTCTGCACGCTGACAAAAGTCGCCTCGAGGCTCAGGATGGGGGACAATGCCCGCAGCGTGGTGGAGCGATTGTGATCGTTCGTGTGGGTGAGGCCTCCGGACCACACAAGACCGACGCGCAGGCGGTCATGCGGTCCGAGCCGACTTTCCCATTGCTGCTGGAGCGCTTCGGGAGGCGCCGGCAGGTACGGAATCGGAGCCGGAATACTGTCAAGTCGCGTCTGAAACGCCAAGGGCAAGCTCGACAACGGGCAGTGCAGATCGAATTCCGGCATGGGGCAGTCGTGAGGCTGGCTGTGCGACACCCCGGGCAGGCGCGACAGTAGTGGGTGCACTGGCTGGTGAACTTCGAGGATGACGCGAGCGCCGAGTGCAGCCACCATCGGTACATAACGCGAGAACTGGATCGCGTCGCCTATGCCTTCGTCCGCATGCAGCAGGATGGTCTTGCCCGCGATAGGCTCCTGTCCAAGCCATAGCGGCTCGGCGAAATTGCGCTGGACCATGCCGATATTGGCCTGCCAGCGCGACTCTCGGCCGGCCCAGCCAGCTGCGAAATTTCCCGTCAGCATGTTGAGCAGCGACAGGTTCCACTGCGTGTTCGCGTCCGGATGGATGGCCAGGGCCCTGTTGTATGACTCGAATGCTTCGGCAAACTTGCGCTTTTCCGTCGCGCCAACGCCCTTGCTGATCAGAAAGTCCACTCGGTCCGGGTCCAGTGCTGCAGCCCGCTCGAAGCATTGCGACGCCGCATCATATCGTCCGCATCTGAGATGCAGGAGACCGAGATTGTTGTGGGTATCGGCGTGGTCGGGATCGAGCTTCAGCGCTCTTTCATAGTCGGCAAGGGCCAATTCGAACCGCGACATCCGTGCATGACAAACTCCACGATCCTCGAAAACGGCGGCACGATCGGGTTCGAGTTCGGCGCAGACATCGTAGCAGGGGACGGCCTCGTCATAGCATGCCGCCTCATAGAGCAGTCTGCCACGGATGGTGGCGGCCTCCTTGTGAAGGGGGCTGAGCTTGAGGACGTGCTGAAAGACCTGGACGGCCTCGTCGATCCGACTGAGCCTGGTTAGAACGAGTCCCATCAGGTGCCACAGTTCGGCGTCGTCCGGCCTCAGCGTCACGCCCTTGTCGTACGCTTTCAGCGCCTCATCCAGCCGGCCCAGGAGCTGCAATGCATTGCCCAGACTGTGCAGATATTCCGGCTTCGGCGTCTGCCGCAGGGCGCCGGCAATCCATTCGACGGCATGACCATACTGCTTCCGCGAAACAGCGATAATGCCCATCAGGTGCAACGCATCGGCGAAATCCGGTTGCTGCGTCAGGGCCTGTCGGCAACATCTGTCTGCTTCGGCGACCTGTCCGGAGTTCAAAAGATCAAAGCCGAGTTCGCATAGCGCGGCCGGTGTGGAGACAGGCAAGCTGGATTGCTTCCCGGCAGTCTTAGCTGCCGCCCGGCGTTGGTTACGGTTCATCAGCCGCCCGCTGTGAAGTTGCCGAATCCTTGAATCAAAACATCCTTAATTAGGTCTAAACCGATCGGGATTACCCCTGAACGTTGACGCACGTGCTTCGGCGAGCACTCGGCCGTGGGAAATTTCAGAGAAGGACGCAGATGTTGCGGGCCGAGGCCCGGCTGTCAGAAGGGTGGCTGTTTGCGTTGCCGCTGTGCCTTGGCGGCTTCGATCCACCACATGAGATCGTCCGCGAAGCGTGGGAAGGACGCTTCGAGCGCCTTGCCGGCCTCGCCGACCGGTTCGCCATCGACCGAAAGAGTTTGACCGATCCCGCCCACGGCGATGGTGCTCGAGACGACCACCATCCCCATTTCGGACAACGTACCATGCCAGGCGGTGGCCGCCCGCACGCCGGACAGGCGTCCGGCCGAGTAGCTTGCGATCGCCGCCGGCCGCCAGAACCACTCCTCGAGAAAATGATCGGTGAGGTTCTTCAACCCCGGCTGGACTCCCCAGTTGTACTCGCCTGTAACGAAGACGAAGCCGTCGGCGGCCCGGATCTTCCGCGCGAGCTCTTCAAGGGCCGCCGGCGCTTCACCATTCCGGTACTCTTTGTACATCCGATCCAGCATCGGCAGATTGATCGCCTTCGCGTCGATCAGTTCGACGTCGTCAACGCGTTGCCGCAGCCGTCTGACAATGTATTCGGCAAGCCGAATGCCCATCCGGTCAGAACGATAGGAGCCGTAGAAGACCAGAACGTAGTTGTTCATGACAGTCACTCCCTGGCGTATCCAGCGGACCGCGTTTTCGGTGACGCCTATGCCGGAAAGAGCGTCCTGCGCTATCGGTGGTGAGGGGAGGGAAGCACAGCGCCGCTTCTATCCGGCGCGAGTGCTTGGCAACAACAGGGCCTGGTGACTAGAACCAGCTCGGGTTTGGATAGGGTATCGGCCTGAAGGTCGCAGTGCCTGGGGGCGAATAAAGCGGATTGCGAGCGCAGGCATCGTCGCCGCGACTGTCCCAATCTCCTCGTTGCCGCCACGCGCTCCAAGCCTGGTAATCATAGACCTTGCTGAAGGGATTACCCGGTTCGATGGTCGCGCAATAAGTGCTTAGAGCGGCACCGTCGGCAGGAATGACTTGCCGTGGCTGCCCCGCTGCTGCCTCCCCGGCGATGACAAGGATCACCGCGACACCGAGAATTCCGGGTTTCATCGCGTGCCTTCTATTGAGCCCAATAGGCATCCAGAGCGTGTGCCAGAAAAATGCCGACGCTGACTAGTACCATAAACCCTGTCGCCAACTCCAACATGGAACTCACCCTTAACTCTTGCGCGCTGGTCGAGCCCGCCTGCATAGAGGCTCTGTGTTTCAGGATGGTTTCTTCGCCCCGCAAAAATGGTTTCGTTGCGGCGGTTCAGACATCTCATCGCGCTTTGTCGAGTCAGTGTGGCATCCAGGACACAACCTGAAATCGTGGGCATGCGGGCAGGGTCATTTTTGGCGGGTTCCCGTTCTCTTGAAGCGCGACGCATGGTCAGAGGATGTCGCTGCCCCAGTGGCGTCCATCTTGGACCATGTTTGCACCAACGCCTGTTGTGCGCGCTTATGATTTGCTTTGAAGGTAAATCATGACCGTCCGGTTTGCGGGCATCGCGGCCCTCGCGGTTGTGATTTCCTGCGCGGCAAGGGCGGACGAGCCGGACAAGAGCGGTTACACGCTTTTCGATCCGACACCCGACGATCTCATGCGAAAATTCGCACCCGACCGGCCCACGAAGGGCCTTTCGGTCCGGACGATCGATGCCGGACACTTCGAACTGGAAACTGACCTCGTCAGCTACACAAGTTCAAATAGTCTCGGCGCAACCGCGCACAGCATCCAGGCGCTCGATCCGACGTTGAAGCTGGGTCTGACCAACTGGATGGACTTTGAAATCCAGTTCAATGGACTGCAGTCGCAGTCGTTAGATGGTGCACCGGCGACCGGCCTCCTGAACAGCACCGGCTTCGGCGACGTCTTTCTGCGGACAAAGGTCAATCTGTTCGGCAACGACAGCGGCCCTGCAGGCCTGGCCGTCATCCCATACGTCAAGTTGCCTTCGTCAACGCCTGTCATAAGTAACGGTGCCGTCGAGAGCGGCTTGATCGTGCCCTTTGCGTTAAGGCCCGATGACTTCATCGTAACCCTGATGACGGAAGTCGACGATCTGAAAAGCGCGAGCGGCAACGGCAAATTCGCCAATTTCGTCAATCTCGTCAGCGTCAGCCATCCTGTGCCGGGCCTTGAGGGCGTCAATGCCATGGTCGAGCTGTTTTCATCGGTTGGAAAGGATCCTGCGACGGCCCCGGTCTATACGCTGGATTTCGGCATGAATTACCGTCTGGACAAACATGCGATACTGGACGTTGGCTTAAATCTCGGTCTCAACAGCGCAGCCCCGAAAGCACAGGTGTACACGGGGATATCGGTCCGGTTCTGACGTTCTTTTCGCGCAGGCTGCGCGGACGGATCCCGGTGCCAGGGCCCACGCCTGTCCGCCGCGCCGCACCTTGACCTTTGGGGGTTCCCGCAGTACATAGCCGTCACCTGCAGCCGGCCCGCTTCCCGCGGATATCCGGCGCGGCCATAAAATCCCCCGAACAAAAGAGCCCGCTTGTTGGCTCATCCTTCGAGAGAGGGCTGGGCAAAAGAGTGCTGTTCGGATTCCTTGAAAACTCAATTCGTCTGACGACGGACCGGATCCCCAAGACGATGGCTATCAGCCCGTTCAAATTCCTGCAGGAAGTGCGTTCGGAGACCGCCAAGGTCACCTGGCCAACCCGCCGCGAAACGACCATCACCACCATCATGGTGTTCGTGATGGTCGCGCTGGCTTCGATCTTCTTCTTCGCAGCCGATCAGATCATCCGTTATTTGGTCACATTGGTACTGGGCATCCACTGATGACAATCACAGCTACGCAAACGATGGACAAGCGCTGGTATATCGTCCACGCCTATTCCAACTTCGAAAAGAAGGTCGCGGAGTCGATCCGCGAGCAGGCGAAGCAGCGCGGGCTCGAGGACCTCTTCGAACAGGTGCTGGTGCCGACCGAAAAAGTCACCGAAGTGAGGCGCGGCCGCAAGATCGACGCCGAGCGCAAGTTTTTCCCGGGCTACGTCCTGGTCAAGATGAAGCTGACGGACGAGGCGTTTCATCTGATCAAGAACACGCCAAAGGTGACGGGCTTTCTCGGCGCGGAAAACAAGCCGATGCCGATCACCGAAGCCGAGGCCATGCGCATTCTGCATCAGGTGCAGGAGGGCGTGGAGCGTCCGAAGGCGTCGGTGTCGTTCGAAATCGGCGAGAACGTGCGCGTGGCCGATGGGCCGTTCGCGTCGTTCTCCGGAGTTATCGAGGAAATCGACGAGGCGCGCTCGCGCGTGAAGGTCGCGGTGTCGATTTTCGGACGCGCGACGCCGGTCGAACTGGAATTTGGTCAGGTCGAGAAGGTCTGATCTGAATGGTCATCGCCGGACTTGATCTGGGAATGACAAGGAGGCGGCGACGCCTTCGAGAGGTTGTGGGAGGTCAGCGCGGTTGCCAGCCGCGACTTGAACCGAACCACGAAACCTGAAACCGCCGTGTTTACGCGGCACAACAGGAGTGACACATGGCAAAGAAAGTGACCGGATACCTGAAATTGCAGGTGCCGGCGGGTGCTGCGAATCCTTCGCCCCCGATCGGACCCGCGCTTGGTCAGCGCGGATTGAACATCATGGAATTCTGCAAGGCGTTCAACGCGCAGACGCAGAAGGAAGAGAAGAACACCCCGATCCCGGTGATCATCACCATTTACGCGGACCGTTCCTTCACCTTCGAAATGAAGACGCCGCCGATGTCCTACTTCCTCAAGCAGGCCGCAAAAATCCAGTCCGGGTCGAAGGCCCCGGGCCGCGACAAGGCCGGCAAGGTGACGCGCGAGCAGGTGCGCGAGATCGCCCAGAAGAAGATGAAGGATCTCAATTGCGACACGATCGAGTTGGCCATGAAGATGGTCGAGGGCTCCGCCCGCTCGATGGGTCTTGAAGTTGCGGGGTAACGGGTCATGGCAATCGGAAAACGTTTGAAGAAGGCCCGCGAGGGCGTCGACCGCACCAAGCTTTATCCGCTCGCGGAAGCCATCAAGCTGGTGAAGGAGCGCGCCAAGTCGAAATTCGACGAAACCGTCGAGATCGCGATCAATCTCGGCGTCGATCCGCGTCATGCCGATCAGATGGTCCGTGGCGTGGTGACGTTGCCAAACGGCACCGGCCGCACCTTGCGCGTCGGCGTGTTCGCCCGCGGTGCCAAGGCCGAGGAAGCCAAGGCAGCCGGTGCTGACGTCGTCGGCGCAGAAGACCTCGTCGAGAAAGTGCAGGGCGGTCAAATCGACTTCGACCGCTGCATCGCCACCCCCGACATGATGCCGCTGGTCGGCCGGCTCGGCAAAGTGCTCGGACCGCGCGGCATGATGCCAAATCCCAAGATCGGCACGGTGACCATGGATATCACCGGTGCCGTAAAGGGCGCCAAGGGCGGTTCGGTGGAATTTCGCGTCGAGAAGGCCGGTATTGTTCAGGCCGGCATCGGCAAGGCTTCTTTCCCGGAAGAGAAGCTGGTGGAGAACGTCAGGGCATTGGCCGACGCCGTGGCCAAGGCGAAGCCCGCCGGCTCAAAGGGTACCTACATTCAGCGCGTGGCGGTCTCCTCGACCATGGGTCCGGGCGTCAAGGTCGAGCCGGGAAGCTTGCTCGGCTGAGAGCGGGATCAGCAATCAAGAAGGGGAGCGGGATCGGGAAACCGATTCCGCTCTTTGCATATGGTCGCCGAGAACAACAAGCCCTGAGTCCCGTGTCGATGAGGAAGGCATGCCGGAAAAAGTCTTGATCTATTCGCGCTTCCCCAAGGCGCTGATGGCGAGGATCGGGCAGCTCTACGAGCTGATGGATACCGCCGGCAAGCCGCCGGCTGAGGTATTCACGGCAGAACAACTCTGCGAAGTGCGCGTCCTGATCACGGCAGGCGGTTCGCCTTTGGGAGCCGCCGCGCTCGACAGCCTGCCATCCTTGCGCGCGATCGTCTGCTACGGCACCGGCTATGACGGCATCGACCTTGCGGCGGTGCGAAGGCGAAACATCGCGGTCGGTCACAGCCCTGCGGCGAATGCGGCCGCGGTTGCCGATCTTGCCGTGACGCTGATGCTCGCGGTGACGCGGCGCCTCATCCCGGCCGACGAATTTGTCCGCAACGGGAGCTGGGTGGCTGCCAAGCCTTCACCGTTGCTGCGGCCGCAGCCCGGCAATCCCGGCCGCCGCGTCGGCATCTATGGCATGGGCGAAATCGGCCGCAAGATCGCAAGCCGCCTGGCTGCCTTCGAGACCGAGGTCGGCTATTTCAGCCACAGCCGGCATGATGTGCCTTACCGTTATTTCCAGAGCCTTGCGGCTTTGGCGGATTGGTGCAGCGTGCTGATGATCGCGGTGCGCGCGAGCGCGGACACCCATCATGCGGTCGATGCCAGCATCCTGCAAAAGCTCGGCAAGGATGGCTATGTCGTCAATATCGCGCGCGGCTCGGTCATCGACGAGGCGGCGCTGGTGGCGGCTCTCGCCGACGATGCAATCGCAGGTGCCGGCCTCGACGTATTCGAGAAGGAGCCGCATCCGCCGGACGCCTTGACGGCATTTCCGAACGTGGTGCTGACCCCTCACGTGGGCGGCCATACCATCGAGTCGCATATCGCCATGCAGGATTGCGTGATAGCCAACCTCACGGCATTTTTTGCCGGAAGACCGCTCGTCTATCCCGTCAATTGAGACGTTCCCTCCGATCGGCATCGGGAACGTGGCGCAGCTTGTCGGGATTGCGCACGATATAGATCGCGGCGATCTTCCCGCCATCAATCGCCACGCTCAGCGTGTGGTCGATCTCACCATCCATGTAAAGCAGCGCGCCGGCCGTTCCATTGATCGTTATCGGCTCGATGCGAATGTCGCGGCCGGCGTTCTTGCCGGCGAGCCCGACGAGGAAGCGGATGATTTTCTGCGCGCCCTTGATCGGATTCAGCGCTGCGGTTTTGCGTCCGCCGCCATCGGTGATCGCAATGGCGTCCTCTCGCAGCAGATTTGCGAGCGCGGTGATGTCGCCGCTTGCGGCCGCCTCGCAGAAGGCGGTCAACAGCCTGGCGTGATTTTCGGCCGGTGACGGCGGAGCAGGGCGCTGGTCGCGCACCGCGCGCCGGGCACGTGCCGCCAATTGCCGGCAGGCCGCCTCAGATCGGTCCAGCGTGTGCGCTACTTCCGGAAACGGCTGGTCGAACACGTCATGCAGCAGGAACGCCGCGCGCTCCAGTGGTGACAGGCGGTCCAGCGCCAGCATCAGGGCAAAGGACAGATCGTCGGCCAGTTCCGTTGCCGCGTCAGCCGAGAGGATTTCCGCATCGAACACCGGTTCGGGCAGCCACGGGCCGACATAGATCTCTCGCTGGGCGCTGGCGCTTCTGAGCCGGTCGAGGCACAGCCGCGTGACGACGGTGACCAGAAAGGCTTCCGGATTGCGAATGTCCGGCGTACCGACAAACCTGACGTAGGCGTCCTGCAAGACGTCTTCGGCGTCGCTTCGGCTGCCAAGCATCCGATAGGCAAGCCCCAGCAGCCGCAGCCGGTGCGGAGCGAGCGGGTCGGCGTCAGGCGGCCTGCTTGATGACATCGATCTGATGGCCGGCCACGGCGACGCGCCGGCACTCCCTTGCATAGCCCAAGGCGGTCTTCATCATCGGGAACAGCCGGCCCATCTGCAACGCCATGCTTAAGTCGATCACGCCCTTCTCGCCCCATCGGGCACGAACGGCATCGCGAAATCTGTCGGCCTCGAAGGAGCGATTGACCACCGCGTCGGCGAACTGGAATCCCAGAGCGACGGCGGGACGCATCTTGCCGACATCACCGCGGACGACCGCCTCGACCTGCTCACGCGCCATGCCCCCTTCCAGCGCCATGTCCACCGTCAATTGCGTGCACGGTCCGCAGTCCTCCGCCATTGCGCCCCTTATCCCGACGGCAAAGCGGGCCTCCGGCGGGACGACCTCGCGATGGGCGGCGGCCTTCAGCACCGGAGCGAATTTGAAGAAGGCCGCGGGCGATTCCTTCAGCATCATTTCCATATAACTCGTGTCGTAATGATAACGCTTGCTGAAAGCGCGCAGCATGCGACGCGCGAGGAATTTACGCATGTTGTTCTCCTTTGGCTGGGAAGGCTGAGTAGAGGGCGAGCGCGGCCGGCAGAATGACCGCGACCAGGTCCGCTGCTGCGTGAAGGTCGTGACCGCTCGCTATCATCACCACATGGATCAGCGCATGCGCGGCGAGGAATCCGGCACCGGCCACTGCCGCCGGCCAATATTCCGGCCGCCAGGCGCGCGCCGCCAGCGCCAGGCCGGAGACAAGGAAGGCGGCGCCGGTGTCCTGGACGAAATGCAAATTGAACGGGCCGGTATCGGTCACGCCCGGGACGCTGGCCCACCAGACGGAACTGGCGAAAAGCATCGCCAGGCCGTTGGTGAGGTTGTATGCGCCTGATATTCCCGCGATCCACCGATGCATGTTTGACCTCCTGCCGCCCTAGACGGGCAGAGAAGGCCCCATGTGACATGGAACCGGAAAAATTAATCCGTCGGGCCAAGGGGGCTTTGGTCGAATGGTCCGAATTTTGCCCTTGGGAATTTTAGCTCTTGGCAAGGCCGTAAAGACCCGTTAAAGAGCGCCTTCCTGAACGTGCTGGCGGTCGCTGGCACGCGCAGGCTCGCATTCCGAAAGCCCGATAAGACAGGAGACCGTTCCTTTCCGCACGTCCACATGGATTGCTCGAAAGGAGGGGGAACCTTTATTTGGCCAGGATGCGGGTGGGGTGCCCGGCATTGGGCGCCTCGAATCCTGTCCAAGACTGCAGGCGCCTGCGATAAAACGGAAGTTTTTTCAAAGGCTTAATTGACCGGCCTGCATAGACGGGTGAAGACCGAATTTCGCTTTGGTGCCGTGGGTCACGGCACTGAGCCGATGCGGTTCGAACCTCGACACCCCGATCGCCGCAAGGCTCGGGCGGGCAGGCTTTTAGATGTCGTTCTGCCCGGTGCGTCCTTGTAGACCACAGTGTCTTTGAGGCCAGGTTCTGGGCGGAACGATGGGTGCAACCCGGCGGTCCTGCCCTTAAGGCAAAGGGCCGCCAACCGGAGAGAGCTTGCTGTGGAAAGAGCGGCAAAAAAGGAAGCGGTTGAGGAGCTGAATGGTCTGTTCAAGGCCACCAGCGTCGCAATCGTGGCTCACTATTCCGGCCTCACCGTGGCCCAGATGCAGAAGCTGCGCATGCAGATGAAGCAGGCAGGCGCGTCGGTGAAGGTCTCGAAAAACCGTCTCGCCAAAATTGCTCTTGAAGGCACCGACGTCGTTGCCATTGGCTCCCTGCTGAAGGGGCCGACCGTGATCGCGACTTCCAAGGATCCGGTGGCTGCGCCGAAGGTCGCCATCGAATTCGCCAAGACGAACGAGCAGTTCGTCATTCTCGGCGGATCGATGGGCAAAACCGTCCTGAATGTCGATGGCGTAAAGGCGCTCGCCGCCTTGCCATCGCTCGATGAGTTGCGCGGAAAGATCGTCGGCCTGATCGTGGCGCCGGCGACCAAGCTTGCCCAGCTCTCAAACGCGCCGGCTGCCAAGCTCGCGCGCGTCATTCAGGCTCATGCCTCAAAGAGCGAAGCGGCCTGACCCTTCGCAAACACAAACCTGGTTCGAACCGATACGCTTAAGGAAACAGATCAATGGCTGACCTGCAGAAAATTGTTGAAGACCTGTCGAGCCTCACCGTGCTCGAAGCTGCCGAGCTTGCTAAGCTCCTTGAAGAAAAGTGGGGCGTGTCCGCAGCCGCCGCGGTTGCGGTTGCAGGCCCCGCCGGTGCCGGTGGTGCTGCCGCCGCTCCGGCTGAAGAGAAGACCGAGTTCACCGTTGTCCTCGCCGCCGCGGGCGACAAGAAGATCGAGGTCATCAAGGAAGTCCGCGCCATCACCGGTCTCGGCCTCAAGGAAGCCAAGGACCTCGTCGAGGGCGCGCCCAAGCCGGTCAAGGAAGGCGTCAACAAGGAAGAAGCCGACAAGATCAAGGCCCAGCTCGAAAAGGCTGGCGCAAAGGTGGAATTGAAGTAGGCCCGCTTGCGTCAATTCCGTCCCGGATGCGCGCAGCGCGATCCGGGGATCCTGCGACCAAGACGTGGATGGCCGGGTCAGCCCCGGCCATGGAGAGGTAGAAGAGCGGGCGGCCGGTGTCCCGGCCCCCTGCAAGAAAGGTGTGCAAAGGATGACCGGCGCACGCTGTACACAGGAAAGTGTGGGGATTGGCGAGCTTACCCCTCGAATTTCCACGATTGCCATCCCATATCGGGGCGGCAGCACGAAAACACGGTCGGCGTCGGGAACCCCAAAGGTTTCTCCGCAAGCCGTTGGGAGATAGGCAATTTCGGGCTTTTTCAGTCCGTTACGAGGCAGGTTTGGACGGGCGGGTGCGGTTGCGCGCCCCGCGCGTCGTTTTGCGTTCTGAAAGTCCGTGCTGGCGCTTCGGGATTTAGCCCCGATGCCACGCAGCGAGACCTAGGAACGAATTGAAATTCAACCCGGGGGCAACGGCAATCGCGCTCCTGAAGGTTTGCCCCCAAAAGGGCAACGATAACGAGAGGCCACGATGGCGCAGCAGACGTTCACCGGTCGCAAACGCGTTCGCAAGTTCTTCGGTCACATCAAGGAAGTCGCGGAGATGCCGAACCTCATCGAGGTTCAGAAGGCCTCCTATGACCAGTTCCTGATGGTGGACGAGCCGCCCGGCGGGCGGCCGGACGAAGGCCTGCAGGCGGTGTTCCGCTCGGTATTCCCGATTTCGGATTTTTCCGGCACCTCGATGCTGGAATTTGTCCGCTACGAGTTCGAGCCGCCGAAATATGACGTCGACGAGTGCCGTCAGCGCGGGATGACCTATGCGGCACCGCTGAAGGTGACGCTGCGCCTGATCGTGTTCGATATCGACGAAGAAACCGGTGCGAAGTCGGTCAAGGACATCAAGGAGCAGGACGTCTACATGGGCGACATCCCGCTCATGACCATGAACGGCACCTTCGTCGTCAACGGCACCGAGCGCGTCATCGTTTCGCAGATGCATCGCTCGCCCGGCGTGTTCTTCGACCACGACAAGGGCAAGACCCATTCGTCCGGCAAGCTGTTGTTTGCCGCGCGCGTGATCCCCTATCGCGGTTCCTGGCTCGATATCGAATTCGATGCCAAGGACATCGTGTTCGCGCGCATCGATCGTCGCCGCAAGATTCCCGTGACCTCGCTGATGTTCGCGCTCGGGCTCGACGGCGAAACCATCCTTTCGACGTTCTACAAGAAGATCAACTACAAGCGCACAAAGGACGGCTGGCGGGTGCCGTTCGATGCCAACCGCTTCCGCGGCTATTCCACCATCAACGACCTCATCGACGCCGACACCGGCAAGGTGGTGCTGGAGGCCGGCAAGAAGCTCACCGTGCGCGCCGCGCGCCAGCTCCAGGAAAAGGGGCTGAAAGCGCTGCGCATGTCGGATGAGGAATTGGTCGGCAACTACGTCGCCGAAGACCTCGTCAATCCGAAGACCGGCGAAATCTATGCCGAAGCCGGCGAGGAAATCACCGAGAAGCTTCTGAAGGGGCTCAACGAGCAGGGTTACAAGGAGTTGCCGCTGCTCGACATCGATCACGTCAATGTCGGTCCCTATATCCGCAACACGCTGAACGCCGACAAGAACATGACGCGCGAGGACGCGCTGTTCGACATCTACCGCGTGATGCGCCCCGGCGAGCCGCCGACGCTGGAGTCGGCGCAGGCCATGTTCCAGTCGCTGTTCTTCGATCCCGAGCGCTACGATCTTTCCGCGGTCGGCCGGGTGAAGATGAACATGCGTCTCGAACTCGATGCGCCTGACACCCATCGCACGCTGCGCAAGGAGGACATTCTCGCGGTCATCAAGACGCTGGTCGACCTGCGCGACGGCAAGGGCGATATCGACGACATCGATCATCTCGGCAACCGCCGCGTACGCTCGGTCGGCGAATTGATGGAGAACCAGTACCGCATCGGTCTGCTCCGCATGGAGCGCGCGATCAAGGAACGCATGTCCAGTGTCGATATCGACACCGTGATGCCGCAGGACCTGATCAACGCGAAACCCGCGGCCGCCGCGGTGCGCGAATTCTTCGGCTCCTCGCAGCTGTCGCAGTTCATGGATCAGACCAATCCATTGTCGGAAATCACCCACAAGCGGCGCCTCTCGGCGCTCGGCCCGGGCGGCCTGACGCGCGAGCGCGCCGGTTTCGAGGTGCGCGACGTGCATCCGACCCACTACGGCCGCATCTGCCCGATCGAGACACCGGAAGGTCCGAACATCGGCCTGATCAACTCGCTGGCGACGTTTGCGCGCGTCAACAAATACGGTTTCGTCGAGACGCCCTATCGCAAGGTCAAGGACGGTCGTGTTTCCGACGAGGTCGTGTACCTGTCCGCGACGGAAGAGGGTCGCTATTCGGTAGCGCAGGCGAATGTTCCGGTCGACAACCGGGGCCGCTTTACCGAAGAGCTGATCATCTGCCGCAACGGCGGCGCGCGCGAAGTGTTGCCGGTGACCCCGGACAAGGTCGACTACATGGACGTGTCGCCCAAGCAGCTCGTCTCGGTCGCCGCGGCGCTGATTCCGTTCCTGGAGAACGACGACGCCAACCGCGCGCTGATGGGTTCGAACATGCAGCGTCAGGCCGTGCCGCTGGTGCGCGCCGAGGCGCCGTTCGTCGGCACCGGCATGGAAGGCGTGGTCGCGCGCGACTCCGGTGCTGCGATCGCGGCGCGCCGGACTGGCGTGGTCGACCAGATCGACGCTACCCGTATCGTCATCCGCGCCACCGAGGATCTCGACCCCACCAAGTCGGGCGTCGACATCTACCGGCTGATGAAATACCAGCGCTCCAACCAGTCGACCTGCATCAACCAGCGTCCGCTGGTGAAGGTCGGCGACATGGTCCGCAAGGGCGACATCATTGCCGACGGTCCTTCGACCGATCTCGGCGAGCTTGCGCTCGGCCGCAACGTGCTGGTCGCGTTCATGCCGTGGAACGGTTACAACTTTGAAGACTCGATCCTGCTCTCCGAGCGGATCGTGAAGGACGACGTCTTCACCTCGATCCACATCGAGGAATTCGAGGTGATGGCCCGCGACACCAAGCTTGGTCCCGAGGAAATCACCCGCGACATTCCCAACGTTTCGGAAGAGGCGCTGAAGAACCTCGACGAAGCCGGCATCGTCTATATCGGCGCCGAAGTCCGTGCCGGCGACATCCTGGTCGGCAAGATCACGCCGAAGGGCGAAAGCCCGATGACGCCGGAGGAAAAGCTCCTGCGCGCGATCTTCGGCGAAAAGGCCTCCGACGTCCGCGACACCTCGCTGCGCGTGCCACCGGGCGTGCAGGGCACGATCGTCGAAGTGCGCGTCTTCAACCGGCACGGCGTCGACAAGGACGAGCGCGCACTGGCGATCGAGCGGGAGGAGATCGAACGTCTCGCAAAGGACCGCGACGACGAGCAGGCGATCCTGGATCGCAACGTCTACAGCCGTCTCGCCGAGCTCCTGGAAAACCGCCAGGGCATCGCCGGTCCGAAGGGCTTCAAGAAGGACACCAAGATCACGCGCGCGGTGCTCGAAGAGTACCCGAAGTCGCAGTGGTGGCTGTTCGCTTCGCCCAACGACAAGCTGATGGCCGAAATCGAGGCGATGCGGAAGCAGTACGACGAATCGAAGAAGGGCCTCGAACAGCGCTTCCTCGACAAGGTCGAAAAGCTGCAGCGTGGCGATGAATTGCCGCCCGGCGTGATGAAGATGGTCAAGGTTTTCGTCGCGGTGAAGCGCAAGATTCAGCCCGGCGACAAGATGGCCGGCCGGCACGGCAACAAGGGCGTGGTCTCCAAGATCGTCCCGGTCGAGGACATGCCGTTCCTCGAGGACGGCACGCATGCCGATATCGTGCTCAATCCGCTCGGCGTGCCGAGCCGGATGAATGTCGGCCAGATCCTCGAGACGCATCTGGGCTGGGCGTGCGCGGGCCTCGGCAAGCGCATCGGCCAGGCGGTCGATGCCTATTACGGCAGGCAGGACGTCAAGCCGTTGAAGGAGACCCTGAAGAAGATCTATGGCGACGAGGAAACGATCAAATCGCTCAACGATAGCGAATTGATCGAGCTCGGCCGTAACCTGAGCCACGGCGTGCCGATTGCAACGCCGGTGTTCGACGGCGCCAAGGAAACCGACATCGAGGAGATGCTCAAGCTTGCCGGTCTCGACGCTTCCGGCCAGTCGGTCGTCTATGACGGCCGGACCGGCGATCCCTTCGATCGCAAGGTGACGGTTGGCTACATCTATATGCTCAAGCTCCACCACCTAGTGGACGACAAGATCCACGCGCGCTCGATCGGACCGTACTCGCTCGTGACCCAGCAGCCGCTGGGCGGCAAGGCTCAGTTCGGCGGGCAGCGCTTCGGCGAAATGGAGGTCTGGGCGCTCGAGGCCTACGGCGCGGCGTACACGCTCCAGGAAATGCTGACCGTGAAGTCGGACGACGTCGCAGGCCGTACCAAGGTGTACGAGGCCATCGTTCGCGGCGACGACACGTTCGAAGCGGGCATTCCGGAATCGTTCAACGTGCTGGTCAAGGAAATGCGTTCGCTGGGCCTCAACGTCGACCTGCACAACTCCAAGGTCGGCGGCGTGCCGACTTCCGAGGCTGCCGAGTAACAAGAAGCTTTTCGCCCGGCGCGGTTTCCGCGCCGGGTATCCGCGCTGCGCCCGGATGCCGGGCAGGGCGTGTGCTGCAAGAGGAATTTCGAATTTGCTGCCGGTGACGGCCGGCACGCGAGGAGAAGACCATGAACCAAGAGATTATGAATCTGTTCAATCCGACGACGCCGGCCCAGGTCTTCGACCAGATCCGGATTTCGATCGCGTCTCCGGAAAAGATTCTGTCGTGGTCGTACGGCGAGATCAAGAAGCCCGAGACCATCAACTACCGCACCTTCAAGCCGGAGCGCGACGGCCTGTTCTGCGCGCGCATCTTCGGGCCGATCAAGGACTACGAGTGCCTGTGCGGCAAGTACAAGCGGATGAAGTACAAGGGCATCATCTGCGAGAAGTGCTCGGTCGAGGTCACGCTGTCGCGCGTCCGGCGCGAGCGCATGGGCCATATCGAACTGGCCGCTCCCGTTGCGCATATCTGGTTCCTGAAGTCGCTGCCGTCCCGCATCGGGCTTCTGCTCGACATGACGCTGAAGGATCTCGAGCGGATCCTGTATTTCGAATACTACGTCGTCCTCGAGCCCGGCCTTACCGCGCTCAAGGATCGTCAGCTGCTGTCCGAAGACGAATATCTGAAGGCGCAGGACGAATACGGCCAGGATTCCTTCACCGCCATGATCGGCGCCGAAGCGATCCGCGAGATGTTGAAGGGGCTCGATCTCGAAAAGCTCGAGACCTCGCTGCGTGCCGAGATGCAGGAGACCGACTCCGACATCAAGCACAAGAAGCTCGCCAAGCGCCTGAAGATCGTCGAGGCGTTCCGTAATTCCGGCAACAAGCCGGAGTGGATGATCCTCACGGTGGTGCCGGTTATTCCGCCGGATCTGCGGCCGCTGGTGCCGCTCGACGGAGGGCGCTTTGCGACCTCCGATCTCAACGATCTCTACCGCCGCGTCATCAACCGCAACAACCGCTTGAAGCGGCTGATGGAGCTGCGCGCGCCAGACATCATCATCCGCAACGAAAAGCGCATGCTGCAGGAGGCCGTCGACGCATTGTTCGACAACGGCCGCCGCGGCCGCGTCATCACCGGTGCCAACAAGCGTCCGCTTAAATCGCTCGCCGACATGCTCAAGGGCAAGCAGGGCCGTTTCCGGCAGAACCTGCTCGGCAAGCGCGTCGACTATTCCGGCCGTTCGGTGATCGTGGTCGGTCCCGAACTGCGGCTGCATCAGTGCGGCCTGCCGAAGAAGATGGCGCTCGAACTTTTCAAGCCCTTCATCTATTCGCGGCTCGATGCCAAAGGTCTCTCCACCACCGTAAAGCAGGCCAAGAAGCTGGTCGAGAAGGAGCGTCCGGAGGTCTGGGACATTCTCGACGAGGTGATCCGCGAGCATCCGGTGCTCCTGAACCGCGCCCCCACCTTGCACCGGCTCGGCATTCAGGCGTTCGAGCCCGTCCTTATCGAAGGCAAGGCGATCCAGCTGCATCCGCTGGTGTGCGCCGCGTTCAATGCCGATTTCGACGGCGACCAGATGGCCGTGCATGTCCCGCTGTCGCTGGAGGCGCAGCTCGAGGCGCGCGTGCTGATGATGTCGACCAACAACATCCTGCATCCGGCCAACGGTCAGCCCATCATCGTGCCGTCGCAGGACATCGTGCTCGGCCTCTATTACCTGTCGATCATGCGCGAAGGGCTGCCCGGCGAAGGAAAGCTCTTCGGCGACATGGCCGAG
This sequence comes from uncultured Alphaproteobacteria bacterium, assembly GCA_963820275.1. Taxonomy (GTDB): domain Bacteria; phylum Pseudomonadota; class Alphaproteobacteria; order Rhizobiales; family Xanthobacteraceae; genus Bradyrhizobium. The sequence goes on from CAWFZL010000027.1 coordinate 131,321, forward strand.
ATCGAGCACGCCCTGCATTCGAGGGTCATCCACCTCCACACCAAGATCAAGTACCGATGGGAGGGCACCGACGAAAGCGGCAAGGCCGTCAAGCGCTGGATCGAAACCACTGCGGGACGCGTGATGCTCGGCAACGTCTTGCCGAAATCGCCGAAGATTTCGTTCGACATCATCAACAGGCTGATGACCAAGCGCGAAATCTCGGGTGTGATCGATCAGGTCTATCGTCACTGCGGACAGAAGGAGACGGTGATCTTCTGCGACCGCATCATGGCGCTCGGCTTCTACAATGCGTTCAAGGCGGGCATTTCGTTCGGCAAGGACGACATGGTGGTGCCGCACGGCAAGTGGAAGATCGTCGAAACCACCCGTACGCTCGCGAAGGATTTCGAGCAACAGTACAATGACGGCCTGATCACCCACGGCGAAAAATACAACAAGGTCGTGGACGCCTGGTCCAAGGCGACCGAAGAGATCGCCAAGGAGATGATGAAGGAAATCTCCTCGACCAAGAAGAACACCAAGGGCGTCGAGGCCGACATCAACTCGATCTACATGATGGCGCATTCGGGCGCGCGCGGTTCGCCGGCGCAGATGCGTCAGCTCGCCGGCATGCGCGGGCTGATGGCCAAGCCCTCGGGCGAAATCATCGAGACGCCGATCATTTCGAACTTCAAGGAAGGTCTGTCGGTGCTCGAGTACTTCAACTCGACCCACGGCGCCCGCAAGGGTCTGGCGGATACCGCGTTGAAGACGGCGAATTCGGGTTACCTGACGCGTCGTCTGGTCGACGTGGCGCAGGACTGCATCATTACGCAGGACGATTGCGGCACCAAGCTCGGCATCAAGATGCGCGCCATCGTCGATGCAGGCACCGTGGTCGCTTCGCTGGGCTCCCGCATTCTCGGCCGCACCGCGGGCGAAGACGTGCGCGATCCCGCGACCAACAAGGTCGTTGTAAAGCGCGGCACCCTGATGGAAGAGAGCCATGTGGAAGCCATCCACCAGGCCGGCATCCAGGAGGTGAAGATCCGTTCTGCGCTGACCTGCGAACTCGTCAACGGCATCTGTGGCAAGTGCTACGGTCGCGATCTTGCCCGCGGCACGCCGGTCAACCATGGCGAGGCGGTCGGCGTCATCGCGGCCCAGTCGATCGGCGAGCCCGGTACCCAGCTGACCATGCGCACGTTCCACATCGGCGGCGCGGCGCAGATCAACGAGCAGTCGTTCGTCGAATCCAACTTCGAAGGCAAGGTGACGATCAAGAACAAGTCGATCGCGAAGAACAGCGAAGGTCACCTGATCGCGATGGTGCGCAACATGGTCGTTGCGATTACCGATGCCGACGGAACGGAGCGTGCGACCCACCGTATTCAATACGGTGCCCGCATGCATGTCGACGAAGGCGACATGGTCAAGCGCGGACAGCGCATCGCCGAATGGGATCCGTATACGAGACCCGTTCTCACCGAAGTCGAAGGCACGATCGGATTCGAGGATCTCGTCGAGGGTCAGTCGATCTCGGAAACGCTCGACGAGTCCACCGGTATCGCCAAGCGCGTCGTCATCGACTGGCGCTCGTCGCGGGGCGGGGCGGATCTGCGTCCGGCGGTCGTCGTCAAGGGCAAGGATGGCAAGGTGCTGAAGCTTCCGCGCGGCGGCGAAGCCCGCTACATGCTCTCGGTCGACGCGATTCTGTCGGTGGACGTCGGCGCCAAGGTCAAGCCCGGCGACATCCTGGCGCGTATTTCCACCGAGAGCGCGAAGACCCGCGACATCACCGGCGGTCTGCCGAGGGTTGCGGAATTGTTCGAGGCTCGCAAGCCGAAGGATGCGGCGATTATCGCGGAGATCGCGGGCACCATCCGCTTCGGCCGCGACTACAAGAACAAGCGCCGCATCTCGATCGAACCGATGGACAAGAGCGAGGAGCCGCGCGAGTACCTGATCCCGAAGGGCAAGCACATCCATCTGCAGGACGGCGATATCGTCGAAAAGGGCGATTTCATCGTCGAGGGCAATCCGGCGCCGCACGACATCCTGGCGATCAAGGGCATCGAGGAACTCGCCGCCTATCTGGTCAACGAAATCCAGGAGGTGTACCGGCTGCAGGGCGTGCTGATCAACGACAAGCACATCGAAGTGATTGTCCGCCAGATGCTGCAGAAGGTGGAGATCACCGACCAGGGCGAGACGGACATGATCTCGGGCGAGCAGATCGACAAGATCGAGTTCGATCAGATCAACGCCAAGGCCAGGGAAGAGGGCAAGAAGCCCGCTTCGGGCACGCCCGTATTGCTCGGCATCACCAAGGCGAGCCTGCAGACGCGTTCGTTCTTCTCGGCGGCCTCGTTCCAGGAGACCACCCGCGTGCTCACGGAAGCCGCGGTCAATGGCAAGGTGGACCCGCTGGAAGGCCTCAAGGAAAACGTCATCGTCGGCCGGCTGATTCCGGCCGGTACCGGCGCCTCGATGGCCAAGATCCGCGAAGTCGCCATGAAGCGCGACAAGCTGATCCTCGACGAGCGCGAAAAGCAGGCGGCAATCGTGCCCGCGGCGCCCGAAGTCGAACCGCTTGCGCTGCCGCCCGCGGAATAAAGTCCGCCCCGTTCGGAACGTTTACGAAAAAGGCCGGCGACAGCCGGCCTTTTTTTGCTATTTTTTGACTATTCTGTAGGCTTATCGTGGTTTGTTCATCTTCCCTTCAGGGAAAAAAGCGCTTCATCTAAAATGACTTAGACTGGCCTCTCGTCTGTGGCCGGTGCGGCGGGGGCCGAAAAAGCGGAAAGATATGTTGGATTTAGCAATTGTTGGCGGCGGGCCGGGCGGCCTGATGAGCGCGTGGTATCTCAAGAAGAAACTGGGCGATCTTTGCCGCGTAACCATTTTTGAGGCATCCGACCGCGTCGGCGGCAAGATCGTCACGCGCAAATTCAATTCTGCGCCCGCGATGTACGAGGCCGGCGTCGCCGAGTTCTACGACTACTCGATGACCGGTCCCGACCCGCTGCGCGAGATGATCCAGCATTTCGGCCTGCAGACGATTCCAATGGATGCCGAGCAGGTCCAGCTCGATGGCGAGCTCCTCAACGACGTTCCGGGCATGCGCCGCAAATACGGCGCGAAGACTGCGGAGGCCATCGAGACCTTTCGCAAGCGCTGCATGCAAATGGTGTCGCCGCTCGAGTATTACGAAGGCGTTGGCGCGCACGACAACGAGCACCCATGGGCCTACATCACCTGCGAGGAATTGCTCGACCGGGAGATCGACGACGCGAACGCCAAGCGCTTCTTCAAGGTGATGGCGCGCTCCGATATCGCGACCGAGAGCCACAACACCAACGGGCTGAACGCGCTGAAGAACTTCGTGATGGATGTCGATGGCTATATCGGCCTTTATTCGATCCAGAACGGAAACGAGCAGCTGATCGAGTGTCTGCAGTCCGAGGTCGACGCCGATATTCACCTCAATCATCGGGTGCTGAAGGTCGGCAAGACCGCCAACGGCCGCTATCAGCTCAACATGATGAACGGGAAGGGGCCGGAGACACGGGATTTCGATCTCGTCCTGATGTGCCTGCCGCATTCCTGGCTCGCGACCATGGCCTGGGAGGGCGAACAGCTGCGCAGGTCGATGGTCAAGCACGTCGCCTATTTCGACCGGCCCGCGCATTATTTGAGGGTTTCGATCCTGTTCGATTCACCGTTCTGGGGAGACAGGATCCCCGGCTCATGGTTCATGTCCGAGGCCTTTGGCGGTTGCTGCGTCTACAATGAAGGCTCGCGTCACGACGTCGGCAAGCACGGCGTCCTGAACTGGCTGATCGCGGGCTCCGACGCGTTGGCCTTCGCCAATCTCAGCGACAAGGAACTGGTCGATGCCGCATTGAAGTCGCTGCCGGCTTCGCTCGGCGACGCGCGCGCCCATTTCCTGGAAGGGAAGATACATCGCTGGCTTTCGTCGGTGAACGCGCTTCCCGGAGGCCTTCCGGCGCGCGACGTGATGACCAATCACCGACCCGATCCCAAACAGCATCCTGGCCTCGTCGTCGTCGGCGACTATTTGTTCGATTCGACACTGAACGGATTGCTGGATTCCTCCGATGCCGCCACCGATATCATCGTCTCCGAGATGATGCGTTTGCGCCGCGCGCGCCGGCAGGACGGCAAATTGTCGTCCGACAGGATCGATCGCGATTATTTCGAGAATTATCGCGGGCTCGGACCCTATCGCGAAGTTTGGGGACAGTTCACGGATCCCGACTATCTGATGGAGCTGATCAGGATCGTCTGGAAGAGGGCGAAGGGGTACAGGCTTCTCGTGGCGGGCTCGGCGAGCGGCGAGCTCGTGGGAGCCTTGCGCGAACGCGGCATCGATGCCTGGGGCATCGAGAACAACCGCGCGATTCATGCCAGGACGCCGAAGGAACTGAGGAAGTTCAACAAGCTTGGATCGATCGTCGACATGCCATTCGGGGATGGCGAGTTCGATTTCGTTTTCGAAACCAGTCTGTGCCACGTCGCGGAAAACCGGGTGGCCAAGGCCGTTCGCGAAATGAACCGCGTCGTCAAGACCGGATTGGTGTTCGGTTCGGTGACCTCGGATATGGCTCCGGCGTTGATCGACCGCTACGATTTGTTGCGCGGGGTCAAGAAGCTCGGCACCTGGTGGGAGTGGTCGGAGCTGTTCTTCAGCAACGGATTCGATCTGTCGGTGCACCGCCACGATTTTACCGATGAGCTATGGGCGGCCACGCTTGCCGCCAACAAGGGGCCGGGCCAGTGGTATGCCGACTCCGAAAGTCTTCGTTACTCTTTCTTTGACAAGGTCGAAGACGACGATTAACCGGCATCCGCGCCGCCCAATTGTTTTTGCTGAATGCCCGTCAATCGCATAGGATTGATAGGGCGGTGCGTTCCGTCACTCCTCTCGTTTTTGCGGTCATGCCGGCCGTGCAGCATCGGTTGGTTTCATGGCGTCCAAGCCCCCACTGGTAGACGAGCAGATCGCCGCTCCCGCGGACGATCCCGTTGCGGAGGAGGCTGAGAAAAGGCGACTGGTGGAGCTGGAGGCTGGCCGTCGAACTGTCGGCGAAAAGCCCCCACCTTCGTCCGACGATGAAGAGGATGATGACGAGCTTGAGTTCGAGGACGATGAGGACGATGAGGAACTCGCCGTCTATACCGCGAAGGAAGCCGCTGGCGCGCTGGCGACGATCTATGCCTTCGTCAAACCGTTTCTGAAGAACTACAAGAAGACGCTGACATTCGTCAGCCTCGGCGTGCTGGTCGAGACGCTCTTCAACGTCATCATGCCGCTCAGCCTGAAGTTCCTGATCGACGACGCGCTGGGTGAGGAAGATTTCGAGGCGCTGATCAAGATTTTCTCGGTGCTCGCGGCTGCCGGGATCATTACTTCGATTGTCGCGGTTTGGTACGAGCGATGGGATGCGCAACTGGCGGCATCCCTGATATCGGACGTGCGGACGCGGCTGTTCGATCACGTCCAGAATTTGCCCGCGGCCTTTTTTCAGCGCACCAGGCGCGGCGAGATCCTGTCGCGGTTCTCTGTGGACATGTCGGCCTTCGAGGGCTCGATCAAGGGTTTTGCCAACAGCGCGGCGTTGCCGTTCTTCGAATTGATCGCGGGCATCATTCTGATGCTTTTCCTGAACTGGCAGCTTGCCGTGATCTCGCTCCTGGTATTCCCGATCACGCTGATCGGTCCGCGGATCCTGACGCCAAAAGCCGTGCAGGCGAATTACGAGCAAAAGCTCAATGAATCCGCCGTGCTCGGCATGGTGCAGGAAAACATCGCCACGCAGGCCGTGATCAAGGCGTTCATGCTGCAACGCAAGACACTCGGCTGGTTTACGTTGCGCAACGACGAAGCGCGCCGGAGGATCGCGTCGGCGGCGTTCCTGTCGACCATGGTCGAACGTACGGTGACGATCTCGGTATTGTTGCTGCACCTCGTGGTTCTTGCACTCGGAGCCTATCTGGCAACCAAGGGCCAGATCACGATCGGGACCTTCGTGACATTCGAAAGCGCGTTCTGGGAGGTGTCTTACAACATTGCCCATGTGATGCACTTCATCCCGGTCTCGATCCAGTCGGCGGCGGCGGTGCGCCACATTCAGGAATTGCTGGATGAGCCGATGCGTGGCGCGGATCGTCCCGGCGCTCCCGACCTGCCGCGCATCAGCCACGACATCACCTTCGAACGGGTGACGTTCAAATATGAAGGAAGCCAGGAGCCGGTTCTCGACAATCTCAGTCTCAAGCTCGATGTCGGAAAGACGATCGCGATCGTCGGCCCCAGCGGGGCCGGCAAGAGCACGCTGCTCAATCTGATCCTGCGCCTCTATGTGCCGGATGAAGGGCGTGTCACCATCGACGGCGTTGATATTCGCAAGGTCACCCGCGAGTCGTTGCGTAGAAGCATGGCCGTGGTGTTCCAGGAAAACATGCTCTTCAACATGTCGATCCGGGAAAACATTCGGCTCGGCAAGGAAGGAGCAACCGACCAGGAGGTCGAGCAGGCTGCCCGCAAGGCCGAAATCCACCGCTTCATCATGAGCCTTCCGCAGAAGTACGACACCATGGTCGGCGAGCGCGGCGAAACCCTGTCGGGCGGACAGCGCCAGCGCATCGCGATTGCCCGCGCCGTTGTCCGCGATCCATCCGTTCTGTTGCTCGACGAGGCCACGTCGGCGCTCGATCAGACGACGGAAGCCGCGATCAACAAGACCCTGCTGAAGCTTGCCAGGGGCCGCACCATGATCTGGTCGACCCACCGCCTGACCTCCGTGGTCGAGATGGATGAGATTATCGTCGTTTCGGGCGGCAAGGCGATCGAACGCGGGTCACACAAGAAGCTGCTTGCCGCCAATGGCGTGTACCGGAAGCTCTGGGACGACCAGAGCCGCAAGCCGCATGACGCCGCCGACCATGCCGACGGCGATGACGATGATGACGACGAGGATTGAGTTCTCCTGAGGCCGCCGGGCGGTCCCGCAGCGGCAGAGGCAGCTTGCGGATTGGGAGGCGCGCACCTATTTGAGGTATCGTTAACGCTATATATTACCCGGGTAAAAGGGGGTTTTCGGCCCGATCGAGAGATCGGACCGGCAGCCAGGAGCCAGTATCCAGACCCGGCGGGTCGGCGGAATTGGAAGCCAGCAAAGGCGCTTCTTTCCCGTCGTTTCGCCTTGACTTGGACAGGCTCCACCGATAGAACCCGCGCACTCAACGACAGGCGGTGAGCTTCGCTTGCGTCGGAACGGATCACCCCTTCGATCCCCGTATTTTTGCAGGATTGCGGCGGGCACCAACCTCGACGAATGTCGCTCAAACGCTGTCGATTATAGCTAGGCAATGCCAGGACGATCTTGGTTTTCGTGGGAAAGTTCCCTCGAGATTGATCGGGTGCATGACCTCGGTATCTGGTCGATCGGCGCGTGCTGATTGATTGCGACTGCGGTCCTCTGTGGCGTCGAAGCGCTTTCTGCTCAGCGGTGGGCAGTTGGCGCGATTTCGCTTTGCGCGGATGTTATTCGCGGGGCGGCCGAATGGGACCGAAGTCCCGAACGAATTTTGCGAAGCCATTTTCGGTTTCGCTGCGAACTAAAGGGTGAAGGCTGACATGCCGACGATCAACCAGCTGATCGCAAGTCCGCGCGTCGTACAGAAGTCGCGCAAGAAGGTGCCGGCGCTGCAGCAGTCGCCGCAGAAGCGCGGTGTATGCACGCGCGTCTACACCACGACCCCGAAGAAGCCGAACTCGGCGCTGCGCAAGGTCGCCAAGGTGCGCCTCACCAACGGGTTCGAGGTCATCGGCTACATTCCCGGTGAAGGTCACAACCTTCAGGAGCACTCCGTGGTCATGATCCGTGGCGGCCGCGTCAAGGACTTGCCGGGTGTGCGCTACCACATTCTCCGCGGCGTCCTCGATACCCAGGGCGTCAAGAACCGCAAGCAGCGCCGTTCGAAATACGGCGCGAAGCGTCCGAAGTGAGCCGAGCATAGCGAGGGTCATCCCCGGGCGAACGAAGTGAGACCCGGGGATTTGGAGCAACGATTAAAGGACTTGGATGGCCGGGAGCCCGGCCATGACGAGGAAAGAAGAAGATGTCGCGTCGTCATTCTGCCGAAAAGCGTGAAGTGCTTCCGGACCCGAAGTTCGGAAACGTCGTCATTACCAAGTTCATGAACTCGGTGATGTACGCCGGGAAGAAGTCGGTCGCCGAAGGCATCGTCTACGGCGCGCTCGGCATTATCGAGAACAAGACCAAGCAGAATCCGCTGACCGTTTTCGAGCAGGCGCTGGAAAACGTGATGCCGACGATCGAGGTGCGCTCCCGCCGCGTCGGTGGCGCCACCTACCAGGTGCCGGTCGAGGTGCGCTCGGTGCGCCGCCAGGCGCTCGGGATTCGCTGGATCATTTCGGCCGCGCGCGATCGCAACGAGAAGACCATGACCGAGCGGCTCTCGGCCGAGTTGCTTGATGCGTCGAATAACCGGGGAAACGCCGTCAAGAAGCGTGAGGACGTGCACAAGATGGCGGAAGCCAATCGCGCCTTCTCGCATTATCGCTGGTAACGGCGAAACTAAGGAATTCAAGGAACAACCCATGCCCCGCCAACATGCCATCGAGGACTACCGCAACTTCGGTATCATGGCGCATATCGACGCCGGCAAGACCACGACGACCGAGCGCATCCTGTATTACACCGGCAAGAGCCACAAGATCGGCGAAGTGCACGAAGGTGCCGCGACGATGGACTGGATGGAGCAGGAGCAGGAGCGCGGCATCACCATCACCTCGGCCGCAACCACCGCGTTCTGGAACGGCAAGCGGCTGAACATCATCGATACCCCCGGTCACGTCGACTTCACGATCGAGGTGGAGCGTTCGCTTCGCGTGCTCGACGGCGCGGTATGCGTGCTCGACTCCAACCAGGGCGTTGAGCCGCAGACCGAAACTGTCTGGCGTCAGGGTGACAAGTACAAGGTCCCGCGCATCGTCTTCGCCAACAAGATGGACAAGATCGGCGCCGACTTCTTCAAATGCCTTTCCGACATCGTCGATCGCCTCGGCGCCAGGCCGGTCGCCATCCAGCTTCCGATCGGAGCCGAGAACAACTTCAAGGGCGTCGTCGACCTCGTGAAGATGAAGGGCATCGTCTGGAACGATGAATCGCTCGGCGCGAAATTCGACTATGTCGACATTCCCGCCGATCTCCTCGATCAGGCCAAGGAATATCGCGAGAAGATGGTGGAAGCCGCCGTCGAGCTCGACGACGATGCAATGGCGGCCTATCTCGACGGCAAGGAGCCGGAAGAGGCGACGCTGAAGCGGCTGATCCGCAAGGCAGTGCTTACCGGCGCCTTCTATCCCGTGCTGTGCGGCTCGGCGTTCAAGAACAAGGGCGTGCAGCCGCTGCTCGATGCCGTCGTCGACTACCTGCCATCGCCGGTCGACGTGCCCGCGATCAAGGGCACCGACGAGGACGGGAACGAAGTCGTGCGCAAGGCCGACGACAAGGAGCCCCTCGCGCTGCTCGCATTCAAGATCATGGACGACCCGTTTGTCGGCACCATCACCTTCTGCCGCATCTATTCGGGCGTGCTGGCGAGCGGCACCGGCGTGATCAACTCGACCCGCGAAAAGAAGGAACGCATCGGCCGCATGTTGCTGATGCATGCCAACAACCGCGAGGACATCAAGGAAGCCTATGCCGGCGACATCGTTGCGCTTGCGGGGCTGAAGGAAGCGCGTACCGGCGACACGCTGTGCGATGCGAACAAGCCTGTGATTCTGGAAAAGATGGAATTTCCGGAGCCCGTCATCGAGATCGCGATCGAGCCGAAGTCGAAGGCCGACCAGGAAAAGCTCGGCGTGGCGCTGGCGAAGCTCGCCGCGGAAGATCCGTCGTTCCGCGTGTCGACCGATCACGAGTTCGGTCAGACCATCCTCAAGGGAATGGGCGAACTCCATCTCGACATCAAGGTCGATATTCTCAAGCGCACCTACAAGGTCGACGCCAATATCGGCGCGCCACAGGTCGCCTTCCGCGAGCGCATCACCCAGCGGGTCGAACACAGCTACACCCACAAGAAGCAGACCGGCGGTACCGGCCAGTTCGCCGCCGTGACGCTCGTGGTCGAGCCCAACGAGCCCGGCAAGGGCTACGAGTTCGAATCCAAGGTCGTCGGCGGTGCGGTGCCCAAGGAATACATCCCCGGCGTCGAGAAGGGCGTCGAGAGCGTCCTTTCCTCCGGCGTGGTCGCGGGCTTCCCAGTCGTTGACGTCAAGGTGCAGCTCATCGACGGCAAGTACCACGACGTCGACTCCTCGGCGCTGGCCTTCGAAATCGCGACCCGCGCCTGCTTCCGCGAAGCTCTGCAGCGGGGCAAGTCGGTGTTGCTCGAGCCGATCATGAAGGTCGAGGTGGTGACGCCGGAAGATTACACCGGCTCGGTCATCGGCGACCTGAATTCGCGGCGCGGACAGATTCAGGGTCAGGACATGCGCGGCAACGCCAACGTCATCAATGCGATGGTGCCGCTCATGAACATGTTCGGTTACGTGAATAACCTGCGTTCGATGAGCCAGGGTCGCGCAACCTTTACGATGCAGTTCGACCACTACGCAGAAGCGCCGGCGAACGTGTCGGCAGAAGTCCAGAAGAAGTTTGCCTGATTGTCGTCGGCGGCAGCTAACGACTGAACGGAGAGTCAAATGGCCAAAGCAAAGTTTGAACGCACTAAACCGCACTGCAATATTGGAACGATCGGTCACGTCGACCATGGCAAGACGTCGCTGACGGCGGCGATCACCAAGGTGTTGGCTGAAACCGGCGGTGCGACGTTCACGGCGTACGACCAGATCGACAAGGCGCCGGAAGAGAAGGCTCGCGGCATCACGATCTCGACGGCACACGTCGAATACGAGACCCAGAAGCGGCACTACGCTCACGTCGACTGCCCGGGCCACGCCGACTACGTCAAGAACATGATCACCGGAGCCGCGCAGATGGATGGCGCGATCCTGGTGGTGTCGGCGGCCGACGGCCCGATGCCGCAGACCCGCGAACACATTCTGCTCGCAAAGCAGGTCGGCGTTCCCGCGATGGTCGTGTTCCTCAACAAGTGCGACATGGTCGACGATCCGGAACTGCTCGAGCTCGTCGAACTGGAAGTTCGCGAACTTCTCTCGAAGTACGACTTCCCCGGAGACAAGATTCCGATCATCAAGGGCTCGGCACTGGCTGCGCTCGAAGACAAGGACAAGAAGCTCGGTCACGACGCGATCCTCGAGCTGATGCGCAATGTCGACGAATACATTCCGCAGCCGGAGCGTCCGATCGACCAGCCGTTCCTGATGCCGGTGGAAGACGTGTTCTCGATCTCCGGCCGCGGTACCGTCGTTACCGGCCGTGTCGAGCGCGGCGTGATCAAGGTCGGCGACGAAATCGAGATCGTCGGCCTGCGCGACACGCAGAAGACCATCGTTACCGGCGTCGAAATGTTCCGCAAGCTGCTCGACCAGGGCCAGGCGGGCGACAACATCGGCGCGCTGTTGCGCGGCACCAAGCGCGAGGAAGTCGAGCGCGGCCAGGTGCTGTGCAAGCCGGGTTCGGTTAAGCCGCACACCAAGTTCAAGGCCGAGGCCTACATTCTCACCAAGGAGGAGGGCGGACGCCACACCCCGTTCTTCACCAACTATCGGCCGCAGTTCTACTTCCGTACCACCGACGTGACCGGTGTCGTCCATCTGCCCGAGGGCACGGAGATGGTGATGCCGGGCGACAACATCGCGATGGAAGTGCACCTGATCGTGCCGATCGCGATGGAAGAGAAACTGCGCTTCGCGATCCGTGAAGGTGGCCGAACCGTCGGCGCCGGCGTCGTCGCAAGCATCATCGAGTAAGAAGCGAATAGGAATGGCGAGTAGCGAGTGGACTGATCCATTCGCTATTCGCTACTCGCCACTCACCAAGAAAGACAACGGCAATGAACGGCCAGAATATTCGCATACGGCTCAAGGCGTTCGACCATCGCATTCTCGATTCGTCGACGCGTGAGATCGTGAACACGGCGAAACGGACCGGTGCTCAGGTTCGCGGACCCATTCCGCTGCCGACCCGCATCGAGAAGTTTACCGTCAACCGTTCGCCGCATGTCGACAAGAAGAGCCGCGAACAATTCGAGATGCGCACGCACAAGCGCCTTCTCGACATCGTCGACCCCACGCCGCAGACCGTGGACGCGCTGATGAAGCTCGATCTGGCTGCCGGTGTCGACGTCGAAATCAAGCTCTGAGCGTGACCGCGGAAAACCGCTAGCCGGTTTTCGGATCAGGTCAGGCTCGCGAAGGAAATTTGGCTAGTCCTTAACGGACTTGAAACAACAGGAAGCACGCCGATGCGCTCCGGAGTGATCGCACAGAAGGTCGGGATGACGCGGGTCTTTACGGAGAGCGGCGAACATATCCCTGTGACCGTGCTCAAGCTGGGCAATTGCCAGGTCGTCGGTCACCGCACGACCGAGAAGAACGGATATGTCGCCTTGCAGCTCGGATCGGGCACCCGCAAGACCGTCTATATGCCGAAGGCCGAACGCGGCCAGTTCGCGGTCGCCAAGGTCGAGCCCAAGCGCAAGGTCACCGAATTCCGCGTGACAGAGGATGCGCTGATCCCGGTGGGTGCGGAGATTCAGGCCGACCATTTCGTGGTCGGCCAGTTCGTCGATGTCACCGGCACTTCCGTCGGCAAGGGCTATGCGGGCGGCATGAAGCGCTGGAATTTCGGCGGCCTTCGCGCCACCCACGGCGTTTCGGTCTCGCATCGTTCGATCGGTTCGACCGGTCAACGCCAGGATCCCGGCAAGACCTTCAAGAACAAGAAGATGCCCGGCCACATGGGTGTCGATCGCATCACCACGCTCAATTTGCGCGTGGTCCAGACCGATGTCGAGCGTGGGCTGATCCTTGTCGAGGGTGCTGTTCCAGGGTCCAAGGGCGGCTGGATCGCGGTGCGCGATGCCGTGAAGAAGCCGTTGCCGAAAGACGCTCCGAAGCCCGGCAAGTTCAAGGTCGCCGGCGGCGAGAAAGTGGCCGAGGCGCCGGCCCAGCAGGAGGGAGCGTGAGATGGAACTGAAAGTCACGACCCTCGAGGGCAAGGCCGCGGGCTCGGTTCAGCTCTCCGACGAGATCTTCGGCCTCGAGCCGCGCAAGGACATCATCCTGCGCTGCGTGCAATGGCAGCTCAACAAGCGCCAGGCAGGGACCCACAAGACCAAGGATCGCGGGGAGATCTGGCGGACCGGCAAGAAGATGTACAAGCAGAAGGGCACCGGTGGCGCCCGTCACGGCTCGGCGCGCGTTCCCCAGTTCCGCGGCGGCGGCCGTGCCTTCGGCCCCGTGGTGCGTTCACACGCCACCGATCTGCCGAAGAAGCTGCGCGCGCTGGCGCTTCGCCATGCGCTGTCGGCCAAGGCCAAGGACGGCGGCCTGGTCGTGATCGACAAGGCTGCGCTGGAGGGCGCGAAGACCAAGGCGCTGGTTGGACACTTCTCGGGGCTTGGCCTGACCAATGCGCTGATCATCGACGGTGCCGAACTCAACAATGGTTTTGCGACCGCCGCCCGCAACATTCCGGATATCGACGTGCTGCCGATCCAGGGCATCAACGTCTATGACATCCTGCGCCGCCAGAAGCTGGTTTTGACCAAGGCGGCGGTCGATGCGCTGGAGGCGCGCTTCAAATGAAGAACATCGAATCGCGCCACTACGACATCATCGTTGCTCCCGTCGTCACCGAGAAGGCGACGATGGCCTCCGAACACAACAAGGTCGTGTTCAAGGTCGCGAGCAAGGCTACCAAGCCGCAGATCAAGGAAGCCGTCGAGAAGCTGTTCGACGTCAAGGTCAAGAGCGTGAACACCCTGGTGCGCAAGGGCAAGACAAAGGCCTTCCGCGGCACTTTCGGTTCGCAGTCGGACGTCAAGCGCGCCGTCGTGACCCTCGAAGAGGGCCACCGCATCGACGTCACCACCGGACTATAAGGCGACACAGCGATGGCATTGAAAACATTCAACCCCACGACACCGGGCCAGCGTCAGCTGGTGATGGTCGATCGTTCGGTGCTCTACAAGGGCAAGCCGGTCAAGGCGTTGACCGAGGGCAAGCTGTCGAACGGCGGCCGCAACAATCTCGGGCGCATCACGGTGCGTTTCCGCGGCGGCGGTCACAAGAAGGCCTACCGCATCGTCGACTTCAAACGAGCCAAGCTCGATATGCCGGCGACCGTCGAGCGGCTGGAATACGATCCGAACCGGACAGCCTTCATCGCGCTGGTGAAATACGCCGACGGCACCCAGGCTTATATCCTGGCGCCACAGCGGCTTTCAGTCGGCGACACCGTGATCGCAGGTACCCATGTCGACGTGAAGCCGGGCAACGTCATGCCGCTCGGCAACATGCCGGTCGGCACCATCATCCACAATGTCGAACTGAAGATCGGAAAGGGTGGCCAGCTGGCGCGCTCGGCCGGCACCTATGCCCAGATCGTCGGCCGCGACCAGGAATATGTGATCATCCGCCTGAACTCCGGTGAGCAGCGCCTCGTTCACGGCCGCTGCACCGCCACCATCGGTGCGGTGTCCAACCCGGACCACATGAACATTTCGATCGGCAAGGCTGGCCGCAAGCGCTGGCTCGGCCGCAGGCCCCATAACCGCGGCGTCTCCATGAACCCGGTCGATCATCCGCTCGGCGGCGGCGAAGGCCGCACTTCGGGCGGCCGCCATCCGGTTACCCCGTGGGGCAAGCCGACCAAAGGCAAGAAGACGCGTTCTAACAAGTCAACCAACAAATTCATTCTCATCAGCCGCCACAAGCGGAAGAAGTAAGGAACGCCGGACATGGTTCGTTCAGTCTGGAAAGGCCCGTTCGTCGAAGGCTCGCTGCTCAAGAAGGCAGATGCGGCCCGTGCGTCCGGCCGTCACGACGTCATCAAGATCTGGAGCCGTCGCTCGACCATCCTGCCGCAGTTCGTCGGCCTGGTCTTCGGCGTCTACAACGGCCAGAAGCATGTGCCGGTATCGGTCAACGAGGAAATGGTAGGTCACAAGTTCGGCGAGTTCTCGCCGACACGTACTTTCCACGGCCATTCGGGCGACAAGAAAGCCAAGAAGGCTTGAGGACTTAAGCGATGAGCAAACCAAAGCGCGGACGGAGCCTCGCCGATAACGAGGCCAAGGCGGTCGCCAGGATGCTGCGGGTGAGCCCGCAAAAGCTGAACCTTGTCGCGCAGCTGATCCGGGGGCGGAAGGCTTCGGCTGCGCTGGCGGACCTGCAGTTTTCGCGCAAGCGGATCGCGGTCGACGTGAAGAAGTGCCTGGAATCGGCGATCGCCAATGCCGAGAACAACCACGATCTCGATGTCGACGATCTGGTTATTGCGGAAGCCCATGTCGGCAACGGCATCGTGATGAAACGTTTCGCACCGCGCGGCCGTGGCCGTTCGGGTCGTGTCTTTAAACCGTTCTCGCAGCTGACGATCGTCGTTCGTCAGGTCGAGGCGAGCGCTTAACGAGAGGCGCGGGAGGGTTACGATGGGTCAGAAGATCAATCCAATCGGACTGCGTCTTGGCATCAACCGGACGTGGGATTCCCGTTGGTTCGCCGGCAAGAACGAATACGGCAAGCTGTTGCACGAGGACGTCAAGATCCGCGAGATCCTGCACAAGGAACTCAAGCAGGCGGCGGTCGCCAAGATCGTGATCGAGCGTCCCCACAAGAAGTGCCGGGTGACGATCCACTCGGCGCGGCCAGGCGTCGTGATCGGAAAGAAGGGCGCCGACATCGACAAGCTGCGCAAGAAGGTTGCCGACATCACGGCTTCGGACGTCGTCATCAATATCGTCGAGATCCGCAAGCCGGAGCTCGATGCCACGCTGGTCGCCGAATCGATCGCCCAGCAGCTGGAGCGCCGCGTCGCGTTCCGCCGCGCGATGAAGCGGGCGGTGCAGTCGGCGATGCGTTTGGGCGCCGAGGGCATCCGTATCAACTGCTCGGGGCGACTGGGCGGCGCCGAAATCGCGCGCATGGAGTGGTACCGCGAAGGCCGCGTGCCGTTGCACACGCTGCGCGCCGACATCGATTACGGAGTGGCGACCGCGTTTACGACGTTCGGAACATGCGGCGTCAAGGTCTGGATCTTCAAGGGCGAAATCCTCGAGCACGATCCAATGGCCCAGGACAAGAGAATGGCCGAGGGCGAGGGGTCGCGGCCGCGCCGCGACGCTGCGGCTGCCTGAGGCTGCATAGAAAAGGTTTGAGGGCTTTACGCCATGATGCAACCAAAGAAAACGAAGTTCCGGAAGGCGCACAAGGGCCGTATCCACGGCACCGCGACTTCGGGCGCGACGTTGTCGTTCGGCCAGTTCGGCCTGAAGGCGATGGCGCCCGATCGCGTCACCGCGCGCCAGATCGAGGCTGCCCGGCGCGCGCTGACCCGTCACATGAAGCGCGCCGGCCGCGTCTGGATCCGCGTCTTCCCGGATGTGCCGGTGTCGAAGAAGCCGGCCGAAGTGCGCATGGGCTCCGGCAAGGGCACGCCCGAATTGTGGGTGGCGCGGGTCAAGCCTGGCCGGGTGATCTTCGAAATCGACGGCGTGCCGGTGCAGACGGCCAGAGAGGCGCTTTCGCTCGCCGCCGCCAAACTGCCGATCAAGACGCGCTTCGTGGCGCGCATTGCGGAATAGGGAGTCGTCATGGCCAAAATGAAGATTGCCGATGTCCGCGCGATGAGCCCCGATCAGATGGACGATGCCGTCCTCGATCTGAAGAAGGAGCGCTTCAACCTGCGTTTCCAGCGCGCCACCGGGCAGCTGGAGAATACCTCGCGGCTGCGCGAAGCCCGCCGCGACATCGCCCGCATCAAGACCATTGCCGCGCAACTCCGCGCGAAGAAGAAGTAGGGGACTGAGCATGCCGAAACGTACGCTTCAAGGCGTGGTCGTCAGCGACAAGCAGTCCAAGACTGTCGTGGTGCGCGTCGACCGCCGCTTCACCCATCCGATCTACAAGAAGACGATCCGCCGTTCGAAGAACTACCATGCGCACGACGAGAAGAGCGAATTCAAGCCGGGCGACACGGTGTGGATCGAGGAAAGCAGGCCGATCTCGAAACTGAAGCGCTGGACGGTAATCCGGGGCGAGCATCAGAAAACTGCCTGAGGCCACGGTCCGGCTTCGCCGGATCCGACCTTCGGGAAAAATTTTTGGGCGCAGCTTTGCGCAGAAAGAGGACGAGGTGCATCAATGATTCAGATGCAGACCAACCTCGACGTGGCCGATAATTCAGGCGCACGCCGTGTCATGTGCATCAAGGTGCTTGGGGGCTCCAAGCGCCGTTATGCCACCGTGGGCGACGTTATTGTCGTGTCGATCAAGGAAGCCATTCCGCGCGGCAAGGTGAAGAAGGGCGACGTGATGAAGGCCGTCGTGGTGCGGGTCCGCAAGGACATCCGCCGTCCCGACGGCTCGGTCATCCGTTTCGACCGCAATGCCGCCGTGCTGATCAACAACCAGTCGGAGCCGGTCGGCACGCGCATCTTCGGGCCCGTGCCACGCGAGCTGCGCGCCAAGAATCACATGAAGATCATCTCGCTTGCCCCGGAGGTGCTGTGATGGCTGCCAAGATCCGGAAAGGCGACAAGGTCATCGTGCTGTCGGGTCGCGACAAGGGTCGTACCGGCGAGGTGTTCGAGGTGCGTCCTGACGAAAACAGGGCGCTGGTGCGGGGCATCAACCTGGTCAAGCGCCACCAGAAACAGACCCAGGCGCAGGAGGGCGGCATCATCTCGAAGGAGGGGCCGATCCACCTTTCCAACATTGCGATCGTCGGCAAGGACGGCAAGCCGACCCGCGTAGGTTTCAAGATTCAGGCGGATGGCACCAAGGTACGCATCGCCAAACGCTCGGGAGCAGAGATCGATGGCTGAGACCGCATACACACCTCGCCTGCGCGCGGAATATGACAAGAAGATTCGCGGCAAGCTGACCGAGCAGTTCGGCTATTCCAACATGATGCAGGTTCCGCGCCTGGACAAGGTCGTGCTCAACATGGGCATCGGCGAGGCCGTCAACGATCGCAAGAAGGCGGAGCTGGCGGCGGCCGATCTGTCGCTGATCGCCGGCCAAAAGGCGGTGGTGACCTATTCGCGCATCGCGATCTCGACCTTCAAGCTGCGTGAAAACCAGCCGATCGGCTGCAAGGTCACGCTGCGCAAGGCCAAGATGTACGAATTCATCGATCGCCTGGTAAACGTCGCGTTGCCCCGCGTCCGCGACTTCCGCGGGCTCAATCCGAAGAGCTTCGACGGCCGCGGCAATTATTCGCTGGGCATCAAGGAGCACATCATCTTCCCCGAAATCGACTTCGACAAGGTCGGGGAGTCGTGGGGCATGGATGTCACGGTGTGCACCACGGCGCGCACCGACGAAGAAGCAAGGGCGTTGTTGTCCGCATTCAATTTCCCGTTCCGGCAGTGAGAAGCTTCAAGGAAAAGCCTCTCAAACGCGGAACCGCAAGGAGCCAAGCATGGCAAAGAAGAGTTCGATCGAGAAGAACAACCGGCGCAAGCGGATGGCCAAGAACGCCGCCCCGCAACGGGCAAAGCTGAAGGCCATCATTGCCGACAAGAGCAAGCCGATGGAAGAGCGGTTTGCGGCAACCCTGAAGCTTGCCGAGATGCCGCGCAATTCGTCGCCGACCCGCATCCGCAACCGTTGCGAGCTCACCGGACGTCCGCGCTCGAACTATCGCAAGAACAAGCTCAGCCGTATCGCGCTGCGCGAACTCGGTTCGAAGGGCCTGGTTCCCGGGCTCGTCAAGTCGAGCTGGTAAGGAGGGGTCGGACATGTCAACACACGATCCGATCAGCGATCTCATCACCCGCATCCGCAATGCACAGATGCGTTCGAAGCCGAAGGTTTCCAGCCCCGGCTCGAAGATGCGCGCCAACGTGCTCGAGGTGCTGAAGACGGAAGGCTACATTCGCGGTTACGCGAGCGTCGAGCATTCTTCCGGGCGCAGCGAGCTCGAGATCGAGCTGAAATATTTCGACGGCGAGCCTGTGATCCGCGAGATCGAGCGGGTGTCGAAGCCGGGGCGCAGGGTTTATGCTTCGGTCAAGAACCTGCCGCGCGTGAACAACGGGCTCGGCATTTCGGTGTTGTCGACGCCGAAGGGAATCATGGCCGACCACGATGCTCGCGAGGCAAATGTGGGCGGCGAAATTCTCTTTACGGTGTTCTAGTGCGCGTTCCGCAAGAGTGGAGTTTGGTTTTGCGGCAGGAACTGGCGCACAAGGTTTTGGATTTGCGCATTTTCTGCGGCGAACCCGCATCCGCTTCGCCGGAAATGCCAGGTAGGAGAAAGTGATGTCACGAATTGGCAAAAGGCCTGTGAGCATCCCGTCCGGCGTTACAGCGACCGTCGAGGGACAGACGGTGAAGATGAAGGGGCCGAAGGGCCAGCTTCAATTCGTTGCCCATGACGACGTCGAGGTGAAGTTCGAGAATGGCGTGATCAAGGTCGCCCCCAGGGTCAAGACCAACCGGGCGCAGGCGATGTACGGCACGGCGCGCGCCCAGGTGGCCAATCTGGTGGCCGGCGTGACCAAGGGTTTCGAGAAGCGGCTTGAAATCAACGGCGTCGGCTATCGTGCGGCGCTGCAGGGCAAGAACCTGCAGCTCGCGCTCGGTTACAGCCACGACGTCGTCTATCCGATCCCGGAAGGCATCGCGATCACGGTGCCGAAGCCGACCGAGATCGTCATCGTCGGCAACGACAGCCAGCGCGTAGGCCAGGTCGCCGCCGAGATCCGCAGCTACCGCCCGCCGGAGCCTTACAAGGGCAAGGGCGTGAAGTATGTCGACGAATTCGTCTTCCGCAAGGAAGGCAAGAAGAAATAACGGAGCCGGTGATGTCGAGATTGAAAGTTACGAATGCCCGGCGCAAGCAACGCGTGAGGCTGTCGTTGCGCCGTTCCGGTGGCGGTCGCCCGCGTCTGTCGGTGTTCCGCTCGTCGAAGCACATCTACGCCCAGGTCATCGACGATCAGAGGGGCGAGACGCTTGCGTCCGCCTCTTCGCTGGAAAAGACGATGCGCAACAGCGGCAAGACCGGTGCGAACATCGACGCGGCCAAGGCCGTCGGCAAGCTGCTGGCGGAGCGCGCCGTGAAGAACGGCGTCACCGAGGTCGTGTTCGACCGCGGCGGTTATCTCTATCACGGCCGCGTCAAGGCGCTCGCGGATGCCGCGCGCGAAAGCGGGTTGAGCTTCTAACTGGATTTTTTAAGGATCGGAAAAAACACCATGGCAGGTGAACGCGAACGCGGCGGCGGCCATAAGGGCCGGGATCGGGAAGAGCGCGACAGCGAGTTCGTCGACAAGCTCGTCCACATCAATCGTGTGGCGAAGGTCGTCAAGGGCGGCAAGCGCTTCGGCTTTGCGGCGCTGGTCGTGATCGGCGATCAGAAGGGCAGGGTCGGTTTCGGCCACGGCAAGGCGCGGGAGGTTCCCGAAGCCATCCGCAAGGCGACCGATGCGGCCAAGCGCAACCTCACGCGCGTGGCGTTGCGCGAGGGTCGCACCCTGCATCACGACATTTTCGGCCGCCATGGCGCGGGCCGGGTTTACTTGCGTGCGGCACCGGCCGGCACCGGTATCATCGCGGGCGGTCCGATGCGGGCGGTCTTCGAGACGCTCGGCATTCAGGACGTGGTTGCCAAGTCGATCGGCTCCTCGAATCCCTACAACATGGTTCGCGCCACCTTCAACGCGCTGAAGCACCAGGATTCGCCGCGTTCGGTTGCGGCGCGCCGCAACATCAAGGTGTCGACGTTGCAGGCGCGGCGGGTCGGCGGTGACGCCGAAGCGGTTGCCGAATAACAACACCGCGCACTCTTGCGCGTCACGGAGTTCAAGACGATGGCCAAGGCCGCAAAGACGATCAAGGTCGAGCAGACCGGCAGCGCGATCCGCCGCCACCACTCGCAGCGTGCGACGCTGATCGGCCTCAAGCTCAACAAGATCGGCCGCGTCGCCGAACTGCAGGACACGCCAGAGGTTCGCGGCATGATCGCCAAGGTTCAACATATCGTCCGCGTCGTCGGCGAGAAGTAACAAGGTCGGAGCATGATCCCGAAAAGTGGCTACCGGTTTTCGGTCGAGATCATGCTCCAGAGATAAGGGAAGCGAACGATGAAACTCAGCGATCTCGCCGACAATGCCGGCTCGCGCAAAAAGCGGATGCGCGTCGGCCGCGGCATCGGTTCCGGCAAGGGCAAGACGTCCGGCCGCGGCGGCAAGGGCCAGACGGCCCGCTCGGGTGTGCGCATCAAGGGCTTCGAGGGCGGCCAGATGCCGCTGCACCGGCGCTTGCCCAAGCGCGGTTTCAACAACATCTTCAGGCTCGAATTTGTCGAGATCAATCTCGATCGCCTTCAGCAGGCAATCGATGCCCGGCTGATCGACGCCAAGGAAACCATCACAGCTGAATCGCTGGTGAAATCCCGCGTGTTGCGGCGCGCCAAGGACGGCGTGCGGTTGCTTGGCCGTGGTGAGCTCAAGGCCAGGTTGAATATCGAGGTTCACGGCGCTTCGAAATCCGCCATCGCGGCGGTCGAGAAAGCGGGCGGCACGGTGAAAATCCTTGCCCCCGCAAGCAAGGAAGAAGGCGAGGCGGCGTAACATCTGCGTCATCGCCCGCCTCAGGCGGACGATCCGGACGACAGGGCGATGGACATATCAAGCCCGAGCACCAAATAATGTCCGGCACCTCGCGAACGTCCCGCCGCTCCGGGACGTTGCAGCGGGGAGCGCGGGAGAAAGCCAAGCATGGTCTCAGCAGCGGAACAACTTGCGGCAAACCTCAACTTTTCGGCTCTCGGAAAAGCCGAGGAATTGAAGAAGCGGATCTGGTTTACGCTGGGTGCGCTGCTCGTCTACCGGCTCGGAACCTATATCCCCTTGCCGGGCATCGATCCCAGCATATGGGAGCAGGTGTTCCGGACGCAGGCCGGCGGCATCCTCGGCATGTTCAACATGTTCGCCGGTGGCGGCATCCACCGCATGGCGATCTTCGCGCTCAATATCATGCCGTACATCTCGGCATCGATCATCATCCAGCTGCTCACCACGGTTTCGCCGCAGCTGGAGGCGCTGAAGAAGGAGGGCGAGGCGGGCCGCAAGACGCTCAACCAGTACACCCGCTACCTCACCGTGATTCTCGCGGCGTTCCAGTCCTACGGCATCTCGGTCGGGCTTGAGGGCGCAAGCAATGTCGTCAGCGATCCCGGCCTGTTCTTCCGCCTGTCGACCACCATCACGCTGACCGGCGGCACCATGTTCCTGATGTGGCTCGGCGAGCAGGTGACCTCGCGCGGCATCGGTAACGGCATCTCGTTGATTATCCTTTCCGGCATCGTCGCGGAATTGCCGTCGGCGCTGGCCAACATGCTCGAACTCGGCCGTCAGGGCGCGCTGTCCACCGGCCTCATCCTGATCGTCATCGTCATGGCGGTCGCGGTGATCGCGTTCATCGTGTTCATGGAGCGCGCGCAGCGACGGCTCCTGATCCAGTATCCGAAGCGCCAGGTCGGCAACAAGATGTTCGAGGGCCAGTCCTCGCATCTGCCGCTCAAGCTCAACACCTCGGGCGTGATTCCACCGATCTTCGCGTCCTCGCTGCTCTTGTTGCCGACCACGGTTGCGAATTTCAATGCGGGCCGCGGACCGGAATGGATGCAATGGATCACCACCCAGCTCGGCCACGGCCGGCCGCTGTTTCTGATCCTCTACCTGGCGCTGATCGTGTTCTTTGCCTTCTTCTATACCGCGATCGTGTTCAACCCGACCGAGACCGCCGACAACCTCAAGAAGCACGGCGGCTTCATTCCGGGCATCCGGCCGGGCGAGCGTACGGCCGAATATATCGATTATGTGCTGTCGCGGATCACCGTGGTGGGTGCGGTCTATCTCGCGATCGTCTGCCTGATTCCCGAAATTCTGATTTCCTACGCATCGGTGCCGTTTTATTTTGGCGGAACGTCGCTGTTGATCGTCGTCAGTGTGACGATGGATACCGTGGCGCAGGTTCAGGGTTATCTGCTCGCCCACCAGTATGAAGGGTTGATCAGGAAATCGAAGTTGAGGGGGCGTCGGCGCTGACGCCGCGCCTGTGCGCGGCGTATTCGTCCATCCGCTCCCGGCGCCGGTGTTGATCGGCGCCATTGCTGATTTTCAAAAATGGTGTGCGGTCATTTCGCTCACCGAGCCGGGGGGCTAACGCATATGAGATTAATTCTTTTGGGCCCTCCGGGGTCGGGCAAGGGTACTCAGGCCCAAAGACTGATTCACCGTTACGGCATCGTCCAGCTTTCCACCGGCGATATGCTGCGCGCGGCGGTAGCGGCGCAGACGCCGGTCGGTCTGAAGGCCAAGGACATCATGGCGGCTGGCCATCTGGTGCCGGACGACATCGTGATCGGAATCATTTCCGACCGGCTGGACCAGCCAGATGCGGTGAACGGCTTCATCCTCGACGGCTTTCCGCGCACGGTGCCGCAGGCCGAGGCGCTGGACGAACTCCTGAAGAAAAAGCGCCTCGCGCTCGACGCCGTGATCGAACTGCGCGTCAATGAAAGCGCATTGCTGGAACGCGTCGAAAACCGGGTAGCCCAGATGCGCGCCCGCGGCGAAGAGGTGCGTCCAGACGACACGGCCGAGGTGCTGACCAAGCGGCTTTCGAACTACCGCGCCCAGACCGAACCGCTGATCCACTATTATTCGGATCGCCGCAAGCTGGTGACGATCGATGGCATGATGCCCATCGAGCAGGTAACCGACGAGATTAACCGCGTTCTGGCCGCGATCGGGGCTTCCGGAACCGGCTCGCCCAAAAAGGCAGCCAGAGCCCGGCCGGCCGTCAGGGCCGGGAGGCCAGCCACCCGCAGAACCCCGAAATCCGCAAGAGGCGCGGGCGCCGGGAAGGCCGCCAAAGCCGGGGCCAGGAAGGCCGCCAAAAAGGCGGGCAAGTCCGCCCGGAAGGGTCCCGGAAAGGCGTCTACGGGCGCCAGGAAGGGAGCCGGGAAGGCGTCCCGGAAGGCTTCCCCGGGTTCCAGGAAGCGCCAGAGCGGCACGTCGCGAAAGGGTGCGAAAAAGCTCACGAAAAAGCGAGCTAAGGCATAGGGACGGTTGACGAAACCACGTTGGATACTTTAATAAGCCCGCATCCAGTCGGATAGTTTAAGACGATGCCGGGCCCCGAATGATCGAGGGGACGGGCGTCGTGTTCGCGTTTGTGGACACCTGCCCGAGATAGCGAGTTAGCAAGAAAATGGCCGCTCCCCGCGGGGATCGGCGACAGGAGAGAAGTCTGTGGCCCGTATTGCCGGTGTGAACATCCCGACCAACAAGCGCGTCCTGATCGCGCTGCAGTACATCCATGGTATCGGTCCGAAGAACGCGGCCGAGATCATGGAGAAGGTGAAGATTCCCACTGACCGTCGTGTCAGCCAGCTTACCGACCAGGAAGTTCTGCAAATCCGCGAAGTGATCGACCGCGACTACATGGTCGAAGGCGATCTGCGTCGCGAGGTCGGCATGAACATCAAGCGGTTGATGGACCTTGGCTGCTACCGCGGCCTGCGTCATCGCCGCGGCTTGCCGGTGCGTGGTCAACGCACCCACACCAACGCGCGTACGCGCAAGGGGCCGGCCAAGTCGATTGCCGGCAAGAAGAAGTAAAAGTTTTGGCGAACAGGGAATGGCGAATAGCGAGCAGAGGCCGGCCCTCATCATTCGCTACTCGCTAACCACTATTCGCTTCGAAAGGTGTAGCCGCTGGCATTACGGCGGCGTTGAGATCGTAGGAAAGGTTCTTAAATGGGCAAGGAAGCCACCCGCGTACGCCGCCGTGAGCGCAAGAACATCGCTTCTGGCGTGGCACACGTGAATTCGTCGTTCAACAACACGACCATCACCATCACCGATGCGCAGGGCAACACCATCGCCTGGTCGTCGGCGGGCACAATGGGCTTCAAGGGCTCGCGCAAGTCGACCCCCTATGCCGCGCAGGTCGCGGCCGAAGACGTCTCCAGAAAGGCGCAGGAACACGGCATGCGCACGCTGGAAGTTGAAGTTGCCGGCCCCGGTTCGGGCCGCGAGTCGGCGCTTCGGGCGCTGCAGGCTGCGGGCTTCACCGTCACTTCGATCCGCGACGTGACGACAATCCCGCACAATGGCTGCCGTCCGCGCAAACGCCGGCGGGTTTGATGCTTCGAGTGCGGGTGGTTTTGCCGCCCGCGACGGTTTTAGGAAAAAATTTCGAGCCGCGGATATCCGCGAGGTCTCCAACGCCGGTGATTTGGTTGTCAAATTGATCGGCCCATGGGTGAAACAGTGACGATCCAGAAAAATTGGCAAGAGCTTATCCGGCCGAACAAACTGCAGGTATCTCCGGGCACCGATTCGACCCGTTATGCGACGCTCGTCGCCGAGCCGCTCGAACGCGGCTTTGGTCAGACGCTGGGAAATGCGCTTCGCCGCATCCTGCTTTCGTCGCTTCAGGGCGCTGCGGTGCAGTCGGTGCACATCGACGGCGTGCTGCATGAGTTCTCCTCGATCGCCGGCGTTCGCGAGGACGTCACCGACATCGTGCTGAACATCAAGGACATCTCGATCAAGATGCAGGGCGAGGGCCCCAAGCGCATGGTCGTGAAGAAGCAGGGCCCGGGCGTTGTGACGGCGGGAGACATACAGACCGTCGGCGACGTCACCGTGCTCAATCCGGAACTGCAGATCTGCACCCTGGACGACGGCGCCGAGATCCGCATGGAGTTCACGGTCTCCACCGGCAAGGGCTATGTCGCCGCCGAGCGCAACCGGCCGGAGGACGCGCCGATCGGGCTGATCCCCGTCGACAGTCTCTACTCTCCGGTGCGCAAGGTCTCCTACAAGGTCGAGAACACCCGCGAGGGCCAGATCCTCGACTACGACAAGCTGACGATGACGATCGAGACCAACGGCGCGATCTCGCCGGACGATGCGGTGGCCTTTGCCGCGCGCATCCTGCAGGATCAGCTCAATGTGTTCGTCAACTTCGAGGAGCCGCGCAAGGAAGTCGCACAGGAGATCATCCCGGATCTCGCCTTCAATCCTGCGTTCCTCAAGAAGGTGGACGAGCTCGAATTGTCGGTGCGTTCGGCCAACTGTCTGAAGAACGACAACATCGTCTATATCGGCGATCTCGTGCAGAAATCGGAAGCGGAAATGCTCCGTACCCCGAATTTCGGCCGCAAGTCGCTCAACGAGATCAAGGAAGTTCTGGCCCAGATGGGGCTGCATCTCGGCATGGAAGTGCCGGGCTGGCCGCCGGAGAACATCGACGAGCTGGCCAAGCGCTTCGAGGATCATTATTGAGCGAATGGGGAATGGCAAACAGCGAATAGAGAATGAGGGAGAAACTCTCCCTGTTCGAACTCGCTATCCAGGGCGAACGCAGGCGGCCCACCTGAGCAACGTGTCCGACGAGCCGTCGTGACCGAACAAGCAATGAGGAATACAAAATGCGTCACGGCAAGGTTCACCGAAAGCTCAATCGCACCGCCGAGCATCGGCGCGCGATGTTTGCCAATATGTGCGCGGCGCTGATCAAGCACGAGCAGATCGTCACCACGCTGCCCAAGGCCAAGGAATTGCGCCCGATCGTCGAGAAGCTCGTGACGCTCGGCAAGAAGGGCGGTCTTGCGATGCGCCGCCAGGCGATCTCGGAGATGCGCGACGTCGATCAGGTCAGGAAATTGTTCGATGTTCTTGCCCCCCGCTACAGGGACCGCGAGGGCGGCTATACCCGCATCATCAAGGCCGGTTTCCGTTATGGCGACAATGCGCCGATGGCGGTGATCGAGTTTGTCGACCGCGACGTCGATGCCAAGGGCCTGGATTCAGGTCCGGTGCAGGAAAAGGCCGCTGCCGAGGCAGCCTGAATCGGAACATGATCTGATGCAAAGCGGCGCCTGGTAGCGCCGCTTTTTTGTTGAGCCGCGTCAAGCCGCGCGCGGAGGGTGGCATCGCGTTGCCTGAAGCCGCGGTTTACGAAGCCTTGAGCCAGAGCTTCAGTATTTCCCGGAGATCCCAATCCTTGCCGCGGATATTGTCGATCCGCCATTGCCCGTTCTCGTTGATGAAATAATAGGTCACGACAGGAGAAGGACCGCGATAAGGCTTTCGATAGATGATCTTTACCGCGACGACCGCCGCTGTGGCGCTTTGGCTCTTTGGCATCACTTCGAAATTCCCAAGGTCCTCCGAGTTGGTATCGGTGGTGATGTGGAAGTCGAAGGCGCCCTCGTCGCCGTCCTGCGGGGGCTTGGCGTCCACTTTGGCCCACAGCGCCGCCAGCGATTTCGACACATACTTGCCCCGCTGGCCTGGCTCCATCCACGCGTCAGGTTTGCCCTTCACGGCCTGGCGATAGATGCCGCTCAAGATGTCCGCCGGTGTCGACGCTTCCTTATCTTGCGCGGCAGCCGGAGCAACCATGAGCAAGAGGATCATGGCCGCAGCGGCCCGTAGTCTTATCATTTTCTGAACTCCGTGGTTACAATTCAATCTCATCTCTTGAGGTTCTAGATCGGGATGCGCGCGCGAAGCCTTTTGACGACGGCGCTTTCGTTGGCGTGCCAGGTAGGATTGATCGGCTGCAGGAAGCGGTCGAGCTCGCCTTGCGCGAGGTCGAGCGCGGCGTTTGCCGCCGGGGCGTCGGGCGCGGCGCGGAGCGCATAGCCGCATGCGCGTGCGTAGAGGCATTGCAGACGGACCAGCCAGAATTGGTGATAATCGAGATACCAGCAACTCTCGGCGTTCGCAGGCAGAACGGACATCACGCGTTCGGCCCATTTCAAGGCCGCTTCCGCCATGTCTTCCCTGCGGGAGCGATCCTGCTCTTCCTGGGCAGCCCCGCGCCGCGCCTTCACCGCCAGCGCCATCAGCCTTGCATGCACCTTCGCTGGCAGGAAGGGCCGGCGCAGGTCTAGTGAAGATGTCATCTCGTCAAGCCCTGCGATTGCCTCCGCGAAGCGCCTCTGATCGAGCGCGCGTTCAAGCTCCCATAACTTGTCGCCTTGGTCGAAACCGGACTCGCTTTTGCCGCCGACATATTCGGAACTGATAAAGGCGCGGGGCAAGGCATCGTAGAGCCGCGCCAGTTGTTCGCGGGTGAGGTCGGAGTAGCCGATCGACAGATATTCGAAATGCTCGAAAACCTGCATGCGCACCATGACAGAGCCGAGCTGGGCGGCATTCACCCGCGTCGCCAGCGCCCTGAGGCTGCGGGCGCGGAGCAGGCCTTGAGGAATTCCGTTTTTCAAGGCCGGCCAGCCGATGTCGAGGATTTCGAGATGCGGGTTGGTCCACAGCTCCTGGTCCTCGCGATAGACGAGCTCCTCAACCGTGTTGATGTCGTAGCGCTGCTCGATAACGCGTAGCCATGGAAACTGTGCAAGATCGAGATTGGCGGTGAAATCCGCCGAGCCGTTGAAATAGGTTTCGCCGATGCGGAGGATTTCGACCGCGCGAAAACTGTCCGGCCCGAAGGGCAAAGAGGTGAGCGGGTTGTCGATCAGCTCCAGCCGGCGCAGCCGCGGCAATTGCGCGACCTCGCGGGGCATGGTGCGAAGTGCACAGTCCTCAAGCTTGAGGACTTCCAGCCCCTCGAAGGCGCCGATCCAGGCGGGCACTGCTTTCACGGCGTTCTTCGACAACACGAGCTCTCGCGCGGACGAAAACTCCTGCAGGTCGTCCGGCACGAAGCGCAGCTCGCATTCCTCGAAATTGACCTTCTCGATCGTTTCGCCGCGCTCCTTCCGCGCGCGCAGTTCGGCAAGCCGGGCGGCGCCCTTGTCAGACAATTTCCGCGGCGGCGGCGTGCCGATTTCGTCTTCGGGACGGAGGATCGGAAGGCCGCGCTTTAGCCGGTCAAGCACGACGCCGTCGTTCAGGAAATTGGTTTCGTCCATGACTTCGGGGACGAGGATGAGGTCCAACCGGTCACGGTCGTAGTCGATCGCGATGTTGGTCCGTGCGGCGCCCCCGCTGACGGCATATTTCCGTTCGACCGGCCCGCCGAAGGTCATTCTGTAATCGTCGATGATGATGAGATGCGCGTATGTCTTGCCGCCGATCCGCATCTCGCCCTGGTTGTAGTAGCCCATGAGCACGCCTTCGATCTTGACGTCGCCGTCGATCTCGGATGCGCTGCCGCCAAGGCAGAGATTTTTGGCAACCAAATTGCCTTTCACCTTGAGCAGGGGCGACCAGTCGATGTCCGGCTCGGTCAGCGTCGCCTTCGGAGCGATCAGCGATCCCAGAACGAACAACGCGCCGAGTTGCGCGTCCGCGAAGGCCGGTACCATCTGGTTGGTGTAAACAAGACCTTCAGTCGTCACGACGAGATCGCCGTCGACCACGCCGGCCCTGGACGTACCGAGTTGTGCATCGCTCAACCCGGTCCGCGCTGCGATGTTGCGGACGCCAGGCATGAAGCGCTGGAACGCCTCCGTCATGGACAGGAGATATTCGGCCAAGAGGATTGTCTCCGATGATTTGCCGAGCGCGTTGCCCCGGGGCAGGCAGGTCACCCGCCAATTAGAGCCATCGGGATTAACTCCGGTTCAATGCCGGTATTCCGGAATTTTGCCCGCGCCGCGGCCACGAACGGAGACAGGCAGGCCCGCGGGCGCCTTTCTCGGGCCGCGGCGGGGCGCTATGGTGGGTCGTCAAAACATGGGGGGAAGACCGATGATCAAGCCGCGGCAGGTGGTTTTTTCGCTTTTTGTCGCCTTTTCGCTGCTGTGGCCGGCGATATCCGCGCGGGCCGACCAGGCATTCCAGCGCCTGTTGCCGTTCCTGGTCGATCTCGACGGATGGCAGGGCAAGAAGGCTGACGGCATGTCCATGGAAATGACCAATGTCAGCATGACGACCGCGACCCGGGACTACCTGCGCGGTCCGGCGCAGGCCCATGCTTCGGTCATGGTCGGCCCGTCCGCCGTCGGCGCATTGGCGCCGCTTCAGAACCCGATGAACTTGCAGACGTCCGAGGGCCACATGATCACCTCGACCATGCACGACATGCCGGTTTTGAAGAGCTTCAACAACAAGGACAAGTCAGGGGCACTCATGGTGGGGCTCGGCAAGGATGCTGTTTTCAGCTTTGCCTATAAGGGCATCACTGAGGACGAGGCGCTCGCGCTTGCCGAGAAGTTTGACTGGAAGGCGATCCAGGCCGCCACGCAGAAGAAATAGGCATGCGGGGGGCGAGGCAAGGCGCGTTTGTGTCGCGCCCGCCCCGGATTCCACCCTACCATCCCTCCAGCACGATCTTGCCGCGAGATTTGCCGCTCTCGAGCAGCGCATGCGCGCGCTTCAGGTTAGCCGCATTGATGGTGCCGAAGCTCTGATCCAGGGTCGTGCGCAGCACGCCCTTGTCGATGAGGTCTGCGACGTCGTTCAGGAGGTTGTGCTGGGCGATCATGTCGGGGGTTTGGAACGATGAGCGGGTGAACATCGACTCCCAGTGGATGGAGATCGCCTTGCCCTTGAATACGGCTACATTGAATTCGGCGGGATCGTCGATCAGGCCGTATTTGCCCTGCGGCGCCATGAGCTCCGCGATCGCCTTGTAATGCTCGCCGGTCGCCGTGAGGCTTGCGACCAGGCCGACCGGCGGGGCCTTCAGTCCTTCGATCTGCTCTTTCATGGGCCTGGCATGATCGACGACGGCATGGGCGCCGAGTTCCAGGCACCATTTCTGCGATTCCGGCCTTGATGCCGTCGCCACGATATTGAGCCCGGTGAGACGGCGGGCGAGCTGGATCAGGATCGAGCCGACGCCGCCGGCGCCGCCAACGACCAGAAGCGTGCGCGGATCGACGCTCTTGCCGGGCACTGCGCCGAGGCGGTCGAACAGCAGCTCCCAGGCTGTGATCGAGGTCAAGGGCAGCGCCGCGGCCTCGGCAAATGACAGGGTTTTCGGCTTGCGGCCGACGATACGCTCGTCAACCAGGTGAAATTCCGAATTGGTGCCCTGGCGGAGGATCGAGCCGGCATAGAAAACCTCATCACCCGGCCGAAACAGCGTCACGTCGGAACCGACCGCATCCACGACGCCAGCGGCGTCGAAGCCGAGGATCTTGATCTCTCCTTCCGGAGGGGCTGCGCGCTTGCGTACCTTGTAATCGACCGGATTGGCGGAGATCGCCTTGACAGCCACGCGAATGTCGCGGCCCTTCGGTTCTGGTTTTGCAACCTCGACATCGATCAAGGCATCGGCTGTTTCGATGGGAAGGGATTTCTTGTATCCAACGGCCTTCATCTGGCGGGTCTCCCTCTGGTCATTGACAGCAGGAAGCTGCTGTTCAAGTCCACTCCATGAGGAATTGCAAGTAGTTGCCGACCCCGTTCGCTGGGCAATTCTGCTGCCCAAATCGGGTCACTTTGGCGCCGCCGACAGTCCCAATCGCTTCTAATCGCGGTCGCGGAAGCCTATATTCCCTGATCCCCCAGGTGGAGTGATTTCCCTTCATGATCGCTGTTCGCTTTTTCACGGCCTTTTTCATCCTGCTGGCTGCGGCCCCGGCCATGTCCCAGGACCGGCGGGTGCCGGCCTCGGCGGCGGAATTGCGGCTTTCCTACGCGCCGATCGTTCAGCGGGTGCAGCCTGCTGTCGTCAATGTCTATGCCGCCAAGGTGGTGCAGAACCGCAATCCGCTGTTGGACGATCCGATCTTCCGCCGCTTCTTCGGCGTGCCCGGCCAGCAGCCGGAGCAGATGCAGCGCTCGCTGGGGTCCGGCGTAATGGTGGATCCGGCGGGTCTGGTCGTGACCAACAACCACGTCATCGAAGGCGCCGACCAGGTCAAGGTATCGCTTTCCGACAAGCGCGAATTCGAAGCCGAGATCGTGCTCAAGGACGGCCGTTCCGATCTTGCGGTTCTGCGGCTCAAGGACAGCCACGAGAAATTTCCGACGCTCGAATTTGCCAACTCCGACGAACTGATGGTCGGCGACGTCGTCCTCGCGATCGGAAATCCTTTTGGCGTTGGCCAGACGGTGACCCACGGAATCATCTCGGCCCTGGCGCGCACGCAGGTCGGCATCACCGACTACCAGTTCTTCATTCAGACCGATGCGGCGATCAATCCAGGTAATTCCGGCGGCGCCCTGGTCGACATGACTGGCAAGCTCGCCGGCATCAACACCGCGATCTTCTCGCGCTCCGGCGGATCGCAGGGCATCGGTTTTGCGATTCCCGCCAACATGGTGCGCGTCGTCGTGGCCTCCGCAAAGAGTGGCGGCAAGGCAGTCAAGCGGCCCTGGCTTGGCGCGCGGTTGCAGGCGGTTACGCCGGAGATCGCCGAGTTGCTCGGATTGAGGCTCCCGAACGGGGCTCTGGTTGCCAGCGTCGTTCCGAACAGCCCCGCGGCGCGGGCAGGATTGAAATCGTCCGATCTGATCGTCGGGATCGACGGCCAGACGGTCGAAGATCCCAATGCGTTCGACTACCGTTTTGCGACGCGTCCGCTCGGCACGACGTCGCAGATCGACGTGCAGCGCGCGGGCCGCGGCGTGAAGCTGACGGTGGCACTCGAGACCGCGCCGGACACCGGGCGCAACGAAATCGTACTGACGGGACGCTCGCCCTTCCAGGGCGCGAAAGTCGCCAACATCTCGCCCGCTGTCGCCGATGAGATGCACCTGGACGCCGATATGGAGGGCGTCGTCGTGACCGATCTGGCCGACGGCGGAATGGCGGCCAATGTCGGTTTCCAGAAGGGCGACATCATCGTGTCGGTCAACAGTCAGAAGATCCTCAAGACCAGCGATCTGGAAAAAGCCACGCGCGAGTCCTCGCGGCTCTGGCGCATTACCCTGGTGCGCGGCGGCCAGCAGATCAACGTCACGTTGGGCGGATGAGCCCGAAAAGACCACAGCAGGGCGCCAGCCTGTTTGCAGCGGCGGGGATGGAAAAGGACGCGCCGCATCCGCTTCCGGACCGCTTGCGGCCGAAAAAGCTGTCGGAAGTCGCGGGCCAGGACCACATCCTGGGGCCGGACGGCGCGCTGACGCGCATGTTGGAAACGCGCACCCTCGGCTCGCTGATTTTCTGGGGACCTCCCGGCACCGGCAAAACCACGGTAGCGCGGCTTCTGGCGGACGCGACGGAGCTGCATTTCGAACAGCTCTCGGCGGTGTTTTCAGGCGTTGCCGACCTGAAGAAGGCGTTCGACGCCGCCCGTGCGCGCAGGGAAACGGGCAAGGGCACGCTGCTCTTTGTCGACGAGGTACATCGGTTCAATCGCGCGCAGCAGGATTCGTTTTTGCCGGTGATGGAAGATGGCACGGTTGTGCTGGTCGGTGCCACCACCGAAAATCCCTCGTTCGAGCTCAATGCGGCGCTGTTGTCGCGCGCGCGCGTCCTGGTGTTTCATCCGCTCGACCATGCCGCGATCGAAATGCTGTTCGTTCATGCAGAGCAAGTCGAGGGAAGGAAACTGCCGCTCGATGCGGAAGCGCGCGCCGTGCTGGTCCGGATGGCCGATGGCGATGGACGCGCCGCGCTGACACTGGCCGAGGAAGTCTGGCGCGCCGCACGCGAGGGCGAGATCTTCAACGCGGCGCAATTGCAGGAGATCCTGCAGCGTCGCGCTCCGATCTACGACAAATCGGCGGACGGACACTACAACCTGATCTCGGCGCTGCATAAAGCGGTGCGCGGGTCCGATCCGGACGCGGCGCTGTATTATCTGGCGCGCATGATGGACGCGGGCGAAGACCCGCTGTTTCTGGCGCGGCGCGTAGTGCGCATGGCGGTCGAGGACATCGGGCTCGCCGATCCACAGGCGCTCGTGATCGCCAATGCCGCCAAGGACGCGTTCGACTTTCTGGGCCATCCCGAGGGGGAGCTCGCGATCGCAGAGGCCGTCATCTATCTTGCCACCGCGCCGAAATCCAACGCGGCCTACAAGGCGTTCGGAGCGGCGATGCGCGTGGCAAAGGAGGGCGGCTCGCTGCCGCCTCCCAAGCACATCCTGAATTCTCCGACCAGGCTGATGAAGTCGGAAGGCTACGGCGAGGGCTACGAATACGACCACGACACGCCCGAGGGCTTTTCGGGACAGGATTATTTTCCGGAAGCCATGGGACGGCAGACCTTCTACGATCCGCCCGAGCGTGGCTTCGAGCGCGAGATTCGCAAGCGGCTGGAATATTGGGCGAAGCTGAGAAGCGGCCGCAACGGACCGGGTCGATAATGCCGGCATTTGATTGTTTTGTGGGTATCGACTGGTCGGGCGACAGGAATTCCCGGCAAAAGGGGTTGAAGGTCGCGATTGCCCGTCCGGGCGATGGCGCGCCTGTCCTGAAGGAATGTCCTGGCCGCAGAAATGGGTGGTCACGGACCGACGTCGTCAATTGGATCGGGGATGAATTCGCGGATAAGCGTGCGCTGATCGGGATTGATTTTGCCTTTGGATTTCCAAAAGTAGCGCTTGCGGGAAACGTCGTTCTCGATTGGGATTATGCGGAGAAGGTGTGCGCGCCTTTCGATAATTTCTATGGCGGCGCCTTTTTTCGCCCGCCGGCCTGCGCACACAGCCATCTGGTCAATAGTCCGTGGCTGCCAAGGCAGGACTATTCGGCCGATCATCTTCGAATGACCGATATCGTGGCCATGGAAACCAGCGGGGCGAGGCCACAATCCATTTTCAACGCGGTCGGCCCGGCACAGGTCGGACCGTCGTCGATTTCGGGCATGCGGGCGCTGCGATTTCTTCGACAGAACTTTGGCGAGCGGATAGCGATCTGGCCCTTCGACGAAGCGCGCCCGACGGGCTCGGTTATCGTCGAAATCTTTCCGCGATATTATCCGCTGTCGAAGGGCAGGAGTGCTCACCTTGCGGACCGGTCGGTACTGAACGGGGCGCTGGCCGCGTTCGGGAGCGAGGGAGTAGGCAAGAGCCCGAAATCGGAAGATGAAGGAGATGCGCTGCTCAGCGCAGCCGCCTTGAGATGTCTGTCGTCCGAGGACGCGCTTTTTGGTTTGCCGGAGCACGAGATCAGGTCACAGGGCTGGATTTTCGGCGTGCCTGTGCGGAACGGAAACACACCATGAGCCGTCGGACCAGAAAACCCTTGCAGAAGCGCTCCTCGGGCGATCGCCGCGAGGGAGCGCGCGCCTTTCATGGATCGAAGAGCGAGCGACCTCGTTCGCAAGGGCATCGTCCCGGCGGCAAGCCGGGGCGTTTTGCGCATACGCATAACGCCCCGCGTCCGCCGAAGCCTTCAAGCCCCGAGCCCGCGCGAGAGGAGGCAGCACCGCTGCCGACCAGGGTTCAGACCGTGATCGTGACGCCGGATGAAGGCAACATGCGCGTCGACCGCTTTCTCGAAGCGCGCTTTCCGGGGCTGTCGTTCTCCCACATCCAGCGTATCGTTCGCAAAGGCGAGCTGCGCGTCAATGGCAAGCGCGCCGACAGCAAGGACCGGCTGGAAGCCGGGCAGAGCGTCCGCGTTCCGCCTTTGCGGCTGGAGGCGCCCCGCGCCGTCGGCCAGCTCTCGGAGGCCGCGCAAAAGACGCTTTCCGCGCTGAAGGAGATGACCCTTTACGAGGACGCGGACGTGCTGGTCCTGAACAAGCCGGCGGGTCTTGCCGTGCAGGGCGGTTCCGGCACCACGCGGCACGTCGACCAGATGCTGGAAGTGATGCGGGACACGAAAGGGCAAAAGCCGCGCCTGGTGCACCGGCTCGACAAGGATACGGCGGGCTGCCTCTTGGTGGCGAAAACCCGGTTTGCCGCGACCGCGCTCACCGGTTCGTTCCGCCATCGATCCGCGCGCAAGATCTACTGGGCGCTGGTGGCGGGCGTGCCGAAGCCGAAGCAGGGCCGCATTTCCACCTTTCTCGCCAAGGAAGAGGGCGAGGAAGACACCATCATGCGGATCGCAGCCCATGGCGACGAGGGAGCGAGCCATGCCGTGACCTATTACGCCGTGGTGGAAACCTCGGCGGCGAAACTGGCCTGGGTTTCGCTGAAGCCGGTCACGGGACGTACCCACCAGTTGCGCGCGCATATGGCGCATATCGGCCACCCCATCGTCGGCGACCCCAAATATTTCAACAAGGAAAACTGGGAGTTGCCGGGCGGCCTGCAGAAGAAACTTCATCTTCTGGCGCGGCGGATCGTCATACCGCATCCTCGCGGCGGCGTGATCGATGTGACGGCACCGCTGCCGCCGCACATGTTGCAGTCCTGGAACCTGCTCGGCCTCGAGGCCGACCGGTTCGACCCGATCGAAAACGCGCCGGAGGAATAAGCTTGCAGTTTCCCGAGGGCATCACGACATGTTCTCGATGAAACGCCTGTCGATCATTGCCTCTGTCGCGATTGCCTGTGTCACGATCCTGCCGATCGGCGCGGACGTCGCGTTCGCGCAGATCATCCAGCCGGGCGGTCCGCAACTCAATCTGCCGCCGCCACCACCGTCGCCGCCACCGCCGAAGATCGAGGTGCCGAAGGTGCCGCAGATGGATGAGGTGCCGCGTCAGAATTATCGGCCCCCGCCGCGCGCCTCCTTCGGCGACCGCGTCACGAAGTGCCTCGATGATGCGTCAGCATTGGGACTAGGTGCGAGCGACCGCGAAGTCTATGCGCGGAGCTGCGCGAACGGCAAATAAAGCATGATCCGGAAAAGTGTGCAGCGGTTTTCCGAAAAGATCATGCGAAAACAAAAACCTGAAGCGCGATGGGTGATTCAGCCTGATCCCATCGCGCTTTAATCCCGATATTGCGCGAGATACGCGCGCAGGGAATCGTGCGGGCTCTCCACGTCGTAGATCACCCAGCCGTCCGGTCCGTTCACCAGGACGAAATTCATGGTCAGCGCCCGGCCCTGATTGTCGAACGATGCGGTGACGTAGGTCTTGTCGAATTGTCTGCGCAGGATCGCGATCGTGATCGCACTTAGTTTCCATGTCGGGCTTTGCACCAGGAAGTCGTAAGGCGGGTTTTTCGACGAGCGCCAGGCGTCGCGCAGGCTCGGATCGAAGAATTGCCGCGCCGTGTCGGCGTCGCGCGGCAGGCCGCTCGACAGCGCCGACGAGCGGTCGCCATAATAGGCGTAGACATTGCGGACCAGCGATTCCGGCGAACGGAAGCCGGCTTGCGCGCACGAAACGCCGGCGCCGGCAAGCCCGAGACCCCAAAGCGGCAAAAGGATCGATGCCCAGATCTTCCTGACCGAAGCCTTTGTAATTGGGGTGTTCATAACCGGATCTTTCCGCCATCACCGGTTCGCTTTATTTGCAACCAGCCCTGTCGTACCCTGCATGAAAGATAACACCGGGGCAGGCGAACCCAAACCGCGGGACCGGAAAAGAGACCAAACGAGAATGCGTGAACTGTTCGACGAAACGACCGGAAATCAGCCAGGCGATCCGCTGGAGGCCGCCCGACGTTCGGCGCGCGCCCCGCAGCGCAAGCGCTTCTACGCCGGAGCCGGCGTCAGCGAGGCGGAGAGCGGGTTTTCGATCACGCTGGACGGCAAGCCGATCAAGACGCCTTCCGGCCGGGTCGTGATCGTGCCCACGCGCCAAATCGCACAAGCCATTGCGGATGAATGGAATGCGCAAGGAGAGACCATCGATCCCCTGACCATGCCGGTAACTCGTCTCGCCAACAGCGTTGTGCAAGGCGTGATCGACCGGGTCGATGCGGTCGCCGAAGATGTTGCGAAATATCTCGGCTCTGATCTGTTGTTTTACCGCGCCGGCCATCCCGAGGCGCTGGTTGCTCGCGAGGCCGAGCATTGGGACCCCGTCCTGTTCTGGGCGGCGGATTCGCTTCATGCCCACTTCATGCTCTCCGAAGGCATCATGCATGTGCGACAGCCCGAACAGGCCATTGCCGCGGCGCGCGAAAGCCTGCCGTCCGATCCCTGGTCAATCGCGGCACTGCATGTCATCACGACCATGACCGGCTCGGCACTGCTTGCGCTCGCGCTCTTTCATGACGTCATCGACGAGGATCAGGCCTGGGCCGCCGCCCATGTCGAAGAGGACTGGAATGCCGAAAAATGGGGCGTGGACGAGGAGGCGGCGGCGCGGCGCGCGGCGCGCCTGGTCGACTTCAAGGCCGCCGCGCGCGTTCTGAAGGCCCTCAAGTCAGGCGTCGGTTAACGGCAGGTTTACGACACAGCGATAGCTTCGCCGGGTGAATCCCGGTGAAGCTTGATGTCGATCGTTATTGCTCCCATTAATGCGACCGTTGCCACGCCGAGTGCGCCGGCGGCGGGTGTCGTATTGCAGACGGGCCAGGTGATCACGGCGCAGGTCGTGCAGATCCTCGGCAACGACCAGGTGCAAATCGCGATCGGAAACCAGACGATCGAGGCGACCACGCAGGTGCCGCTTCAGCCGGGTCAGACGCTTCAATTGCAGGTTTCACAGACCCCAGGCGGAATTGGTCTTGCGATCGTCAATTCTGCGAGCACCGCCGCAAGCCAGGCAGCCGCGGGTGGAAGCGCCCCGACCGATACCGTCTCGCTCGCGCCGGAGCTCGTGGCCAGTCTCGCCGCAGCTCCACCAGCCGCGACAAATCAGAACAATCCGCTCACGCCGCTGGAGACGCTCGTGGTGTCGCTTGCGGCAGGGGGCGCGGCGACGCAACAGACCTCGCTCGCGCCGCTGTTTGCCAATCTTGGGGTCGCGGCCACATTGCCGGACTTGCCCGCGCAAGTTCAACAGGCGGTGACGCAGGTGCTGGCGCAGCGGACCAGCCTCGACCCGGGCCTCTCCGGCAGCGACATCAAGCAGGCGTTTCAGAATTCCGGCCTGTTTCTTGAAGCTTCACTGGCGTCCGGTTCGGCCTCGACGCAAAGCGCCACCTCCGATCTGAAGGCGGCGCTCATCGTGCTGCGCCAGGTGCTGACGTCTTCATTTGCGCAAGCGTCGGCGGCGGGCACGACTTCCGCGGTGCCGACGGCGCAGGCTGACCTAGCCGCCCCTCAAGGCGCGGCCTCGGCTGAGGCGCTGCCAGGAATAACGACAGCGGCGGTCGCGCAAGGGCAGGGGACCACGACGGCAGGGGGACTGCTGGCACAGCTTGGGCAGAGCTTGCTTGAGACATCCGCCCAGCCCGTCACGATCGTTGCCGGAGCGGAAGCGCCGGTCACCGCGTCGCCACCAATCGTCTCCGCGGCGTCGGCGCCCAACACCCCGGTCCAGGGTGCGACGGCCGTCATCGCGCAGGAAATTCTCGACCTTGGTGCGACGGGCCAGATTCTCAGCCCCACTTCGACGCCGGCCGATGCCGCGGCGCGGGCCGCCGCAAGCAGCGCGGCGCTCAATCTCCTGCAGGAGGCGCTGCAGGCAAGTCCGCTTGCCTCAGCCAATCCGTCGAGATTCGTGTTTCGAGAACAGCCAGGCGCTCGCACTCATTCCAGCGATAACCGGTTCGCGCACGCCTGCAATCGATGACGCCGAATTTGCCCGCACCAATCTGCCGCCGCCGCCGATCAACGGCGCGCTGCCTGCGGCGCAGCCGGTGGCGCCAGCAACGCTCGCGCCGCATTTGCCGGTGGAGACGGTCCTGCAGCATCTGCTCGCCGATACCGATGGTGCGATCGCGCGGCAGACGCTGCTGCAGGTGGCCTCTCTGCCGGGCCAAACCGACACGGCCGCCGGCCGGATCGATCCGCTTGCGCCGCGCTGGAATTTCGAAATCCCGTTTGCCACGCCGCAGGGCACCGCGATGGCGCAGTTTGAAATTTCGCGGGACGGAGGCGGTAATTCGGTCGAGCCGGCGAAGCGGGTGTGGCGGGCGCGGTTCTCGCTCGACGTCGAGCCCGCCGGTCCGGTCCATGCGCTGATCTCGTTGAGCGGCGAGCGAACGTCAGTGCGGATGTGGGCGGAGCGGCCCGCGACCGCATTGCAATTGCGCGCAGGGGTTTCGGAGCTCAGCCAGGCCCTGAGCCGCGCCGAACTGCAGCCCGGGGACATTGTAGTCCGCGACGGCGCGCCATCGCAGTCGGCCTCGGCTGCCGCAGGCCATTTCCTGGATCGCGCGCTATGAGTGTGAGCTCAAAAAGCAAGCTCGCGGTTGCCCTGCACTACGACAGGACGGGCGCGCCGCGCGTCGTTGCCAAGGGCAAGGGAAGTCTTGGTGCGAAGATCATCGAGGTCGCCAGGGCGAACGACATTCCAATCGAGGAAAACGAAGTGCTGGCCGGCGCGCTCTCCCATGTCGAGCTTGGCGATGAAATTCCCGCCGAGCTTTACAAGGCGGTCGCCGAAGTTCTCGTGTTCGTGCTGCGGCTGTCGGGGCGCATCCGCTGACGAGTGGCGCCCTTCCGATACCATGAGGGCATACCGATGTGCCGCCGCTATCGAACGCGGAAACGGCCGGCGGGTTCATTGCATGCTCTGGTCGGCGTGGTTCCACTCGACTAGATTTGATACCGTTCAAACTTCGATGCCCTGCAACCAGAACAATCCGGAGGAAAGCCGTGAAATCAGTAATCTTTACCTCGTCGCTCACCATCGCCGCTGCCGCGGGAGGCTGGTTCGCCGCGACGATGTTCGCGCCACCCGCAACCGGCAAGGAGCCGCGCTTTCCGCAGCTGACCATGGACCAGCTCAGCGAGCAGCAGAAGCCGCTGGGCGAGCAGGTCATGAAGATCTCGAGCGTGGGGCTTGGAGGCCCATACAACCCCTTGATGCGCAGCCCCGTGCTGGGCCAGCGCTTGTTCGACCTGTTCCATTACCTGCGCTGGGAGACCTCGGTTCCGACCAGGCTCAATGAATTCGCAATCATCATCATTGGCCGTCAGTGGAAATCCCAGGTCGAATGGTTCGCGCATGCGCCGCTCGCGGCGAAAGCCGGCCTCAATGCCGATATCATCGCCGAATTGAAGGAAGGAAAACGGCCGTCGAAAATGGCCGAGGATGAGGCGGTGGTTTATGATTTCGTCACCGAGCTGACCACGACGCAAAAGGTTTCCGACGACACCTTTGCGCGGGCAAAGAAGGTCTTCAACGACCAGCAGATCGTCGACCTCACCGCGGTCGCCGGCAACTACGTGATGGTGGCGATGATGCTGGCGATGGCGGAAGAAACCGTACCGGCCAGCAAGGGGGAGCCGCCGTTCAAGGTCGGGGAGAAATAGGGCACCGCGTCGATGCCTGCTATCATTGCGAGCGCAAGCGAAGCAATCCGGAAGGCGAAGAAGGACTGGATTGCTTCGTCGCCGCCTCGCAATGACGAGCTCATCACTCGCAACGCCCGATCATCGCCCGCGCCATCTGGCGCGAAGACGCGCTTCGCGCTTTTGCCCGGGCATGACGGAGGAGGGGGAGAGTCGTCATCAAACCTTGCCCGGCTCTGTGCTCGTCCTGGCGCCCCAGCCGATCTGGCCGAGATGGGTGAAGGCGAATCCGGCCGAGTATTTCAGGCCGTAGCCGAGCGCGCGATCGAGGCCGATATGCGCAAGCCAGATCATCGCGACCGAAACCAGAAGCGGCGGAGCGAAACCGAAGCCGGCCGTCATCAGCGCCATCGGCGCCATGTAGCTGTGCACGGTGTTGTAGGCGATCGCGCCGATTTTCGGCCCCGCGAGATAGCCCAGAAAGCTGAGGTCTGGCGCCAGGAACAGGATGGCGTAGATCCACCACGTTCCGCCCCAGAACCAGTAAAGCAGCGTCATTCCGGCAAACAGCGTCAACCCCTCGAGCCGCAGCAGCGTGCGCAAGCCCCCGGATACGGCGCCTGTCTGGTTTGAATCGGCCATCGGTTTTCCCCCGTTTGAAGCCCCCGGATAATACGTGCCCCTGTTAACGCTGCCAAATTCCTCAAATCGGGGCGGCTGGAGGCGATTTCCCGCCGGCAAAGGGGCGTGTTAGAAGCTCTTTCGAAACCGGGCTGGGTTTAACGACATGAAAGATATTCTGGATTCGCTGGAGGCACGGCGCGCGGGCGCAAGGCTGGGCGGTGGCGAAAAGCGCATCGAGGCGCAGCACGCCCGCGGCAAGCTGACGGCGCGGGAGCGCATCGAACTCCTGCTCGACAAGGGCAGTTTCGAGGAGTTCGACATGTTCGTCGAACACCGCTCGACCGAATTCGGCATGGAAAAGACCAAAGTGCCCGGCGACGGCGTCGTCACCGGCTGGGGCACCGTCAACGGCCGCAAGACCTTCGTCTTCGCCAAGGATTTTACCGTGTTTGGCGGCTCGCTCTCGGAAACACACGCGCTGAAGATCACAAAGCTGCAGGACATGGCAATGAAGGCGCGCTCGCCGATCATTGGCCTTTACGATGCCGGCGGCGCGCGCATCCAGGAAGGCGTCGCGGCGCTTGCGGGCTATTCCTACGTGTTTCGCCGCAACGTGATCGCCTCCGGCGTGATCCCGCAGATCTCCGTCATCATGGGGCCGTGCGCCGGCGGCGACGTTTATTCGCCCGCGATGACCGACTTCATCTTCATGGTGAAGAACACGAGCTATATGTTCGTCACCGGGCCTGACGTGGTGAAGACCGTCACCAACGAGGTCGTCACGGCGGAAGAACTCGGCGGCGCCAGCGTGCATGCGACGCGCTCCTCCATTGCGGACGGCGCCTTCGAGAACGATGTCGAGGCGCTGTTGCAGATGCGGCGGCTGATCGACTTCCTGCCGGCCAACAACAGCGATGGCGTGCCGGAATGGCCGAGCTTCGACGACATCGAGCGCGTCGACATGTCGCTCGACACGCTGATCCCCGACCATCCGAACAAGCCCTACGACATGAAGGAACTGATCCTCAAGGTCGTGGACGAGGGCGATTTCTTCGAAATCTCGGAGATGTTTGCCAGGAATATCGTCACCGGTTTCGGCCGCATTGCGGGCCGCACGGTCGGCTTCGTCGCCAACCAGCCGATGGTGCTCGCGGGCGTACTGGACAGCGACGCCTCACGCAAGGCCGCGCGGTTCGTTCGTTTCTGCGATGCCTTCAACATTCCGATCGTCACCTTTGTCGACGTGCCGGGCTTCCTGCCGGGTACCGCCCAGGAATATGGCGGCCTGATCAAGCATGGCGCGAAGCTGTTGTTCGCCTATTCGCAATGCACCGTGCCGCTGGTGACCGTGATCACGCGAAAAGCCTATGGCGGCGCGTTCGACGTGATGGCGTCAAAGGAGATCGGCGCCGACATGAACTACGCCTGGCCGAGCGCGCAGATCGCCGTGATGGGCGCCAAGGGCGCGGTGGAAATCATCTTCCGCGCCGACATGGCCGATCCCGAAAAGATCGCGGCGCGCACCAGGGAATATGAAGACCGTTTCCTGTCGCCCTTCGTCGCCGCCGAACGCGGCTATATCGACGACGTCATCATGCCGCACTCGACCCGCCGCCGCATCGCCCGCGCCCTCGCCATGCTGCGCGACAAGCATGTCGAAATCCCGGTCAAGAAGCACGACAATCTGCCGTTGTGAGGGATGGCCGTCGTGACGAGGGAAGCGGCGGGAAATTGTCAAAGTAGATGACCTACGACGACTCCACTGACGAAATTTCAGAGATCGAAGCGCGGATCGAGGAGCTGGCCGAGACTGCCGAGCGATGCCGGAAGATCATTATGGCCTCCCGGATAGCGATCGCTAGCGGCGTGGTCTTGCTGCTCGTCGCGATACTTGGCGCGTTTGTGGCGGGTCAGGCGGCCGCGCTCGGGTCGATTGCCTTGATACTGGGCGGAATCGTGTCGCTTGGCTCAAACATCAGCACGTTGCGAGAGACCGATGCGGCGATCAGCTCCGCCGAAGCGCTTCGCTCGGAGCTAATCGGCAGAATCGATCCTCGGCTGGTTCATGATGCGCCAATGAAGCTAATGTGACGCGCTGATCCACTGCGGCGGTTCGTCATGCCAGGCACTCGGGTCCGGCTCCGCTGGCCCGAGCACAGGCCCGTTGCGCCGGGCATCCACTTCTTTAAAGTTGACTACAGCCAAAACCGTGGATGGCCGCGTCATAGGCGAGCGGAGCGATCCTTTCTCCGAACTGAGCGCCTCTCCCGCCAACCAGTCGCTCAGGCGCGTGCTTATTCACCAGCGAAATGGAGCAGCCCACGCCATGACCACGCTCTTCGCCTTCCTTCACCATCTCTGCGCCTTCACCCTGGTCGGCGCGCTCGCGATCGAGTTCGCGCTGATCAGGCAGGAGCTGACGCTTGCCTCGGCGCGGCGGCTGCTCCTGACCGACATGGTCTTGGGGATCGCGGCCGGCGCGCTGCTCGTCATTGGCCTGTTGCGGGTGTTCTTCTTCGAGAAGGGCGCGGCCTATTATTTCCACAGTCACGCGTTCCTGATCAAGCTTTCGCTCTTCATCATCGTCGGCCTCCTGTCGATCATCCCGACCATGGAGTTTCTCTCCTGGCGCGGCACGTTGAGCGCGGGCCAGGTTCCAGCGATCGAGGCCAGGAAATTGCGACGTGTGACGGCTGTGATTCACGCAGAGCTTGGGGCAATCGTCATCATCCTGCTCTGTGCGGCGATCATGGCGCGCGGCGGATGGATCTAGCTCGCGCAGCGGCAATTCTGCCGTATGGTGAAGCCCGGCAACCATCGCCTAAGGAGCCAGACATGCCAGCAGCCTTCTTCGTCGTCCGCGCCACCGTCGCCGATCCCGCGAGGCGAGATGCTTTCGACAATTGGTACCAGAACGTACATCTGCCCGATGCGGTGAAATCGTTCGGCGTGAAAAAGGCCTGGCGGTTCTGGAGTCTCACCGATCCTGCCGTGCATCAGGCAACGTACCAGTTTGACGACGAAGCCTCGCTCGATCGCGCGAT
Source organism: uncultured Alphaproteobacteria bacterium (assembly GCA_963820275.1). GTDB lineage: Bacteria > Pseudomonadota > Alphaproteobacteria > Rhizobiales > Xanthobacteraceae > Bradyrhizobium. Next base: position 176,272 of record CAWFZL010000027.1, read on the forward strand.
GAAGGGTGAGGATCTCAAACGCATGATTGCGGATTTCAACCGCGACTGGCCCGATGTCTCCCGCACGCGCGACACTTTCGTGCTGGCGCAGGAGTTCGCCGCAGACTGATCTCGATTTTCCTGAATCTGCAGCTTTGGCGGCCATCTCGCGATGAGCCGGGTTTGGCTCTCGCCGGATTCAGCGAGCATTCATCTTGAATGTGCAAGCCTTCTTCCACTTGGCATGGCACAAAGGAAGGAATCGTGATGCGCCGACATTTCTTGAATCTCACCGCTGGATTGATCGCGGGCGCGGCGGCGCTTGGCTCAAGCGCGCAAGGAGCGCCGCTGCCGCCGATGTCGGCGCAACAATCCATCCACGTTTCCGCTGGCGGATACGTGCAATCCGCCGTTGTCTCGCGGGACGAAATCGACCGCATCAAGCCTTTGCAGATGCGCTGGGGCCATCATGGGCACCATGGCTGGCATCACCACCACTGGCATCATCGTCACTGGGGATGGCGCCATCATCACTGGCATCACCGGCACTGGCACCATCGTCACTGGTGACTGTTGGCCTTCCAATAAAAAAACCCCGCGCCAGGCGGGGTTTTTGAAATGATCGACAAAAAGGCTCAAACCGGACGGCAGCGTCCATAGGCCCAGACGAAGCCAACCGGACAAACGCGGCGGGGCACTACCACGACCGGGGCGGCAGGTTCCACCACGACGGCTCCGGGCACCACGACCACGCCTCGATTGGGCTGGCAGCCGCCATAGGGTCCACGGTGCCAGCCGGGGCCGCAACCGCCTTCGGCGCTCGCGCTGCCAAGACCTGCAACCGTGCCGGCAACCAGAGCCGCCGCGAAAAGATACTTCATGTTCTCTCCCTTCCTCAAAGCCGCGGGACGCGGCCAGCCAATATGAATTGCGAATTCAAACCGATTAACACGCAACACCCAATGAGCCTAGTAGCGGGTGCATGAACGCGTCATGAACGGCAGATGAACATTCACTTCATGAGAAAGGCGAGCATCAGGTCGTTGAACCTGGCCGGTGCGTCGAGAAACACCAGATGCCCGGCGTTTTCGATCACCTCGGCGCGGCCGTTTGGCATCCTGGCCGCGAGCGCCTTGGCGAGATCGGCGTTGTGACCCATCTTCGGCCGCAGCGCCTCAGGGGCATTCGGCCTGCCCGGCGCGTTGTGATCGTCGGCGCCCATGATGAACAGCGTCGGTGTCGTGACGAGCGGAATTTCGTGCACCACGGGCTCGCGATAGATCATCTGCCCCGAACTGACGAAAGCGCGCAACCAGCGCCGGTAGTCTGCCGCGCCCTTGATATTGAAACGCGCATCGATGAAGGGCGTGATCTGCTCGGGCGGAATTTTCGGCGAATAATTGTTCTCCAGCTGCTTGCGGTAACCTTCCGCGGTGAGCTTGTCCTCGTTCTCCATGATCTTTTCGGTCGGCGTCGGCGGCACATACATCCGGTAGTCCTCAAGACCGATCGGAGCGGCGAGCAGGAGGCGATCGATGCGGTCCGGATAGGCGCGCGCGATCCGCACGCCCAGCATTCCGCCCAGCGAATGCGCGACAATATCGGCCCTGGCGATCCCGAGGTGATCGAGCAGCGCGATCGTGTTGCGCGCCAGCGTGTCGAAGTGGAGCTCGCCGGTCGGTTTTGAGGATTTGCCGAAGCCGATCTGGTCCGGCACAACGGTGCGGAAACCAGCATCCGTCAGCGTCTTGATGACGGGCGCCCAGTAGCTTGCGGGAAAATTGCGCCCGTGCAGCAGCACCACGACGCGGCCGTTCGGCTGCGCGGGCGCTACGTCCATATAGGCCATTCGAAGCTGCTCGCCGTCGTTTTCAAGCGACAACATGTTCACGGGGTAGGGATAGGGATAGCCCTCAAGGCCGATGCCGTAAGGTTCCCGCGCTTCCGCGGCATGACCTTGCACAAGCGGGAAGGCAAGCAGCACGGCAAGCGGCGTGGCGAAGATCGCTGGAACGAAGCGGCGGTTCATCGAGTTCTCCGGTTGTGCAAAGGGTCTTGTATGCCGACCGCGACTTTTTACCCTTGTCTTGGCCGGATTTGTTTCCGGCCATCCACGTCTTTAGGCGCAAGACGTGGATGCCCGGGATAAAACCCGGGCATGACGGAACTGCGACAATGAGGCAGGTCAAAAGTAACTGCTATCCGCCATCGCCGAACAAGGCCGCAAAGCGCCTCTCTCCGGTGCGGCTGAAATTGACCACCCGGCTGCCGGGGGCAGGATCGCGCGCCGCCCATTTAAGCTCGGTAAATCGCGTCATCAACGCAGCGCCGAGCGTGCCGGCGAGGTGATGCCGCCGCTCGCTCCAGTCGAGGCAGGCCTTGCATACCGGACGGCGCGGATGGAGAAGTGCAGAGGCATCGATCTGAAGCGCATCGGCCATGAAACGACGGCCCTCGGCGGTCAGTGCGATGTCCTGCTTTGTATGGCGCACCAGCTTTTGCCGTTTCAGGCTGTCGAGCAACTGCACGCCGAGATCGCCGGCCAGATGGTCGTAGCAGACCCGCGCGCGGCGCAATGCGGGATCCTTCGGCCCGGTCCGGACACGCATGTGACCGGCGCGGGCGGCGAGCCCCGCAAGGCCCTCGAGCACGCCGGCAACGTCGGAATCGGAGAGGCGGTAATAGCGATGCCGGCCCTGCCGCTCCTGTTCGATCAGGCCGCCGGTCTCGAGTTTTCCGAGATGCGAGCTCGCGGTCTGCGGCGTGATTCCGGCCTGATAGGCGAGTTCGGTCGCGGTCAGCGCGCGGCCCGTCATCAGCGCGGTCAGCATGTTGGCGCGGGCGGGGTCGCCGACCAGCGAGGCGACCATGGCGATATCGGGTCCTGCTTTCATAGTTCGATGTTAAACGAAGCATTGACGTCGATCAAGGGGGTAGCTTCGCAGTCGCCACTGCGAGGGGCCCAGGCGACGAAACAGTCGGCTCGCAATGAACCACAGCCGGTCTGAAAGGAACATCACATGTCCGTCACCGTTTTCATCCGCTATCAGCTCGACCCGTTCAAGCGCGCCGATTTCGAGGAATATGCGAGGCGATGGATTGCCATCATTCCTCGATGCGGCGGCGATCTCATCGGTTACTGGATGCCGCATGAGGGAACCAACAACATCGCGTTCGCGCTGATTTCCTTCGAAAGCCTCGCCGCTTACGAAAGTTACCGCGCGCGGCTTCGCGGCGAGAAGGATGCGATGGCCGCTTTCGGATTTGCCGAGGAGCGGAAGTTCATCCTCGCCGAGGAACGCACGTTCCTGCGCAAGGTGACGGCGTGAGTTGCACATTCGCATACTGGCGCAGTCGCGGGCGCGTAGCTATTCTCGCGCGCAAACTGTCATAAAAGGGAGGCGAGATCATGCCGATCACCGTGGCCGACAAGCGCGCGACGTTCCGCAAATTGCACGAGGCAGGTTGCTTCGTGATTCCCAACCCATTCGACGTCGGTTCCGCAAAGGCACTCCAGCAGCTGGGCTTCAAGGCGCTCGCCTCGACCAGCGCCGGCTTTGCCTGGACGATCGGAAAGGCCGACAACCACGTGACGGTCGACGACGTCTGCACGCATCTTGCCGCGCTGTGCGGCGCGGTCGATCTGCCCGTCAACGCCGATTTCGAGGGCGGCTTTGCCCATGAACCCGAAAAAGTCGCGACCAATGTCGCCCGCGGCGTCAAAACCGGCGTGGCGGGCCTGTCGATCGAGGATTCAACGGGAGACGCCGCAAGGCCGCTCTATGATCGCGCGCATGCGATCGAGCGCATCAAGGCGGCGCGCGGTGCCATCGATGCCGACCGAAGCGGGGTGTTGCTGACCGGCCGCTGCGAGGCCTTTCTGGTCGGCCAGAGTGATCTGAACCTGGTGATCGATCGCTTGTGCGCCTATTCGGACGCCGGCGCCGATTGCCTCTATGCGCCGGGCATCAAGACCAAGGAGCAGATCGCGGCCGTGGTAAGGGCTGTTGCCCCGAAGCCGGTCAATCTGCTCATCGGGCCGTCCGGCCTGTCGGTCGCGCAAGCCGCCGAGCTTGGCGTGCGCCGGATCAGCGTCGGCGGCTCGCTCGCGCGCGCGGCATGGGCCGGCTTCCTGCGCGCCGCGCGCGAGATCGCGGAGCAGGGCACGTTCACTGAAATGGCAAAGGGCCATCCCGCAGCCGAACTGAACAAGATGTTCGGCTGACGGGAGCGTCTTCCAAAAGCTACTTGCTGGCCGGCGCGTTGCCGGCGGGCGGGTTTGCGGCAGGCGTCGTCGTCGGCGAGGCCGCCGAACCGGTCGTCGTGCCGGGCGAGGTATTGTTTCCGGCATTTCCGCCCGGGGTGGGCGAAGGTGCGGCTCGAGGCAGCGCCGGGGCCGTGTTCTGCGCCGTCGACGGACTGCCGTTACGATGCACCGAAGAGTTATTCAAGCCATAGAAAAGCGCGCCGAGCAGCACGGCGGCGACGAACGCGACGATCGCGATCCGGCCACTGCTGGCGGGGCCCTCGGCAAGCGCGGGGTCGGCCTTTGGGCCCGGTTCAAGTCGCGAGGTACGACGGATGTCATCGCCATCGAGATCTGACTGCGTCGTGGGGTCGATCGGACGATAGGGATCGCGAGCTCGACCAGGATCGGTGGCAGAACCGGGATCGTCGGCGCGATAGACATCGTTGCGCGGGTCGCGTGGATCATTCGGATTGCGTCGGGTAGCCATCGTGTCCTCCTCCGTTTGTCCCGGTCAACGGCCTCCGCCATTGGAGGGTTCCGGGGGAACTGGCTCTGCCTTGCGGAAAGCTGCCCTGTTCACATTGGAACCGGCGAAGTATGGTCGCAGCCAAACTTCGAGGGGAGGCTGGTATGTGGGCTCTGCCTCCGAGCGATACCGTCTTGCACGTGCTGTCGCTCGTGGCTATCGCGGCCCAGGCGATGACGGCCGCGCTTGCTGCGGGAAGGCGCAGCATGGATTGGGTCGGCGTCTGCATGCTCGGCTGCATCACCGCGCTCGGAGGCGGAACGATCCGGGACGTCGTGCTCGGGCACTACCCGCTGGTCTGGATCGAACACCCGTCTTATCTCGCGCTGACGACTGTTGCGGCATTCGCGACGATCCTGATCGCTCGCACCGTGCATCGATTGAACCTGGCATTCCTCGTTCTCGATGCGATCGGTCTCGTCGTCTTCACCATGGCTGGCTGCGATGTCGCCTGGCAAATGAACCAAACGCTGCCGATCGTGATCATCGCAGGCATGATCACGGGATGCGCGGGTGGCGTGCTGCGTGACATCCTCTGCAACGACGTGCCGCTGCTGTTTCGCTCCGAGCTCTACGCGAGCGTTTCCGTCGTCACCGGTCTTTTCTACGCGACCGCTTTCGGGTTGAAGCTCAACGATGAAATCTGGACGGTCCTGACCTTCGTGCTCGGCCTGTCTTTTCGGCTCCTGGCCCTTCGTTACAAATGGGAAATGCCGAAATTCGTCTTCAACGAGGACCGCAAATGACGCGCGCCTACTTTCGCGCCTTGGCCACCTGATCCGCCGTTACGGCCGGCGCAGCATTGCCCCAGGAACTGCGGATATAGGTGATGACGTCGGCGATCTCCTGGTCCGACATCTTCGCGGCATAGGCCGGCATCGATCCGGTATTGGGCGCCCGCGGCGTGGTGATCGTCTCGGCGCCGTCGAGCACGATCCGGATCGTGTTCGCTGGATCGGCGGACTGCAAGTTCGCATTCCCCGGCAGCGGCGGATAGATGCGCGGCGCGCCGCTGCCGTCCGCCTCATGGCAGGCGATGCACGCGCCTCTGTACAGCTTTTCGCCAGCGGTCATTTGCGCCTGCGATGGCGGCGGCGACACGGGCTCGGACGTGCCGGGCGAAAGCTCCTTCAGATAGACCGCGATGGCGCGAAGATCGGCGTCGCTCATTTTCGAGGTCGAATTGAGGACGACTTGCGCCATCGGCCCGCCGGCATGGCTTCTCGCGTTGCGGCCACTCTGCAGATATTCGGCGATGTCGTCCACGCTCCACGATTTCAGCCCGCTTCGTGCGGCAGCGTCCAGCCTCGGAGCAAACCAGCCGTCGACTGCACCGCCCGCAAACTTTTCGCTGCGCTTTTCCGCGCCGGCAAAATTTCTGGGCGTATGGCACGCGCCGCAATGGGCGGCGCCTTCGACCAGGTAGGCGCCGCGGTTCCATTCCGCGCTCCTGTTCTGGTCGGGTTCGAATATCCCTGGCCGGAAGAACAGCAGGTTCCAGGCGCGCATCAGCACGCGGTGGTTCAGGGGCCAGCGCAACTGCGGCGCGGGTGGCTTGTTCTGGACAGCTGGAAGCGTGCCGAGATAGGCATGGATCGCCAGCACATCGGGCTTCGTCAGTTTGCTGAAATGAGGGTAAGGGAACGCCGGGTAATAGCGCGAGCCATCGCGGCCGACGCCGAGATGGAGCGCGCGATAGAATTCCTCTTCGCTCCAGGCGCCCAGCCCCGTATCGCGATCCGGGGAGATATTCGCCGAATAGACGGCGCCGAACAGGGTTTCGATTCTCTTGCCGCCCGCGAGAGGTTTTGAGGGGTCTGCGGTATGGCAACCCGCGCAGTCCGCGGTCTCCGCCAGTGCCTTGCCCCGCGCGACCGTCTCCGGTGATGGCTCGGCCGACGCCCCGCTGAAGCCGAATGCACTGCACAAAACCATGGCCGCCAGAATCGCGCGCATTCCGCCTTGCAGTCCCCAGCGTCGATCGCTCTCTTGTGCCCGCAGTATAGCGGGATGGGACCGCGTCACGTCGTTTCGTTGCATGAATTCTTCGCGACATAAGCTGAAAAGAGGGGCGGGCAGCGCCAGCAGGAAATTGCGTTTTTCGCCTGGCATGTCCGCTTCGTCAGATTTGTGCTGCCGGAGGCTTGGAAACCGACATAGACTGGTGCCCAGTTTACGGGCTTCGCGATCAGTCTCGTCAGCCTTTTTGCGAACTTCGCTGGTTTTGGCGAGCGGCGATGATTAGCTAGGAAAGCAAAGGCAGGGCCAAAGGCTCAAGAGGGTGGAATGGGAATCAATCAAGGTCCGATCAGTCTCGACCAGAAATACACCCAGGGGTCCGGCCACGTCTTCCTGACCGGAATTCAGGCGCTGGTCCGTCTGCCGATGGCGCAGATCCGCCGCGACCGCGCCAACGGCCTCAACACCGCCGGCTTCATCAGCGGCTATCGCGGTTCGCCGCTGGGCGGCTATGACCAGCAGCTCTTCGCCGCGCGAAAACACCTCGAACAATACAACATCAAATTTCAGCCCGGCGTGAACGAAGACCTCGCCGCGACCGCGATCTGGGGTTCGCAGCAGCTCAATCTTTCGCGCGGCGCCAACTACGACGGCGTGGTCGGCATCTGGTACGGCAAGGGCCCGGGCGTCGATCGCTGCGGCGACGTGTTCCGCCATGGTAACGCCGCGGGCTCGGCGAAAAACGGCGGCGTGCTTTGCCTTGCGGGCGACGATCACGGCGCCAAATCCTCCACCGTCCCGCATCAATCGGACCACGCCTTCATCTCCGCGCTGATGCCCTATCTCTATCCCTCCAGCATCCATGAAATGATCGAGATGGGGCTGCTCGGGATCGCGATGTCGCGTTATTCCGGCTGCTGGGTCGGCATGAAGGTGATCACCGAAACGGTGGAAACCACCGCCGAAATCGATCTCACCGACGAGATGAAGCCTTTCATCATTCCAGCCGATTTCGAGATGCCGCCGGGCGGATTGAACCTGCGCTGGCCGGACGATCGTTACGACCAGGACCGGCGGCTGCAGGACTACAAGGGATTTGCCGCGATCGCGTTTGCCCGCGCCAACAAGGTCAACCGAGTCACGATGGATTCGCCGAACGCCCGCTTCGGCATCATGGCCTCGGGCAAGAGTTACGAAGACATTCGCCAGGCGCTGCGTGAACTCGGCATCACGCCGGAAGTCGCCGCCACGATCGGCCTCAGGCTTTACAAGATCGGCATGCCATGGCCGCTCGAGCCGCAGGGGGTACGCGAGTTTGCGGTGGGGCTCGAGGAAATCTTCATCATCGAGGAACGCCGCGAGATCGTCGAGAACCAGGTCAAGCAGGAATTGTTCAACTGGCGCGACGACGTCCGCCCGCGCATTGTCGGCAAGATGGACGAGCACGACAAGCGCTTCCTTCCCTTTGCCGAGGAATTGAGCGTCGCTTCGCTGGCAAGCTCCCTGACGGAGCGGCTGTTGCGGCTCAACCTCAATCCCGAAATCGCAAGCATGCTGCGCGCCAAGGCCGACTGGTTCAATGGCCGCCTTGCCACGCAGATGCTCCCCGTTGCTCCCGTCACCCGCACGCCGTATTTCTGCTCGGGCTGTCCGCACAACACCTCGACCAAGGTGCCGGAGGGAAGCCGCGCGTTTGCCGGCATCGGCTGCCATTTCATGGCGCTGTGGATGGACCGCAACACCGAGACCTTCACCCATATGGGCGGGGAGGGCGTGCCGTGGGTCGGCGTTGCACCCTTCACCAAGGAAGAGCACGTGTTCGCCAATCTCGGCGACGGCACCTACTTCCACTCCGGCAGCCTTGCGATCCGCCAGGCGATCGCCTCCGGCGCCAACATCACCTACAAGATCCTCTATAACGACGCGACGGCAATGACCGGCGGCCAGCATGTCGACGGCGAACTTTCGCCGCAACAGATCACCTTCCAGCTCCACTCCGAAGGCATCCGCGAGATCTATCTCGTTTCGGAGAAGCCCGACGCCTATCCACCTTCCGAGATCGCGCCGGGCACCAAAACCGCCCACCGCGACGAGCTTGACTCCGTCATGAAAACGCTGCGCAAGGTGAAGGGCGCATCCGCCATCGTCTTCGTGCAGACTTGCGCGGCGGAGAAACGACGGCGGCGCAAACGCGGGATCATGGTTGACCCGCCGCGCCGCGTGCTGATCAATCCGGCCGTGTGCGAAGGCTGCGGGGACTGTTCGGTGCAGTCGAACTGCATCTCGGTCGAACCGCTCGAAACCGAGCTCGGCCGCAAACGCACCATCAATCAATCGACCTGCAACAAGGATTTCTCCTGCTTGAAGGGTTTCTGCCCGTCCTTCGTCACGATCGACGGCGGCCAGCTGCGCCGCCGCGCGCCGGCCGATCTCGGCGATATCGGCGAGTTGCCGGAGCCGGCCTCGAAGCCCTCGCTGGATCGGCCCTACAACGTCGCCGTCGGCGGCGTCGGCGGTACCGGTGTGTTGACGATCGGCGCGTTGCTCGGCATGGCCGCTCATATCGAGGGCAAGGCCAGCATGATCCTCGATATGTCGGGATTGGCGCAGAAGGGCGGCGCGGTGCTCAGCCACGTCAGGCTGTCCGAACATACCGCCGACGTCACCTGTTCGCGCATCGTCACCGGCACGGCCGATCTCGTGCTCGCTGCGGATGAGGTCGTGGCCGCCGCCAGGGAAACCATCACGCTGTGCGACTCGGGACGTACCTGTGGAGTGATCAACAGCCACGTCATTCCGACCGCCGATTTCATTCTCAACCGCGACTTCAATTTCCAGGCCCGCAAGGTCAATCAGGTTCTGGAGACGGCGTTGCGCAAGGACTCCTCTTTCCTCGATTTCACCAAGCCAGCCGAAGCCTTGCTCGGCGATTCCATCGCCACCAATATGATGATGATGGGTTACGCCTATCAGAAGGGATTGCTGCCGCTCGGGGCTTCGGCAATCGAGCAGGCGATCGAGGTCAATGGCGTCGCGGTCAAGATGAATACGCAGGCCTTCCGGCTCGGCCGCCTTGCCGCCGCCGATCCGGCGCGGCTGGTCGCGATGATGAAGGGGCAGGAGGAAACAGCCGCTCCCAGGACGCTCGATGCGATGTCGCTTGACGAGATCATCGCCCATCGCAGCGTTCTTCTGACGGAATATCAGAATGAAAAGCTCGCCGAGCGCTACCGCGATCTGGTGACGCAAGTGCGCGATGCGGCGCTTGACGGCGGCTTCGGCGACGCCCTGCCGCGCGCGGTTGCGATCAACTACGCAAAGCTTCTCGCCTACAAGGACGAATACGAGGTAGCGCGGCTTTATACTGACGGCCATTTTGAGAAGCAGCTCCGCGATCAGTTCGATGGTGACTACAGGATCAGCTTCAATCTGGCGCCGCCTTTGCTCGGCGGGGGCAAGGATGCGCTGGGGCGGCCGCGCAAGCGCGCGTTCGGCGCCTGGATGTTGCCGGTGTTCCGACTGCTGGCGAGAATGCGGAGGCTTCGCGGCACCGCGTTCGATATTTTCGGCTACAGCGCCGATAGGAGGCTCGAGCGCGATCTGATCGCCGGCTACGAAAAAGACGTGGCCCACATATTGAAGGTGTTGTCGCCACTGACGATCGACACCGCGACCGAAATCCTTTCGCTGCCCGATCGCATTCGTGGCTTCGGCCCGGTGAAGGAAAAGGCGGTCAGGGACGCCAAGGCGCGCTATGCCCAGCTGGCGGCCGATCTCGCAAATCCGCCCCCGGCGCCACGGCAGATCGCAGCGGAGTAGCGTTCGAGCGGACATTTCTGTCCGTGAAAGCCGCCGCGGACGCCGGCTTCGCGCGAGGTTCTTTTCCCGGCGGGTTGCCTCAACGGGCAGCGCCACACTCGCAGCATCGATACGAGCGCTCGTGACCGGCTTGCGTCAGCGCTGTTGCCATATTCGATCGCGTACCCCGCCCCTGAGCGCCCAAGCGAGCGCTTCACAAGTATTTCGAAAGAAACTATTCTATCGCTCTTTGCAGAACTTCAAAACTGGATGGGAGTGTAATCGATACGGCGCAAGGAGACTCCAAATGCCAAACGGAAAGCCGAAGAGAGCAATTACGCTTGGTGGTGGCGGTCCGGCAGCGGGACTGCATATCGGGGTTCTGGAAGCCCTTGCTGAAACAGACATAGTGTTCGACGTTTGGGCCTTGTCCTGTATCGGCGCCTGGGTAGGTATCGTCTACAATCAGTTCGATCAGAAGAAATTCAAGACCGCCCGGGAAAGAGCCGAACAGACGGCCCTGTTCTTCAGGAACGGCGTGTTTCGTGACGACGAAAGCTATGAACGCTTCCCCATCAATACCGTATTCGGTCCGGATTGGGGCAGCGTGCGGAGGGCCTTGAGCAAATTCGTCAGAGACCCGAACAACTACAACGAATTCCTGTGGGATCCTTACAAGATCGCCAATTCCTTTCAGGACTCGCTTGCGCTTCTGTTCGATCAGCTTCCTGACAAGGACAACAAGAAGAAATTCCAGAAACTGGATGAGGGAGACATCAACAAATGGATCCTGAACCAGTGGATGGCACCCAATCCCGTCGTCCGTTATCTGACATCGATGATGTATCTTTCCAATCTTACCGGGCTGTCGAGGATCAATTATCCGGACAGTCAGTTCATGAAGAGCATCGATTTCGAGGCGATCAAGAAAAAGAAAAGGGAGACGAAAAGCCGTTCATCTTTCACAATGCATGGAATCTCGACGACAAGGAGCTCGCCTTGTTTTGCAACTGGCCGATGGAGGACGAGGCATACGCGGGTGGCATCAATGCATCCACATTATGCGCGTGTTCGGCTCTGCCCTTCATCGAAGAGACGGTGGAAATGAATGGCAAGACATACTGCGAGGGCGCGCTTGTCGATACGGTCAATTTCCAGAGTCTGCTTGAGGAGCACGGCGATCTCGACGAGATCTGGATCAGCAGGATCGTCGATACCAAGCAGATCCGGAAACCCCACAACCTCCATGATTCGCTGGCCAATCTCTGCCAACTGTTCGCTGCGAGCGTCGGGGAAGACGACGTCAAGCTGTTCAAGTATCATGTGAAGTATGACGAACCCCGCAAATGGAAGGGCACGGTCGTCGAGATCCATGTGCCGGCACAGATCAACTTCAAATGGAATCACAGCAACCTTGACCACGGGCGAGCTCTGGGTAGGGCTGCAGCCAAGGAAGCAATAGCGGCGTATGAGGAGGCCGGCCGGAAGTCTAAGGAAGAGATCGAAACCGTACGGTTCGTCAACCAGAGTCCGGCGAAGGAAAAAAAAGTGCGCGCCGACCGGGAGGAACATCTAAGACGAAGAGAAATAGACGAAGATCGGTTGAAGCGTGCGATTTTCATAGTGAAGCCTGACATGGATCCGGCGTTGCTGTCGAAAAAAATGCGCTGGCAGGTCGATGCGGAGGGGAATGAAGTCGAACCGAACGACAAGGGCGAATATCCGAAGGGCTCGGTTCCATATCCTGAGTTTGTCCTACGCATTCCAGAGGTAAGAAAGGCTTACGACGGTCTGATCCCGCCTCCCGATCTGAGCAAGCTCTAGTCGTGTTCACCGCAGCTGTTCGAGCACGGCTCTTGCCTGCCTGATGTCCTGCGTCTCGAGTCCTTCAGAGAACCAGCCGCAAACGGGCGTGAGCAGTTTCTGCGCCTCTTCGCGCCTGCCCTGCTTCATCCACAGCGCGGAAAGGTCCGTCGCCACCCGGAGTTCAAGAGCCTTGGCGCGCTGGCTTCTCGCCGCCGCCAGGCCCTTCTGAAGCAGTTCGGCGGCGTCATCCGGCGAACCGCGGAGGACTGACGCGCGCGCCTTGAGCCGGTACAGCTCGGCCTCGAATACCCGTTCGCTGTTGCGGCTCATCGTTGTGAACCCCTGCTCGATCAAGACCAGCGCAGTTTCGTATTCGTTGCAAAACAGCAAGGCCGGACACAACAGCACGTACAGCGCCGTAATTCCGAGCTGGTAACCCGCGCCACGATACTCATCCATCGCGGCCCGGATCTCCTCGACGCCAAGGGACGACGAGTCTAGCAACGTCGCGCATATACCACGGACGGCTTGCGCCAATCCGCGCCACTGCCGGAATCCATGCTCCTCCGACAGGCTGTGACAGCGTTCTGCATAGCCTTGCGCACGCGACATCTCGCCCCGAAGAGCGTGGAGAACGGAAGCATAGTAGCAGGCATATGCCTGCGAATGAGGATGACCGATCTCATCGGCACGTTGGATGGCGGCGTCGATGCTTGAGATTGCCGAATCGAAGTAACCGAGCAGCCAGAGAATCCATGACATCAGGGCGAGATCGGCTACGCCCGCGTCCTGGCCGGCGGTTCGGGCCGCCAATTTTTCCCCTTCAGAACTCGCTTCGAACTCCGCAACCGCACGCTCGATGGCTTCACGGGCATCGATGAGACGTCCCATGAAAAGCCGGATCATGGCCTGACCGCGGGTTGCGTTTATCAACGCCGGCCGATCGCCGCGCGTCTCGGCGAGTTGAAGCAGGACTGCAATCGTTTCCTGGGCCACCGGCAACTCACCCCGAATGACACTCGCAGTGGTCAACCAGAACATGATCTGCAATTGCTCGGGGGGATCTCCGAGGCGGTCGCACAACTCTCGCGCACGCACAAAGGTCGCTACCGCCTTGTTCGAAGCCGGCCCCTGGGCGGCGATCAGGCAGGGCCCCAGCGCGACCTGGAAATCAAGCTCCAACCTGTCCTTTCGTGCGCCATCGGGCAGGTGGGCTGAGGCCTCGATACCTCGTTCCAGATGCACGATGGCTTCGAGGTTGGCCGAGCGCATGGCGGCCCTCTTGCCGGCCTGCAGCCAGTACCCTGCCGCCTTTTCGAACAGTCCCGCCTCGGTGAAATGATGCGCGACGGTTTCGGGCTGCGCTTCCACGATCTCGGGGAAACGCTGCTCCAACGCTTCCCCGATCATGGCATGCAGCCCTGTGCGCCGGCTCTTGAGAAGTCCCGAGTAGGCCGCATCTCGCACGAGCGCATGTTTGAACGTGTAGACCGCCCGTGGTATCTCGCCCCGGCAAAATATCAGCTCCGATTGAACCAGCTGCGCAAGTGCCTCGCGAAGTCGCTCTCCAGGCAATGCGGCGATGATGCTCAGGAGCTCATAAGAAAACTCGCGACCCACCACAGCACCGATCTGAGCCACCTCCTTCACCGGAGCCAGCCGATCCAGCCTCGCCACGAGAGATGCATGCAGCGTCGTCGGAATTGCCATCGGAGGCAGAGGCCGGTTGAGGATGTACTGACCGTTCCGCTCCTCCAGCAAGCCGGTTTCGAGCACCGTCTTTGTCAGTTCCTCGACAAAGAGGGGCACGCCATCGGTACGGGCGAGAATCTGGTCCATGACCTCCGGAGGGAGGGTCTTGCCGGCCGTCACGCGCCCGACCAGCTCCGCACCGTTGCGTCGGTTCAGCCGCGTGAGCGATACCGTCGTCACATGCGCCTGACCCGGCCAGGGCGGCATGAATTCCTTTCGCGCGGTGATCAGGACCAGCACGCGAAGCTGCGGTATTCTTTCCAGTGTCACCGTGAGCAGCTCAAGCGACGTCGGATCCGCCCAGTGAGCATCCTCGAAGACAATGAACACGGGCCGACGAGCAGCGAGAGCATTCAGCTGCATCAGGAGCGCCGCAAGCGTGATCTCCTTGCGTCTTTGCGGAGTAAGCTCGGGCAGCTGGTAGCTGCTGCCGGCGGGCAGCAACAGCAGGTTCGCCAAGGGTGGCACGATCTGCTCTGCGGCACCGCCGGATTGAACCAGCAAAGCTTCGAGCTTGGCGAATTTCACATCTGGCGAGTCGGCTCGCTCGAATCCCGCAGCCCGTTCGAGCTGGCGGATGAACGGATAGAGCGCACTGCTCGTGTGGTGCGCCGAACAGAAAAAGTGGATCGCGACGTACGGGCCGGTTTCCTTGAGCCGTTCTTCGAGCGCCAGCGCAATATGCGATTTTCCGATGCCCGGCTCGCCGGTCAGCACCACGGCGCTGCCCTCGCCACCGCTGGCATTGCGCCAGCGACGTAACAAGAGATCGATTTCCTCGTCGCGTCCGATCGGAGGCGTCAATGTGGTCTTGTGCTGGGCCTCGAAGCGGCTTTCCGCCCCGCTTGTGCCGAGTACTTCCCAAACGGGTAGCGGTTCGGGCCATCCTTTGAGCATGGCCGGACCGACGTTGCGGTACTCGAAAGCGCCTTCAGTGAGTCGACGCGTGCTCTCGCAGATCAGAACTGTGCCGGGCATGGCAAGCGCCTGCAGACGCGCGGCCAGGTTCGGCGTCTCACCAATGACCGCCTCTTCCTTTGCAGCGCCTTCACCGGTCAAATCGCCGACCACTACCGTCCCCGTAGCGATACCAACCCGAACCTTTAGCGCGGTGCCGAGATTTGTCTTGAGGTTGGCCACGGCGTTCACCAAGGCCAGCCCGGCGAGTATCGCTTGCTCCGCATCATCTTCGTGCGCCTGAGGGAAACCGAAATAGGCGAGGACGCCATCCCCCATGTAGCGGGCGACGATCCCTCCACCCTGGGTGATAATCTCGGCGATGCAGGCGAGATAGGTGCCGATTACCGCCCGCAAGTCTTCGGGATCGAGGCGAGCCGAAAGCGCCGAGGAGCCTACCAAATCGCAGAACATGACTGTGATTTGACGCCGCTGAGGCTCCTCGCGCGGTGCCGGCTTGGCCCCTATTTGAGCAGCCGGGTAAACTTCCCCTCTGAGTTCGCCGATCGCGCGCAGCATCTTGCGCCGGTGTCCCAGCAGGACACCAAGGTCCTTCAGGTCCTGCTCCGTAAGATCGCCAAGAACCGAGAGGTCAATCGCATTCTCGGCGAATCGCGCGGCGTACTCACTCAAGCCGATCGACGTTAGCCATTCCGCAATAGCTGTCATGGCGAACCCTTGGTTCGGGCTCGTCACAATACCACGTTTGGATGACGTGCGAAGGCTCATCTTTCCGCAAGGCTCCGATCGACTTCGGCCTGCTCGCGGTTAACCAATGCAAGCGATCGCCCAAGCAGGAGACTCCTGCCGGCGACCTTCAGCGCGCGCACGCAAGGGGGCGCAGCTAGCGTCCTGGTGTGCCAAATGCAGAGGCTATTGTTACCTAGAGTACCGATATGATCGACCCCGTCCATGTGCCATGAGAACGCACCCCGACGATAGCTGCGACCGCGAGCGGCGAATGTAAGCAGGTTCACTCGGCGGCAGGTAGAATGCGGATCATGCGGATCCGACTGCCGGCGCCACGGCAGATCGCAGCGGAGTAGATTTGGTTCGCGGGCAGTGTCTGACCCTCATGGTGAGGGCACGGCTACGCCGTGCGTCTCGAACCATGAGGCCTCTCCATCCCTCGTGCGGCCTCCTCGGGATGAGGCAAGGGAAAAGTCTCGCGCGAGATCGTCGATTTGCCCGACGGGCAGATTGCGCATGTCCGTCATGCGGAAATTGCCCGTCGTGTTAACTTGTCGCAGGCCTGTGGGCTTGCCGGCCGACCCCGAAACACTTCACGTTCCCGCCATCCCGCCCCGGCAAGAGGGGCGTATGCGCTATCGTCACGAAACGTGGGGCGGGATGCGATGGACGCTTTCGGCGCGCAAGACGAACGCGCCCGCAAGGCGGACGGCGAAGTCGTGTGGTCTTGACGCCTCGACGCTGGCGTCAAGTTCCTGAGAAGCTGACCCTTCTCAGGGATGACGGTGACAACAAAGCCCGATCACCGGAGAGAGCACGAAGGAAACCGTTAAAACCATTCGCGCAGGGAATGCCGGATCGTTCCGGCGTACCTGTGGTGACTTGCTCGTGTGCTTTCTTCACTCGCACGCGAGGCTGTGGGTGCGCGCGTCGCACCGGCATTCCCTGCGCCCTCTGCTTTCTGAGGGACTTTATTTGCATGACCCGGGCGCATTCGCGTCGCGGGAATGTCGAGCCATATCTGGCCCTATCCGCCCGTCATCACCGGGCTTGTCCCGGTGATCCACGTCTTGCCCAATTTTCTGCGGAGGCGAAGACGTGGATGGCCGGGTCGAGCCCGGCCATGACGGCAGAGCGTGACTCGAGCAAGCCGGTAATCGGGCCGGCCCTGCACATTTCATCGCTTGCCAAGGCGTCCCGGGCAGGCCAAGAAATCAGCCGGAAACGCTAAAACGCCAGCGGAGAGCGATTTGACCATCAAGGGCAAGGCCTACATCGCCGGAATCTTCGAGCACCCGACCCGGCACGCCCCCGACAAATCCACCGCGCAGCTGCATGCCGAAGTCGCCAAGGGCGCGTTGGAGGATGCGGGGCTGACCAAGGCCGATATCGACGGCTATTTCTGCGCCGGAGACGCGCCGGGCGGGGTGATGGCGATGGTCGACTACCTTGGCCTCGAAGTCCGCCATTTCGATTCCACCGATACCGGAGGGTGCTCCTATATCGTCCATCTCGGCCATGCGGCGGAGGCGATCGCCGCCGGCAAATGCTCGGTCGCGCTGATCACACTCGCCGGCAAGCCGCGCACCGGGGTGATGCCGCCGCGCCCCGCCGGCGCAGAAGCCGATTTCGAGGCGGCCTATGGCGCCACCACCCACAACGTTTATGGCATGTGCGCCATGCGTCACATGCATGAATTTGGCACCACCAGCGAGCAATTGGCCTGGATCAAGGTCGCAGCCTCCCATCACGCGCAATACAATCCCCACGCGATGCTTCCCGACGTCGTCACCGTCGAGGACGTACTCAATTCGCCGATGATCGCCGATCCGCTGCACCGCATGGATTGCTGCGTCGTCACCGACGGCGGCGGAGCGCTGGTCGTAACGACGGAGGCAATCGCGCGCAGCCTGAAGAAGCCGCTGGTGCGCATGATCGGGCACGGTGAGGCGATGAAGGGGCCGCGTGGCGGCAAGGACCTCGACCTGACCTATTCCGCGGGCGTCTGGTCGGGACCTCGGGCATTCGAGGAAGCGGGCGTGACGCCGAAGGACATCAAATACGCTTCCATCTACGACAGCTTCACCATCACGGTCTTGATGCAGCTCGAAGACCTCGGCTTCTGCAAGAAAGGCGAGGGCGGCAAGTTCGTCGCCGACGGCAACCTGATTTCAGGCACAGGTAAATTACCCTTCAACACCGATGGCGGCGGCTTGTGCAGCAACCATCCCGTCAATCGCGGCGGAATGACAAAAATCATCGAAGCGGTAAGGCAGTTGCGCGGGGAGGCTCATCCCAAGGTGCAGGTCAGGAATTGCGACCTCGCCATCGCTCACGGCACCGGCGGCCTGCTCGGGATCCGCCATGCCGCCTCAACCTGCATTCTGGAGCGCGCGTGATGGACAGCCCCGTGAAATACCCGACCCCGCAAGGCAATCCGGAGACGACGAACTTCTGGAAGCAGACCGTCGAAGGCAAGCTCCTGATCAAGCGCTGCACGGCCTGCGGCGAAGCGCATTATTTTCCGCGCAGCATCTGCCCGTTCTGTTTCTGCGACAAGACAATGTGGGAAGAAAGCTCGGGCGAGGGCGAAATCTATACGTTCAGCCTGATGCGGAAATCGGGGAGCGGACCGTACGCGATCGGTTATGTCACGTTGAAGGAAGGTCCCTCGCTTCTGACCAATTTCGTCGACTGCGACCTGGGAAAGCTGAAGATCGGGCAGAAGGTGAAGGTGGTGTTCAAGACCACGGACGAAGCGCCGCTGCCGTTCTTTACGCCGGTGTGAATTTTTCCTTCTCCCCTTGTGGGAGAAGGTGGCAGCCGAAGGCTGCCGGATGAGGGGGATTCATCCGCTACGCCGACCCCTCACCATAGCGAGCTTGTTGTGGCATTGGCGTAGCCCTCTCCCGCAAGGGGAGAGGGCACTGCAATGAGCTTCGAGTGGGGAACTGCGAAACATGCCGATCAACTACGATGAGCTGATGGCGCTGAAAAATCTGGACCAGAAATTCGCCTATGGCGATCGCGAGGTGATGCTCTATGCCTATGGCATCGGCATGGGCGCCGATCCGATGGACGAGAACGAACTCGCCTTCGTCAACGAGGCTTCCGCCACGCCGCGGCCTCTGAAGGTCGTTCCGACATTTGCTTCTGTGGCGGCGTGGGGCGCCACTCCCGGCGAGATGAACCTCAATCGCGTGATGGTGGTGGACGGCGAACGCGAGATCATCTTCCAACACCCGCTGGCGGTGGCTGCAAACCTCCTCGTCGATTCACGCGTGCTCGCGGTGTTCGACAAGGGCAAGGACAAGGGCGCGGTGATCCGCCACCAGACGGTGCTGAAGAACGATAAGGGCGAGGAACTGGTAACGCTGGTTGCTTCGCGCTTTGCGCGCGGCGATGGCGGTTTTGGTGGGCCTTCCGAAGGCCAGCCCGAACCGCACCTGGTGCCGGGCCGCGCGCCGGACAGATCGATAGATATCACGACGCGAGCGGACCAGGCCCTGATCTACCGGCTCTGCGGTGATCGCAATCCGCTGCATTCCGATCCGGAATTTGCCAGACGTGCCGGTTTCCCGCGGCCCATCCTGCACGGCATGTGCACCTTCGGCATCACCTGCCGCGGCATCCTTCAGACCTATGCCGATTACGATCCCGCCGCTTTCAGGCAACATGCCGCGCGGTTTTCCGCGCCCGTCTATCCCGGCGAGACCGTGACGCTGGATCTATGGAAGGACGGCAATGTGATTTCGTTCGAGGCGAGAGTGAAGGCGCGCAATGTCGCCGTGATCAGGAACGGCAAGACGGTGCTGGGGTGAAGATTTCGTGCCCCGGACGCAGTGCAGCGCGCGCGGTGCACTGCAGAGCCGGGGCCCAACGGGGGCAATAGGTCCCGGATCTGCGATGCAGCGTGAAGTACGCTGCACGGCGTCCGGGACAGGAGAACGCGAGAGGAAGAAGCATGGGACTACTCGACGGAAAGGTAGCCTTGATCACAGGCGCGGGCGGCGGCCTGGGCGAGGCCTATGCGAAGCTGTTTGCGCGCGAGGGCGCTTCCGTCGTCGTCAATGACCTCGGCGGTCCCCGCGACGGCAGCGGCTCCGATGTCTCGATGGCGCAAAAGGTGGTCGATGCGATCAAAGCGGAGGGCGGTCGCGCGGTTGCCAATGGCGCCGATATATCGACCATGACGGGCGGCCAATCGGTGTTCGACGACGCCATCAGGCATTTCGGCCGCGCCGATATTCTCGTCAACAATGCCGGAATCCTGCTCGACCAGACTTTTGCCAAGGCGACCGAAGCCGCCTGGGACAAGGTGCTCAAGGTTCATTTGAAGGGCACGTTCTGCTGCACCCAGCCGGTGTTCCGCTGGATGCGCGAGAATGGCGGCGGCGTCATCGTCAACACCTCCTCGACATCCGGGCTGATCGGCAATTTCGGGCAGTCCAATTACGGTGCCGCCAAGGGCGGCATCTGGGGCCTGTCGAATGTGCTCGCGGTCGAGGGGCGCAAATACAATATCCGGGTCTGGACGCTGGCGCCGGGTGCGCTGACCCGCATGACCGCCGATTTGCCGCGTTACATCGAAAATCCGGGCGCGGCGCTCGGACCGGACGGTATCGCGCCTGCCGTGCTATATATGGTCAGCGATCTCTCCGGCGACCAGACGGGCAAGGTCCTCGGCGTTTCCGGACCGCGCGGCGTGCGCGAGATGCGAATGATGGAAATGGAAGGCTGGAAGCCGCCGTTCACAGGATGGAAGGCAGAGGATATCGTGACCCATGCCAGGGAGATCTTCTTTTCCGAGGAAGAGATCAGGAAATCGGCGCGAAGGTTTTGAATGACAGAGGCAAAAATGACAAAATTGACCCACAAGGCCGCAGGCACGTTTGCGATCGCGCCGACGCCATTCCATGAGGACGGCCGGATCGACGAGAAATCCATCGACCGGCTGACCGACTTCTACGCCGAGATCGGCTGCGATGGCGTCACTGTGCTCGGCATCATGGGCGAGGCGCCGAAGCTCGACGGCGCCGAAGGCGAGGAAGTCGCCAGGCGCTTTGTCAAGCGCGCCAAGAACATGCAGGTGATCGTCGGCGTTTCTGCGCCCGGCTTTGCGGCCATGCGCTCGCTGGCGCGCGCCTCGATGGATGCCGGCGCCGCCGGCGTGATGATCGCGCCGCCGCCGACCTTGCGAACCGACGACCAGATCGTTGGCTATTTCAGGCAGGCGGTAGAGGCTATCGGCAGCGATATTCCCTGGGTGTTGCAGGACTATCCGCTGACGTTGAACGTGATTTTCACGCCTGCCGTGATCCGCAAGATCGTGATGGAAAATCCATCCTGCGTCATGCTCAAGCACGAGGACTGGCCGGGACTCGAGAAGATTTCGGCGCTTCGCGGTTTCCAGAAGGACGGCTCGCTGCGGCCGCTGTCGATCCTGACCGGCAATGGCGCTCTGTTCCTCGATTTCGAAATGGAGCGCGGTGCCGACGGCGCGATGACCGGCTACGCATTCCCCGAGATGCTGATCGACGTCGTGCGTCTTTCGAAGGAGGCCCGTCGCGATGCCGCGCATGATCTGTTCGATGCCCATCTGCCGCTGATCCGCTACGAGCAGCAACCGGGCATCGGACTCGCGGTGCGAAAATACGTGCTGCAAAAACGCGGCATCATCGTCTCGAGCGCGCAGCGCAAGCCCGGCTCGAGCATCAGCGCGACCGCCAGAGCCGAGGTGGATTACCTGTTGTCCCGCGTCGCGCGTGTCGACAGGCGCGCGAACCTGCAGCCGCAATCGAGCGCCGCCGGCTGACCAGTTCCTCATGGTGAAGGGGCGCGCTTGCGCCGTCTCGAACCATGATCCGTTTCAATTTTCATCCTTCGAGACGCGGCCTGCCGGCCGCCCGCAGGATGAGGGAGAGAGTGACATTCCATGGCCGCCGAGGTTACGCCGCGTCCCGCGTCTACCGTGCTGCTGCTGCGCGAGGCCGCCGGCACGGGCGATGACCGGCGTCGCGGGGTGATCGAGGTCTTCATGATGGTTCGCCATCATGAGATCGAATTCAGCTCCGGCGCGCTGGTGTTCCCCGGCGGCAGCGTCGAGCAGGGCGATCACGAAATCATCGCGCACCCGGAACTTTACTCGGGAGGCGAGGAACTCGATGCGAACTCCCTGAGTTTCCGGATCGCCGCGATCCGCGAGACCTTCGAGGAAAGCGGCATCCTGCTGGCGCGTCCCCGTGGATCCAGGGCGCTTGTCGATGCGAAGCATGCTTCTCGGATCGAGGCGGCAAGCCGTGCCGCCTTGTCCGAGGGCAAGATCACTTTCCTGAAAGTGCTCGCCGAGAATTCCCTGGTGCTGGCGCTCGACGAGCTCGTGCCCTACGCGCACTGGATCACGCCAGTGGGAATGTCGAAGCGTTTCGATACCTGGTTCTTTCTCGCCGCGGCTCCCCCCGAACAAATCGGCGCGCATGACGGAAAGGAATCCACCAATTCGATCTGGCTGTCTCCGCATGAGGCGCTCGCTGGCGGCGAGAGCGGACAATTCAAGGTGCCATTTCCGACCACACGCAACCTGATCAAGCTCGGCAAGCAGCCGAACGTGCAAACTGCACTCGAAGACAGCCGGGGCAGGCCGGTCGTGACTGTCATGCCCGTCATGACGAGACTGAACGGCGGCCGTCAGCTTCGTATTCCCGCAGAAGCCGGCTACGACGGCGAGCTGTTCGAAGTCGGCGGCGCGTGAGCAAATCGCAGTCCCAACACGCGTCGTCAACTCGCTATCCCGGGCGCCAACGGCTCGCTCGCGGCCGAGGACGCCCGCGCGGCGCCCAACATCGTCAGGTCCGATATTGCGCTCTGGACGAAGGTCGTCAAGGACGCGGGTATCCCGGCGGATTGAAATCTGGCGTTGCCCTCCTGTGCCCGTTAACCCTGAGAGAGAGCCGGGCAGGGGTAGCTTCGCAAGTTCCAAAGTGAGTGGATTCCATCGTATAAAAGGGGGATCAACAGCACTTGAACAGGCCCCGAGCGGTTCCGACACCTATGGCTTTTGCCGAAATCGTCCAGCGAATACGGTCATTTACGCCGTCGATCGGCCAGATGATCTTTGGCAGTTTCCTGCTCCTGCTTTCGATGATCGTGATGACAAGCGTCGCGAGCGTCGTCTCCATCCGCCACATCAACGCGACCTTTGCCGAACTGCAGCACCTGCAGAGCCTTGGCGACGTGGTCGACGAAATCGACCGCCGCACCAACGAGATGCGGCTGGCGGCACGCGATTACGTAACCGATCCGGCTTCTTCCAATCAGGCATGGGAGGCGGCTTCGTCTTTGAGCGCGCTGTTGAAGAAGACGCGGTTTCAGCTCGCCCCCGAGCAACAGGAGATGATCGACGGCCTCACGCAACGGCTCGCCAATTACCGCGATGGAATGGAGCGCGTCACCGCCTTGATCGAACAACGCTCGGAACTCGTGGCAGCTTTGCCGCCGATCCGGGAACGGTTCGAGAAGGCCATCTCGGAGATTCCGGAGCGTGCCACCGCCAGAGCGCTGTTCCGCGCGCAAAACCAGGTGAATTCGGCCTTGCTGGCGCACAATTCCGCTGCGGCCGAGCAATCCGCGCGGGCCATGAAGACGCTCTCGATTGACGACCCGTTGCTGCGAGCCGCAACCGATGCCTACGCCGATGCGATCATTTCGATCTCGTCTGCCGAGACCCAGATCGGCCGGCTCGACAAGGAGGTACTTGGTACCGAAGGGCAAATGATCGGCCGGGTGACCGACCTGCTGCGCGATCTCAGTGATCAAAGGGGACGCGTGCTGTCAGGTGACTTCGCCAGAACGCTCGCCCACGACAGGTGGCAGAGCATCCTGATCGGGCTCGCCAGCGTTCTGATCGGACTTGCGGCGGCGCTTTTCGTGGTGCGCAGGACCGTCCGTCCCCTCAAGTCGATTGCGGGAGCAATCCGCGCGCTTGCCGGCGGCGAGAAGGACACTTCGATTCCCGCGACCGATGTAGGCAACGAGATCGGCGACATCGCGCGCGCCGCTGAGGTGTTCCGCCGCTCCCTCGTCGAGGCCGATGCAGCCCGCGAGGCGGCAATTCGTGCTCTCGCCGAGCAGCGACTGGCCGAGGAAAGCTATCGCAAGCTGTTCGAAGGCTCCATCGATGGAATATACGTGACGACGCCCCCGGGCGAACTCCTCAACGCCAACCCCGCGCTCGCGCGGATGATGGGGTACGATACCCCGGAAGACCTGATCCGCGGCATCGGGGATATCACCCACAACGTCTATGTTCACCCCGAGGCGCGCGCCGAATACCAGCGCGTGATGCAGCGCGACGGCATGGTGCGCGATTTCGAATATCAGGTGCATCAGCGCGGCGGCGCGATCCTGTGGCTCTCCGACAGTGCAACAGCGGTTCGCGACGAGAACGGCGACATTGTTCGCTACGAGGGAACGGTGCGCGATATCACCGACCAGAAGCGCGCCGAGGAGGCTATTGCCGAGGGCCGGCGGCTCCTGCAACAGGTGATCGACACTGTTCCCGCCGTCATCAACGTCAAGGATCGAGAACTCCGCTATGTCCTGATGAACAGGTACATGGCCGGCCTTTTCGGAATCGAGCCGGTGGATGCGATCGGGCATACCACGTCCGAACTGATGTCGGGCAAGGGCGCGCAAAAGGTCGACGAAACCGACAGGCAGGTACTGGCATCCGGCAGGGAACTCGGATTTTTCGAGGAGGAGTACCGCGATATTTCCGGCAATCTGAGGCACTGGTTGGTCAACAAGCTTCCGCTGCTCGATGCCGAAGGGGAGGTCGAGCGCATCGTTTCCGTTGGGCTCGACATCGGCGAGCGAAAGCGCGGCGAACAGGAAATGCGAAAAGCCAAGGAAGCCGCAGAAGCCGCGTTGCGCAATCTGCGCGAAACCCAGAACTCGCTGATCGAAGCCGAGAAGCTCGCCGCGCTCGGGCGCCTGGTAGCGGGCGTCGCACACGAGGTCAACAATCCCGTCGGCATCAGTCTGACCGTTGCCTCGTCGCTGGAGCGCAAGACCGCGTTGTTCGCCGGTGAGGTGTCGCGCGGAGATCTGAGGCGCTCCAGCCTGAATGACTTCCTAGAAGCCTGCCGTGATGCGTCATCCCAGCTCGTGGCCAATCTCAATCGAGCGGCCGAACTGATTACCTCGTTCAAGCAGGTCGCCGCCGACCGCAATTACTCGGATCAGCGAACGTTCGACCTTGCCGATTTGACCGAGCAGGTGGTCATGAGCCTGCGGCCGGGCCTGCGGAAGCGTCACCTCTCCTTGACGGTCGACTGCCAGCCAAATCTTGTCATGAACTCCTACCCGGGACCCTATGGACAGGTGCTCACCAATCTCTTCCTCAATTCGGTAGCACATGCTTTTCCGGACGGCAGGCCAGGTTCCGTCGATATCAAGGTGCGGGAAGCCGGCAAGGACCATGTGGAAATCATCTTTTCCGACGATGGGTGCGGCATGAGTCTCGACGTACGGCGCCGCGCGTTTGATCCGTTTTTCACGACGCGGCGCGACCAGGGCGGGACCGGACTGGGCCTGCATATCGTCTACAGTATCGTGACCAATCGCCTGGGCGGCAGGCTCGAACTCGATTCCGAACCGGGCAGGGGTACGCAAATCCGGATCGTCCTGCCCCGCGTGGCGCCACTCGAACAGGCAGCGGAATAGGCCAGCAGCTCTAATCGGTCTCGGCGAGCTTGCGTAAGGTCGCTTTGAAGATCTGGCTGGCCTTGCCGACCAGCGCGGTGCCATTCATTTCGGCGGCTGTGTCCGTAAACGTGCCGGAGACTCCGATGCCGACCGCACTGGGCCCGCCGAACAGCGGATTGGCGTCGGGACTGGAAGTGTGACGCTGAACCAGAACCTCGCCCTTGAAGGTGTTTCCTTTCGCCGAATAACTGCCGGTATAGAACAAATAGGCGTCACCGCCGAGGATCCTGCCGTCCCGGAATAGAACCACGCCGCTGCCCTTGCCGGTGCGGCCGTCCTGCAGGCTTACATGGATCGAGTACAACCCATTCTTCATGATATGGCCGATGAACACGGAGCCGGTCATTTCTTATGCCAAAATATGGCATGAAGCGTCAACGCAGCTGGGTTGGCTGCGGTCGGTTTGGCGTTTTTGGTGCGTGCTGGCGCTAAGCGTACTTCCGGTCGCGCTCCAGAAGTTCGATGGATATCCCCTGCGGGCCGCGAATAAAGCAGATGCGCACGCCCGGCCGAATGGTTAAGGGGCCCTTGGTGAATTCGACGCCCTTGGCCTTGATCTCGGCTGCGACCGCGTCGATGTCCTTGACCGTAAGCCCGAAATGGTCGAGCCCTTGATAGGGGGCCTCCGGCGGCGCGTTCACGCCGTCGCCCGCCGTGACCGGCGCAATAAAGACCATTGCGCCGCCTAGTCTGACGTCGATGCGCCCCGGGCTGCGGATGATCTCGCCGCCAAGAACGTCTTCGAGCCAGGCCGCCATGGCTTCCGGATCGGGACTGCGAAGATGGACGTGGTCCCAGGTTACTGTCGGCATCAATAGTCTCCAATTGGCTGGTTCGGCGCCGCCGAAGCTGACGAGTTACGCGATGACTTGATCGGGAGCGGGAATTTTAGCTTCGAGGTTCCGAGGTGGCTATCCCGCTATCCCTGCGGCGCTCGGTTGGAAGGGCGCCGAGTAGGTGCACCCACGCCGGGATCCGCTTTCTTCGCTGCGAATGCAACATCCGGGAAGGTGCGAGTTGTAATTGCGCGATAACTCGAACGCAAGTTCTGGATGAGGCTCCGCGGATCGCGCCCGCAACCCCGCATAAGCCTAAAGGGCCCCAAGGTCGAAGGACGACACGAAGCGGTAGCTGCGTAGTCACTGCCTTGCATCGGAACAAAAAAGGCGGTGTCCAGTTGAAGCCATCGATCCGCTGCGTTGCGCGGATGGAGCCTAGCTAATGCCCGTGGCGCGATATTTTTTCTTCGTTGGCCTGGCGTTGCTGGCGCTGCTTTTCGTTGTCGATGCCAGTCTGCCGAAGCTGCCTTCCGCAGAGGCCCCAACGGCCACCGCCGATCTTTCCACGATTCGAATCCACTCCAATCACAAGTGGCCGGAGCGCGTCGTCATCGACACCACTCTGCCGACGATCACTCCCGCGGCAAATCCGGCAAACGCAATGCGAGTGGTGAACATCCCGCAGGCAAGTGCCGATCGTCCGACCAAGGGGCGTGTGCGGGAGGCCTATGCAGAGGCTCAGCCAGTTCAATCAAGAGGACCTGAGCCCAGACGGAGGCGGCGAACGATCGCGCACAACTACATGGGTCCGCCACCTATTCTGCTCGCGCAGCAACCGCGCATGGGCTTTTTCGGAAACGGCTTTTTCGGCAACAACATCCGCTGAACGAATTCGCTCGCCGGTTTGATCAAGATCCCAAAACAACGTCGTTGTGGCTCCAGCATGTTGGCTGTCAACGAAGACGACCGGCGATGATCAAATTCACTTCAACCAACGCGATCACGCCGGCCTCGCGAATGTCTAAACTAGATTTTATTCCAGAGAATTCGGAACCTGCTGTATTTGTCGATCTTGAGCTGATCGCAATGGGGTAACTCCGGGAGAGAAGAAGCGAGATCCCTCGTGCGATTCGACGCATCGCTTCCTGTCGCAATCGCGCGGTTTGCATGTCACGCCTCATCCAACATTCTAGAAATTCTAGATATAACAGGTTTGGGTACCCGTTATGGTTGAACGACTTGAATGAGCTAAAGTGGGCGATCCCAACACGAAAAAAGGGAGGTCCCAAGCCCAAGGGCGGAACTTGTCTGCGCATCAGCGCTGCCGCACTCGCTGTTTCCTTTGCTTTGCCGGGTGCTTCGGCCACGAGCGGCACCAACTCCGCGCACCGCTATCACCATGCGCATCACGCAATTTATTGGGAGCCCGGCGTTGTGAGAGGCGAAAGATTGCCCTATGGGCCGGAGCACGGCTTCCTTTCCCACGTTCCTCCCAACGCAATCAGGATGCCCGGATATACGTTCGTTCCGGGAGTTGGAATACTGGGTAAATCCTGCGACTTGCCGACGAGCGCGTGCTCAAATCAGTACCGCGACGTCCAGTAATTTGCAGCTTGCAGGCAGTTGAATCCGGAGCGTGATCCGCCCAGAAGAGCGGCGCGAGAGTGGATTCCATTTTTCTTCGTGACAATTGCGATGGGGTTCGCGCGAGGATCGCGCACAATCAAAGCGACGAGATCATGTTTCGATTTCATCTAATTGAAATAATTGCAACGCGATGCCCGGCCTCGCCGTTTGATCGTTCGCTCTCGTTAGATGCAACGCGTAATGTGGCGCAAATGCTACAGGCGCTGCTTTCGCGCAGCTGAAACTGTCGCGTCACCCAAGTGTAAAACGCGAAAGATAGTTTGCCCCCGCTGTCTCAATAAACAACAGGGGCGAGGTATCAAAATGTCCAGCAACAAACAGCTAGGTGGATTGCTGTTTGGCGCGTTGCTCGTAGCGTCTCAGACTACAGCGTTGCCAGCTTACGCCGATGAAGCACAATTGCAGCGTCAGATCGATATCATGAAGCGGCAATTGGAAAAGATGCAACAGGAACTGGCGCAGTCGAAAAAGCAGCCGGCGTCGCCGCGAGTAGCCGGCGCACCAGCCGGAGCGGCAGTTGTCACGGCACGCAACGGCAACGAAATCGTCATCCCCGCGCCAGCGGCCCCACCGCCGGCTGACGGGGCGACGATGTTTACGAAAGCGCTTCCGACCTGGGTTGATGGAGTTCATTTCTCGATGGCCGGGTCCTTCATCGCGGCCGAAGGCGCGATACGCCAGCATAGTGAGGTAGCGGATGGCGCGGGCAGCCCGCCCTTCGCCAACCCAGGCATTCCGTTGCAGAATTCGGCGCTTTGGAACGAGAGGGAGTTCCGGATGAGCGCGCAGCAGAGCCGGATTGCTCTGAAAGCGTGGGGCGATATCGACCCAAATCAGCACCTGAAGGCCTACTACGAAATGGACTTTCTCGGTGCTGCGACGGACGCCAACAACCGCGAAAGCAACAGCTTCACACCCCGTATCCGCCAGGCGTTCGGCCAGTACGACAACGACCTCTGGCACTTCCATTTCGTGGCGGGACAGGCCTGGAGCTTCCTGGCGCAAAACCGCGTCGGCGCGTTGCCAAACACCGAAAACGTGCCGCTCACAATTGACGCACAATACGTCGTAGGCTTCGACTGGCTGCGCAACCCGCAGCTTCGCTTTGTCTACGACGTCAACAAAGTCGCATGGTTCGGCGTCTCGATCGAGCAGCCGGCCGCGGTGTTCCCGGGAGGCGTCAGCGCTGGTACCGTTGCCCCACCCGCGCCTGTTGTTACGAGCATCCAGAACAATTGCACTGGTGCATCGCATCTCAATGGCACGACCACCTGCTCGAACGATGTCGGTCCCGACGTGATCGAAAAGTTTGCGCTTGACCCGGGTTTCGGCCACTACGAACTCCTCGGGCTGCAACGCTGGTTCTCTGACGAGGTCGCGAACACGACCATTCCGAATAGCTGGTCGCAGAAGACGACTTTCGCCTGGGGCGTGGGCGGAAGCGTGTTGCTGCCGGCGGTTCCGAAGATACTCGACCTGCAAGGCAGCGTTCTCTACGGGAATGGTATTGGCCGCTACACGTCGAGCCAGCTGCCTGACGCCGTCATCGGGCCGGATGGTACGCTCAGCCCGGTCACGGAACTTTCATTCATGGTCGGCGCCGTTGCCCATCCACTCGAGGGCAACGACATCTACACCTATTACGGCCAGGACCAGACCCGGGCCAATTCGTGGACCGTTGGTTCTACGCAGGGCGGCTGGGGCAATCCGAACTTCCTCAACAATGGATGCGTCAACCAGAATCTGGGTGGCGGCAATCTGGGAACATTCAATACGCCGATCGGCGGGACCGTCTGTACCTTCGACGTTCAGAAGGCCCAGGAGTTCACCATCGGCTTCTGGCAGGACGCCTACAAGGGCAATCTGGGGCGGCTCCGGTACGGCCTTCAGTATGAATATGTGAGGCTGACCGCTTTCCAGGGTGCTCCCGGTCCCGTCACCGCAACCCTCACCCCGAACCAGGGGCTGAATCCTAACAACAATATCGTGATGTTCTCGGTTCGGTACTATCCGTTCAACTGATCCTCTGGCGTTTCGTAAAAGAAACGCCTTTGGCCCCCCAAACTTCGCGCGCCATCGTTCACACGCCGGCGCGCGCTTGTTTGACGAAGTGCCACACGAGCCCGCCACTTCGAAGTTGGGCGCGATCAGTCTTTTTCCATTCGATCCGATAGCGCCTTGAATACTGCTGTCCGACCAGCGATACGTCGCTTGGATGTGCTCGATGACACGACGGTCGTAACATACCTCCTCACAGTCCAAGCTCGAACTTGGCGTCAGTCGACAGCTCCACGTCAGTGGATTCAGGGGATCGGTAATCTCTCCTTTCGCGAATTCCATTGCGGCAATGTCGCGGGAGTGATTCAATCAGGCATGCAATTCGACCAGTGACAGTGAGGTCATCGCCATGCTAGCCGAGAAATTCTTTCTGCTTTTGGAGACGCTCAGGAGCCACGCTTCTGACGACAAGCCTCCCGCGGTGATCAGCACCGCACCGCACATCCCGATCAAGCTGCCGCGCAGGAAGCAGTCGAGTTCAGAGGCTGCCGACTAGGCTGTCTTCCTCATTTAGACCGCGCGGCGAGCCCCGATCGAACATCAGTCACGGCAATACCGTCGCGATCGCAGGTTCGCAATCAATGACTCCGGACCCGTCGGATGCAAAGTGAAAGGCAGCGATAGCGACGCATCGCGAAAGGTAAATTATACGAACAGGATCAAGCTGTCGTGACCGCGAACAACCAGACGTGATCGACAGGCAGTTTGATCAGCAATTTCCGTGATCAAAACTCCCCAGGAATCCTGCAGTCAAAATCGCGACACTAGGTGGGAGACCAACGCGCCCTGTATCCGGTTCTGTTGGCAAGGAGAGGAGCCTCGAAAACTTCATAGTTCTCTAGTATGAAATGCGTCGCGTCAGGGAGAGACGACAACGAGGGCGAAATGCGATTGCGAATAACGCGATCGGAGTACCGCCAATCAAAGGAACTCTCCCATGCAACGTCCCCTGGTGTACCGAATTCTCCTGCGTAGTCTCCTCGGATTCATCATCATGAAAGGAACCGCTGGCGCGGCCGCGGAACTTCCAGTGTTTGAAGTGCTCGGCCTTCCAATCACGCCGCATCAGCTTTCGGTGATAGGGTCGAGGGGTGTCGAGGAGCAATTGCTCGCCTCGATGCCTGCGCGCGGCGGTATGGCCGCATCTCCGCATCAGATCGCCATCCTGACTCAGCGCGGCGCAGCGAGGGCGACGGCGACCCCTTCGACGCCGATCACGATCGGCGCCTCGCAAAACCGGGTGCCACCTTACGGAAACTGAAGCCACATCATCGTCTCCATGTTGTAGTGGTCGTTTGATTCCAACATTCGCAATGCTGCCCGCTGAAAGGGCTAGCGAATGTTGGAATCAGACCAATAGCGTGCCCGGACAGGGTTTCAGAAATCGCCATGACTCGCATCGTCGTCCTATCGGACATCCACCTTTCGCCGACGCACGGTTTCTTCTGGGAGAACTGGTGCATCGCGCGAGAGTTCGCCGACGCGGCGAAGGCCGAAACGGTTATTGTCAATGGCGACTTGGCTATCAACGGGCCCGAAGACGACGACGAGATCGCCTTCGCAGCCAATGCGTTGGCGAAGCTGCGCACGCGCGTGATGGCGCTGCCCGGCAACCACGACGTAGGCGACGAGCCACCCGGCCAGGACCCTGATCAGATCATCGATGCAGATCGGCTGGCGCGATGGGACCGCTCCTTCGTCACGGATCGCTGGGCTCTGGATGCCGGAGGCTGGCGTTTGGTCGGCGCCAACGCGCAGCTTTTCGGCTCGGGCCTGGCTCGGGAGGGAACACAGGATCAGTGGCTCGACGAGCAGTTGAGCGCCCCGGTGCGGCCCATCGCGCTATTCCTGCACAAGCCGCTCTTTCTTGAATGCCCAATCGACAACGTCGTGAGCCCTGCCTGCATGGTGCCAAAAGCGCGGGCGCGACTGCTCGACAGGCTCAATCGGTCCGACGTGCGTCTGATCGTCAGCGGGCATCTGCATCAGCACCTCGATCGCACATTCGGAAGCCGGCGGCATCTGTGGGTGCCGGCTGTGGCCTTTGCCGCCCCGCATGCGCATGGCGGTGATGGCCGTTGCGGCGTCACGGTGCTCGACTTTTCACAAGATGCTGTCGAGGTGGCCATCGAACGGCCACGAGGGCTGATCTCTCACGACCTGGCGGCGATCAAGGGGCACGGACGCTATCGTTTCCTGCGCGACATGCCGCCTTTTCCTCCGCCGCACGCCGGCTGAATGAGGCCGGCACCGGCTCTCCGGCAAGATACGTCCTCCCAGCTCGCGCGCCCAACTGCGGCAAGCGCGGGGGTAAGTTTTTAACCATTCGAGCCGAATATCTCCCGATGGGGGCAGCTGCGCTTTCCCGGGCGATCGGCGCGGACGTTCTTGTGGTGGTTGCGGGCTCCCAGCCCGCTGCTTGGGGGATTGTATTCATGCAATTTTTGAACCTTCGCATTGGAGGTCGGCTCTATAGCGGATTCGGCCTGCAAATCTTGTTTTGCGCAGCGCTTGCAGGCTTCGGGGTCTGGCAACTCACCGGCATTCGCGACCAGGTCAAGATGATGGATCTCCAGTCGAGGTACACGATCCGTGCCGGAGATATCGAAATCGAGTTGCAGGCGATCCGGCGCGCCGTCCTGCGCTATGCATTCGACCAGGATGAGGCCTCCTTTGCCGAAGCCGAAAAGCGGCTGGGCAAGGTGGCCGAGCTGCTTGCCGAAGCCGAGAAGACGACGACGCGAGAAGACCGGCGCGCCGCCTATCGGGAGACAGCGCAGGAGGTCGTCAAGATCGGGACCGCTCGCGCCGAGCTCGGCGATGCGGAGAGGCAGATGCTCGCCGCTCGCAAGCTTCTTTTCACCGACGGCGACGAGATGGCCGCCGACGTGCAGAAGCTGGTCGACACGGCGCGGGGAACGTCGTTCGAGCAGGCCGCGAATGCGCTTGAGGCCAAGGTCCTGCTGGTTCGAGTGGCCAACTGGCGAACGCTGGCAACCCGCGACGCCAAGGGTCTCGCGACGTTCAAGACCAATGCCGGCAGGGCGCGTGAGCAGATTGCCGTCATGGAGAAGTCCGATCTGCCGGCTCCGCTCGCCACGCTGCTTGCGACCGTGAAGGCGGGCGTCGCAAAATATGAGTCGGCGTTTGAGAAGACCGCTCCCAGTCTGCTGCGCGGCGACGAACTCTATTACAAGAGCGTCACGCCGCTTGTCGTCAGTGCCATCGACAGGATGGAAAAGGTGAAGGCTTCGATCAGCGAGGGATTTGCAAAGACCGCGGCAGAAGCCAACGATCACGCCGAATCTACCATTACGATCCAGGAAGTCGTGGCGGGCGGCGCCGTCCTGTTGGGGCTGTTGATCGCGTTTCTCATCGCCCGCGGAATCATCGTTCCGCTTGCAGGTCTCACCGCAGCCATGAAGGAGCTTGCCGGAGGTAATTTCGGTATGGTCCTCCCGGGGCTCGGCCGCAGGGACGAGGTCGGCGACATGGCGCAGGCCGTCGAGGACTTCAAGGTTCGTGCGGAGGAAAAGGCTCGCGAAGAGGCGGAGGCCAAAGTCAAGCAGGACGAGGTGGTCGCGCGCCAGCGCAAGGCCGAGATGCAGAGGCTTGCCGATGGCTTCGAGGCCGCGGTCGGCCAGATCGTGGAAACCGTCTCGAAGGCTTCCGGCGAACTCGAAGTTTCCGCCAGGACGTTGACCTCTACCGCGGAGCGCGCTCAGGAAAAGACCGCCGTGGTAGCGAGCGCGTCGGAGGAGGCCGCCACCAATGTGCAGTCGGTGGCGTCGGCTACCGAAGAGCTTTCATCCTCGGTCGGCGAGATCAGCCGTCAGGTGCAGGAATCCGCACGCATGGCGACCGACGCCGTCGGCCAGGCGCGGTCCACGACCGAACGCGTCAGTGACCTGTCGAAGGCGGCCGCTCGTATCGGCGACGTGGTCGAATTGATCAATGCGATCGCGGGCCAGACCAACTTGCTCGCGCTGAACGCCACGATCGAGGCTGCGCGCGCAGGCGAAGCCGGGCGCGGATTTGCGGTCGTCGCGTCGGAAGTGAAGGCGCTCGCGGAGCAGACGGCAAAGGCGACCGGCGAGATCGGCCAGCAGATTTCCGGCATCCAGGTGGCGACTCAGGAGTCCGTGACGGCGATCAAGGGGATCTCGGGCACGATCGAAAGGCTGGCGGAGATCTCGACGACCATCGCCTCCGCGGTCGAGGAGCAGGGCGCGGCGACCCAGGAAATCGCCCGCAATGTGCAGCAGGCGGCGCAAGGCACGCACGAGGTGTCGTCCAACATCACCGACGTTCAGCGGAGCGCCAGCGAAACCGGGTCGGCCTCGTCACAGGTTCTTTCTGCCGCGCAGACGCTGTCCGGCGACAGCAGCCGGCTGAAAGCCGAGGTCGGCAAGTTCCTGGGCTCGGTGAGGGCTGCCTGAAACATGATCCAGGCTCGCCCGCATCGTGGCCGTATCGAGCCGCACAGTAGCGGCGGCGTGGGCGCTCGGCCTCGGTTTGTCGCATCGCAATCTGTCGAAGAACAGCGCACAACTGACGAGACGTGAAACGTCAATCGCTTGATAGCAAGCGCTTGGTCCAGTCATGACCGCCTCGGGTAATCAGCCGCACGCGATCGCCATTGCGCTCAACGCGCAGGCGATACCCGTCGTATTTGATCTCATGCAGCCATTCAGGGCCCGCAGGGACCTTGGTTGCCGCCGTTGGTACGCAGAACTCAAACATGACCTAAATATAGGCAACTGCCGCAGTTTTGCGAATTTTTTGCCATGAATTG
>CAWFZL010000028.1:0-22960 GCA_963820275.1 uncultured Alphaproteobacteria bacterium
CTAGGGCTCGTGCTCAAGAATGCGGTCTCCGATCCACGGCTCGCGAGAACCGTCAAAGAACCGAACTCGTGGAGTCCGCTAGCTCAGTTCGGCCTCCTCGCTGGATGGCTGCGCTTCAGGGGCAATCTCCCGTCGCAGGAAATAGCTCTGCAGAGCCGGCACGATCACGAGCAACATGACCGGCCCGATAAGCATTCCGCCGACGATTACGGTCGCGAGCGGTCGCTGGACCTGACTGCCGATTCCGGTGGAGAGCGCGGCAGGGAGCAGACCGATGCAGGCGGATAAAGTCATCATCAGGATCGGCCGCATCTGCTGGTCGACCGCGCGGAACATGGCTTCACCCGGAGCCAGTCCGGTACCGGCAACCCGATAATAGCCGTGGATGATGAGAATTCCGCTCATCACCGACACGCCGAACAGAGAGACGAATCCGATCGCGGCCGAAATGCTGAAATTCAGGCCGAAGGCATATAGCCCAAAAATGCCGCCGCTGATCGCGAATGGAAGTCCGAGCAACGCCAACAGGCTGTCGCGGAACGAATTGAACAAGCCATACAGCAGCACCAGGATCAGAATGAAGGTAATCGGGAGGATGACCGCAAGTCGCTTCTTGGCTTGTTGCAGCCATTCAAACTCTCCAGCCCAATCAATGTGATAGCCGGTTGGAAGCTTGACGTTCTTGCTGATGCGTTCCTGGGCTTCTTCCACGGCACTGGCGAGGTCACGGCCACGGACGCTGAATTTGATCGGGACGAAACGCTGGTTGCGCTCGCGGAATATGTAGGAGGCGCCAGTATCAAGCGTGATGGAACTGAAGTCGCTCAGGGGAATGTACGCGTTTCCTGCGGTGGTCTGAACTCCGACCTTGATTTTCCGCACCTGATCGATGTTGCTCCGAAACTCGGGCGCCAGGCGCACCACCACGCCGAATTGACGGTCGGCCTCAAGCAGCGTCGTCGCAACCGTTCCGCCCAGGGCAGCCTGAACCACGTTGTTGGCATCGCTGACATTCAAACCGTAGCGCGCCGCCTTTTCGCGGTCGATCCTGATGTTCAGATTTGGCTGCCCGAGTACCCAGAATGCTCCAAGATCGGTAATTCCCGGCACCTTGGCCATTTCCGCCATTGCTGCTCTTGCAATCTGCTCCAGCGTTGCGAGATCCGGACCCACGATCTTGATGGAGTTGGCACCCTTGACGCCCGACAGCCCTTCTTCGACGTTGTCCTGGATGTACTGCGAGAAATTGAAGTTGATGCCGACAAATTCGTTCGAGAATTCGGCCTGAAGTTGCTCGACCAGCTTCTCCTTGGTGAGTCCAGCGGGCCATTCGTCAAACGGTTTCAACGGCACGAAGAACTCCGCATTGAAGAAGCCCGCTGCATCGCTGCCGTTGTCAGGCCGTCCATGTTGCGAGACCACGGTGATGGCTTCAGGATGTCGCAACAGAATTTCCCGCATCCGGCTTACAAGCGGCATCCCGGCCTCGAGCGACAGGGTGGGCGGCATCGATGCGCGGATCCACAGGTTGCCCTCTTCAAGGGTCGGCAGGAATTCGCTGCCGAGGCGCGAGGCGAGAAAGCCGCTGATGCCGATGAAAACCAATCCGACCGCGACAGTAATCTGCCTGTTGTTCAGCGACCAGCGCAGCACAGGTGAGTACAGACTGCGCAAACCGCGCACGAGGACCGTCTCGACTTCGCTGACATGTTCGGGAAGCAGGAGCGAGGCGAGGCAGGGAGTCACCGTGAATGTTGCCAACAGGGCTCCCACCAAAGCGTAGGCATAGGTTCGCGCCATCGGACCGAAGATCTGGCCCTCGACCCCCTGCATGGTGAACAGCGGAATGAACGCCGCGACGATGATCGCCGTCGAGAACAAGACCGCTCTGTCGACCTGCAAGCCGCTGATCAGGATAAGTCGCAGCCGGTCGGTCCATATCGGGCTGGTGGATGGGACTCCGGCGCCGGTTGGGTCGTCGCCCCACCGGTTTTCAGCGAGATCATGCAAGAGTTGTTCTCGCTCTTCATGTCTGGTTTGGAGGTTGCGATAGATATTCTCGACCAAAATGACGGCGGCATCGACGATGATGCCGAAATCGACGGCACCGACCGACAGCAGATTGGCGTCTTCCCCCCGCAGGACGAGGATGATGATGCTGAAGAACAATGCGAATGGAATATTGGCGCCCACGATGATGGCGCTGCGCAGGTCGCCGAGAAAAAGCCATTGAATGGCGAAAATCAGCAGGCAGCCGAAAATAAGATTATGCAGTACGGTGCTGGTGGTCACGCCGACGAGCGTGGTGCGGTCGTAGAAGGGGACCAGCTTGACGCCGGGAGGAAGACTCCCGTCGGTGTTGATTTTTTCGATCTCCGACCGGACGCGTGCGACCACCTCATTGGTGTGCAGCGTGCGATTCATGATGACGATCGCTGCGACCACGTCATCGGCATAGTCGCGACCGGCCTTGCCGAGTCGCGGCACATAGCCCACCGTAACCTTTGCCACATCCCTCACGAATATCGGCAGGCCTTGCGACTGGGAAAGCAGGACATTCTCTATGTCACGAACCTTGTAGCCCTGTGTCAGATTGGTGTCGCCGCCGCTATCCATCAGCCCAATGCCACGGACATTCACGGACTGTTGTCCCATGTTGATGGTGCGGCCACCCACGTTGACGTTGGCGTTGCCGATCGCGCTGATCACCTGCGGCAAGGTCACGCCGTAGGCTTCAAGCTTTTGCAGATTGACCTCGATCTCGTATTCCTTGGTTGTGCCGCCCCAGGTATTGACTTGCACGACGCCAGGCACGGCAAGGAGCCTGCGCTGCAATATCCAGTCCTGCACCGTTCGCAGATTGCTCAGTCCGAAATTCGGTGGTCCGACGACCTCGTAGCGATAGATTTCGCCGACCAGGCTGGTCGCCTGGATCTGTGGCGTGATGCCATTGGGAAGACTGACGTTCTGCTGCAGGTTGATGGCCGTTTGCGTGAGCGCGAAATAATAATCGACGCCGTATTGGAAAACGACACGGACGAAGGACAGGCCATAGAATGAAGTCGAGCGAATGACATCGACGCCGGGGGTCGCGGCAAGGCCAACCTCGATGGGGATCGTGAAGTAGCGTTCCATCTCCTCGGCGGAGAGGCCCGCAGATTGCGCCGTGATCTCCAGGATCACTGGCGCCGGGTTGGGATAGGCCTCGATGTTCAGCCTGGAAAATGCAAACGTGCCGGCGGCAACAAATACGAGCAGGCCCAACAGGACCAGCGGCCGCCGAGTCAGCGCGAATATGAGAAGCCCCTTGAGCAGAAACTGCCTCCGAACCCGAGCCTTGCACCCCTACTGAGCGAGGAGCGGCTGGAACTGCATGCCCCGACGCCTCCCAACGGAATTAAATGCTAGACAGATTCTGAAGTGCCTTGAAGCCCAAATCGGCCGCGATGCACTGACTCAAAAAGGCGCTTTGTTGCAGCGCAAGGGAAAGACGTCACAGTCGCGACCAGGCGTTCTGCAGGGAACCGGCGAAATTCATGCAATCTGCTCGACCAACAACCTGACTATCGCGTGTTTTCGCAATTGGACTTGCTCGCCAGTTTGAGTCACGTCGGATAGATGATCCAGGTCAATTCGCGGTTTATTCTGATCCGTAATGGCTTTAAAGGAGTTGCGAGAACTTCAAAGCAGTTGGTGCGCGTTAGCAGAGAGGAAACCCTATGTTGGAAGCCCCCTTGGGCGACTCGAGGTTCTATCGCCGAAGTGGGCCATATTCGCTTGGGGTTGTTGCAAGCGCGGCGGGTGGGGTTGCGGACAGGCCCGAAGTGCTTCTCGAAGGAGTGGCCCCCCTGCAAACGGCCGGCCCGAACGAAGTAAGCTTCCTGGACAATCGACGTTACGCTTCCGCGCTGGATCAGACTTCGGCTGGTGCTGTGATCGTGCATCCCGACATGGCATCGCGAGTGCCAACCGCAACGGCAGCCATCCTGACGAGCGAACCATACGCTGCCTGGGCGCGCGTTGCTGCCCTGTTCTATCCGGCGCCACCGCCGTCTCCAGGTATTCACCCGTCCGCAATTGTGGCGGATGGGGCGCTCGTCGATCCGTCGGCCGAGGTCGGACCGCTGTCTGTGATCGAAACGGGAGCAGAGATAGGACCTGGCTGTCGGATAGGACCTTGTGCAGTCATCGGAAGCGGCGTGATTGTTGGTCGAGATTGCCGGATTGGCGCACATGTGAGCCTGAGTTACGCGGTCTTGGGAGCACGCGTTTATGTCTATCCCGGTGCCCAGATCGGACAGGAAGGGTTCGGATTTGCCTCCACCAAGGACGGATTTTTGTCTGTCCCGCAGCTCGGACGAGTCATTATCGAGGACGATGTCGAAGTTGGTGCCAATTCGACGATTGACCGAGGCTCTTCGCGAGACACCGTGATCGGGGCTGGCTCCCGTCTCGATAATCTCGTGCAAATCGGTCACAATGTTGTGCTCGGCCGATGCTGCGTCATCGTCGCACAGGTCGGTATTTCGGGTTCAACCGTACTTGAGGACTTCGTCCGCGTAGGGGGGCAGGCGGGTTTGGCTGGACATCTTCGGATCGGTCATGGCGCAGAGATCGGGGCGCAGGCGGGCGTCATGTCGGATTTGGACCCGGGCGCAAGAGTTCTTGGAAGCCCCGCTGGGCCAATAAGGGACTTCTTTCAGCAAATTGCCACCCTTAGAAAGATGGCAAAGAAAAAAGGCTAAGACTTCTTGTGCTGTAAGTACCTGCGCCGGCGACCTCTTTCCTGAACATCCCCACAGACCTGCGGCGACCACGGAGGACTTCTGCGTGCTTCTGTTATCCAGTCTGCTTCGACGTTTCATCCGCCAGGGTACCCTGCGGGTCCGCGACGCCGACGGCAAGGTTCATGTTTTTGGCGATCGCCTTCCCGGACCCGACGTAGCCATCCGCCTCCACGATCGCAGCCTCTACGTCAAGCTGTTCATCAATCCGGAATTGTACGCCGCCGAAGCCTATATGGATGGCACGCTGACGCTGGAGGACGGCGCGGCGATCCATGATTTTCTGTTGCTGTTCTCGGTCAACCGCGCCGGGCTCTACTCGTACGGTTCACAGAAGCTGATGCGGCGGGTGTGGCGCGGACTGCGCCGCTGGCATCAGGCCAATCCGATCGGGCTTGCCGCCGCCCATGCCCGTCATCATTACGATATCTCAACCGAGCTTTACCGTCTCTTCCTCGACGATCAGATGCAATATTCCTGCGCTTACTTTCGAGACCCTGAGAATGAGACCCTCGAACAGGCGCAGCGCAACAAGCTGATCCACGCCACCAGCAAGCTCCAATTGAAGCCCGGCATGACCGTCGCGGAGATCGGCTCCGGCTGGGGCGGCTTCGCCATTCATCTGGCGCGCGAAACCGGCGCCCATGTTACCGCGGTCAATGTTTCACCCGAGCAGATCAAGGCCGCTCGCATGCATGCCGAAGCCGCCGGCGTTTCCGATCGGGTCGTGTTTCGCGAGCTGGACTACCGCCAACTCACCGGACAGTTTGATCGGGTGGTCTCGGTTGGAATGATGGAGCATGTCGGCATCGGACATTTCGACGAGTATTTCCTGAAGATCCGCGAGCTTCTGACGCCTGACGGCTATGCTTTCATCCATTGCATCGGCAGGATGTCGCAGCCCGGCACGACAGGCCCCTTCATCCGCAAATACATCTTTCCTGGCGCCTACGTGCCGGCGCTATCCGAGACGTTCGCTGCCACAGAGCGCTGCGGCCTGTGGTGCGACGACATGGAAGTGTTGCGGCTGCACTATCGCTACACGGTGAAGCACTGGCGCGAGCGTTTCGCCAAGAATTGAGCCCGGGCTGCTGCAATCTATGACGAACGGTTCTGCCGGATGTGGGAATTCTATCTTGCCGCCGTCGAACTGGAATTCCTGCATGGATCTCACATGGTGTTTCAATTACTGCTGTCGACCAAACGCGATGCGGTGCCGATCACACGCGATTTTATGGTCGATCTCGAGCGGGCAACCTTGGCGAAGATGGTCGACTGAACAGCCGCGCTGCCACCCGGGTTAGTCGACAATTGCCTTCTACCCGCCGCTATGAACAACCTTGTCGGCGGGGCTCCATCGCCCGAGCAGACGCGCTACCCCGAACCCCACCGCAAGGGTGATAAAGACCGCCATGATACACATGACCGTCGCACGCGGGTCGGAACTCGGAACTGCCATCAGCGGTGCGATCGCGGCGCCGACGTTACGGGTGCAGAGTCCCAGCACAAGGGCACTCCTTTTCTCGTGCGAGAGGCCGTAGCCAAGGGCATAGGCGGCCGCACCCAGGAGACAATAGTACAGAACCTGGGCACCGATCGCGAAGCTTCCGACGGCTCCAGGCGCGCCAGTAGAGCACCATGACGATTCCGAGCATCTGGATGATGTCCACACCCGTTGCCTTCTTTACGATGGGATGGGCTTTGTCCGCCAAGGTGCTGGCGACAAGCCGGACACAGATGCCGATCGCGAGGGGCAGTGCGACGAAAAACAGCAGCGGTTTCGCGATCATCCACGTGTCGGCGGACAGCGTCGGCGCCAGAATGGGAATCATGATCGGCAGGATGATCAGTGTACCAAGCGAAGCCAGTAGCAGATAGGCGGCAACGTCGTTCAGATCCGCGCCGGCTTTTTCCGCAAGCAGTGGCACGAACGGCGCGCATGGTGCCAAACCCAGCAGGATGAGGCCAAGCGCGTAAGGTTCCGCGAGAGGCAGCACTCTTGCCAGCAGGATCGCCAAGGCGGGACCGATAGCAAAGCTCCACAACAAGGCCATCACGATGAAGCGGACATCACGGAACGCATGAGCGGCTTTTTCGATCGACTTTCAGGCATTCCAGCAGGCTTCCGGAAAGTACAAAAATCATCTTCAGATCAAAGAGCCGTAATGCGTTGACTTGTGTCAAGAGAGCCGGCCTGAGTACGGATATTCAGCTTACAGCAATCCGTTGATGGCCCTGTATCATCTTCAGATCAAAGAGCCGCAATGCGTTGACTTGTGTCAAGAGAGCCGGCCTGAGTACGGATATTGAGCTTACAGCAATCCGTTGATGGCCCTGCATGTCGGATTCGACGAAAAGCGGCGGAGCAGCCCCCCGGCTACTGTGGTTTCCCCCAGCAAGCTGGCTGGCTGGATACCGTGCGGCCTGGCTCCCCGGCGATATCGTCGCCGGCGTGACGCTAGCAGCCTACGCGATTCCGGTTTCTCTCGCCTATGCGGGGCTTGCAGGCCTGCCGCCGCAGGTTGGCATTTACGGCTACCTGCTGGGCGGCATTGGCTATGCGCTGCTCGGATCGTCGCGACAGCTTGCCGTCGGACCGACTTCCGCCATCTCGTTGATGATCGCGGCAACCGTGGGTGCGATGGCCGAAGGTGATGCGCAGCGCTACGCGCAGATTGCCAGCCTCGCTGCCTTCACGGTGGCGGCGCTCAGCCTGTTCGCCTGGCTGTTGCGCCTCAGCGTTCTGGTGAAGCTGATCAGCGACAGCATTCTCGTGGGATTCAAGGCGGGCGCAGGCTTGACGATCGCCATGACCCAGCTGCCAAGCCTCTTTGGCGTGAAAGGCGGCGGACACAATTTTTTCGATCGCGCTTTCCTGCTGGCTGGGCAGCTCGGTCAGACGCAGTATCTCGTTCTCGGAGTCGGGGTTGTGGCGATCGGACTGATCGTGTTCGGCGAACGACTGCTGCCGGGAAGACCGATCGCGCTTGGCGTGGTCGCCCTGTCAATTGCCGCTGCAACGCTTTTGGGGCTTCCTGCCCTCGGGGTGCCAATAACAGGAGAAATTCCGGCGGGCCTGCCCAGCCTTGCGGGCCCGGCTCTCAGACTGCGCGACGTGGAGGGAATCGTTCCCTTGGCCGCCGGCTGTCTGCTGCTTGCCTACATCGAGGGGGTGTCCGCCGCGCGCGCCTTTGCGGCAA
Organism: uncultured Alphaproteobacteria bacterium; assembly: GCA_963820275.1. Lineage (GTDB taxonomy): Bacteria > Pseudomonadota > Alphaproteobacteria > Rhizobiales > Xanthobacteraceae > Bradyrhizobium. The sequence continues at coordinate 7,985 of CAWFZL010000028.1, forward strand.
AACACGAATATCCACTCGACCCGCGGCAGGAGCTTCTCGGCATAGGCGCGGCAAATCTCGCCGCCGCGTTGGGGCAGGGTTATCCGGTCGCCGGCGGGTTGTCGCAATCGGCGGTCAATGACAAGGCGGGCGCCCGCACGCCGCTTGCGCTTGTCTTTGCCTCCGCGACACTCGCGCTTTGCCTGCTATTTCTGACCGGATGGCTTGAGAACCTGCCGAAGGCAGTATTGGCCGCCGTCGTGCTGACGGCGGTATATGGCCTGATTGATTTTCCCGCACTACTGCGCATGTGGCGCGTAAGCCGCCTGGATTTCATGGCTGCAGCGATCGCTCTCGTCGGCGTACTTCTGCTCGGCATCCTTCAGGGTATTCTTCTTGCGGCGCTGGCCTCGATACTTCTGCTACTCGCCCGGGTGTCGAGCCCTCACGTTGCGTTTCTTGGCCGGGTTCCCGGCACCAGCAGCTATTCGGATATGGACCGGCATCCGGAAAACGAACCGCCAGCCGACGTCATGATCTTTCGTCCCGAGGCGTCAGTGATTTACGTTAATGCGGACGCTGTGCTCCAGGCGGTCCTTGCCAAGATCGGCGAGGCAGCTCCCTCGACGATTCGCCTTGTGGTCTGCGATTTCTCCGCCGCGCCCTATCTCGACCTCGCAGGCTGCCGCATGCTGCACGAATTGCATGCTGAACTTGCCGCCCGCGGCGCGAAGCTACGCATCGTCGGCGCCCACGGAACCTCGCGCGACCTGTTGCGCGCCGATGGTATCGAGGAAAAGGTCGGCGGCCTCGATCGCACGGCGACGGTTGAAAGCGTGCTCCGGGCCCATATGGCATAGGGAAACGCTAAGGCCATGAGACTGATCAAAAGGTTTCTTCGACGCTTGCTGGTGCTCGGTCTGGGCATCTTCAGCGTCTGGCTGATCGCCTTTGTGGTGTTTCCGGTCGCGGACCACAGGCTTCCCTGGATCCTCGCGCTGAGCATCACCTATGGACTTGGCCGCCTACGTCATTCTTCCGCGCATCATCCGCATCGGCCTCAAGATCCTTCAGCGGCAACGCGTGCCGAGCTACACGATCACCGGCGACGGGTTGCCCGGTGATCCCGTGAATGTCGCCCTTGTCGGCACGCTGCAGCAACTGCGTTCGGCTTTCGCGGCATTAGGCTGGTCGGAAGCAGATCGGTTAAGTCTCGCGAGCTCATGGGGCATGGTCCGGGCCTTCGTATTCAACAGGCCTTATCCCACCGCGCCGTTTTCGACGCTCTATCTCTTCGGGCGCGGCCAGGACATCGGCTTTCAGAAGGCGATCGATAACAGTCCGCGCAAGCGCCATCACGTCCGGTTCTGGGCGTTAAGCATCACACGTGCCCAGAGCACATGGGGTGAGGCCGGCTTTTGGCTGAACACGGACCGGCCCTCCGAGAAGGAAACCGTGATCTGGGTCGGCGCCGGCACCAGGGATACGGGCCTGTCGTTGACGCGTCTGTCATTTCAGATCACCCACGCCACGGATTCCGATACCAATGCCGAGCGCGACTTCATCATCGCCGAGCTGACGAAAGGGGGATGTATCGAGCGTGTGCGAATCTATCAGTCCGGTCAGGACGTGTCGAGCGAACGCGTCAATCACTACGTGACCGATGGCGAGATAAGTTTGGCGCGACTCTCCTTCGAGGAGAATTCCGGCCGGGCCTAATAGAGTTCCGGAACAAGAGTCATGTTGCGCAATATCGCCTGGTCATCGTAACGGCCCTTTTCTGATCGCTTCGGCAATTTGACCTTTTCGTGCGATATGCGTTTGTAGGGAATCGTTTTCAACAGGTGCGAGATACAGTTCAGCCGCGCGCGCCGCTTGTCCTCCGAACGGACGACATGCCACGGCGCATGCTTCGAATCCGTGGCCTTAAACATCAGGTCGCGTGCTTTCGAATAGTCATACCAGCGCCGATAGGATTCGAGGTCCATTGGGCTCAATTTCCACTGCCGAAGCGGATCGTCGATCCGCGCCATGAACCGCTTCTCCTGTTCCTCCATGCCGGCTTCCAGCCAGTACTTGATCAGGATGATGCCGCCATCCACGATGTATTGTTCGATTTCCGGACAAAGCGACAGAAAGCGCTGGTGCTCTTCCTTCGTGCAGAACCCCATAACGTATTCGACGCCGGCGCGGTTGTACCAGCTCCGGTCAAAGATCACGATCTCTCCGGCGGCGGGAAAAAACTCTATGTATCGTTGCATGAACAGCTGACCCTTCTGGCGATCAGAAGGAGCGGGCAGAGCGATGGTTCGAAACACGCGCGGGCTGACTTTTTCGGTGAGGGCCCTGATGGTGCCTCCCTTGCCGGCAGCATCGCGTCCTTCAAATAGGACGATGACCCGCAACCCTTTGGATGTGACCCATTTCTGCAGGTGGCAAAGTTCGACCTGGAGCTTGCGCAGTTCCTTCACATAAGGCTTGTTTTTCATTTTTTGGTCGTCTGTCGCCATCGCCGTTCGCCTCCGGAGTTTTTGGCTTGATGTGTCGGTGAGATGAACAGGCTTATCCCCAGCTCAAGGTAATGCCGATGTCGCCTGGAACCCCTCCGGGGAAGTCGATGATCTGATAGGCGATCTTGTAACCTCGCGGCTGCAGGTAATCCTTCCAAAGGTGATAGATCTCCTTGGGGATTCCCGTTAGTGTGTTCTCCCAACCTGGTTCCATCTGGTTGATCGCCCGGCCGCGATCCGTGCAGACAATGTTCGGGAAACGGTAGACCTGGATCTCAGTGAGCCCGTTCCGCACCGCGCGCTGAATAACCGTGGATGCGCGCTTGATCTTCTCTTCTTCCGAAAGGCCGGAAGGCTTCGTGAGTTCGTCGATCAGCGCCTGCTTTTCGGCTTCGGCCGCAGCCAGTTGGCGCGCATCATTGCTCGGCTTTTTCGGCTTCCTTGAGCGCGGCTTGTTTCTGGATTTCCTTCGCGGATGGCAGCAAGTCGTCGATCTTCGCCATGGTTGAAACTCCTGAAAAAAGTCTTCGTGCGAGGGCTGTTCGCTCATCGAAAAAATAACCGGGGCGCCGGAGAGGCTATTGAGGTAGATCAACGTCATGATGCGCTGCGGCGATATAGGGAGGCAAATCGCAAATCCGCGAAAAACACGGAGACCGAAAATGGCCGAGCAACCAGCACGTACCGGGTCTCAACCCCTTGGGAATTTTCGACGCTGCCGTCGAATACTTGACCGATGCGGCCCAGCGCAGCGTGCTGTTCTTCGACGTGATGCGCCAGCGCGGCACCCAGTACCACGAACACCTCGCGGAAACGGTCCCCCATGTCCTCGATTACAAGGCCGAACTGGTGATGGACGGCCGAACGCTGAAGCGACCGGTGAATTACCTGCTGGTACGCATTATCCCACCGGCCGGGGTCGAGATCGATGCGACCCGTCGGCCATTCGTGGTGGTGGATCCGCGCGCCGGCCATGGGCCCGGCATCGGCGGCTTCAAGGCCGACAGCGAAATCGGCGTTGCGATGAAGGCAGGACATCCCTGCTACTTCGTCGGTTTCCTGCCGGAACCCGTGCCCGGCCAGACCATCGAGGATATCGCCCGCGCCGAGGCGCAATTCCTGGAAAAGGTGATTTCGCTTCATCCGCAGGCGGACGGAAAGCCGTGCGTCATCGGCAACTGCCAGGCCGGCTGGGCCGTGATGATTTTGGCGGCGATCAGGCCGGAACTGTTCGGTCCGCTCATTATTGCCGGTGCGCCGCTGTCATATTGGGCCGGTGTGCACGGCCAAAATCCAATGCGCTATTCCGGCGGCTTGCTCGGCGGCAGCTGGCTGACGGCTTTGACCAGCGACATGGGCGGCGGCAAGTTCGACGGCGGCTGGCTGGTGCAGAATTTCGAAAACCAGAATCCGGCCAATACGCTGTGGACGAAGCAGTATAACGTCTACTCGAAGGTCGATACCGAGGCCCCGCGCTATCTCGAATTCGAACGCTGGTGGGGCGGACACGTCAACCTCAATGCCGAGGAGATCCAGTTCATCGTCGACGAGCTGTTCGTCGGCAACAATCTGGCGGCGGGCCGCATCAAGACGTCGGACGGAACCGCCGTCGACCTGCGCAACATTCGCTCGCCGATCGTGGTGTTCTGCTCGAAGGGCGACAACATCACCCCACCGCAGCAGGCGCTCGACTGGATCCTCGACCTCTACGACGATGTCGACGAGATCAGGTCCTTCGGCCAGACCATCGTTTACACCGTCCACGAAACCGTCGGCCATCTCGGAATTTTCGTTTCGGGCGGGGTGGCCAGGAAAGAACACAGCGAATTCTCCAGCAATATCGATCTGATCGATTTGCTGCCGCCCGGTCTCTATGAGGCAACCTTCGAGCGCAAATCCGGCGACACCAGCAATCCCGACCTCGTGTCGGGCGATTGGATCATGCGTTGCGAGACGCGGACGCTGGATGACATCCGCGCGATGGGCGGCAACTCGCCGGAGGATGAGCGGAGGTTCGCGACCGCCGCGCGCGTTTCCGAGATCAATCTCTCGCTGTATCGCGCCTTCGCGCAGCCGATGGTCAAGGCGTTCGTCACGCCAGCGGTGGCGGACTGGTTGAAGCGCTGGCATCCGGTTCGGCTGTCGTATGAGGCCTTCGCCGACGCAAATCCATTCATGCCGATGCTGGCCAGGAGAGCCGAGAAGGTCCGCGAACAACGCAAGCCGGTAGCCAAGGACAATCCGTTCATCGTTATGCAGGAAAAGGCTTCCGAACAGATCGCAAGCTCGCTCGATGCCTGGCGTGAGACCGCGGAGAAGTTCTCCGAACAAATCTTCCTTGCCGTCTATGGAATGCCGGCGTTGCAGGCGGCGGTCGGAATCGATCCGAAGGCAAGCCGCCCACGGCGTCCGGGAAAATCCCCGTTGCACCGTGAACTCATCGAGAAACGCATCGCTGAATTGAAGTCCCGTATCGACAAGGGCGGTCTCCTGGAGTGCACCGTTCGTGGCCTGATTTATGTGGGCATGGCGCGCGGCTTCGTCGATGAGCGTGGCGTGGCGGCCTTGCGGCGAATTCGCCCGACCGAAGAAGCGATCAAAGATGACGCTTGCACAGTTCAAGGCGATGGCACGCGAGCAGTTCTTCCTGCTCTTGCTTGAACCGGAGGCTACTCTTGCTGCCATTCCAAAATTGCTTCCGGCTGACGTTGGCGAGCGCCGGAAGGCCCTCGCCGCCATTCGCAACGTCCTGAGCTCCGGCGGAGAAATTACCGGCGAAGCTGCGGAACGGCTGAAAAAGGTAACCGCGCTGTTCGGGGTCGAAGAAGTCACGCCTTCGAGACCGAGCGCCGAAAAGGTCCCATTCGTTCCGGGCGCAGACAAAGCCAAGGCTTCGTAGCGGCAGCACAGATAATTTGGAGTCGAGCCATGACCGCAGTTCCGATCGAGGGGCGCATCGGCGCCCAACCGCAAGCCCACGCGAAATATGAACGGCTGATTGCTGCGGCCAAGCAGGTGCCGTCAGCCGCGACCCTCGTGGTCCATCCGTGCGACGAGTCCTCGTTGCGAGGCGTTTGTGAGGCCGCCAATGCCGGCATCATCAAACCGGTCCTGGTAGGCCCCGCTGGCAAGATCAGGGCGGTCGCGGCGCAGTTCAATCTGGATATCTCGCGCTTCGAAATCGTCGACGCTCCGCACAGCGAGGCGGCGGCGGCAAGGGCCGTCGAACTCATCCACGAGGCGAAGGGCGAACTCCTGATGAAGGGAAGCCTGCATACCGACGAATTGATGCGCAGCATTACGGCAAAGGCTACCGGACTGCGGACCGATCGCCGGATCAGCCACGTCTTTGCAATCGACGTGCCCGGTTATGCCGAGACATTGTGGATCACGGACGCGGCGATCAACATTTTCCCTGACCTCGACACCAAGCGCGACATCGTGCAAAACGCGATCGATCTCTATGCCGGGATCGGCCTCGGTGTGCCGAGGGTGGGGATCCTGTCGGCAGTCGAGACCGTAACCTCCAAGATTCCGTCTACTATCGAGGCTGCTGCCTTGTGCAAGATGGCTGATCGCGGCCAGATTACGGGTGCGTGTACTTGATGGGCCGCTGGCCTTCGACAACGCCGTCGACCCGGAAGCGGCCAGAATAAAGGGCATCAAGTCGCCGGTCGCGGGGCAGGCGCAAATCCTGCTCGTTCCCGATCTGGAGGCCGGTAACATGCTGGCCAAGAATCTCACTTTCATGGCGAAGGCGGACTCGGCCGGTATCGTGCTGGGCGCGCGCGTCCCCGTTGTTCTCACCTCGCGGGCCGATTCCCTCCGGGCGCGCATGGCTTCGTGCGCGATTGCGGTGCTGTATGCCGACGCGCGTCGTCGTGCAGTATCCGTTGCGGCGGCGTGAACTCCATGGATACGATCCTTGTCGCAAATGCGGGTTCGTCGAGCGTCAAGTTTCAGATCTTTGAGGTCGCGCATGGCGGCGGCCTGAAGCGGCAGCTCAAGGGCCAGATCGACGGCGTTGGAAGCCGCCCGAGGCTCCGCGCTTCTGCGGCGGACGGCAAAATACTGATCGACCGCACCTACGAGAGCGAGACAGTCCCCGACGTGACCGCCGCGCTTGCGACGGCGGGCGCGTGGCTGAGGACCGAGTTGAAGATCAACCCCATCGCCATCGGACATCGCGTGGTGCACGGTGGCCCGGATTACGACAAGCCGGTGCGGATCGACAAGGACATTCTGGCGAAGCTCGATCGGTATGTTTCACTGGCGCCGCTTCATCAGCCATACAATCTTGCACCGATAAGATCGATCCTTGCGAACTACCCGGATTTGCCCCAGATCGCGTGCTTCGATACGGCGTTTCATCGCAGTCACAGCGCGCTGGCAGATTGTTACGCCGTACCGTGGAACTGCATGCTGAAGGCGTGCGGCGCTATGGCTTCCACGGCCTGTCTTATGAATACATCGCGAGCGCGCTTCCGAGGTTAGCGTCTGAAATAGCTGACAAGCGCGTGATCGTTGCTCATCTGGGCAGTGGCGCGTCGATGTGCGCGCTGGATCATGGCCGCAGCGTCGAGAGCACGATGGGATTTACGGCCCTCGACGGACTGCCGATGGGCACACGGCCGGGACAGCTTGATCCTGGCGTCGTGCTTTACCTGCATGACCGAGAAAGGCATGTCGGCGGCCGAGGTACAGAATTTTCTCTACCGCGAATGTGGTCTCAAGGGGCTCTCCGGGATTAGCAATGACATGCGCGAGCTTCAGGGCAATAGCAGCTCAAACGCGGTTTTGGCGGTCGACTACTTCGTCTACCGCGTGGGTCTGAACGCCGGAATGTTGGCGGCGGCCATGCAGGGGGTCGACGGCTTCGTTTTCACGGCCGGCATTGGCGAGAACTCGCCGCAGATTCGTGCTGCGATCGTCAGCAAGCTTGGCTGGCTTGGCGCTTCGCTGGATGTGGCTGCGAACGCCGCAAACAAGCTTTTGATTTCGGCGCGCGACAGCCGCTTGCCGGTTTACGTGATTCCGACGGACGAAGAATTGATGATCGCGCGGCACACATATTCCCTGTTGTCGAATGCCGGCACGGGCTCATCCAAACAGGCGAGGGTGTCATGACGACGACGATTCCTGTCTACAAGGAGACCAAGGTCGCACTCGATGGCAAAAAAGGGCTGGTCGTCGGCATCGCCAACGAAAGCTCGATCGCGTGGGGATGCGCCAGGGCGTTCCGCGCTCTCGGTGCCGAGCTTGCCGTCACATACCTGAACGAAAAGGCGAAGAGGTTCGTCGAGCCGCTGGCCAGCGCGCTGGAAGCGCCTATCTTCATGCCGCTCGACGTCATGGTTCCCGGAGAGACGGAGGCTGTCTTCGAACGGATAGGCAAGGAATGGGGCCAACTGGATTTTCTGGTTCACTCCATCGCCTTCTCGCCGAAGGAAGCGCTGCATGGACGGGTGATCGATGTCGGTCGCGACGGCTTCCTGAAAACCATGGATGTCTCGTGCTGGTCGTTCATCCGCATGGCTCATCTGGCGGAACCCTTGATGAAGAATGGCGGAACGCTTTTTACCATGACCTATTATGGCAGCCAGATGGTGGTGGAGAACTACAACATCATGGGCGTCGCCAAGTCGGCGCTGGAATGCGCCGTCCGCTACATCGCTTCCGAAGTCGGCCCCAAGGGCATTCGGGTTCACGCCATCTCGCCGGGTCCGCTTGCAACGCGTGCTGCGTCGGGCATCCCTGAATTCGACGAGCTGCTGGAGAAAGCTCAAGAGAAGGCGCCGGCGCGCAGTCTTGTCAGCATCGACGATGTTGGAAAGGCAGTGGCGTTCCTGGCGTTGGACGGCGCCAAGCTCATGACCGGCGACACGATCTACATCGACGGCGGCTACCACATCATCGATTGAAACCTCGGATCACGTTCCCCGCTATCCGACGACGCGGACAAAGGTGCGGGCAGGCAGATTACAGCCGCGGCGTTGATTTGAATCAACAAGCCGGACGAGAACCGATGCATTTTTGATCGCAATTTGCGAAGCGAAGCCGGGAGAGGGTCTTTGAACGCAACGCCAAATCCAATAGCGACAGAACACCTGCCGTTCTTCATCACGGCGCCGGGTGAGACCGATGTGCTCTACAATGTTACGCTGGTTTTTGTCGTAGCAGCCATTGTGTTGACCGGCGTCATCTTCCTGACGATCCACTCGTTGCCAGAAAGAATGGCGCACAAGTCAAAAAAAATTCAAATGGACCTTATCGCGGTCCTTTGCCTTTTGGCCCTTCTTCTGCATCTGCATGTCTTATGGTTAGCGGCCCTCATCCTTGCCTTCATCGACATTCCGGACTTCCTGACCCCAGTCAATCGCATAGCATCTTCGGTAGAAGACATTGCCGGGCAGGAGGCCGCCAGCGCGCCTTCGGTCGATCAGTCCGAGCCCACGCCACCGAAGCCGGTATCAGTTGAACAACCCCGTCAGGATCGGAAAGGGGCGGCTCATGCTTGAACTCATGCTGTGTTCCATGCTGACCCTTCTCCCGGACTTTCTGATCCGCCGCTACGTCCAGGGCAAGCGCCTCGGTCACGAAATCACACTGTTTTCGGTTTGGTACGAGCTTCGCTACGGCATCACATGTTGCCTCATACTGACCGTGCTCCTCATCACGGTGGTCTTGTACAACCATCCGGAGTCGGAAAACGTCACCTCCCTGTTCCGGACCGTTTCGATCTATCCCGAGATCGGCGGTCGGGTGCAGGAGGTCTACGTCGGCTATAATGATCGGGTGAAAAAGGGCGAGCCTCTGTTCAAGATGGACAGCACGAGGCAGGAGGCGGCTCTCGAGAGTGCTCGCGCCCGCATCGCCGAAGTAGATGCGTCCGCTGAGACCACCAAAGCCGATATCCTGACCAGCGAAGGCAAGCTTCAGGAGGCAAAAGGGTCCTTGCAACAGGCGCAAGACGAATTGCGGACCAAGACGCAATTGCAGCAACGCAACGCTGACATTGTTGCCGCGCGTGAAATCGAAAAGCTTCAGACGCTTGTCGCGACACGACAAGGGGAGGTTGACGCCGCGGCGGCCGCCAAGCAATCGGTGGAAACGAAAATTACATCGGTTCTGCCGGCACAGAAGGCGAGCGCGGAGGCCCAGCTTGCCGCAGCCAAGGTTGAGCTGGACAAAATGACCGTCCGCGCTGGCGTTGACGGACGGGTCGACCAGTTCGTGTTGCGGGTCGGGGATATCATTCAGGCGGCGCCCTTTACCAAGGCGGCGGGCATCCTCATTCCGGAGGGCGCGGGCCAGAACCAGCTCGTAGCCGGATTCCACCAGCTCGAGTCCCAGGTAATCAAAATCGGCATGGTAGCCGAGGCCACGTGCATCACCAAGCCGATGGCCATTATTCCCCTTGTGGTCACTCGGGAACAGAACGTCATCGCGGCCGGCCAGATCACGGCCACCGACCAGCTGACCGATCTCAGCAAGATCACCAAGCCGGGCACCGTCACCGTGTTCCTCGAGCCTCTCTACCAGGGAGGGCTCGATGGCGTGCCGCCCGGGAGCAGCTGCATCGTGAATGCCTATTCCAACAACCATGACCTGATCGCATCGGGCAACGTCGGCACACTTGAGAAGGTCTATCTGCATATCGTCGATACGGTGGCTCTCGTCCACGCACTGATCATCCGCCTGAAGGCGATCGTTCTGCCGCTGAAGGTGCTTGTGTTGGGAGATATCGGAGGAGGCCATTGAAGGGGAGCGAGCTTCTTCGCATTCCGGTTGCCGGTTGCCGGGTTCACACGATTTTAAGTTTGCAAAATTCAGGGAGAAACAAGGATGCTTGAGACGCGCCGATTGCTGGCATTGGCAATCATGTTGTTCGGTGCAGCCGTTTTGCTGCCTGTACCCGCTCACGCCATCGATCTCACGGGAGCCTGGGCTTCGCAATCCGACCTGTGCAAACTCGTATTTACGAAGAAAGGCAACGAGGTCGTCTTCACCGAGTTGTCGGATCTCTATGGTTCCGGCTTCGTCATCAATGGAAACCAGATCAAGGGAAAAGCCGCCCGCTGCACGATCACCTCTCGAAAACAGGATGGCGACAGGCTGGAACTGAACGCGAGTTGCGCAAGCAGCATCATGACCCAGAACGTCAGTTTTCTCCTCAAGGTGATCGACGACAACAGCATTGCCAGGGTGATGCCGGAAATCGAAAACATGGAAATCAGGTATGCCCGCTGCTCGTTCTAGACCGCGCGGGTGTCCGAGTTGCGGAATTAAATGTCCTGTGCGGAGGATTTCCGATGGCTGAAATAAACAAGCTCTCCGTCAACAAAGTGCTGGAAAAATTGCGCAGCAACGATGCAAAAGACGATCGCTCGCGGGTCGAAAAGCTCGACCACAAGATCGAAGCGCTCGACGAAGAGGTGGAACGGCTGAGAGCGCAGGCCAGCCGGCTGAGGCGAAGCCGCAAGCCGGGGAGTTGAGCGCAATTGAGATCGGAAGAGCCGGTTCACAGGCCGATGCCAGGGCATCGTGAATGAACACGTTCGCCTGATTTTCAAGAGACCGCAAATAATACCGCTCGCCATTTTCTCGTCATACTTGAAAAATGGTTTGTGACAAATTTGGCACGCGTTATCAGCGCTAAATCAGTTATTTAAGGCTATCGTTGTTTCTCGAATCGAGACGGATGCTTGGAGAATAATCATGAAGAAGTTTTTGCTGGGTGCGCTGGGTATTATCGCGATGGCAGCGCCCGCTGTCGCCGCGGATCTTCCGGCGAGAACCTATACCAAGGCGCCGCCTCCGCCGCCTGCTCCCATCTATGACTGGACCGGTTTCTATATCGGCGGCAATGGTGGCTGGGGTGAATCTCACAATTGCTGGAACGTTGTTGAGGCAGCCGGCGTGCTGTTCAATGACGGTTGCCTCAACAAGTCCGGAGGCCTGATCGGCGGTCAGGTCGGCTACCGCTGGCAGATGGGCCCGGCAGTTTTCGGTCTGGAAGCGCAGGGTGACTGGGCCAATATCAGGAGCACTCATATCAGTCTTTTCGATCCGACCATCTCGCCCTTCACCAAAGTCGATGGCCTGGGCCTCTTCACGGGTCAGATCGGCTATACTTGGGGTCCGGGGCTGCTCTACGTAAAGGGCGGCGCGGCGGTAATCAGCGACCAGGTTGGTTTGAACAGCAACATCACGGGGGTCAACCTCGTGACGGTAAACTCGACCCGCTGGGGCGGCACGATCGGCGTCGGGTTTGAATACCTGTTCACCCCGAACTGGTCGGTCGGTCTGGAATACGACCACCTGTTCATGGGCCACAACAACAACTCGTTCGGCGTAGGTGGCCTCTTCGCCACTGTGGCCGACCAGATCAACCAGAATCTCGACATGGTCACCGTCCGCTTCAACTACAAGTTCGGCGGCCCGGGCGTAGCCAGGTATTGATCTTTCAATCGCCCGTAAACTCAAAGCCCCGGAATTTTTCCGGGGCTTTTTGTTTGTCGATCTTCAGAAGCTGCACGGCACGGCTCACCAGTAGCTGCGGCCAAACCAGCCAGATTGCGGCCGCTGCGCGATCAATATCCCTGGCGTCGCGCGATGCTTCGCCGCTTTGCGCTTACGCTGCGGCTTCGGTTCCGGCTTCGTCGGCCCGGATGGCTTTAGCTGGGCAAATGCCTCCCGCACCTCAGCGTTGGCCGGAAGATCGTTGATTGTTGCCGGGGCGGTGGCTCTGGTGTCGGCGTCCGCGATCTGCGGGGACGTCGTCGTCGGGATACCGGTGTCATAATCGATGCGCTCGGGCCATCTCCGATCAGATTGAATATGAATGCGGATAACGGGCAGATCAGCCCTTGCTGTGTTTGCGGCCGGCAATTTCGCCAGGTAGGCATCCGAAATAAACAGCAAGGCAAGCAACGCACCGCCGACATACAAAAAATAACGTGCCACGGGCATTTTGCCACTCCACGCGAAATTTATGCAAAGTTCAACTGGAGGGCATTGATCAACATCAATAAGTCCCGCCGAATTCGCGGCTCAGCGTCTCGCTCGCGAGGCGCGGATCGCTGCAGTGCCAATTGCAGCGATAGTGAATCAACTATTCGAACCGATCGAAGGCGAGCTCCTATTCGCGGTCTCGCGCAAGCGGTCCGCGCTATAGCGGCATCTCGGGAATCTTTTCGGGCAACACAAGCTTTGTGGCGGTCGCGGCGACTACCTGGTCCACGGTGACTCCAGGACCGGTCTCGATCAGCGTCGCCTTGCCATCCCTAAAGGTGATAACCGCCATCTCGCTGACCAGCATGTCGATCGGGCGGGCCGACGTCAGCGGCAGCGTGCAAGCCTCCACTATTTTTGGCTTGCCCTTGGCTGTGTGTTGCATCGCGATGATCACGCGCTTCGCACCAGTCACGAGGTCCATCGCACCACCCATGCCGGGCACCATCTTGCCCGGAATCATCCAATTGGCGAGCAGGCCACGGCCGTCCACTTGCAGCGCGCCGAGCACGGTGACGTCGACGTGTCCGCCACGGATCAAGCCAAACGACATGGCGCTGTCGAAAATGCAGGCGCCGGGCAACGCCGTGACAGGATTTCCGCCGGCGTCCGTCAGGAGCGGATGGGCCATGCCTTCTTCCGGAATTGGACCGGTGCCGATCAGGCCATTTTCCGATTGAAAGAAAACCTTTACATCCTCGGGTATGAAATTCGCGACCTTGGTCGGGATGCCAATGCCGAGATTGACGAGCATCCCGGTCTTGAGCTCGCGCGCAATCCTCTTGGCGATGATCGTTTGAGCATCCATGGTCGTCACCTGTTCATGATGAGGTAATCCACCAGCGGAGCCGGTGTGATGACGTGATCCGGCGCGATCAGGCCCACCGGAACAATGTGTTCCGCGCACACGATGGTAGTGTCCGCCGCCATGGCGATGACAGGATTGAAATTTCGCGAAGTCAGCGCATAGGCGAGGTTGCCAAGGTAATCCGCCATGAAAGCATTGATGAGGGCAAAATCGGCGCGCAATGCCGTCTCCACCAGATATTGCCTGCCGTCGACTTCAACCTTTTGCTTGCCCTCCTCGACGATGGTGCCGATGCCGGTCGGCGTGAGCACGCCGCCAAGTCCGCAGCCGCCGGCGCGTATGCGTTCGATCAGCGTGCCCTGCGGGATCAGGTCGACCGCCATTTTGCCGGCGATCATTTGCCTCTGAGTCTCCGGATTAAGGCCTATATGACTAGCTATGGTGCGGGCGACGAGACCTGCATCGACAAGCTTTCCGATCCCACGACCGGGAACCGCCGTATCGTTGGCGATGACCGTGAGGTTACGTTTTCCCTGTTTGACGAGTTCATCGACGATGCGTTCGGGGGTGCCTACGCCCATGAACCCGCCGACCATCAATGTGGCGCCATCCGGGATCAGGGCGACCGCATCGGTTACCGGGATGGTCTTCATAATCTGAGTTTCCGCCTCGCAGGTTCTTCTCATTAAGGCGCGCAGGCAGAGCGGTATTGATGCAAATCAACGTGGATCCATGGATCTGCCGCTCTTGATGTAAGGCCACGATCTGGAAGCAAACGAGTCTCCATCAGGTCATGTCCGGGTACGCGTTGATCATTGGCGGGAAGACGACCATAGTACGCCCGCCGTTCAACGTGTCCTGGTCTGGCCACGAGGCCTGCCGTTTGCTCGCGTGCGTCTGCATCAAGGGCGCATAGACACGGAAAACTCCGGAGTCGAACTATGTATCGTTCCGCGTTTGCAGTTGCCGGATACCTCTCGATTATTCCCTTTCTTGCCGTCCCGGATACGGCCGCCCATGCGCAGCAGGCCGCGCCGGCGTCGATTGCAGTAGGCACGGTTGCCGCCGAGCGCAGACCGATCGAGAGGAGCGGGGTGCTTGTCGGCCGGGTCGAGGCGATCCAGCGCGTGGAGGTGCGGGCGCGCGTGACGGGATATCTCGAAGAGGTGCTCTTCAAGGAAGGCGATATTGTCAAGGAAGGTGCACCGCTCTACCGCCTAGAGCGAGGATTGTTCGAAGCTGCCGTCACTTCAGCCGAAGCTGCGCTCGAGCGCAGCAAGGCGGCAAAGTCGCTGAGCGAAATTCAGCTCAAGAGGGCACAGGAATTGCTCGACCGGAATTCCGGCACGGCTGTCGCCAGAGATCAGGCGCTGGCCGCCGACCAACAGGCTGACGGACAAATTCTGGGCGACAAGGCCAACCTCGAAACCGCAAAGATCAACCTCGGGTACACGGACATCACCTCGCCGATCACCGGAAAGATCGGCAAGACCAACATCACCAAGGGCAATGTCGTCGGTCCCGACAGCGGCGTGCTGACGACCATCGTCAGCCAGGACCCGATGTATGTCAGCTTTCCCGTCAGCCAGCGGGATTATATCGCGGCACGCGAACGAAGCGCGAAGTTCGGAAAGATCAAGGTAAAGATCCGATTTTCGGACGGCA
>CAWFZL010000029.1:0-197746 GCA_963820275.1 uncultured Alphaproteobacteria bacterium
GAAGTCGCCACCCTTAAACGCGAGGTCTGCTTTGCCCCCGCGAACGGACATCGTCAGTTAAGATCGGCCACGTCGGAAAAGTGCCCAAGACCGGACGTTCCTCATCCGCCGGACCACAAGATCCAATCAGATCGGGAGCCGTACCGGTCCGCCCCGTTCGATCGCACGCTTGTAGGCGGGGCGTTGCTCAAGTCGCGCCATCCAGGCTTCCAGGGACGCATACGGTTCGTGCAGCTTACCCATGCGGGCTATTTCGACAACGTAGGACATCTGGATGTCCGCGCCGGTGAAGCCCTCTGCCATGAGGTAGTCGTTTCTAGCAACCTCGGCGTCAAGGTATTTCAGGATCTTGGCAATGTCCGGTGTGATGAACCCCTTCAGACCATCGGAGAGTTCCGCCGGTTAACATGCCGAGAAGGTGGACAAGCAGAGGAAACATGGCTGATCCCTCCGCGAAGTGAAGTAGTTCGATATACCGCGCCCAGGCAGATCCGCCCGGCGCCGGCGCGAGCTTGCCGCGGCCATAGGTCGAGATGAGATACTCGATGATGGCGCCGGACTCCGCGAGCATCAGGGGGCCGTCTTCGATCACCGGGGCCTTGCCGAGCGGATGGACTCGCTCGAGCGTCTGCGGTGAGCGGAATGTGTTGGGATCCCGCATGTGCCGCACAATCTCGTAGGGCTCGTTCAGCTCTTCCATCAACCAGATGACCCGGGTCGAGCGCGAGTGGTTGAGATGATGGATCTTGATCACGGTTTCCTCTTCTGAAGCAGATTCGCCATCGGCGTGGGCTTGGGACGGGGCGATCTTTTGCTCGCGCCGATAGGCTGGCGTTACTTCTTTTCCTGCATGTCGAAGCCGAGGAATTCGAACGGCTTGTCGCCGTTGATCCAGCCGTGCCACGTATGCGGGTGGAACAGAAGGATATCATCGGGCTTGTAGGTGACTTCGCCGTACTGTTTGCCATCCTTGTCGTTCAGGGTCATCTTGCCAGTGCCGCTGATGACGTAAAGAACGTATCCCTGTTCCGCAGGTCCCTCGTGAAGCGCGATCGAACCGTTGGCGTCGACGTGCCCGCGCATCACATTGATGCCTTTGCCAATATCAATGCTGTTCGGCGGCACTTGATGGATTGCCGCATACTCAAAACCCTTGTTCGGCTTGCCGGCAATGTCCGGAATCGGGGCGAGCTTTCCAGGCTCTTTTTTTACCGCAATCGCCCTGCCGCTGGGATCGAGTTCAATGCTCGTCAGATCGCCGGCAAACGCCGGAGCAGCAATTGCGAGTGCCACCGCCGCACCCAACCCATAGATTAGACCGCGCATTCTTCCCTCCCTGTGCTTTATTCGCTTTGAATTATCGATCGAGGTTGTCCCTGGGCCGCTGAAAGCAGCGACCCGCCGTTTGCTTTGTGTGCTGTTGCGTTAGCCGCCCGTGCGCGCGTCGAGGAAAAGCTGGGTAAACGGCTTTGCGAGAACGGGCTCGAGCTTTGGCACAATTTCCTTGATGTGCGGCGTAGTCATGTGAACCCCGAGCGCAGCCTTGTCGGTCCACCGTTCGAAGGTCAGGAAACGCCCCGGCTCCCCGATAACTTCCATCAGCGTGTAGACCAAACAACCCGGTTCTTTCGCGGACAATTCTGCGAAGGGGACGAGCAATGCGCGGAGGTCATCCGCCTTATCCTTCTTGGATACGATTTCCGCGATCACAAAGTAACCGCTCTGTCCCGCCGCCATGGCGGATGAAGCCGCAAGAACGGCTGCTGCCACGCCACCTACAGCGGCGGCACCGACGAATGCACGACGATCCATGTCAGACATGATGGTTTCTCTCCCTTGGTCTGTTGTCTTGTTTAAGCCAGCGCCCCGCAGGCAAAACTGGCTCCGCCCTCTCCCAATAGTCGCTAGCAGTTTTGAAGGACGCAATTAGTTTGCACACAATCTAATGCTAGTCAAAGATATAATATACGATGTAATGGAGCCCGATTGGCTTGCGCATCACCGACGACTAAGTGTAAGATTCAGTTGGCCTATATTGGACGGTTGCTCGCAGAGCCGGCGAACTTGATCCGGGTGACAAACGTGATCCGGGTGACAATCGGAAGTTTGAGGTCGAGTTAGGCAGTTGTCAGGAAAGCCCATGATGCGACGTGACGCAAAAAGAAAAACCTTGGATGTTCAAAGCTCCATTGCCCCCGTGGAAATGCCGGGGCTGGACAGCCATCTTTGCTTCGCGCTTTACGCCGCGAGCAACCACATGACGCGTTTGTTCGTGCCTTTCCTCCAAAAGCTTGGCGTGACCTATCCTCAATATCTGGTTCTCGTCGTGCTTTGGGAGCGCGGCCCGCAAGGCGTCGGGGATCTTGCGTCACTGCTACGAATGGATTTTGGTACTCTTTCGCCAATGCTCAAACGGCTCGAGTGCAAGGGCCTCGTCACCCGGCGCCGGCAGGCTACGGATGAACGACGCGTACTTGTCGATCTAACTCCGAAGGGTGTTGCGCTTCGGAAGCGGACTGAGCAGATGCTGGGCGAGTTTTACTGCTTCCTGAACATGCCTCTGGAAGAACTTTTTGACCTGAAGGACCGGCTTCGCCATTTCGTAAATTCAGCGGGTCCTAAGGAAGCGAGGACTACCCTCGTTAGGTTACCAGCGCGAGCCCCGTAAGTCGGTAAGCTGCGGCAAACTGGCGACGCGGTTAGGATTCAATCGGTCGACTGCGCCTCGAACTGTCTTTGGGCGCCGCGCTGAAGCTTGGCAAATGATTGGGCAAAGCGCACGGCATCATGACGTCTGCAGCGGGTCAAAACCGGATGTGACGGCTCTAAAATGTGACTTCCGCTCTACACCCGGAAGCGGACTCAAGTCGGACATCGTGGCATGTCTCAATCGTGCCAGGAGCGGAAGTCCGCATATTGATGTCAGTTGCGCTAAGAGCACGCCCGTCACCTATGTAAACCAACCGGTCGGCCAGCCTACTTCTGAGCAAAGGTCGCCTTGAAAAAGCCCTCAACCGCTCCGCCGCCTGCTGGGTGATCGCTGTTTTCTGATCGGTGCTCGATCGACCAAGATTAAATAGCCAACTTCGGCGGCGGCTGACGCATAGCTCCGGTCTCCGTGAACCAGGATCATTGCCGCGGCGCCTTCGAGCAGTGTGTAAATTTGCCTCGCACGTCGGCGGGCGGATCGAACACCTGCGCTCAGGAGCAGCTCGGCGAGCAAGTCTTCGATCATCTTCTCATGACGTCGTGCGATTGCTCGGGCCGGGTGGCCAGGCATCTCGGCTAATTCAAATGCGATACGCGTGAATCCCGAACCAAAAAAATTTCCTTGAGTTGCCCATTTCCGGAGCTCGCTAAATAGGCTTGCGACAATAGCTTCTGGTTTTCGACTGATCCGATCGGTCCACGTTCGAAATGTGGCCACCGCAAGCTCATGCTGGTGCTCTAGGGCTAAGGCTATCAGGTCGTCCTTGCTTCGGAAGTGATAGTAGAGGGTTCGCTTTGTGACGCGGGCAGCGGCGGCGATCTCGTCCATGCTGACACGGTTAAATCCGTGCCGGTGAAATAGCCGGTAGGCACAAGTCAAGATTGTCTGTTCCGGATTCGTCAGTCGCGGCATTTACCCCCCGCCCAAAATGTATACCGCATAGTGAATGGATTTATACCGCATAGTGTATCGACTTGTCGCTCCCGGTCGAGCGTAATCCAACGGTTCGCGAGCCGCTGAGGCCAGCCGCCCGAGGAAGCGCAGCATCCTAGGCAGCGCCCAGCTTCGGGTCATGGTCCTACTTGGATGCCGTAAGTCATTGGCCGGCTGGCGTGTCCGCGGGGTTCTTCATGAGACGGCGTGACTTCATCACCCTGCTTGGCTGTGCTTCGGCAAGCTGGCCGCTTCTGGCGCGTGAACAACAGCCCGCTAAAATCGGATTTCTGAGCAGCAGGTCTCCTGATGAGTTGGAAGTTGGTGGTATCGGCGTTCCGCAAGGGGTTGTTCAGCGTTGGCTACATCGAAGGTCGCAACATGACAATCGAGTTCCGTTGGGCGGACGGCCAATACGACAAGCTGCCCGAACTGGCGATGGAGTTGATCGATCGTCGCGTTGACATCATTGCAGCAACCGGAGATATCGTATCGGCACGCGCAGCAAAATCGACGACGAGCAACATACCGGTCGTGTTTGTCATCGGCGGCGATCCTGTTCGCCTTGGGCTCGTGGCCAGCCTCAACCGTCCCGATGGGAATCTAACTGGTGTGAGCCTGGTCTCCAGTGGGTTGGGTGCGAAGCGAGTTGGATTATTGCACGAGCTTGTGCCAAACGCGGCCCTGATCTCACTTCTCCTCAATCCAAACAACCCAAATGCTGCGCTTGAGCGACAAGACGTAGAACTCGCTGCCAAGACACTTGGGCTGCGGATTTCTGTCGAGCTTGCTGGAACGATCGAAGATTTTGAACCCGCGTTTGCTGCCATAGTCCAGCAGCGTTCAGGCGGTCTCATAATCGCCACCGATCCATTCTTGCTGAGCCGACGAGATCAATTGGTCGCACTAGCAGCCCACCACGGTGTTCCTACGATATACCAATTTCGCGAATTTTCGACGAACGGGGGCTTGATAAGCTACGGAACGAATATAACCGGAGCGTATCGGAAAGCCGGCGAGTACGTAGGATGGGTCCTTAGTGGCGAGAAGCAGGTACATGATCTGCCAATTTTCCAGCAGACGACTCTGGAGCTAGTTATCAACTTGAAGGCCGCGAGAATGCTTGGGTTAAACATACCTGCAACTCTAGTTGTTTTCGCAGACGAAGTGATTGAATAGCCTCCGGGCTCAAATAGCCGGGGCACACAATCTCAACAGTGATTACGATGCCTATGGGCGGCGCTGGCTCAGGGCCAACGCCTGACGTCGGATTTGGGTCAAACGCTAGATGCTGTTTGCCACCAAACCCTACGCGAAGTCCGCTTTGGCACGAAACCCGACCTGGTTCCAATGGCAGCATTGGGCTGGACCCGAGGCTGTTTGGGACGCACTCGTTGCGACGTACGAAGGCCACCCTGGTCTACCGGCGAACTGGCAATCTCAGGGCCGTTCAGCTTCTGCTTGGACATACAAAGATCGAAAGCACCGTCAGATATCTCGGCATCGAAGTCGATGATGCCCTTGCAATAGCGGAACAAGTTGATGTCTGAAATACCCGGGCAGAGCGGACATGCTCTGCCCAACCTCTAACCGCCGGTTTGTGCCACAACCGGAAATCGCCCTTTCGCTCTACTGCCGCTTATCTATACTGCCCAGCGTCGCCCGCGCCATAGACTTTGATTTTGTCGAATGAATATGGAGAGGTTCGATGCTCAAGCTTACCCAAACCACGCTATTGACGGCGGGGCTAATAGGTTATGCGGCCTTCAGCACAGCGGCAGCGGCGGATCGGCCTTGCTTGGATCGGCGGCTGCAAAGCGACGCGATTGCGCTGATGGCGGTGATAGGTAACAAAGCCTTGCTTGGGGACAAGAAGCCCAGCCTGGCTGTAGTCGCTCTTGGCGCAAACGATGTGCGAGCCGCCCACCTTGCTGATGACTATGCAGCATTGCTGTCGCAATTGGCGGCCCACGCTCCTACGAGTTGGTGATCAACCTCAAGACAGCCAAGGCCAGGCAGCCCATGGCAGAACTCTACGCACCGTGGGAAAAGCAAAATCACTCCTTCAATTCCCACGCGCACGTTACATTTTGATGCAGAAATCCCGCAGCCCAATCTAGGATATTTGCGGTTCATGACAACCCGTTAAACTTGGTCACCAAGTCAGTTAGTCTTATGGTCGCTTGCAAAGCGGCCGATGTCCGTTGGGGTTCATTCTCGACCAAGCAGGCCGGTCGTCCCCAGCATCCGATGTCCGCTTCGCTCCGTTAACGACCAAATACGCATGCCGGCGCACATGTCGCGAAGGGCAATGTGTGGACGGTTCCGGGTTGGCAAGGAGATCTTCACTTTGCGGCTTTGGTCGGAGCGGCCATGTGTTCGGTCCATTCTCGCGGTTCACATGACTGCTGGCCATAATGCCCTCCGCGGATCAGGTGCCGATCAAAAGCCCGCATTCGAAGATGCCAGGGCCTATATGGGTTGTCCCGATCGCCGTCGCTGCATCAAGTGCTGTTCGCCCTCAAGCTCGTCTCGTTCGGCGCCCATCACGAGCCGACTTTTCCCGACGGAGTGTCTCACGGATGCGGAAATGTCGATTTAACGGCCGTCCAACGAGTAGGCTAGCAGCACATTTCCGGGCGTACCGCCCCAGAGTCCGTATCCCGAACCAACATAGAGCATGCCGCCGACGACAACTGCACCTGGCCCGTCCATGGAGCCGCCTCGGGCCGCGACACCATTGACAGTGCGGTACTCGCGTTTCGTATCTACATCCCACACGATGCGGCCATCGTTGGCAGAATAGGCACGTAGATGACCATCAATACCGCCAGAGAACACGATCCCGGGGATCGCCGTGACGGCAGCCGACTGAGCAGGGCCGCACCCCGGAACATCATTGCAGCCTGGGTGTGGTGTCTGCCAGACTTCCTCGCCACTCTCAAGGTTGAGCGCGTGCAACCCACCGCCAGCCTTGCTATCCAACAACCATGCCACATTCGGATTGAACGGTGACGTCTGCGCGCCAAGTGTGCCTGGCGCGACGGGGTTAATTTTGGTGTCCGACACCGCAACGTAAATCTTGCTGTCATCGGCGGCCGATCCCCATTGGACGCCACCGAGAGGTGAGCCGCGACCAACCCGCGTTTGCCAGAGGATTGCTCCGCTGCGATCGGGGTCGACGGCAGTCACCACGCCCGATTTCTGCCCCGCAACCAGCGCACGCTTTCCGTTCGAAAGACTGACAAGGATCGCGGACGACCCGAAATCCAGGTCCGGCCCCTTGGCGGCGGGGCAATTCGATCCCGGCTCTATCAGGCTGCACGCCACGTTATACGCGTCGCCCGACGTTACCTGACGCGACCAAACCATTTTCCCGGAAACGGCGTTGAACGCCAGAATGGCATCTGAGGTGTCTGTCGGCGGTTCCGAGTAATTGTCGCCCGTAGTCACATAGATCATGTCCTTCATCGAGTCGAAGGTCGGGGAGGACCACACTGCGGCGCCCGAGGGTCCCCTCAACTGGATGCCAGCGCCGCTCATCATGCGCGCCTGGGGCTCCTCAGCGATCGTGTAGCTCTTCCACAGCATCTTTCCCGTTGATGCTTGCAACGCGACGACGCTGCCGCGGAAGTTGCAGCAAGGATAGTTCGGGTCGGTGGCGGTGACTTCCTCGCGCGATGCAATCGGAACGAACAGTGTTGTCCCGGCCAGCATTGGCGAGCCGGTCAACATTGCGGCCGGATGATCCGCGACATGGGTCGTCCACAAAGCCTCACCCCTCACGACGTCCACGGCGTGAACGTTGCCGCCTCGGTCGCTGAAATAGGCCAGCCAGCCGTCTTTATCAGGTCCGATGGTGATCGCCGAACGCACCGGCGCTCCTGCATCGAATTCCCAGTAGGTACAGCCGGTGTTTGCGTCGAGCGAATAAACTTTCCCGCCCGCGCTGCCGACGAATACCCGGCCGCCCATCACGGTCGGTTGTGCGAACGCAAAGTTTGCGCGCGGAAATCCGAAGGCCCATTTCAGCTTGAGGCGGGGCACCTCCTCCGCCGCGAGTTGCGCCATTTCCGCGGGCTGGAAGCGCCGCTGCGAGCTATCAACACCCCACCCGTTCCAACGAGGTACACTCATCGGGTCGGCAAAGCCCGTTGCGGCGGCGGCTGGACAGGCAACAGGAGGACTTGGCGAAGCGGAACCGACCTCCTCAGCCGCGAGCCCGCTAGAGAACGCCGCGTAGAAAATGCATCCGAGAATTGAGCTAGTCAGTCGGCTGTTGATCGTCTTCATGTCGGTACCTCCAAACGCAGCACCTTCAGACGAGCAGACTTAGGATAGAGTTGTTGTGTACCAAAACACGCATCGCCGGACAAGCTTCACGCTGCCGCGCCAATCCGGACGGACGCGGTTGCTGGATTTGTCAGCTCAGCAAGGTGCGGACCTTGTTGGCAGCGTCATAGATTTCGATCTGAAGCATCGGATAAGTCGCCTTCAGTTTTCGGCCCGCTGCTTCAGCTGCGTCGACAGTGTCAAATTCCGATTTGAAATGGCCATCGACAATCGTCACGAAGCCGTCAAGAGGAGGCCTGTCGGCTCGCAGCGTTCTCTTCGGCTCTGGCGCGTCAATTGAGAGAACAGGTTTTTTCATCATTATCCTTTTACAATGGTCGCATTATGCCCCGCGCAACGATGGTGCAGACGATCGCACCCTAGTCGCCTGTCTTGCCACGGGCCTGAACGTTTGCTGTTGCGAGGCACCGCTTGCCGGACTCGGTCAGCTCAAGGATACCAAGTCGTCTCAGCGCATAACCCTCCGCAACCAGGCGTTCCCAATGGATCTGGGGAATATTGCCTTGGGCATCCCCCTCGCTGACTTTCCGCAACGAAGCGAACTCTTCGGCGCTCAACAGAACTGATGGATCGCGGAGCATCTTGCTATCTTTCATTCCGAAAATCCAGGCTGCGCAAGATGATGCCGGGCGGCGTGCCCTCGAATTCCCTTGCGATAAATTTTTGAGCGGCACGCTTTTCAATCTGATCGCGCAGCCGCATGAACTGCGCTTCACGCTGGTCAGGCGCGGTCCGCTCGGGCTTTTCGAGGTCATCCATGGCCGAAGTGCTGACGGCACAGGGTATTTCCCTTTGACCATCAATCATCGAAAACACCACCACCATCCGGTCAAATTCGTAACCGGCGAGCCTGCCGCGTGTCAGTGCCATTTGCCAACCTCCTGGGTTGTCACGTAACGGGGATGGCTTTTACAACTTTTGCCGGCGGCGGATCGATCTCTGCGATCTTGCGAAGGCAATCGGCCTCGGAATCGTGCGGCCCGGATACGAACGTTCCGCTCACTTTCGTGCTGTACCAGCCGGATACGACGCCAAGCCGAAGCGACTCCTCTGTCTTGACGTGACGCGGCGAAAGATTTTGCATGAAGCTTATGACTTTCAGGTTGGCGTTCGATGTTCCATCGAATGCGTGGAAGTTTCCGACCCTTCGACAATTCGCTTAGCCCTCGTCGGAGAGGCGGGCAAAGTCCGCAAAGACAGCCGCGACCAGATCGCGGTGATGGGTATCGGCCGCAGCCAGTTCCGCGGCGTACAAATTCAAGACGTAGCGCGCCTTGGCGGCCGCCTCCGGCCAGGATGCTGCCGAAACCGACAGAAGTTGATTTTCAAGCATTCTCTGACGATCACGCAATTCCCTCGCGTTATTCTCCACGTCCGCCAGAACGCGCCTTATGTCGGTGGCCTTTTGCGCGGCCATGCCGCGGTGCTTGTCGAGATCGAGCGGCTTGTCACCCACGCGGTGCGCTCGCGTCAGTGCGCTGAGCGTCGGCCAGATCGACCGAGCCAATGGAAATCATCTCCATCATCGAACTGCGCGGCGGCGCCGCAGGCACCATGATCATGGTGGCAACCCGGCGGAACGCCGCGAACGACAATCCTTCGATCATCTCTTCATCGGTAATGACCTCATACGCGCCCGGAGGCAGCAGGCGATCGACACCCTTGATCCGGAAGGGATGCAGGAACGTGATAGTCTCCCGCCGCGAACGCATGGTCATGCCCAAAATGTCCTTCGAACAGTTCGTCGACCCCATTGCTGTGCACGGTTACCGTGCGCTCTTTTGATCCAAATAGCTATCGCTTTCTCGCGCAATTACGAGCCGATACCTGAGCGACGCCGTCGACGGGTCAAATTCGGACTTAAAATGACAATCGATAATCGTCACGCGAATTTGGTGTAGAGCTATCCCCACCTCAGCCGTTCGAGGATCGACTTGCCCATCACCCAGTCCTTGTCCTCTTCGGACAGGAACGGCAATTCCTCGGTGAAATGGGTGATACGCTGCCTGTAGGTCGCTTTTTCGTAGCCGTTGGTGATATCAGTACCCCAATAGCATCGCTTCGGACCATAGGCATCGAAAAGTCGTTTGATATGCGGCGTGAAATCGCGGAACGGATAGGGTTCCGAGGAGTAGTTTGGCGCCCCCGACAGCTTGACCGAGACGTTTGGATATTTGGCCAGCGAAGCGGCTTGGTGGACCGCGTCCGCGATTCTGCCCTCCCTGGGAGTGTTGCCCCCGATCCCCATGTGGTCGGCAATCAGTTGCAGGCGCGGATAACGCTCGGCTACGCCTGCAAGCTGCGCACTCTGGCCATCCGTCAGGAACATGACCGGAAGATCGGCCTTCTCGGCCTCCGGCCAGAACCAGTCCGTCGTCCCGTCCGTCAGCCAGGCCTGGGTCCGACCGAGGAACGTAAGCCGCACGCCGAGCATGCCCGGCTGCTCCCTCCACTTCGGCAACAGCGCGGCAGCTTGCGGGTTCTTCAGGGGGATGCGCCCCATGACGGCGAAGCGGTTGGGATAACGCCTGGCCGCATCAAGGGCATAATCATTGCGGTCGCCCGGCCATGACGGCGGTACGACGACGGCGCGATCCACGCCGGCCTGATTCATCAGCGGCACGAGCTTCTCGACGGTGAACGGCTCCGGCATCTGCGGCTTCATCCCGGGGACCCATTTCCAATCCTCGGATTCCGCCTTCCACAGATGCACCTGAGCATCGACGATGGTGCGCATGGCCGAGTGGGCAGTCGCCTTTTGCGATGCCCGCACTGCACTGGCGGCGAGCGCAGAGGCGACGAATTGCCGACGAGACAACATCCAAAACCTGCCTCCAAACTTTGTCTGCCGAGAGGAGACTGGCCAACTCGTCAAGGCGCTCGGCCGGCCTATTGAGGGTGACTACACATGCGACGCGCGCTCCGCTTTTGGCGACGAGCAGGATCGAACGACGTCATCCAAGCTCAAAAACTGTGCCGCAGCAGCCCCATCACGATAACCATAACGATAAAGCCGGCTGGTATGACGATCGGTGGCACGAACCATTCGCTCATAACGAAACCTCCTGAAAATGAACATCAGCATCGGCACAATTCGAACACGAGCTTTATGTGGGACGATGTCTTGAGCGCCATTGACCTAGGTCAACTGTGGCGCCTGATGTCGGCACGGGGGTCATTTACGAGCCGGTCAACCCGGCTGCAGGTCCGGTCATGTGCGGTAGGCCTCCGATCACCACCGAACGGGCCCGACGAGAAAGGCCAATAGCGGTGGCTCATCGTCAGCGATTTGACCAGCGTCGCATTAGAGGATTGACTATACTGCCGGTTCGTCGTTTTTCGCCAACCAGACGCGCGATCCAGGTGCTGTCCAGCCGCACCGATTGGCTGGAATTGGAGTGTTACCGTTGGCCCGCTTGATTGTGGTATCCAATCGTGTCGCGGTGCCAGGCCACGACGGTCAAAGCCAGGCGGGCGGCCTTGCTGTCGCGATCCGGCCCGTTTTGAGACGACACCCCGGGATCTGGTTTGGATGGAGCGGTCAGGTCGCTGCCGCCCCGGACGTGAAGGTCCGTACAATTCAGCGCGGTCATCAAACTTACGTGCTGATCGATCTGGGGCAAGAGGACTATCACGAATATTACAATGGCTACGCCAACAAGGTGCTCTGGCCGATTTTGCATTACCGGTTAGACCTCGCGGAATTCTCTCGCCGCGATTTGAGCGGGTATATGCGGGTCAACCAACGTTTCGCGGCGGAATTGAAAAAGCTTCTGCAACCCGAGGATATTGTTTGGATTCATGATTATCACTTGATGCCGCTGGCCAGGGAACTTCGGAACAGTGGTCATCGCAACAGGATCGGTTTTTTTCAGCATATTCCATTTCCACCGCCTGAGTTCGTGACGGCACTGCCGAATCACGAACACCTCATTCCAGCGATGAGTCATTATGATCTCATCGGCTTTCAGACCGAAATCGACGCCACAAATTTCGCACGCTATCTGCGGAAGGAATGCGGAATGCCGAGCCGCGATCCATACACGTTTCAGACGGCCGAGCGCACGATCAAGATCGGAATCTTTCCGGTCGGTGTCGAGACCATGCAACTCAATCGGCTCGCACGACGTGCGGTCCACTCGCGCTTCGTGCGGGACGTGGTGGAGAGCCTGGCCGGCCGGGTCATGATAATCGGGGTCGACCGCCTGGATTATTCCAAAGGCATATCACTGCGAATGGAAGCCTTTGGTCGTTTTCTGTCGACCCATCCCGAATGGCTGGGAAAGGTAACCTATCTGCAGATTACTCCCAAAAGCCGCTCCGAAATTCAGGAATACGCCGATATGCAACGCCAGATCGACGAAACAGCTGGGCACGTCAACGGAACATATGGTGAGGCGTCCTGGACGCCAATCCGCTATGTGAACCGCGCCCACAGCCGATCCGCACTGGCGGGCCTTTATCGTTCTGCCAAAGCCGCACTTGTCACTCCACTGCGTGATGGAATGAATCTCGTGGCGAAGGAGTATGTGGCGGCCCAGGACGCCGAGGATCCGGGGGTCCTCATTCTATCGCGATTTGCAGGCGCTGCCGTGGAACTTGAGGCGGCGCTTCTCGTCAATCCCTACGATCCTGAATCGGTTGGGTCCGCTATCGGCCATGCGCTGTCGATGCCACTCGCCGAGCGCCGCAGTCGCCATGACGCGCTGTTCCGGGTGCTGATGGCCAACGATGTCAACTCATGGGGCGAGCGGTTTCTGATCGCACTTACTCGACCGCTAAAGCTCCCGAACTGGCTTGGAGAAACCGATCCTTCGGATGTTCCTCTGCAGCCGTGAGGCAGAACTCTCGGCCATCATGACCTAAACCTTGATGGTTTCCGTAGGCGAAAGTCAACTCAAGTCGGACATCGTGTGAGGCCTGAAGAAACAGCGGAAGTTGCCGCTATGCGCTCGCAGCAAATAACTCCCACGGTAGAGAGCCGTCGACAGGATCATGCGGCTTGGGGCGCAGATATCTTTTTCGGGCGGCATTGCTCGGCGCAGCGATACTGCGCAGATCAAAGCCGACCCATAATTAGCAATACGACGAGGATGATCAGGACGACACCGAGGATACCGATCCCGCCGTGACCATAGCCGTAGCCGTAGCCGCCGAAGCGGCCACTGAAGCCACCAAGCAGGAAGATGACCAGGATAATGATGAGTATAAGTCCAAGTGACATGGTCTGGCTCCTTTGGAATGAATGCCATGGCCGCCGATGCTGTCAGCCCTGGTCGCAGTCTTTCGTGCACGTAGTTTCAAATGACCGTTCCGAATAGCTTACCGATTCCGGCGGTGATACCGAGCGCCAATGCCCCCCAGAACGTCACTCGCAGGGTCGCGCGCATAATATTGGCACCGCCTGCTTTGGCGCCAATAGCTCCCAGCAGAGCGAGAAAGCCCAGCGACGCGGCAGAGACAATCGGGACAAGCACGTTGGCGGGAGAAACCACGACCATCAGCAACGGCATGGCAGCGCCCACGGAAAACATGACGGCCGATGTGAGCGCGGCCTGCACCGGACGCGCTGTAGTGATTTCAGAAATCCCAAGTTCATCGCGTGCGTGAGCGGTGAGCGGGTCTTTTGCCATCAACTGACGGGCAACCTGTTGGGCAGTTGCCCGATCGACGCCACGCTTGACGTAAATTTCGGCAAGTTCTTCATGTTCAGCCCACGGATCTTCACTCAACTCCCGGCGTTCTCGTCCGAGATCCGCCTTTTCGGTGTCGGACTGTGAACTGACCGAGACATATTCACCGGCGGCCATCGACATGGCGCCGGCGACCAACCCAGCCACGCCGGCGATCAATACATCGTTCTGCTTCGCGGCCGCTGCGGCAACGCCGACAATCAAACTTGCGGTCGAGATGATACCGTCGTTGGCTCCAAGCACTGCTGCCCGCAGCCATCCGATGCGGTCGACCAGATGTTTTTCCGAATGACGGGGAAAGCGGCTAATCGCTTTCTTCCCACTCTGCATTCCGCTTGATCATCAGGTCCCCTCCCTTTCAGGCGTTCCAGAAAACAGCACGGTAAATCGCACGCCCTGGCCGTCATCACCCCGGCCGATCCGCAACTCGCCGCCGATTTGCCTTGCGAACGATTGAATGATCCTCATCCCCAGTCCCCTGCTGGCGCCGGGGTCGAACCGTTCCGGCAAAGCCGGGCCGTCATTGGAAACCGAAAGCGCGTAACCATATGCCGGATCGGGCTGCAGGCTGACGGCGATCCGGCCGTTGCCGTATTTTGCCGCGTTGGCGATCAACTCACTGACAATGAAGCCGAGTGGAATTGCGGTCGCGGCCGGCAGATTGATTTCAATGCCTTCGACGATGACCCGCTCCCGGCGCTCACCCGACGACAGCATCGCAGAGAAGTCGCGAGCGAAGTCCTCGAGGAATTTCCTGAATTCGACGGCTTGCACCCCGTCGTAAGAATGAAGGCGATGATGGATACGCGCAATCATGGAAACGCGGTTGGCGGCGACGGCCAGTTGCGCAGCCGCTTCCGCGTTCGTCGCTGACCGGCTCTGCAACGAAAGCAGACTGATGGTCATCTGCAGG
The DNA here is from genome assembly GCA_963820275.1 of uncultured Alphaproteobacteria bacterium. Taxonomy (GTDB): domain Bacteria; phylum Pseudomonadota; class Alphaproteobacteria; order Rhizobiales; family Xanthobacteraceae; genus Bradyrhizobium. The sequence goes on from CAWFZL010000029.1 coordinate 14,603, forward strand.
TCATTCATCAGCCGATGATCGGATTCCCTGCTCAGGAGCTCCTGTTTCTGGATCAACTCCTCCTGTTGACGAAGTCGCTCCTCACTCTCCGCCAGCGCGTCGCGCAGGCGTATTTCCATGGATCTGTATTGGATCAACTCGCGCTCGTAGCTCTCGACGGTGCGGCGCGACGATTTCAGAAAAGTCAGGATGGACGGTAATCGCCCGCCGCCCGCGACCGAAACCTGCTCCGAAATTGCCGCCTGATCACCCATACCCTAGGATGCATATCGGACGCGCGCACTACGTTGATCCAGGTCAAGACTTGCCGGTTCATTCAATTTTGAAAGTGAGCAATTTTGATCACATGCCCCGACAATCGGGAGAGCATGTTGACTTGCATATCTCCTCCCATCAGGCATTCTTTCGGTGACCGCATGGGTCTCATCGATTTTAGTCTGGAATTCAGTTCCCCGCGTCGAACCAAGTTTGAACAGCGTGGTTGATGTGGAGTTGACCTGACATTGTCTATGACCGTCAGTCTCCTGACGGGTAAATTCGATTACTCATTGATTGTCGGACCTCTCGATTATTGGATTTGTCTTTGACGTGGATCAATCTGCGCGGCCCTATTTCGCGCCGTCGGAGGGAACTCTTAGAGGCTGACCTTGTTTGCCCCTCGTCAATAATGTTGGACACGCAAGAATTAGTCACGCCATGAAAAAGCTTCTCTTAGCGACGGTTGCGGCCGAGCCGGTCGGCCAAGCGCCGCCATCGTTCTACTTGGCTCAGGATACCGCGACTATGAAATGTCAAATCGTCGAGACACGGCCTGTTGCTGGCAGCGCATGAAGGTTATCGGTACCGCTCACTCGACAAGGGCGTCAGTAGAGACGGCTTTGAATGTTGACAAAACTTGCGCCAATCCGCTTGAGGTCTCCAAGAACGAGAGGATACGGTTATGAACAAGCAGACAACAAATTGGGCGGTCGCCGTCGCGGTGGTCGGCGTGGTGATGCTCGGCTCGGTGCCCCCTTCGGGGGCTGCTCCGGTTTCGAACATCGCTATTTTGAAACAAGCGGCTCAGTCGTCTGACGTGACTGACGTCCGCTACTATCGCCACTACTATCGCGGTCGCGCCTATTACGGCAATCCGGGGGCCGCAATCGGCCTTGGCATCCTGGGTGCTGCGGCTGGAGCCGCAGCCTTAGGTGCCTATGGGGCCTATGGGCCCGGCTACTATGGGCCAGGCTATTATGGTGGGCCGGGTTACTACGGTGCCCCATATGCCTATGGCCGCAACTATTACTACCCATATTGAGGGCACGATTGGTGTTGTTTGGGCGTGGCACAGGCCAGTCCACTCAACGCACTTGCAATGCACCCAGGGGTGCGGTCGTTCCGGACCATCGCGGAAATTGCAGCACGAGGATTGCCAACGGTCGCTCGAATGTCGGTCCAACAACGATGACACCGGGAGACTACCAAGCTCCCGGGTCACCATCGCGAGCAAAACCAGGTTGGGGGACAAGGTTCGTGCTCTTACAATCAGGTCTCAATCAGCCTTGGATGGGGTTGGGTATTGAAGGCCGCTGACGCTCCTGATCGATCCTGATGGGTTGGCTACAGGCCTGCTGTTCCTCTACCAGTCGCCGTTCGACAAACCGTCGCTCGGTCTCGGTGAGATAGGTTTCCAGCAGTTTGCGATATCGCAGAACCTTTGCTTCGTGATTCCAGCGCGCATTGTCCAAGGGCGGAGACATTGACGGCACTCCACTCAATCCCGCCGAAACTTTTAAAAATGATAGTCCCAATCTGGCGCTCCCGATAGCGATCTGAAGGCCGCGAAGTTGATCAGGATCAAATGTCGCCTGCAATCCAAATCGATGGCGGAGGCCGCCACGCCGGGCATGGCCGCGGATGCAGGGGTCGCATGAGATGTGGCAGTCGGCTGGCGTCTCCTTCACCCTTCATCAGCATCAGCGAGCCTGTTCAAGGCGCCTCTATCAACAATTCTGACATGGTGACGGTCGCGACAGGAGATAACCTGTTTCGAAACCAACGTGCGAAATGCCCGGCCGAGAGCGGCAAGGGTGAGCCCTAGATAGGCAGCGATGCTTGAGCGATCCATCGGAAGATTGATCTCTGAAACCGCCTCACCACTTGCACTCTGCAGGTGTTCTTGCAGTTCCAGGAACATCGCTAGCCTGGTCGCCGCTCTCCTCTGGGCGAGAACAAGCGCATGATGCTGTGCCTCACGCAGGTCCTCGCAGAGCTTGACGATGACATCGACGTCCAGGTCAGCATTGGTCGCCAAAATACGACGAAATGCTGGCAAGGGGATTTTGTAGGCAACGACCGACGTCGCGGCCTTTGTTGCGTTCGAATAATGCCCTTCTTCCGAGAGGCCGAAGAGATCACCGGGATAAAGAAACGCGTTGACGTGCTCTCCCCGTGTAAGCGTGCGGTAGGCGATAACGACCCCGCTTGCGATGTTGAAGACGGCACCAGCCTTGTCGCCCTCGCTGTAAATCTGTTCACCCTTGTTGAAGCGCACGATCGTGGCGATCTTTGCAAGTTGAGCCCGCTCGTCGTCGCTAAGCAGTTGATGCCGCGCACGCCTTTTCGGATTATCCCGCACCCACGGGTGAACCGCGTGGATTGCCGGTCCAGCTATGCGCATTTCAATGGACACTCGCCATTCTCCGTATCCGAAGGATCTAAATACTCCCTCGTTTCGAGCAATTTGATCAAAATCAAATTCAGACCCGTTTTAGTTGTGACGGCGAGCGGCTTAGCCGCCATAGTCTTGCCCAGTAAGAGGACGGTGGGTCATGAGTGAAAGGTTCACACCTCCCGGAGCGCGCGGCCTCGACCGCCCCGTCGGCGAGAAAACCGCCAGGCCTTGGCAACGCCACTCCGCCCGTCCTCGCTTCTGCTGACAGACCTGGAAGCAGAATTACGTTCCCTGTCGAATACGATCGACCGCGGTTGGACCTTACTCTCCGGCGTGGGCAGTTGAACTCCCCGCCTGGGGCCCTTCTCCGTCGGGAACCTTCTGGGTCGGGAATATGCTCTCGTAGTTCGCGCGGGCCTCCCTGATGAGACGCGCGCGTTCCAGCTCGGACTTCGGGACAAACCGGACAACTTCGCCCATGGGACTCTCCAATCAACTGGCATTGACAATAGGAGTATATACGCGCATATAGGCGCATATACTCCTTTGTCAAGAACCAGGATTTCAGATGGCGTCCGCGACCCCCCCGTTCTTCAAGCCGGAAGACTGCAATTGCTTTGTGGTCCGCTCGGCCGCCCGCCACGTGACGCAGCTTTACGACCGGTTCCTGGCGCCGGTCGGGCTGCATGTGACGCAGCTTTCGATTCTCGCCAAGCTCGACCAGCGGCTCGGCCCGATGACGATCAATGCGCTCGCCAAGGAAATGGTCATGGACCGCACCACGCTCGGCCGCAACGTTCAACCGCTTGAGCGGGACGGCCTGATCAAGATCGAAGCGTCCGCGACCGACGGTCGCGCCAAGGAGCTGCGTCTGACCAAAGCCGGGGAAAAGCGCCTGGAGGCCGGGCGCAAGGCCTGGGTGCAGGCGCAAGCGCTCTTTGAAGATCGGTTCGGCGCCAAGCGCGCGGCGGATTTTCGCGCCATTTTGCGGGCGCTGGTCGGCAGCGACTTCGCGGCCGATCAGGGGAATTAAAGCATGATCCGGAAAAGTGTGTAGCGATTTTCCCTCGCGACAAAGGCGAATGCGTTTGCGCGGAGATCATGCGAAAACAAAAACCGAAAGCGATGGGTTTTCGCGAAGGACTTCAACTCATCCTATGAACTGACCTGTGCCGTGCGGTTTACGCCTTCAGGAAGGCAAGCAGGTCGGCGTTGATCGTTTCCGCCTGCGTGGTCGGCATGCCATGCGGGAAGCCCTTGTAGGTCTTCAGCGTGCCGTTCTTCAGGAGTTTTGCCGAAAGCGGCCCGGCAGCCACATAGGGAACGATCTGATCGTCCTCGCTGTGCATCACCAGAACCGGGACGTTGATCTTCTTCAGGTCCTCGGTGAAATCGGTTTGCGAGAAAGCAACGATGCCATCGTAATGCGCCTTCGCGCCGCCCATCATGCCCTGCCGCCACCAGTTATCGATGGTCGCCTCGGATGGCTTGCCCGTCTTGTCATAGTTGTAGAAGGGGCCGGCGGCCACGTCGCGGTAGAATTGCGAGCGGTTCGCTGCGAGCGCCACCTGGAAATCATCGAATACTTTCTTCGGCAGCCCTTTCGGGTTTGCCGGCGTCTGCACCATCAGCGGCGGCACCGCGCTGATGATGGCCGCCTTCGATACCCGGCTTTCGCCGTGACGCGCGATGTAATGCACAACCTCGCCGCCGCCAGTAGAATGGCCGACATGAATGGCGTTATTCAGATCGAGATGCGCCACCACCGCGGCGAGGTCATCCGCATAGTGATCCATATCGTGGCCGTCGCCTACCTGGCTCGAGCGGCCGTGGCCGCGGCGGTCGTGAGCAATGACGCGATAGCCGTGATTGAGGAAGAACAGCATCTGCGCATCCCAGTCATCGGCCGAAAGCGGCCAACCATGGCTGAAGACGATGGGCTGACCTTTGCCCCAATCCTTATAATAAATCTCGATGCCATCTTTTGTTTTGACGAAACTCATGTGTCATTCTCCAAGGTAGACAAAGGAACGGAGGAGCGCCGCATTCGCGCCGGACCGGGCAGCGTCAAGCATCATTTTAAACGCAGCGCAAAGGCGTTTTGAAGGCCGCTTCGGATCATCAGCGCCGATTTTGGCATGTCCGCTGCGGGTCATTTCGGAAATGCCGGTTGTCCGCTTTTGCCGATTGAAGATATCGACTTTTCCATGAATCGCTACAACCGGCGGCGCCTACCCGTTACACTCCGAGATGTGCTGGGCTCGCCAAAACCCGACATTCTGCTCGAGCAAGAAGGATCGAGTGCCGCGCGTAATTCAGGAACTTCGAATCGGCGGCGCTATGTCTGGTTGGAAGCCAGAATGTCAACGATGGCCTGGCCTGTGGCAGCCGTGCCGAGAGTGCCGCCGATATCCCTGGTCATACGGCCCCCTTCTATCGCCACCGCCACCGCGCTTTCGATCGCGCGGGCGGCAGCCTCGAACCGCGGGGCCCGCGACCGTTCGCCGTGCCAGGCCAGGAGCAGCGCCATCGACAGGATGAGCGAGAACGGATTGGCGATATCGCGACCGGCAATGTCGGGCGCGGAGCCGTGGGCGGCCTGCGCCATGGCGTGGCTTGCACCGACATTGAGCGAACCGCCAAGGCCGAGACTGCCCGACAGTTCGGCGGTCAAGTCGGAGAGGATATCTCCGAACATGTTGGTTGAAACGATGACGTCGAAACGATCGGGATGGCGCACGACGTGAGCCATCATGGCATCGACGAGGATGTCGTCCACGACGAGGCCCGGAAAGGCATGTGCGGTCTGGCGGCAGATATCGAGGAACATGCCGTCACCGATCTTGAGCACATTGGCCTTGTGAACGATCGTGAGGTGCTTCCTGCGGCGCATCGCAAGCTGGCAGGCCGCCTTTGCAATTCGCTCACAGCAATGCCGTGTGATCCGCCGAAGCGAGACGACGACGTCCGCCGTGACGAGGAGTTCGCTGTTGCCCTGCTCCATGTTGCGATCGGCGTAAAAGCCTTCGGTATTCTCCCGCACCACCACGAGGTCAAACGCGCCAAACCGGTGATGCAGCCCCGGGTAGGTTCGCGCCGGCCTGACATTTGCAAACAAATCGAGATTCTTGCGAAAGAATTTGGAAGGGTTGATTTCGCCGCTTTGCTCGTCCTTGAAATCAAAGGTGGCGGTGGGACCCAGGATCAGACCGTCCGCGGCGCGCACGATTTCGAGGAGCCCGGGGCGAACGGTCGAGCCGAATTGCCGCAGGCTTTCGTGTCCGACCGGATGCTGCTCGATCTGCACGTCGAGTTGAAATCGCTCGGAAGCGGCCCGAAGGACGCTCTCGGTCGCGGCCGCGATCTCCGGCCCGATGCCGTCGCCCGGCAGAACGACCATGCGCATGTCGAATTCCTCACCCTGGCTGCAATCAACCCCATGGACCGGTGACCTAGTGGAGTGGATTTGACATTCGCTACCTACCTAGCGGCAAACTCGCAAAGCGAATGTCAAATCCGAAACTCCACTAGAAACATATGTTTGCTAGTGGTCCTTTTGATTCTAACATTCGCAAAGTGTCCGCTGAGAAGGGATGCGAATGTTAGAATCGGACCACTAGATACGGGACGGGGTCGTTCCGCCGCAATAGCGCCAACAGCGCAGCCGCCAAGCGAAATCGCGCCCCGGCCCCGCGCAGATAGTTGATTTGAACTGGCTGAAGTTCCGGCTAAAAGGCTGATCCGACGTTCAATCGATGGATTGGACCAAACAGGGAATCGCGATGGCAAATCTCACAATTAACGGAAAATCTTTCGACGTCGACGTCGAGCCGGATACGCCACTTCTTTGGGCAATCCGGGAAAACGTCGGCCTGACCGGAACAAAATACGGTTGCGGCATTGCACAATGCGGCGCCTGTACGGTTCACATTGACGGGGTCGCCATGCGTTCCTGCGGTGTGACGGTCAGCGAGGCCGTCGGCAAGAAAATCACCACCATCGAGGGTCTGGCGGACAACGGCGCCCCGCACAAGGTCCAGCAGGCCTGGATCGCCAACGACGTCCCGCAATGCGGATATTGCCAGAGCGGCATGATCATGGCGGTGGCGGCGCTCCTGAAGGAGAAGCCGAAGCCGACCGACCAGGACATCAACGACGCCATCACCAACATCTGCCGTTGCGGCACCTTCCAGCAGGTGCGCGAGGCGATTCACGCCGCCGCGAACGCTTGAGGAGGCCGACATGAACCACATGCCAAGACTGAATCGCCGCGCCTTCGTCATCGGCAGCGCCGCGCTCGGCTCCGGCCTCGCCCTCGGCCTCGATATTCCCTTTGGCGGGCCCACGGTTGTGCGCGCCGCCGACGGCTCTCCCGAAGTCAACGCCTGGGTCGTGATCCGGCCCGACGACACCGTCGTCATCCGGATCGCACGATCGGAAATGGGCCAGGGCACGCTGACCGGCCTCGCCCAGCTGGTTGCCGAAGAACTCGAATGCGACTGGACAAAGGTCACGACCGAATATCCCACGCCGGGACAGAGCGTGGCGCGCAAGCGCGCGTGGGGTGACTTCTCCACCGGCGGCAGCCGCGGCATCCGAAGTTCGGCCGATTACGTCCGCAAGGGCGGCGCCACGGCGCGCGTCATGCTGATCCAGGCCGCCGCCAACGAGTGGAAGGTGCCGGCGTCCGAATGCACCGCCGCCAACAGCGTCATCACGCATACTCCCTCGGGTCGAAAGACGACCTACGGCAAGGTCGCCGAAGCCGCCGCAAAGCTCGGGCCGCCGGCCGACGTGAAGCTGAAGGACCCGAAGGACTGGAAGCTCATCGGCAAGGGCGTCAAGCGGCTCGACACGGCCGACAAGACCACCGGCAAAATGGTCTACGGCATCGACGTGAAGCTGCCGGGAATGCTCAATGCGGCGATCAGGCAGTGCCCGGTTTTCGGCGCCAAGGTAAAGAGCTACGACGAAGCCAAGATCGCCAACATGAAGGGCGTCAAGAAAGTCGTGAAGGTCGGCGATGAGTCGGTTGCCGTCGTTGCCGACACCTGGTGGCACGCCAAGACCGCGCTCGACGCGTTGCCGATCGTCTGGACCGACAGCGAAAACGCCAAGGTCTCGAGCGCGTCGATTGCGAAGTGGCTGGAGGAAGGTTTCGACCCCTCGCAGCCGGCCTATGTCGGCAATGAGAACGGCGACGCCAAGGCCGCGATCGCCGGCGCCGCCAAGAAGGTCGAGGCGTTCTACGATTATCCGTATCAGAACCACGCCACGATGGAGCCAATGAATGCCACCGCGATCTATACCGCGGACAAATGCGAGGTATGGTGCGGGACGCAGAACGGCGAAGCCGCCTTCGCGGCAACGCTGGAAGCATCCGGTCTTCCGGCAGACAAATGCGACGTTCACAAGCTGATGCTCGGCGGCGGGTTTGGGCGCCGCGGCCAGACCGACTTTGTCCGGCAGGCGGTCTTGATCGCCAAGCAAATGCCGGGCACGCCGATCAAGCTGTTGTGGTCGCGTGAAGAAGACATGCAGCACGGCAACTATCATCCGGTCACGCGATGCAAGATGACCGGTGCCTTCGATGCCGACAACAACCTGACCGCGCTGCATATGCGGATATCCGGGCAATCGATCCTGTTCAGCCTGCGCCCGGAGGCCCTCGTCAACGGCAAGGATCCTGTCGCCTTCCAGGGTCTCAATGCTTCCGGCGAGGCGGCGATCGGATACTCGGTCCCCAACCTCCTGATCGAGCACTCGATGCGCAATCCGCACGTTCCGCCCGGCTTCTGGCGCGGCGTCAACGTCAACCATAATGCGATCTATCTCGAATGCTTCATGGACGAGCTGGCGCATTCGGTCGGCCAGGATCCGCTCGAGTTCCGCCGCAAGCTGATGGGCAAGTACCCGAGAAATCTCGCCGTGCTCAACGCGGTAGCCGAGCGTATCGGCTGGGGAACGTCGGCACCTCAGGGCGTCTATCGCGGGCTGGCGCAGTTCATGGGCTTTAACAGCTATGTCGCCGGAGCCGCGGAAATCTCGGTCATGGACAACGGCAGCAAGATCAAGGTCCATCGCATCGTTGGTGCCACCGACCCGGGCTACGCGGTCAATCCGGCGCAAATCGACCGCCAGGTCGCGGGCTCCTTCGTCTACGGCCTGTCCGGCCTGTTCTACGGCGGCTGCACCGTCAAGGACGGCTATATCGAGCAAACGAACTTCGACACCTACAATTCGATGCGGATAGCCGAAATGCCGAAGGTGGAATCGATCATCATGCCGAGCGGCAGCGGGACATGGGGCGGCGTCGGCGAGCCGACGATCTGCGTCGCTGCGCCTGCCGTGCTGAACGCCTATTTCGCGGCGACAGGAAAGCGCCTGCGTTCGGTTCCCCTGAGGGATCAGAACATCGCCTTTGCATGAAGCAAGCCCGGAGCGGGATGGTGTTCTCAGTCGCCATCCCGCTCCGATTTCTCGTCGAGCATGAGATTTGCGGAAAGCCGGTTTCCGGTTTTTCGGATCATGCGTCAGGTGGCGGCCCCGACGGCCGCCGCTTCATCTCGGAGTGGCCATGAACGCGCTGCGCCCGATGACGACGCGGAGAAACGTCGTTCGTGGCATCGCGACGGCGGCGGCATCGTTTGCCTTCCCCTCCCCGTCCCATGCGCAATCGGCAGCGCGCATCGTGGTGGTGGGCGGCGGGTTTGGCGGCGCGAGTTGCGCGCGGGCCTTGCGCAGGATCAATCCCAGGCTGCAGGTAACGCTCGTCGAGGCTAACCGGACCTTTACGGCGTGCCCGTTCAGCAACGAAGTGATCGCGGGCTTGCGCGACATCGACGCGCAGCAATTCGGCTACAAGCAGATCGCGGCTGATGGCGTGACCGTCATCGCACAGGCCGCCATCACGATCGACCCGCAAAGCCGGATGGTGGGTCTCGCCGACGGCACCTCGCTCGCCTACGACCGTCTCGTGCTGGCTCCGGGCATCGATCTGAACTTCGAGGCGTTGCCCGGCTATGATGAAAAAGCCGCTGAGAAAATGCCTCATGCCTGGAAGGCCGGCGAGCAGACCATGCTGCTGCGCCGGCAACTCGAGGCGATGGATGACGGCGGCGTGGTCGCGATTGCCGTGCCGGCGGCTCCCTATCGATGCCCCCCGGCTCCCTATGAACGCGCGAGTCTGATCGCCCATTATCTGAAGCAGAAGAAGCCGCGCTCCAAGGTGCTCATCCTCGACGCCAAGGACGCCTTTGCCCAGCAACGGCTGTTCGAGAATGCGTGGAAGGAATTTTATCCCGGCATGATCGAGCGGATCCCGCTGTCGCAAGGCGGCAGGGTCGTTTCAGTGGATGCCGCGGCGAACAAGCTCGTCACCGATTTCGGCGACTACGATGCACAGGTCGCCAATGTCATCCCGCCGCAGCGGGCCGGCCGTATTGCTGCGATCGCGGGCGCGGCCGATCATACCGGATGGAGCCCGATCGACCCCGCGACCTTTGCATCCAGGCTCGTGCCCGATATTCACGTCATCGGCGATGCCTGCATCGGCGGCGGCATCCCGAAGTCAGCATCCGCGGCGAATGCGCAAGGCAGGGCTTGCGCAGGCATCGTGGCGCGCCTCGTCGCGGGTAACGCTCCGGCGATACCAAAGCTGGACGGCGCCTGCTACAACACCGTTGCGCCCGGCTATGCTTTCTCGCTTTCGGGAACATATCAGCCGCGGGACGATATATTCGCCGAGATTGAAGGCACAGGCTTCACAAGTCCGGTCGATGCACCGCGCGAGCAGCGCAAACAGGAGGCCGACCAGGCGCAATCCTGGTTCAAGGCAATCACGGTGGAAACTTTTGGCTAGGTCAGCAATTTCCATTGCCTGCGGCTGGTTTGGAGCGGCGATGCTCATGCTGACTTGCGCGGCCAGCGCGGAAGAATTGCGGCCCTATACTGTCAGTGGCGATGCCATTGCGGAATCGCTGACGGGAGCCCCGGGCGATTCCGTGCGGGGACGCGCACTCGTGCTGGAGCGCACCAGCACGTGCATCCTTTGTCACAGCGGCCCGTTCCCGGAGGAAAAGTTCCAGGGCGACCTCGCACCCAACCTTGCAGGCTCGGGCAGCCGGTGGTCGGCGGGCCAGCTCAGGCTTCGGCTGGTCGACGCCTCGCGCCTCAATCCCGCAACGATCATGCCGTCCTTTTACCGCGTGGACGGACTCGATCGTGTCGCTCCGGCGTGGCGCGGCAAACCGATCCTGACGGCGGGGCAGATCGAGGATATCGTGGCGTATCTCGCCACGTTGCGCGAATAGGAAGGCAATATGAAGATGCGCCAATCACAGGGTTCCACACGCCGCCGTTTCCTCGGCCTCGCCGGCAGTGCGGCGGCGATCGGGACGATCCCGATCATCAGCGTGCGGCCGGTTGCGGCGACGCCTGAAACGATGGCTGGTGCGATCCGGACGGTTGTCGGAAACGCAACGATCCAGACCGGCAGGGTCAAGCTCGAGATTCCCCCACTCGTCGAAAACGGCAACACCGTGCCGATGACCGTAAGCGTCACGAGCCCCATGACGCCGCAGGACTTCGTCAAGAGCATCCACGTTTTCAATGAAAAGAACCCGCAGCCCAACATCGGCAACTTCTATCTCGGGGCACGCGCCGGCCGCGCCCAGGTTTCCACCCGCATTCGCCTCGCCGACAGCCAGAAGATCATTGCGATTGCTCGCCTCTCCGACGGCTCGTTCTGGTCCGCCAGCGCCGAGGTCGTGGTGACCCTGGCCGCCTGCACCGAGGAGGTGATGTGATGGCTTCCGCACTGATCAACGTCCCGAAAAAGGCCAGGCGCGGCGACGTCATCGAGATCAAGACGCTGATGTCGCACGTTATGGAGACTGGCTATCGCCGCACCGCGGCGGGCCAGGCGGTGCCTCGCGACATCATCACGAGCTTCACCTGCCGCTTCAACGGCGACGAGATTTTCCGCGCCGATTTGTTTCCGGCGATCGCGGCCAACCCTTTCATCACCTTCTTCACCGTTGCGACCGAAAGCGGAAAATTCGACTTCGAATGGATCGGCGACAACGGTTTTTCGGCAACCGCGTCGGCTGCGATCTCGGTCGAATGAAGCTGGCCGTTCCGATAATAATCGCAGCGCTGCTGATGGCGGCCGGCCTTGCGGCCACTCCGCTCGTCGCCACCGAAATTTCGCCCGGCGAACGCCGCTCCGGCTACACCTTCATGGCGCCCGGTACCCAGGCGATGCAGGATGACGACGACGCCAATCCGGGCATGCTGTGGGTGCTCGACGGGGAAGCGTTGTGGAACCAGAAAGCCGGCGCGGCGAACAAGGCCTGCGCCGATTGCCACAATGACGCGCGCACCAGCATGAAAGGCGTGGCCGCGCGTTATCCCGCATTCGACAAGACGCTTGGACGCCCGGTCAACCTCGAACAGCGCATAAATCTTTGCCGGGCCCGACAGCAGGAGGCTTCGCCATTCGCTTATGAGAGCCACGACCTGCTCGCACTGACGGCCTTTGTCGCGGAACAGTCGCGCGGAATGGCGATAGCAGCACCCGACGCTCCTGAACTGCAACCGTTCCTTGCCAGGGGACGCGACTTTTTCATGAAGCGGCAAGGACAGCTCAATCTCGGTTGCACCAATTGCCATGACGAGAATTGGGACAGGCATCTCGCCGGATCGGCCGTGACGCAGGCGCTCCCGACCGGCTATCCGATCTACCGGCTGGAGTGGCAATCGGTGGGATCGCTGGAGCGGCGGCTGCGCAATTGCATCAACGGGATGCGCGCGCAGAACTATGACTACGGCTCGCCCGAGCTCGTCGAGCTCGAGCTCTATCTAAGGTCTCGCTCGCAGGGAATACCGATCGAGACTCCGGCCGTGCGGCCATGATTCATTGCGGGACGGTCAACAAGGCCAGTTCCGAAACATCCGCAGTCCTGTCGATCGACCAGATCGCCTCGATCAGTGACGCGGCGTCATAATTGGGATTCCATCCGGCGGCCGCCGTCCGCAGTTTTTCCTGGAGGTCATGGTCGGAAAGCGGATTGGCATCGCTGCCGCGCGCTGCCGTCTGTGCCAGATTGTGTGTCCGGCCGTCGGCGGTCGTTATCTCGACTACGGCAGCGGTCGTCGGAAAGCTCTCGTCGCGCAGGACTTCGACCTTGCTCCGCAGCTTCAGTACATCGTGATTGCGGACGCTGGCATCGGTAAACTGGTCGAGCCCGGCCCTGCCAAAGACAAGGGCGGCGGCCACGGCATGCTGCACGCTCACCTGGGCCTCTCGCCCGGTTGAAACATTGGGCCGGTCGGCACGCACACCGAGCAGCGGGTTGCCGCGCACCACGACCTGCGAGACATCGGCGACTTCATTTTCGCGTCGCCAGTCCAGCACGCAATCGAGCACGGGATGGATCACGAAACCGCATGGATAGGGTTTGTAGGATGTCGCCATGATCTGCCATTCCTCGCCCCAGCCGTCGGTAACACGGGAGAGATCCGGCTTCTCTGCGAGAGCATGATAGAAGCCCTGAACGCCGGCGAGAGGCTCCGATGGTCCGCCAAATCCTTTTTCGGCGAGCAGCGCCGACCAAAGCCCGTTCCGCGCCGCGTTCCCGACGCTCACGCTTTTTGCCGGCGTGCCCAGACACTCGCAAAGGCCCGCGGATTGGGTCGATGCGATGCCAAGCGCCCACACCATCCGCCGCTCGTCCAGTGCCGCGAGCTTGCCGCTTCCGGCTGCAGCGCCGAATACGCCGCAGGTCGAAGTAATATGCCAGCCCCTGTTGTAGTGGCTCGGCGATATCGCAAGCCCAATCCGGGCCTGAACCTCATTGCCGAGGACAAGGGCAAGCAACAGATCCGGCCCACTTACGCGACGCAATTCGGAACAGGCCAACAGCGCCGCCGCCACCGGCGCGGTCGGGTGAATCACCGTGGCCACATGCGTGTCGCAGAAGTCGTCCACATTGGCGCATGCCGCATTGAGGAACGCCGCACTCAGCGCATCCAGACGCTCGGACCGCCCGACCAGCGTGGCCTGCCGCCGATCGGTAAATTCGGCGAGAGAGCGAAGCGCGATCTCGATCGGCTGGCTGCGGCAACCGGCAAGCGTGACCGCGAAATAATTGACCAGCGAGCGCTTGGCCTGATGTCGCACGTGCTGCGGGATATCCTCCCATTGCGTTGCAACAACGTTCCGGGCAAGGCTTTCTGTGACGCCGGGCTTCTGCGGCATATGTCATCCCCGGTTGAAACGGGTGCGGAGCATCGCAGGGTGGTAAAAAAGCGCAAGCAAGCGGAGTGGAGCGTGCCCGGTAGACCGGACCTGAAATCTTGCCCTATGGTTCCCGAAATAAAAACCAACGTGAAACGCCCGGTACCATGCCGATCCATCCGAAGCGACCCGCGCTTGCTGCCGCACTAGCTTTTGCATTCGCCGTTACACTGGCCGGCGGCATTGCGCACTCTGCCGATTACCCGTCGCGTTCGATCCATTTGATCGTCCCCTACGCTGCCGGCGGCGCGGCCGATTCGGTTGCGCGGGTGCTGGCCAAACGCGTTGGCCAGGCGCTGGGGCAAACCATCGTGGTCGAAAATCGAGGTGGCGGCGGATCGATCGTCGGTACCGAATTTGTCAACAAATCCGAACCGGACGGCTACACGCTCCTGCTTGGGCAATCGGGCCCGATCTCGATCAACCCCGCCGTTTACAAGAGCCTGCCCTACGACCCCGTGAAGGACTTCGCACCGGTCTCTCTCACCACGACCTATCCATACCTGATGGTCGTAAGCCCCGCGCTCGGCGTGAAAACCCTGAAAGAATTTGTGGCGCTCGCAAGGAGCAAGCCCGGCGCATTGAATTACGGCACGACCGGGGTGGGCGCCGCCAATCATCTGGTGGCCGAGCTGTTCGACAGCAAGGCCGGCATCCGGATGACCCATATCCCCTACCGTGGAACGGCGCTCGCTGTTGCCGATCTGCTCGCGGGCCAGGTGCAGGTGGTGTTTTCCGACCCGATCTCGGCGCTTCCACACGTTAATTCAGGCGCACTCATCGCGCTCGCCGTCACCAGCAGGGGCCGCTCGCCGATCGCGCCCGGCGTGCCGACCATGTCGGAAAGCGGTTATCCCGGTTTCGATGCGGTGGGATGGCACGGCATATTGGCGCCGTCGCGCACGCCTTCCTGGATTGTTGCGAGACTCAATGCAGAGATCGTCGAGGCTCTGAAGGACCCGGAAACAAAAGCCCTGCTCGAGAGCCAGGCGATGCAGATCGTCGGCAGTTCGCCCGAGGCGTTCGCGAAGTTCATCAAGCAGGATATCGCAATCTGGAAGGAAGTGGCCGACCAGGCCAGGATAGAAGTGAGATAACTTGCCTCTTCTTTTCCGGCCCGGTCGCCAATCCGGCGGCGGCGCAATGAATTTGCACCGCTAAAGCGTGGTGAAGTCAGGTTGAGCTGTGCTTGCGGCGGAAGTGAGTTCCCTCTCCCGCTCGCGGGCTCCGAGGCGAGCAAAGCTCGCTCTCGAGGTTGAGGGGGCCGGATGCCAGGCAGTTTTCAAGGTGCTGCTCCCACCCGCCGTACTCTGCGAGTGCGGCGACCTCCCCCGCAAGCGGGAGAGGTGAACCGAGCGGCCTGCCAAGCAATTCAACCTCAAATAGCCTCTCTCATCATTCGGCCGGTGCCGCGATCGGCATGTCGTGCTCCGGCACATAGGAAGTGCTGGTGCCGTATTTTCCGACGACGAAGAAGCCGGCAGCTACCACCGCGTAGGCCAGTGCGACCCCTGGCGTCACGCCCAACCCGCCGCCGACACCGACCGCCTCGCCGTGCATGAAGCCGAAATAGGTCAGTACCGCGCCGGCCAGCGAGAAGGCCGAAGCCTTGACGAAGTCGCGCTCGATGATGAACACGCCGATCGCGCCCAGGATGAGTCCGGCGATGATGGAGCCGCCGCCCATCACTTCCAGCCCGTGATAAAGCACGCCCTGCTGCGGCAGAGAGGCAATCGCCGCGGCCTTGACCTCGCCAGCCTTGTCGGCGGCAAGGCCCCCGACCGCCTGTGCGGCATTCACGGTCGCGCCCAGCATGGTATCGACCTGCAACTTTGCCCATGCGGCCAGATGCGGCGTCAGGGCGACGATGATCGCGGGCGCATGCTTGATCGGCGTAGTCTGGAACGCCTGCGCGCCGATCAGCATGCCGATGTAAAGCAGGATCGGCGAGATCGCGACCACCGGCACCAGCGCCAGCATCACCGAGATGATCCCGAACCATGAAAGCACGACCACCATGATCCCGGTCGCCGCCGAATAGCCGATCCGGCCGCCCATCGCCTTCCATCCGGGATGACCGATATAGACCGCGTTGATGAAGGGATTTCCCATCATGCAGCCAATCAGGCTGACGATGCCGTCGGCTGTGAGAACCCGCGTGGTGGGATACTCGTCGCCCGCGGCTTCCGCGCTTTCGACGTTGTCCATCGCTTCGACGAGATCGTAGATGCCGAAAGGTATCGCGGTTACCAGGATGATGCCGAGGAATTCGAAGCCCGAAAAAACCTGGCCGACCGCGGGTATCGGCACAGAGAAGCCGAAATTCGCGAAGGCATCGCCAAGGCCCTTGACGCTGAGCCCGCCGATCCCCAGTCCAAACAGGTTCGATCCCCATGCGATGAGCATGCCCGCCGCGATCGCCACGAGGCCAGCGGGGATACCCTTGAGATACCTCACGCCGCCGAACCAGCTCACCAGGATGATCGCAAAGCAGATCAGGCCGATCTGCGGCGTCATGTAAATTTCCAGCGCCGGCCGCATCGAGATGAATGTTATGGACACACCGGCAAGCGTGCCGAGCAGAGCAGCG
Source organism: uncultured Alphaproteobacteria bacterium (assembly GCA_963820275.1). GTDB lineage: Bacteria > Pseudomonadota > Alphaproteobacteria > Rhizobiales > Xanthobacteraceae > Bradyrhizobium. The sequence goes on from CAWFZL010000029.1 coordinate 31,148, forward strand.
CGAGGCGTGATCTTTCTGACGTAGGGGGCAATGAAGCCGCCGATCATCAGGATGAAGCTCTGGAAGAACACCCAGACCAGGCCGGCCGACCAGCCTTTCAGCGGATCTCCGGTCTTGAGCGTGATCGGCAGCATGATCACGAAAGTGACGATGAACATGTGCGGCACGCTGACGCCGGAAGGAAGCGCGCAAACGTCGGTGCGGCCGGTCTTCTGCGCCAGCCGATAGGCGAGAAAGGCGTAGTAGAAAGTCGACAGGCACATCATCAGGCCGAGCGCCGGCAGGATGCGGCCGAACACCAGCGAGTCCGGCATCTTCAGCACGAAGCGCAACAGCCCCGTGAGCACCAGCATGTTGACCAGAATGTTGGTGCCAAAGCCGAAAAAGGCGTTCCAGTCACCCGGTGTCCATAATGCCGGCTTGAACTCGGATTTTGACGCAGAAATGCTCGTGCTCATCGTGATGCTCCCGCTGCCAACGCGTTTGAAGTCTCCGCTTTCATTGCTTTGAGAACCGCGGCTGAATCGCTGACCCAGCCGAAGATGCCGCCCTGGGCCTTGATCATCTTCAGGCCCATCTCGTGGAATTCGGGGAAGTAGGATGCGCAGCCGTCAGCCAGCACGACGCAGCGATAACCGCGGTCGTTGGCCTCGCGAACGGTGGTATTGACGCACACTTCGGTCGTCACGCCGCACACCAGCAAATTCTCGATGCCGAATTTCTGCAGGATGTCGCCGAGTTCGGTGGCGTAGAAGGCGCCCTTTCCCGGTTTGTCGATGACGATCTCGCTGTCGAGCGGATACAATTCGGGAATGATGTCGTGACCCGCCTCGCCACGGATCAGAATGCGTCCCATCGGGCCGGGATCGCCGATCCGAAGGCTTGGCGCCCCGCGCTCGACCTTCGCGGGTGGCGCATCCGACAAATCGGGCAGATGGCCTTCGCGGGTGTGGATGACAAGAACGCCGAGCTCTCGCGCGGCGCTCAGCACGGATGCGATGGGTTTCACTGCCGTTGCGAGCCGCGAGACATCATTGCCCAGCGTCTCGCCGAAGCCACCCGGCTCCATGAAGTCGCGCTGCATGTCGATGATGACCAAAGCTGTGGCCGACCAGTCGAGTTCGACCGGTTCGGGCTCGGCAGCGACGACGCTTATCGGCAGCTCTTTTGAGTTCGGCATAATCTGCGCCCCCCACGCGGAGAGAGAACTCTTCAGGAATATACGAAGCAAGCACTGTGCCATCGTGTATACAACGACCGCCAACTCCGCCTCATTTCAAAATCCTCCTTGTTTTCAGCGAGTTGTATTTTTTGGAGAGCCACGCTTGCTTCGCTCCCTTGCAGGCACGCGACGTGCAATTGCTTATTCATTAAGCGGAGAGCTGCTTGCGCTCGCGAGTCCGGAAACCCTTGAACGCAGCCGGTATGGGCGGGTTGCGCTGCCAAGGCCGTACGCGGGCCCTGGCACAATTGACCATGTGCCCGTCGCCTGAAAGGATTGAGCCAGATTTAAGTCCCTTTGCATCGATTGGAGAATTTGATGGCCACAATCACCGCCGCAGCACCGGTCGCGCGAAAACCGATCTATTCGTCGCTGTTCGTTCAGGTGCTCGTGGCGCTCCTGATCGGGATCGTGCTGGGAATGGCCGTTCCCGATTTTGCCATCGGTCTGAAGATTTTCAGCGACGCCTTTCTGAAGCTGATTTCCATGATCGTCGCTCCGATCGTGTTCTGCGTCGTCGTGCATGGAATTGCCGGCGCCGGCGACCTCAAGAAGGTCGGGCGGGTCGGCGTGAAGGCGCTGATCTATTTCGAGGTCATGACCACAATCGCGCTCCTTGTCGGACTTTTGCTGGCCTACGCCTTCGGTCCGGGCCACGGCATGAATATCGACACATCCAGTCTCGACGCCAAGGCGCTCGGAAGCTTTGCCGACCGGGCGAAGAACCTCAAGGGTCAAGGCATCGGCAGCTTTCTGTTGAACGTTATCCCGACCACCTCGTTCGACGCGCTTTCCCGCAACGACGTCTTGCAGGTGCTGTTCTTTGCGATCATCTTCGGGGTCAGCCTTGCGCTGGTCGGCGGCGAAAAAGGCGAAAAGATATCCTCGCTGATCGATGCGGTATCGACCGTGCTGTTCCGCGCGATGGGGCTGATCGTGCGCGTCGCGCCGATCGGCGTGCTTGGCGCGGTCGCCTATACCGTCGGGAAGTATGGCGTCGGCTCCCTCAAGCAGCTCGTTTCTCTCGTCGCCCTCTTCTATGTGTCAGTTACCATCTTCGTGCTCGGAGTGCTTGGCGGCGTGATGGCGCTCGCCGGATTGAACATCCTCAAGTTCCTGGCGTATTTGCGCGAGGAGCTGACGATCGTTCTGGCGACCGCCTCGTCGGATGCGGTGCTGCCGCAGATCATGCGCAAGCTCGAGCGACTGGGCGTGAAGGATTCGGTGGTCGGGCTCGTGATCCCGACGGGCTATTCGTTCAACCTCGATGCATTCTCGATCTATCTCACGCTTGCGGTGGTCTTCATCGCGCAGGCGACCAACACCCCGCTCTCGCTTGGCGATCTGTTACTCGTGCTCGGCGTTTCCCTGATCACCTCCAAAGGAGCCCATGGCGTTCCCGGCTCCGCGATCGTGATCCTTGCGGCGACGCTGAATGCCGTGCCGACGATTCCGGCGATCGGACTTGTGCTGGTGCTGTCGGTCGACTGGTTCATCGGCATGGCTCGCGCGCTCGGCAACCTCATCGGCAATTGCGTCGCCACCGTCGTCGTCGCGGCGTGGGAAGGCGACCTCGACCGCGCCAAGGCCCTGCAAGTCCTCGACGGCACGGAGCTGGTCGACGTGACGGCGGGGTGAGGTATCCGGCTCAATCGCAAGCCAATCTCTCTTGCGTGTTGATACAGGCAATCGATGTTGCCTTTAACGCTTGCGGGCAGAAGCGGTGCCGCCAAACAGAACCCCAGCCAAAGCCCATGAGGGCAGCGGTTCGCAGGACGTCGCTCGCTAGTTCCAAAAAAAATCAGCGTGTCTTGTAGACCTTCATCCGCGACAAAGGTTTGCGCGAGATCAATGACGGCTGGGCGCACTCAAGCAGAAGGTATGGATTTTCTGAGCAGGAAAGGACGCGTAATGAATTCGCCAGTGGTGAAGCGCTCGATCGTGGTTGGCGGTCACAAGACCAGCGTCAGCCTCGAAGAGGCATTTTGGAATGGCATGAAGGAGATTTCCGGGAAGAATGGCAGGACGCTTTCCCAGTTGGTCAGCGAGATCGACGGCAATCGCCAGCAGGGCAATCTGTCATCGGCGATACGCTTGTTCGTGCTCGATCATTTCAGGACCAGTGCCCAGCCCCGGCCATCGCAGGCCAGCCTGCCGGAGCTCTCAGCGGCGGAATAGTCCGCCCACTACCCCGCCGATGACGCCGAATGGACCGCCGACAACACGCGAGCGGCGGGCGTGGCCGCCGCCGCGACGATGATCCGACTTGTTGGCTTCGGTCGCAGCGGTGCTTTCGCTCAACAGGGCCTCATGCTGCGCGGTCCCGAGAAAGCCGGTCTTCGGATAGCCGTGCTGGTCCTGCCAGCGCGCGATGGCGTCACGGGTCGACTCGTCGAATTTACCGCTGGTCCTGGTATTGAAGCCAAGCCTGTTCAGCCGGCGCTGCACGTCGCGACGCTTTGCCCTGGACAGCCCGATCTGATCTTCGGTTTGCTGATTTGTTTCGTCAGTGAGGGTGGCCGTGTCGACCGCTGCCGTCGTCTCGCGGGGAGTGCCGCTCAGGCCCGCTTCGGCGGAATGCGCGCTGACTACGACTGCTACCAGGACTGACAGTACGAGGATAAGGGCGCGCATGGCGTTTTGCCGGACGATGATTCGGCATCAGAATAAAGTTGGCAACCGTCGTCAACGATATTCGTTCCCGTGCCGTGTTGATTTTGTCGCGCCGCAGTGCACTCGCGGGGAGTGGAGAGCCGATTTGCCTGGTCGCGGCGGCGACGGCAGATCAGAAGCCCGGAAAACATCCCGGCATTTCTCTTTGCGCGATGCTAGTCGTTTCTAGCCACCCCTTGCGGCCGAAAATTTTCAATCAGCCGGAGCAATACCCGCGCGCCGGCGTCGGCGTCGGCCAGTTCGACATGCTCGTCCGGATGGTGGCTGATGCCGCCGCGGCAACGGACGAACAGCATGGCAATATCGGCGATGTCGACCATTGCCATGCCGTCATGCCCGGCGCCGCTTGGCAATTCGAACACGGGATAGCCTTCCGCCGCGACCGCCGCTTCCACCTGCGACTTCAGCCAGGCCGCGCACGGCACGGTGCGGTTTTCATGGGTGACGTCGAGTTGCAGCTCCAGTTTTCGCCGCCTTGCGATGGCCTCGATCTGCCGGACGATGTCGCGCACCGCGCGCTTTCGGTGCTCATCGGTCGGCGCCCGAATGTCCAGGGTGAAGTGCGTCTGCCCCGGGATCACATTGGTGGCTCCGGGCGTGGCGTGGATATATCCGACCGTCCCGACCAGTCCGCCTTCATCGGTGCGGCAAAGCTCTTCGATCGTGGAAATGCATTCGGCCGCGCCCGCGAGCGCATCGCGCCGCAGCGCCATCGGTACAGTTCCGGCATGACCGGCCATCCCGGTCAGCCTCGCGGCAAGGCGCGTCGCCCCGGCAATCGCCGTGACCACGCCGACCGGCAGGTTCCTTGCTTCCAGCACCGGCCCCTGCTCGATGTGCAGTTCAATGTAGGCGAGCAGTTCGCCACGAACTCTTGCTGCAGCGCCAACATGGTCGGGATCGAGACCGAACCGGACGAGCGCTTCGCGCATCGACACTCCCGCGCTGTCCCTGGTGACAAGCACGCTCTCGTTGAACGTGCCGGCAATGGCGCGACTGCCAAGCAGGGTGGAAGCGAAGCGCACCCCCTCCTCGTCGGCAAATCCTGTGACCTCGATGGCGAAAGGCAGCCGCTTGCCGCGCCGGTTCAGGTCCGCGACGCAGGAGATCGCCGTGATCAGCCCAAGTGGACCGTCCCATTTGCCGGCATCTCGAACGGTGTCGTAGTGCGAACCGAGCATCAGGCAGGGCGAGCGCGGGCGCTCGCCTTCGTAACGGCCGCAGACGTTTCCAATGGCATCGAGATGCGCGCGCATTCCGGCATCCCGCATCCAGCTCATGATCAGCTCGCCAGCAGCGCGATGCTCGGGGGTGAGGAAGACGCGCGTGAGATTGTCGGGAGTTTCCGAGATTGACCCCAGCCGGTTGATCCGCTCGACGATTTCCGCGCCGAGCGATGGGGCTTTCCGTTCGGCGGTTTGCGCGTTCATTTCGCTCATATTCCGTTGATTCAAAGCCAAACGCCTTCGGCTTTTCGATGGGATTTCCTGACGAGCCCGCGACTCCGAAGGTGACAGGAGGTCGGCCGCAGCCTATGCCCGATTGACACCCCGGCAAACAAGGCGAATTGCCAAATCCCGTCCCCACCGGCCCAACGGGTCGACCCGTATTAATGATTGCTTAAGTGGCTTGCATACAATCCGGAAATGTCGCCTAAATTTTAGCCGTTCGGTTTGCTGCCCAAGATTTGAACCCGGCTCCGATCAAGCAGATTATCACTTGGGATCAGTCTCTTAGAGCAGACTGCTCAACAAAAACTCTCTGGCACGAAGCTTGCGACAAAGCGGGTCGGGCTCCGCCGGATCGGCGAAGTCGCGGTGTTAGCCGGCGGTCCATCCGCCAGAGGGAGCAACCAATGGATTTTGGCAGGATTTCAAGACGACATCTTTTGCAGGGAAGCGCGGCGCTGACGCTGGGCTCGGCGCTTGGGGCGCGAACTGCGCTCGCGGCCGATACCACGATCGGCTTCATCTATGTCGGATCGCGCGACGACTACGGCTACAACCAGGCGCACGCGCAGGGCGCGGCGGTTGTGAAGAAAATGCCTGGCGTCAAGGTGGTCGAGGAAGAAAAGGTGCCGGAAACCGACGCCGTCGAAAAGACGATGGAGTCGATGATCAATCTCGATGGCGCAACGCTGCTGTTCCCGACATCGTTCGGATATTTCAATCCGCACATGATCAAGATGGCCAACAAATACCCCAAGATCCGCTTCGAACATGCCGGCGGCCTGTGGACGGAGAAAGACCCGAAGAATGCCGGTAGCTATTTCGGCTATATCGACGAGGCGCAATATATCTCCGGTATCGTCGCCGGCTATTCGACCAAGAGCGGCAAGCTCGGCTTTGTCGCCGCCAAGCCGATCCCGCAGGTGCTGCGCAACATCAATGCTTTCACGCTCGGCGCCAAGCTCGCCAATCCGAAGGCCACCACGCAAGTGATCTTCACCGGCGACTGGTCGATGCCGGTCAAGGAAGCCGAGGCCACCAACAGCCTGATCGATCAGGGTATCGATGTTCTGACCTGCCATGTCGACGGACCGAAGACGATGGTGGAAAACGCCGCGCGCCGCGGCGCGATGGTGTGCGGCTATCACGTCAACCAGTCGCCACTCGCCCCGAAAGCCTATCTCACCGGTGCAGAGTGGAACTGGGAAGCGCTCTACCCGAAGTTCGTGAAGATGATGCTCGCGGGAGAGACGATCCCGAATTTCTATCGCGGCGGCCTGAAGGAAGAAATCGTCAAGGTTTCGCCCTATGGCGAGGCGGTCTCGGCGCAGGCGCGCAAGCACGCCGACGATATCAAGGCGAAGCTTGTGGCCGGCACCTACACCATCTTCAAGGGACCGATCGCCGACAACAAGGGCAAGACCGTGATCGCGGCCGGGACCGAGCGCGGCCAGAAGGACCCCGAACTGGAAAAGATGGATTACCTGGTGGAGGGCGTCATCGGAGCGACTTCGTGACATCGGAAGTCGTTGATCCCGTCGAAACAGTCGCGATTTCCCCGGCCGCAGATCCGGGATTTCTCCAGCGTTACGGCGGGACCATCGAATATGTACTCATTCCGGGCGCGGCGCTGGTCGGCGCGCTCGGAACCTTCGGGGTCTTCGTGGCCCTGTTCGGCAAGAATCCGTTCGATCTTTATTTCTACATGTACCAGGGCGCGTTCGGCACCTGGTTTTCCTGGCAGAATACGCTCACGCGCGCAGCGCCATTGATACTGACCGCGCTCTGCACCGCCCTGCCCGCACAACTCGGCATGGTCATCATCGGTGGCGAGGGCGCGCTCCTGATCGGCGCCCTCGCCTCCACCAGCGTGGCGCTGGCGATGCAATGGGCGCCGCCGCTCGCCGTGCAACTGGCGATGGCCGCCACGGGCATGGTCGCGGGCGGGCTCTGGATCATGCTGTCGGGCGCGCTGCGCCAGTATCGTGGCGTCAATGAAACGATTTCGAGCCTGTTGCTCGTCTATATCGCGCTCGCGATCCTCAACCATCTGGTCGAGGGCATGATGCGCGATCCCACCAGCCTCAACAAACCGTCGACGCACGAGATCGGCGCGGCCAACATGCTGGGATCGATACCCGGCACCGACGTGCATTGGGGACTGGTGTTCGGCATCGTCGCCGCGGTCGCCTCCTACTTCCTCATCTATCACACCGTATTCGGCTTCGCCGCGCGCGTCGCCGGCGGCAACATTCGCGCGGCCAGGATCGTGGGCCTTGGCGTCGGCAAGCTGATCATGACCATCTGCTTTCTGGCAGGCGCGTCCGCAGGCCTGGCGGGCATGGTCGAAGTCGCGGCGGTTCAGGGCCGAACCAACGCCAATCTTGCCGCAGGCTACGGCTTCACCGGCATCCTTGTCGCCTTCCTGGCCCGGCAAAATCCGCTCGCGGTGATTCCGGTTGCCATTCTGCTCGGCGGCATCGGCGCAAGCGGCGGCTTGTTGCAGCGCCGGCTCGGCCTGCCCGACGCTACGGTGCAGGTGCTGCAGGGCATCATCTTCGTGTTCGTTCTTGCGAGCGACGCGCTCTACGGACGGATCGGCTTTCTGAAAGGAAAATCCTGACATGGCTGACGGGACGATTGGACTGTGGACCGTACCTCTGGCAGTCCTTGGGGGCGCCATCCGGGTCTCCACGCCGTTTCTGTTCGTCAGCCTCGGCGAATGCATCACCGAGCGCTCGGGCCGCATCAATCTCGGGCTCGAAGGCACCCTCGTGATGGGCGCGATGAGTGCCTACGGCATCTCCTATCTCACGGGATCGCCCTGGCTCGGCGTGCTGGCCGCCGGCGTCACCGGCGCGCTTTTTGGCGCACTGCATGCCGGCATCTGTTCGTTGCCGCGGGTCAATGACATTGCCGTCGGCATCGCGCTGATGCTGTTCGGCACCGGCCTTGCGTTCTACCTGGGGAAGCCACTGATCGAACCGACCGCGCCGCGACTTCCGGCGATCGACTTCGGATGGTGGAGCGATGTCGCGCAGGTGCGCGCTGCCTTGCGGGTCAACGTGCTGTTCCTGATCGGGGTCGCGCTCGCGCCCGTGCTCTATTGGGCTTTCCGGACGACGAAATGGGGTCTGTTGATCCGCACCGCCGGCGAAAGCTCCGATGCAGCCCGCGCCATGGGATATTCGGTCCTTGCCATTCGCCTGCGGGCCACCATGGTCGGCGGCTTCCTTGCCGGAATTGGCGGCTCGTTTCTTTCCCTTTTCTACCCCGGAAGCTGGAACGAAGGCCTCTCCAGCGGACAGGGCGTTACCGCAGTGGCGCTCGTGATCTTCGCGCGATGGGACCCGATGCTGTGCATGTGGGCCTCGCTTGCCTTCGGTGGGGCAGCCGCGCTCGGACCGGCGCTGCAGTCGGTCGGCGTCACTTCCGGATATCACCTGTTCAATGCCGCGCCCTATATCCTGACGCTTGCGATCATGATCATCACCTGCTCGCCGAAACGCACCTTGACCGGGGCTCCGGCCGAACTCTCGATCACCCGATGAACCCTTATCGACAGACGAGGCTTTCGACATGGCCGAGCGCTACCTGAAGTCCGAACCCTATGCCTGGCCCTATAATGGCGATCTGCGGCCCCAGAACACCGCGCTCATCGTCATCGACATGCAGACCGACTTCTGCGGCGTCGGCGGCTATGTCGACAAGATGGGCTACGACCTTTCGCTGACGCGCGCGCCGATCGAGCCGATCAAGCGCGTACTCGGCGTCATGCGGGCACAAGGCTTTCACATCTTCCATACCCGCGAAGGCCACCGCCCCGATCTCACCGATCTGCCCGCCAACAAGCGATGGCGCTCGCGACAGATCGGCGCCGGCATCGGCGATCCCGGTCCGTGCGGACGCATTCTGGTGCGCGGCGAGGCCGGCTGGGAGATCATTCCCGAGCTTGCGCCGCTCCCCGGCGAGCCGATCATCGACAAGCCCGGCAAGGGATCGTTTTGCGCCACCGATCTGGAACTGATGCTGCGGCTTCGCGGCATCGAAAACATCATTCTCACGGGCATCACCACCGACGTCTGCGTCCACACCACCATGAGGGAAGCCAACGACCGCGGATTCGAATGCGTCCTGATCGAGGATTGCTGCGGCGCCACCGACAAGGGCAATCACGAGCACGCGCTGAAGATGATCAAGATGCAGGGCGGCGTCTTCGGCGCCGTCGCCACTTCCGCCGCGCTGATCGGAGCGTTGTCGTGATCATCGGCGAGACGCCGCTGCCGAGCGGGCCGCTGGGCGTCGACGCCCTCAACATGACGATGCGGTTCGGCGACTTCACCGCGCTCGACAAGGTCGAACTGAAGGTGCGCCCGGCCTCCTTCCATGCGCTGCTCGGCGAAAACGGCGCGGGCAAGAGCACCCTCGTCAAATGCATCATGGGCTACTATCACCCGACCGAGGGCGACGTGCTGGTGGGCGGCCGCCAACAGGCGATCGGCAACCCAAAGGACGCGCACGCGCTTGGGCTCGGCATGGTGTATCAGCACTTCACGCTGGTGCCCGCGATGACGGTTGCGGAAAACCTGGTGCTGGCGCGCGACGACGTTCCCGCCTTCGTCAACTGGCCCAGGGAGAAGCGCGAGCTGGAAGCCTTTCTGGCACGCATGCCGTTCAAGGTGCCGCTTAACGCCAGGGTTTCCGACATCTCGGCCGGCGAACGGCAAAAATGCGAAATCCTCAAGCAGCTTTACCTGAAGCGACGCTTTCTCATCCTCGACGAGCCGACCTCGGTGCTGACACCCGGCGAAGCCGACGAGGTGCTGGGAATGCTGCGCGCCATGATCGTCAATGACGGCTTGACGATCCTGATGATTACCCACAAGTTCCGGGAGGTCATGGCGTTCGCCGACGAGGTGACCATCCTTCGTCGCGGAAAACTGGCGGGCAATGGCAAGGTGGCCGATCTCACCCCCGACAGCATGGCCCGCATGATGATCGGCGCGGAGCAATTGACTCTTCAGCCGCCCCGGACCGGAGAAGTCAGCGCCACAAGGCTCGAACTCGATCACCTCAACGCGCTCGATGACGCCGGCGCAGTCGCTGTCCACGACGTCTCGCTTGCGGTCAGGGGTGGAGAGATCGTCGGCATTGCCGGGGTTTCCGGCAATGGTCAGCGGCAGCTTGTCGAGGTGCTCGCCGGCCAGCGCCAGGCCGAGGGGGGCGAAATCCGTGTCGTCGGCGACGTCTATCACGCAACGCGCGAGGAAATGCGACGGCACAGGATGTCGCTGTTGCCGGAAGAGCCGCTGAAGAACGCCTGTGTCGGAGGCATGAGCGTCGCCGACAACATCGCCTTCCGCGAGTTCGATCGCCCGCCCTTTGCCGCGGGCGGCTTTTGGCTGAACGGTGCAGCGTTCCGCAGCGCCGCCGAAAAGAAGATCGGCCTCTACAAGATCAAGACCCGCACGCCCGATACCCCGATCTCCGCGCTCTCGGGCGGCAACGTTCAGCGCACCGTGCTGGCGCGCGAACTCGGCGGCGATGTCGAGGTTCTGATCGCTGCCAATCCCTGCTTCGGACTGGACTTCGCCGCGGTCGCGCAGATCCATGCGGAAATCATGGCCGCACGAAACCGCGGCGCCGCGGTTCTGCTGGTGAGCGAGGACCTCGACGAGTTGCTCGAACTGTCGGATCGTCTGGTCGTGATGTTTCACGGCCAGTTCGTCTATGAAGCGCGCGCGAGCGAAGCCGACCTCACGGAAATCGGAAGGCACATGGCGGGGCACTAGTCTTACTGTGTCAAAGACCCTCATGGTGAGGAGCGCAGAAGGCGCGTCTCGAACCCATGAGGCCCCGATCTTGGCCTCATCCTTCGAGACGCTTGCTCCTCAAGCTCCTCAGGATGAGGGGATACAGGGAGCGCCATTTGCTCGAGACTGCGATGGCTTGCCCGCAACACCAGTCGTCTGCATGATGGCGACATGTAGCGGCACGAAGCAGGCAAGGCATGAACCGTATTTCGCAGCAGGAAAGAGCAAGGCTTGACGAACAATTCCTGCGCCATACGTTCGACGTCGCGCGCCGATCGATGGCGCATGGCAACCATCCCTTTGCCGCCATCCTCGTCGATGAGAAACACAACGTCCTGATCGAGACCGAAAACGGCTACATGCCGGCGCGGGACAGTACCGCGCATGCCGAGCGGCTCCTGGCAACGCAGGCCTGCCGGACGCTTGGGGCCGATATTCTCCGCAGCGCCACGCTCTATTCATCCGCCGAGCCCTGCGCCATGTGTGCAGGCGCGATCTACTGGACCGGAATCGGACGCGTGGTCTACGGCCTCAGCGAACACCGCCTGCGCGCGCTGACCGGCAATCATCCGGAGAACCCGACACTGGATCTGCCATGCCGTGAAGTCTTCAAGACCGGTCAGCGCGAAACCGAAGTCGTAGGCCCCATGCTGGAGGATGAGGCGGCAGCCCTGCATGAAGGCGTCTGGGACAAATAGAAAGACTAAAGCAGGATGAGAGTCGGCTGAACCGTAACCGCGATGAAAGTGCGGCCCCTCTCCTTTTGGGAGAGGGTTGGGGTGAGGGGTTACGGTCTTTCATGAGCGCACCGGCCCCTCACCCGATTTGCACTGGACGATGCTGCGCATCGCCGGGCGCAAATCGACCTCTCTCACCCGGCGAGGTGAACCGAGCCTGCTGACAAAGCGCTTCGACTTCGACTCATCCCGCGTTGGAAGCAATCGCAAAGAAAAATGGCGCCGCGATTTCTCGCGACGCCATCGTCTTGGGGGAAGACGTTAAAGATCAGAACTTCACGGTCACACCGGCATAAACCGTCTGTTCGGTACAGCTCTTGGTGCTGGTGATGACGCCGTTGAGAGTGATGTTACAGACTCCGAGTTCGGCGTTGTGGTCGAGGCCGAACTTGTTCTGCCAGTAGCGATAGGCAACCCACGTGGTCACGAATTGAGAGTACTTCGGACCCATGAAGGCCTTGGAGGCGTCGAAGGTCAGACGGATCGGCTCGCTGTTGAGCTCGGTCTTGGTCGCGTTGCTTCCCACAGGACCATTCACAGCCACACTAGCGGCCGAGACGAATGGCAGGTTGTTGGAGTCACCCTTGGGACCATACCAGCCGGCGCGGCCGCTGATGGCGAAGAACTGCGCTTCCGGCGGCAGGAAGCCGAGATCCATGTAGTAGTTGACCTCGACTGCCCAAGTGGTGTGGTAATCCGTGTTGCCGTCCGAGTTACAGGTCAGACCAGGAACCGAGCCGGCAGTGAAATTGCCGCACTGGTTGAAAGAGTTGTGATTGATTTCCTTGTAGGCCAAGGGCGCTACGTTGAAGTAGCCCTTGTAGGGAAGATCGAACGCAAATTGCAGACCGGCGACGAAGTCGCGTTTGGCGGGAGCCAAATAGTTGTTTTCGGTTTCGATATCGGCGCCCCACTCAAACGAGATGTTATGCAGCGGTCCGGCGGTGAACATCTTGGTGTTGAACACTTCGTTCCAGCCCAAGGTCGAGCGGAACAAGCCGTAGAACTCGGTTGCGCCCGCGCAGTCTGCCGCAAGACCGGTAGGAGGCGGAAGTACGCCCGCGTTGATGCACGGACCAGCCGGATCGTTGTGATCCGACTTGAACATCGAGATCGTGAAGAAGTTCGTGCCATAACCCCAGATATCGAAATGCGTGAACGAATAGACGCTCTTCGCGGTCGTGCCGTTGACGGTTCCATTCGGATTGATGCTGAAAACGCCGGGGTCGGTTCCCCTGGGCATCCAGGAATAGCTAACCCGATCATCGATGACCAGGAAGAACGGCAAATCCGGCGGCGGCTTCTTGGCCTTGACCGGCAGGTCCGCCGCGCTGGCGAAGCCCGCGGGCAACAACGTGGAAAGCGACAGCAAGGCCGCGAAAATTATTTTTTTATGATAGGACATCAGTACCCCCAGAGTTTTACGATCGAGACGATCAAGGTCCTCGATGTGACATTTGCGTCATTCGAGGTGTCTGAAAAGCCTCAACTTTCCACAGGGGGTGCCGCAAGATTGATCAAGGATGTCACAGCTCTCAAGGTAGCCGGCACTCAGGCAGCGAATTTTGCAGTTGATGCGGCCCCGATCCGACCGCCATACGTCGTTGAAGATACTTTATTTTTTGTTTATGGCGCCGTTTTGCGGGCCCCATTTCTCAAGCCTCTGCCAAGAACTCACGGTCAGGAGAACTAGACCGCCCACGTTTGCGGCAAGCATCACGCTACCTCAATTTGGTTGGAACCCGTCACAATTTTGCAACAGGTTTTTCCCCTTCCGCGGCTGGAAAACGCACTGGCGCGTGCTGGTGGGGGCCCGAGAATCACGGGAATCGTTTTGCCAAAAGCTTGGGCAAACGCTGGCGCTTTTTCCCCACTTACGCTGAAGTCCAAACTAGCCCACTATTGAGGCAGTCCATTTCCCTTCCATGCGTGAAAGTGAATGCCAGACCCGAAGCCTCCAGGCGCCAATTCCGGCGGAACGCCGCTGTTGAGGACGATAGGGCTCACCAAGCGCTACGGCGATTTTCTCGCCAACGACTCCATCGATATCGAAATCTTTCCGCAGCAAATTCATGCACTTCTGGGCGAGAACGGCGCTGGAAAATCAACGCTGGTCAAGATCATCTATGGATTGATTCAGCCGAGCGCCGGCGAGATGCGCTGGCAGGGCGAGGAGATGGTGCTTTCCGGGCCCTCCGAAGCACGCGCGCGCGGGATCGGCATGGTGTTCCAGCATTTCTCGTTGTTCGACAATCTCACCGTCGCCGAGAACGTGGCACTCGGCCTCGACGGCAAGGAATTGTTCAAGGATGTCTCGGCTCGCCTTGAACAGGTCTCCAAGGTCTATGGGCTTCCGCTCGATCCAAGGCGTCAGGTCTGGCAACTGTCCGTTGGCGAGCGCCAGCGCATCGAGATCGTCCGGGCGCTGATGCAGAATCCGAAATTCCTGATACTGGACGAGCCGACGGCGGTCTTGACCCCGCAGGAGGCCGACCAACTCTTCGTCGTGCTTGGCCGCCTGAAGGCCGAGGGTCGGGCCATCCTTTACATCAGCCACAAGCTGGAGGAGGTAAAGCAGCTTTGCGATACCGCCACGATCCTGCGCGGCGGCAAGAAGATCGCGACCTGCAATCCGCAAGCCGAGACCGCGGCCTCGCTGGCCAGAATGATGGTGGGCAGCGACATCAAGGAGGTGAAATCCGCCCCGGGCCACAAGATCACGGTGCCCCGCCTTGTCGTCAACGATCTGAGCATGGAGCCTGACGATCCCCATGGCATAAGGCTCAACGGCATTTCGCTGGAGCTGAAGGGCGGTGAAATCCTCGGTATCGCCGGAGTGGCCGGCAACGGACAAGACGAGCTGTTCGCGGCGCTGTCGGGCGAGCGGCTGTCTGCGGATCCCGGCTCCGTCGTGATCGACGGCCGGGCGGCCGGCCAGCTTTCCATTACGCAGCGCCGCAAGCTGGGCGCGGCCTTCGTTCCCGAGGAACGGCTGGGACACGGCACTGCGCCGCGAATGAAGCTCTCCGAAAATGCCCTGCTGACGGGTCACGCCGCCAGCGGCATGGTGCGACGCGGCTTCGTCGACACCGCCGCGACGCTCAAAGCGGTCGACCGCACGACGGAGAGCTTCGATGTGCGCAAGGCCAAGCGTGACCCGGAGGCAGCAAGCCTTTCAGGCGGAAACCTGCAGAAGTTCGTCGTCGGCCGTGAAATCCTGCGCAACCCCGCAGTGCTCGTCGTCAATCAGCCGACCTGGGGAGTGGATGCGGGCGCAGCCGCCGTCATCCGTCAGGCCCTGATCGATCTCGCCGCGCAGGGAGCCGCTGTCCTCGTCACGAGCCAGGACCTCGACGAACTCATCGAGATCACCGACCGGATCGCGGTGATGTTCCACGGCCGGCTGTCCGAGCCGCTCGTGACCGCGGATGCGAGCCGGGAGAAGCTCGGTCTGTTGATGGGCGGGAGCGGCCTGCCGCAGAAGGAAACGGTCAATGCAGCTGGTGCTTGAAAAGCGCGCCGAGCGATCGAAAACGATCGCCCTCGTTTCGCCGCTGATCGCGATCGGACTGACGATCGTGACCATGAGCATCCTGTTTGCGATTCTCGGCAAGAATCCGGCGCTCGCTCTCCGGGTCTACTTCATCGATCCCCTGACCGATGCCTATTCGCTGCAGGAGCTTGCGGTGAAGGCGACGCCGCTCGTCATGATCGCCGTCGGATTGTCGCTCTGCTATCTGGCCAATGTCTGGAATATCGGCGCGGAAGGACAGTTCCTGATCGGTGCCGTCGCCGGCAGCTGGCTCGCGGTAGAAACCCACGGCACCGACGCAGGGCCCTGGGTCTTGCCCGCCATGTTTTTCCTCGGCGCGCTGGGCGGAGCGCTTTATGCGCTGATCCCCGCGATCTGCAGGGTCCGGTTCGGCGCCAGCGAAATTCTCACCAGTCTCATGCTGGTCTACATCGCGGACCTCATTCTCGACTACCTCGTGCGCGGTCCGTGGCGCGATCCGGCAGGCTTCAACTTTCCGACCACCGCGGAGTTCGATCCGGTCGCTACCGTGCCTATCCTGATCGAAGGCGGACGCCTGCATTTAGGCGCGATCATCGCCGTTCTGGTCGTGATCGCTGCGACGATATTGCTTGGCCGCACCATCAAGGGCTTCGAAATCCGCGTCGTCGGGGTGGCGCCGCGGGCGGCGCGCTTCGGGGGATTTAATGCCAATCAATTGATTCTCCTCACTTTCGCGATCTCCGGCGCACTCGCAGGCCTCGCCGGAATCATCGAGGTTGCTGGACCGGTCGGCCATCTTCAGCCGGGCTTTTCGCCCGGTTACGGCTTCACCGCGATCATTGTCGCGTTCCTGGGGCGGCTGAACCCGGTTGGAATATTAATTGCAGGTCTTTTTCTCGCGCTCACGTTCATTGGTGGCGAACAGGCCCAGATTGCGATGAAAATACCGCTCGATGTCACCAAGGTGTTTCAGGGCATTCTGCTGTTCTACGTGCTTGCCTGCGACTCCCTCATTCTTTACCGGTTCCGGCTGATCTTTCCTTCGCGGCAGGTGCATCGTGGAAATATTTGAAGCGATCGTGCTGTCGGTGCTGGCGGCTTCGACCCCGCTGTTGATCGCAGCGACCGGCGAACTCGTCACCGAGCGCTCCGGGGTGCTCAACCTCGGCGTCGAGGGCATGATGATCATGGGCGCGGCGTGCGGATTCGGCGGCGCGTGGCTCACCGGATCAATCATCATTGGCGCGATCTGCGGGATAATCGCCGGCGCCTTGATGTCGCTGATTTTTGCCTTGATGACACTGGGACTGGCCGTCAATCAGGTCGCGACCGGCCTGGCACTTACCATTCTCGGCGTCGGACTGTCTGGCCTGATCGGCGCCGGATTCGTCGGTGAAAGGATAACGCCCGCCCCGCATCTCTACATCCCCGGCCTCACCGACATCCCCCTGTTCGGGCATATCCTGTTCGGCGAGGACGCGTTCGTCTATCTGTCGCTCGCGCTCATCGTTGGCGTCTCCCTGTTTCTCTACCACACGCGGGCGGGACTCGTGCTGCGCGCCGCCGGCGACAATCATGTCTCTGCCCATGCGCTTGGATATCCCGTGCTGCGGATACGCCTGCTGGCCGTGATGTTCGGCGGGGCGTGCGCCGGCCTTGCGGGCGCCTATCTGCCTTTGGCCTACACGCCGTTCTTCATTCCGGGAATGACGGCTGGCCGCGGGTGGATCGCGCTTGCACTCGTGGTGTTCGCATCATGGTTGCCGAGGCGTCTCGTGATCGGAGCTTATCTTTTCGGAGCGGTCACGATCCTTCAATTGCACGCGCAAGGCCTCGGCCTTGGCATCCCGCCGCAATTCATGACGGCACTGCCCTATCTTGCGACCGTCATTGTCCTCGTCCTGATCTCGCGCGCGCGAACCGGCGGCTCGACCGCGCCTGCGGCATTGGGAACCGTATTCGTACCGGATCGATGAATACCGAGGCGCGCGCGATGGGGCGCGTGCGCATCGGGATGAATGTCCATCCCCTGAAAAGTAACCGGAGAAACCCATGAGAAAAATTCTCATCGCGGCCACCGCAGTGGTGCTCACTGCCGGAGCGAGCCTGTTCGGCGCATCCGCCGCCGACAAGCTCAAGGTAGGCTTCATTTATCTTGGCCCGGTCGGAGATTTCGGCTGGACCTACCAGCATGAGGCTGCGCGCCAGGCGCTGGTAAAGGAACTGGGCGACAAGATCGAGACGACCTATCTCGAGAACGTCAGCGAAGGTCCGGACGCCGAACGCTCGATCGAACAGCTCGTCCGCGCCGGCAACAAGCTCATCTTCACGACGTCCTTCGGCTACATGGATCCAACGCTGAAGGTCGCCAAGAAATATCCCAACGTGCATTTCGAGCACGCAACCGGCTTCAAGCGCGACAAGAACATGGCCATCTACAACGGCCGGTTCTACGAGGGCCGCTACATCCAGGGCGTCATCGCCGGCAAGATGTCGAAGGCCGGCGTGCTCGGCTACATCGCTTCGTTCCCGATTCCCGAAGTCATCATGGGCATCAATGCCACGATGCTCGGCGCGCAGACGGTCAATCCCAACATCAAGGTCAAGATCATCTGGGCCAATACGTGGTTCGATCCGGGCAAGGAAGCTGATGCCGCCAAGGCGCTGCTCGACCAGGGCGCCGACGTGATCATGCAGCACACCGACAGCCCGGCCGCGATGCAGATCGCAGCCGAGCGCGGCAAGCTGGCATTCGGCCAGGATTCCGAAATGATCAAGTTCGGGCCGAAGACGCAGTTGACGTCGATCATCGATAACTGGGCGCCCTATTACATCGATCGCGTCAAGGCCGAACTCGACGGCAAGTGGACCTCGTCGGACGTCTGGGGCGGGCTGAAGTCGAAAATGGTCGTGATGGCGCCCTACACCAACATGCCCGACGACGTAAAGAAGCTGGCGATGGATACGGAAGCCGCCATCGTCGCCGGCAAGCTGTACCCGTTCAAATGTCCGATCGTGGACCAGACCGGCAAGACGGTCGAGTGCAAGGGCGGCGATCATCTCGACGATGGCCAGGTGCTCGGTATGAACTTCTACGTCAAGGGCGTCGACGACAAGATCCCCGGCAAGTAAGCCGAAGAACCCGCGAACAACAAAGGGCCCGGGCGGCAATGCCCGGGCCCTTTTTTTGGTGCGGTTAACTGGATGTCGAGCGTACCCCTGGGCGCAGGAAAAAAATCGTCGGTGTCGTAAGCTTATGCCAATGGATCAACGGCTACGCCCCGATCGCATATTCATAGATATCCTCCTCCTGGGCGTTATGAATGCGCACGAGCGCCTCGATCGCTTCGATGACACGCTGGGCATCCCTGATCAGGTACGGATCGATGTCTTCGGGGATCAGCCCATCGGCGAGCCGCCGCAGGAGGCGCGACTGGTGGATGATCTCGCGATGCGCCCGGCTCATGGCGCCAAGTCCGTGCCGGTCCGCCAGATATCTTGCGACGTGGGGATAGACCTGACTTTCATCGTCCCGCTCGTGTGGCACGATCTCGTCTGCGACAATCCGATCCGCTTCCGAAATCAAGGTGACTGCGCCGGGTTCTTCCGCATCGTCCAGCGCGTCTGCAATTTCTCTCAAACGATCGAGCGTCGGCTCCAATTGCTCGTGATCGGCGCGGAGCGAGCCGGCGGCCGCGACGGGCATCGTTCGGCGGCCGTTCGTGCGGCCTGGACCCAAGGCACGCAAGGCGTTGAGGATGACGGCGACATCGATTGCTTCCTGCGTCAGAGCGCCGGCGACCGGCGGCAGCCATCCGACCGCCGCAAAGGCCATTGCGATGCCTGACAGGGCGATTCCCGCAACGATGCTCTGCATTGCGATCGAGCGGGTCCGCCTGGCAATGCCGATCGCATCGGAGACGCGGTCGAGACGATCGACGAGGATGACGACGTCTGCGGCCTCCGAGGATGCGCTCGCACCCCGCGCACCGAGCGCGATGCCCACGTTTGCAGCCGCCAATGCGGGGGCATCGTTGATGCCGTCCCCCACCATGACCGTGACATTCCGGCGCTGTTCGGTAGCGACGGCATCGACCTTGTCCGCCGGCTCCCGGTCGGAAAGAACCGCATCGAGATCGAGTGCAGCGCCGATCGTCTCCGCTGCCTCTGACCGGTCACCGGTCACCATCACGATCCGTGACACGCCGGCCGTCCGCAGTGCCTGAACCGCACGCGGCGTTTCGCGCCGAAGTTCGTCGCCGAGCAGCAAGGCGCCGATCGTGCAGCCATCCACGGCGACGAACACACTGAGTGCCGAGCGCCAGGCCGCGCGTCTCAGCGCCCGAATCACCCATGCCTCGGGCTTTTGAGAGCCGATGACCAGCTGATGCGATCCGACCCTGATCATCCTCCCGTCGATCACGCCCTCCAGACCCGCGCCTGCGGTTTCGTGGACCTGCGACGCAGTGCTCAGTTTGAGCCCCTTCGCAGTCGCCGCCTCGACGATCGCCGCTGCAACGACATGATGAGAGGCCTGTTCCAACGAGGCCGCCAGCCGAAGCACTTCATCCGCCCGATGTTCTGGAGCAACTTCGATGGCAACCAGACGGGCGCCACCAATTGTCAGGGTGCCGGTCTTGTCGAACATCACGGTGTGCGTTTGGGCGAGCGCTTCGAGAGGGCCGCTGCCCTTGACGAGAATTCCATGTTTTGCGGCCCGCGCCACCCCGGATATGAAGGCGACGGGAGCGGCCAGAATGAGCGGACACGGCGTCGCAGCAACCAACACGGCAAGCCCGCGAACGGGATCGCCGGAAAAAAACCAGGCTCCCCCGGCGATCAGCAGGGCAACCGGCAACAGCAGAAGTGCATATCGATCCGCAAGGCGGATGAAGGGCGATTTGGCGGTCTGGGCCGCACTCACCATCCTCAAAATACCGGCATAGGTGCTTTCGCCGGCGGTCGCAGAGGCGCGGATTTCGAAGGGCCCGCCTGCATTCAGCGAGCCGCTGCGCGCCGGCTCTCCAGCCTGCCGGGACACGGGTATGGGTTCACCACTCAGCGCCAACTCATCGATGGTCGCCGTCAGGCTGGTGATGAGCCCGTCGACCGGAACCACCTCGCCAGTGCGCACCAGAACGACGTCGCCGATGGCCACCTGCTCGATGGGCGTATCGGTGATAACCGATCCGGCCCGGCGGTGGGCAATCCTCGGAGCGCGGTCGATCAGCGACCTGAGATCGCGCTGGGCCCGAGCGACCGCAATATCTTCGAGCACGTTGCCGCCGGCATACATGATGGCGATGACGATTGCGGCAAGCGCCTGTTCGAGAACAAGGGCGCCAGACATCGAGACGAATGCAATCGCATCGACGCCCATGCGACCTGACCAGAGGTCACGCACCATCGTAGCAAGCAGACCGGCAACGACGGGGATGGTGCCGCCCATCCAGCACCACTGTGCCAGATCGGCTCGGCCGACGCCCCATGCCACAAGTCCGGAAATGAGGCCAGTGAGAGCGACGACAATGAGCGTTCGTCGAAAAAATCTTTCAGAGAACAGCAAGGACATCCGAAGCGCTCAGGGAGCCGACATCACACAACATTGTCTCCGGCATCCGATGTCCAGGTTGATCAAAATCAATGTGGAGATGGAAATATCGGGATGGGCTGGCCTTTTACCCGGAGCGCTGCAAGTGCTCTTTCATGCGCGCCGGTTTTGGGTCTCTGCCTGGCCTTTGCGGGCTTTAGTGCCCGAAGGGGTCCCAATCCGCCGTTCACCACTCAAATCGGCTTGGAACTATTGCCAATGCTGATCGTTCGTCGGAATCAACGTTGGTCGTCAAAAGCGGCGCATCGCGCCGTCCTCAGTCAAGCTCCGTTTCAAAGGGAGTTAGCCAATGGATATGAATTCGGTCGGTTGGTTCGAAATCTACGTAAAGGACATGCAGCGCGCCAAGGCGTTCTACGAGGGCGTATTTGGCCGGAAGCTCGAAAAACTCGACAGCTCCGGTGCGTCCGGCGCCTCTGACGCGTCTGAAATGTGGGTGTTTCCCGGCAAACCTGACAACGCCGGCGCGACGGGCGCCCTCGTCAAAATGGAAAATGGTCCCTCAGGCGTCGGCGGCGTCCTCGTCTATTTCGTGTGCGAAGATTGTGCTGTGGAGGCCGGCCGCGCAACCAAAAATGGCGGCAAGATCATCAAGGAGAAGTTCTCGATCGGCCAATACGGTAACATCGCGTTCGTGACCGACACCGAAGGCAACATGATCGGTTTGCATTCGATGAGGTAAGCGCACGCGCGGCCGGACGGCCCCATGTCGTCCTCAACGGACATTCATTGCTGGGATCCATTCAGCAGCTGGGCCATCGCCTCGGCGACCGGCCTTGTCGTCGTGGCAGCGCTGAGCCTGTGGGGACGATATTTTTCCCGGACCACTTCGCTGCGCATCTATCTCCTGGTTTTCGCGGGCTTTACCCTGGCGATGGCGGGCCCTCTCGCCTGGCAGAAAGAGCATCGCGCATCGATCCGCACCGAAAATCTCGCTACCCTCAAGACATTCGATAACGAGGCGAACCGACTGTTCGAAGAGAGCCTGGCGGTCAGCAACGCCGACGACTACACAACCTATCGGGCGAAGGCGGACGGCTTTTCGGAAAGGCTGGAGCAGTGGGTCGCAGACGCCATGGGCCCCAAGGCCTCCGAAATCCTCCTGCGTCACGATCCAAGGGACGTCAATATAAGGTTTGAAAACACACTGGATAAAGATCATGCATCGGCGATCGCCGCGATCATTCAGACCAGAGAAAACATTGCGGCATTGATGGAAGCCCGCGCTTCGGACAAGTGCGTGAAGCCAACTCCGGCGGAGCACCCAATTCCCCGAAACCCGGACTGAAGCCGCAAAGGGGCACTCGCGCCGAACGCAAGAGAGGATGAAGCTTTCGACGCTTCGTGCCGAATCGAGTCAACCACTCTCCTAGTTCACCTGCATGTTACGCGCGGCTGTGCTGTGGCGGGAGATGAGATCGGCTATGTCGAGCCCCGGGATCGCACCATCCGCAACCACCCATTTGCCGGCGACCATCACGCGATCCGCCCGATGAGCGCCGCATAGAACGAGCCCAGCCAGCGGATCGCCGTGACCGGAAAAGCGCAGTTCGTCGAGCCTGAACAGTGCAAGGTCCGCGGCCTTTCCCGGCGCGATTTCGCCAAGCTCGGGGCGGCCGATGCAGGCTGCCGATCCCCTTGTGGCCCAGCGCAGCGCATCCTTGTGGCTGACGCGGCCGACGCCATAACGCGCGCGCTGCAGCAGGAACGCGGCGCGGACCTCCTGCATCAGATTGGACTGATCGTTCGAAGCGGAGCCATCGACGCCGAGACCGATCGCGACCCCCGCCTCTTCCATGTCGCAGACCGGGCAAGATCCGGAGGCCAGCACCTGGTTGCTGCACGCGCAATGGCTGATCGCGGTTTGCGCCTTCGAGAGGCGCTTCATCTCCTGCGTGTTGAAGTGAATGCCGTGCGCG
Source organism: uncultured Alphaproteobacteria bacterium (assembly GCA_963820275.1). Lineage (GTDB taxonomy): Bacteria > Pseudomonadota > Alphaproteobacteria > Rhizobiales > Xanthobacteraceae > Bradyrhizobium. The sequence continues at coordinate 54,085 of CAWFZL010000029.1, forward strand.
AGCCAGGTGCGCGCATTCAGCCATCCGCATTGCTCCAGATAGTCCAGCGGCCGGCAACCATGCATCTGTTCGCAGAACCTGTTCTCGTCCTCGGTCTCCGCGAGGTGAGTGTGAAGGCGTACATCCAGCCGCTCGGCAAGTGCTCCGGTCGCGCGCATCAGCGAGGTCGTCACCGAGAAAGGCGAACAGGGCGCGAGCGCAATCTGCACCATGGCGTCCTCGCCGCGCTGATGATGCCTTGTCACCACGCGCTCGCTATCGGCCAGGATCGTATCCTCGTCCTGCACGACGCTGTCAGGCGGCAATCCGCCGTCGCGCTGCGAGCGGTTCATCGAGCCTCGTGTCAGCAACACGCGCATGCCGAGCCTGCGCGCAACCGCCACCTCGATATCCACGGCAGCCTCCAGTCCGGCGGGAAAGACGTAATGATGATCGGTCGTCGTGGTGCAGCCTGAAAGCAACAGTTCGGACATCGCCACGCTAACGGCGAGATCGAGCGTCTCGGGCGTCAGCCGCGCCCATACCGGATAAAGTGCCTCGAGCCATGGAAACAGCTCGCGATCGAGCGCCGCGGGCAGCGCGCGTGTCAGTGTCTGATAAAAATGGTGATGCGTGTTGATCAGGCCTGGCAGCACCACGTGGTCGCGCGCTTCAAACACCGTCGCAGGCGTCGCCGGCTGGCGGCCTCTCGCCACCAGTTCGATGATCTTGCCGTTCGAAACAACGAGACCCCGCTCGGCGCCATCGGCGAGGATGGCCAGCGGATCCTTGATCCAGATCGCACCAGTTGGGCCTGTCATGCCACCATCCTCTCAAACACAAGACCGCGGAGCCTTGAAGCGACACCAGCTTGCACGCCGCCTGTCGCATCAAAGCGATGATTGCCACAAGCCGCAAGGCACCCGACTGCCGGTCAAATCGATCGGCGCCACCCGCAACGCGGTTGTGAGTTTCGCTGGCATCATGTTGAAGTTGTCAAAACAGCCTGCAGGCCGCCAGGCGAGAGCCAACTGCAAGGAGTTTGACGTCGAGCCCGCCGTGATGGGCCTCTTCATGGGCCTTGGCATGGGCCTTGTATTGGTTTGAGATGTTTGAGCAACGATTCCACGCGCGAAGGACATTTTCATGGGCACGGAAATCCACCCGGTAGATCAAATGCTGCCATTCCCTCGCCTGCTGGCGCTCGGCCTGCAGCATGTGCTCGTGATGTATGCCGGCGCGGTCGCCGTTCCCCTGATCATCGGCCGGGCGCTCAAGCTCCCGCCAGAAGAGGTCGCGTTCCTGATCAGTGCGGATCTGTTCGCCTGCGGAATTGCAACGCTGGTGCAATGCATCGGCTTTCCCGGCGTCGGTATCAGGCTCCCGGTGATGATGGGCGTGACGTTCGCCTCCGTTGGACCAATGCTGTCGATGGCTGCTGCGCCCCAAATCGGTTTGCTCGGCATCTACGGATCGGTCATCGCTGCCGGAATTTTCGGCATCGTTGCCGCACCATTCATCAGCCGACTTTTGCCGCTGTTTCCTCCTGTCGTGACAGGCACCATCATCATGGTGATCGGCATCTCCCTGATGCGTGTCGGCATCAACTGGGCCGGTGGCGGGCTACCCACCTTGACCAAGGTGGTCGACGGGGTTCCCGGCGCGTTTCCGAATCCGGCTTACGGCCAGTTGCAGGGTCTGGGGATCGCGCTGTTCGTCTTGCTCGTCATCTTGGGCCTGATCAGATGGGGAAGCGGATTCATCGCGAATGTCTCGGTGCTGCTCGGCATTATCGCCGGCGCGATCCTGGCCAGCGCGCTCGGCGTGATGCATTTCGAGAAAGTCGTGGCGGCGCCATGGGGCGATATCGTGGTTCCGCTGCATTTCGGGATACCGCAATTCCATCTGGTGCCCATTGTCACCATGTGCATCGTGATGATCGTGGTGATGATTGAATTGCTCGGGATGTTCCTGGCGTTGGGCGAGATCACCGGCAGGACCATCGACCGCGATGCGCTGACTCGCGGATTGCGCGCCGATGGCGTCGGCACACTGATAGGCGGTCTGTTCAACACTTTTCCCTATACCTCGTTCTCGCAGAATGTCGGCCTTGTCAGCGTCACCGGCGTGCGCTCGCGCTGGGTGACGGTCGCTGGCGGTGCGATCATGCTGCTGCTCGGTCTGCTGCCAAAGATGGCTGCCCTCGTCGAGGCCGTGCCGGTGGTCGTGCTCGGCGGCGCCGGCCTCGTGATGTTCGGCATGGTCGCCGCGACCGGCGCGAGAATTCTTACCTCCGTCGATTTCAGGAACAATCGCTTCAACCTGTTCGTGGTCGCGATCTCGATCGGTTTCGGCCTGATCCCGCTCGCCGCGCCGAATTTCTTCCGCAATCTGCCGGAAAATCTGAAGCCGCTGCTGGAATCCGGAATCCTGCTCAGCGCGATCGTGGCCGTGATCCTCAACGCCTTCTTCAACGGCATCGGAACGAAGGCTGCGGCGGAGGCGGATGCACTCGCTGCGGCTTCATCCGCGCAACACGTGTGAATTCTCAGGGGGCGCAAGGCGAGGGTCGGTTCCGCGCAGTCATCGCGTCTTGAGGCGGTGATTGAGCTGGAGGCCGGTGGCCGTCCGCACGCCGGATCGTTCTCAATCGCCGAAGCCGTCGTCGCCCCTTGGCGCCATGGTGACCGCGCGCTGCAGGAATTGCGGCGCGTGAAGCCGCGGCTCGCGGGGGACCGGACGCTCCGACGGGTCGCGGCCGAGCTTGGATTGCAGATCCACCAGATCGGTAAAGACGTCGGCCTGGCGCCGCAATTCGTCGGCGACCATCGGGGGTTGGCTTGAAATCGTCGATACAACCGTGACACGCACGCCGCGCCGCTGCACGGCTTCGACCAACGAGCGGAAGTCGCCGTCGCCGGAGAACAGCACCATCTGGTCGACATGTTCGGCGAGTTCCATGGCATCCACCGCGAGCTCGATATCCATATTGCCTTTCACCTTGCGCCGTCCGCTGGCGTCGATGAATTCCTTGGTCGCCTTGGTGACGACCGTGTAGCCGTTGTAATCGAGCCAGTCGATCAGCGGACGGATCGACGAATATTCCTGATCTTCGATGACCGCAGTGTAATAGAACGCGCGGACCAGGGTTCCGCGGCCCTGGAACTCCTTCAAAAGGCGCCTGTAGTCGACGTCGAAGCCGAGCGTCTTGGCGGTTGCATAAAGGTTGGCGCCATCGATAAAGAGCGCGATCTTGTTGGAAGCAGGCGACATTCAGAGTTCTCGCGTGGACGACGTTACCGGCAAATGAAGTACTGCACCAACCCATGAATCGAGACGCCTGAAAACAGGGCCACGGGTCAAGCGCGCCAGTGTCCCGGTTTGCGAACTTCGCATTATTGCGCGGCGGCCTCGTTTGCGAACTTTGAAAGCGAATGTCAAATCCTGAACTCCACTAGAAATCATGTATTTGCTGGTGGTCCTTTGATTCTAACATTCGCAAAGGTGACGGCTGCAACGGGATGCGAATGTTAGAATCAGAACACAAGTTGAATTTGTAATTAACTCCGACGCGAGCAATGCTGTCCGTAAATTTAAGCGTTCCGGCGGTGGTCGTATTCAGGAGTTGAGTCAGCCCTGCGCTGAAAGGCTCGTTGGACTCCGACACGGAAAGGCTTTGGTCACCGTTGCCCCAGCCGTAGCCCAGATTGCCGCCGGCGTAAAAACCGGTCCGGCTATAGGGAATTGCAACCGGCGCCTTGACGTAGACCGGCGCTGCCGGCGCGATATCCGCGGCGGATGCCACGTCGCCAGTCCCAACGCACAAGCCGACCGCTACGACAAACCCCGCAATACAGCGGTTCATACGGATTCCAATTCAATAAACGATTCAATAATTGGCGGACACAGGTCAACTTGCACACGCCGATTTGGATGCAACACAGTGCGACCGCATAAACCTCTACCAAGCTTGCACGTGCATTGCTTGGCACTTACCGAACAACGATTTGACCAATACCGAACTCGATGCTGATTTCTGCGTCGTGTTGCGGCAAAGCTATAAAATCAGATGCAAAATCGGTGGAGTTCCAGTGTCGGGCGCGGTCGTTGTGGAAGTCGTATCGCCTGGCCGCTTCGCGCAGACGACGACGAGAGGCTCTCGCTCAGCTTTTCAGCTTCCCCGGTAGGTCGCGTAGCTCCAGGGCGTGACCAGAAGCGGCACGTGGAGATGGCCCTCAGGCTCGCTGACCGAAAAACGTAGCGGTATCCGGTCGAGGAACGGCGGATCCGAGATCGGTACCCGCCTTTCACTGAAATATTTGCCGACATTGAATATCAATTCGTAACAGCCGATCGGCACCGGCCTTCCATGAATTAGCGGCTGGTCGGTTCGTCCGTCGGAATTGGTGACGGCACGCGTGATGAGGCGGCTTTCACCGAGACTGGACAGTTCCACCAGTTCGATTTCGATTCCGGCCGCAGGCTTGCCGTTGTGGTTGTCGAGCACATGGGTCGAAAGCCGCCCGGTGACCTGCAACCGGTCGTCCGAGGCCACGAGTTGATCGAGGCGCAAGGCGGCGATCCTGCAGATCTCGTCAATCGACTTCTGTATCTCGGTTGCCGTGTCGTTCGGCAGGCGGCGCTCGAAATCGCGCAGGATCGAATCCCTGGTATGGCGGCGAACGCAAACGATATAGGGAAATCCGAATTTGGCACGGTAGGCGTTATTGACCCGCTCGAACGCCTGGTATTCGGCCTCCGACAGGCGATCGAGGCCCGCGCTGTTCTGCTCGGCATTGGACTCGGCCGTGAGCCCTGCGGCACGCTGGGTCTTGTTGGCAAGATCGGGATGCGCCTTGATGAGCGCGAGGCGCTGTTCCGCCGGGGCTTGGTAGACGGCACCCTTCATCGCCGCAAACAGCATGTTCACGCCTGCGAACGGCCGCATCGATGCCGCCTTCTCAGCGATCCAGGGCGAATATTCAAAGATATTGGCCAGCGCCGCGACGAAATCGTCCGTGCTGCATGTGTTCAGCTCGGAAAGCGATTTCTGCGACGATTGCTGCGACATGGGTTGCAACTATCCGATCTTCGGCGCATCCGCCGCTAGTGGTCCGATTCCAACATTCGCATCCCTTCTCAGCGGACACTTTTGCGAATGTTAGAATCAAATCGATCACTAGCAACCCTATAATTCTAGCGGAATTTAGGATTTGACATTCGCTTGATGGATTCGCGGCTAGGTGAGTAGCGAATGTCAAATCCACTCCGCTAGATATGAAAGATGGGCGTGCCAATGCTGCGCGATCTGCAAGCGCGTGGCAACCCAGACCCGCTCATGATTTGCAATGTAGTCCAGAAACCGCATCAGCGATGCCGCGCGGCCGGGGCGCCCGACCAGCCGGCAATGCAGCCCGACCGACATCATTTTCGGTGACGTCTCGCCTTCTTCATACAGCACGTCGAAGCTGTCCTTGAGGTAGGCGAAGAACTGGTCGCCATTGCCAAAGCCCTGCGCGTTGACGAACCGCATGTCGTTGACGTCGAGACTGTAGGGGATGATCAGATGCGGCCCGGCGGGTCCCTTGATCCAGTAGGGCAGATCGTCGGCATAAGAGTTGGAAGAGTAAAGGAAACCGCCTGCTTCCATTACCAGCCTGACGGTGTTGATCGAGGTCCGCCCGGTGTACCAGCCGAGCGGCCGCTGTCCGGTCACTTCCGTGTGGACGCGGATCGCATCCGCAATCTCCACCCGCTCCTCGGCCTCCGACATGTCCCTGTGCTCGACCCATTTGAGGCTGTGGCTGGCGATTTCCCACCCCGCTTCCTTCATCGCGGCGACGACTTGCGGATTGCGCTTCAGCGCGGTCGCCACGCCGAAAACAGTCGCCGGCAATTTGCGCGTGGTGAGGATCCGCCATAGTCGCCAGAAGCCGGCGCGCGAGCCGTATTCGAACATCGATTCGATATTGGCGTGGCGCTGTCCGGGCCAGGGTTGCGCGCCCAACACGTCCGACAGGAACGCCTCCGAGGCGCGGTCTCCGTGCAAGATGTTGTTTTCGCCGCCTTCCTCGAAATTCACCACAAGCTGCACGGCGACGCGGGCATTGCCGGGCCAGTGCGGATGGGGCGGATTGCGGCCATAGCCAAGGAGATCCCTGGGATACCCGGGCTCAACCATTTACACTTCCTCGAAGCGGACTTTCTGGGCGCCCTTCCAGAGAACGGTCTTGCCGAGCGCTGGCAGATTCTCGAGGCTCGATGTCAGGGTAATGAAATGATTGCCCGCGAGCTGGCCAACCTTGCTGGCGAAATGGACGCCGCCATAGGCCAGCAGTATCTCGGTTTCGCTGATGCCGCCGGGATAAAGAATGATCTGACCGGGCGCCGGATAGCTGGTGTGGTTTTCGAAGCCGACGCCAAAATCGAGATCGCCAAGCGGCATCCATACCCCCTCGCCGCTCCAGCGCACATGGATCGCCTGGCTCTCAAACGGCATTGCCCGACGGAAGGCCGCGCAGGTCTTTGGCGCCAGTTGTTCTTCGAAACGCGCCTGGAATGTGAAATCTCCGGCGCGGACAATGAGTTGGCTCATTCATATACCTGCGATTGCGTTTGAAAGATGCTCCGCGTCCCCGCCTATTCGTCCGGCCGCTTCACTTCAAAGGACATGCCGAAAAGTCCGCTGCGGCGAACTTCGGGTTGCGCAGGCGGCGGCGCGGCTTCCGCCTGTGGCGGGGGCGCCGGTGCCACCGGCGCCGGCAAAATCTCGCACTTCATCGAATACACGAGCTTGCCGTCCGCCGTACGGCCGATAGGCGCACAATTGTCGACACGCGCCGTTGCGGTTTTGGGCGCGGGCTTGGTTTGCGCCCACGCAGGCGACGAAATCAGGAGAATGGCAATCAGGAGCTTCTTCATCGGTTTCTCTCAGCAGACCGCACGCCGTTAAGCGTATTGAACCGGATCGGGCGGAAGATGTCCAACGGCTTATAGCCCGCCGCAAGAAGGCTTATTGTCCGCCTTCTGGTCCCAAAGTATGGCGGCCCGGTGCGCCGCGGGCCGACAGGCCAAGCAGGACACGGCTTGCCGGCATTTTTCCCGATTTTATCGTTCGATAAACTGGGATAGGGTTGTCTCCCTAACCTCGGTTCTTTCCTGGAAATAAAGTGACATGAGGCCATATCGACAGGCCGCGCCGCCGCGGATAGGGTCCGCGACCCAAAAAGATGATCTCGGAGAAGACGCCATTGTCGCAGAAGTTTGCCTGGAAGCGTGATTACTATGCCGGCGGCCTGATGGTCCTGCTTGGGGTAGGCGCCGCGGTGACCGGTTCGGGCTACAAGTTCGGCAGCCTTGCCCGCATGGGTCCGGGCTTCATGCCGGTCGTCCTCGGCGTTGTGCTGGCATTTATCGGTGTCCTGATTGCAGGCACGGCGCTTGGGTCACCAGAGCCCGACGACAGGAAATTCCTTCCGGACAACCCGCAGTGGTTCGGCTGGTTCTGCATTCTTGCCGGGCCCGTCATGTTCATCATCCTCGGATACTATGGAGGCATGATCCCCGCAGTGTTCGCCTGCGTGTTCGTCTGTGCGCTCGGCGACAAAACCGCCACCTATAAATCGTCGCTGGTGCTGGCAAGCGGCGTCACCGTGTTCGGCGTGCTGCTGTTCCATTATCTCCTGAACATTCCATTTCCGCTGTTGCGCGGGGTGAACCTGTGATCTCAACCGCGCTTACCGATCTCTGGTACGGCTTTGGCGTCGCGCTCGAGCCGCACAATCTGATGTATTGTTTCCTCGGTGTGCTGGTCGGAAACCTGGTCGGCGTGTTGCCGGGCATGGGACCGGTCGCGACGATTTCCATTCTGCTGCCGTTGACGTTCGGCATGCATCCGGTGCCCGCGATCCTGATGCTCTCCGGCGTCTATTACGGCGCCCAGTATGGCGGAGCGATCTGTTCCATCCTGCTCAATCTGCCATGCCATCCGCCGCACGCGGTGACGTGCCTCGACGGTTTTCCGCTCACCAAGCAGGGCAAGGGCGGCACGGCACTCGGCGTCACCGTCATCGCCGCGTTCGTCGGCGCATCTTTCGGCATCACCGAGATGATTTTCCTGGCGCCGTTCCTGGTCAAGATGGCGCTGGAATTCGGGCCCGCCGAGGTGTGTTCGCTGATGCTGGTGGGCCTGCTCGCCGGATCGACGCTCGCCAAGGGCTCGCCGCTGAAGGGCGTCGCAATGACGGTCTTTGGCCTGCTGATCGGCATCGTCGGATCCGACATCGAGACCGGTCAGCCGCGCTTCACTTTCGGCATCACGGAGCTGTTCGACGGCGTCGAAATCATCGCGCTGGCGCTCGGAATGTTCGGCATCGCCGAGTTCATGAACAGCATCAACAATACCGAATCCGTGGACATGAGATACGCCAATGTCGGGCTAGCCGACATGTTTCCGTCGAAGGCCGATCTCAAATTGTCGTTCTGGCCGATGATCCGCGGCACCCTGATCGGCAGCCTTTGCGCGCTCATTCCCGGCACCGGTCCGACGATCGCGTCCTTTGTCTCCTACGCCACCGAGAAGAAGATCTCGAAGACGCCGGAGCGCTTCGGCCATGGCGCGATCGAGGGTGTTGCATGCCCTGAAGCCTCGACCCATTCCTCGGTGCAGGGCGACTTCATCCCGACCATGAGTCTCGGCATCCCCGGCGACACCGTAATGGCCTTGCTGCTGGGCGCGCTGATCATTCACGGCATCGTTCCCGGTCCGCAACTGATCAGCCAGCATGCCGACATTTTCTGGGGCCTGATCGCGAGCTTCTGGATCGGCAATATTCTGCTGGTCCTCCTCAACGTGCCGATGATCGGTCTTTGGGTGAAGCTGTTGAGCATCCCCTATCGCTACCTCTATCCGAGCGCGATGTTCTTTGTCTGCATCGGCGTGTATGCCGCCAGCAACGACATGTTCCAGGTCGGGGAAACGCTGGTTATCGGCGTCGTGGGCTACATCCTGCTGCGTCTGGATTTCCACCCGGCTCCGATTTTGCTCGGCTTCGTGCTCGGGCCGCGCTTCGAGGAGAACTTCCGGCGCAGCCTGCTGATCTCCCGCGGCGATCTCATGACCTTCATCGAGCGTCCAATCAGTGCGTTCTTCCTTTTCATCTGCGTCGTGCTGATCGCCGCCCAGATCTATGTCTGGCTGCGCAAGCCGAAGATCGTCGAGGAGGAGAAGGAGATCGAGGCGGAGGTCCCGGCGACCCCATACTCGGAATTGGCGGGTTGAGCCGGATTTCGCCGCCAGGGGCGCTTCGTCCCCGCGCAAGCTCTGCACGTTGGGTTTGCACCCTGCTCAATCCGTGATCGAAAACCCGCGCGACGGCCGCGGCGGCGACGCCGTCACGACTATCTTGTTGTGTGTGATGGGCTGAGCTTTTATCGTCAGTCAAAAGTGTTCCACGTTTCTAGCCAGCTCGCTCGTTTCATCGACGCAATTTTTGAAAGCAAGCAATGATGTGGGAATCCATACTGACCGAATGGGCAAGCCTGATCCTGCGCTGGTTGCACGTCGTGGCTGCGGTGGGCTGGATCGGAAGTTCGTTTTATTTCATTCACCTCGATCTCAGCCTGAAACCGCGCGGCGATCTTCCCGAAGGCGCCTATGGTGACGCCTGGCAGGTTCACGGTGGCGGCTTTTACCGGATCGTGAAATATCTGGTCGCGCCTGCGAAAATGCCGGACGAACTGACCTGGTTCAAATGGGAGGCGTATACCACCTGGCTGTCCGGCTTTGCCTTGATGGTCGTCGTCTACTATCTCGACGCCGAACTGTTCCTGGTCGACAAATCGATCCTCGACCTCACGCCGCTGCAAGCTGGACTTTTCAGCCTCTGCAGTCTCGCTCTCGCCTGGCTCCTGTATGAGGCCGCATGCCGATCGGGGCTCGCCCGGCACGAACTGCCGTTCGCGCTGGCCGGCTACGTCTTCCTGGTCGCCCTCACTTACGCATTCACGCATGTGCTGAGCGGGCGCGGCGCCTTCAATCAGATCGGGGCAATCGTCGGCACGATCATGGTGGCGAATGTGTTCGTGGTGATCATCCCCAACCAGAAGAAGGTCATCGCCGCCCTCCTGGCCGGAAAATCTCCCGACCCGAAACTTGGCGCGCAGGGCAAGCAGCGATCGGTGCACAACAATTATCTCACTTTGCCCGTTATCGCGTTGATGATCAGCAACCACTATCCGTTGTTGTTCGCCACACGATACAATTGGGTGATCGTCGCGATCGTGCTCGCGCTCGGTCCGATCATCCGGCACTTCTTCAATGAAAGACACGCAGACCGCAAATCGCCGTGGTGGGTCTGGGGGATCGCCGCCGCCGGGATGATCGCGATCGGATTGCTGTCGGCGGCGGGTCCCCGCGAAGCGAAGACCGGATCGCTTTCAGCCGCGCCAAGCTTCGCCAACGTCGAAGAAATCGTGCTGTCGAGGTGCAGCATGTGCCACTCCACAGAACCGGTCTGGGCAACGATCGTCACGGCGCCCAAGGGCATATTGCTGGATCAATCCGACCACATCCGCCGCAACGCCCGCCTGATCGGGCGTAATGCGGCATGGTCGAGCGCGATGCCGCCGGGCAACGTGACCGAGATGACCGGCGAAGAGCGCGCGACCATCGCGGCGTGGCTCGATGCAGGCGGACGCTGAAACTGTCTCGCGGATTGGCTGCCTTTATCAACGCCTGCCGTAGCAGTGGAAGCCGCCGTAAATTCCCGACCGGTCTTGCGCAAATCCCGCCCTGCTCCGTTCCTCGTCGCGACGCCAGACCTGCCTTAGTGGCGCGAGTTCCCCGCTCTCCAGTGGAGAGTCCCGGCCTGCCGTACGAAAGATCACATGAACATCGTCGCTTCCGGCGCGGTCGATCGCATTCCACAATGCGCGAATCTCGTCGGGTGCCATCCAGTCCTGGGAGTCCAGCAAGATCACAGCGTCGACCTCGCGCGCCGGAAGGCTCTCCAGGAACAGCCGAAGATTGGCGTGAACCGGAATGATCAAACCGGCACCGTCGCGCATGCGTTGGAACTGGCTGCGCTGCAAATAAGGCGGCAGGCAACGATCGCCCGGGCCCGGATAGCTACGACTAAGCGCTTGCCAGGCGAAATAATTCGTCTCGTTGGCGTGACCGTTGATCAGTCGCAGCAGCCGCTCGTGCAGCACCTCGTTGAGCGGCGCGCCGCCACCCAACAGAACCCTTTGCTGCGGCGGAATGCCGAGGCTGAACAGCAACGCGGGGGTGGCCGTGATCAGCCGCACGAACGGCGAATGAAAAAGCCGATCCAGGCGGTTTAACGCCTCGATGCGCTCGGGTGCGTTCGGTTTGCCGGTAAGCAGCGCCGCTCGATCGATCCCTGCACATTTCGCGACCAGATGGGCAAGGCCGATGAAGCGGCCGAGCATGCCGTGGCGGTAAAAACCGTCGGTGAAATAGGCATGCCTTGGACGCCCGATGATATTGCGCTTGTCCCAATAGGCGCGCGCCTGCCCGTCGAGCAGTGGCCGCAGCCGTTCGCGGTAGAGATCGGAATTGCGCGGCGAGGCAGCCTCGCCGAAGAACTGCCAGAAGTCGGGATAGCTGGAGAGCGAGCGAAGCCCTGCAAGCTTCAGCTTGAGCAGCGAAAGATGGGCTTCATTGAGATCGACCGCATAGACCTGAGCCGGTTGCGCGGTCAGATAGGACAGCGCGTTGCATCCGCCCGAGGAGATGGTGATTATGGTCGATCCTATGGGTAAACGAAGCGCAGCAAGATCGGCTTCCGGGTCTTCCCAGATCTGCGTATACACCAGCCGGCGAAACCAGAACGCGAACAGCCTGTCCCAAACCGTCGCTTCGCCCTCGCCCCTGCTGTTGCGAACTGCGTCCGCGATCAGCTGTGCGCTCATCCAAACCTCGAATCAGCAATTAAAGAGCATATCGAGTGCTCGCTGCAGTTTTGCGACAGCCATGATGCGCACCGCCCATCATCGTGGCGATGCATCGTAAATTATTTCTTGCATTGGCTTCTCGCGTCCGCCGTTCTGTCACACCCTTGTCGTGCGAACATCGCAAGGAGGGAACGGGCCCAGCCGAATCGAGGTGAACGGATGTCTGCGTGGTCCGGCCAGATCGGTGCAGATCCCTCATGGCCGATCGAAACAACGCGCCGCATGAACCGCATGTATCGCCGGCAACGGCATATCTACGACGGGACTCGTCGGTACTACCTTCTGGGTCGAGACCGGATGATTTCGGAATTGAGGCCGGACGCAGGATCGAACGTGCTGGAAATAGGTTGCGGAACCGGAAGAAACCTGGTGCTGGGCGCCCGGCTTCATCGGGATGCGCGATTCTTCGGCGTCGATGTCTCGACTGAAATGCTGACCACCGCCATGTCGGCGATCTCGCGCACCGGCCTGAGCGATCGAATTCGAGTTGCGCATGGCGACGCCACGACATTCGATCCGGGGAGAGCGTTTAATATCGTCCATTTCGATCGCGTGATGATTTCCTACTGTCTTTCGATGATACCCGACTGGCGCGAGGTTCTCCGCCTCGCCGTCACCTACCTCAAACCGGGCGGCCGCCTGCACGTGGTCGATTTCGGACGACAGGAACGATTGCCGGCGTTGGCACGGGTACTCCTGCGGCGATGGCTCGCGATGTTTGAGGTCATGCCGCGCGACGATCTCGAGCATGAACTGTCGGCGCTGGCGCAGACAGCCGGCGCAACGCTGGACTTCGAACGTCCATTTCGTGATTATGCCCAATATGGCGTGATCACTTTTCCGCCCGAGCCGAGGACGCTGTGAGCGCGTGGCTTGCACTGTTTGCCGCCGGGCTCCTCGAGATTGCCTGGGCGTTTGGCCTGAAGTATTCCGACGGCCTCACCCGCTTTTGGCCGACAGCCGCAACAGTGGTTGCAATACTGGCCAGCTTTTCCCTGATGGCGATCGCGCTGCGGTCGCTGCCCTTTGGCACTGCTTACGCCGTATGGACAGGCATCGGCGCAGCCGGCAGCATCATCGTAGGAATGGTGATCTTCAGCGAACCTACCGATCCCGTTCGGATCATCTGCCTCACGCTGATCGTGGCCGGGATGGTGGGGCTCAAGCTCAACTCGCCCATATAGAGCGCTTTCGAAGGAAGCGGGAACCGCTTCGCGTGTGCAAAACGCATCGAGACAGAAATTGCGAGCCAGTTGATGATTCAATCATGATCAAACAGGCTCTTGCACGGTCCACGCCAAGAGCAGCGGCTTCAGGAAGTTCGCCTCGCGCGCCAGCTTCGCCACGCTTCGACGCTGCCGAACAGCGCAAGCGCGAGCACAAACGGAAGGAAATGATACAGCAGGCGGAACAGCAGGAGCGCAGCAACCAGCGGCTCCTTTTCGTCATGACCAAGTCCGATCAGGAACGTCGCATCGAACACACCGAGCCCAGCCGGCGTGTGGCTTGCGAAACCGAGCAGGGTCGCGGCGATGAATACGGCCATGATCGGGAAAAGGCCGATACTTTGCGCCGAGGGAATCAACACATACATCGCAAGCGCGGCGGCGCTGAGATCCAGCAGGCCTATTGCAATCTGCAACAGCACCAGCGGGCCTGAAGGGAGCCTGACCGGCCAGCGCCGCGTCCCGATATTTCTCGGAGAGGCCCAGCACCAGGCAAGGAAACCGGCGACCGCAAGAAGCAGCACGCCGGCGAGCATGCGATTGACCTGCGCCGGCAGGAAATCGACCATGCTGATGGAGTTGGGCGCAAACAAGAATCCGATGCCGAGCGCAGTCAGGTTGCCAAGCCAGAAGGTGAGTCCCGTCAGGAAGCAGATATTCGCCACATCGAAGGCGGTAAGGCCGTTATGCGAGTAAATGCGGTAACGGATGATCGGAGAAATGAGCGAAACCGCTCCAATGCCGTGCGCGATCGGATAGCTGGTGAAACTTGCGAGCGCTGCGATTCGATAGGGAATATCGGCTCGTCCAATCGTGCGCAGCGCCAAGAGATCATAAAGCGTCACGCTGAGATAGGACGCCGCTACCAGCATTGCCGCCAGCGCAATGAGGTCGATGTTTGTATGCCGGATGACCTCCAATACCTGGCTGGTATCGATGCGCCGCAGCATATGCGTCAGCGCGAAAATTGCAGCCGCGGCGATGGCAATGCTGACAGCGATCCCCAAGCCCCTTAGCCTGCCGCCACCGCCGGTCGATTTTCGCAAGACGGTTGGTCGCAGGGTCTTCATCCAGTCGGGCAACGACATCGAGTATCGCGCCATCTGATTCGCATGGTCGATACCGTCCAATGACACGTTGTTGTGACAGGCGCGTTACTGTGAACGCTATGCAATTCAAAAAGTTGTTGTTCTGCAAACCGAACTATCGACGCATTGTGGTCGCATCGCGTTCACGCTCGCTCTGTAAGACGTCACCGCGGGTCAACGCCGATGAGGCAGCATGAACGAGGAAATCGATTACGACCTCACGCCGGACCAATGGGAGACGCTCAAGGCGCTTCGCGTGCCGGTCTCGAACGGCGCCTTGCTCAGACGTTTCGTGCTTGAGGATCTCGTCGCGCTCGGACTGGCGGCGATCAGCGATAATGTGCCTGCGATAACGCCGGAGGGCCGCAAGACGCTGATACGCGGTTCCTCCAAATTGTGGGACGTTGCCGCCTGATATCGGCCGACTTGATTTCAGCCGAAGCGGCGAAACTCCGCTGCCTCGGCGGGAGGTTCGTGGGCATTTCTGCCCTTTTCGGAGACTTGGCGCCACGCATTCTCCGCCCGCGGATTCCACGGTCTGGCGCGGCCTTGTAGCGGGGGCCGGATAGGTCCAAAATGTGCATCCGGGCTTAACCTGTGCCCCTTGATTCCCAGGACGTTCAAGATTCCCAGGACGTTCAAGCACGCCGGACTTGATGGACAGTGTCGGTCTGAACCGAAAACTCAAATTCTTTCCGATTGTTAAGGCGACAATGTCACGCGGAAACGTTCAAATGCGGTTCCCCGGGCGCCTCCGAAGGAACTAATTGACAGGTCGGGGTAATTCTCTGTGAGCGCCCAAACCATCGACGCAATGGCAGGTTCATGAACCAACCGATCAAGAACTTCGAGGAAGCACCCTCGATTGGCTCTTCGAAGACTTCCAAACCCCGGTCACGCGGATGGTTCGTTCTGACAGTCATATTCTTCTTGCTGTGTCTCGCCGCCGTCGTCTGGTGGACCAGACCGAGCAGCGCGCCGCAGCAGGCCGGCAGCGGTCGGAATGCCGGACCAATGTCGATCGTGCCCGAGGTCGTCGGCAAGGGCGACATCGGGATCAACCTGAATGCGCTGGGCACGGTGACCTCGCTTGCCACCGTCACGATCAGAACCCAGATCAGCGGCTATCTGATGAAGATCGACTTCAAGGAAGGCGACGAAGTCAAGAAAGGCGATCTGCTCGCCGAGATCGATTCGCGGCCCTATGAAGCCGCCCTGGCGCAAGCCAGGGGCCAACTCGCACGCGACGAGGCGATGCTGAAAGGTGCGCAGGTCGATCTGACCCGCTATCAGGGGCTGGCGGCGCAGAATGCCGTGCCGCATCAGACGCTGGACACCCAGATCGCTCTGGTCGCACAGGATCAGGGAACGGTGGAAGCCGACCGGGCGACGGTCAAATCCGCCGAGGTGAACCTGCAATACTGCCGGATCGTATCGCCGCTCGATGGCCGCGTCGGGCTGCGCCAGGTCGATCAGGGCAACTACGTCACACCCGGTGACGCCAATGGTCTCGTCGTCATCACGCAGCTGCAACCGATCAGCGTCCTGTTCACGGTGCCCGAAGATAACCTGCAGGCGATTGCAAAGCGCATCGCGGCGGGCGCGGTGCTGCCGGCAACCGCCTATGATCGCAGCGGCGCAACCAAGATCGCGGACGGCGCGCTGCAAACCTTCGACAGCCAGATCGATCCGACCACCGGAACGATCAAGCTGCGGGCGGAATTTCCCAACCAGGATCGCGCTCTTTATCCGAACCAGTTCGTCAACATCCGCCTGCTGATCGATACGCACAAGGATGTGACAACGATCTCGACGGCGGGCGTCCAGCGCGGTGTCCCTGGGACCTTCGTCTACCTCATCAATGCCGACGACACCGTATCGGTCCGCCCGGTCAAGCTCGGGATAACCGACGGCGACCGCGTCGAGGTTCTTTCCGCACTGACACCGGGAGACCGCATCGTGATCGATGGTGCCGACAAGCTTCGCGAAGGCGCGAAGATCGTCATTCGATCGGAGGCCGGGCCGGCCGGACCGCAGAAGGCCGGCGACAGGCCGCAAGACGAGAGCAAATCGGGCGGCAAGAAGCGACGTTCCGACAGCGGACAGAAACAATGAGTCCGTCACAGCCGTTCATTCTGCGACCGGTGGCGACGACGCTGCTGATGATCGCCATCATGCTTTCGGGCCTGCTCGCGTTCAGATTCCTGCCGGTCGCGGCACTTCCGGAGGTGGACTATCCGACCATCCAGGTCCAAACCTTCTATCCTGGCGCCAGTCCGGATGTGATGACTTCTTCGGTCACTGCTCCGCTTGAGGTGCAGTTCGGACAGATGCCGAACCTCAACCAGATGAGCTCGGTGAGCTCGGCCGGCGCCTCGGTCATCACGCTACAGTTCGGGCTTTCGATTTCTCTCGATGTTGCCGAACAGGAAGTGCAGGCCGCCATCAATGCCGCCGGCAACCTGCTTCCCGCTGACCTCCCGGCGCCTCCGATCTACGCCAAGGTGAACCCGGCGGATGCGCCGATCCTGACGCTCGGATTGACCTCCAAGACAATGCCGCTGACGGAAGTCGAGGATTTCGTCGATACCCGTCTGGCGCAAAAGATTTCCCAGCTTCCGGGCGTGGGACTGGTCAGCCTCAGCGGCGGTCAGAGGCCAGCGGTGCGCATCCGGGCCGATATTCGCAAACTAGCCGCCTACGGACTCAACATCGACGACCTGCGCACCACGCTCGGCAACGCCAACGTGAACACGCCCAAGGGAAACTTCGACGGGCCGATGCGCAGCTATACGATCAATGCCAACGATCAGATCCGGAACGCCAGCGACTACAAGTCGCTGATCGTCGCATACAAGAATGGCTCGCCGGTCCGGCTCAGCGACGTCGGCGACGTCGTCGACGCCGCCCAGAACGACAAGCTTGGCGCCTGGATGAACGAGACGCCGGCCATCATCATGAATATCCAGCGGCAGCCCGGCGCCAACGTCATATCGGTGGTCGAGGGCATCAAGGCGTTGCTGCCGCAACTGCAAGCCTCACTGCCGTCGGCGATCGACGTCCATATTCTCACCGACCGCACGGTCACGATCCGGGCGTCGGTGCAGGACGTCGAGTTCGAGCTGACACTCGCCGTCATACTGGTCGTGCTCGTGATCTTCGTATTCCTGCGCAGCGCGCGCGCAACCCTGATCCCGAGCCTTTCGGTTCCGCTGTCCCTGGTTGGCACATTGGGGGCCATGTATCTGTTCGGCTTCAGCCTCAACAATCTTTCGCTGATGGCCCTGACCATCGCCACCGGGTTCGTGGTCGACGATGCCATTGTCGTGATCGAGAACATCTCCCGTTATCTCGAGGAGGGTGACACCCCCCTGCAGGCAGCGCTTCGTGGTTCGGAGCAAATAGGGTTCACCATCATCTCGCTCACGGTTTCGCTGATTGCGGTGCTGATCCCGCTCCTCTTCATGGGAGACGTGGTTGGCCGGCTGTTTCGCGAATTCGCCATCACGCTGTCCGTCACCATCCTGATATCGGCCGTCGTTTCGCTCACGCTGGTGCCGATGGCCTGCGCCAAGCTGCTCAAGCCTGGAGCCGAGACCCACGAGAACGCGTTTCAGCGCTACAGCCATCGGGCGTTCGACTGGATCATCGAAGTATATGGCCGCATGCTCAACTGGGTGCTGGACCGCCAGACCTTCGTCCTCCTGATTGCGCTTGCCACGTTCTTCCTGACCGGTCTGCTCTACGTCGTCATTCCGAAGGGGTTCTTCCCGCTCCAGGATACCGGTGTCATTCAGGCGATCTCCGAGGCGCCGCAGAGCGTGTCCTATGCCGCCATGGCTGAGCGCCAGCAACAGCTCGCCAGCACGATCCTGAAGGACCCCGACGTCGAGAGTTTGTCGTCCTTCATAGGCGTGGACGGAACCAATACGACGCTCAACAGCGGCCGCATCCTCATCAACCTCAAGCCGCACGACCAGCGCAAGGCCGACATTGGCACGATCATGCGCCGCATCCAGAACAGCACCGCATCGCTGACCGGAATTACGCTTTACATGCAACCGGTTCAGGATTTGACGATCGAAGGCACCGTCAGCAAGACGCAATATCAGTTCATCCTCCAGGACCCCGATCCGGTTCAGCTTGCCGAATGGACGCCCAAGCTCGTCGACAGACTGAAGCAGCTTCCGCAGCTTGGGAACGTCGCCAGCGACATCTCCGACAAGGGGCTTTCCGTTTTCGTGGAGATCGACCGCGACCAGGCCGCCCGGTTCGGCATTACGCCTGCGACGATCGACAATGCGCTCTACAACTCCTATGGCCAGCGCATCGTCTCCACCATCTTCACCAACTCGAACCAGTACCGCGTGATTCTCGAGGCCGATCCGCGGCTGCAGACCTCGCTGCAATCATTGTCGGACATCTATCTTCCCTCCTCGGTGGGCGGCGGGCCCGTGCCGCTGGCGACACTTGCCAAATTCCGCGAGGAAACCGCCCCGCTGCTGATATCTCATCTCGGGCAGTTTCCATCTTCCACGATTTCGTTCGACGTGGCGCCCGGCGCCTCTCTCGGCGAGGCAGTGTCCGCGATCAAGCAGGCGGAGGCCGAGATCGGCCTGCCGCTCAGTGTGATCACCAGCTTCCAGGGTGCTGCGCTGGCGTTTCAGTCATCGCTTTCGAATCAGCTTTTCCTGATATTGGCGGCAATCATCACCGTCTACATCGTGCTCGGTGTGCTCTACGAGAGCTTCATCCATCCCATTACCATTCTTTCGACCCTGCCCTCGGCGGGGATCGGCGCGCTACTGGCGCTGATGATTGCCGGGGACGATCTCACCATCGTCGCCATCATCGGGATCATCCTGCTGATCGGCATCGTGAAGAAGAACGCGATCATGATGATCGACTTCGCGCTGGATGCCGAGCGAGTAGAAGGAAAATCGCCGCGCGAGGCGATCTACCAGGCCTGCCTGTTGAGGTTCCGGCCGATCCTGATGACAACCATGGCCGCGGTTCTGGGCGCATTGCCGCTGATGGTCGGAACAGGCGCGGGATCCGAACTGCGGCACCCGCTTGGCATTTCCATCGTCGGCGGCCTTCTCGTCAGCCAGCTATTGACGCTTTTTACGACGCCGGTGATCTATCTCTGGTTCGATCGACTGGCCCTGCGATTCACCGGTCCGGCGGCCGAACCGGCCCAGCCAACGGGTTGAGCCGGCGCCATGGGTCCATCAACGCCCTTCATTCGCCGGCCGATCGGAACGACGCTCTTGACGTTGGGTCTTGCAGCGGCTGGCGCAGTGGCGTTCTTCAAGCTGCCGGTATCTCCGCTGCCGCAGGTCGATTTCCCGACCATCTCCGTGCAGGCAACGCTGCCGGGCGCGAGCCCTGAGGACGTTGCCACCACTGTCGCGAGCCCGCTTGAGCGCCATCTCGGACAGATCGCCGATGTTACCGAGATGACCTCGTCGAGCACGGTGGGATCGGTCCGCATCACGCTGCAGTTCGGTCTCAGCCGCAACATCGACGGCGCGGCGCGCGACGTTCAGGCCGCCATCAATGCGGCACGCGCGGATCTGCCGACCAGCCTGCGGACCAATCCGACCTATCGCAAGGTCAACCCGGCCGATGCTCCGATCCTGGTTCTGACGCTGACGTCCGACACCAAGACGCGCGGCGAGCTGTATGACGCCGCCTCGACGATACTTGCGCAGAAACTCTCGCAGGTTGAAGGGATAGGTGAGGTCGCCGTCGGCGGAGGTTCCCTGCCGGCGGTGCGAGCCGAACTCACCCCTCAGGCGCTCTACAAATACGGTATCGGTCTTGAGGACGTGCGAGCAGCGCTTGCCAGCGCCAACGCGCACAGTCCGAAGGGCGGGATCGATGTCGAAGGCCAGCGCTACCAGATTTACGCCAATGACCAGGCGGTCAAGGCCGACGACTACAAATCGCTGATACTCGCCTATCGAAATGGCGCGCCGGTCTACCTCTCCGATGTCGGGCAAGTAACTGATTCGGTCGAAAATTTGCGCAACGCCGGTCTTGCGAACGGCAAGCCGGCGATCCTGATCATTCTGTACAGGCAGCCGGGCGCGAACATCATCAGCACGGTCGATCTCGTAAAGGGCCTGATGCCTCAGCTCCGGGCATCGATTTCACCGGCCGTCGACCTCCGGATTGCCGTCGATCGTTCGACGACCATTCGCACGTCGTTGCGCGACGTGGAACGGACCCTGATCGTCGCCGTGCTGCTGGTGATCGTCGTGGTCTTCGCCTTCCTGCGAAATCTGCGCGCCACCCTGGTGCCGGTCGTCGCGGTGTCGGTCTCGCTGATCGCCACCTTCGCCGTCATGTACCTGTTCGGCTACAGCCTCGACAACCTCTCGCTGATGGCGCTTACGGTCGCGACCGGATTCGTCGTCGATGACGCAATCGTCGTACTCGAAAACATCACGCGTCATATCGAAGACGGCGTCCCGCCTCTGCAGGCGGCGCTGAAAGGCGCCAACGAAGTCGGCTTCACCGTGCTTTCGATGAGCATTTCGCTCATCGCCGTGTTCATTCCGATCCTGCTGATGGGCGGCATCGTCGGTCGGCTGTTCCGCGAATTCGCGATGGTGATTTCGATATCGATCATGATTTCGCTGGCGATCTCGCTTTCGACCACCCCGATGATGTGCGCGGTGCTGCTCCGGCACGAGACCGGCGCCGCACGCGGACGGCTTTATCGAATGAGCGAACGCTTTTTCGATGCAATGCTCAACTCCTACCGGAGGACCCTGACGGTCGCGCTTCAGCATCCCCTCTCGATGATGCTGATACTCTTCGTGGTGGTGGTTCTCAACGTCTACCTCTACATCATCATTCCCAAGGGTTTCTTCCCGCAGCAGGATACCGGGCGGATCATCGGCTCGATCCAGGCCGACCAGAGCATCTCCTTTCAGCTGATGCAGAACAAGCTGACGCAGTTCGTCACCATCATAAAAAGCGATCCCGCTGTGGATACGGTGGTCGGGTTCACCGGCGGTGGCCAGATGAACTCCGGCTTCATGTTCATATCGCTGAAGCCGCTTGGCGAGCGCAATATTTCCGCCGACGGCGTGATTGCGCGATTGCGGCGCGAAATGGCCGTCGTTCCCGGCGCAACCCTGTTTCTGCAGGCGGTTCAGGATATCCGGGCCGGCGGCCGCGCGAGCAATGCGCAGTACCAGTTCACGCTCCAGGGCCCCACTTTCGAAGAACTCAATGAATGGACGCCGAAGCTGGCAGCCGCCTTGCAGGGCGACCCGCACCTCACGGACGTCAACAGCGACCAGCAAAACAAGGGCATCGAATCGCAGCTCGTCATCGACAGGGACGCGGCCGCCCAATTGGGGATCACGGTCAGCCAGATCGACAACACGCTCTATGACGCGTTTGGCCAGCGTCAGGTGTCGACCATCTATGTCGCGCGCAACCAGTATCACGTCATCATGGAGGTCGCGCCGCAATACTGGCAGAATCCGGAGACGCTGAAGGATGTTTACATTTCCACGTCGGGCGCGGCGGTTGGAGGATCGCAGGCGACCAATGCGGTGGTGGGAACGGTTGCCGTCGGCAAGTCAGCGGCCGCTTCCGCCAACGCGCAGGCGGCACGAAATCTTGCCACCAACTCGATCGGCGCCACCGGCAAGGGCATCTCATCCACCGGCTCGGCGGTCAGCACCAAACAGGAGACCATGATTCCTCTCTCGGCGGTGGCGCGTTTCACGCAAGGCGCCACGCCGCTTGCGGTCAACCATCAGGGTCTTCTGGTCGCCAACACCATTTCATTCAACTTGCCGCCGAACGGGTCGCTCGGCGGGGCCATCGCTTCGATCGAGGCGGCGATGAACCGCATCGGCATGCCCGCCACCATTCGCGGCTCGTTCCAGGGTACGGCAA
Organism: uncultured Alphaproteobacteria bacterium; assembly: GCA_963820275.1. Taxonomy (GTDB): domain Bacteria; phylum Pseudomonadota; class Alphaproteobacteria; order Rhizobiales; family Xanthobacteraceae; genus Bradyrhizobium. The sequence goes on from CAWFZL010000029.1 coordinate 76,277, forward strand.
AGGTTTTCCTGGATTCGCTAAGCAACCAGCCATTTTTGATTCTCGCGGCCCTGGTCACGATCTACATCGTGCTCGGCGTGCTCTATGAAAGCTACGTTCACCCGCTGACGATCCTGTCTACGCTGCCTTCAGCGGGCGTCGGTGCGCTTCTCGCTCTGATGGCGTTCAACACCGAATTCAGCATCATGGCGCTTATCGGCGTCATCCTGCTGATCGGTATCGTCAAGAAGAACGCGATCATGATGATCGATTTTGCACTCGACGCCGAGCGCAAGCGCGGGCTCAGTTCGCTGGACGCCATTCACGAGGCCTGCATGCTCCGCTTCAGGCCGATCATGATGACAACCATGGCGGCCATGCTCGGCGCCCTGCCCCTTGCCATCGGCATGGGCGATGGCGGTGAGCTCCGAAAGCCGCTTGGCATCGCAATTGTCGGTGGACTTATTCTCAGTCAGGTCCTGACGCTCTATTCAACGCCGGTGATCTACCTTTATATGGACCGATTCCGCTTGTGGAGCCAGCGTCGCAGGGGCGGCGATGCAGCGCCGCTTGCGCCGGATGCCACGCTGCAGCCGGGCGAGTAAATTCTTGGTAACCCGATGACCGGCAAAGTTTCGCAACGGACCGTGCTCGAGGTCAGGGCAAGATCAGGCGGGAAGGCGCGCCTTTCTGTCGCTGCCCTGTTCCTCGCCCCGGCGTTGTCCGGCTGCATCCTTGGAAGCGAACGCCCTGCCCTGGATCTCGAGGTGCCGGCTGCCTATCATGAGGGAGGCCACAAGGCGCCTGACGCCCACCTTCCGGCGCTCGACTGGTGGCGCGGTTTCCGCTCCAGCGAGCTGACGACGCTGATGGATGCGGCGCAGATCGGCAATCTCGATATCGCGGTCGCCATCGCCCAGATCGTTCAGGCCGATGCCGAGGTCGGGATCGCGGGTGCGCCGCTTCTGCCCTCGGCGACGGGGACGGCAACGGCCGAGCAGATTCGCAGCGCCGCCGGCACGGCCGTCAGCGGAGGCACCGTCTTTGCGAGGACCTCCCCGCTGTACAGTCTAGGGTTGAACGCAAGTTACATGCTCGATGTCTGGGGCAAGAACCGCGCTACGCTCTACGCGGCCGAGGAGAACGCGACCGCATCGCGCTATAACCGTGAAGTGGTAACGCTCACGGCCATGGTGACCGTCGCAAATACCTATTTCCAGATTCTAGCGGCACAGGACGAGCTGCGCGTCGCACGGCGGAATCTCGCCGCCGCCGAACGCATTCTCGCACTGATCAAGCAGCAATTTGCCGGCGGCACCGCCTCGCAACTCGATGTGTCGCAACAGGAAGCCCTGGTGTCGACCGAGCGCGCAGCCATTCCTCCGCTTGAGATCATAGTCAGGCAGAATATAGCGGCGCTCGCGGTTCTGGTCGGGCGAGCGCCCTCGAATTTCACGGTGAATGGCGGAACGATGACGCAAATCGCGGTTCCGCGCGTGACCCCCGGCCTGCCCTCGGAATTGCTCTATCAGAGACCGGACATCCGGCAGGCCGAAGCTTTGCTTGCGAGTTCAAACTTCAGCGTCGAGGCGGCGCGTGCCGCGCTGTTTCCCCAGATTCAGTTGACCGCCCAGACCGGGCTTCAGAGCGCCGCACTCTCCTCGCTGTTCGGGCCGGGTGCCTGGTTCTACACCTTGTCCGCAGGACTGACACAACCGCTCTTCGACGGCTTCCTGCTCGAGAGCCAATTGAAGCAGGCCAAGGGCGTGCAGCTTCAGAACCTGCAGGCCTACCGCAAGGCGGTCCTGTCGGCCTTCTCCGACGTCGAGAAGGCCCTTGTTGCGCTCGAGCAATCCATCAGGCAGGAGCGGCTCCAGGCCGAAGCCGTGACGAATTCGCGCAAGGCCTTCGAAGTATCCGAGACGCAGCTGCGAGCGGGCACAGTCAACCTCATTACGGTGCTGCAGACCCAGCAGACATTGCTGACCAACGAAAACGTGCTGGCGCAGGTGCGGTTGACCAAACTGCTTGCCGCAAGCAGTCTCTTCCAGGCGCTTGGCGGCGGATGGACTCCGGACGGACACCTGGCCGCGCTGGAGCCGCAAGACAAGCAAGAGCGGCCGCGCTAGTGCGGGATCAAGTTAGGTTAAACCCGTAACCGCGGCGAAGGTGTGCCCCTCACCCGATTTGCTGCGCAAATCGACCTCTCCCCGGCGGGGAGAGGTGATCCGAGACAAGGCGTTACCAACTCATCCCGCCTCAGCGGGCAAGCCCGGCCGCTCACGCTCCGCGCGTACGTCGGCCCACGATTACTTCATCGCATCGTAGACCGCGAAGGTGTAGGCCCCTTCCGGCTTCTTGGTGATGACGGGATCCGAACCACCGGACATCAGCGTCGCAACTGTTCGATCGTAATCCTTGACGTCGAGCTTGCCGTCGGTCGCGCCGAGCAACTTGCCGACTTCCAGCATCATCCGCTTCTGGTCTTTTTCGGTTTTTGCACCCGTGGTGTCGCCTGCCAGAATGATCTTCACGGCTTCATCGGGATGGCTCTTGGCGTAGTCCCAGCCCTTCATCGATGCCTTGACGAACTTCGCCATCTTGGCGACGAACGCCGGATCCTTGAGATTCTTTTCCAGCACCCAGAGTCCGTCTTCCAGCGTGGCCACGCCTTCGTCCTCATATTTGAAGACGACCAGCTGGCTCGGCTTGTAGCCGCCGTCGATCACCTGCCAATATTCGTTGTAGGTCATCGTCGAGACGCAGTCGGCCTGCTTCTGAAGCAGCGGATCGACGTTGAAACCCTGCTTGATGATCTTGATGCCGCCCGAGGAGCCATCGGTCTTGTAGTTGAGCTTCGACATCCAGGACAGGAATGGATATTCATTGCCGCCGTACCAGATTCCGATGGTCTTGCCCTTGAAATCGGCGGGCTTCTTGATGCCGGTATCCGCGCGGCAGGTCAGCTCCAGTCCGGACCGCTTGAAGGTCTGCGAAATATTGACCAGGGGCACGCCCTTCTCGCGCGATGCGAGCGCGGACGGCATCCAGTCGACGATCACGTCGGCGCCGCCGCCGGCGATGACCTGGGGCGGAGCCACGTCGGGCCCGCCCGGCTTGATCGTGACGTCGAGGCCAGCATCTTTGTAAAAGCCCTTCTCCTTGGCCACGAAGTAGCCGGCGAATTGGGCCTGCGCCACCCATTTCAGCTGGATGGTGACGGTGTCCGCCGCCTGAGCCGACGTCAACGACAAGCCCAGTGCAATGCTTGCCGCGAATGCCAATGATTTTTTCATGCGATACTCCAAGGTATTGAGAGAACCTGCCGAGTCAGGTCCGATAGGATGGATGCCAGAAAGTCGTCACGCGCTCGGCAAGCGCGACAAGTCCGTAAAATGCCATTCCCGCGATCGCCGCCAGCGCGATTTCCGCCCATACCATGTCGAGCGCCATGCGTCCTGCCTCCGTCGAAATGCGGAAGCCGATCCCCTGCGTCGGCGTACCGAAGAATTCGGCAACGATCGCTCCGATCAATGCCAGCGTGGCATTGATCTTCAAGGCATTGAAGATGAATGGGAGCGCCGCCGGCAGGTAGAGCTTTCTGAGCGTCTGCCGGTAGTCGGCGCCATAAGACAGCATGAGATCGCGCTCGATATGGCCGGATGCGGACAGTCCGGCAAGCGTATTCACCAGCATCGGGAAGAACGTCACCAGCGCGACGACGGCGGCCTTTGACGGCCAGTCGAAGCCAAACCACATCACCATGATAGGCGCCACGCCGACCAGCGGCAGGGCCGAAAAGAAATTGCCGAGCGGCAAAAGACCGCGCCCCAGGAAAGCAAACCGCTGGGCGACAATCGCGACCAGGAGACCGGCACCGCACCCGATGACGTATCCAATCAACACGCCGCGAATGAAGGTCTGGACGAAATCTCCTCCGAGCATCGGCAACGAAGCCGCGAACCTCGCCGCCGCAGCGCTCGGGGCTGGCATGATCACCGGAGAGACGCCGAAACCGCGTACCGCTACTTCCCAGAGATAGAAGACCACGGCGCCGAACAACAACGGAATGATGAGGCCGAGCATGCGGCGCACCGAGGGTTCGCGGGGACGCATCGCGGCCAGCTGGACGACGCACAGTGCCGAACCGAGCCAGACCGCGAGCACGTCTGCCCAGAAACCGCCCGTGGCAAGTCCGGCGACGGCATCATCGCGCAGCAACGCCAGCGTCGTCACCGCGCCGCAGAGAGCACCGGTCAATCCCGGCAAGATCGAGTGGTACGGTCTCACGCCCGCAGCCACGGCAAAGCACGCCATCTGGACCACGGTCAACGCCAGCAATGCCGCCCGTGCGGACAGTGCCGCCGCAGATCCGCTCGAAAGCGGCAACACCAGCGCCGAAAGCGTACCCACGAGGCAGAGGATGAAACCCAACCGAAGCTTGCGCGGATTCACGGCTGCGCTCCCATTTGCCGCGCGACGACGCGTTGGGTCAGATCCACAAGGCCAATCAAGCCGGAGGCGAGGATCGCGGCCGCCACCAGCGCCGCCCAGATCTGGATGGTCTGGCCGTAATAGGAGCCCGCCAGCAGTCGCGCGCCGATTCCCGCTTCACCTCCCGTCGGCAGCTCGGCGACGATGGCGCCAATCAGCGAAATCGTCACCGCGACCTTCAGGCTGGCGAAAAGGTAAGGGATGGAAGCCGGCCAACGCAACTTCGACAGGACCTGGCGCGGCGATGCCGACCAGGTTCGCATCAGATCGAGTTGCATCGGATCGGGCGAGGTAAAACCCTTCACCATTCCGATCGTGACAGGAAAGAAGCTGAGATAGGCCGAGATGATCGATTTCGGCAACAGCCCCTGCAAGCCCATCGCGCCGAGCACGACGATGAAGATCGGCGCCAGCGCCAGGATCGGGACCATCTGCGAGCAGATGATCCAGGGCAGCAGGCTCTTCTCCAGGGCGCGGCTGTGCACGATCATCAGCGCAAGGCCGATTCCGAGCACCGCGCCCAGCGCAAAACCAAGCAGCGTTGCCGATAGCGTGATTGCCGAATGATAGACGAGGCTGCGCGGCGCGGATGGCGCGTATCCGAAAACCGAATCGACGAAAGCTCCGATCACCTGATGCGGCGCGGGCAGCAATGGCCGCTCTGCGCTCATCGTACCCTCGATCAGCTCCGACACCGTGTAGGGGGTCTCCTCGCGCTCGAAACCGTCCCGCACCAGCGACAGGTTCATCAGGACGGCCGCGATGTACCAGATCGCAACAAGCCCCAGCACGATCGTGACGATTGGCGCATAGCGCTCGACGATGCGCTCCACGAGCGGGTGCTGCCGCCAACGGCCGCGCGGTGCGGGCAAAGCGAATGCGCTACTCGTCATAGGAATGGCCAGCCCGCAAACCGACGCGCACGCGGTGCGCGATCTTCAAAAACTCCGGCGTCTCGCGGACTTCAAGCGTGCGGTCGCGCGGAAAATTGCAGTCGATGACATCGATGATGCGCCCGGGCCGCGGCGACATCACCACGATCTTGGTGGACAGGAACACCGCTTCCGGAATCGAGTGGGTGACGAAGAGAACGGTCTTTCCCGTCTTGTCCCAGAGCTGCAACAATTGCTCGTTGAGGTGATCGCGGACGATCTCGTCCAGCGCTCCAAACGGCTCATCCATCAGCAGCAATTCAGGGTCGAACGACAGCGCGCGGGCAATCGATACGCGCTGCTGCATCCCGCCCGACAATTGCCAGGGAAACTTGCGCTCGAAACCGGTGAGGTTGACCAGCGCCAGATATCGCGCCGCGCGCTGCCGCTGCTCGCTGTCGGAGAAGCCCATGATCTCGAGCGGCAACATGATATTCTTCTCGATCGTGCGCCATGGGAACAAAGCGGGCGCCTGGAACACGTAACCGTATCTGCGCGCAAGCCGCGCCTTTTCCGCGCTCATGCCGTTGACCAGAAGCGTCCCCGATGTCGGCTGCTGGAGATCGGCGATCAGGCGCAGCATCGTCGTCTTGCCGCACCCGGAAGGACCGATGAAGGAGACAAAATCGCCTTCCGCGACCTGCAGGCTGACATCGGATAGCGCATCGATCTTGCCATCGGCGGTCTCGAAGGTCAGCGAAACGTTGCGAACCTCGACCGCGAGGCGTTTTGATGAAGAAATCAAATCGGCATCGGCTGTGCTGTTGATCGCCAGGTGTTCGACGGGAGAAGGTGGCCCCCGCTCGTCCCGCCGTAGCGTATCGCCCGGATCGTCCAGCTTCAATGCTATGGGCATTTGCCGCGCCATGGACAAATACTGGCAAAAGAAGCCGCGAATGGCGCGCTCAATGTTTACGCATACCGAGATTTTAATGGGCAAGAATATCCACGAGCTTCGACAGTACGCTCGTCGCGCTTCCAGGCAAGGCAAGGACCGCGTCGATCTGGAAGCGTCCGACCGGCCTCCCGGCTAGGGGCTCGCCCGGCCGGATCGACGAAACCGGAGCTGTGGCGCTACTTGCCCGCCAGCCGCAGATCGAACTGGTTAATGGAAGCAATTTTTCAGCAAAAACGAGGCTTTAATCGTCGTTGTATTCGGCCCCGATCCCGCTATACTTTGGAAAATCGGCCGCGGCCGTTCAGTTAGTCTTATAGTTCGTGACTAGGCCCGTCTGCTCAGGCGGGCCGTCGCCTTTTAGGGATACAGGTCTGGGTTTAGGGATCGATTGCTCAAGGATACCTAGCGATGACTCGCTCAAACCGGATTGACCACATCCGGATTACATCGCACCCGGCGCCGGGTGGCAAGCTCAACTTTCCGATCCACTGGGGCGCCTCCAGCGCGCGGCAACGAGGACCGGTGATCGGCACGGTGTCCCGCCCCCAGGATCGCAACGTCATCGGCAGCCATGGCGGTTCCTATTCGGTCTATCGCGCGCTGGCGGTCTCCTCCGGCGCGCTCGATCCGATCCGGCGCCCCGATCTGACCAACACACACCCGGCCGCGACGATCGGACCCTTTCCGCAATGGACCGAACCGCAGCGGATCGTCTCGCTGGACCCCTGGGGACATCTCGTCGCGGAAAACTTCGCCACGGAAATCGCCGAGGGCATCGATATCCGACCGAGCATCGCGATCACCCGCGCCCGTCTCGACCTGCCCGAGCTGAAGGCGGCGATCGAGGCCGGACGGCTCAAGCACGACGGCGAGGTCGTGCAAAAGAACGGCAGCGTATCCGTCGTCAAGATCGCGATCGATCCGGTTTGGTATCTGCCGGGCCTGGCACAACGCTTCGCGACCACTGAAAACAATCTGCGGCGTCAACTGTTCGAACAGACCGCCGGCATGTTTCCCGAGCTGGTGACGCGGCCCGATCTCCAGATCTTCCTGCCGCCGATCGGCGGAACGACCGCCTATCTGTTCGGCGACGTCGGCAAGCTCCCCGACCATCGCACCAAGATCACGTGCCGCGTGCACGACGAGTGCAACGGCTCCGACGTGTTCGGCTCCGACATCTGCACCTGCCGCCCCTATTTGCTCCACGGGATCGAGGAATGCGCGCGCGCAGGACAGAACGGCGGACTCGGGATCATCGTCTACAATCGAAAAGAGGGCCGCGCACTCGGCGAGGTGACCAAATTCCTGGTCTACAATGCTCGCAAGCGCCAGGAAGGCGGCGATGCCGCGGCTCAGTATTTCGAGCGCACCGAGTGCGTCGCGGGCGTGCAAGACGCGCGATTCCAGCAGTTGATGCCGGATGTGATCCACTGGCTCGGGCTCAAGCGCATCGACCGCTTCGTCTCCATGAGCGACATGAAGCATGATGCGCTGACGAGCCAGGGTATCGAGATCGTCGAGCGCATTCCGATCCCCGACGACCTGGTGCCGACCGATGCGCATGTGGAAATCGCCGCCAAGAAGGCCGCCGGCTACTACAGCGCGGAGCCGGTGCAACCGCAGGATCTGATGAATTCGGTCGGCCGCCCGCTTGAAAAATACTGAAGAGAAGGCGCCGTGTCCCTCGCAAATCTCGAGACGTCGGCTGCCCTGACATTGCTGAATGCCGGGGCGGTTCGCCAGCGCGCGCATCGCATGCTGGCAATGGGGCTTGAAGACCGGCTTCCGAACTTCCGCATCGATCTCGATCGCATGGAGGGCGTGGTCGATCTCGTGATCGAGACGACCCGCAAGACCTACCCTTCGTTCGAGGTACCGTTTCACTCGCGCTGGCGGCATTTCGTCGTCAATGGCAACGATCGCTGGGCCGCGATCGCAGCCACAACGCAATGGCGCGATCGAAATGCCCGGGCTCGGGCGGAATTCGATCTCGCCATGGTCAGCGTGTTCCTGGATGCCGGCGCCGGTCCCACATGGCGCTACCACGATGCCGAAACCGGTCTTGCTATCGGTCGTTCGGAAGGACTCGCGCTGGCGAGCCTTGCGATGTTTGCAGAAGGCACATTCTCCGCCGATCCGCGCGATCCGCTGCGGGCCGATGCCGGCGTCCTTGCAAATCTATCGGTCGATGACCTCAGGCGCGGATTGCAAGTCAGCGACACCAATCCGCTGGTCGGCCTCGAAGGCCGTGTCGACCTGTTGCGCCGGCTCGGGACGCTCGCGGCATCGAAGGCGGACGAGTTTGGCCGGCTCGACAAGCCGCGGCCCGGCGGACTGTCCGATCGGCTGAAGGTTCCGGCAGAGAATGCGGAGCTGCCTGCCCCGGTCATCCTCTCCGAACTGCTGCAGCAACTCGGGCCGATCTGGCCATCGCGGCTGACCTTGGGCGGCGTCGCGCTCGGCGACTGCTGGAAGCATCCGGCGCTGACGACGAACGATGCAACCAGCTGCCTGGTGCCACTGCACAAGCTCTCGCAATGGCTGGCCTACTCGCTGATCGAACCGCTGCAGACGGCAGACATTACCGTCACCGATATCGATGGGCTCACGGGCCTTGCGGAATACCGCAATGGCGGGCTCTTCATCGACAGCGGCGTGCTCGCATTTCGCCGCCAGGAAGACTCGCAACGCGAACACGACGTGGCGTCGCCGCTCGTGGTGGAGTGGCGGGCGCTGACGGTGGCGCTGCTCGATCGCGTGGCGGAAGGAATGCGGCAACGGCTTGGACTGGATGCCACATCGCTGCCGCTGGCGAAGGTTCTCGAAGGTGGAACCTGGGCTGCCGGCCGGATGCTCGCGCGCGAACGCCGCGCCGATGCTTCGCCGCCTGTGAAAGTCATCAGCGACGGAACTGTTTTCTAAAAGCGTTTTCAAGCGAAGTGGGTACCGGTTCGCGTGAAGAAAACGCGTCGAATAAAAAAGCACCGGTTTTTGATTGAGCCTGAACTTTAATCTGGCACGCAGGATTGCAACATGGACGGCGTCACGATCGTTACGCACCCGCTGGTTCAGCACAAGCTGACTCTGTTGCGGGAAAAGGATGTTTCGACGAAGTCCTTTCGCGAACTCCTCAAGGAGATCGGGATGCTGCTGTGCTATGAAATCACCCGAGATCTGCCGCTCGCGGATATCGATATCGAAACGCCGCTTGCCCACATGAAGTCGTCGCAGATCGCGGGCAAGAAGCTTGTGCTCGCGCCGGTGCTTCGGGCCGGCGTCACCTTTGCGGAAGGCATGCTCGACCTCGTACCGAACGCCCGTGTCGCCCATATCGGGCTCTACCGCGAACCCGAGACATTCGTGGCGGTGGAGTATTTCTTCAAGGCGCCGAGCGATTTGCAGGAACGGCAGGTGATCGTCATCTCGCCCGTTCTGGCAACCGCGAACACCGCGGTCGCAGCCGTGGACCGGCTGAAGGAGCGCGGGGCGACCGATATCCGCCTGGTGTGCCTGATCGGCGCGCCTGAAGGCATCGAGCGGATGCGTGGCGCTCATCCGGACGTTCCGATCTGGCTTGCCGCAGTCGACGAAAAACTTGACCAGCACGGCTTCATTCTGCCGGGTCTTGGCGACGCCGGCGATCGCGCCTACGGCACGAAATAGGCCGCGCGAACGCATCGAGGCAGGTCAACACGGCGACGCCCTTCCCGGCCTTCAAGTCCCGACGCGCAGTGGCGCGAACTGCTTGCGAAGCAGGGCAACGACCGAAAGCGCGGTGATGCGTCCCGTCCTCGGGTTTTCCGACGGGATATTCTCGATCGACATGGAAAATCGCGCTGAATCCGATTCGACTTCGACCCGGTGCACGTTTCGCGTCAATGCGGGATCGGCCCAGATTTCGAGCCTCGTCCGGTCGGGGCCTACTCCGGCGAGCGACAAGGCCACGGCGACGTTCAGATTTGCGGGAAACCCCTTGGCCGCCTCCCGCGCCGTGCCGTCGAATATCTTCAGCGGTTCCTTGATGCGCTCGATGTCGATGTTGTTCTCAACCAGATAAGGCGCGCCCGCGAGGCCCTGAACCGGCTTGCGGGTGACCATCCGCACCGAGCGAATTTCCCCGACCGCCGCCGCCGTCACCGCGTCCAGGCCGATCAGCGCGCCGGTCGGCACCACGATCTGCCCGCCGTTTTGCCTGGCAAGTTCGATGAGGTCCTCGCTTTCGAGGAGCGCGCCGGCACTCAGCACGATCGCGGTTTTTCCTTGTGTCACGAAAGGCGCCACGATCGACCTCAGGAGTTTCGCGGGAGCGCATTCGATGACGATGTCCGCGACCTCGGAGAGCCCCTCAATCGGCAGCACAGCGGGTGGGGTTTTCAGACGCTCCAGCCAGCCCTGATGCTTTGCGGGATTTTGCACCGCAACAGCCGTGAGGACGAGCCCGTCTATACCAGCGTCGAGCGCTTCCGCCGCGCCCTTCCCGATCGGCCCCAGCCCGGCGATCGCGACCCGAAGCTTTCGTTTCGGGCTTTCCGACCAATTTGCCATTCCTTGCCGTCTCTCTCTCTCTCTCTCTCTCAAATCGTCCCGGGCCGAGGCAACGCCTTGACCAATGATAGCGGTCCCACCCGGCGCCGAAACCCCTCCAGACCAGTTGCCTACTGCCTTGAAGTCAAGCGCCCAACTGCCTGAAATATGATCTTTTGTGGCCCGCGAAAATCGACTTTGCTTCCCTTAAACAGGAACTCAGGGAGCGGCACATGAACGGACTTGGCGGACTGAACAAATCGCCCGAAGGCGTCGTCATCGGGCTCGTGCAGCTGCAATTGCCCGTCGTCGAGACCAAAGCCGACCTCGCGCGCCAGACCGAGCGCATCGTCTGGATGGTCGGCAAGGCGCGCCGCAATCTCGGCACGATGGATCTCGTGGTCTTCCCGGAATATTCGCTGCATGGCCTGTCGATGGACACCAATCCCGCGATCATGTGCCGGCTCGATGGCCCGGAAGTCGCGGCCTTCAAGAAAGCCTGTATCGACAACCGCATCTGGGGCTGCTTCTCGATCATGGAGTTCAATCCCGACGGCAACCCCTACAATTCCGGGCTCATCATCGATGATCACGGCGAGATCAAGCTGTACTACCGGAAGCTTCACCCGTGGATCCCGGTCGAACCGTGGGAGCCCGGGGATATCGGCATACCCGTAATCGAAGGCCCCAAGGGCGCCAGGCTCGCGCTCATCATCTGCCACGACGGCATGTTCCCGGAGATGGCACGGGAATGCGCTTACAAGGGCGCCGAAATCATGATCCGGACGGCTGGCTATACCGCGCCGATCCGCGAGAGCTGGCGCTTCACCAATCAGGCCAACGCCTTCCAGAACCTGATGGTGACCGCCAATGTCTGCATGTGCGGCTCCGACGGATCGTTCAACTCGATGGGCGAAGGGATGATCGTGAACTTTGACGGCACCATCCTGGCCCACGGCACGACCGGGCGTCCAGACGAGATCATCACGGCTGAAGTACGCCCCGATCTGGTACGCGAAGCGCGCATCAACTGGGGCGTCGAGAACAATATCTATCAGCTCTGGCATCGCGGCTACGTTGCGGTGAAGGGCGGCGCGATGGACTGTCCCTATACGTTCATGCAGGACATGGTGGCCGGGACATACCGCCTTCAATGGGAGGATCAGGTCAAGGTCAAGGACGGCACGTCCTGCGGTTTTCCGGAGCCGACACGCATGTTCGGAGCCAAGACCGGAAAGGCGGCGGAGTAACTCTCGAAGAGGCTGCCAGATAGGTCAGTTTCCAGGCCGATGAAGCTGCGGACGGGAACGCGTGAACGAGGTCCGTCCACGCTTGATGCCCCAGAGCGGTTGCGCAAGGGTTGCGATCGCATCCGTCGGATTGGTCGCATCGAGACAGACGAGGTCGGCCGGACCTCCGGCCGCAATGCCGTAGTCCGAAAGCCGCATCAGCCGCGCGGCGGAGCCCGTGATCATGTCAAGGCAGCCGGCGAGATCGGCCGGGCGCGACACATGGCAGACATTGGCATAAAGATTGGCCATCCGGATCAGCGAGCCGTCGCCATAGGGCGTAAAGGGATTCAGCACGTTGTTGGTCGAGATCGAACAGGTCACTCCTGCTTTCCGGAGAGGCTCCGCCGGCACGACGCCGCGAGGCACTGCATGATCGTGGCTGCGGCCCATCAGATGCAGATCGGTCGATGGCAATATCGTCACGGCGACGCCCGCATTGGCGAGCCGTGTCGTGATCTCGCCAAAACGGTCAGGCGGGAGCAGCGACATCTGCGTGACGTGACCGACGGCGACCCGGCCGCCCCAACCGAACTCCTCGGTCTTGCGGCAGACATATTCGACCTGCATGCCCTGCGTCGTCTCGGCGAGATCGAGATGCATGTCGATTTCGGCGTCGAAATCACGGGCGATGGCGAAGATGCGATCGATCTGGGCGCGCGGGTCGGTGTCGAAATACGGAACGGCGCCGATGGTACGGGCGCCGCGGCGCAGGCCCTCGATCAAAAGCTCTTCCGTGCCGGGATAATTGGTCAGTCCCTCCTGGGGAAAGACGCATAATTCGACATCGATCGCCCAGGCATAATCGCGCGCAAGCCGTTCGACCGCATCGAAACCGGTCATTCCGATGCCGGGATCGAGCTCGACATGGGTACGCATGCGCGTCGTGCCCTGCATGATGCAGCGCTCCAGCGTCCGCCTGCCGCGCGCGTAGACGTCTTCGACCGTGAAGCCGCGCTTGGCGGCCGCGGTTTCCCGCACGGCCTCGGCGACGGTCCCTTCTTCGATGCGGCACCGGTCTAGAATGCAGGTCTTGTCGAGATGAATATGCGTCTCGATCATGCCGGGGATGACCAGGCATCCGTCCGCCTTCAGCTCCCTGCCCTCCGCCGCGAGATCAGGAGAAATGGCCGCAATCGCCTGGCCTCGAATGCCGATATCCACGTCGACGAGAACGTCGTCTCGCAGAATGCGCGCGTCGCGAATGATCAGATCCATCACTTCACCGCCGCAGGAATGGCACCCAGATAGGCCTCGTCGAGCATTGCACCGCGCAAGTCCGCGGCCCTTCCCTCGGCTACCACGCGCCCGCCGCCAAGGACATAGCCGCGATCGGCAATCGCCAGCGCATAGTCTGCCATCTGATCCACGATCAGCAAGGTCATGCCCTCCTCGCGCAGGCGGCTAAATTGCTCGAACAGTTCGGCCACCACCGTCGGCGCCAGCCCGAGCGACGGTTCGTCCAGAAGCAGAACCTTTGGTTTTGCGAGCAATCCACGACCTACGGCGAGCATCTGCTGTTCGCCGCCCGAAAGGAGGCCGGCCGCGGTGTGCAGGCGCGGACGCAGGCGTGGAAAGCGCTGGAGAATTGCCTCGATCTCCGCGTCATCGAAATCTCCGCGCCGCGTTGCTCCAAGCCGAAGGTTTTCGGCAACGCTCAATTGCGGGAATACCTGCCGACCTTCGGGCACGAGAATGAGGCCGCTGCGCGCGACAAGATGGGCCGGACGAGAGGCCATCTCTTCGCCGGCAAGGCGGATGCTGCCTGTGACCGGACGGATCAAACCGCTCAGGGCCTTCATCAGGGTCGATTTCCCGGCACCGTTCGGCCCAAACAAGGCGATCACTTCGCCGCGGCCGACTTTCAGGCTGACCTGTTCGAGTACTCCGAGCGGCCCGTAGCCGGCGCTGAGCGCGTTCACTTCAAGCAGCGGAGCGCCTGGTGTCCGCTGCGCCGCCGATCCCGCCGGCATCGAGGCGCCGAGATAGGCCGCCTTCACGGCGGGATCGTTGCGCACGAGAGCGGGCGGGCCAGCGGCGATGCGCCGTCCGGCGTCGAGGACGATAATCTCGTCCGAAATCGACATCACCAGCGACATGTCGTGCTCGACGAGCACGACGGCGAGACCAGCGCGCGCCAGGCGCTGCAGCAGACTGCCGAGCCTTACTGTGTCGGCTTCGTTCAGCCCGGCAGCGGGCTCATCCAGAAGAAGCACGGCGGGGGAAGTGGCGAGGGCGCGGGCGATTTCGACGAGCCGTCGGTCGCCGTGCGGCAAGGTGCCGGCAGGCCGCGTCTCGGATTCCGCATAACCGACCAGAGCGAGCAGTGCACGGGCCAGTTCAGCGGACGCTTCGCCGCTCCAGGCACCGTGCAAAAGCCCCAGACGGACATTGTCCAGCACGCTCAACCCGCCGAAGGGTTGCGCGGTCTGGAAGGTGCGCGCCAGGCCGCATCGCGCGGCCTCATGCGCCGGCAGGCCCGTAATGTCACGGCTTCCGACACGTATGGTTCCGGAATCGGGGCGCTGGAAGCCGCTGACAAGATTGAGCAGCGTCGTCTTGCCGGCTCCGTTGGGCCCGATCACGCTCGTGATACGGCCCGGCGGTGCGGTCATGTCCACGCCAGCGACCGCGATGACGCCGCCGAACGCAACGCGCACGCCGTCGGCCACGAGGCTTCCGCGCGAACCGGTGATGTGGGCCAAAGCGAGATCGATATCCGGTTTCGGCCTCGATCCGGATTCCTTCCGCATTAGCAGGCGCCCAACCGCGCCCGCGATTCCGCCGGGCGCCGCCCAAAGCACGATCAGCAAACCGGCGCCAAACACGAGAAGACGATATTCGGCAAGACCGGCGAGCAATTCCGGGAGGAACACCACGACGGCTGATCCGATCAGCGGCCCAAGCGCACGGCCGGCGCCACCGACGACCACCACCAGGAGAAACAGGATCGACTGGGAAAACGGAAACGAACTGGGTGCGATGAACCCGGTCAAAGCCGCCTGCAGGCCACCGGCAAGACCGGCTGCGACAGCAGCCAGCACGAAGGCGGCCCCGCGCACCGGCAACGCGGCAATCCCGACGCCGCGTGCCGCTGCCGGCGCCGCGGCGATCGCCTGCATGGCAAGACCAAGCGGGCTGCGCGCGAAATAGTGAAAGAAGACGAGCGCGGCCGCGCACAGAAGGCAGGCCAACAGCGCCGTTCCGCCGGTGCCAAAGGGTGCCGGAAGTCCCGACAGCCCGCTGGAGCCGCCAGTTAGATCGCGCCACTCGATCGAGACGGACTCGACGATAAAGCCGAAGGCAATCGTCACCATGGCGAGATAGGGACCCGTAACCCGAAGCGCGGGAATCGAGAGTGCCGCCGAGATTCCCCCAACCAGCAGGACGGCAAGCGGCAGAGCTTCCCAGAAATTCAAACCGGCCTTGACGGTGAGGATGCCGACACCGTAGGCGCCGAGCGCCATGAAGCCGCCCTGCCCGAGAGACACCTCACCGGCGAGCCCAAGCAGTACATTCAGCCCGACACCGGCAAGCGCCGTGGTTGCAAGGGTCCCGAGCAAATAAGCGTAATAGCCTGGCGCGAGGAGGCAGATGGCGGCGGCAGCGGCGCCGACCAGCGCCGCGATGCTCGCGGCGACGGCGGCTCTCATACGCGCACCCTGGTCCGACGACCACCAAACAATCCGGACGGCGCGAGCACAAGGGCTGCGATGACAGCGGAGAACGTGACGATCTGGGTGCTGCTCGAACCGAGCCAGGTCGTGGCGCAGGCTTCCACCAGACCATAAGCGAGGCCGGCGATCACGACGCCCCAGGGATTGGTCAGTCCTCCCAGAATAGCCACCGCGAATGCCTTGATGCCGAACAACGTCCCCATGTCATATGCAACGTTGTAGAGCGGCGCGATCAATATACCACCAATCCCGGCAAGGAGTGCAGCGGCGGCATAGGTGAGCGCGATGAGCATGGTCACGTCGATGCTCATCAGGCGTGCCGCGTCCGGGTTCTCGACCGCCGCGCGCAGTTTCAGGCCAAGTCCGGTGCGATGCATCCCGAGATGCACCACCAGCGCCAGGCCGAGGCCCACCGCCGGAACAAGCACCTGCAACGGAAAAATCCCGACATTGCCGATCACCCAGGGATCGTCCGCGAGCGATGACGGGAGTGCGCGCGGTTCCTTGCCGAACAGCACCATCACCACATTATCGAGCACGATCCCGAGCGCCACGGTTGCCATCAGCCAGGAATTGGTGCCGCGCGCAACGAAGGGGCGGACCGCGATACGCTCGACGATCAGGCCCCAGATGGCGCAGCCAAGCAGGGCGACGGGTATGGCGGCAATCATTGGCCAGCGCAGCCCGACCGCGAGCATGTGGCAGATCACTGCTCCCAACATGACCGACGAGCCCTGCGCAAAATTCACTGTGCCGGAAACGGCAAATGTCAGCGTGAAGCCGAGCGCAATCAACCCGTAGATGCTACCGAGGCTCAGTCCCGAGACAAGCGCCGTTGCAAGCATGTGGTCCGATTCTAGCCCGTGACAGGCTCGATCTGATCCCCGTTGTAGCGGACCATGACGTAGTCGTTTTCATTCAGTGCGTCATGGTTCTCGTCGGTGAAGGGCTTCGTGTAATTCTTGATGAGCCCCTGATAGTTCTCGATGGCCAGGAAGCCCTCGCGCATCTTGGAACCGTCCGTCGAGCCCGCCTTGGCGATGGCGAGCGCGGTCAGTTGCATCGCGTCGTAGGCGTTGGCCACGCCGACCGGGGGCGTGACGTCGCCGGGTCCCTTGATATCCGGATATTTCGCCATCAGCGCTGCGAGCACGCGCTTGCCGACGTCGTTTTGCGGTCCGAAGAAGCTGTAGGTCTGAATGAAATGCACCTTCCCGGCCCATGATCCGGCGAGTTCGGGAAAACGACCGCCGGAAATTCCCCAATGCGAGACGATCGGCACCGCCCAGGCGGAGCGCTGCAATGATTTGATGACCTGCGCGCCTGGCGCTGCGTTGCCGACCAGGATGATCGTGTCCGCGCCCGCTTCGCGCAGGCGCTGCAACTGCGGCGTCATGTCGGCGTCCTTGTCGTCGAACTTTTCCGCGCCCGCGAGCTTGACGCCGGCCGCTGCGGCGGCTGCCGTCAAACCTGCCAGGTTGGACTCACCCCATCCATTGTTGACGAGCATCAGCCCCGGCTTCTTGGAGCCGAATTTGGTCGTGGCGTATTTCATCAGGGCGCGGTCGACCAGGACGTCCACCGCAGAGACGCGAAACACGAAATTCGGGTTGGCGCCGTTGCGCGTAATGTTCGTCGCAGCCGCCCACACGCCCATGAAGGGAACCTTCGCCGAATTCACGAGCGGCACAAGCGCCAGCGAAACCGGGCTGTCGATACCTCCGAACAGAATCGCGACGCCCTCCTTGTCGATCAGCTCCCGCGCCGCGGTTTGTCCCTTGCCCGGATTCAACTCGTCATCGCGGCGGACCAGTTCGAGCATGCGGCCACCGAGCACGCCGCCCTTTGCATTGATCTCGTCGATCGCAATGGTCAGCCCCCGGGTGATTCCTTCGCCCGATTTCGCGGACGGGCCGGACAGCGCCGCAACCAGACCGATCTTGACGGGATCTGCCGCCATCGCGGCACGACCGACGAGGCTCCCAACCGCAATACCGGCCGGAAGTACCAGAGCTTGGCGACGCGTCAGTTTTGTCGGCATTTGAGCAACTCCCCTTGAAATTTCGTTTCGTCGTTTCGCCCTGCTGGCTCAAACGGCACTAGCCGCGCCGTTTTCGTCAGCTCTCGGGTAAAGGTCCGGGTCAACTCAAGCAAACGGTATGCCACAACCGCGAAAACCACAACAGTATCAACGATCATGATCGTGATCCGCCGGCAGCCAGCTTTGTGCAAAGCCCTCGAGCCGTTCCAAGGGAATGCTAAGGGAATGCCGAGGGAATACGAAGAGTGCTTCGCATTGCGGCCGAGGAGCTTCGAACCCGCTGCCTTCCGGAAACGCCGCTTGTTTTCGGCACTGCCGTGCTTGGGGCAAGCTGCACAGATTATAATCGTCTTATCTTATAAGCGTCCTCGCGATTGTCTACGCCCGGTCTTTCTTCAATGAGTGCTGGGACGGAACCTCCGCGTCCGCCGAGTTTTCCGCAACGATGCGTTGCATCATCGCGATGAGCTGCTTCTGCTCTTTCCCGCTCAATTCGGCCAGAGTCTCGCGGTGCGCGGCGCGCGCGGAAGTCTCCATTCGTCGCAGCAGGGCCGCTCCACGGCTTGTCAGACGGCAAATCTGCGCCCGGCGATCGCGGCTGTGAACGGCACGCTCGATAAACTTTCGGGATTGCAAGCGCTTGAGCGCGCCTGTGGTCGTGGTGCGATCAAGCGCTACATCCGCCGCCAGGGTCGTCTGGTCGGCCGTGCCGCGCCGGGCGAGCGCGGACAGCAGGCTGTACTGCAAGGGGGTGATGTCAAACGCCGCGCATTTCTTCTGGAACAGAGCGACGTGGATCTGATGCAGCCTCCGGATCAGAAATCCGGGTCTCTGCGCGAGCGGCCAGGGATCGAGCCTGTCTTGCACCGTTCTCTTGGCCATTTCCGAATACCCGGTCTTTCCCATGCTGCACGAATTTGCAGCAAGATATGGCACGAATGTTGCCGCATTCAAACCAGACGAAATACGAAGCATGCTTCGCATTTTGCCGGGCCCGAAAGTCATTCCGGCAAGCCAGGGCGAAAACGTGCTCGGTGGTACGATTCTTGCTCGATTTGCAAGGAGGACCATTTACCCCGGAGGGCGTCATGACAGATTCTGAACTGCGATCCGACATTCACAGCATTGAACCGATCCCTGACGCGGATCGGGATTCGACGGGCCCGCAGCAGATGTGGATCTGGGCAGGCGCCAACATTGCTCCGGTCAACTGGGCTCTTGGCGCGCTCGGCATCATCCTCAAGCTCGGCCTTTGGGAGACGATCGCCGTCATCGTCCTCGGCAATCTCATCGGTTGCGCCGTCTTCGCCTCGTTCACGGTGATGGGGCACAAGACAGGGGTCAATCAGATGGTGCTCAGCCGCTCCGCGTTCGGCCGCCGCGGAGCCTATCTGCCGAGCCTCTTGATGTTCCTGATGACGCTCGGCTGGATCGGCGTGAATACCTATTTTCCGGTCAAGATCTCGACGGCCATTCTCGGCCAATTCGGAGTACCGGACTCGGTGCTGATAACCTTCATCGTCATCACTTTGGTGATGGTGATCCAGGTGGGGATCGGTGTCTACGGCTTCTATGCAATTCGAACGTTCGAGAAATACACCGTGCCAGTCACCGTCGCCATCATGGTGCTGATGAGCATACTGGCCTGGAGCCGCCCCGGCGTCGTCAACTGGAATCTTGTCAGCCCGCTTCCGCCAGGTCCTCATCTGGCAATGCTCTCGCTGCTGATGACGGCGATCGGTGTCGGCTGGGGAATTTCCTGGGTGACCTGGGCGTCGGATTATTCGCGCTTCGTACCCCGCAGCGTCCCTTCATCTTCGGTCTTCTGGTACAGCTATATCGGAATGTTCGTACCGTCCGTTTGGCTCGCGATACTCGGCGCGACGATCGCAAGCGTGACGCTCGACACCGATCCCGCCAAGATGGTGAGCGCGGTATTCGGTGGATTCACCAGCATACTCGTGCTGCTCATGGTTCTGCATGGCCCGATCGCGACCAACATCCTCAATGTCTATTCGGCGGCATTGGCCGCGCTCAGCATGGGCGTCCAACTGTCCCGGACTGCGCTCGCCGTGGTCGCGGGTATCGTCGGTTACGCCGTCACCATCTATTTCGTCTTCGCGCCTTCCTTCGCCAAGGCGTTCGACAACTGGATGATCAGCCTGCTTCTCTGGATGAGCCCGTGGGCGGGCGTCGTCATGGCGGATTTCTTCATCAAGCGTAAGAGCAAGATCGATGTCGCCGAACTCTACAAGTCGCCGGACACCAGCGTTTATGGCGACATAAACTGGGGCGGCATTATCGCGTTTCTGGCCGGGCTCGTGGCTGGCTGGTCGGTGCAGGATGAACTCGTTCCCGCGCTGCAGGGCCCCATCTCCGGACTGCTGGCGGGGGCAGACCTCAGCTGGCTGTTCGGGATCGTGGTCGGCGGTGCGGTTTATCTGGCAATCGGCGGCCGTACCGTAGCAGCGCCATCCCTGGCAACGACCGGGGCTGCCGGAAAATGACCCCCGAAGATTCCCCGCGGGGGCCGCGCGCCGCGGGAATTTTCAAGTCTTAACAGGGGTTTCAATCATGGCGGGCTTGTCAAATATCAGCGACAGGCCTGCTATCGTATTGGTAAATGAGCGATCCAACAGGGAACATCATGGCTCTTGCATTCTCGAAGACATTTGTGGTCACGGCAGTCTGTTTGTGCGTTGGCTGCGCGGATGAATCGAAAGCGGACGCTGCAAGCTGCCCTTCCCCGATTCCGCTGGGGCTTACGACGGCGCTTACCGGCAATCTGGCGCTGCTCGGCACGCAAGCGCGCAACGGGGCCGAATTCGCGGTCGAAGAAATCAACGCAGCCGGAGGCATCGAAGGCAAGAAGCTGGCGCTGACGACGGAAGACACCGGAGCGTCGAGCACGGACGCGCTGAACGCGATGAATCGCATCCTCGAAGGCAAACCCCTTGTCATCTTCGGCTCGATGATCAGCCCGCACGTGTTCGCGCAGACGGAGGTCGTCAACAAGTCGGAGACGCCGTTTCTGGTCGGCGCGACCAATGCCAAGGTGACCGCCCAGGGCAGCAAATGGCTGTTCCGCACTCACGTCCACGATGGGCAGCTCGCCGATCTCATTCCGGAATATCTGGTGCATTCGCTCGGCAAGACCAAGCCGGGCATCATCGCCGTGGCCGACGATTACGGCCTGGGCGCTTCCAAGGGCATTCAGGCCTCGCTCGCGAAGCTGAAGGTGACGCCGGTCGCGGTCACTTCCTATGCGCCATCAGACAAGGACATGAGCGCGCAACTGCTCGAAATCAAGGACAAGGGTGCCGACAGCCTGATCGTGTTCGGCCGTCCCGCCGACGTCACGCTGGTGGTCAAGCAAATGAGCGATCTCGGCATCAAGATGACCACGATCGGAAACGCCAGCCTCGTGGCGCAAACCACCCTCAACAACCTGTCGGCGGCGGAGGCCGATGGCGCCTACGCGATCGGCGGGATGATTCCGCAGACCTCCACCGATCCGAAGATCCTGGATTGGGCGAAGCGCGTCCAGGCGAAATACAATGTACCTGCGGACAATTTCACGGTGTCGTATTACGACACGGTGTATCTGCTGAAATCGATCATCGAGAAGGTCGGCTGCAGCAAGCCCGCGATACGCGATGCGCTGGCCACAACCAAAGACTGGAAGGGCATGCTCATCTCCTATCAGGCCGACGCGCAAGGCGATCTTGCGCACACCCTCGGAATCTATCGCAACAAGGGCAAGACGCCGGAACTGGCCGGTCCGATCAGGGAAAGCGGATTCTGATCACGCCATGGGCCAGCTCGTGGTCAATGGCCTGGCGCTCGGCAGCATCTACGCGCTCGTCGCGCTTGGCCTTCTGTTGATCTTCAACACGGTCCAGATCGTCAATTTCGCGCAGGGTCAGCTCCTGATGCTTGGCGCCTTCATCGGCATCAGCTGCGCCGTGACCCGCGAAATGCCGGTGGCGGCAGCCTGGGCCGTCACCATGGTTGCGATGGCGCTGGTCGGCGTCGCCTTCATGGTACTGGTCTATTTTCCGCTGCGCGGGCGTCCGGCATTCCTGGTCATCCTGACGACGATCGCGATGGGAATAGTCCTTGAGAATCTGGCGCTGATCATATGGGGACCCCTCCCCGTGTCGCTGCCATCCCCGGTCAGCGGTCCGCCGCTGCGGTTCGCCGGCGTCGTCGTTTCGATGCATCAGCTTTTCATCTTCGCAACGCTTGCCGTAATCCTGTTGCTGCAATTCATCTTCCTGACCAAAACCAGGTTCGGAATCCTGATGCAGGCGACTGCACAGGACCTCCACACCGCGCGACTGGTGGGCATTCCCGTCAACCGCACCATCGCAGTCGCGTTCGCTTTTGGCGCCGTCCTGTCGGGAATCGCAGGCTTGCTGGTGGCGCCGATTTTCCTCGCCGAGCCGACCATGGGAGGAAGCCTCGGCCTGAAGGGCTTCGTCGTCAGCGTGATTGGCGGCTTCGGCAATTTGCCGGGCGCGGTGATTGGCGGATTGTTTCTCGGCCTCGTCGAGACCTTCGGTGCGCGCTACATCTCCTCCAATTTCCGCGACGCTTACGCCTTCATCGTAATGATCACCGTTCTCATCGCTTGGCCCCGCGGCCTGTTCGGCGAGAAGAGCAGCGAGAAGGTCTGAAATGGACCTCTCAATCAGGATCTGGCCTGGTCTCGCGGTAGTTGCCGCAGCCTTGGCCATTCCGGCCCTCACACGAGACGGATACATCATCCAACTGCTCAATATCGCCATTCTCAACGCGATCGTCGTGCTGGGACTGAATTTCGTGACGGGATGGGCCGGGCAGATCAACTTCGGACAGGCGGCGTTCTATGGGCTCGGCGCGTATGCGACGGCGATCGCAACCAAGTCCGGCCTGCCCTGGATCGTCACGCCCTTTCTCTCGGCCATCGTCGTGATTGCCGCAAGCCTCATGCTCGGCCTGCCGACCATGCGCCTGCGCACCTACTATCTTGCCATGACCACCATCGGCTTCGGTGAAATCATCCGGCTGATCATCGTGCATTGGGAGCCTGTGACAGGCGGCACGTCGGGTCTGCGGGCGATACCCGGCATCAGCATTTTCGGGATCGGGCCACAGGGGCAGGCCCAGCATTACTATCTGCTGGTCGTAACCCTTGCACTGGCGGTCATGGTCGCCTCCCGCATCCGTCATTCGACGCTCGGACGCGCGATGATCGCGACCAGGGACAGCGAAATTGCGGCCGAGCAAAGCGGCGTCGATACCACCCGGACCAAGCTGATGGCTTTCATGATCGGTGCGGTCTATGCGGGTCTTGCCGGGTGCCTGTATGCATCGTCGATCCGCTTCATCAGCCCCGACAGCTTTTCCGGTACGCAAGCGATCCTCTTGATGACCATGCTCATCGTCGGCGGCATGGGCTCGATCGCAGGCTGCGTCTTCGGTGCGGTGGCGCTCACAATCCTTCCCGAGGCGCTCAGGTTTCTCGGTCAATGGTATCTTGTGCTCTACGGCCTCGGCGTCATCGCCGTCATCGTGCTGGCGCCGGGAGGCCTGTCATCCCTCGCTGCGCAGTTTCGGGTTCGCCGGGCAGGTGCAAGTTGACCGCCCCGATCATCACCGCGCGCGGCGTAACGCGCCGTTTTGGCGGACTGGTTGCGCTCGACAGCATCGACCTCGACGTGCCCAGGGGTATCGTGCAGGCGATCATCGGTCCCAACGGTTCGGGCAAGACGACATTGCTGAACGCCCTGAGCGGAGCCTCGCATGCGGACTCGGGCTCCATACGAATTGGGGAGCAGGAAATCTTCCGCCTCAAGCCGCACCGCATTGCACGGCTCGGCCTGGCGCGCACGTTCCAGAACATCAGAATCTTCGAGAACCTCAGCGTTCTCGAAAACGTCAAGGTAGCTGCGGCCTGCAACAGCTCAACCTCGCTTCTCAGCATCCTCGCATCGAACGCACACCACAGGCAGAACGAGGCCGAAATCGACCGCAGGGCGCGTGAGGCGCTCGAAACCGTCGCTCTTGTAAAGCGCGCCGATGACCGCGCCACCCAATTGCCTTATGCGCAGCGGCGCCTTCTGGAGATTGCGCGGGCGCTCGCATCGAAGCCGAGTGTTCTTTTGCTGGACGAACCGGCGGCCGGCATGAACATGACCGAAAGCATGACTCTTCTCGACACGATCACAACACTCAAGAACCGCGGCATCACCATCGTATTGGTCGAGCACAACGTCCGGCTCGTGATGGGAGTAAGCGACCGCGTCGCCGTGCTCGATTTCGGCAAGAAGATCGCCGAAGGCGCGCCTGCCGAAATCCAGCGCAATCCCCAGGTGATCGAGGCCTATCTCGGCAGGCGGCACCGCCATGCTTAAGATCGACAATTTGCGGGTGTCTTACGGCCACATCGAGGTACTGAAAGGTATCTCCCTGAGCATCGAAATGGGCGAAATCGTCGCGCTGATCGGCGGCAACGGCGCTGGCAAGACCACGACGCTGAGCACGATCTCGGGGCTGGTACGCCCCACTGCCGGCACCATCGTCTGGAAGGGCGAGAACATCCAGAACGCCGCGGTCGAAGCCATCGTCGGTTCGGGTCTCGCCCATTGCCCGGAGGGTCGCCGCATTTTTCCCGGTCTTACCGTGCTGGAGAATCTCATCACCGGCACGGCCTCGCGCGCCCGCAACAGGCGGGAGGTCGACGAAGACCTCGCACTGGTGTTCGACCTGTTCCCGCGCCTGAAGGAGCGGCTGAAGCAAGGCGGCTGGTCGCTGTCGGGGGGCGAGCAGCAGATGCTCGCCATAGGCCGCGCGCTGATGGGCCGTCCCAGCCTCCTGATGCTGGACGAACCATCGCTCGGACTTGCGCCCATCGTGATCGAGCAGGTGTTCGATCGCATCGTCGAACTTAACAAGCGCACCGGTCTTGGCGTGCTGTTGGTCGAACAGAATTCGGCCATGGCGCTTGAAATCGCAAGCCGCGCCTTCGTGCTCGAGACGGGCGTGATCGCCCTGTCGGGACCATCATCGGTTCTGGCCGGCGATCCGCGTATCCGCGAAGCCTATCTTGGAGGCTGACATCCTATCCAGCCTCCCGGCTTCACCTCAGCTGCGTTGTACGCGCTTGCCGTTGAGCACGGTTTCGAAGGGAAACAACTTCTGGCGGCCCGTTCGCGTACCCCTGTAATTGTCGAGAAATTCGAAGCTGCCCTCCCGCAACTCCATGATGGCCACGTCCGCCGGGGCGCCGACATTGAGCGTGCCGCGGTCATCGAACGCCGGGAAGCAGCGCGCCGCGTTGACGGTTGCGCCGGCAATGATCCGTTCGAGCGGCATTCCGAACATGAGGAACTTCGACATCACGTTTGGCAGATCGACGACCCCGCTCGTCTTCGACTTGGTGTTCCAGTCGGTCGAGAACGTATCGGGCCACAGGCCCTGCCTGGTCGCCTTCTCGACCGTATCCCAGTCGAAGTGATCGGCGACACCGTTGCCAAAGTCGAAGATAATGCCGCGACGATGCGCTGCCATGACTTCCGACAGCAGATTTCCCTTGTCGTCGAGAATACCATTCATCCCCGGTGCGTAGATGTGCGTGACGATATCGCCACGTTTGAGCAGCGCAAGGATGGCGCGCAGCGGCGTGTGGTTCTGGCCTACATGAATCATGACCGGCAAGTTGAACGGCGCTGCGGCCTCCTGGGCGCGGCGCAACGCTTCGAGATCGTTGGCGCCTGCAACATTGTCGGAAAGGCGTGCCTTGACGCCGATGACGACATCGCGATTACGGGCGATCGCCGCCTGCGCCAGAGCCACGTTGGCCGCATTGATATCGTGCAATTCGCCGCCAGGAGCGATAACGCCGGTACGCGCGATGTTGATCAGGCAGCGGCCTATCTGCGGCGCGGCCCGCGCGACCGCGGCCACCGCGTCCATATTGTCCGCCCCACCCGATCCGGCATCGACCCAGCCGGTCACCCCATCCTGCAGGCACATCGGGGGCCCATCCGCGCTGCGGCCGGCATGGGTGTGGATGTCGATCAGGCCTGGGGCGACGATCATGCCGCGTGCATCGATGGTTTCGTTCGCATCAACCGCGATGTTGGCCGCAATCGAAGCAATCCTGCCGCCCGAAATCGCAATGTCACTTACCGCATCAAGCCCGGTAGAGGGATCGATGACGCGCCCGCCTCTTATGAGGAGATCATAGGTTGCAGCAAATGCTCCTGGAATTCCGGCGAACAGGACGGCTCCTGCGGTGCAGAGCAATCGGCGTCGGTTCATCATGCTCGATATTCCTCCCCGGCGGGACTTCGTTGATGATCCGCTGCGGGTCCGGCCTGATCGGAATGTTAGTGTCTTCCGAATTTGCGTTCAATCGGGCCATCCTCAGTCCGGACTTGCACCGATGGGCGGGCCGCCCGGAGGGCGGTGCAGAAAGGTGATCGAAGCGAACGCGCCAATCCAGGATCCGGCTGCGGCGAAAGCCACATAGACCCAGTTTTCGGTATAGCTGATCACGGCATAGGACGAGAGCAGATACCAGATGCTGCTCCACGTCGCGGCCGGCACCCGCCTTCGCGTCACGACCGCCGATGTGAACATGACATAAACCGCGTCGGTGGCGGCCGTCGCCACGAGCACGGCGCTGGCGGTCAGCGGATCAATCATTGTCATTTGATTTCGCCTTCCTTCGATTTTTGAGGGGTGCGGCACTGGTTTTGCATCTACGGCCACGGTTATCCAAATCTTACGTGAAACGAGCCAACTTGCATGCCAAATCCAAACGGAATTATCTGCGGAAAACGTAAAGTTGTGTCAGAGAGGACGGATCGTACATGAGCGACAATATCGGACGCAGGGATTTTCTGGGCGCGGCTGCCGCAGCCGGCGTCGTTGCAGCCGCTGGGCGCAACACGCTGGTTGGTTCGGCCGAAGCAGCAGCAGGCGCGGGCGAAGATATTGTTTTGAAATCCGCCGGTGAGCTTGCCAGCGCCATCCGCGGAAAAGAGGTCAGCTCGAAGGCAATCGTGGAAGCCCATCTCGAGCAGATCGCCAAGGTCAATCCGAAGCTCAACGCAATCGTCCAGCTCACGGCAGATGCCGCGTTGAAAGAGGCAGATGAGGCCGATGCGGCTCTCGCGCGCGGCGAGATCCGGGGTCCGCTGCATGGCGTGCCCGTTACCATCAAGGATACGCTGGAAACAAAGGGCGTTATCTGCACCGGCGGCACCAAGGGCCGCGCGACCTATGTGCCCAATGCCGACGCAACCGCGGTCGCCCGGCTGCGTGCCGCGGGCGCCGTCATTCTCGGCAAGACCAATGTGCCGGAACTTGCTGGCGCGATCGAAACCGACAACCTCGTTTATGGACGCACCAACAACCCCTATGACCTTGCCCGCACGCCCGGCGGCAGCAGTGGCGGCGAATCGGCGATTGTCGCAGCCTGCGGCTCGCCGCTCGGCCTTGGTACCGATGCCGGGGGAAGCATTCGAATCCCGGCGCATTTTTGCGGGCTCGCGGCGATCAAGCCCACTTCCGGCCGCGTCCCGCGCACCGGTCAATTTCCCTTGCCGATGGGAGCGCGCAACGCGGTGTTTCATGTGAGCCTGATCGCGCGCAAGGTCGACGATCTCGCACTCGCCTTGCCCTTGATCGCCGGCCCCGACTTCCGCGACCATTCGATCGTGGGAATGCCGTTGCTCGATCCGAACGCCGTTGCGTTGAAGGGGCTGAAACTGGCCTATTTCGTGGACGACGGCATGGCCGCGCCGACCAAGGAAATTGCGGCCGCCGTTCGCGATTCCGCGAAAGCCTTCATGGATGCGGGCGTCCAGGTCGAGGAAAAATCTCCGCCCGACGCGGCCAAGGCATCGACCGTCTATCGTGACATGAGCCGCGGCGACGGCGGCGCCGGCATCCGTGCCTTCCTGAAGAGCATCGGCAGCGACCCGATCTCGCCCCTGTTCGAGAAGGCGCTGACCTATTCCGTCGCCCCTGCGATGGCCAGCACCACCGAAGCGCTGGCCGCGTTCGTGCGATGGGACGCCTATCGCAATTCGATGCTGCGCTTCATCGAAAACTACGATGCGGTGCTTTCGGCCGTGGCGCCGTTTCCGGCGTTGCCTCACGGCACAAGCTTTGAGGAACAAAACCGCCGGGGCTTCGGTTATGCACAGATGTACAACCTGACGGGATGGCCCGCGGCAACTGTCCGGGTCGGCACCTCGCCCGAGGGCCTTCCGCTCGGCGTTCAGGTCGCCGCCAGGCCCTGGCGTGAAGATGTCGCGCTGGCGCTGGTACGGCACCTCGAACAGACCTTTGGCGGATGGAAAAGGCCGGCAGCGGTTTAGGAGGCCTTGACGGATAGCATCCGGATGCCGGCATCTTGTGTAGGATGGGCATCATGGCAAACCTCTGGGCTCGGAAATCGACCGCAGCGCTGTTGAAAGAGGCCAGCGAGGCCGACGGCGGCGACGATCAGGCGCATGTCTTGAGGCGAACGCTGTCCGCGCTCAACCTGGTTGCGCTCGGTGTCGGCGCGATCATCGGAGCGGGCATTTTTGTCCTGACCGGACATGCGGCCGCGGCCAATGCGGGTCCGGCCGTCTCGCTCTCGTTTCTTCTCGGAGCGATCGCCTGTGCCTTTGCCGGGCTGTGTTACGCCGAGATGGCATCCGCGGTCCCGATCAGCGGCAGCGCCTATACCTATGCCTACGCCACGCTGGGCGAGTTGATCGCCTGGATCATCGGATGGGACCTGATCCTCGAATATGCGGTGGGCGCGACCACGGTCGCGATAGGCTGGTCCGGCTATGCCGCGAGCCTAACAAGGGATCTTGGACTGAACCTCCCTACACGGTTTGCATCGTCCCCGCTCGACTATGATTCCGTCCATCACGCATGGTCGTTCACCGGCGCTGTGCTGAACATTCCGGCCGCGCTGATCATCATTGTCGTGACCGCGCTGCTGGTGATCGGCATACGGGAGACCGCTCGGTTCAACAACTGGATCGTGGCGATCAAGTTGATTGTAATCGCGCTCTTTGTAACTTGCGCGGCGCCGGCCTTCAGCACGGCGAACTGGATTACACCGAGCAACCCCGAAGGCGCCTTCATCCCGCCCAATGCAGGTCTTGGAATCTACGGCTGGTCGGGCATCCTCCGCGGCGCAGCAGTGGTATTTTTCGCCTATATCGGCTTCGACGCCGTCTCGGCGGCGGCCCAGGAGGCCAGAAATCCGATGCGGGACATGCCCATTGGCATACTCGGTTCGCTGGTCATTTGCACAATTCTCTATGTGCTGGTCTGCCTCGTGCTGACGGGGATTGTTCCCTATGACAAGCTGAACGTGCCCGATCCGATCGCGGTCGGCATCGATGCGGCCGGGGTCGGATGGCTTTCGCCGTTCGTAAAACTGGGAATCATTTTCGGATTGACCTCCGTCATTCTCGTGATGCTGCTCGCTCAGCCGAGAATTTTCCGCGCCATGGCCCATGACGGCCTTTTGCCGTCGGCGGCTGCAAAGATCCATCCGCATTTTGGAACGCCCCATGTCTCGACGATCACGACAGGAATAGTCGTGGCAATTCTTGCCGCGCTTCTGCCGATCGGCCTGGTGGGAGAACTCGTCAGTATCGGGACTCTGTTTGCCTTCGCGGTGGTCTCGATCGGCGTGCTGGCGCTGCGCATCGCCCAGCCGACGCTGGATCGCCCCTTCCGCGCCCCCGCGATCTGGTTCGTCGCTCCTGCCGGGGCGCTGACCTCAATCTTTCTGATGCTCGGACTTCCGCTCGATACGTGGGTGAGGCTCGCCGTGTGGCTCGCGATCGGGCTTGTGATCTACTTCTTCTATGGCGCGCGGCACAGCCGTGTCATGAAGACCTGACGGTGTGGCTACTTGCGCGGCCTGCCTCGTTTCGCGAACACAGGTCCGTTGGAATCGGCGGTGCAGCGAAGCAAGCTTGCAAGCTTGAGCGCCTCGTTGCGCTGCGGACCCGGAGGCAAAAGACGGGCTCGCTCCAGCGCGTCGTTGGCGAGGATTTCCCGGTCAATTCTGTCTGATCCGCGCTGTGTCTGTTTGCCCATGATTCAGCTTGCCGTCACGGTCGTCCCCGGCGAAAGCCGGCTCCTTTACCGGTGGTCCTCTATAGACTCCAGCAGATACGGCGATATTCCCCGCAGGTTACGACTTTGGTGTGACGGTACCCCGTTATGTCCCGAGAAAAGGGTGGCACGTCGCCGCATCAAACGTACTCACATGGAATTTACCGCTCCCGGCAGGAGGTTACGCCGATCCGCGCTACCATACCAAGAGGGGAACACACCTACACATACAATCTTTAGTCGAGCAACGGAAGCACCGGGCTTGCCTCGCAAGCTGGTGCAACGCTCAGTTCGTCAGCCTGCCCCATTGCGAGCCCATCCGTTCGGCGCCGCGCTGCGACAGCGCGAAGATCGTGAACGTCGGATTGGAAGCACCCTCGGTCGGGAAGATGCCGGGTCCCGCAATCCACAGGTTCGGAATTTCATGGCTCTGGCCGTAGCTGTCGACCACCGAATTGGCGCTGCTCGTTCCCATGATGGTGCCGCCCAGGAGATGGCTGGTGGGCATCGCCCGCGAGGACCATGCCTCCTTGGCCCCGCACGCCCTCGCGATTTTTAGCCCCTCTTCGAGATTGGCATTCCAGAGCGCCACCGCGTCCTGGTCGAAGCTGTGGGTCAGCCTGCCGAGCCTCATGCCGAACTCGTCCTTTTCGCTCGCAAGTTCAAGGCGGTTCTCCATATTGGGCTGTTCTTCGCCGAACGTCTTGATGCCAGCGAGGTGGCGCGCGGCACGCTTCATATAGTCCGAAAGCTCCGGTCCGAAGAGATCGGAACGGGAATTGGCGAGATCGGTGGTTTTCAAGGCAAAACCGGCTGTAACGAACGAGCTTCCGAACGCACCCGGATGACTGGTCTTCGGGTAACGCTCGTAAGACATGTACTGCACGGCAATGGTGCCCATGTGATTCTGCGTATCCTCATCGAACATCGCCCATGTCGAGGCCACATGATGGGACATCATGAAGCGGCCGACGAGACCGCTCGCATTGGCAAGCCCGTTGGGATGCTTGTCGGTCGCGGAATTCAACAATAGCCGCGGATTTTGCGCGGACCACGCGGCCAGCAACACCACGCTTGCTTCCTGGATCTGCTTCTGGTGCCTGTCATCGTAATATTCGACGCCGGTCACGCGCGTACCCGCCTGGTTGGTCAGAAGGCGCGTCGCCGTCGACCAGGGGCGAACCTCGGCGCCGGCCTTGCGCGCCTCGCCGAGATAGGTCACTTGCGGATTGGCGAGCGCCCCGATCGGACAGCCGACATGGCACCATCCGTCATAGAGGCAAGCAGGCCGTCCCTTGAATTCGACCGAGTTCATGCCGACCGGTGCCGGCACCAGGGGAATGCCGACGGATTCGAAAGCCTTCAGCCAGATGTTGCCGTTGCGGAAGGTTTTCATCGGCGGCATCGGGTAGGCTTCCCCGGCGGGCCGCCACTTCTCCTCGGCCCCGGCATCGCCGGAGACTCCGATCTCGCGCGCGACCTTGTCGTAGAACGGCGCGACATCTTCGTAAGCGATGGGCCAATCGTGTCCGCGCCCATGCTCGCTCTTCATCCTGAAATCGGTCGGCAGCAGCCGCGGAAAGTTCGCGTAATAGTGCAAGGCTGCGCCGCCAACGCCCCATCCGCTTTGCGCGGCGTAGGCCATCGGATTCCTGCCTTCGAGAAGGATCGGTGCGCCTGCGGGTTTGACGCGACGGCCCCAGATCTCGGAACTAATGAGATCGGAAAGCTCCCAGTCTGGCCCGGAATCCAGCAACACGACCTTCTTGCCGGCCTTCGCCAGGACGCAAGCATAGACCGAACCGGAAGCACCGGCTCCAACGATGACGACGTCTACTTTTTCGAATGCCATCTCACCACCTCTTTTCCGGTGGAATGTGCGCCATGTAGGGGATGCCCAGCGCTTCGTAGCCTTCCATCGTTCCGTACACGACGTCGACGGCATCCGCGCGAAGCACCGCATAGACCGACGCGCCCGGCCTTCCGGCCCAGCCTTCGATCATGTTCTGCCGCATGCGATTGACAAACTCGCGCTGGTCGGCGGGCGAAAGAAGCGCGAAATCTTCTCCGAACAGCTTGCGGCTGTTCTCGTCGATGGTGGCGATCGCGCTTCGGTAAAATTCCGAAAACGGCGGACGGATGTTGAAGATCCGCGCCTGAAGAAGAGATTCGTGGGCAGGGACCGAAATCTGCTGGTCGATATAATGCGCGATCCCCGCTTCGCGCGCCTGCGGCACCAGTGTCTCGCCGAGAGCCTCGAGCGTCTCGCCCTGGTGAGCGTTCAGAAGCCGGAACGGCACATTGCGCGCCCTCGCATCGCGAGGCGCCATCAGGACTTCAACTCCGCCTACCGTGAAAGCCAGCGCGCCCAACGTCGCGCCCTTGACAAAGCCGCGTCGACCAATCGGCATGGTCTTCCCCTCCCCGGAGCGTTTTTTCTTTCGCAAATGTCCCGCGAAAATTTGCGGTATTACCGTGCAGCTTCCACCGCAAGTCAAGAGGATGCGCGCGGCAAATTGGCAGAAGAGCCATGACAGGCGCCGCCGAGTCCGCGGAGCAACCTCCCGGCGCCTGCAGCCATGATCTCGTTTCATTCGAGCCCGTTTCCATGCAAATAATCCGGCTTGATCCCGGCATCGGGCGGCGAGCAAGATATCGCGGCCTGCGAGGCATTGAGCAGAAGCGAGGAAGCGATGGCCCACGATGAACCCAAGGCAGCCGGCCCGACCAAACTGGTGATCCGCAATATCGGGCTCATTCTCTCGGGCGCTCTTGAGAAACCGATCCTCGATGGTGACACCATCGTTGCCGTCAACGGCAAGATTGCCGCCGTCGGCCGCGCCGGGGATGTCGATGCCGAAGGCGCCACCACGATCATAGAGGCCAATGGCACGGTGGTCGCGCCGGGCCTGATCGACAGCCACGTACATCCCGTCGCGGGCGACTGGACGCCGCGGCAGAACCAGATTGGATGGATCGACAGCTTTCTGCACGGTGGCGTCACCACCATGATCTCGGCCGGCGAGGTTCACATGCCCGGCCGGCCGCGCGACGTCGTCGGCCTCAAGGCGATGGCGATCTTTGCGCAGCGCGCGTTCTGGACGCTTCGGCCCGGCGGTGTGAAGGTGCACGCTGGCGCGCCCGTGCTCGAATGCGAGATGGTCGAGGACGATTTCCGCGAGTTGGCGGCGGCCGGCGTCAAGCTGCTCGGAGAAGTCGGGCTTGGCGGCGTCAAGGACGGGCCGACCGCGCGCAAGATGGTCGGATGGGCGCGCAAATACGGCATCCAGAGCACGATCCACACCGGCGGTCCGTCGATTCCGGGCTCCGGGCTGATCGACAAGGACGTTGTGCTGGAAGCTGACACCGACGTGATCGGTCACATCAATGGCGGCCATACCGCGCTTCCCGATGACCAGATCCGCTGCATCTGCGAGGGCTGCAAGCGCGGCCTTGAACTGGTTCACAACGGCAACGAACGCTCCGCACTCTATACATTGCGCACTGCGCGAGAGATGGGCGAACTCGGCCGCGTCATTCTCGGCACCGATTCACCTGCCGGCTCCGGCGTGCAACCGCTTGGCATCCTGCGCATGGTCTCGATGCTGTCCTCTCTCGGCGAGGTCCCTGCGGAGATCGCGTTCTGCTTTGCGACCGGCAACACGGCGCGGATGCGTGCGCTCGATTGCGGCCTGATCGAGATCGGACGATCGGCCGACTTCGTCATCATGGACAAGGCGCAGCACTCTCCCGGCAAGAACCTTCTCGACAGCGTGCAGCTCGGCGACCTCCCCGGCATCGGCATGACGATCATCGACGGCATCGTGCGCACACAGCGCAGCCGCAACACCCCGCCCGCAACGAAACTGCCGGAGATCGTGGGGCGTTGAGCGGCTCTGATGCTTTGGCGATCGACATTTTCCTTTACCAGGCTCACGGTTCGAGACGGCGCTGCGCGCCTTCCTAACCATGAGGACCAAGCAGCCCTGCAAGGCCTCCGTTCGCTCACCGCGAAAGGCCCCAATTGCCGAAGGTCGCGCCGGGCTTCGTCGGTGTCTTGTCGCTCTCTGCCTTGAAGGCGAAGGTGAATCCGGCGCGGATTTCGTTGACGGGGTGACCGTTCTCCACCGCATATCGGAACGCAGCGTCGAGGCTGAGGTCCTTGTCAACCTGCCAGATCGCGCCAATGAGCACCGAGCGGGTTTCGCCTTGCGTCCATACCTTGTCGTAGAATGTTTCGAGTACGGGGCGGACCTTCCAGGTCCACGGTCCTTCGAGAATGACATCGAGAAACAACTCACCGTGCTGGTCGCGCGTGAGATTGGTCTCGACGTTGAAATGCGCGGTGCCCCAGTCCCAGCGTTGGGACACGATGCCCGCCCAGCTGAATCCGAATCCGGGTTCGGCATTGACACCAGGCAAGAGCGGCCCGAATTCCATGGCAATGCTTGGGCCGGATTGACCCTGAAGAACGCCCGGCTGGACCACCCACTTCAAAAACGCGCCATTGGCGACGGCGTTGACCGGGCCGCCTGGCATAATCGGTGTCAGCACTTCGGTCTGCAGAACCACTTCCCAGCGCTCGGCGAAGCCGTAGTTGAAGACCATGTCGGGGGTGACCAAACTCGATTGCGGTCCGGTCCGCAGCCAGCCGACCGGCTCCAGTTCGATCTCCACTTCGTTGAGTCCGGCCACCGCCGCATCGGTTCCGTCGAACGGACGGTAGGCGGCGGCCGGCCATGCGGTGAGGCAAATCGCTAGCGCTCCCGCCCGGCCGATCCCGATCAACAGACCGGCAACGGCGTCATGCAGGGATCGGGTGCGATTTCGCCTCTTCGTCATGCTGTCTCGTTAGCGTGACATCCGCCACGGCGAACGATCCGGCCAGGATTCCAGCGCCGCCTTCGCCCACTCCGTTGATTTGTCCGTATGGCACAGGTTGCAAGCGTTTGGAATCTTCAACGAGTCGGTATCCCCCGGTGTGATGAAGTGAAAGGTGTGGCTCCGGACATTCTGGTCAGCGATCGTCTGTTCGATCTTGGGCATGTGACAGGCGATGCACTCGTTGCCCGGGCTGCCCGCCTTATGATGGGTATGCGCTTCGACGCTGGACGCATGGGGGCCCGCCTGCGCATTCGGACCATGGCAATCGAGGCACAGCGCATTGCCAGCCTTGCGGACCATGGCAACGTTTTCTCCGCCGTGGGGATCGTGGCAACTGAAACAGGTCACGCCGCGCGCATACATCAGGCTTTGGACAAAATCGTTGCCCTGCATGCGGTTCTTGTGGCCGGTGCCGTCCGCGAAGTGCATGAAATTTGTCTCGCCGAGTTGATGCTCCTCGAGCTTCCAGTAGTCGGCGAGGTTCTTGCCGATATCGAAACCGACCGGCCAATCGTAATACTTGCCCTCGATCGGGTTCGTCAGCGGCTGGCCCTGGGAGTGGCACTGGATGCAGGTGTCACTGGCGTGGACGTAGTCGAAGCGCGCGGGATTGAGTATGTTGTCGCGGGTCGGCTTGCGCGCATGCGCCTCGCCCGGGCCGTGACATTTCTCGCAACCGACGTTCCATTCCGTAACTGACTTGGTGTCGATGTCGTAGTTGACGGAATGGCAGCCGTCACACAGCGGCCCCGTCGGGCGCTGGAAATTATCCGGCGGATAGAGCGTCGCCCACCAATCGGTTCCGTTGGCGACAAAATAGCGCCGCCAGATCTTGTGTGCGACATCCCACTGCGCCGGAAACACGAAATAGTCGTCGCCGATTTTCTTGAAATAGCGCTGCTTCCACCGGCTGCCATAGACAAGCGCGATGTCGTCCTTGTTGAAATTCACAAGCGGGTCCGACTTCGAGAGATCCGGGAGGATGGCGTCGGGATGTTCGCGGGGGTCGCGCACCACGTTTGCCATTCGAGTCTTGCCCCAGCGCGCATAAACGCTTTCATGACAACTCTTGCACGCGGCCGATCCCACATAGTGCTGCTGGATCTGCGCCGCGGGCGGCATCGTTGCCGGCTCGGGATTCATCTGCGCAACCTGCGGCAAATGGCGGATATAGCTCACGAGCTGCCAGATTTGATTGTCCGGCAGATTCCACGCCGGCATGCCGGTGTTACGGATGCCGCTCCGGATGTGGTAAAAGAGTTCGCCGTCCGAGGTCGACTGAATCGCAAACGAACGAAGCGCAGGCGGACGCGGATATTGGTTGCCGCCAATTGTGGTTTTTCCGCCGCCGTCATAGGCGTGACAAGTCTCGCATTTCTCCCGATAAAGTTCCTTGCCTGCTGCGATGCCGGCGGGATCGTCTTTCACGGGATTGACGCTCCTCCTTGCCTCATCCGGAACGCTCTGGTGCAACAACCAGGTCGCAATCAAGGTTTCGGCCGCCGGTGGTTCGCCGCGCGCGCTCGACAGACCAGGAACGAGCATCGCGTAGAGAGCACCGAGGCCGGCGGCAATCACGAGGACGACGAGGGAACACCAGACGATGATTTTTCTTCGCATTTTTCCAGCCAAAGGGTTGTTGACGCGAGTTTTGCGAACTCACGTTTCCGATTAAACGTCAGACCCTTTCGGCGCGCGACAGGTCAGCGCGTCGATCAAAGCTCGAGGATTTTTTGCGGAAATTGGGCGGATTGCCGACATGATGCGTCCTTGGTGATCTGGACGCGATTCTTGGGCATGTCGCCTGATGGGGAGATCGCATTTCCCCGACGCGAGGTTATCAAAGAGATACAAGCTGTCAAGCTTGCCGCCCTCATCTATCGTGGCGACGGCAAGCGAAAGGCGCTCAGTCAAAAGGCCAACAATGTTCTATTTCCTGACCAAAGCGGCACTCTCGGGATTGATCGCCGCCATCGTATCGGACATCGCAAAACGCAGTCCGGCATTCGGGGCTTTGGTGGCGTCGCTCCCGCTGATTTCCATTATGTCGGTCATATGGCTGTGGCGCGACACCGCGGATACGGCTCGCATTGCTTCGCAGATGGAAGCAACCTTCTGGTACGTCTTGCCGTCGCTGCCGATGTTCCTCGTGGTACCCGCGATGCTGCGGGGCGGAATGGGTTTCTGGCCATCCATTGTCGGTGGTTGTGTGCTGACATCGGTCTTGTACGCGATAACGGCAGCGATACTTGCCCGTTTCGGAGTTCAGCTATGATCTGTTGGGAAGCGCTTCGCCTTCAGGAAATCCAGGCGCTCAGCGCAGCTTGCTCAACAGCGCCACCAGCGTCTCGCGTTCCCTGGCATCGAGCGGTGCCAGCGTCTCCCTGGTAATCGCAAGCGCGTTCGACGCGACCTTTTCGGCAAGCTCTCGGCCCGCCCGCGTCAGGCTGACGAGCAGGCGACGGCCGTCTAACGGATCCGCGCTGGTTTCGGTCAGGCCGCGCGCGCAGAGCCGGTCGATGACGCCCTTGATGGTTGCGACGTCCATCGCCGTCAGGCGGCCGAGCTGGTTCTGCGAGCAAGGTCCGGTCTCGGTGAGCTTGGCAAGCGCCGCCCATTGCGTCGGCGTCAGATTGGTCCCGATTTCCTGCGCGAAGATCGCGGCGTGGCGCTGCCAGACCTGGCGCAGGATGAAACCGATCTGTTCCTCGAGGACGTAGGCCGGCCGCGAAGGTTTCACGCTCCGTTTAACCGAAACACTCCTTGCCATGCGTCTCTCCGCTCCCTCTTACAATGCCAGATGCGCGTCGCGAATGTCCGGGCGCGCATCGAGCTCGCTCATGGTGCCGGCAAAACAGATGCGGCCGCGCTCGATGATGTAGGCGCGGTCCGATATCAGCCTGGCGAAATGCAGATTTTGCTCGGACACGAGCATGCTGACGCCCTCCTTCTTCATGGTCAGGATCGCATCGACCATTTGCTCCACTATCTTGGGCGACAGCCCTTCCGACGGCTCGTCGAGAAGGACCAGTGACGGATTTCCCATCAGGGTCCGCGCGATCGTCAGCATTTGCTGCTCGCCGCCGCTCATGCGTCCGCCCGGGCGGTTTTTCATCTCGGCCAGATTCGGAAAGAGCGCGAACAGCCTCTCCTTTGTCCAATGCGGCGCGTTCGGCCGCGGCGCCTGGCGGCCGACTTCCAGGTTTTCCTCCACCGTGAGATCCGTGAAGATGCGCCGTTCTTCCGGCACATAACCGAGCCCACCGCGCACGATGGCATGCGTCGGCTGGTCGGAAACATCCGTGCCGTCGAACAGGATACGGCCGCTACGCTGCGCGACCAGGCCGACGATCGAGCGAAAAGTCGTCGACTTGCCTGCGCCGTTGCGGCCCAGGAGCGCGACCGCTTCACCGTCGGCGACCTCGATCGCGACGTCGAACAGGATATGCGCGGGGCCATAATGGCTGTTGAGATCGGACACCGAGAGCTTCACGTTTGCACTCCATCCCGATGACGCGCGTCGTAGACAAGGCCTTCGCCGAGATAGACGGCGCGCACCTGGGCATTGCGGCGGACTTGTTCCGGCGGACCCTCGGCGATCAGGGTGCCGCGGTTGAGCACCAGGATGCGATGAGCGTGTTCGAATACGACGTCCATGTCGTGCTCGGTGAAAAGCACCCCTATCGATTGCTCCCTGGCGATCGCGGCCGTGAGCCGCATCAGTTCGATGCGCTCGCGCGGCGCCATGCCGGCGGTCGGCTCGTCCATCAGAAGGAGCCTCGGCTGATTGGCGAGCGCGATGGCGAGCTCGAGCCGCTTGAGATCGCCATAGGCGAGCTCTCCGCAGGCGCGATCGGCAAAGCCGCCCATTCCAACCAGTTCGAGAAGACGGTCGGCTTCCGCTCGCTCGTATCGCGGCGTCGAGGCGACCAGATTGAACAATTTCCGCCGGTAGGACACCAGAGCGACTTGCACGTTCTCGCGTACGGTCATGGTCGGGAAGGTCGCGGTGATCTGGAAGGTGCGGCCTACGCCCAGCCGCCAGACCTGGCGTGGCCTCAAGCCCGTGGTATCCTGCCCGAGCAGATAGATGCGGCCGGCATCGGGAAGGGTCTGGCCGTTGAGCATGTCGAAGCAGGTACTCTTGCCCGCGCCGTTGGGTCCGATCAGCGCCAGTATCTCTCCGGCACTCAACGCGAAGGAAACGCCGCGCACGGCATGCACGCCGCCATAGGACTTGCTCAAGCCCTCGACCGACAGCAATGTCTGCGGAATGTTCATTCGGCGGTCTCTATTTTCGAAGCAAGCAGCGCGGGGTTCGTGGACGGCTTGCGATTACGCTGCGTGATCGTCTCCAGCATCCCGACAATGCCCTTGGGAAAGGCAACGACGATCAACACGATGAAGCCGCCCAGCACGAGCTTCGACCAATCGGTCTGGCTCACCAGCCAGATGCTGAGCGCCTTGTAGACGATCGCTCCGACGATCGCGCCGGAAACCGTTTCGACACCACCGAGCAGAACCATGACCAGCGCATCGACCGAGAGCGAGATACCAAGGCTGTCCGGAAAGACACTTCCCTTCAGATAGGCAAACAGCGCACCCGAAAATCCGGCAACGGTTCCGGCGATCACGAAGGCGGTCCACTGGACGCGCTTGCCATCGATTCCGATCGCTTCACCGCGCAGAGGCGAGTCGCGCGTCGCCCGGAGCGCGAAGCCGAAGGGCGAGAACACCGCGATCCGAAGAGCCGCGACCGCAATCGCAGCGATACCGAGCGAAAGCCAGTAGAAGCGCGCTGGCGTCGCCACCCAGCTCTCCGGCCAGACGCCGAGAATTCCGTTGTCGCCGCCGGTCAACGCCACCCACTGGAACGCGACCGACCAGACGATCTGCGCAAACGCCAGCGTCAGCATCGCGAAATAGACACCGGAGAGTTGAACCGCGAAGAAGCCGAACACTGCGGCGCCGGCAAGGCCGAGCAACGGCCCGAAGAGCAGCGCCACGATCATCGGCAGGCCGGCAAGCTTGGCCAGGAACGCGACGCCATACGCGCCAAGTCCGAAATACGCGGCATGCCCGAACGAGGCGAGCCCACCGACCGACATCAGGAAATGCAGACTTGCCGCGAAGATCACGAAGATCGCAATTTCCGAGGCAACCGTGAGCGCATAGTTGCCGCCGATCAGCGGCAGCGCCGCCAGCAATGCCAGCGCAACCGCCGTGGCGATGCGCGCATTCGAGGTCAATGGCCGCCAGGGATTGACGATCAGTCCGGGCGTTCTCCGCGCAGGGGCCTCCTGTTTTCCGAACAGGCCGCTGGGTCGCACGATCAGCACGACAGCCATGACCAGGAACACCAGGATGATGGATATTTTCGGAAAGATCAGGATCCCGAACGCGTTGAGTTCCGAAACGAGGACCGCCGCCACGAAGGCACCGACGATGCTTCCGAGCCCGCCGATCACCACGACGACGAAGACATCGACGATGATGCGCAGGTCCATCGCGTGATGTACCGCGTCGCGCGGAATCTGCAGCGCACCGCCAAGGGCCGCAAGAAACACGCCGAGCGCAAACACGCTGGTGAAGAGCCATTTCTGATTGACGCCAAGCGCTGCCACCATGTCGCGATCCTGGGTCGCGGCGCGAACCAGCACGCCCCACCGCGTCCGCCGGAACAGGAGCCACAACAGGAGAAGCACCAGCGGGCCAAGCACGATCAGGAACAGGTCATAGGAGGGAATATTCTGGCCGAAGAAATCTACCGCCCCCCTGAACCCGGGCGCGCGCCGGCCCAACAGATCGCTCGGACCCCAGATCAGGACGACGAGATCCTCAACCATCAGCGTCAGCCCGAAGGTCGCCAGCAGTTGGAACAGCTCGGGTACGTGATAGATGCGCCGCAACAGCACCATCTCGACCAGCACGCCGACGATCGCAACGATCAACGATGCGCCAACAATGCCGCCCCAGAATCCCGCTGCGCCCGAAAACCGCTCGGTCAGCGTGAATGCCACATAGGCACCCAGCATGTAGAACGCGCCGTGGGCAAAGTTGACGATCCGCGTCACGCCGAAGATGATCGACAGCCCCGAGGCAACGAGAAACAGCGATGACGCGCTGGCAAGTCCGGTCAGGAACTGGACGATGTAAAAAGCCATGGGCGGTTCGATTGCTCTCGGCGCGCGGGGGCCTCATCCTTCGAGACGGCGCGCCCTGTTCGGACCATTCGCAACAGCCTCGCTGCCGCTCGGCCTGCCTGGATGGGCGCGCCTCCTCAGGATGAGGGTCTTTATCCTCATGGTGAGGAGCGCGGCGGCGCCCGCGCGTCTCGAACCATGAGGCCATCGGTTACACAGGTCAAAACCCCGGTCCGAAACTTCACTCCTTCGGGCGCATTTTTTCGACTTCGGCGTCGCTTGGAAGATAATCGGACCCGCTGCGATAGACCGAATCCACCATCACGCCCTTGCCGTCCTTCAGCGCGGTCTTGCCGACAAAGGCGCCGAGCGTCGATTGATGGTCGATCTTGCGAAACGTTATCTCGCCGAACGGCGAGGACAGCGACAATCCCTCGGCCGCCGCGATCAGCTTGTCCGGGTCGGTCGAGTTGGCCTTCTTGAGGATCGCAGCCGCGGCCTTGATCGTCTCGTAGCCGACGATCGAACCGAGCCTCGGATAGTCGTTGTACTTTGCTTGGTATGCCTTCAGGAAGGCGTCGTGCTCGGGCGTCTTGATCGAATACCAGGGATAGCCGGTGACGATCCAGCCCTCCGGCGTCTCATCCTTCAAGGGATCGAGATATTCAGGCTCGCCGGTCAGGAAACTGACCACCGCGCGATCCTTGAACAGGCCACGGGTGTTGCCTTCGCGCACGAGCTTCACGAGGTCTGCGCCGAAGGTCACGTTGAGGATGGCTTCCGGATTTGCGGCGGCCACCGCCTGCACCACCGGGCCCGCGTCGATCTTGCCCTGCGGCGGCCATTGCTCCTCGACCCACTGGATATCGGGCCGCTTCTCCGACATCAGCTTCTTGAACACGGCAACCGCGGACTGGCCGTATTCGTAGTTCGGCGCGATCGTCGCCCAGCGCTTGGCCGGAAGTTTCGCAGCCGCTTCCACCAGCATGGCCGCCTGCATGTAGTTCGAAGGACGCAGGCGGAAGGTATAGCGGTTGCCCTTGGACCAGGTGATTGCGTCGGTCAGCGGTTCGGCGGCAAGGAAGAACACCCTCTTCTGGTTGGCGAAGTCGCTGACAGCAAGACCGATATTGGACAGGAACGTCCCTACCAGCATCGCCACGTTTTCGCTCGACACCAGTTCGTTGGCGGCAGTTTGGGCGTCGGCCGGCTTGCCGCCATCATCCTTCGAAATGACGACGAGCTTCTTGCCGTTGATGCCGCCGGCGGCGTTGATCTCTTCCACCGCCATTTGCCAGCCCTTTCGATAAGGCTCGGTGAACGCGGGCAGCAGCGAGTAGCTGTTGATCTCGCCGATCTTGATTTCGCCGCTTGCGGCTTGCGCGAGGGCAGACTGCGACAGGCCAGGCAAGCCAGTCCCAAAGACGGCGATGGCGAGCGCCACGGCCAGGAAACGTTTGCTTCGTTGCATCCGGAAAACCTCCACTGTTGAAACGTTCGGCTAACGCAGGCCGTCTGCGCCCTTGATTTCGGAAACCTTCAGGCCCCCGACCCGCGGCAGCGGCCTGCCGCTGTCGGTGACGGCGAGCGCAACCATGATCTCGTTGGCGCGAGGAGCATCGTTGATCTGCACTTCCATGCCGTCGAAATGGCTCCTGACGAAGGCCGCATCCTTGTGACCGAGCGGAATGTCCAGCGTCGTGCCCGGTCCGCTCCGCTTTTTCGAGGATGGAATCAGTGCAGCCCCCTTGCCGAGCGTCTTGCGCACGGGCGCGCCCATCTTCGGATGCAGGATCGCGGCCGCGTGTTCGAGTTCGCCATTTTCTCCCACCGCTGCCGCCTTGCCGTAACTCTGCACCTTCGAGCCTTCAATGCCCAGCGCCGCCACTGCCCGTTTTGCGAGCAATTCGCCAAGCTCCTCGCCGATTTCGATCAGCGGGGCCAGGTCCTCGACATATCGGCCGGCAAAGGGATTTTCAATGACCGCAATCGCCGCCGCCCGCCGCGCAGGCGGCGTGACGTTCTGTCCCATCTCCAGAAACGTTTCCTCGACGACCGTTACGACCTTGCGAATGACCGCGCTCATGAATTACCGCCCTGTTCTCGAATCCTGATGACTCTTCGACCTCGCTTCACGCATGGATCGCGCTTTCGATTCCTGGCGGCGCCAGCCCGGGTGAAAGCCGCGCATCGAACCCTTTCAGCGCGATGACGCGGATCTCGCCTTGCAGATGAAGAGCCGCTCCATCGATCAGGCCTGCGGCGAGGAGCTTGCGCGCTGTTTCACCACCGGACTCAAGCGCGGCGTCGATCTCCATATCTTCCAGAAATCCTACGTCCCGCGTCACCCGACGCGCGCCGAGATCGCTGTCGGGCTGCAGCTCTTCGGCCGGACAACGCACGATGGCGGGGTTGCCCGGCAAGTCAACCGCATTGGCAATGATGGTAGCCGCTGCGTCCGCCTGCGCGGCGGTCCGCGCCAGCACGGTCACGGCATCGGCAATGCCGAGCGAAAAACTGCGTCCATGCCGGCCGCTGGTCGCAACGCCGCGGCTGGCGTCGCTGGTATCGATGGTCAACCTCCGCATCAGGCCGAGCCGGTCCGGCCGGTCCATCAGGCCGACCGTAAACCGCTCGCCATCCGCCAGGTGCAGCGCGATGTCGCCGCCATTATTGACATAGGCGCGATCGAGCGAGGACTCGCGCAGCATCGCGCCGAGAATTTCCTCCGCCACGCTGCCGGCGACCGCCGCCATCGGAGTGATGAAATGCGCAAGCGCAAACGGCGCGACCGCCGCATGCATGCGGCGCGCGACCGTTCCCTTGAGTAAACATGCTTTCGGATCAGCGGCCCGGCGCAACAAAGGTAATTCTTCGCACAGTTCGTCGAGCAGCCCGGTGAAACGACGAACCGCGGCCTGACAGGCCGCGCGAACGCTCGTCTCGCCGCCATGCGCCTCAATGATCAGATCGATCGGGCCATCCTGCAGATGAAGCCGCCCGCCATCCCTTAGCCATGCGACCTGCGGCAACCTTTTCATGTGCGCTGCTCCCGCAAGGGCTGCGATGGCGCGACCTGACGCATTTCTGCGCCTGCCTTCAACGATGCCAGCGGACGAACATGATCCACATGGCCGCCGAGCGCCGCATAGTCCGACAGCCGCAGCGTGAACTCGATTGGCGCGACCAACGCGGGCGTCGGCACGTAGCCGAACGCGCCCGTCGGCAAGCGCGTGACATCGACCATGAACGTGATGCCGCCGCCGGGCCAGACATAGACCGGCGCGCCCCCACTCGTCACGCGGGTCAACGCCTCTTTGACCGATCGCGTCAGCCGTACCGGATTGTCGGTGACACCTGCGCGCAGCGAGCCGCCCGCCCCGCCCATGAACAGCACCGTGCAGAGTGCGGGTTCGCAATTCTCCTGGATGCGCTCGACCGAAAGCTTCAAACTCTCCGGCATGGGCTTCTCGACCGGTTTCAACGCCTTGTCGAGTTCATAAAAGGCCGCGTGCTCGCCGGTGGTTGAGACCATCAGCATGGACATGCCTTGGCGGGCAACCTTGGGATCGAACGGGCCGAGAATCGAAAGCGGATCGGAAATCCTGGTGCCACCCCAGCCGGTGCCGGGCTCGGCGACCTGGAAATAACGGCCCGGCGTCGAACGTCGTCCCTTCATCTTGATTCCGGTGTCGGGAATGCCCAGCACCTTGCCGGCCTGATGTTCGCTGAGAACGCCCGTGATGTGGTCA
Source organism: uncultured Alphaproteobacteria bacterium (assembly GCA_963820275.1). Taxonomy (GTDB): domain Bacteria; phylum Pseudomonadota; class Alphaproteobacteria; order Rhizobiales; family Xanthobacteraceae; genus Bradyrhizobium. The sequence goes on from CAWFZL010000029.1 coordinate 121,019, forward strand.
TCGACCACGACGACTTCATCGACCTTGCCCTGCCATTGCTTGGCAAACATGCCGATGGTCGCCGAGCCGCAACCAACCCGCATCCGTTCTTCGACAACGCCGTTGACGATCGGAGCATGGCCGGCCTGCACCACTACCGTGGCGCCGCCATCGATCGCAAGTTCGACGGGCTTGCAGTTGCTCAAATCCATCAGCGAGTCGCAGGTAACGCGCCCTTCCTTCTTCGAGCCGCCGGTCAGGTGGTGAACACCGCCCAGTGACAGCATCTGCGAGCCGTATTCGCTGGTGGTGACATGTCCCACGGCCTCGCCCTGCGCCCGCACCGTCGCCGTTTCCGGTCCAAGAAACCGGTCGGTGTCGATCTTCACCTTGACGCCGCAATAGCTGAAAATGCCCTCGGTCACGACCGTGACCATGTCGACGCCGTCGACCTCTGAGGAAACAATGAAAGGCGCCGGCTTGTAGTCCGGATAGGTCGTGCCGGCTCCGATCGCCGTCACGAACACTTCCTGTTCGTGCACGATTTTTCCGTCCCAGTCACCGGTGGCCTGGAACGGCACCAGCCGTCCGCCGTGCGAAACCGTCTTCTCCAGGAGAATATGCGGATCGACGCGCACCAGCTGACCATCGTGATTGGCGTAGCGGTCGCAGGCCCCGGCCGCGCCCGGCTTGATGTAGCACATCACCGGGCAGGCATCGCAGCGGATCTTGTCGGTGGCGGGCGCATCGGTCAGCATGAACAAGCCCTCAGGCAGCGAATATCAAATCCACTCCACCAGCCACGATGCATTGGGCCGCCGGACACTTCGTTCGTACACGAACGATGTTGCGCGCGCCGCGGAAACCTGTCAAGCGCCCATCGAAGCTGAAGCGTCCGCTGCCGAATAACGGGCCTCCCTGTTCATAAAACGGGCAGAGGGTTCCGGCACGAGGAAAGCCAAGCTTGCACGTTTGTACACAAACGGTATCCTCGCAGCCTTTCAACAATGGTCGCATTGAAGATAGTTGCATTGAGATTGTCCCGCCGGAACCCTCGAGCATGAAGCAGCCCACGGTCCGCCTGAAGGTCAACGGCCGGATCCATGACGTCGGCGCCGCGGAGGATACTGCGCTGCTTTACGTGTTGCGCAACGATCTCGAACTGAACGGACCGAAATATGGCTGCGGGCTCGGCGAATGCGGCACGTGCACGGTATTGATCGACGGCGTGGCGGCGCGTTCCTGCGTGATCCCGATCGGCGGCTGCCTGGGCCGCGAAATCGTCACCCTCGAGGGCCTTGGCTCGCGCAGCGATCCTGATCCGGTGCAGGATGCTTTCATCAGGGAACAGGCGGCGCAATGCGGTTACTGCCTCAACGGCATGATCATGACGACGAAAGCCCTGCTGATGCGTAACCCGCAGCCCACCGAAGCCGAGGCACTTGAAGCACTGCGTTACAATCTCTGCCGCTGCGGCGCGCATGTCGAAATCCTGCGCGCAGTGATGCGCGCAGCGGGCCGGACGGCCGAGGTTTCCGACTGATGAAGGTGTCCAAGGTTCCAGTAGATCGTGAACGGGCGCGGGGAAGCCTGGCGGTCGTGCGGCGGGTACCCTCTGGAGGTTCAGCCGAATTCGAAACCTTCATCAAGATCGCGGCCGATGGTTTGGTCACGGCGTTCAACGGTCATGTCGATCTCGGAACCGGCATAAGGACTGCGTTGGGGCAAATCGTCGCCGAAGAACTCGACGTTTCCTTTGCGAGGGTCGTCGTCGTGCTCGGCGATACGGCGAGCGTCCCCGATCAGGGCGCCACCATTGCCAGCGAGACGATCCAGGTCACGGCGGTGCCGCTCCGCAAGGCCGCCGCCCAGGCGCGACACTTCCTCATGGCGCGAGCGGCCGAGCGGCTGGAACTCCCGGCTGAAGACCTCACGATCGAGGACGGCCTGATCCGCGGACATAACCGCAGCGTCAGCTACGGCGAATTGATCGGCAACGAGACCGTCTGCCTGGAGCTTGCCGACGACGTTAAGGTCAAGGCCGCCGAATCCTACACAATCGTCGGGCAGTCCTTGCCGCGCATCGACCTTCCCGCCAAGGCGACCGGCGAAATCGTATTCGTTCACGACGTACGCGTACCTGGCATGCTCCACGGCCGCGTGGTGCGACCGCCTTATGCCGGCGTCGATGCCGGCGACTTCGTCGGTACCAGCCTTCTTGAAGTCGATGAATCGTCGGTGCGTGATATTCCAGGACTCGTTGCCGTCGTCAGGATCGGCGACTTCGTCGGCGTCGTCGCCGAACGCGAGGAGAATGCGGTTAGGGCGGCGGCGCAGCTGAAGTTGAAGTGGAAGGCGGTGCCCACGCTTCCGGATCTGAAGGATGTCGAAGCGGCGCTCCGCGCCAATCCTTCCGTGCCGCGAACGCTGATCGACAAGGGCGATGTGGAGACGGCCCTTTCCGGCGCGGCCAGGCCGATGCCACGCACCTATTCGTGGCCATACCAGATGCACGCCTCGATCGGCCCGTCCTGCGCTGTTGCGGATTGTCAGGACAGCCTCGTACGAGTCTGGTCCGGCACGCAAAATCCCCACATGCTGCGCAGCGATCTCGCGCTCCTGCTGAGGCGGCCGGAGCCCGAGATCGAGGTCATCCGGATGGAAGCGGCCGGCTGCTATGGCCGCAATTGCGCCGACGATGTCTCCGCCGATGCCGCCCTCCTGTCGCGCGCTGTTGGCCGGCCGGTCCGGGTGCAATTGAGCCGCGAGCAGGAGCACACCTGGGAGCCAAAGGGCACCGCGCAATTGATGGACATCAGGGGCGGATTGTTCGCCGACGGCAGCGTTGCCGCGTACGATTTCGCGACGCGCTATCCCTCCAACGGCGCGCCGACCCTGGCGCTGCTGTTGACCGGAACGATTGCGCCGGTCGCCGCCACGTCCGACATGGGCGACCGAACGGCGATCCCGCCCTACGACTACGACAATCTGCGCGTGGTGGCGCACGACATGCCGCCGATCGTGCGGGCTTCCTGGTTTCGCGGCGTGTCGGCGCTGCCGAACACCTTTGCACATGAATCCTATATCGACGAGCTCGCGACCGAAGCCGGCGTCGATCCGATCGAGTATCGCCTGCGTTATCTCAGGGACAAGCGCGCGATCGATCTCGTGAACGCCGTCGCCGAGCGCGCCGGCTGGAAGCCTCGACAGGCCCGGCAAAAGGCGTCTGCCGAAGAGGACATTGTGCGCGGGCGCGGCTTTGCCTATGCGCTCTATGTCCACAGCAAGTTTCCAGGTTACGGTGCGGCATGGTCGGCCTGGATCGCCGATGTCGCCGTCAACAAGGCGACCGGCGAAGTCAGCGTGACCCGCGTCGTTGCGGGACAGGATTCCGGACTGGTGATCAATCCGGAAGGCGTCCGCCACCAGATCCATGGCAATGTCATTCAGTCGACCAGCCGCGCGCTGATGGAGGAAGTCTCCTTCGACCGCCATTCGGTCGCGAGCCGCGAATGGGGCGCCTATCCCATCATCACCTTTCCGAGCGTTCCGAAGATCGATGTCCTGATGCTGCCGCGGCAGGACCAGCCCCCGCTCGGGGTCGGCGAATCCGCATCCGTCCCCAGTGCCGCAGCAATAGCGAACGCGATCTTCGACGCGACCGGCGTGCGCTTTCGCGAATTGCCGTTCACACCGGAACGCATCCTTGCCGGACTGCGCGGCGAGCAGCCGTCAATTCAAGCGACGCTGCCTCAATCGGGACCTCTTCCGCCGGCCGCGCGAGAGAGGTGGCAAAATCCCTTCGCCAGAACGCGCGGCGCAGTTGCGACCGCCGCCGCGCTGGTCGCTGCTTGCATCGGCATTGCCACGGCTGCGCTGCCGTGGCGATCGATCGCGCCGATCGCGCGTCCCGATGCGTCGGTTTTTTCGTCGGCCACGATCGAACAAGGCCGGCAACTGGCAGCACTTGGCAACTGCGCGGTTTGCCACACCGACATCAACGGCGCCGTCAACGCCGGCGGGCGCGCGATCGAAACGCCGTTCGGTACAATCTACAGCACCAACATCACGCCGGATGTCGAGACCGGAATAGGCAACTGGTCCTATCCCGCGTTCGAGCGCGCGATGCGCGAGGGGATTCATCGCGACGGCCGGCATCTTTATCCGGCGTTTCCCTACACGCATTTCGCCAAGGCAACGGATGCCGATTTGCAGGCGCTCTACGCCTACCTGATGGCGCAAGCCCCGACGCGCGCCGAAAACCGCAAGTCAACACTTGTGTTTCCGTTCAACTGGAGACCGCTTTTGGCGGGCTGGAATGCGCTGTTCCACGGCTCGGAAGCTTTCACGGCCGATCCGGCCAAATCAGCAGCATGGAATCGCGGTGCCTATCTCGTGGAAAGCGTTGGCCATTGCGGCGCCTGCCACACCCCGCGCAATGCGCTCGGAGCCGAAAAGGCCAACGCCTATCTTGCCGGGGGATTTGCGGAAGGCTGGGAAGCGCCGGCGCTGACGTCGCTTTCGCATGCGCCGATCCCCTGGAGCGAAGATGAATTGTTCGCATATTTGCGGACCGGCGAATCCGCCTTCCACGGCGTCGCTGCCGGCCCGATGGCCCCGGTCGTACAGAATCTGAATGTCATCTCCGACGGGGACATTCGCGCCATGGCGGTCTATCTCGCGTCGTTCAACGATGGCGCGATCGGCAGGGCGGATCAGGAGGTGTTGGCGAAAAGGCTCGAAAAGCTGACGGCAACCCGGGCGTTTTCGGCCTCCCCGATTGGCTCACGCCTCTACGAGGGCGCCTGCGCGGTCTGTCATCAGGTCGGCGGCCCGCCACTATTCGGCAGCCGGCCATCGCTGGCGCTGAACAGCAATCTGCACGCCGCGATCCCCGACAACCTGATACAGGTGATCCTGAACGGGATCGCATCGCCGGTCTCGAGCGATCTCGGCTATATGCCCGCCTTCAGGGACAGTTTTTCCGACGATCAGCTGACCGAACTTGTCTCCTATTTACGCCAGCAATTCGCGCCCGATAAACCTGCCTGGACCGATGTGTCGGCTGCCGTAAGGCTGCTTCGCGGGCGTCCATCCCGCTGATCTAATCTGGTTGATGGGAGTCAAATCGAGAAAAAGTGCCGACTTGGCATCGCCAAGCCCGCACGGCGTCCGGAGCTGTTGCGATGTTTGAACTAACGCATGATGAAGTTAGCTTGAACTGAAAGCGCCCCGATGAAGGTGTGCACCCTCTCCCTTTGGGAGAAGGTTGGGGTGAGGGGGCACAGTCTCTCATGACAGCACCGGCCCCTCACCCGGTTTGCTTCGCAATTCGACCTCTCCCCACCGGGGAGAGGTGAACCGAGTCTGCACAAGGCGGCTCAACCTCCCGTCATCGGGCTTGAGGATTGCTTTACCCGCGAAAGTCATCTCGATCGTGATCGCCATCGTGATGATCGCGATCGAAATCAAACATGTCGAAGAGATCGCCGATTGCCGGCATGTTCACGGGCACCCAGGGATTATCGTCGTCCATGACCGGGTTGGGCAGATTGTCCCGGCTCCGATTCGAAATCTTGCCCAGGTGCCAGTTTCGCTCGATGAACTTCAGGACCGAGGCCTGGTCGGTATAGGAATGCACGACACGGCCACCCGTGGAGAAGGGCGAGATCACGACCAGCGGAATGCGAGGGCCGTCGCCGAAGAAGTCGAGCGGCTGGATGAAGCCGCTGTCGTACAGGCCGCCGCTCTCGTCGAAGGAGATGACGATGGCGGTCTCGGCAAAAAGCTTCGGATTGGCCTTGGTCTGGTCAACGATATTCTGAATGAATTCTTCCAGAAGACTGACCTTGCCGCTGCCGGGATGTCCCTGAAGCCCACCATCCGGCTTGACGAATGCGACCGCCGGCAGATTTCCCGTTGCAATGTCGTTGAACAAATTGTTGACGACGTCCTTCAGATGAGCCGCCCGCTGGTTCGGATCGCTCATCACGGATTTCGAGTATTGGAAGGGATTGCAAATGTCGCAATATCCCGCCCGGAACACCTGATCGAAGACGTCTTTCGCGCCATTGGAAACCGCAACCGCCGAATCATAGCCGCCGCTGTACCATGCCCACGAGATATTCTTCGCGGTGAGTTCGTCGCCGATATGCCTTTGCGTCAGCGGCGCCATGGTCGTCGACTTCACCGGATTCAACGTGCCGATCGGCGTATAGGGCACATCGGCGTCCCGCGTCGCGTAATAGACGTTCGGCGCGCAGTTTGGCCCGACCGTATAGCGAAGCGAGGCGAGATAGGATTGAATTTCGGCGACGCCCGGCTGATTGGGGTCACTGCACAGCACCCAGGTCCCGTTCGACTGATAGGTGTTGATCGTGCCGCTTACGGGATCGGGATTCATGATGCTTCCGGTCGGAACCACCGGATTGCCGTTTCCGTCGCTCAGGAAGGCGTTATCACCGTAGGCGATTCCGAACGCGCCGGTCACCGAACCGCCCATGATCGATTGATGGAAGTTGTCCGAGATCGTGTACTGGTCCGCGAGCGATTTGAAGATCGGCGCATCGCCGCTAATCATGTTGTAATACGCCATATCCTGGCTGCCGTCGGTCGGCGTCTGGGTTGGCAGCGTTCCATTCGTCGTGGCGACAAACGGATAGAGGTCATGAATGCATCCCGTCGGATTTTCCCGCGTCGCATTCGCGATGCTGCAATCGCTCTGCTGCCACATCTGGAACATCTGGTGAATGGTGTCGCCTTCGTAGGAGTTGTAGGGAAGCGTCGGGCTGGTCTGCGCGAACGGTCCCGAAGGCAGCATGCTGAAGCCAGGAATGCGGGTATCGGCGCCGTTCTTGGGAATGGATCCGGTGCCGCCGGTAGCGAGGGTGATCTGGTCCTGAAGCGGCAGCGACGGATCTCCTTGTGGGAAGGTGGCAGTCGGTTGGCCGCTTGCATTCACAATGCCGAACTCGAGACCGACGCCCTCGGGCTGAGCGGACGCAATGGTTGGCACCGGCAGGAATGTGTAGGGCGTCTTGGCCAGCGGGCTGAGGAAGAAATGGCCGTTGCTCATCGTCGCCTGAAACTGCTGGCCCTTTGCAAAATTCCGGCCCGGCGTTCCATCGGCATTGACGATCCCGCGCGACAGCAGGTTCGAGATTTGCTGCCTGCCTTTGGGCTGATAGGTGCCGTAGATATTGTCGAAGCTGCGGTTTTCGCCGATGATATAGATAATGTGCTTGATCGGCGTTTCCGTCGGGAATCTTTCCTCAGGCGTGTCCTGCGCGTTCGCAGCCACGGCGCGATCGCCATTCGGATGCAGTGCGCCAAAGCCGACAAGGGCTGCGATGGAGACGCCGGCGATCAGTGTGAGCCAGTTCTTGCGGTAGACGGACGTGGAGGCGGACATGCTTGCCTTTCTTCTTTGAGAGCCAGAGACGGAGAAGGAAGGCGCAACCCTTAGTCGTGCGCGGTGACAGAACGAATTAGGATTTGTGAAGAATGAAAAAGCGTGATGGGGGGAAAACCGAACCTGAAAAGCTGCGTCAGCGCAGAACGGAGACCGTTTTCGCTCGCGACAAATGCGAGAACGCTTTTGCGCGGTGAACACGCCTTCGGGAGAGCTTGCGGCCACGAAAAGCAAGCGATGCCGACCAGGCCGGCACGCGTCTTCCGGATGCCCCCTATGCCCAGATCGCATTTCGGTGACGAGTCCGCACAGGCGTGGCCCGCAAAACCAGCCAAGGGACCCCCTGCCGCAAGACCCGGCCGGGTAGGTCAGCCTCAAACCCACCGGCCGCACGGCTATCGGCATCTCATCTCTTTATTTCCCCTTTCTCCGATCATGCTCTAGAATTCATCCATGGCGGTCACAGATATCGCAACCCGGACCTACAATCATGGCTGGCGGCTCGATCCGATCGTGCGCAGCCTGCTCGATACCGATTTCTACAAGCTCTTGATGCTGCAGATGATCCGGGAATGTTACCCGAATCAGCAGGTGACCTTTTCAGTCATCAACCGCAGCAAGCATGTCCGTCTGGCCGAAGTGATCGACGAGAATGAGCTTCGCGCCCAGCTCGATCACGCCCGCTCGATCCGCTTCACCAAAAAGGAATTGATATGGCTTGCCGGTAATACATTCTACGGCAAGACCCAGATGTTTTCCCCGGAATTCATAAACTACCTGTCGACGTTTCGCCTTCCCGAGTACGAACTCACCAAGGTGGACGGCCAGTATGAGCTGAATTTCTACGGCCCATGGACCCACACCACGATGTGGGAGATCCCGGCGCTCGCCATCCTCAATGAACTTCGCTCGCGCCAGGTAATGAAAGGACAAGGCCGGTTTGCCCTCGACGTCCTCTACGCCCGTGCCAAGGCGAAGCTGTGGTCCAAGGTCGAGCGGCTGCGGAAGCTGAAGGACTTGCGTCTTTCCGACTTCGGGACGCGCCGCCGCCATGGCTTCCTCTGGCAACGCTGGTGTGTCGAAGCCGTCAAGGAGGGACTGGGGCCTGCCTTCACCGGCACGTCCAATGTTTTGCTGGCGATGGACAACGATCTGGAGGCGATCGGAACCAACGCGCACGAACTGCCCATGGTGGCCGCGGCGCTGGCGAACGACGATGAGGAGTTGCGCTGGGCGCCCTACCGCATCCTCGATCAGTGGCGCCACACCTACGGCGGAAACCTCCTGATCGCCCTGCCCGACTGCTTCGGCACCAGGGCCTTCCTTCGGGATGCCCCGGAATGGGTCGCCGACTGGACCGGCTTTCGCCCGGACAGCGCGCCGCCGATTACGGCTGGCGAGGAAATCATCAAATGGTGGAAGCAGAAGGGGCGAAATCCGTTAGAGAAGCTTCTGGTCTTTTCCGACGCCATGGATGCCGGATCGATCGAGGAGACCTATCGTCATTTTGACGGACGGGTTCGCATCAGCTTCGGCTGGGGAACCAATCTGACCAATGATTTCGTCGGATGCGCGCCGGACGGTTCGGTCGATCTCGACCCGATCTCGATCGTCTGCAAGGTCACCGCGGTCGACGGCCGGCCGGCGGTCAAGCTTTCGGACAATCCGGAAAAGGCGACCGGCGCGCCGAGCGAAGTCGAGCGGTATCTGCGCGTGTTCGGCAATGCGGGCCGCGTCCGCGCCGCCGTGCATGTGTGAACTTCAGGTTCGTTCGCAAGCCCAAGCGCCTTGCAGAGGACGTGAACTAACCTTGCCGCACGGACGGCTTGCGCTCGATCGGATGGATGTCGATGGCCCGCAGCCGGCCCAACCGCAGCACGTCCATCTCGATTGTGCGCCCGATCCGGTCGCGATCGAGAACACGGATCAGGTCGTCGACACCATTGATGCCGACCCCGTCGAGCCGGACCACGACGTCGCCCGATAACAGGCCTGCCCGCGCCGCCGGTCCGTCCGGCTCGATCTGCGCCAGCAGGGCACCCATCTTGTTTTCGACCCCGGCGATCACCGCGTGCCTTCTCGGCACCGGCACCGTCTGGCCGGATACCCCGATATAGGCGCGCCTGACATAGCCGTGACGGATGATCTCCGAGAGCACAAATTGCGCGGTGTTGCTGGCGACCGCAAAGCAAATGCCCTGCGCGCCGCTGATGATCGCCGTATTGATCCCGATCACCTCGGCGGCAGACGAAACCAGCGGTCCGCCGGAATTGCCCGGATTGAGCGCGGCGTCGGTTTGAATGACGTCTTCGATGGTCCGGCCGCTAACGGAGCGGATCGAGCGGCCGAGCGCCGACACGACGCCGGCGGTCACCGTCGATTCGAAGCCGAGAGGGTTGCCGATCGCGACCACGAGCTGGCCGCGGCGCAGAGTTTTGGAGTTGCCCAGCGAAGCATAGCGCAAATCGCGCGCGTGATCGGCGCGCAGCAAGGCAAGGTCGGTGTCGGGATCGACGCCGAGCACGCGGGCATCGGTGACGACGCCTTCAATGTCCCGCAGGCGGATCTGCCGCGATGATCCGACGACGTGGCTGTTGGTCAACACGAGTCCGTCGGGAGAGATGACAATGCCGGAACCCAGGCCGCCCCGCCCGCGCCCTTTGGTCTCTTTTGAACCGGTCTCGACGCGAACCACCGCAGGCCCGACCCGTTCCGTCACGTCGATGACGGCGTTTGAGTAGGCGTCAAGCAGTGTCTGGTCGCCTGCGACCGCCGCGGGCCCTGTCGGGGAGGAAGAGGAGGTGAAATCGTCAGAGGTATCGTGCGTGAAATCCAGCATGGTCGGTTCCTTCCCGACTGAGATGGTGGTTCCGATCCATCCTCGCAAGAGAGTGGTTTTGGGAGCCGCGTGCTCGACGAGGGCGTGGCGCGGCGAGTCCCGGATGGTCCTACTGCACTCCGAGGTGCTGAAACAGCAATTCGGTCTGTTGCGACAGCGTTGCGGCGTCGCCCTGATGCACGACCTGGCCGGTCTCCAGGACATAGACCCGGTCGGCAACCGCGAGCGCGCTGTAGAGGTTTTGTTCGACCAGCAGGATCGAAAGGCCCTCGCGCTTGAGATCGAGCACGATCTGCTCGAGGTGCTGCACCATGACCGGCGCGAGGCCTTCGGAGGGCTCGTCCATCAGCATCAACTGCGGATCGATCATCAGCGCGCGGCCGACCGCGAGCATCCCGCGCTCGCCGCCGGACAATTGGCCGCCGCGGTGATGACGCCGCTCGGCAAGCCGCGGAAAGAGACCGAACACGCGCTCCACGGTCCACCCTGTCCTGGTGCGCAGGCTTTTCAGCATCGTCAGATGTTCGATCACGGTCAGCGACGGAAACAGCCGACGACCTTGAGGAACGATCGCGATTTTCCGCGCGGCGATATCATGCGGCCGCAGACCGATCAGGCTTTCGCCGCGCCATCTGATCGAGCCCGTGCGAATCTGCGGCGGCGTCAGTCCCATGATGGAACGGATGAGCGTGGTCTTGCCCATGCCGTTGCGCCCGAGCACGGCCACGATCTCGCCGGCGCCGACGTCGAGCGAAACGCCGCGGATCACATGCGCTTCGCCATAGCCCGCGTGCAGGTCACGAACCTCAAGCATGACGCGGGCGCCCCAGATAGACTTCCTGCACCTGCTTGTTGCGGCGGATCTCGTCGGGCGCTTGCTCGACCAGGACGCGGCCCTCGAACATGCAGGTGACGAGATCGACCAGCCCGAGCGCGAGATCCATGTCGTGCTCGATCAGCACCACCGTGATGTCGCGATCGAGCGAGCGGATGATCTCGGCGACCATCGAACGCTCCGAGGGCGACAGCCCGGCCGCAGGTTCATCGAGCAGCAACAGCCGCGGCGAAGTAACCAGCGACAGCGCGATCTCGAGCTGCCGTTGCTCGCCATAAGAGAGGTCGTTCACCATCACGTCAGAACGTGAAGCAAGCCGGACCGCGTGAAGCGCCGCCGCGATTTGCGGTGCCTCGATCGAATCCACGTCGGGTTTGCCAAACAGCGAGAACTTGCGCCGCGATCGTCCGCGCAGCGCCAGCACCATATTGTCCATCACGCTCAACCTCGGAAACAGGTTGGTGATCTGGAACGTGCGGGAGACACCGAGCTGGGCGCGCCGGTGCGGCGGCAGCCGCGTGACATCGTGACCGTCGAATGCGATCCGTCCCCGCGTGGGCGACAGAATGCCGGCAATCGCATTGAACAGCGTGGTCTTGCCGGCGCCGTTGGGACCGATAATGGCGCGACGCTGGCCGCGCGGAACGGCGAGGCTGACGCCATCCACCGCCCGCAAGGCGTCGAACGCAACGACCACATCGGAGAGCGTCAGGATCGGTTCGGGCAAGGTAGTTTCCGCGGCAGGGCGGAACGCGGAAAAGAACGCGCCCCGCGAGGGCCTGATCAGGTCTTCTTGATACCCTGGAAGCTTCGTGAATAAGGCGGCTGCTTCATGTAGGTCTCGGGGTTGTAGGTCCAGAATTGCGAAACGTTCGGATAGTTCGCGATCGGCACGTTCCAGTATTTGCCGTCGGCGCGCTTGACGACCTTGCGGATCGAGACGTCGTAGATCGGGTTGCCGTAAGCGTCGAGCTTCACGGTCTTGCCGAGCGGCGAACCGGTGAGTTCCGTCTTCAGCACGGTGTCAATCAGGAGATCGCGGTCCTCGACCTTGCCGCCGAGCTTTTCGATCGCCTGTGCGACCCACATGATTCCCGAAAACATCGAGAACCCGTAAAGCGAAGGAATCTTGCCGTATCTTGCTTCGTAGTCTTTGGTAAATTTCGCAGTGACCGGATTGTCCGAGCCTTCCGCGAAATGGGCGGCGGCGATGATGCCCTCGCACTCCTCGCCCAGGGTGCGGATCACCGACTGATCGGTCGCATTCATCGCTCCCAATAGCGGCGTCTTCACCTTAAGGCCGAAGCTTGAATATTGCTGAATGAAGCGGGTCGCATCCGCGCCGGTTTCCATGGCGAAGATCGCGTCCACCTTCAGATCCGCGAGCTGGCCAAGATAGGGACTGAAATCGGCCGTGTTCAGCGGATGCCAGAACTGCTGCACGATTTCGCCGCCGCCCTCGGTGAAGACCTGCGCGAGCCCGCCACATTGCTCGTGGCCGAAGGTGTAATCCTGGCTGATGGTTGCGATCTTCCTGTAGCCCTGCTTCAACGCCCAGTCGCCGAACGGATGGGTGAAGGCGCTCGCCGAATAGCCGGCGACGCGGATCACGTTCCTGATGCGCTGGCGCTGGGTGAGATCGTCGGCCGCGATGATCGGGATGAAATACGGCGTTCCCGTCCCCTTGACGTAATTGGCAACCGCAAGGCCCGTATTGGCGAGCAGATCTCCGATCAGCATGTGGCAATTGCCCTGCTCGACCAGGCGGCGCGCCTTCTGGAGCGCGGTGTCGGGATTGGAAGCGTCGTCCTCGATCACGAGTTCCACCTTGCGACCCGCGATCTCGCCTTTGGCCTGATCAAGGTAGAATTGCACGCCCTCGACCATTTCCTTGCCGCCGGACGCCACCACGCCCGTGAGCGGGGCCAACAGCCCCACCTTGATCGGGCCTGCCTGTGCAAGCGCGCGTTTCCATGGCGCCGCGCCGACGCCAGTGGCGGCAAACGCGGCGGTGGAAGATTTGAGGAACTGCCTGCGGTCCATTTCAACTTTCCTTTCATGGAATACGACTCTCATTGCCGAAGCATGATCGTTTCGAAAAACCGGTTTCCACTTTTTCGGATCATGCTTTAACGCTTCTTGCGCGTCAGCATGACGCGCAGCGTGCCGATGATGCCCTCGGGGGCGAAAATCATGATAAGGATGAAGGTCACGCCGAGTACCGTCTGCCAGCGCTCGGTATAGGCGCTGACGACATTTTCAAGCGCGATGATCGCGGCCGCGCCGACGAAACCGCCGAACAGCGTGCCCACGCCGCCGGCTATCATCATCAGCACGCCCTCGACCGATTGCGCCAGTGCCACGGTCGAGGGGCTGACGAAATTGTTGAACATCGCGTAGAGCGCGCCGGCAATTCCGGCGAAGAAGCCCGAAACTGCGAAGCCGATGAACAAATGCAGCGAGACGTTATAGCCGAGGCTGCGCATGCGGCTTTCGCTGTCGCGAATGCCCAGCAGCGTCAGACCAAAGGGCGAGCGGACGAATCGCCACATCGCGTAACTTGCGACCGTCGCGCCCGCGAGCACGGCCCAATAGAAGGCGCGGTGCGTCACGAGAAAGACCGGCCGGACGTCGCCGCGCAAGCCGTTCTCGCCGCCGGTCACCTGGGTCCAGCGCAGGCAGACACCCCACACGATCATGCCAAGCGCGAGCGTCAACAGGAGAAAGTAGACGCCGGACGTGCGTACAGCGATCGTGGCGAAGATCACCGCGACCAGCGTCGCGGCAATCACACCGAGCACGAAGCCGGCGGGAGGCGGCAGCCCTGCCTGGGCGGATGCATAAACCACGACATAGCCCGAAACGCCGAAGATGGCGCCATGGCCGAGCGAGGTGCGCCCGGCGAAACCGGCGAGAATATCGATCGACATGGCGAGCATGCCGAAGATCAGCATCTCCGTGGCAAGTCCGACCTGGTAATTGGAAAGCGCAAAGGGCAGCGCGGTTGCGATCGCCAGCAGCGCGAGGACAAAGACGACCGCGCGAGGTGTCAAGCCGGCGATGTTGATCGGTCGCGGCGCGGCCTGGCTCATGGTCATGCTGCCCGCCCGAACAGGCCAAGCGGCCGAAACGCCAGCAGCACCGCCATCGGACCGAAAATCACGAAATAGGCGAGTTCCGGAAACATCACCTGCCCCAGTGTATTCAGAAGGCCGACCAGCAGGCTGCCGACGCCGACGCCGATCAGGCTGCCGCGGCCGCCGATGATAACGACGGCAAGGCTGAACACCAGAATTTCTGCATCCGCGGAGGGATAAAGCGACAGGAAGGCTCCGCCCATCAGGCCGCCGAGACCCGCCAGCGCCGAACCGAGCAGGAAAGTGATGAGGAACACGCGGCGGATATTGACACCCGAAGCCTCCACCATCTCGGCATCGTCCACGCCGGCGCGGATCAGCGCACCGAGCCTCGTGTGATTGAGAAGCATCCACAATGCGGCGAACACCGTGATCCCCATCGCCAGCACGAAGAGGCGGTAAACGGGATAGAAGACGCCGAACACCCGCATGCCTCCACGCAGGAGCGGTGGAATCGGCACCGTGAAACTGTCGCCGCCCCAGATCACCAGCGCCAGATCGTCGAGAATAAAGGCAAAGCCCAGTGTCAGCAAAACCTGCCGCAGCTCGTGGCCACGAACGAAGCGCAACAGGCCCTGGTCGAGCACGAGACCGATCGCGGCAATCGCCGCCATCGCGCCCAGGCCGCCGAGCGCAAAGCTGCCGGTCCTGCTCGCAATGGCAAAGCCGATATAGCCGCCGAGCAGATAAAGCGCGCCATGCGCCAGATTGACGATGCGCAGCAATCCAAAGATCAACGTAAAGCCGCTCGCGACCACGAACAGGAGCGCGGCGAAGGTCAATCCGTTGAGAAGCTGGAAGGTGCTCATCCCTGGCTGTTCTTTAAGGCGCTTTCGGTCCTGTCGCGAGATACCAGTCGAGGATCAGTTCTCCGGTCATGAAGGCGACGTCGGATTTTTGCCGGATCGTCTCGAAGATGCGGCGGAAGTATTTGGTGCGATGCGGAGCGCCCATGATGTAGGGATGGACCACCAGCGCCATGATGCGCGCGGATTCAGCCGCGTCCGCATGGATCTGCTCGAACTGATCGATGGCGCGGTCGTAATATTCCGAGGCCTTGTGATGCTGGATCAGCATCATGGCGACGTCATTGCATTCCTGGGTATAGGGCACATTGACGATCGGCCTGGTGGTCGTCCTGAGCCAGACCGGCTGGTCGTCGAGCACCCAGTCGGCGACATATTCATAGCCTTCGAGTTTCAGGAGGTCCGGCGTCTCCCAGGTCTCGGTGAGGCCGGGCCCAAGCCAGCCGCGGGGACGTTTTCCCGTCGCAGCCGCGATCACGTCGGCGGTCTTGCGGATGTCCTGGCGCTCGTTCTCCACCTTCTGCATGTTGCGCTGGGTAAAGCCGTGTCCCATGAATTCCCAGTCGCGCGCCTTGGCGGCATCGACGATCGCGGGATACGCAGCAAGCGCCGAGCCATTGATGGCGAGAACGCCGGGAATCTTGAACTCGTCGAACACCTTGAGCAGGCGCCAGAAGCCGACGCGGTTGCCATATTCATGCCAGGCCCAGTTCGGGATGTCCGGCGAGGGCGAACCGCCGGCCGGCGGCGTGAGCACGGTGCGCGGCATCGGAAGGTTGGCGTCCCACTCCTCGACGTTGACGATCACCCATACCGCCATGCGCGCGCCGCCGGGAAGCTTCAGCGCCGGACGCTGCGTGATCGGCGAATAACTGATGCGTTCGAGTGGCTGCATGGTCACTTCTCAGCTTCCGTGATGGCAATGGTGAGCGGCGGCAATCCATCGATATGGGCCGTGATTACATCGCCGGGCACGACAGGACCAACACCGGAGGGTGTGCCGGTGTAAATCAAATCGCCCGCCTCGAGCGCGACTTGTCTGGACAATTGCGCGATTACTTCCGGCACGCTCCAGATCATCTGACCGGTATCGCCGTGCTGGCGCTCGACGCCATTGACCGAAAGAGTGATGGTACAATGCGCGAAACGAGAGCTATCGGAAACCTGCGCGATCGGCCCGCAGGGCGCGGACGCATCAAAACTCTTGCCGGCTTCCCATGGCAGCTTCATATCGCGCGCTTCGCGCTGCCGGTCGCGCCGCGTGAAGTCGATGCCGACGGCATATCCCCAGATGTGACTGTTCGCTTCAGTAACCGCGATATTGCGGCCGCCGCGACCGATCGCAGCGACCAGCTCGACCTCGAACTGGAAATCCAAGGTGAATGGCGGATACGGCACGCGGGCACCGTCCGCCACCACGGCATCGCGGGGTTTCTGAAAGAAGAATGGCGGGTCCCGCTCGTCGGCTTCCTTCATTTCCCTGATATGATCGAGGTAATTGCGCCCCACGCAATAGATCCGACGAACGGGAAACGATCCGCCGCCCGCGACAGGCAACACGGTCGGAGCAACGATCGGGAGCGCTGCCTGCCCGCTCATGCCGTCTGGCCCTGGTACCAGCCGAGAATCTGCTCGCCATTCCAGTGCACAACTCCCTCGTGCTTGTTCACATAATCATAGATTTGTTCGAGATATTTGATCCGGAACGGCTGGCCGGAAATATAGGGATGGATCGCGATCGACATGATCTTCGGCCGATCCTTGCTCTCGGCATAGAGCCGGTCGAAGGCATCGATGGTGCGCCTGAGTAGATGATCGCTTTCATGGTGCTGCACCAGCATCATCGGAATGTCGTTCAGCTCCACGGTATAGGGCAGTGTCACCAGCGGCCCCTTGGCGGTGCGGATCACGGTCGGCTCGTCATCATAGACCCAGTCGCCGATATATTTGACGCCGGCCTCGGCAAGAAATTCCGGCGTCTCCAGAGTTTGCGTCAGGCCGGGTCCGAGCCATCCGACCGGCCGCTTGCCGGTGAAGTTCTCGATCACCTTCATCGAGCGCTCGATCATTGCCTTCTGGTCGGTCTCTTTATGTATCGGCCCCTGTTCGTAGGCATGGCCCATGAACTCCCAACCGGCATCCTTGGCCTGTTGCGCGACACGCGGATAGTCCTCGCAGACGCGCGCATTGATCGAAAGCGTCGGTGCTATCCCGAGTTTCTTGTAGAGATCGAAGAACCGCCACACGCCGACCCGCATGCCGTATTCGTGCCAGCTCCAGTTCGGCACGTCCGGCAACAGCGGAACGCCGGTGGGCGCTGGTATCACCTGGCGCGCCATTTGCTTTGAAATATCCCAGACTTCCAGATTGACGATGGTCCATACGACCATGCGGGCAGCGCCCGGCAACTTCAGCCGGGGACGATCGACAATGGCGGAATAATCGGAGCGTTCGCGCGGGGTCATGGGACCGGAGCCAGTCATGTCAGGTACTCTCCAGAGCAGCGTTGAGCAGAAAGAATGATCATGCGGCGCTAGTGGAGTGGATTTGACATTCGCTCCCCATCAGGCCACGAATTCGCAAAGCGAATGTCAAATCCGAAAACTCCACTAGAAACATATATTTGCTAGTGGTCCTTTTGATTCTAACATTCGCCAAAGTGTCCGCTGAGAGGGGATGCGATTGTTAGAATCGGACCACTGGGCAGGCTTTCCAGTTCCATCACCGAATCCGTATTCATCACAAAGCCGAACGCCGTGCGGATGCAGGCGAGGCCCGCCGCATGCAATTCACCGCCGTCCATGCTGTCGACGCAGTCCTCGACGACGATCACCGCGTAATCGCGGACATTGGCGGCCGTGGTGGTGGCGAGCACGCAGGAATTGGTGTTCACGCCGGTAATCAAGAGGGTATTGATGCCATGCGAGCGCAGAAGAAAGTCGAGATCGGTCCCGACAAAACAATCGTAACGTTTCTTGGTGTTCACGACAAAATCGCGAGGATCAAGCAACTGCGGCATCACCGTGCAGCCTGGACCGCCGATGATATTGTGCCGCATGACGTTCTTGCGCGTCGCGGTCGGATCCTCGGCTCGCGTCCGCCAGAACGGATTGGCGCGGATCTCCTCGACGTCGCGATACGAAGTCACCAGATGGATCACCGGAATGCCGACGCCGCGGCACCAGTCGAACAGCCGCTTGTTGGCCGCGATGACGCGCGCGGCGACGTCGGGCGTGGTCGGCATGGTGGCCACCGCCATGTCCAGATGACCGCGATGCAGGTCAATCGCCACGACGGCGGCCTTGGGACGATCGACACCGAGATTCATGGCGCGCCTCATATCAGCGGATTGATGGAAGTCTTCAGTAGCGCTCGCTGGTCGATGCCGAAGCGATCGGCGAGCCAGTCGGACAGCACCTCCTGGCCGATCGTCGGATTGTCGTGCTGGCAATGCTCGGCACCGGTCTCCTCCGGATCGAGCACGCGCAGCGTCGCATCGACCCCGTGCGCCTTCGCGTAGTCATAGGTTTTTCTTGCCGCAGTCACCGTCAGCACGTCGTGGCCGCCATGCAGCACGAGATATGGGCAACGCATGTTCTCGAGATGGCCCTCAAGCGTAAACGGCTTGATCAGTTCATGCGCCTCGCGCATCGATCTTGCGCCGAACACCCAGCGAATATGCATCGCCAGGCCAAAATCGTCACCCTTGTTGCCCCACATGTCATGCACCGACCAGATCGCGCCATGCGAGATCGCCGCCGCCAGCCGCGGCTCGTAGCAACCGGCGCGCGCCGCATAATAGCCGCCAAGGCTCGAGCCGCACACCGCGATCCGCCTGGCATCGACGTCGGGGCGCTTCTCAAGCCAGTCGATACACTTGCCGATCGGCACCTCGCTGTCATGGCGGGTGACGACCTTGTGCCGCCGCAAGGTGCCGCCCTGCCCGGGTCCGTCGATCATCAACACCGAAATGCCTCGCTGCAGACAGGCATGCGCCTGCATGAACCACATCTCGTCCTTGATGGAATCAAGCCCGCCCATGCAGATCAGCACGGGCAGCCTGTCGCCGGGGAACGGCGCACGAATGAAATAGCCGCAAATTGGTTTCCCCGGCTCATAGGGAATCTCAACCACTTGGCCCGGCGGGTTGAGACAGGAGATGAACTTGTGCGAACACGCCTCCATCTTCTCGAAGGTCGGCAACCGTCTGGGGTCGTCGGGCTCTAGATGAAATTCGGCTTGCCGGTAATAATCCGCCGCGCGCAGGAAGCAGTTCATCGCGGTTCGGATATGGCCTGACGTTTCTTCGGCAAGCCCGCGTTTCCAGTTGCGCTCGGCGATCCGCATCCATTCGGCGTGCCAGCTTTCGAGATCCCCCGGGATCATCCGCGAGCCGGCCTGCATCACCTCGCTGACGCTGCCGCCCCCTTCCTGCGTCTCGCCGAGGCCTCGGCGGAACTGATAGGAAAGCCAGGGATGCTCGGGCCAATGGTGCCAGCCGAAGGGCTCATAATGCGGGCCGCGATCGGCGGTGATCAGTTCAATGGCGTTTTCGCTGATGCCGACATTCTCTTGCGCCATGAACGCACGCCACCCTGATAAATTTGAGCGCTGCATGGTTCGCCGAACGGGTGGATAAGTCAACAGAAATTACATACACTTTATATGCGTGCTCAAGATTTTTGCGGCCTGTCTGTTTTTTTGGCGCGTCAAATGATCGGTTTGCGCTGACAGCGCGCCGGAGCTAGCGTTGCGGCCGAGATAAGTGTATTCACTTTATGGAGGGAGGCGGACGTGCTCATCATGACGGATCAGACTGAGCGGATGGTCCTGGAGCCTGCGGGCGGCGCGCGTGCCGCCAACCGCGCGTTGTCGGTCATGGACCTCATCCGGGAAGCCATTCTGGGCGGCGCGGTCAAAGCCGGCGAACGGCTCAACGAAGTCCAGCTGAGCAAGACCCTGGCCGTGTCACGCACCCCGGTGCGCGCCGCGCTTCAGGCGCTCGCGGGAGAGGGATTGCTCGATTACGCGCCGAACCGCGGCTTCACCGTGCGCGAATTTCCGCTTCCCGCGATCGTCGATGCCTATGATATCCGCGCGTCGCTGGAAGGGGTCGCGGCGCGCTTTGCAGCCGAGCGCGGTCTGCGCCCGGAAGAAAAGCAAACCATCGAGCGCAGCCTTGCCGCCGGCGACAGGCTGCTGGAACGCGGATCCTTCGAGGCGGGCGATTTGACGATCTACCGCGGCATCAACGGCGATTTCCACGACGCCCTGCTCGCCGCCGCGCGCAATCGCATGCTCGGCGAAATGATCCGCATCTGCCATCACGTTCCGATGTCGTCGAGCCGTAACATCGTGGCGTTCGAATATCACGACGTCCGCCGCCGACACGACGATCATCACCGGATCTATGAGGCAATTGTCGCGCAAGAACCCTGGCGTGCCGAGATGTTGATGCGCGAGCACGTCTTGGGCATCAAGAAGTCCCTGATCCGGGCCTTGAGCGAACGGAGCGCGGATCAGCGTGGCGAGACGCCGCCGGCTTGAGGTTTGCGATGGTTGGAGAGCCATCGCACAAGCTTGATCTTGGACCCCGGCTCGCTATATCGGGATTCCCCTGAATTCCACGAGCACAGAAGATGACGACTGTCGAACCCTCCGCCGAGACCCAGCCGTTTCAGGCCGAGGTTTCCGAACTCCTGCACCTCATGGTGCATTCGGTCTATTCGGAAACCGACATTTTCCTGCGCGAACTGATTTCGAACGCGTCCGACGCCTGCGACAAGCTGCGCTATGAGTCGATCGCCAATCCATCGCTGATGGACGACGGCGAGCCGCCGAAAATCCGCATCATTCCCGACAAGAAGAACAACACACTGACGATCGCCGACAACGGAATCGGCATGGACCGGCAGGAGCTGATCGACAATCTCGGCACCATCGCCCGTTCCGGCACAAGGTCCTTTCTTGAGCGCCTGAAGGAAGCCAAGGACGGCGCCGGCCTGATCGGGCAGTTCGGCGTCGGCTTTTATTCCGCATTCATGGTCGCCGAGCGCATCGTCGTCACAAGCCGCAGAGCCGGCGCCCAGGATGTCTGGACCTGGTCGTCCTCGGGCGGCTCCGGATTCGAGATCGCCCCTGCCGGCAGCGACGGAGCGCCCTCGCGGGGAACAAACATCGTCCTGCATCTGAAAGCGGAAGCGGCAAAATATCTCGAGCCGTTCGAGATCGAGCGCATCGTCCGTTCCTACTCCGACAATATCCAGTTCCCGATCGAACTTGTGCCCGAAGAGGGCGAGGCCCGACAGATCAATTCGGCGAGCGCGCTCTGGCAAAGGCCCAAATCCGAGCTCAAGCCCGAAGACTACACGCAGGCCTACAAGTCGATCGCAGGTGCTTTCGACGAGCCGGCAATGACGCTGCATTATCGTGCCGAGGGACGCTACTCCTACGCAGTTCTGTTGTTTGCACCTTCCACCCAGCCGTTCGACCTCTTCGATCCAACCCGCAAGGGCAAGGTGAAGCTCTATGTGCGGCGCGTGTTCATTACCGACGATGCCGATCTGCTGCCGGCCTGGCTTCGCTTCATCCGCGGCGTCATCGACAGCGAAGACCTGCCGCTCAATATCTCGCGCGAGATGCTGCAGAACAATCCGCAGCTGGCGCAGATCCGAAAGGCCGTGACCGGGCGCGTGATCGGCGAACTGGAAGCGCTGTCCGAAAAGGAGCCCGAGAATTTCGCCAAGGTCTGGAATTCCTTCGGCTCCGTGATCAAGGAGGGCCTCTATGAGGATTTTGAGCGGCGCGAAAAGATTCTGGCGCTATCGAGGTTCACCACAACATCAGGCGAAAACCGCACGCTCAAGCAGTATGTCGCCGAACTGAAGCCCAACCAGACCGAAATCTACTTTCTCGTCGGCGACAGCATCGAGCGATTGAAATCCAATCCGAAGCTTGAATCGGCGGCCGCGCGCGGCATCGAGGTCCTGCTTCTGACCGAACCCGTCGACGCATTCTGGACTTCGGCGCGGCTCGATTTTGAAGGCAAGCCGCTGAAGTCGCTGAGCCAGGGTGACATCGACTTCGGCCTGATACCGCTGCTGGAGCAGAACAGGGAAGAGACAGGGGCCGATGCCGACGAAGCGATGGTTATCGCGGTGATCAAGTCACACCTCGGCGATCGCGTATCCGACGTGCGCGCGTCGCAGCGGCTGACCGCCAGCGCGTCGTGTCTCGTCGCCGGAAGTCACGGCCCCGACCGCGAGCTTGAACGCTTGCTGGCGCGGGCAAATCGCGGTGTCGGCACCAAGCCGATACTCGAAATCAACCTCCGCCATCCCCTGGTGGCCGGCCTCCCGAAAGCCGGCGAGGCTGCCGCGGATCTGTCTTTCCTCCTCTTCGAGCAGGCGCAGATCCTCGACGGTGAACTGCCGGAGGATCCGGCCGCCTTCGCCAATCGCCTCAATCGCCTGGTGGCGGCCGGTCTTACGAGATCCTAACGGCCGACAGGTGCTGCCAATGCCTCTCACCGACCTGTACGGGCGCGGCGTGGCCGATGCCTGCCCGGAGTTGCGTTGTGATATATGTCCAATATACGTTTGGGATGATCGAGCGCCATTTGCGGTTTTTCACGCCTGGCGCGTTCCGGAGAACGGTTTGAAAGCGAAAAAACCAGCCAGGCGCCGGTCCGGAACCGGCGAAAAAGACGGCACGCTGACGGATCGCGCCTATCGCGAGCTCGAAGAACAGATCGTAACGCTGCGACTGTCGCCCGGAACCGTATTGTCGGAACAGGCGCTGGCTTCCCGGCTCAAGATCGGCCGCACACCCATTCGCGAGGCGTTGCAGCGGCTGGCCCGAGATGGGCTGGTGGTGATCATGCCTCGCCGCGGCATCATGGTCTCGGAAATCAATTTGAGGCTGCAGTTGCGGTTGCTCGAGGTGCGCCGGGAGCTCGAGCGTCTGATGGCGGGCCTCGCCGCCGACCGGGCAACGCCGGAAGAACGGCGCGAGTTCTCGGAAGTGGCGCAAGCGATGCTCGCAGCCGCTGCAAAATCCGACGACATCGCTTTCATGCGGCTCGATCAGCGCTTCAACATCCTGATCGCGACGGCCGCCCGAAACGAGTTTGCCCGGCGGTCGATGGGCTTGATGAACGCGCTGTCGCGTCGGTTCTGGTATCAGCACTATCAGCAAGTGGCGGATCTGCCGTTGGCCGCCAAGCTTCACGCCGCGGTCGCCGAGGCTGTCGCACAGAAGAAGGCGAAGGCCGCCGCCACCGCCTCCGACCGGCTGATCGATTATATCGAGGATTTCGCGCGCAAGACGCTCGACACCTGAAACCGCTTCAGTCGAACATGACCACGCTGCGAATGGTTTCGCCGCGCTTCAACGCGGTGAAGCCTTCGTTGATCTCCTCAAGCCTGATGCGACGGGAGATCATTTCATCCAGTTTCAGGGAGCCATCGAGATAGGCTCGTGAAAGCCACGGAAAATCGCGACGTGGCCGCGCATTGCCGTAACTGGCACGGCGGATGCGTTTTTCCTGCATCAATGAGCCCCAGCGGAACGATACGTCCTTGTTGACGTCGATCTTGCCGAGCCAGATCACCTGCCCGCCGGGCCGCACGGCTTCGGTAGTGACGCGGAAGGCCGCGGCGCTGCCGGCCGCCTCGATGACGACGTCGACGCCCCTGCCAGCCGTCGCCCGCATTCCCGTTGTGACCACGTCCTCATGCGAGGCGTTCACGCTCGCCGTGGCGCCAAGACGCCTTGCGAGGTCGAGCTTGGCCGGATCGAGGTCTACCGCAATGATTGCACCTGCACCGGCAAGCCGTGCGCCCTGTACCGCTGAAAGACCGACCGCCCCGCACCCGATCACCATCACGGCATCGCCATGCGAGATGGCACCCAGGTTGAGCGCGGCGCCGACACCGGTCATTACCCCACAGCCGATCAGACAGGCGCGATCGAACGGAATCTCCTTCGGGACCGGGATCGCCTGCTGGTCGGCCACGATGCAATATTCGCCGAAGGACCCCAGAAACATCAATTGCCGAAGCATCCGGCCGTCCGAGAGCGTCGCTCTGCTCCCACCATCGAATGGCAACGCTTTCGGTCCCTCGCCCAGATATTGCTCGCACAGGATAGGAGCATCGCGGTCGCAGTAGAAACAATGCCCGCAATGGGGATTCCAGGACAACACCACATGGTCGCCGGGCTTCACTCCGCGCGCAGCAGCGCCGACCTGTTCGACGACGCCCGCGGCCTCATGTCCGAGCACGATCGGCAAGGGATAACGCAGCGAGCCCTCGATCACCTCGAGATCGGTATGGCAAAGACCGGCCGCGCGGATGCGAACCAGCACATCGGTCGGCTTCAACGCGGCCGCAGTCACGGTCTCGATCGACATGGGCGTGTGCGGCGCATGCAGAACGGCCGCGCGGTAGCTGAGCGTCATCATGCAACCCGCTTGCCGGAAAGCGCGGCCAGTGCAGACTCGATATCGGCCGACGTCATTTCCCATTCGTTTCCGAAATTCGCGACGACGGCCCGCATGAACGGCTCGACCATGGTTTTCGCAGCGGCGCTGTCGCCGAGATGATCGACAAGCAGCGCGAGCGCGAGCTGACGGGGCTCCGGTCCCTCATAGCTCCATTCGAAACCATTCTTGGTGAACTCCACGACGTTCAGGCAGGGATCGAGCGGGGCTCCATCCATTGTGACCTTGACGCCGTCAATGGTCCGGTCGCCTGCGTAAATCTTCATGTCGTCCTCCTGTGTTTGGACCATGGTGCTCGACGGTCAGGAAACGGTTTCGATCTTGCCCGCGATCACCCGCATGACGTCGCGGTTGCGATAAGCTTCGGGAAGCGTGCCTGAAAACATCACCTCGCCGCGCTCCAGCACGTAGATGCGATCGGCGTAGTCGGGAATATGATGCACATTGGATTCGGCCATCAGCACGCCTTTTCCCATCGCGCGGATCGAAGCGACACCTTCCGCGATCGACGGGATGATCGCGGGCGAGAGGCCCTCGAAGGGTTCGTCGAGAAGCAGCAATTTCGGATCGAGCGTCAAGGCGCGCGCGATCGACACCATCTTGCGCTCGCCGCCCGAAAGCTGTGCGCCGCCGCGGGCCAGATATTGCCGCAGCTTCGGGAATACGGCGTAGGCTTCGTTAATCCGCGCCTCGGCGGTACGACCCGTCGGCCGGGTCCATGTCGACAGCTCGATATTCTCGGCGACCGTCAGATCCGCGTACACCTCCGATTCTTCCGGCGAAAAGCCGATGCCGCTCTGCGCGATCTGCCAGGTCGGCTTTTTCGTCAGCTCCGCGCCGTCAAAGGTGATGCCGCCGGACCGCGGACGGCGATAACCCATGATCGTGCGGAACGTCGTCGTCTTGCCGGCGCCGTTGCGCCCGATCAGACAAACGAGTTCGCCCGCAGCGACCGACAGGCTGATGCCGTTGAGGATGCGGCTGCCCTCGATATCCACTTTCAGGTCCGTCAAACTCAGCATCGCATCTGCCTTCAAGTCCCCTCAAAGTCTCGGACGCGTGCCCACCACCGCCGCGATCATCGCCGGATCGGCGAAAAATGCTTCGGGCGCCATGTCGGCAAGAAGCGAGCCCGACTGCAGGGCGACGATTCGATGCGAGTACCGCTCGACGAGATCCATGTCATGCTCGACCTGCACAATGGCGCGAACGCCGGCTGCTTTCGCCGCCGCGACCAGAACCTCCATGATCGCGTGCTTGTCACCCGTCGACACGCCGCTGGTCGGCTCGTCCAGAAGAATGACGGTCGGATTGAGAGCAAAGGCGCTGGCGATATCGAGCAGCTTCTTCTCGCCCTGCGAAAGGGTGGAGGCGACCTTGTCGAGCTTTGACCACAGGCCGAGAACTTCGGCCACGCGCTCGGCATCTGCCTGCAAGACGTGATCCCGCTCGAGCGAGCGGAACGGATTGGACAGGCGACGCAGCCGAGACGCGATCGCTACCGCCAGCGTTTCGCGGACGGTGAGCGCGGGAAAGATATTCACGAGCTGGAATGCTCGCGACATGCCGCGCCGTGCGAGTTCGACCGGGCCGATGCCGGCGATGTCGCGGCCGAGAAACCGCACTTCTCCCGCTGTCGGCCGCAACAGGCCCGTCACGACATTGACGAGCGTCGTCTTGCCGGCACCATTCGGTCCGACGATCGAGACGAACTCGCCATCGCCGACGGAGAACGAGATGTCGCTGAGCGCCTTGAACACGCCGAACGCCTTGGAGACGTTGACGGTCTCGAACAGAGGCACTGGATCGAGGGCTGCGGCAGTTTGCGGCTGCATCTCATCCGTCCCGATTGCGGCGAGAGAAGAGAAGTTCGATCGTACCGGCGAGGCCCTGCGGCATGAAGATCACCAGGCACACCAGTACGCCACCCATCACAAAGCGCCAGTATTGCGTGACGGCCATGACAAAGTCTTGCAGCACGACGAAGACCAATGCGCCAATTGCGGGGCCCGCGAAAGTCCCGCTGCCGCCGAGCACCGCCATGAACACCAGATTGCCGGAATGGGTCCAATAAGCAAGTTCCGGATCGGCCAGTCCCGTGGTCACGGCGAGGATCGTTCCGCCGATTCCGCCATAGACGGCCGAGATCACGAAGGCGGCCAGCCGCATCCGGAAAATCTCGACCCCGACATAGGCGGCCTTGCCGGCGTTCTCTCGTATCGCGCGCAGATGCAACCCGAATGGCGATAGGGTGATGCGCCACATCGCGAGCCCGAGCAGCGCGAACAAGGCAAGCGCATAGTAATAAAACGGACCGGTGAGAAAGGCGGTCTTGCCGCCGCGCCATTCCATGCCAAGGAGGAGCGGCCGAAGGACCCGCATTCCCTGGTCGCCTCCAGTGACGGAGTAGAATTTGAAAAGGAACGAGTGGAACAGCATGCCAAAGGCAAGTGTGAGCATGCCGAAAAAGATCTTGGTGTAGCGAACGCACAAGCTACCGATCACGAGCGAAACCAGGGCCGAGATCAACGCCGCCGCGGCCAGGATCGCCTCGAAGCTCAGGATTCCGAATTTCGAAGTCAGTACCGCGGCAGTATAGGCGCCCAGGCCAAGGAAGAGCGCGTGGCCGAAGGACAGAAGCCCGGTGGTACCGAACAGCAGATTGAATCCAAGGAGCGCGATGGCATAGCCCACGAACGGCAGCATCAACAGGCGCATATAAGGCGAGGCGACCAGCGGCAGCAGCGCCATGATGGCGATCAACGCGAGCAGAACGCGCAACCCGTCGATACGTATGGATCTTGGTACGCTCACGGGAGAGACCACATCGATTGACGATTGACTCACGCGGTCGCCTTTCCGAACAGACCTGCCGGGCGGAGAATGAGCACGGCGACGACGACCAGATATACCGACAACATCTCCAGCTCCGGCAGCTGCGAAATGGCCCATGCCCGCATCAGCCCGACAATGAGCGCGCCAACCAGCGCGCCGCGCATGCTGCCGAGACCGCCGATGACAACGACGGCAAAGGATTCCACCACCAGTTCGACCGCCATGTCGAGCGAGGCAGCACCCGAGGGCACCACCAGCGCCCCGCCCACCGTGCCGAGCATGCAGCCGAGGGTAAAGACGAGCGCGAAGATCCTCGGCGCGTTGACGCCAAGGCCTTCGGCCATGTCACGGTTTTCGGCGGTGGCGCGCACGATCCGGCCGATTTTGGTCCGCTCAAGGAAAAGACCCAGCACGGCGGCGATGGCCAGGCTCGCAACAATGACCAGCAGGTTGTAGGTCGGAACCCGCACTCCGAAGAAGTGGGCCGTGCCGTAGGCGAGATAGACATTGTCCATCGTCCGCGGCGTTGCGCCCCACAGATAGCGGAACACGTCCTGAAACATCAGAAGGAAGCCGAAAGTGATCAGCAGCTGATAACTCTCGTCGCGGCGATAGACCGTGCGCAGGACGCGCTCGATGGGCAAACCGACCAGCCCGATGGCAAGCCCCGCAACGATCAGAAGCGGAAAGAACAAAGCCGGCGGCATGCCGAGCTTCAGGGCGAGACCGACCGCGGTAATGCCGAAATACGCGCCGAGCGCGTAGAACGATCCGCAAGCCAGATTGACAATCTTCTGGACGCCGAACACGAGCTGCAGCCCGGCTGCGACAAGAAAGAGCACAGCCGCGTGGAATGTCCCGCCGAGGATCACATCCACCAGCTCAGTCATCTCTCATACCGGCATTTTCGCGGTCTTGATCCACTCCCAGAAATCCGCCCCCGGCGGCTTCTGCAGCTGCCGGGCCTCGAACGTGTCGATCGTGGCGAGTGTCGGGAAATCATAATTGTTCTTGTTGGTGGACAGTCCCTGATAGAACACCTGCTCCGCGATCTTGTCCTTGCGGAAGCGGCCCTTGCCGCCGAGGCTTTCGACTTCCAGACCCGGCATCGCCTCGGCGACCTGCTCCGCGCTCGGCCATTTGCCCGCGGCCTTTTGCGCGGCCTCTACGCCGGCCTTGTAGGTGGCAAGCGCAAAATACGCCCTGTCCGCCTCCCAATGCGGCACTTCCTTGTAGCGGTCCTTGTAATCATCCACGAACGCCCGTTGCAGCGGCGAGGCCTGCGGATGGTCGAAATAGAGCGTGTTATGGCCGAAGATCACGCCTTCCGGCATGAACTCCTTCTTGAGCTGGTTGATCTGCCATCCGGCCGCCGGCAGTACCAGCCTGGTGCTTTCGAACAGTCCCGCCGCATGCCCCTGCTTCATGAAAACCGGCAGATCGGCAAACAGCATCGACGAGAAAATGAGATCCGGCTTGGCCGCATTGAGGGCCGCGACGTGGGAAGTCAAATCCATGGTGCCGACCTTCGGCCATTGCTCGGCCACGAATTCCGCTTCGATCCCGTAGCGGGAGAGAATCTGACGGAACGCCTCCCAATTGTTGCGGCCGTAGGAATAATCCGGATTGATCCCGGCCACGCGCTTGAATTTTCCCTTGAAATACTTGATCGCCAGCAGCGATCCCATCACCGCCTCGCATTCGTTGTCCGTCGAGCGAAACACGTAGCGCGGTTTTTCCATGGTCTCCTTGACGCCGTCCTGCGTCGTGCCATCCCACATCACAAGGAGCGCCTGCTCCTCCTCCGCAACCGGCGCCACGCCGAGACTGACGCCGGTCGAGATCAGCCCGTGCACGGCCTCGACCTTCTCCTGCAGGATCAGGCGGCGGAAGCGCTCGATGGTATCTTTCGGATTGGTCTCCTCTTCGAACACCAGTTCGATCTTGCGGCCGGCGATGCCGCCGTCCTTGTTCATGCGCTCCGCTGCCCATTGGACAGCCCGGATGCCACATTCACCCGCAGTTCCCGCCACGCCCGATCGCGGCGCAATAATTCCCAACCGCAGCGGCTTTTCCTGCGCCAGAGCGGGCGAAGACATGCGCGGCATGGCGGCTGCGAGGACCGCGCTGCCGGCAAGAACAGAGAAATCGCGACGCCTGAGCTGCATGGGTACCTCCCGTAATGACGCGCATTTGCCGCGCTCTGTCGTTGGCATACCATAAGTATGTCAGTAACATCGCTTCAAGGGTTTTTTCGGGCTTCAGGGGCGCCCAAACCGCTTTGCCGTCTAATACATTGGTGATATATTACGAACCAATCCACGACCTCCCGGAGACCACGCGAATGGAACTCTCATCGAGCCCGATGACGGAACGGCAGCGGAATTACCGGGCGACCTATCGCCACCGCGTTGCCGGCTGGTACAACGGCTGGCTCCATGTCTTCGTCATCTATGTGATCGGCTTCACGGCGCTCTACGTCTACCTCGCCAATATCGAGAACTTGCGCTGGTGGGAGCTTGCGATCGTTCCGGTGACATTCCTTTTTTCGAATTTCTTCGAGTGGTGGATCCACCGCTTCGTGATGCACCGCCCCTCGCAGGTGAGGGCATTCCGCGCGATCTACAACCGGCACACGCTGATGCACCACCAGTTCTTCACCGAGAAGGAGATGCGTTTTGCCGACCATCACGACTGGCGCGTGACGTTCTTCCCGCCCTATGCGCTGGTGACTTTCACGATGATGTCGATCCCGCCGGCGCTCATCCTCGGTTGGCTGGTCTCGCCCAATGTCGGCTGGCTTTTGATCTCGACCACGACATCGATGTATCTGATTTACGAGTTCATGCACTTCTGCTGCCACGTCGATGAAAGCTGGTTCGTGAGGACCATGCCGTTCGTAAACACGATCCGGCGGCATCACACCGCCCATCACGATCAGTCGATCATGATGGAGCGCAACATGAACCTGACGTTCCCGATCATGGACTGGCTGTTCGGCACCTCCGATCTCGATCGCGGGCTGATCGGCCATCTCCTCAACGGCTACGACACGCGCTTCGTCAAGACCAACATGCGCAAGACGTCACGCACGCCGAAGCCGGACATGGTCGGACAGGCATCAGGCTTTGCCACTCCGGCCGAATAGGTGGATCAAGCGCAGGTCGAACAGAGATGGATGCGATCGAGCCGCATTGGATTTCATTGCTCTGGTTTGCGGCGTTTGCGACGGTGTGTACCCTCTCCTTCCTCGTCGTCGCCGGCATGTTCCCGCTCCGCGCGCGTCCCCAGTCCCTGAAATCGAATGCGGGGCTGTTGCTGGTGACCGGCAATGCGGCGCTACTGGCGGTGCTGTCGCTGGCGACGGCGTTTTTCGGCTACTCCGAACTCAGATGGACCACGCTGGTCGTGGTAGCCGGACTTGTCGTGCTCTTTGCGCCGGCGCTTTTTGAAGTCTGGCCTTCCTCGTTTCGCGACGGCAGCAAAGGACTGGTCGTGCTGATCGGCATTCAGCTACTGGCGCTCGCGGCGTTGGCGAAGATCGCGAGCCCGGCCTGGCCGAACATGATCGCAACTCTTGTTTGAGCATGATCTTTTCGAAAAACCGGTTCCACTTTTTCGGCATGCTCTGGATTTCCAAAAAGGAGGACGCGGCGATGCCCGTCAAGATCAAACTCGGCCTTTCACTCGTTACGATTCTGGTGGCGGCCATTGCAGCCTATTATCAGCACCTGCTCGGACACGATCGCATCCAATATGTCGTGGCCTGTCTTGGTCTCTTCATGATCTTTGCGATGTGGCTGTTCCCCGAGGTCAAGCGCGAGGAATTGGCCGGCGGCGTCGGGCGCGACGCCGCGCCGAGATAGAAGCAAACGCGCTGCGTCATTCAACGGCGGTTGAAGTCCTCACGGGAATCCGGCTCCGGCAATTTTATCATCTCGTTGAGGCGCCTGTTGAATTCGTCATCCGACAGCGGCGCCGGGGAAAGCCGCGAGCTGTCGTCAGCAGACTTCGCAAGGTGCGTCAATTGCGGAAAGAACAGCACCAGGAGCAGCAGCAGCCATTGCGCTGCAAGAAAGGGCGCCAAAGCCCGCACGAAGGCTCGAAATGCGACCGTCTCTCTCAGGACGCCGCGCACCATCATCAGCGCGTAACCGAAGGGCGGCAGCAAAAAGCTCGACTGCAGCGTCAATAGCACCAGCACCGAGACCCAGCGCGCGTCGGCAACGCGGATCAGCAAGGGCGGGATCACAATCGGCACGATGACAAAGATGATCTCGAAGGCATCGAGCACAAAGGCACTGATGCCGAGCACGCCAAGGACGACGGCGACCGCGGCGATGTCGCCGCCTGGAATTGATGCAACCATCCTGCCGACAAGTTCCGCTGTCCCGAGCAGTCTCAAGATCATCGTGAAGGTCGTTGCGGCCAGCAACAGGGAAAACAATGCGCCGGTGAGCGCGATCGCATCACTCAACAGTTTGTTCAGCACCACGCCGTGCAGGCGTCCCGTAACAAGGCCCGACACCAGAAGCGCAAAGGCGCCCATCGCGGCGGCCTCGACCGCATAGAAAAATCCAAGCGCCACCCCGCCCAACAGGATGATCAACGAAACGAGCGCGGTGCCGGCAAGCAGTGCCTGCCCCATGGTAAGACGCTCACGCGCCGGCAATTTTCCCGCGGTTCGACCGACGATCCAGGACAGCGCCAGGCAGAGAGCGAGAAAAATCGCGCCGGGCGCGAGCGCCGCATGAAAAATATCCTGGGTATTGACGACGCGGTCGCTTCTTCCCGTAGCGGTCACCGCGATGGTGTGGGCCGACAACATGGCGTCGCTCAGGAGTATGAGAACCAGCGAAGGCGGAACCAGCACACCCAGCGTGCTGGCGACGGCGATGATCGCGTGCCGGCTGGGTGCGGGAATGCCCTCCGCGGCAAGACGCGGCGAGACGACGCGCGAGAGGCCGAGCACGCTGGCGCCGACGGAGCCATTCATCGGCCCAAGCAATGCGCCCAGCATCATGCCCGAGACCAGCGGAGCAGATGGCTTGCGCGGCAGCAGCGCATTGCTGGCCCGATAGAGCGCGTCCGCAACGGGTAGCCGGTCGAGCAACAGACCCATCGTCACATAGAGCGGCAACGCCTGCAGGAGATCGTTTTCCAGAAGATTGATCAATCGGGTCGGCAGCGCCCACAGCGTCGCAATGTCGATTACGCCAGCCGCGACCCCGACGATAGCTCCAAGCGCAGCAACGGAGATAAGGACGACCGCGGCTGGCAGGCCGGTGGCGATGATCCCGACACCCACCAGCACCAGGAGCGCCAGTCCCATCCACTCCATCATTTGTCGTCCGCCGCGACAGAACGAAAGATTTCGACGAGCGACTGACAAACGACCAGGATGGCCATGAGCCAAACGGCAAGCTTCACCAGGAAATAGCCGGGATTTCCGCTATCCTGAAACGACTCCAGATCATGGACGCTGGAAAGCACGGTGGTCCTGGCTGAAATCAGGATAAACAATGCCCAGGGAAGAAGACCGACGGCATTGCCGATCCGATCGAGACGACGCCGCGTGCGTGGGGAGTACCGCCGCGCGATCAGATCGGCCGCCAGATGGGTGCCCGCGCGCGTCGCCGCCGTTACGCTAACTGCAACGAAGAGCGCAAAAGCCACCTGTCCCAGATCGTTGGCCTCCCGCGAGTAACCGTGAAACAATTCGCGCAGCGGCCATTGCAGGAACAACAGGACGATCAACGGCAAGGCGAGCCACTTTGCAGCGGCAACGAAGAGGCCCATCAGACGGTCGAGAGCGCGCAGAAACGGCGTCACATCGTCATTCCTGTTCTTTGCGAATTGAACAAATCGCAGGACCGAAAACTTAACAAATCGCTGATTTTATGCCTCGGTCTTCAAGACATGTCTCCAGAAAAACCGTCTTTTGCCGATCGTATTCGAGATTATCACAGGGTTTTTCCGCAAAGGGTTCGTCGCCATGCCGTCCGTGTTCTCATAACTTGACGTGGATCAACCCGGAAAGGCCAGGTTCCGAAATGAAATGGCCATATCTGCTCGCGACACACTGGCGCGAAAACATGAGGTCCACAATGCCTCCGCTCAAAACCTCACGATGCCATGCATGAGCGTCCCGTCAAACACGCTTGCTGAAAAGCCTCGTCCCGATGCGCGGCCGAATGTGCCGGACGGAATGCTCGACGGGGCGAGCAGGCTCACACCTCAGGATGCCTGCAAGAAAGTGGACTCTTCCCTGGAAGGGCTGTCTGCCGCCGAGGCAGAGGTACGGCTGAAGAAATTCGGTCCCAATCTTGTGGCGCGCGAGCGCAAGGCTACGATTCCGGAAGAGCTATGGAGCCGCGCACGCAATCCGCTGAACGCGTTGCTGCTGACCTTAGCGACCGTTTCCTATTTTTTAGGTGACGTCCGCGCGGCCGTCGTGATTGCCGCTATGGTGGTGTTGGCGATCACGACGGCCTTCGTTCAGGAGCATCGGTCGAACGAGGCCGCAGCGCGGCTGCGCGCCATGGTTCACACCACGGCGAGCGTCAAGCGCAGCCCGTATCAATCGGATGACGCCTTTTCGGAGGTTCCGATAGATAGTCTCGTTCCAGGCGATGTGGTGCGGCTTTCCGCCGGCGACATGGTGCCGGCCGATCTGCGCCTGCTCGACGCCAAAGACCTTTTCATCAACCAGGCGGTCCTGACCGGCGAGTCCATGCCCGCCGAAAAATACGGGCAGGCAAGCACGTCCAAATGCGAGGATGTCTTCGACCTGCCGAACATCTGCTTCATGGGGGCGAATGTCGTTTCCGGATACGGCACGGGCGTGGTTCTGCAAACGGGCCAAGCCACCTTCTTCGGCAAGCTCGCTCACGAGATAGCCGGACGGCGCGTTCCGACCGCCTTCGATCGGGGTATCAACAAATTCACCTGGCTCATGATCCGCTTTATCCTGGTCATGGTTCCCGCCGTTTTCCTCATCAACGGCCTCACCAAGCACGACTGGCTGGAGGCGCTGCTCTTTGCCGTGGCGGTGGCGGTAGGTCTCACGCCGGAAATGTTGCCGATGATCGTGACGGTGAATCTCGCCAAGGGCGCGATAGCCATGTCGTACAAGAAGGTGATCGTCAAACGCCTCAACGCCATTCAGAATTTCGGCGCGATGGACGTGTTGTGCACGGACAAGACCGGCACTCTGACGCAGGACCGGATCATTCTGAAGCGGCACCTCGACATCAAGGGACGGGAGTCCGATCAGGTGCTTCAGTACGCTTTTCTGAACAGCCATTTCCAGTCCGGGCTCAGGAACCTTCTCGACAAGGCGATTCTGGCACATGTCGAACTGGGCGAAACCATGGGCATCGGCAGCGGTTACTCAAAAATCGATGAGATCCCCTTCGATTTCTCGCGCCGCCGCCTGTCGGTCGTGGTCGCGCGCGAGGACGGCCAGCATCTGCTCATCTGCAAAGGCGCGGTCGAGGAGATTTTTGCGGTGTGCGCCAAATACTGTCTTGACGGCGAAATCGGGCGCCTTGACGAAAGCCACTTTGAGACGGTCAAGCAGGAAACGATCGCGCTCAACGCCGACGGATTTCGCGTTGTCGCCGTAGCCTACAAGGAGATGGACCCATCAAAGACAGCCTATTCGATCGCGGACGAGGCCGACCTGACACTGCTCGGCTATATCGCCTTTCTCGATCCGCCAAAAGAAAGCGCCCGGGAAGCGATCGCGGCGCTGGCGTCGAAGGGCGTTCGAGTGAAGGTCCTCACCGGCGACAACGAAGTCATTACCCGCAAGATCTGTCACGATGTTCAATTGGAGCCGGGCGAAATCCTGCTCGGTGCTGCAATCGCCCGGATGAACGATGTGGAGCTGGCCGATGCCGCCGACCGCACGACCGTTTTTGCAAAGCTCAACCCGCAGCAAAAGGAAAGGGTCGTGCAAGCCCTTCACGCCAGGGGACATGTGGTGGGATTCCTGGGCGACGGCATCAACGACAGCCCAGCCCTGAAAGCTGCAGACGTCGGCATTTCCGTGGATACAGCCGTCGATATCGCCAAGGAATCCGCCGACATCATCCTGCTCGAAAAGAGCCTGCTCGTGCTTCAGGAAGGCGTAATCGAAGGCCGCAAGGTCTTCGCCAACATCACCAAATACATCAAAATGGGCGCGAGTTCGAATTTCGGCAACATGTTCAGCGTGCTTGGCGCGAGCATATTCCTGCCCTTTTTGCCGATGGCGCCGATCCAGGTCCTGACCAACAACCTTCTGTACGATTTCTCTCAGACTGCGATTCCGACGGATAATGTCGATGCGGAGTACCTGACCTCCCCGCGGAAATGGGACATCAGCAATATCTTCAAGTTCATGGTATTCATCGGTCCGATCAGCTCGATCTTCGACTATGTGACGTACGGCACGATGCTCTACGTTTTCAATACCTGGAATAATCCGCCGCTGTTCCAAACCGGATGGTTTGTCGAATCCCTCCTGACCCAGACGCTGATTATTCACATTATCAGAACGGCAAAGGTTCCGTTCTTTGAGAGCCGCGCGAGCCCCGCGCTCGTTGCGACCACGGTGGTCATCTGCACGATCGGAATGGTGTTACCGTTCACCTGGGCTGGCTCCGCACTCGGCTTTGTCCCGCTTCCCTGGCTATATTGGCCGCTGGTCACAGCCATCGTCCTGAGTTACGCGGTACTCACCCACGTTGTGAAGGTCTGGTTCGTTCGCAGATGGGGGCTGTGAGACGTCGCATGCGACGCATAAATGGTGGACCGGACGGCCGGATCACGGGGTCCAACAGAGATGAGTGAAACATTGGCTGCCTCGCTTTCGCACCTGCCCGTTGCCTTTCGCGACATCGAGGCGGCGGCAGCACTTCTTGCCGGCGCCGTGAAGCGGACGGTCTGCGAGCGCAGCCAAACCATGTCCGACATCACCGGCGCCAATATCTGGCTGAAATTCGAGAACCTGCAGTTCACGGCGACGTTCAAGGAGCGGGGTGCCCTCAACCGCCTGTCGGCGTTGTCCCCAGAGGAACGGCGGCGCGGCGTGATCGCTGCCTCGGCGGGCAACCACGCGCAAGGGGTCGCCTATCACGCAGCCCGGCTATCCCTACCGGCGACTATTTTCGTGCCACTGGGAACTCCGACCGTGAAGATCGAGAACACGCGCCGGCATGGCACGAAGGTGATCGAAGGCGGAGCGACGCTTGAAGAGGCCACGGCGCTTGCCATCGAGCACGGCCGCAAGAAGCACTTGACCTTCATTCATCCTTACGACGATCCGCTGATCATCGCCGGCCAGGGAACCATCGCGCTTGAAATGCTTGCTGCGGTACCCGATCTCGACGCGCTGATCATTCCCGTTGGAGGCGGCGGCCTGATCTCCGGCATGGCCATCGCCGCCAAGACGCTGAAACCCGGGATTGAGATCATCGGCGTGCAGGCCGCGCTGTGTCCATCGATGTACAACCTGACCAAGGGGCAAGATCTGCCATCTCGCGGCGACACGCTGGCTGAGGGCATCGCCGTCAAGGCGCCCGGCCGCATCACTTCGGCAATCGTGCGCGCGCTGGTCGACGATATCGTGCTGGTCAACGAACAGCAGATCGAGCAGGCGGTGAGCCTGCTCATCACGATTGAAAAGACCGTAACGGAAGGTGCAGGCGCCGCGGGCCTTGCGGCCGTTCTCGCCGACAAAGCGCGTTTCAAGGGCCGCGCGGTCGGACTCATTTTGACCGGGGGCAATATCGACACCCGCCTTCTATCGAGCGTGCTGACACGGCAACTCGCCCGCGAAGGCCGCCTGACGCAATTGCAATTCGACATCGCGGACCGGCCGGGTCAGCTCGGCACCGTCGTCGCCATCCTCGGCAGGATGGGCGCCAACATCGTCGAGGTATCGCATCAGCGCATCTTCACCGACCTGCCTGCGAAAGCGGTCCTGCTCGAGGTGGTGATCGAAACCAGGGACCGCTCGCATCTTGATTCGACCATTGCGGCATTGAAGGCGGCCCACATCGATGTGATTGGCCATTGAACTCTCCTCAGCCTCCATTGTCCTCGCGATCGGCCAGCTCGATGTCGAGCCAACCCAGCGCGTTGACAGTCACTCGGTCCCCCTCATTGACGATGACCGTGGTGGTCTCCGCCTCGATGATCGCAATGCCTTCAAACGACTGACCCGGAGCGAGAGTTTCGAGTGCATAA
Source organism: uncultured Alphaproteobacteria bacterium (assembly GCA_963820275.1). Taxonomy (GTDB): domain Bacteria; phylum Pseudomonadota; class Alphaproteobacteria; order Rhizobiales; family Xanthobacteraceae; genus Bradyrhizobium. The sequence continues at coordinate 158,599 of CAWFZL010000029.1, forward strand.
AGCGGGACTTCGCGCCATTTGCCGAAAAACGCGCGACGCGTGCGCGGAGCGGGAACCGCCGTGGCTGCGGCATGGCTCACATTCTCCTGGATCGCCACTCGACCTGTCGCGGCCTTGCCGATCGTCACCTGGCCGATCGCGGCAACCCGCGCGTTGACGAACACGACTTCCTGGCCGGGCGAGGCATAGGTGTAAAGCTCTTCGTGCCGTCCGTGAAACCGCTGCTCGATCTGGTCGATGAGCGAGGCCGCATCCCAGTCGACATCGTCGAGTGGAACGTCGATCTCGAATATCTGTTCGCCATATCGCATCTCGGCCGAGCGCTCGATTTCTATGGGCCCGGCGAACCAGGTGCGAAGGCGGCCTTCTGCCTGTTCATCGAGTTGCGCAAACAGGTCACGCACTTCTTCCGCCGAAATGCGCGAGCCGGTTCCGTAATGCGTGCGGCTCGCCTCGTAGCGCAGCTGGCTGGTCAGCATGCCCCACGCCGACAGCACGGAAGCCTCGAGCGGAACGATGACGCGCCTGATGCCGAGTTCACGCGCGACCTCGACGGCATGCAGACCGGCGGCACCGCCGAAGCTCAGCAGCGCAAAACGCCTCGGATCGACGCCGCGGCGCAACGTCATCAGACGGATGCCATCGGCCATCTTCAGGTTGATCATGCGATGGATGCCCGCCGCGGCCTCAAGCCGCGAGAGACCGAGAGAGGCGGCAATCCGATCGACCGCAGCCTCTGCGGCTGCCGCGTCGAGCGGGCGCTTCCCACCCATGAAAGCAGAAGCATCGAGATAACCGAGAACGACGTTGGCATCCGTGACGGTCGCCGCAAGGCCGCCATTGCCGTAGCAGGCCGGGCCCGGCACCGAGCCAGCACTTTCGGGACCGACACGAAGCGTCGCGCCCGCATCGACCCTGGCAATCGAACCGCCTCCCGCCGCAATGCTCGCAATATCGAGGCTTCGCAACGCGATGCGCTGTCCGGCAAGCATGCCGTCCGCCGAAAGAGAGGCGCGGCCTTCCGAAATCAGCGAGATGTCGGTACTGGTCCCGCCCATGTCGAACGGCACGAGATTGGAAATGCCGAGCAACTCGGCGCAACGCCTTGCGCCCGAAACGCCCCCCGCAGGGCCCGACAGCACGGTGCCCGCCGCCAGCCGCGCCGCCTCGTCCACCGGCGCCATGCCGCCATGCGAGAGCACGATGAACAGGCTCCCATTGAATCCCGCTTCGAAGAGGCGCCGGCCGAGATTGGTCAGATAATGCCGCACCAGCGGCCCGACATAGGCATTCACGATCGTCGTCGAGACGCGCTCATATTCCTTGATCTGCGGCAGCACATCGCTTGACCGGGAAATACTGGCTCCGGGCAATTCGCTCTTCAATCGTTCGACCGCAGCGATTTCGTGAACGGGGTCGAGGTAGGAATGCAGGAAGCAGACCGCGACCGATGTCGCGCCTGCACGCTTTATTCCGGCAATGGCCTCGTCGAGCGAGCGATCGTCGAGAGCAACGGCGATGCTTCCGTCGGCTTTCAATCTTTCACGGATTCCAAAGCGAAGCTCGCGCGGCACCAGCGGCACGGGCGGCGGGCTGCGCAAATCGTAGCGGTCGCCCTTGAGACCTTCCCGCATCTCGATGACATCGCGATGGCCCTCCGTGGTCAGGAGCGCCACCGTGGCTCCTTTTCGTTCCAGAAGCGCATTGGTTGCGACCGTCGTTCCGTGGACGATCCGCTCCGTCGCGCCGAGCATTTGCCCGCGTGTCAGCTTCAATCGTCGCGCAAGTTCGTCCAGCCCGGCCATGACCCCAATGGATTGATCGGCCGGCGTCGATGGCGATTTCGCGAAAATCGTTGCACCGCTCGCGTCGATGGCGACCAGATCCGTGTAGGTCCCGCCGACGTCAATTCCGATCGTGAACATCATCGAGAGCCCTGCCCCATCCCCGCGCCGGTGCCGACAAGACCCTGCTCAAGGTCGCGTTGGCGCGCCTGCGGTGCGCGATTTTGCGGCGGTCCCCACCCGCCGCCGCCCGAGGAGCGTATTTCGAGACAATCGCCGGGAAGAAGCTCGATGCCGACTTCCTTGGTGCGCAATACGCGCGGCGCGCGACCAGGCGATATCAGGCGGTAATCATGGGGAACGCCATCCTTGCCGCCGAGCATGCCGCAAGGGGCATGGCGTACGCCGTCGCCGGCTGTATTGGCCCGCGCGGGCTTTTCCGTTTCAAGCACAAGATCGAGCACAACGCCGAGACCGCCGCGAAATTGCCCGTCGCCGCCGGAGTCGGGGCGGAACTCGTGATGCCTGAAATGCAGGGGAAAACGCGCTTCGGCGACCTCGATGCTTCCAAACTTGATGCCGCCCACGCTGTGCCATTCCCCGATCGACGACCAGCCGTCGCCGCCGGGTGAGGCTCCGCCACCCGGGCGCGCCTGAAACATATGCCAGATGAAATTTCGCCCTGTGCGCGGATCTTCTCCCTGGATGGCGATCCGGAAGCGGCGACCCCAACCCGCCATGACCCGATCCGGGCAGCAGGTCGACATCGCCTTGATGATCGCCTCGACGATTTCATTGGAGGGGTGGCTGGTACAAAGCGTCACGGGGCGGCCCGGATCGGCCCAGACAATGGTCCCTTGCCTGGCGCTCACCTTCAGCGGTCGCAATGCACCAGCATTCTTTGGAATGTCGGCATCGATCAGATAGGCAAAGGCCATCACCACCGCTGCCTGCATATTGGCATGTGAGGAATTGACGAAGCTTGTCGATTGCGGATCGGAATCCGACAAGTCGATCTCGATATCGCTGCCCTTCTTGGTCACCCTGGCGGCAATCCGGATGTCGTTGCGGCCGTGGCCGTCATCGTCGAGAAACGCTTCGCCGTGGAACACGCCGTCCTTCCATTTCGCGACCACGGCGCGGGTTTGCGCCTCCGCCGTATCCAGGATCGTCTCCACCGCGGCCTCGACAATCGCTGCGCCGAATTCCGCAAAGAGCCGCGACAGCCGCCGCTCGCCGAGATGCGCCGCGCCGACCATGGCCGCCAGGTCGCCGCGAAATTCGCGCGGGTTGCGAATATTCAACGCCAGCATGTCGAGGAGATCGTCGCGCAGGCGCCCCGCCTCGTACAGCTTGATCGGCGGGACACGTAGTCCTTCCTGGAAGATTTCGGTGGCAGAGGGATTGTAGCCCCCATGCGTGCCGCCGCCGATGTCGCTCTGATGGGCCCGCACGATGGTCCAGAGCAATCGTCGCTCGCCGTCGAACACCGGGACGAACGCGGTCAGGTCGGGAAGATGGCTGCCGCCGTGATAGGGATCGTTCAGCAGAATCACATCGCCCGGCCGGACATCGTTGAAGCGCTGTTCGACAGCCAGGGTCGCCCATGGCAGCGCGCCGACATGCACCGGTATGTGGTCGGCCTGCGCGATCAGGCGGCCCTTTGTATCGCAAATCGCAAGCGAGAAATCCCGGCTGGAGTTGAGGATTTGCGAATAGGACGTGCGAAGCATGGCTTCGCCCATTTCCTTGACGATCGAACTCAGCCGGTGCTGGACGACGGACCGCGTAATGGGATCTATCTGGCTGGACATATGCTCCTTCGCATCGAGGGAAATTGCCTTGATGGGGCAAGCTTCGTCAAGCGAAGCCCACCCCCCGATCGGCTCCGGGACCGCTTCGCCTTCAAAACCGGTCGCAACCGGTCATAAGCCTCTACTTCTGATAGGGCCGGACCCAGCCCGCCAGCCAAAACCGGGCCGCACGACGGTTACAAAATTGCCTTATGTCAGTCATCGTTTCGGTCGGAGCGGAGGCAACCATTCGTGCCCGTGATGTCGCGTGGAGTGGGGCCGTGGCCAGTGATCTTCAGACGAAGCTAGAGAAGTACGAACGCAAGGCTGCGCAGTACGAGAAGGCGGCTCAACAGGCCGCCGAAGGGGCGCAGCGCGCGTTTTATCAGGGGCTCGCTCATTACTGCGACGAGCTGGCGACCAAATTTCGTCAGGTCATCGCAAAGCGGACCGACGCATCCCAGGCTGCCGAATAACAATGCGTTGATAATGCCTTGGCCTCGCTACGGGGCCGGACAGCCTCGGACATCGCTGAATTCACCGGTCCATCCTGCTGGTATAAGGTATTCGCCGCGGGCCCGCGATTGCCCGCCAAGGCGATCGGCCGCAAGCCGATCCTTACCGGGAGGGGATCCATGTGCGAACTCTGCAGGCGCAGTTTCATTCGCGGCGTGGCCGCGCTCGGCGCGGCCGGCACAAGCGGGCTGTTTTCATCGCCCCTGATGGCGCAAGCCACGCCCGGCAACACGGCTTCCGCAAGGCTACCGGCGCGCGGCGAGTTCACGATCGTTGGCGCCTATGTGATGACGATGGACGGTGCGCTCGGCGACATCGCAGGCGGGTCGGTGCATGTGAGAAATGGCGAGATCGTCGCCGTGGGCAAGGACGTCGCGGGCGGCGGCGACAAGATCGACGGCACCGGGATGATCATCATGCCCGGTCTCGTCGAAACCCATTGGCACATGTGGAACACGCTGTTCCGCAGCTTTGCAGGTGACAAGCCTGAGGACGGCTACTTCCCGACCGTCGCGCGGTTTGGCCAGCAGATGACGCCAGACGACATCTTCCAGAGCACGCGGCTCTCGGCAGCGGAGGCGATCAATTCCGGGATGACCTTCGTGCATTCATGGTGCCACAACGTGCGAAGCACGGCCCATGCCGAGGCCGATATTCGCGCGCTTGCCGAGGTCGGCATCCGCGCCCGCCATTCCTGCGGCTGGCCACAGGGTCTGCCCGACACCCAGTCGGCCGACCAGGCTCCGATCGAGAACCTGGCAAGGGATTGGAAGAGCCGGTCGAACGAGGGCCTCATCACGCTCGGCGCGGCTTTGCGCGGACAGTTTCGCGCTGGCCCGATCAGGGCGGAGGTCTATCAGCCGGAATTCGACAACGCCCGCAAGCTCGGTCTGCCGATTACCCTGCATGTCGCGGCAGCAGCCCACAGGGCGGTGAACCAGATCGAGCCGCTCTACAAGGCCAATCTCATGGCCAAGGACGTCCAGCTCATTCACGCGCTTTCGGCAAGCCCCGCCGAAGTCGACATGATCAAGGAAACCGGCGCTTCGGTCTCGGTGTCGCCCGGCTCCGAGCTGCGCATCGGTTACGGCTATCCCCAGATCAGCGAGATGATGGTCAAAGGCATTCCGCTCGGCATTTCGGTCGACACCTCGGCGCTGACCGGAAGCTCTAACCTGTTCGGCGTGCTCAAGCTGGCGCGCGACTCCGAGAACGCCAAAGTGGAAAGCGAGTTCAAGATGACCGCGCGCAAGGCGCTTGAGTTCGGCACCATCGAGGGCGCGCGTTCGATGGGGATGGATGACACAATCGGATCGCTGAAGCCGGGCAAGCGCGCGGACCTGATCGCGATCAGCCCGAATGCGCTCAACATGGCTGTCGTGACCGACCCCGCCCATCTCGTGCTTGAAGCAACGGGACCGGAGAATGTCGACACGGTCGTGGTCGACGGCCGCATCCTCAAGCGCGGCGGCAAGCTCACCGCCCTCGACACTTCCGAGGTCATCGCCGGGGCCCGGGCCGCGCTTGCCGGCGTGCGCGAGCGCACGAAATGGCGGTGAGCGCCCGCCCGTATGTCATTCGACACAGAATCCACCAATGTTCGACGACCTGAAGCGATGGCGCGTTCGCCGATCAACGACTGCTGCAGCCGAGATAGCAGCGAACGAATTCAGCGGTGGCAATCTGCCGCACGTCCGCCGGCCGCCACCGAGGCGCGAAATCGCCCTTGAGTTTATAAACTTAAGTTGATCATAGCCGCCGGCTAACCGCAAAGCCCCGCAAGCGCGACCTAACTCGATACCGGCGCAGAAGGCTGGAGCGCGATCCGCTTGGCTTCATCTCCAATTCCAGATTCGAGACGTTTACACCGGCACTTTCCGGTGATCTGGTCGATCCATGTGACCAGCCCCTTTTGCCACCACCGGCCATGACGCCGGATCGCTTTCCAAGGCCTGTCCGTAGCGATATAGGAACCGGGAAAGCGCCGAACACGAGCGGAGAGAACCCATGGCAAATGAAAGCAAATGCCCGGTGACGGGCGGAACCCAAGCGCGCACGAACCGCGACTGGTGGCCAAACCAGCTGGACCTTCGGATGCTCCATCAGCATTCGAGCCTGTCCGACCCGATGGGCGAGGCCTTCGACTATGCCAAGGAATTCAGGAGTCTCGATCTCAATGCCGTGATCAAGGATCTCACCGCTTTGATGACCCAGTCCCAGGATTGGTGGCCGGCCGACTTTGGGCACTACGGCGGACTGATGATCCGCATGGCATGGCACGCTGCAGGTACCTATCGCATCGGCGACGGTCGCGGCGGCGCAGGAGCCGGCCAGCAGCGCTTCGCGCCGCTCAACAGCTGGCCTGACAATGCGAACCTCGACAAGGCGCGTCGGCTGTTGTGGCCGATCAAGCAGAAATACGGCCGGAAGCTCTCCTGGGCCGACCTCATGGTTCTCGCCGGCAACGTCGCTCTGGAGTCGATGGGCTTCAAGACTTTCGGTTTCGGCGGCGGCCGCAAGGATGTCTGGGAGCCGGAGGAGCTCAACTGGGGTCCTGAAGGGACGTGGCTGGCGGATGAACGCTACAGCGGCGACCGCGATCTGCAGAATCCCCTGGCCGCCGTACAGATGGGCCTGATCTACGTCAATCCTGAGGGCCCGAACGGCAAGCCAGATCCGGTCGCCGCGGCAAGGGACATCCGCGAGACATTCAGGCGCATGGCGATGAACGACGAAGAGACCGTGGCGCTGATTGCCGGCGGTCACACCTTCGGCAAGACCCATGGCGCGGGCGATGCCACGCTTGTGGGTGCGGAGCCGGAGGCCGCCGGTATCGAGGAACAGGGCCTCGGCTGGAAGAGCAAATTCGGCACCGGCAAGGGATGCGATGCGATCACGGGGGGCCCGGAAGTCACCTGGACGCAGACTCCGTCGAAGTGGAGCAACCACTTTTTCGAGAACCTGTTCAATAACGAATGGGAGCTGACCAAGAGCCCGGCCGGCGCGCAGCAGTGGAAGGCGAAAAGCGGGGCAGCTACGATCCCGGACGCTTTCGATTCATCGAAGCGGCACGTGCCGACCATGCTGACCACGGACCTCTCGCTGCGGTTCGACCCTGCCTACGAAAAGATCTCACGGCGCTTCTACGAGCATCCGGACCAGTTCGCGGATGCATTTGCCCGGGCGTGGTTCAAGCTGACGCACCGTGACATGGGGCCGATCGTGCGTTACCTCGGCCCGCTCGTTCCAAAGGAGACGCTGGCCTGGCAGGACCCGATTCCCGCGGTGGACCATCCGCTGATCGGCGAAGCCGATATTGCTGCCTTGAAGACGAAAATCCTCGGCTCAGGGCTCTCGGTGTCCCAGCTGGTCTCGACCGCCTGGGCGTCGGCGGCGACCTTCCGCGGCTCTGACAAGCGCGGCGGGGCAAATGGGGCGCGTGTTCGCCTCGCGCCGCAAAAGGACTGGGACGTCAACCAGCCGGCGCAGCTCGCCGAGGTGCTGCGGACCCTGGAGGCGATCCAGAAGGACTTCAACAAGTCGCAATCCGGCGGGAAGAGAGTCTCGCTGGCGGACCTGATCGTTCTTGGCGGCTGCGCGGGAATCGAAAAGGCAGCCAAAGGTGCCGGGCACGACGTGAAGGTCCCCTTCGCGCCGGGGCGAATGGATGCATCGCAGGAGCACACCGATGTCGACTCCTTCGCGCCGCTCGAGCCGGTGGCCGACGGATTCCGCAACTATGCCCGTGGCAAGCAACGCCTGTCGGTGGAGGAGCTGCTGGTGGATCGGGCGCAACTGTTGACGCTGACGGCGCCGGAGATGACGGTGCTCGTCGGCGGCCTCCGCGTCCTCGGCGCAAATACCAAGCGGTCGGCGCATGGCGTATTTACCAAGAACCCTGAGACGCTGACGAACGATTTCTTCGTCAACCTGCTCGACATGCGCACGCAGTGGCAGCCGGCCGCAGGTTCGGAAGGCGTGTTTGAGGGTCGCGACCGAAAGACGGGCGAGGTCAAGTGGACCGGCACCCGTGTCGACCTGATCTTCGGTTCACATTCCCAGCTCCGCGCCTTCGCTGAAGTCTATGCCTGTGCTGACGCCAGGGAGAAGTTCGTCAAGGACTTCGTGGCGGCGTGGACCAAGGTAATGAACCTCGACCGCTTCGAGCTCGCCTGATCACGTAATCGGGGGTTGAGGGCGCCTGCTCCAGGATTGAGCAGGCGCTCTGCCGCTCGAAACCGCCGGTATCGCAATTTTTGGCCTGGAAGTTGCGCCGCGGCATGCTCATCGGAAGCCGCCGGACAATCGTATTCAACAAAACTTTGAAACTGTTTGAAATTCTCTGCCTGTGCGTCTCAGCGCGCAACAAGCTTGCGTTCCCTCTGCAAGGGCTTCCGGCAACAAGTCAAGCCAGATAAAAGAATGTAGTACCCTTCCGCAAAGCACATGTCGCAACTTGCTTTTATGTGATAGTTTTATGACGATCGGTGACCCGGTCGACTTAACCTGCCCGCATCACACCCTTGATCGAAATGGTCGGAACGCCAACGGAAGTTGAGCTAAAGCTTTGGGTCGCCCCCGAAGACATTGCTGCCGTTCTCAATAATCCCCGTTTTGCCGGTTCGCTTCACGATCCCACCCGCGCAACGCTGGATTCCGTCTATTTCGATTCCAAAGACCGGTTCCTGCGCGACCATGGTCTGACGTTGCGGGTGCGCCATGACGGCGACAAGCGCGTCCAGACGATCAAGTCGGCCAATTCCGGCGTGGGCCTGTTCGAGCGGTCCGAGTGGGAAGAGACGATCGAGAATGACCAGCCGGATATTTCCCGGGTCAGGGACACAGCGCTCGGCCAAATTCTTACCGACGAGGTCGGCAAGGAACTAAAACCGGTTTTCGAGACCCGGATCGAGCGTACGGCCTATCACCTCAACGGCAATGGCGCCGACATCATCTTTGCGATCGACGAAGGAAAGATCCTCGCCTCCGACTCCTCGCAGCCGGTTTCGGAAATCGAACTCGAGCTCCGGCAGGGCAGTCCTGCCGACCTTTTCAAGATTGCGCGTGACATTCTCGATATCGTACCGGCTCATCTGGAATTCAAAAGCAAACCTGAGCGCGGCTATCAGCTGCTTGACAAAACCGCGACCGGTGCCGAGACCGGGTTCGATCCCGAACTGCTTCCGGGAATGAGCGCGGGCCGTGCCTTCACGCTGATTGGCCGGGCCTGCTTGCGGCATCTTGTAGCGAACGTGCCTGCTATGCTGCGCCGGGACGAGACTTCGCTGCATCAGATGCGGGTCGCCCTGCGCCGGCTGCGCGCCGCTATTTCACTCTTTTCGCCGGTGACGAGCGACACGCGGTTGGAAGCGGTGAAGACCGAGCTGAGATGGCTTGCACAGGAGCTGGGGCCTGCTCGCGATCTGGACACGCTCATCTCGGAAGTCATCAAGCCGCTGCACAAACAGCATGCAAATGAGCCGGGATTTGCCAGCATCAGCAACATGTTCACGCGCAAACGCCTGAAGAGCTACAAGCATGCCCAGGAGGCGGTGCAATCCGCGCGGTTCCGCTCGCTCATCCTCGATACCACCGAGTGGATTGAGGCCGGCCCCTGGACTATTTCGGACGACAATTTGAAGCGCGCATACCGCGAAATGCCGATCGAGATCTATGCGGCCGAGCAGCTTTCGCATCGCCGCAAGCGGATCAGGCGCCGCGGAAAAAGGATAGCCGACCTTAGTCCGGAACAACTGCATAGGCTCCGTATTCAGGTGAAAAAGGCCCGCTACGCAGCCGATTTCTTTTGCAGCGTGTACACGGGCAAGAAATCTGCAAAACAATGCAAGAAGACGAGGTCATCGCTGATGCAGTTGCAGAATTGCCTGGGGCGGCTCAACGACATTGTCACGCACAAGGCTCTGTTCTCCGAAATTATCGCTAATCGTCCGAAGGGCTTGACGGAGGAACAGGGGCGCCGCCGCGCGTTCGCGGCGGGGCTCATCATCGGTGATCAGCAGGCGCAGGTTGGGAAATTGCTCGATCGTGCGCGCAAAGCCTATTCACGCCTCGACGATGCCAAACCGTTCTGGAAGGTGCCGGGCAGTGTCGTCACCGTATCTCCCGAGCCACCTCTGGAACAGCCTGCTTAAGGAAAAAACCGCCTCTCCAGTCGCACCAACCCGGCGCCGCGGCGCGGATCATGCTTCAGGCTCCCGTTCGACGGGTGATACGCTTTCGCCGTAGGCCCGGACTTTGCGGCCGGCGACCTTACCTTCGCCGCTTGAACTCGCGATTGGGCACGTCCGTGCTTGAGAGAAGCATGGCTGCCGACATGGGTGAGGAACAGCTTTTCCAGGGGATGGCTGAGACGCTTGACCGCGGCACCTAGCGTCAACCATTCGACTGCGGCGATGTCCTTCATCAGCTCATAGCTTGGCTGGGATTCCGCCCGCATCAGCCAGAACTGCACAACCTTCGGCCGGCCGCGGGCCTGGTAGGTCATGACGCCGAGAAACTCTCCTACCTGAACGCGGAACCCGGTCTCTTCCACGACCTCGCGTCTTGCGCCGGTGACCGGACGCTCGTCTCGCTTGAGCTTGCCGCGGGGCAGCACCCAGAGCTTGTCCTTGCTGCGCTGAACGACGGCCACCCTCGGCCGCGCTCCCTTGCGCACCGCAATTCCACCTACCGCGTGTATCGTCCTGGCCACAAAACGAACCTCGCCGATCGCATCGGTTAACAAAACATGCCGTTTTCAAAAGCGCAAATGGGACAGCACCCGTTGTTGTGAACAACGCGCCGCGCAATGTCTGTCGAGCCGTTGCAGTAGTGCTGCCATGAAGACGCTACATCGCCTTCACGACGCCTTGCCCCCTCGCCCCTCCTCGGCTCAGCAGAACTTCACCCCGTTACCAATAGTTGTCGTAGCAACGGTGTTGGCGGTGATGGTGGCCGTAGTAACGGCAATGCGGGCCATATCCGTAATAGGGCGAGGGCGAATAGGAATGAGCGCGCGGATCATATTGGTAGCCGTAGCGCCGATATGGATAGCCATAGTAGTATGGCCAACCATACCAGCCATAATAGCCGTAGGCGCTGCTGGCGATCGCGCCACCGACGATGGCGCCGGCGAACAATCCCGCGCCCGGGCCCCAGCCACCGTACCAGTCGACCGATGTATCGAGCCTTTCCGAAATGGACTTCATGGCTGCAACATTGGTCGGCAGGGGAGCTGCAACGACATGGTTCATCTGGCCCGCCAGCAACGCTCCCGGCAATATGAAGGCGATCGCTCTCCCGAAGCTGCCCATGGCTGGTTTCCCTCGACAGAAAGAAAGTTTCCCATGCGCCTCGCATGGTTGATTGATCTATCTCAATCACGCCACCCGTGCGGGAACAGTCGGGGCAACGTCTCGAGACGACGCGCGATGCGGTTCGGGTAACCGTGCAGACAAAAGACAGGACCGGCTCGACTGATCCAGGCCGCTGCGCGGAATTCTCGCCTGCCTTCTGTCGGGGTGGTGGGGTGTCGTTCCCGTCGAGATACTCGACGGCGTCGGCACCGGGCTGCAGAGCGTTGCGGTTCCGGGAATGGTGGCGCGATCGCTTTATGGAACGGGGCGTATCAATCTGGCGCAAGGCGCCGTCATCACGGTTCAGGGCGCGGGCGCGGCGGTCAGTCCGGCACTCGGCGGCTGGATTGCACAATGGATCGGATTTTCGCCGACCTTCCTGATCCTCGGCGGATTCGGCCTTCTCGCCACCGGTTTGTGGTTCGCCCTTGGCGCGGCGGTCAAACAATACTGAGCCGGCGGCGCTTCGCGAAATGAAAGACATCGCCGCTCTTGCGCGAGAAGCGAGCCTAACGGGTCCTGCTCGATCGTAATCGCAGCTTCTTGTTGATCTGGATCAACGAAACCGTACCGCCGGGAATCCAACATTGTCGGCGATTCAAAAATAGAAACCGGGGGAGGACGGGGTGATGACGACGACAACCACATCAGTATCTTCCGGTAACGCGACACAAGAGGGGCTGCTGGTCCGCACCGCCATCGGCTTTACCGCCTGGGCGGAACGCTGGTTTCCCGATGCCTTTATCTTCGTCGCCCTCGCCGTAGTGGTAGTTGCGCTTGCGGCGCTGATCAATGGGGCTTCGCCGGTTGCAGTCAGTGTGTCGTTCGGCAATGGCTTCTGGAGCCTGATCACCTTCACCATGCAGATGGCCTTCGTGGCCATAGGCGGCTATGTCGTCGCCACCTCCGCACCGGCGCAACGGCTCATCGGCTGGCTCGCAGGTCTGCCCCAAACCGGCACCGGCGCGGTCGGGCTCGTCGCCTTTGTCAGCATCCTGGCTTCCCTGCTCAACTGGGGCCTGAGCCTCATTCTCGGCGGACTTCTGGTGCTTGCGCTCGCCGCGCGGCGCGAATTGCGCATGGATTATCGTGCCGCGGCGGCAGCGGCGTATCTGGGGCTCGGCGCGACCTGGGCCATGGGGCTGTCTTCGTCGGCGGCCCAGTTGCAGGCAAATGCCGCCAGCCTGCCCAAGACCTTGTTGCCCATAACCGGCGTCATTCCATTCTCCGAGACGATTTTCATGTGGCAATCCGTCGTGATTACCATGGTGCTTCTCGTCATTTCAGTGGCCATCGCCGTCTGGTCGGCTCCCGGACCCAACACCGCCGTAACCGCCGAGGCCATGGGGATCGAAGCCACACGCCAGGATTCGATCCAGGTGGCGCCTCCCAGGCAACCCGGAGAATGGCTCGAGCATTCCCCCATTCTCACCGTGCTCCTCGCACTGCTGGCGCTTGGTTGGGTGATCAATGAATTTGCCCGCCAGGATTGGATGATCGCGATCTCCAACCTCAATACCTACAATTTCATGTTCATCATGGCTGGACTGCTCCTGCATTGGCGGCCGAAGCGGTTTCTCGCGGCCGTCGTCAAGGCGGTACCGGCGACATCGGGCGTACTGATCCAGTTTCCCTTCTATGGGGCTATCGCTGCGATCCTGACGCAAGCAAAGAACGGCGCAGGCGTCACACTTTCCGATCAGATCACGCATGCCTTCGTCAGCATGTCGACCCAGCACCTTTATCCGCTGGTAATCGGGGTCTATTCGGCCATACTCGGCTTCTTCATTCCTTCAGGCGGCGGAAAGTGGCTGCTCGAAGCTCCTTACGTGATGCAGGCGGCCAACGACCTCAAGGTGCATCTCGGCTGGGCGGTGCAGGTCTACAACGCGGCGGAAGCTCTGCCCAATCTCATCAATCCGTTCTGGATGCTGCCGCTTCTCGGCGTACTCGGCCTTCGCGCCCGCGAAATCGTGGGTTTCACGTTCCTGCAATTGCTGGTGCATCTGCCGGTCGTGCTGTTCCTGCTGTGGGCGCTCGCCTACACGCTCGAATATCATCCGCCGGTGGTGCCATAGCGGCGGCGCAGAACAGTCAAGGCGAAGCTGTCCTCTAACCTTGCGGCAGCGTTTCGAGGTGACACGCGACCCATTGACCGGTCGCGGTCGACCGAAGCTCCGGTTCATCGGTCCGGCAGCGATCGAACACGAACGGGCAGCGCGTGTGGAAGCGGCATCCTTTGGGAGGATTGATCGGGCTCGGAACGTCGCCCTTGAGAATGATGGGAGTACGGGCGACGCCGGGTTCCGGCAGCGGCACGGCCGAGAGCAGAGCCTTGGTGTAGGGATGCCTCGGCGCAGCGAAGATCTGCCGCCTTGGCGCCAGCTCGACGATCTTGCCGAGATACATGACGGCGACGCGGTGGGTGATATGCTCGACGATTGCGAGGTCATGGCTGATGAAGAGCAGGGCAAGGCCGAACTCCCGCTGCAGGTCCTGCAACAGGTTGACGATCTGCGCCTTGACCGAGACGTCGAGTGCGGACACCGCCTCGTCGCAGACGATCAGTTCGGGCTCGGCGGCCAGCGCGCGGGCGATGCCGATGCGCTGACGCTGACCGCCCGAGAATTCGTGCGGCCTGCGCCCCAGCGCCTCGCGCGGCAGGCGTACGGTGTCCATCAGCGCCGCCAGGCGGGCATTGAGTTCGGCGGAGGATTTGGCGAGCCTGAAATTACGGATCGGCTCGGCCAGGATATCGCGCACGCGCATGCGCGGGTTCAGGCTGGAGAACGGGTCCTGAAAAACCACCTGGACGCGGCGGCGCATCTTGCGCAGTCTGTTGGGTGAGAGATCGTCGATCCGCTCGCCATCGAGTACGACCTGGCCGGCGGTGAGGTCGAACAGCCGCAGGATGGCACGGCCGACCGTCGATTTGCCACAACCGGACTCCCCTACGAGAGAGAGGGTTTCGCCGCGCTCGATTTCGAACGACACGCCGTCCACGGCATAGACCCGCTCGGAGCCACGGCCGAACAGGCCTGCGCGGACCGGAAAATGCTTCTTCAGGTCGTTGACCTGGAGCAGCGGAGCGCTCATGCGGCGACCGCCTCCTTGGGCGCGTAGTGGCAAGCCACGATATGGCGGGGACCTTTCTCTTCCAGCGCGGGCGCGAACTGCCGGCAGAGATCGGTAGCGAGCGAGCACCGCCCGGCGAAGACACAGCCCTCGATCCTCTTCTTGAGGTCGGGCACCTGCCCTGGAATTTCGGCGAGCCGCTGCGCCGAGCCGGCAATTGAAGATCCGAGTTTGGGCACGGCACCCAGAAGGCCTCGCGTGTAGGGGTGGCGTGGCGAGCGGAACAGTTCGCGCACCGGCGCCTCCTCCACCTTGCGGCCGGCATACATGACCATGACGCGTTCGGCGATCTCGGCGACTACGCCGAGATCGTGGGTAATCAAAATGATCGCCGCGCCGACACGGCGCTTGAGGTCCTGCATCAATTGCAGGATCTGCGCCTGGATCGTCACGTCGAGCGCAGTGGTCGGCTCGTCCGCGATCAAGAGTTTCGGATTGCAGGCGAGCGCCATGGCAATCATCACCCGCTGGCGCATGCCGCCCGAGAGCTGATGCGGATATTCGCGCACGCGCCGCTTTGACTCGGGGATCCCGACCAGCGTCAGCATCTCGACCGCGCGAGCCTCGGCAGCCTTCCAGTCCAGTCCCTGATGCATCCGCAACGTCTCGCTGATCTGGCGGCCGACGGTCAGCACCGGATTGAGGCTCGTCATCGGCTCCTGGAAGATCATCGAAATGTCGTTGCCGCGGATGGCGCGCATCTCGCGCTCGGAGAGTCGCAGCAGATCCTTGTCCGCGAAGCGCACGGAACCCGCGACCTTGCCCGGGGGCTCGGGGATGAGCCGCAGCAGCGACATGGATGTAACCGACTTGCCGCAGCCGGATTCACCGACAATGGCCAGCGTCTCGCCCTCCTCGACATCAAAGGTAACGCCATCGACGGCGCGGTTGACGCCCTCGGGAGTGCGGAAATGGACCTGCAGATTCTGGACTTCGAGCAACGCCATCGCAAACAGCCTCGAAATTTCTAGAGGTTCCTGGCCATCCGCGGATCGAGCGCGTCCCGCAAGCCATCCCCAAGCAGGTTCACGGCAAGCACGGTGGCGGAAAGGAACGCGGCGGGAAAGAACACGATGTAGGGCTTGACCTGCCACAGCGCCCGGCCCTCAGCCATGATATTGCCCCATGACGGAATGGTGGGCGGCGTGCCGGCGCCGATGAAGGAAAGGATGGCCTCGACGATCATCGCGCTGGCGCAGATATAGGTCGCCTGGACCAGCATCGGCGCCACCGTGTTGGGCAGGATGTGACGCAGTATGATCATCGGCGTGCGCGTGCCGGAAGCTACCGCCGCATCCACATAGGGTTGCTCGCGCAAGGACAGCACCACGCCACGGACGAGGCGCGAGACACGCGGAATCTCGGCAATCGTGATCGCGAGGATGACGTTGCCGACGCTGCCGCGCGTCAGCGCCATCAGCGCGATGGCGAGCAGGATCGGCGGTATCGACATCAACCCGTCCATGAAGCGCATCAGGATGCCGTCCGCCCAGCGCACGAAGCCGGAGACGATCCCGATGGCAAGCCCAGCAAGTGAAGCCAGCACAGCCACCGAAAGGCCTACCGTGAGCGAGACGCGGGAGCCGTAAAGCACGCGCGAGTAGACGTCGCGTCCCAAAAGGTCGGACCCGAACCAGAAATCGGCCGAAGGCGCGCGCGTGCGTTTGGCGGGCGCCAGTGCCGTCGGGTCAACGGTTCCGAGATAGGGCGCGAAGATCGCGATCAGGACAAGGCAAAGCAGCAGCGCTCCGCCGATCGCGACCGTCGGATGGCCGCGCAGGAAGCCGATGACGCCGCGCCGGATCGTGACCTGCCGCAGCAATTCCGGCAATTGCGGAGCAACAATGACACCCGGTGGAAGCGGCTGTACGCTGGTGGAGACGGTCAATAGCGGATCCTCGGGTCGATCAGGGTATAGGTGACGTCGATCATCAGATTGACCAGCACGTAGACGAAGCTGAACACCAGCACGATGCCCTGGATAACCGGATAGTCACGCCGCAGGATCGCATCGACAGTCAGCCGACCAAGGCCCGGAATGGCAAACACGCTTTCGGTGACCACCGCGCCGCCGATGAGCAAGGCGATGCCGATGCCGATCACTGTCACGATCGGAACGGCCGCGTTTTTCAATGCGTGAACGAACAGGATGCCGCCCTGCCCCAGGCCTTTGGCGCGGGCGGTGCGGATATAGTCCTGCTGCAGAACTTCAAGCATGGACGCGCGGGTTATGCGCGCGATCAGCGCGATGTAGACACATCCAAGGGCAATGGACGGGAGGATCAGGTTCTCCAGCCATGGCCAGAATCCCTGAGCGAGCGGCGTGTAACCCTGCACGGGCAGCCATTCGAGTTCCAGCGCGAACACATAGGCGAGAACGTATCCGACGACGAAGACTGGCAGCGAGAAGCCGAACACGGCGAATGCCATGATGGCGCGGTCCACGAGACTTCCCGCTTTCCACGCGGCGACCACGCCGAGCGGCACCGCGACAACGATGGTCAGCACGAGAGTGATGGCCATCAGAGAAACCGTCGGTTCGATGCGCTGCGCTATCATCGCAGAGACCGGCAGGTTGGTGAAGATCGAGGTGCCGAGGTCGCCCCGCAGAATGTGCCCCAGCCAGGTCCCGAACTGAACGAGAAATGGCTGATCGAGGCCGAGGCTCTGGCGAATGCGTTCCACATCGGCGGGGCTTGCCTGGTCGCCGGCGATCACCGCCGCCGGATCGCCCGGCGCGATGTAGAGCAGGCTGAACACGAAAAGTGCGACGATTGCCATCACGGGCAAGGTCGCAAGTACACGCCGCAGGATGTATGAGAGCATGTGGGTTCACCCCACGGTCAAGCGGTCTTCGAAACACCCCAGAAAAAGGGTAAGGGTCCCTTCGCAATGCCGCTGACGTTCTTGCGCCATGCCGTGTAGCCGAGGAAGAAACCGGTTGGAGCATAGACGACATCCTCGAGCGCCGCCCTGTTGAGGCGTCCGACCGCGGCCTTCTCCTCGTCGATGCTCCTGGCTTCGAACCAGGCCGTGACTTCCTTTTCGACGCCCGGGCTGTTGGGCCAGCCGAACCACGCCTTGTCGCCATTGGCGCGAATGGCCGTATAGGGGGCCGGATTGATGCAGTCCGCGCCAGCGTGCCAGGTGTGGAACATCTGCCAGCCTCCCTGGCCGGGAGGCGTCTTCTGGGCGCGCCGGGAACCGACCGTGCCCCAGTCGGTCGCGACGAAGTCGACATTCATGCCGAGCCTCTTCAAAAGATCCGCGGTCACGTCGCCCTGCGCCTTTGTGATCGGCTGATCCTGCGCCACCAGGCACGTGACCGGCTGGCCCGAGTAACCGCTCTCCGCGAGCAGCTTCTTCGCCGCATCGAAATCGCGCTTGCCCTTGAGGATCTCACCGCCCTCCTCCGTATATAGCGGCGTATCCGGCGTGAAGAAGCCGGGCAGCGGCTTCCAGAGCGAGTTGTCGTCCCCGACCAGCGCACGCATATAGTCTTCCTGGCTGAGCGCCATCAGCACGGCGCGTCGCGCCTTCACGTCGTTGAAGGGCGGAAACAGATGATTCATCCGGAATGAACCGATATTGCCGAGCGGATCGCCGATATCGACGCTGATATTGCGGTTCTTCCTGAGCACGGGCACGAGGTCGCTGATCGGATTCTCCCACCAGTCGATTTCGCCGTTCTGCAGAGCGGCGGCCGCGGTGGCCGGGTCCGGCATCACCACCCATTCGACGCGATCGACCAGAATCTGCTTGCCGCCCGCGAGCCAGGACGCCTTCTCCTGCCGCGGCACGTAATCGGCAAACTTCTCGAACACCGCTTTGGCGCCGGGCACCCACTCAGCCTTCGCGAACTTCATCGGTCCGGAGCCGATATATTCCGTGATCTGCTTGAAGGGATCGGTCTGCGCGATGCGCTCCGGCATGATGAAGGCGCAAGGCGAGTTGTTCTTGGCGAGCGCATAGAGCAGCTTCGGGTAAGGCTGCTTCAGAACCCATTTGAACGTCCTGTCGTCGACGGCGGTGAGTTCTTGCTGGATGGCCTTGATCATCAGCCCCATGGGATCGCGAGCCGACCAGCGCGTGAGGCTGGCAACGACGTCCTTGCTCAGCACCGGCTCGCCATCGTGGAACTTCAGCCCCGGCCGCAGCCGGAAGGTCCAGGTCAGGCCGTCGTCGGAAGCTTCCTCGGACTCGACCATCTGACGCTGCGGTTGGAACGAAGCGTCAATGCCATAAGGCGTGTCCCATACCAGCGCGGCGGCATTTCGCACGACATACTGGGTCCCCCAGATCGGATCGAAGTTGGCGAGATTGGCCTGCGGCACAAAGCGCAGCGTGCGCGCCGCGGCGCCCTGCGCGAGGGCCGGCGCGGACAGGCCGCCCATCAGCGCCAGGCCGCCTGCTCCGCCCAATCCCTTCAACACAGTTCTGCGATCCATGATGCTCTCCCAAATAATGCAGCAAATCCGCCGGTTTCAGTTGCCGATGCGCCGAATCCGGGGGAAATGAAAGGATAAGACAGAGGCGATCGGCATCTTAGCGCCCTCCTGCAAATGGTATGCCAGTAGCCGCTCGCCTCGTTAGTCGAATCCGGCCGTCGCAGCGCAGAAATTCTTCAGCGAGCGTAGCCACTTAGCCTGCTCATGTCATAAACTTGTTCGACTGTTCCGGGTACCACCAGCGGCCGCCGATGACGACGCTGTCGGACACGATTTTGCGATCACCGATCAGATGTTCGCCGACCACGTCGACGTAATCGAACTGGCCTTCCTTGATAGAGACGATCGTGGCATCGCCAACACTTCCCGGCTTGAGGCTGCCGAGTTCGGGACGCCGCAGCGCCATCGCGGCATTGACTGTCGAAGCCGCAATCACGTCGGAAAGCGGCATGCCCATGCACAGGAATTTCGACATGGTGGTCACCTGATCGAAGGCCGGTCCGTTGATGCAAAGTATGTGGACGTCAGAGGAGATGGTGTCCGGATAGAATCCGTTGGCGAGCATCGCGCGCGCGGTCTTGAAGGCGAATGAACCTTTTCCGTGGCCGATGTCGAACAGCACGCCGCGTTCTCGTGCCTCCAGCACCACTTTCTTCACGGTGCCCTGGGCGGTGGCGGGTGTATTGGGAAACGGCCGAAAGGCATGGGTCAAGACGTCACCGGGACGCAGGCGCGCAACCACCTCCTCATAGCTTGGCGGCGGATGGTCGATATGCGCCATCAAGGGCATGCCGACCTGATCGGCAACTTCGAGTGCGATTTCCAGCGGCACGATGCCCGAAGTGCCCGAGGAGTTGCGCCCCACCCGCACCTTGATGCCGACGATGAGATCGCGGTTTTGGTCGGCGACCTCTGCGGCGTCGATCGGATTCATCAGCCGGATTTCCTCGCTCTCACCGACCATCACGCGATGGGAGAAACCGTAAATGCCGGCGTGCGAGACATGCAGATAGGCGAGAATGCGGACCTGGCTCGGCTCGATCACATGCTTGCGGAAGCCCGCGAAATTTCCCGGGCCGGCGCTGCCGGTATCGACTGCCGTCGTCACGCCGGAGGTGCGGCAAAACTCCTCGGCGTCGATGCCGAGAGAGGTGCCGCCCCAATAAACGTGGGTATGCAGATCGATGAGGCCCGGGGTTACGATATGCCCCGACACATTGCGTACGTCGGTTCCGGGGTCTGCCTTCAGCTCGTTTCCGACCATGGCCACCTTGCCGGCGGCAAACGCAACATCCGTCACGGCATCGAGTTTCTGGGAGGGGTCGATCACCCGGCCGCCGCGCAGGATCAGGTCGAGTGGCATTGAAGTCTCCGATTAGTGAAAATTGAGCGGGAGGGCGCCGGTCGGGCAGGATATTCGCAGCGTTGCAGAAGCGGCGGCGCATGAGGAAGGGAGCGTGATGTCAGCAAGTTTCGCGCCAGCAACTCCGGTTCTGCTGAAATTTTCCGCATATCAGCACATCACTTCCCTGAAATCACGGGCGTTCCGTCCGCCATGACGTACCGTCCCTTCCGCTCGACGATCAGCCCATAGGCATGAGGCTGACGATGAAGGTCGAAGTTGAAGGTGGTTCGCTTGTAGGAATTGCACAAATCGAGGTCACAGCGCGCAAGGGCGATCTCGTCGCCTTTCGTGGTGCATGCCGCAACGATTTCACCTGACGGCGCCACGATACAGCTCCCGCCGATCTGGTCGACGCCTTCCTCGAGACCGGCCTTGGCAACCCCAACCACCCAGGTTCCGTTCTGGTAGGCGCCGGCCTGCATGACGAGATGATTGTGGAAGAGCGAAAGGTCGTCGTGCTCCGGCGCCGGCGGATTATGCACCGGCGTGTTGTAGCCGATCAGCACCATTTCGACGCCCCGAAGTCCCATCACCCGATAGGTTTCTGGCCAGCGGCGATCATTGCAGATCGCCATGCCGATCACGCCGCCGAAGGCATCAACCACCCCGAAGCCGGAGCCCGGCTCGAAGTAGCGCTTTTCAAGGTGCTGAAACCGCCGCCACGGCTCGTGCTCTGCATGGCCCGGCAGATGGACCTTGCGATATTTGGCGACGATCGCACCGCTCTTGTCGACGAGAATGGAAGTATTGTAGCGACGGATGACGCCATCCTCGACTGCCAGTTCGGCATACCCGAGGCAAAAGCCGATACCTAAATCTCGCGCCAGATCGAACAGCGGCTGCGTCTGTGGTCCCGGCATCTCGCGCTCGAAATAGGCGTCGAGCTCCGCCTGATCCTCCATATACCAGCGCGGAAAGAACGTCGTGAGGGCGAGCTCCGGATAAACAATCAGATCGCAGCCATTGGAACGCGCCTGGTGCATCAAGGCCTTCAGGCGTTCAACGACTTCGGTCCTCGTTTCGTTCCTGGCTATTGGGCCAAGCTGGCCCGTCGCGACATTAACAAACCGCGCCACCATTTTTCCTTCGATCCGCTGTCGGGTTGGGTGCTGCTCCGCGAGACAAGCACGTGCGCGCAGCAGATGCGTGCCCCCGTCGCTGCTAACCTTGTAGCGGCTTAGCTCGGATGCTGGAAGGGTTCTGCTTGGACACCCTGTTCCGACGCGCCGGCTGTCGTCGCGAACACACGGCTTGCAAGCACGTCCTCGGCCTCGATTGTCATGACGTCGTCGCTCGTCAGCACGCGATCAAGGCTGGAAACGATGCGGTTCGCCTGGCGAAGACGCACGCGGTCAAGCGCGTTTCTGATCGAGCGCGCATTGGCGAACAGCGGCTGGGTCTTGCGGGCCGCGACATAGCGGACGAACGCATCCCGGGCGCCGGCCGAAAAGCGGTAATTCTGCGCCTGAAGCATCAGCGCTGCGATCGCGAGCAGCTCCTCATCGGAATAATCCGGAAAATCGATGTGGTGGGCGATGCGGGACCGGAATCCCGGATTGCTCTGGAAGAACTTTTCCATCCGGTCGCCATAGCCGGCAAGGATGACCACCAGATCCTCACGCTGCGATTCCATCACCTGCAACAGGATCTCGATCGCCTCCTGCCCATAGTCGCGTTCGTTCTCCGGTCGATAGAGGTAATAGGCCTCGTCGATGAACAACACGCCACCCATGGCCTTCTTCAGGATTTCCTTCGTCTTCGGCGCGGTGTGACCGATATATTGCCCGACCAGGTCATCGCGGGTCACGCTGATCACGTGACCACGCCGGACAAAGCCGAGGCGATGCAGGATACCGGCCATCCTGAGCGCCACCGTCGTCTTGCCCGTGCCGGGATTGCCGGTGAACGACATGTGCAGGGTCGGAAACGTGGTCGCGAGTGCCATTTTCTGCCGGATGCGTTCGACCAGCAGAAGAGAGGCGATCTCGCGGATCCGCGTCTTGACCGGAACAAGACCGATGAGTTCGCGGTCGAGCTGTTCGAGTACGGAGGCGATATCGACCGCCTCGAACTCCTTGCGCAAATCGATCGCGTTCACCGGACCGGTGTCCCTGGGGGAGAGTTCGATCGCGGGACTTGTCATGGTCAGCCGTATCGCTCCCCTTCGGGCCGCAAGGCCGCATAGGCATGGGTGGAATAACGAACATTCCGCCCGGCACTTTCCTGGCGATCGAGCCGGAAACCCGGCTCCTCCTTCGGACGATTGACGATGAAGGATATCCGCACCGATTCCCAGCCGTGGCTCGAATCGAATCCCGAGATCCGGATATAGCGGTCGCCATAGACGCGGCGGCATTCGGCCAGTTCCTTCATGATGCCGGCTGCATCACGAAGATCGAACATCGGCAAGCCCCACATCTCCCAATAGGTGTTGCGGGGATGCGGATCGTCGGTGAATTCGATGTTCACCGCCCACCCCTTCTCCAGGCAATACTGAACCTGCGCCGAGATCTGTTCGTCGGTCAGGTCCGGAAGGAAGGAAAAACATCCCTGGGTTATGCGCATGACCTTTGCCTCCTTAAACCGCGACGCTCGCCGTCGGAACGAAGTCCGGCGAGTCCGTGGATTCGTAGTTGAACGTGACGTCCTTCCAGACTTCGAGCGCCTCGCGCAATGGCGTGCAGCTCTGAGCCGCCCTGGCGAGAATCTCCGGGCCTTCATGGACATAGTCGCGGCCCTCGTTGCGGGCGAGGATCATGGCCTCGAGCGCGACGCGGTTGGCGGTGGCCCCGGCCTGAATGCCGCGGGGGTGCCCGATCGTGCCGCCGCCGAACTGCAGCACGACGTCCTCGCCGAGCAGATCGAGGAGCTGATGCATCTGGCCGGCATGGATGCCGCCGGAAGCCACCGGCATCAGCTTGTTGAGGCTTGCCCAGTGCTGGTCGAAGAACACGCCATGCTCGAGCCTGGTCGGGTTGAAATCCTCGCGGCAGATATCGTAATAGCCGCGCGTGGTGTTCGGGTCACCCTCCAGCTTGCCCACGACGGTTCCGGCATGAATGTGGTCGACCCCGGCAAGTCTCATCCACTTGGCGATGACGCGGAACGAGACGCCATGCGCACGCTGCCTTGTATAGGTGGAATGGCCGGCGCGGTGCAGGTGGAGGATCATGTCGTTGCGCCTCGCCCATTTCGCCATCGACTGAATCGCCGTGTAGCCGATCACAAGATCGATCATGACGACGACCGAACCAATCTCGCGCGCGAATTCCGCCCGCTCGTACATGTCCTCCATGGTCGCGGCAGTGACATTGAGATAAGTCCCCTTGATCTCGCCGGTTGCCGCTTGCGCCCTGTTCACCGCCTCCATGCAATACAGAAAGCGTTCCCGCCAGTGCATGAAAGGTTGCGAGTTGATGTTCTCATCGTCCTTGGTGAAATCGAGCCCACCCTTCAGGGCCTCATAGACCACGCGGCCGTAGTTGCGGCCCGAAAGGCCGAGCTTCGGCTTCACGGTGGCGCCCAGCAAAGGACGGCCGAACTTGTCGAGCCGTTCGCGCTCCACGACGATGCCGGTGGCCGGTCCCTGGAAGGTTTTCACATAAGCGACGGGCAGCCGCATATCTTCAAGCCGCAGCGCCTTCAACGGCTTGAAGCCGAAGACATTGCCAATGATCGACGCCGTAAGGTTTGCGATCGATCCCGGCTCGAACAGGTCAAGGTCGTAGGCGATATAGGCGAAATAGCTGCCGGGCGAATTCGGCACGGGATCGACGCGATAGCACTTGGCGCGATATTTCTCGGCCGCCGTCAGGCGATCGGTCCACACCACGGTCCAGGTCGCCGTAGACGATTCTCCGGCCACCGCCGCGCACGCTTCGGTCGGATCGACGCCATCCTGCGGCGTGACGCGAAACAGCGCGATGACGTCCGTGTCCTTGGGCTCGTAACTGGGCTCCCAATAGCCCATGCGCTTGTATTCCATCACGCCTGACTTGTACCGGTCCTTGCCGCGGATCGTCATCGACTGATCGTTCATGTCATCCTCCTTGGTCGTTACACCGTGCCGGCTCATGCCGCGGCAGTTATTTTCCCGATCTGCGGGTCGAGAGCGCCCGAGCGATAGCGCTTCGCCATCTCGGAAAGCGGGAGCACCTTGATCCTCGATGCGTTGCCCGCCGTGCCGAATTGCTCGAAGCGGTCACGACAGAGATCCCGCATCGCATCCATCGCGGGCTTCAGGAATTTGCGCGGGTCGAATTCTCCCCGCGCCTGTGTCGCAACCTTGCGAAACATCGCCGTCATCGCCAGCCGGCAATCGGTGTCGATGTTGACCTTGCGCACGCCGTGCTTGATGCCGCGAACGATCTCCTCGACCGGAACGCCGAAGGTCTGCGGCATCTCGCCGCCAAACTGATTGAACATGTCCTGAAGCGGCTGCGGCACCGAGGACGAGCCGTGCATCACCAGATGCGTGTTCGGCAGCCGTGCGTGAATTTCCTCGACCACATGCATGGCGAGAATCTCGCCGTCCGGCTTGCGCGTGAACTTGTAGGCGCCGTGCGATGTCCCCATGGCGATCGCCAACGCATCCACCTTGGTGGCGCGGACGAAATCGACCGCCTGGTCGGGATCGGTCAAAAGCTGCTCGCGGTTAACCCGGCCTTCGACCCCGTGACCGTCCTCCTGCTCGCCTCCGCCATGTTCCAGCGAACCAAGCACGCCGAGTTCGCCTTCGACCGATGCGCCGATCCAGTGCGCCATCTCGACCACCCTGCGCGTGATATCGACATTGTAGGCGTAGTCGGCGGCGGTTTTCGCATCAGCCTTGAGCGAGCCGTCCATCATCACCGAGGTGAAGCCGTGCTTGATCGCGGTCGCGCAGGTCGATTCCTCGTTGCCGTGGTCCTGGTGCAGGCAAAGCGGGATCTGCGGATACATCTCTTCCAGCGCGTCGATCATCCTGGCAAGCATGATGTCGTTGGCGTAAGAACGCGCGCCGCGCGATGCCTGAATTATGACGGGCGCGTCGACGGAAGCGGCCGCTTCCATGATGGCGAGCCCCTGTTCCATGTTGTTGATGTTGAAGGCCGGCACGCCGTAGCCGCGTTCGGCTGCGTGATCCAGCAACTGCCTCAGCGTTATCCTGGCCATTTCTATCTCCCTTCGATCGATCGCCGGATCGCGCGTTTTGCCGCCGCCGAAACCGCAACCGGCGTAATTCCAAACTCGCGGTAGAGGACGTCGGCGGGCGCCGATGCGCCGAAACCGCTCATGCCGACGAACTCGCCGTCCTCACCGAGCCAGCGGGCCCAGTCGCCTTCGACGGCGGCCTCAACACCAACACGCGGAGCCTTGCCGAGAACCTTCTTGCGGTATTCGCCGGACTGCCGGGCGAACAACTCGAAGCACGGCGCCGATACCACCGCTGCCCGCAGACCTTCATCGGCAAGCAATTCGGCGGCTTGAAGCGCGATCGCCACTTCCGAGCCGGTGGCAATCAGGGTGACGTCGCGCGGTCCGTCGGGCTCGACGACCACATATGCGCCGGAGCCAACCTGATTGATCTCGGTCGCACTGTCGCGGAATGCGGGCAAGGCCTGCCGCGACAGGCAAAGGATCGATGGCGAGGTCTCGGCCCTCAGCGCGCAATCCCAGGCTTCCGCCGTTTCGATCGCATCCGCCGGTCGAAAGACCAGAAGATTTGGAATCGACCGCAGCGAAGCCAGGTGCTCGACCGGCTGATGGGTCGGTCCGTCCTCTCCGAGGCCAATCGAGTCATGGGTCATGACATGGATCACACGAAGGCCCATCAAGGCGGCGAGCCGTATCGCCGGGCGGCTGTAATCGGCGAAACTGAGAAAGGTTCCACCATAGGGGATGAAGCCGTCATGAAGCGCGATGCCGTTCATCGCGGCGGCCATCGCGTGCTCGCGGACGCCATAGTGGATGTAATTGCCGTCGAAGCGATCCCGGCGGACCGGCTGCTGGATCTTGGCAAGCGTAAGATTTGAGTGGGTCAGGTCGGCCGAGCCGCCGAGAAGATTTGGCACAGCCTCGGCGATCACATTGATGACCTGTTGCGACGCCTGTCGCGTTGCAAGTGTCGGACGCCCTTCGGCAAACCGCGCCTTGAGACCGGTCATCGCGGCTCGGTAGGCGCAAGGCAACTTCCTGTTCAGCGCATCGTGGAACGGCGATCTTCCCGTTCCGCACAGGCGCCGGGAACGCTCGATCCACGCGCGACGAGCCTCCTGTCCGCGGGTGCCGATCTGGCGCCATTCCGCGAGCACGGCATCCGGCACTTCGAAAGGCCGATGCGGCCAGTCCAGTGCCGCGCGGGTCTTTGCGATCTCGTCCGCACCGAGCGGAGCTCCATGGGCCTTCTCGCTACCCTGCCGGTTGGGCGCGCCAAAGCCGATGAGGGTGCGGCATGCGATCAGCGAGGGCCGGTCACTGTTCTTCGCATCTGCAATGGCCGTGGCGATCGCGCGCGGATCGTGACCATCGATGCGGCAAACGCCCCAGCCGCTTGCCCGAAACCGGGCAAGCTGATCGTCCGAGCAGGCAAGCGATGTCGCGCCATCGAT
Organism: uncultured Alphaproteobacteria bacterium; assembly: GCA_963820275.1. GTDB lineage: Bacteria > Pseudomonadota > Alphaproteobacteria > Rhizobiales > Xanthobacteraceae > Bradyrhizobium. The sequence goes on from CAWFZL010000029.1 coordinate 185,625, forward strand.
CGATATCTGATTGTCGTCGAACAGCACGATCAGCCGGTTAAGCCTCAGGTGACCGGCGAGCGAAATGGCTTCGTGGCTGATGCCTTCCATCAGGCATCCGTCGCCGGCGATCACATAGGTGAAGTGATCGATGAGGTCGTCACCGAACCGCGCATTCATCAGCCGCTCGGCAAGCGCCATGCCGACCGCCGTCGCGAAGCCCTGTCCGAGCGGGCCCGTCGTCGTCTCGACGCCCGGCGTATGGCCGTATTCGGGATGGCCCGGTGTTTTCGAGCCCCACTGCCTGAATGCCCTGAGCTGATCGAGCGTCATGGACTCGTAGCCCGTGAGATGGAGCAGCGCATAGAGCAGCATCGAGCCGTGGCCCGCGGAGAGCACAAAGCGATCGCGGTCCGGCCAAGCGGGATCCTTGGGATCGAATTTCAGGAAATGCGAGAACAGGACAGTCGCCACATCCGCCATGCCCATCGGCATGCCCGGATGGCCCGACTTGGCCTGCTCGACGGCATCGATGGCCAGGAAGCGAACGGCGTTGGCCATTTCGGCGTGGCTAACTTCGGTATGGTCGAGCGGGCGCGCAAGTACGTTCATATCGTTCGCCTTTTTCGTTCCATCAGTTGCAGGATCAGCGGAGTGAGAATGAGCTGCATCGCCAGATCGAGCTTGGCGCCATGGATCACGATCGAGTTGGCGCGGGACATGAAGCTGTGCGGAATCATCGACAGCAGATAGGGAAAATCGATCCCGCGGGGATTCTTGAGCCTGATGACGACCATCAATTCGTCGGGCGTCGGAATCCATCTGGCAATGAAGGGATTTGACGTATCGACCGTCGGCACACGCTGGAAGTTGATGTCGGTCTCGGTGAACTGCGGGCAGATGTAGTTCACGTAGTCGGGCATGCGGCGCAGGATCGTGTCCGTCACAGCTTCCGTGGAATAGCCGCGATGGCTGCGATCGCGATGAAGCTTCTGGATCCATTCGAGGTTGATGACCGGGACGACGCCGATCTTGAGATCGGCATGCTGGGCCACATTGACCTTGTCCGTGACGACGGCGCCGTGCAGCCCTTCATAGAACATGAGGTCGGAATTCTCCGGCAGCGACTCCCAGGCCGTGAACGTGCCGGCTGGCGCGCCATATAGCTGGGACTCCTCCTCGTCGTGCACATAGTGGCGCGTGGTTCCTGTCCCGGTCTCGCTGTAGTCGCGGAAAAGCTTTTCAAGCTCCTCGAACAGATTGGTTTCAGGGCTGAAATGGCTGAAATGCTTGCTTCCCCGTTCGGTCTCCTCCACCATCTTGCTGCGCATTTCGGCGCGGTTGTAGCGATGGAAGGCATCGCCTTCGATATAGGCGGCCTTGACATTTTCGCGGCGGAAGATGTTTTCGAACGTCTTCTTCACCGACGTCGTGCCGGCTCCCGAAGAGCCCGTGATCGATATGATGGGATGGCGGCGGGACATGTCGGCCTCTCAGCGAAACAATCCGCGACGCGCAAACAGCGGTGCGTCGCCGCTTTCGAACAGAGGCTCGATGCCTGCGTGAATCGCTTCGATGTCACGCACGGCGCGCGGCGATCCCACGATCAGCGGCACGCGCTGATGCGGGCTGCGGGCCGATAATTCCAGAATGCGCGCCCGTCCGCTGCTCGCGGCACCTCCTGCCCATTCCATGATCAGCGCGATTGGGTGCGCCTCGTAGAGGAGACGCAGGCGGCCCTCGCGATAGCCAGGGCGCGAGTCGGCCGGATAAAGAAACACGCCGCCGCGGACCAGGATGCGATAGGCTTCCGCAACCAGCGAGCCGATCCAGCGCATGTTGAAATCCCGGCCCCGTTCGCCGTTCACCCCGGCGATGCAGTCATCGATGTAGGCGCGCACCGCACTGCTCCAGTGGCGGCGGTTGGAGGCATTGATGGCAAATTCGGCCGTCTCCGGCGGAATCCGGACGTTATGTCTGACCAGAACAAAGTCACGTGTCGCCGGGTCCAGGATGAAAATGTCGACGCGTCCGTCGAACGCGAGCACCAGCAAAGTCTGCGGACCGTAGATGAAGAAGCCGGCGGCGCATTGTGCGGTACCCGGCTCGAAGAAGGTCGAAACGACATCCCTCGACTTCGGGCGGATCGAAAAGACGGTGCCGACCGAAACGTTGTTTTCCAGATTGGCCGAGCCATCCAGCGGATCGATCGCGACGCAGAGCGGTGCTGTCTCATCGAAGATTTCCGGCAACTCCGCTTCCTCCGAGAGGAGGGCCGCCACGGGGGAAGCGCGCAAGGCCTCGCGCATCAGCCGGTCGGCGGCGATGTCGATGTCCTTCTGGGTGTCGCCGTCCGGATTTGTCTCGCCCTCAACCCCGGTGATGCCGGCGAGCGGGCCCGCCGCGATCATTCCCGAGAGCTTCTTCGCGGCGTCTGCCATCGATTGAATGGCGGCTGCAATGGCGACGCGCCGCGCATCGCGGGCCGGCTGGTCCAGATAGGCATGCAATGTCAGGCGATCGTCCACGAGCGCGGCTCCCTTGTGATCGAACCCTCTTGGACGGGGCTTGGGTCGTGCGACGCCCGTTTCCGGAGTCGCGTTCCGCATCAACGCGCGAATTGCGTAATTATGGAAATTTTAATATCTTTGGATCGACCAAAGAATTCCTTATGGGAGGGCGCCATGGGCCGCTTTTCGCGGGATCTCACGATCCGCCAGCTTCGCGCGCTGTTCGCTGTCCAATCGGCGGGTTCGGTCACGGCGGCAGCCAACCGTCTCAACCTCACCCAGCCCGCGGTAACTCTCCAGCTCCGCAACCTGCAGGCACTTGCCGGCCTGCCGCTGATCCAGCGCACTGCAGACGGAATGTCGTTGACGGATGCCGGCAGCCACGTGCTGGCGCTCTCGGAGCGGATCGAGCTGGCCTTGCACGACTGCGAACAATCGCTCGACATGATCGCCGGTCGAACCGGCGGGCGCGTATCGATCGGCGCCGTCAGCACCGCGAAATATTTCGTGCCGTTCGCGATTGCGGCGTTTTCCCAGCGATTTCCGAAAATCGAGGTGACACTCGCCATCGGCAATCGCGAAGATATCCGGAACGCGCTCCGCGGCTATGAGCTCGATATCGCCGTGATGGGGCAACCGCCCCCCGGCGTCGAGGTCGAGATGAGGCTACTGGGCAGTCATCCGCATATCATCGTCGCGGCGCCGGACCATCGGCTGGCCAGACGCAAATCGGTTGCCGTGGCTGACCTTGCCGGCGAAACCTTCATTACGCGCGAACGAGGCTCCGGCACGAGGATGCTGATGGAGCAGTTCTTTCAGAAAAACAGTCTCGCGCCCAGGATCGGCATGGAGATGGACAGCAACGAAACCATCAAGCAGGCGGTGATGGCTGGGCTCGGCATCGCCTTCATCTCGGAGCATACGGTCTTTCATGAACTGGACGAGCGGCGTCTCGTCGCGATCAAGGTAAAGGGATTGCCGGTGATGCGGCAATGGCATGCGATCCGCCTCGCCGACAAGGTCTTGCTGCCGCCGGCGCGGGCGATGCTCGATTTCCTGGGTGAGGAAGGCTCCCGCTATTTGCCGAATGCGCCGCGAAAAAAATGAAAACCGCAAAGGCCTTGGGAAGATCGGTAACGCGGAAGGTTCAGGCGCTGCGCTGGTCTTCCTCTGGGGCCTCATCACAGCCGACAAGCCTGGAATATTCCAGTATCGGATGCGGCCGCCCCATCAGGTAACCCTGCACTTCATTGCATGACTCGGCTGCGAGAAAATCGAGCTGTGCCCTGGTCTCGACGCCTTCCGCGAGCACCGGCAGATCCAGCCCGTGTGCCAATCCGATGACGGCACGCACGATGGCCGCCGACTGCGGATTGCTCTTCACATTCGAGATGAACGACTGGTCGATCTTGATCTTGTCGAACGGGAACGACTGCAGGTAGGACAATGACGAGTAACCCGTGCCGAAGTCGTCCATGGCAATACGAACGCCAAGCGTCTTCAGGCGCCGGAGGATCGAAAGGCTGCGGCCGAAATCCTCGACCATCACGCCCTCGGTGATCTCGAGTTCGAGCCGCGTCGGCGAGAGACCGGTTTCCAGCAGCACCGAATGCACCAGTCCCGGAAGGTCGCCGTGGCGGAACTGAATTGGCGAGAGATTAACCGCGATCTGGAGCGGGTGCGCCCACCGCGCCGCTTCCCGGCAGGCCTCGCGAAGGACCCATTCGCCGATCTGCATGATGAGGCCGCTTTCCTCGGCAACCGGAATGAAGGTTGCAGGTGAAACCATGCCGCGCCCGGGGTTGTGCCAGCGGAGCAGGGCCTCGAATCCGATCACCTCGCCATCGATCTTTGCAAGCGGCTGATAGTGGAGACGGAGTTCGTTCCGCTCGATGGCGGAGCTGAGCTCGTGCTGGATGGCGCGCCGCTCGCGCAGCCTGTTGTCCATCTCGATTTCGAAGAAGCGCGTCTTGCCGCGGCCGGCGGCCTTGGCGCGGTAGAGCGCGGCATCGGCGTTGTTGAGAAGAGTTGTTGCATCGGTTCCGTCGGCTGGATAGATCGCAACTCCGATGCTGATCCCGACGCGAAGATGCTGGCCGTTTACGTCCCGGTCGGTCGAGAGGGCCGAATGGAGGCATTCGGCAAGGCTCTCTGCGAGCGCCGGATGATCGCCGTTCGGCGTGATGAGGGAAAATTCGTCGCCTCCGAGCCGCGCCAGGTAAGCCTCCCCGGTCAGTGCACTCAGTTGTCTTGCCAGCTCGCGAAGCAGGTCGTCGCCGATCGCGTGGCCAAAGGTATCGTTGACCTCCTTGAAGCGATCGACGTCGATGCTTAGCACCGCAAAAGATTCCTTGTTTTCCCTAGCGAGATCGATCGCCCGGGCCAAACGCTCGGCGAAAGCAGCCCGATTGGGTAAATCCGTCAGCACATCATGATGCGCCATGTGCTCGATGCGGGCCTCCGCCTGCTTTCGCTCGGTAATGTCCTCCGAAAGGCTCAGGAGGTAACGCTGTTCGCCGGTTTCATCCGGTATTGAGAGATTCTTGGTCGTCAGCGTGCGAGTCCCGTTGTGCCTGGTGTGAACGGTGTGCTCGGCTATGGTTTGCAGATCTTGGGTATGTAAAGCCTCATCGGCGAGCGGGAACAAAGTCTCCGCGGTTTCGTGGTCTTCATGTGCGCGCCTGCCGATCAGGTCGCCGCGAGCAATTCCGAAAATCGTTTCAGCCGTCCGGTTGATGAGGACATAGCAACGATCCCTGGCATCCTTGACCGCAACGGACACAGGCATGTTCTCGATGATGTTATCGAGAAATTTCTGGGTGCGACCGAGCTCCGCAGCCGATGCATCGAGAGCTTCGAGCTGACGGAAGTGAATGAGGGAGATCGTCAGGCCCGCAAGCGCCAATGCGAGGAAGAGACCCAGTCCGATACCGGTGCTTTGCCACTTCAGGGTATGCAGAAAGGCCGAGATCGGAACGTCGATCACGAACGCGCCCATCAGATCATTGAGATGCCAGGCCGTCTTTTCGGGCTGCAGAGCGTTGTGGCAATTGACGCAACTCTGTTCGTGCGCAAGCGTCGGATAGACCGTGCGGAACATGCGTTCGCCGTTGACATCGACCAACTCGGACACCGGTTTTGGATTTGGGCTGCCGGCAAAAGCCTCGATCGTTCGGGCCATCTGGGCATCAGTCGGAGGTGTGGCGATCTCGCGCCCGAGGCGTCCGACCGAGGCCAGGCGAAACTCCGAATTATTGCCGTTCTGCCTGTTGAAGGCCTCGATGGCGTGGGCGCGGAACGACGCCGGCACCGGGGCATTCTGTCCCAATTGCAGCCGCAGTGCCGAATAGTCGGTGACGAAGCTGTCGACCAGCTGAAGGGCGGTGATCTTCTCGCTGCTCTTGTGCTGCTCGAACCAGTTCAGGCTGAAATAGTAGAATCCGAAGCCGATCCCCACGGACAGGGCTGCGCAGACGCCGAGATGCACGAGAAAGCCGCGACCGGATCGCGACCGTATGAAGCGCCAGAACCGCGATAACCCATTCATGGGCGTCATCCCTCCGTGGCGGACGGATGATGCGCGAAATGGCTTAAAGAGATATTTCCCCCTGGTTGTGTCGAGAATATTATGCTACCGCTTGTGCCGCGATCACGACAATTTCAGGCAAATTATTGCCTCCCTCGTTCATCGCAACGGAGCGCGCGAGTTGCCTCTCCGGCATTCCTGAAGACCCGCAACCGCTTGCAGGCGTGCCGGAGACATGCGCGAGCCGCAAATTTTGCGAAATTGTCGCGGGCAAGAAATGGAAAAATTAACGATAAAGCTCGCCATGCGGCAGCTCTGCCGCGATGAAATGCTTCCATTGCCAGCCGTTCGGGTTTCGGCGTGCAACACGCGGCCGCGTGTTTCGGGCAAGGCGTAGGCCGCAAGAACAAACACGGCGTAAGCTGCGACCGCAAAGATCGCGATAGCATTTGCCAGCGACGTGGAGTTCGACAGCGCTCCCACCAGGAAGGGAAACAGCGCGCCGACACCTCGTCCGAAATTATAACAAAAGCCCTGGCCGGAGCCGCGCGCGCAAAGGCTCCGAGCCTCGGGAGCCAGTCTTCGATTTCTCGCCTTGGATGGTTGGACCGTTCCTCCTCGCGCGTACCTGAGGATGTCGCAGACCCGGCGGGCGGCACGGTCTGGGTCTGCAAGCAGCCAAGGGCTTTTGCAGGACGGGTTGTTTTTTCGTCAAAATGATATATGATAACGACATCATAAATCAAATGGACGAAAGCCCATGCGGACATTGGTTGACCTCGGCGATGCCCAGCTTCAAGCGCTGGACGAATTGTCGAAAAAAGAGAAGCGATCGCGCGCGGCACTGATCCGTCGGGCGATCGATGACTATCTCGCTAAGCAACGTGACAAACACGAAGGCGATGCGTTCGGCCTATGGGGCAAACGCAAGGTAGACGGCTTGGCGTATCAGGAAAAAGTGCGTGGCGAATGGTGAAGGCACTATTCGACACCAACATTCTCGTCGACTACCTCAATGCCGTTCCCAAGGCACGCACGGAACTCCAGCGCTACACGGAAAAGGCGGTCAGCATCATTTCGTGGATGGAGGTGATGGTCGGTGCTACCAGCGATTTGGAAGCTGCAACGCGTAGTTTTCTGAGCAGCTTCGATGTCATTGCGCTCGATGCAGAGATTGCTGAGCGCGCAGTCAACCTTCGCCGCAAGCATCATATCAAATTGCCCGACGCAATTATTTGGGCAACAGCGCAGTCACGCGCCATGCTCCTGGTCACACGCAATATCAAAGACTTCTCAGCCGACGATCCTGGCGTCCGGATGCCCTACAAATTGTGATGACGTCAGAACCGTACTTCTGCTTGGCCTGCTCGGCAGTCATGCATCTCAATAGAGGAGGTCCGCCACCGTGCCATCCGCTGTTGGGGTATGTACGTTCCCAAAATCGCCCATCATTCGGATCCCTAAAAAGGGTTTCCCAAGCGTCCCATTTAGGACTGTCAGCGATCTTTTCGAGGTGATGAGACAAAAGCCAGTCGATTCGTTCATTGACAGCATCCTTGCGAACTTCACCGCCTTCGGCTATCCAACGGCCGACCAACAATTGCTCATCGGGCTGCAGTTTTTTTCATAGCTACCATACAAGTTTTGTTGTTTGCTCCCGGAGGAACAGGTCCATTCGCAATAATGAATTCTACGAAACAGCGGATTTTGTCCCTCGATCAATCAAAAGGTTATAGGCGCAGTCAGAGTGGACACGCCTCATTAGCCTGTACCTTGCGGCTCCCAAAATGAACTGCGGAAAAACCGTAGGCGCCGGAAGCACAACTTCGGAATAGTTGCTTTGCAGCGCTGCCTACGCCGACGTTGCCTCCCGCTAGCGGGAACAATTCCGACAGAGCCGCCGCTGATTTAAGAGGCGGATAGTTTCCAGGCAATGAACGGCCATTTCAGCAAATGTGTCATCAACCCGCAGGGTTAGCTGACGGTCCGGGAAAGGGACAAACCCGGAAGTCCATCCTGAACGCTTTGTCGCGCCTAATCGCCGCTCCAGCCGCGATCAAATCGGCTTCTTGACGGACGGCTGATCCGAGGCCCCCTTTGGTCCGGCGAGAGGCTTGTGGTGCATTCAAACTGTCACGGAGCTGGAAGAAACGGCTTCCGAACTCGTGGACAGCCGCCCGACCTATCGGCTCCGGGTCACACCAGACCTGCCATTTGGTTCGTCGAAAGAGCACCTCCAAAGGAGCAAATCTGCTTTGCCAGTTCGGCACCTACCCTTTCAATTACAGTCTCGTAGTTACGTGTCTCGTCTTGCCGGAAAAGACGCACTGTCGGATACCAGGGACTATCGTCTCGATCGAGCAGCCATCGGTAGTCGGGCATGTGAGGCAAAAATATCCATGTCGGCCGACCAAAGGCCGCAGCGAGGTGAGCTACGCTGGTATCAACGGTGATGACCAAATCCAGGCAGGTAACCAGCGCCGCGGTAGCACTAAAATCCGTCATGTGACTGGTGTGATCCGCGATGTCCGTTCTCTCTCGAAGGATAGCCATGTCGCTTGGCCTCGGATCCTTCTGAAGGCTTACGAATTGGGCCTCGCCAGTAACCAGTCGAGCCATCACGTTGAGCGGAATTGATCGGTTGTGATCATTCACGTGGCGTTGGTGACCAGACCAAGCCAGCCCGATTCTCATCCCCTTACGGTCGCCAAGTCGAGCCTCCCAGGCTCGCAGCTCCTCTGCGGCGACGGGAGGGAAATAGGCTCTCGCCGATGGGATAGAATCGACACGGGTGCCGAAGACCAAAGGCAGGCTCGACAAGGCGCAATGAAGATCGAAACGCGGGACGGTAGCTCCCTCTGCTTTCGGTACGCAAAGCGCGACGCCGGGCAGGCGGGAGAGGAGAGAGTGGAGCGCCTCATCGGCGACGAGAACAACACGCGCTCCGTGCGCTGCAAGCAACGGCAGATATCTGGCGAACTGAATCGTGTCTCCTAACCCCTCATCGGCGTAGACCAGGATCGTCTTGCCCGCCACCGCTTCCTGACCGAACCACATCGGGGTTGGAAATTTTGGATATGGAACGGGAGCCGCTTTCTTGGTCCAACGGCTTTCGCGCCCGACCCAGCCCGCGGCAAAATCCCCAGTCAGCATCTTGAGATGGGCAACATTCCAGTCGATCGTCGTGTCGTCTGGCGCCAAGGACTTCGCCGCGGCATAGCATGAAAGAGCCTCGGTAAATCTTTGCAATTGGACGAGCGAATTCGCCTTGTTGATGATCGCATCAACAAATTGCGGCTTAAGAAGTATGGCGCGGTCGAACCGATCTACGGCGTCTGTGTCCCGGCAGAGGCAATGAAGGATGATTCCGGAGTTATTGAACACATCCGGGTCATCTGGCGCGAGCGCTTCAGCCTGCTCGCTCAACACGATCGCCTCCTCGAATCTTCGCAACATCCGCAAGGTTCGGGCGCGCATGTGGAGTGTGGTTGCATGGCCCGGCTGCTGCTTTTGGCAGCGATCAAGGAAGGACAGCGCTTCCTCGTAGCGCTGAAGCTCGAACAGAAGAACGCCGCACCTGAAGCCAGCATCCCATGAATTTGGGATGATCTTTATAACCTTGAGGTAACACTGGAGCGCTTCAAGGTGCCGCCCAGCGTCGATGTGGGCTTGACCACGCATGTAAAGATCCGCCGACTTCTTGTTCTGAACGATCTCGAGTCCGCGGTGATGAATCATCGGCACATATTTCCCAGAAGTCGATTCGGCCTGCATATTAAAGTCGCTGGGAAATATTTGGTTAAAGTCCTCTCTCATCTTCCGAACGAGAGAGAAGTTTTACCCATGTCTTCAGCATGAACCGTAACCCGCGTGTCCGGGCTGGACAGTCTCGCATGAACCGTAACCCGCGTGTCCGGGCTGGACAGTCTCGCACTGGCTGGGGCGGGAGGATTCGAACCTCCGTATGGTGGAATCAAAATCAGGCCACTTCGGTAATGATTTCAAAGCACATTCTGAAAAACTTCGGAGTTTGACCCCTATATTGCTCAATAGGTTAGCAAGTGATTCAGAACGACAGGGGCATGCGATCCGCGACCGGAAGCCCGGAACCCGCCGGGGATGAGCCGGCGAGCTTGCATTGGGGCGGATCAAACTCGGCCAGTCCTATGGCTTCGGTCCCGCGCTAAGCTTATTTTGGACTGCTGACTTTCAAATGATCGCGGGCCGACGCCCTCGGTCATTGATGCGCTGGCAAAGCGCGCCGACGAATGCGACGGCGGGTCCGCCCGCGCGTCTTGATGAGTGTCCGCACCGCGCCGCGCAACTTCGATCTGCAGCTCGCCATTACACCCCTCCCGATTATCCCCTCAGCCTTATGCCGAGACGGGAACGATTCCGGTAGTGTATGGCGGCAACACGGTGGGCCTTTTTGCGGTTCTCGCGCGGGGGCTTCGGTCCAGCTGAAATGAAAGTGAGGGCAGATTCTGGGCGCGCAAATCCGCAAGCACCGCGTTAACTTTTCATTAACTAGGCCGATGCAGGCTTGGAGTTGAATTCGCGATAGCACCGGAGACGCAAGCCGGCAGTCGCAAGAAGAAGCCCGACGGTGTCACGCCCGCCGGCTTTTTCTCTGGCAAGGCCGCTTCAAAAAATTACGCCGTCGGGCTCGAAATGTAGTTGTCCCGACGGCGCCTGCTACTGGCGCTGAAATCCCCAGCGATACGAGGGTTAGCAGGCCCCACGCAGATCGAATGCGAGATGGTTCACAACTCCTGCTCATTCTCAAGCGGCGCGCCGGGCTTTGATCGGTCCCGCTGAAATGAAAGAGGCCGCCGATTAGTGCGGCCTATTTACTGGCGGATACGCCTCTGGGGGAGCACGCCGGCACAAAGGTACAATTCCGCTATGTTGATTTTTTATACCGAGCGGTCAGCGTCATCGGCGGATCGTCCGCGACGGTCGGCGGCGCGCCCCAGACTCCTAAGCACTCCGGAGCGCCGTCAGTAAAAAGAGGCCGCTCTAATCGGCGGCCTCTTTCATTTTTAAAGCGCGGGACCGAGGCCCCAGCCCCTTTGGTTTCTCACCGCCTCAAGTAGCCGCCTCGCATGGATGGCGAGAGGCTACGGCCGAACCAAATATCTTTTTGAAAACCGCGAGCGGAAGTTTTGTGCATACTCGGTGTTCTGCCTTACCAGAACCTGAGGAAGGAACGCATTATGAAATTCAAACTGATTGGCGCCGCCGCAGTCTTTTTATCTGTCTTGGCAGGACCCGTGATGGCCGGGCACGTAAGACACCCCGGCCAGAGCATCTTTTGTGCGACCAGGGAGGCGGGAAATCCCCACAGCAAGTATTGCGATTACATCGCCTGGAGCAAATGGCGACAGCGAGGTGGTTGGGACAGCTCCCTTGATAATGCCTGCTTGTTCAATCCCGGCTTCATACCGGGAGAATGCAGCTTTAATCAGCACGGCCAAGTGTTGTTTGGGGCGCACCCATGAAGTGATCATCTGCCTAGCCTGCGCCCGGCCGCATTTTTTTCGAAGCGTCAAGGCGCGGGACCGATCAAAGCCCCGCGCCCTCTTCGATCATCGTCTCAGCCGCCTAGCACGCGTTGCTAAGCGCTTGCGGTTCCGCTTCCCGCGTGATCGGAGCCAGGACTTCGTGCCAAAGCCTAATGGACACGCACCGCGCCCTGTGCTCGTCTGATGACGTTTTAAAACCAAAAATAATTCGGGAGGACACAATCGGCGAGGTGTATCGCTCGACGATCTGGCGAACCCGGCTCGACAACACAACCAATTGGTCGATCGTCACGATGGGGATAGCGCTGTCGACGACCTTTTCGAGTCCGGAGGCCTCGCCGCTGCCGCTATTGCTCGTTGGGCTGTTGATCGCCGTGTTTCTCGGCATGGAGGCACTGCGCTATCGCTATTTCAACGTCTGGCGCGCCCGCGCGCGCTGGCTGGAAACGAATTTCTACGCTCCGATCTTCACTGGCGAAGCGCGCGACAATGACTGGCAGGCGATCCTCGCCCGCGACTACACGAGGCCGCGCCATCACATTCGTTTGTCCGGGCGGCGGGACGTCGGCTGCGTCGCAACTA
>CAWFZL010000030.1:0-145610 GCA_963820275.1 uncultured Alphaproteobacteria bacterium
CTCCTGAGAGGGACGACCACATGTCGACGAACGGCAACTACCCGCCCTCCTTCCGCGCGGCGAGGCTCTACCGCAAAAGCTCGAAGTCTGGCGGCTCGTACTTCACTGGTCGCTGGGGCGGCGCCAAGGTCGCGCTGGTGAAGACGCAGGAGACCGGCGACGGCGGCTATGAGGTGTGGGCGCTCCTGCTCAGCGAGGCGCCTGCCTACAAGCCCGAGGAGCGGCCATCCGTACAGTCCGCACCCGCGCCGGCGAGCCCCGCGCCTGGCCGTTACGTGGAGCAGACGTTGCCTGACGACTCGATCCCATTCTAAGCCTCGCCATGCGCAAAGACCCTCACCTCACCAAAGCCGCCCTCAAGCGCGCACTGGCCGAGATCCATCCTGATCCCGACACCGCCCGCGAGCTCATCAGGATGGGCATCTACCGCGTCCGCCGCAACGGACGGCTGCACAACGGAAAGTGTGAAGCGCACGCCCGCACTACGGGCAAGCCCTGCCAGGCCCCAGCCATGGAAAACGGCAGGTGCAAGCTACATGGCGGTAAGTCGACGGGAATTCGCACTACTGGCGGTCGCAAGCGCTGGCTCAACGCTGTCCATGCCTCATGGAAACGTTGGAGGCTCGAGAACGGGATGCCGCCACTGAGCTGGCGGGAACGTCGGGCTGAGGGGCGGAATAAGAGGCCTACTCAAGACGCTCCTCCACTCGAAGCTGCGACAACGTGAGCATCTCGCGCAACTGTAGTCCGCCGGTAGCAGCGCTCCAGTCAACGCCCGGAATTGCGGCCGCCTGGGATGATTGAGCCCGGCGTCAGCATCGCGCCGGACAGGTGATGGTAGCTCGTAGACGGGTCAGCAGCAGGCGGCATCTGGTGGGGCCCGATCCTCTATTGAGATGCACCCCTCTAGCACAGGCAGCGCCCTGCACGACGTTGTCGCGCGCACACCCGCATCTTGGGGTCATCTGCTCAGCAGCGGCCCGGCGGGATACAACCATGCGGGACTTCATGCGTAAAATGCGTAAGAAGCGCCTTTTGAGGAGAAGCCAGCGGCGGCGCGCGCACCGCTAAGTTACGCCAAGCCTGAAGCACGAAGAGCCCCGCCCTTTTCAGGGGGAGCTCTCCGAGCCGCCGCCGAGTTCCAGGCCCCACGGGGACGGAGGGGGGGTCAAGGGGCCCGTGCGGACCGCCAATCTCCAAGCCTTAGACGAGCTCGCGCTGTTACCTAGGGAACACCTAAGTCAACGCGTTGCACTCGTCCCAGAGAGCGTATTCTGGGACAAGTATGCTATACTGCTCCCTGTGGAATCAGGGGTTTCCGAGGAGCATCAGAGCATGGCCAATAGGCGTAAGGTGACAAGTGAGGCGGCCGACGCCCACGAAAGGGCGAAGGACTTCCTGGATCCGAGTGAAGTCGAGCGCCTGCTCGAGGCGGCGAAGGATGGCCGGCACGGCGCCCGCGACCACGCGCTGCTCCTGCTGACCTACCGCCACGGCTTGCGGGTCTCGGAAGCGGTGGGCCTCAAACTCGACCACGTGAACCTGAAGGAGGCCCGTCTCTGGGTCAAGCGCGTGAAGGGCTCGCTGGATAGCCAGCAGCCGCTCGCCGGCGACGAGCTCCGGGCCTTGAAGCGCTATCTCGCCACACGCGACGACAAACTGCCTTGGTTGTTCGTCTCAGAGCGTGGCGTTCAGATGGTGCGCCGGGCCTTCGGCCACATGATTGCCGCGGCGGGCAGGCGCGCCGGCCTCGGCCACGTCCACCCGCACATGCTGCGCCACTCCTGCGGTTACGCTCTCGCCAATCGCGGACAGGACTTCCGGCTGATCCAGGATTGGCTCGGCCATCGCGACCCCAAGCACACCAGTCGCTACACGCGCGTTGCCGCGCGACGCTTCGAGGGCGTTTGGGAATAGGGCACGGCATTACGTGAATAGGCCGGGGTGGTGCCTACCGCTTGTGTTGGGGATAAGCTCCCTGGCGCTCCTGCAAAGGAGGAAGCGATGAAAACGATGATAGTCCCGATCCTGACGCTGGTGTTGATCGGCGCGCTGTTTGCAGCCAGCACTTCAAGCGTATGGCGTTGGCGGGTTTGGACTGCCTTGAAGATCGTCTTAATCGGCCTGTTCTTCTTCGGCGTGATTTACTCGTTTATCAACCCGCAGTGGCATCCGTGGGATTCTTCTATCAATCCGCCCATTGGTACGCGCTTCTTACACTGAAATCCGCGAGAACCGTAGAAAAGTGAGGCGCTCGCCTGAGCCTCAGTTGCGTTGGGCTTCGGATTCGATGGCTAAGAAATTACCGCCATCCCCCATCGACGGTTAGCCACTAGGACACGGATACCAACTGGACGGCCCTGCTTTGAGCGGGGCCGTTGTCATTTGAGAGGTCTGAGATGGCAAAGCGCAAAGCGGCGGCCACGGTGCCGGCCGAGATCGCTGCACCGGCAAAGAAGCCCGGTCGCCGCACCAAGTACCTGCCGGAGATGTGCGAGACGATCGTCGAGCTCGGCAAGCGTGGCCGGTCAAAGACGCAGTGTGCGAGCCATCTCGGCATCGCGCGCTCAACCTTTGATCGATGGATCGAGGAGTACGAGGATTTCCGCGAAGCCTGGGAGCTTGCCGACACGCACAGCCAAGCCTTCTGGGAGAACATCGGCATGGCTGGCCTCGGCAAAGGCCACACCTTCAACGACCGCGCCTGGTCGCTGCAGGTCAGAAACCGTTTCCCGCACTCCTACAAGGAATTGCGTGAGCTCGAACTCTCCGGCGCCGGCGGTGCGCCGATCCAGATCGTGATGACGCCGGCGGACGCGAACCTATAGGGCGGCACCAATGGGGGCACCGAAACCGACCTGCGTGCTGACGGCAAGTTAGGTCGAGGCCAACGAACTGCTCGGTGGCAGCGCCAAGCACATTTGTCTCGTTGGAGGCGCCCGCTCGGGCAAGACGTTCCTGCTGGTGCGCGCTGTGTTCGTTCGCGCCCTGAAGGCACCTGGCTCGCGCCACCTCATCGCCCGGCTGCGCAAGAACCACGTCGTGGCCTCGATCGGACGCGACACGCTGCCGAAGGTCGTGGAACTGTGCTTCCCCGGACTGCCCTTCAAGCTCGATCAGTCCGAGTGGTTCCTGACCCTGCCGAACAAGTCCGAGATCTGGCTCGGCGGTCTCGATGACAAAGAGCGCGTTGAAAAAATCCTCGGCACCGAGTTCAGCACGATCTACCTCAACGAGTGCAGCCAGATCCCCCTCGCCTCCGTCGACACGGTGCGCACGCGGCTTGCGCAGAAGACCAAGCTCGTCAACCGCATGCTCTACGACTTGAACCCATGCGGAACGGGGCACTGACCGAGAAGAACTTCGACGGCAGCCTCGTTGAGGCCAACCTGCGCAACGCCGACCGCAACATCCCCGTCAAGCTCGTCACCGCGAGCCGCGGCAAGGCTGTACGTGCGGAGCCCGTCGCGCACCTCTATGCGCGCGGTGAGGTCGACCACGCGGGCACGTTCGCCGAGCTTGAGCAACAAGCCACCGAGATGACGACGGCCGGCTACATGGGGCAGCGCTCGCCCGATCGCCTCGACGCCATGGTGTGGGCGTTGAGCGAACTCTCTGGGGTCGGCAAGACCATCGAGATCGTCGGCGTTTTTTGAAGGATGCGACCGCCATGCCCTTCGATCTCAAACGCCGGCTCAGTCGCCTCTTCTTCAGGCCAGACGCGCACACGGCAGCGCTCGAGCGGGAAGCCTGGCGCGTGCTGATCGTCGAGGTGCGCAAGGTGCAATCGGAGCTCTCGATTCAGATTGAGGACGACGGCTTCGAGACTGTGCTCCGCCGGATCATCGAAAACGGCAGCCGATCGAGCATGTCGCGGTGCTCGATGGATTGCTCGGCGAGGCCGGTGACAGTCACCAGATCAGCGCTCGCGAGCTCCAAGACGTTAACGCCGATGGCACGCCGGGTGAGCTGCTTACGGCTTGGGAACAGAGAGCTAAGCAGTTGTTTAGGGCCGCGCTCAAGGAAGGCGAACCCGCCGGCAACGTGCAGCATGCCAACGGACACAGCGTGCTCTAGGAAGGAACACCGCTGGCCGCAGCCATGTCCTCGATTGCCGTCGCCGCTGACGCTTGGACCGCGATCTATGCGGCCGAGAGTGGCGTGACCATCGGCCTGCAGAATGTTTCTGAGCATGACAACATGCTGGTGCGCTTCGATGCCAACGCGGCCGACACCGACGATGCCACTGCGCCGGCCGACATTCTCGCCCCGCACGAATATCGAACGTACGCTCTGGTGAGCGGGGACAAGGTGTTCGGACGTCCGTACATGCCCGGCAAGTTCGCGCTCATTGCGAATTTGCGCACGCCATAACGGGAATCACGTGATTCCCATTCTGAGAAGACGACATCCGCGAGAGGCGCGCGGGCAGTTGCACAAGGACCACCGCACATGACCGCCATCACCGTCGACGAGGTCTTCGTCGAGTATCCGCAGTTCCGGCGCGCCTTCGAAGCGCTCACCGCCATCATGGCTCAGTACGGCCGTGCTCGCATGGCAGCATGGGCCCGTGCTGCGGAAGATGATCCGACGCGCATCGTTGCCGTGATGCTCGAGAACGTCACGCTCGCCGTCGCGCTGCTGGGTGATCTTGAGCGAGCGCACCGTAGTGGCAACCCGAAGAGGCTCGCGAGGGTGCGTCGCCGGCTCGACCGGGTGCTCGCTGCGCTGGAAACTCGCGAACATTGAACAAGCGGCGCGCGGCTCTGCGACGCCATTAGCCTTCTCCCCGGGCCCGAGGCATGCCGCGCGTCGCTGCTAGACAACCAACGAACCGGAAAGCGGCGAAGATAAGTGTCGGCACCGGCCCCCGGTCTTGAGCGCTTGATGCCGATCAACGACAAGTCAACTTAACCCGTGCCACTTAATCACCATGTCGAAGATTGCACGTTTAATGGTGGCCACCGATCTCACCGAGCGTTCACAGCGGGCGTTCGAGCGAGCGATCGAACTCAAGAGCCAGGCCGGTGCCACTATCACTGTCACATTGCTTCATGCCGTCGAGCCCCGGCCTCTTTCCGGCGATCGGCGAAGAGCGCTACGCAGACGCAGTGGACTTTCTGCGAGGTCAGATCGCCGCGTTGCCAGAGGAGAAGCGCGCAGGTGTCGCCTGTAATGTCCGGGTTGGCGAGCCCTTCACTACGATCATCGACGAGGCTCATAGGCAAAACGCCGACCTCATTGTTCTCGGGCAACCTGCCAAGGGCGGCCTGAAGGAGCTGTTCATCGGCACGACGACTGAGCGTGTGGTCCGGCACAGCGACCTGCCGGTACTCGTTGTCAAGAAGCTGGTTCGCGGTGCCTACCAACGTGTATTAGTGGCGATGGACCTCTCGGAAGGAGCGATCCGCGCGCTTGAAACCGCCTATCGGATCGCACCGGACGCCGATTTCCTCATGTTGCATGCATGGTATGCCCCAATAATTGATTTTGGCGCGAGCGACTTCGCCCAAGAGAGCCAGCGGGTACGAGAACTCATCGACAGGAGAACCAAGGAGTCCCTGTCTCGATTGGCTCCTCGCGCCGCAGCGCCGCGATCCGAGTTGATCGACAGCAGCCCTTACGTGGCGATACGGAACCAAATCTCTGTGTTCGACCCCGATATTTTGGCAATGGGCACGCATGCCCGCAGCCCGTTGAAAACCGCAATGATTGGTAGCCTTGCCCGCGAATTCTTGGCGGAAGCCGCCTGCGACGTGCTGGTCGCGCGCGCCTGACAAAGCTGGACCGCTCAACCTCCGCGCTTCGTCACCACGCACCTTTCCAAATCTATCGCCAGTGGGCCGCTGAGGCCCCCTGCTCGGCGGCCTTGGTCCTACAGCGCGCAAAAGAAAAAGCCCCGCGGCCTCTGCGGGGCTGAAGTCGACGCGGGAACGGCGCCGATATGGGGCCGTTTCATTTCAGTCGTGTGACAAATGCTACCCGCGCTCAAACATCTCCCACCGATTGCGGTTCGCCTCACGCCACGAGCGGCACTTGACCTTGATCCATCCGGGGTTCTTGCCTGAACGGTAAGGCTGATAGCTGAGCTTGGAGACGATGCCCTCAAGGCCTTCACGCTCGGCGGCCGCGAGCAGCTTCAGGGGATCTTCAAACTCATCAGAGTAGCGCAAGGCGTTCTCATCGGCCTTGGCGAGCAGATGGCGTAGCTGAACCCTGCGCTCGAGCAGCGGCAGCGAGCGCATGTCTTGGCCATTGAGTTCCATCAGGTCGAAGCACCAAGCGCAGAGTGCGCCGGTCGCGTTTTCCATCAGTGCTTTGAAATCGGGCTTGCCATCATCGCCGCAAGCCACAGCCTCGGCGTCTATGATGGCGGAGTTCGCCTGGAGCATGAGTAGGCTGTCGCGGATCGCTGGAAAGCGTGCCGTGTAGTCGTTCCCCTTGCGCGTGAAGATCGCAACTTCATCGCCAGCCTTGTGTAGCTGAGCGCGCCATCCGTCGAACTTGACCTCGTGAATCCACTGAGGCCCGGAGGGTGGCTGCTTTCTCAAAACAGGCTGCGATGGAACGACGAACGCAGAACGTTTGACCACGCCGCAAATTTGGGGTGGCCGAGCCCCTTAACAAGTGGGGAGTGGGCGACCTCGCGTCCCTGCTGCCCTATGGGACACTAGCCGAGCCCCTAGCGTGCCCGCCTGTGCCCCTCGCGAGGGTTGGGCGCTACCCCAAAGGGTGCGGGGGCAGTTACCGCCAGCGGGCGATGGCTCCAGCGGGTTGCACCTGAAACCATCATGCCGAGGAAGTCCTTGAGATACAGGCCTTTTTAGTGCAAATCTGCTTCCGATAATCACCCTTATCAGAAACAAGGCCCATGCCCGAACTCACCCCCTCCCTACCCATCCCGAGCCGCTATGAAGTGGCTTCGTTGACGGCCGCCACGACCTATGAAGAGTTCGTCGAGACCTGGCTCGAGCAGCACTCGACTTCCCCGCATACCCGCCGCGCCTACGAGCGCACCGCAGCCCGGTTCATTGCCGCCGTCGGCGTGCCCCTACGCAAGGCGCGCCTGGAGGATGTCCGCCGCGGCTTCGAGGCTCTGGCGGTGCGTGCGGACGGCACGCCCGCGTCGCGCGCAACCCTCATGGCGCAAACCGCGATGGTGAAGTCGCTCTTGAGCTGCGGCGCCCGGCTCCGCTACCTCAGCGCCAACCTGGGCGAGCTGTTCAAGCTCAAGGCCGTCCCCGCCGACCGCGCCCGTCGCATCCTCAGCGAGCCCGATACCTTCGTCCTACTCCGCTCGGCCGAGAGCGAGCGGGACGCACTGCTGCTCGAGGTCGGCTATTACGGAGGCCTGCGCGTCTCCGAGCTCGTGTGCCTGACCTGGAGCCATCTCCTCGACCGCGAGGACGGCAAGATGCAGATCGCGGGCCTCGTCGGCAAAGGCGGGAAAGAGCGCGAGGTCCTGCTGCCGGCGGATCTCGCCAACCGGCTGCGCGAGTTCCGCCTAGGTGCTGACGAGAGTGAGCCAGTCTTCAGGGGCCGAGCATCAACGCAGCGCACGGCGAAGGATCGGCCTGAGGGCGCGATGTCTGCCCGTGCTGTGGCTCAGATCATCAAGCGCACCGCGAAGCGTGCAACTCTGCCGAAGGGCATCCAGGAGCGGGTCTCGCCGCATTGGCTGCGCCACGCCCACGCGTCGCACGCGCTCGACAACAAGGCGCCGATCTCGCTCGTGCAGCAGACCCTCGGCCACGGCTCGCTCAAGACGACCTCGATCTATGCCCACGCTAAGCCAGGAGATTCATCAGCGCTCTATCTGAAGAAGGTACGATAGGCAAAAACCTTGCCGTATGGTGTTCGCAATAGAGACATCCCGGGACTGTTTGTGCTCGCTATAACGCCGAAAACTCAGGAGGCTCTGGTCGAGGCGGTGAATTGAAGTCACCCTCGCGCCTCGATAAAGTCGCCGCAGGTAGGTGAGGGGTAATTATGCGTTTTCGACGGGGAATGTTCCGGCTCTGGGTCGTCGCGTCCGTCATCTGGGTCGGCAGCATCGGTAGCATCGGTTATCACGAATGGCGCACCGTCCCGCAGCCGGTGAAGCTTTACGTGCTCCCGAACGCTACGAGCGACTTTTATAAGGTCGACAACATCTTCGACCGTTTTGATCCCGCTCTTGGAACGTCACATTCCATTGTCGAATATCCACACGGCATCACGCTCATGATTCACAACAGTGTTCCGAGCGATGTGACCGAGCCAAAGAAGAAGGAGTTTGTGCGTGACTACGTCGAACCACTCTCGCGCGATTATGACGACAAGCGCTTTGACACCAGCACCACGTACCTCAAGGCTGCGCTACTTCCTCCCGTAGGAGTCCTGGCTTTTGGCGCCGCCATGGCATGGGCAATCACCGGCTTCGGACGCAATTAGATCGCACGGAAAGATCCGCCCTAGCCACGACCGCGACAACTCGGCCAAGCCAACGTCGCGACGACGAGCGGCTACTTGCACGCGCGACCGAACACCTCGAGCGGGCTCAAGTTGGATGAGGGGATTTTTCGCTGAGACAAGAAAAAGCCCAGCCTATGAAAGGCTGGGCTTGAAGAGAGAGCCGCACCTCCCGCCGCGCGTGGCTACGAAACGTCAGGCAATGTGGCATGGGTGGCGTTTATAGAGATTGCCGACGGCAATACCATTACGCTTACGTCATAGGGGGGGAACTGCCCGCGCATAGCGGTGAAGCGAAACGTACAAGCGTTGCAGCCAAAAATTGAAACAGAATGTGATGTAAGAGCTCGGCGCTCGCCATCAAACCAGCAAGTCCTGGCGTTGCAATCGTGAAGCCGGATGCTTCCTCCCGGCTCTGGCCGAACAAATGCCGCGCTTGCGCTTTTGTAGGCCTCACTCTCAAGGAATGGGTCTTGGCCGCCTCCGGGTTGGGGCGGCCTTTTTCAATCGCCAGCGACTGGGATGTGTGGAGCGATCAGTCTGCATTGTTCGATGCCGGGTCATTTGAGACGCGCAATCGAACCTTCCATATGGGCCGCGACGGCGCGCACCAATTTGCGCTAGGGTTCGAGTAGGACGCCAAGCGCGTCACGTGAACTGCGATCGAAACACTGCTTTGATGTGAGCGAGGCGAGCCTCCAGACGCTTCACCGCGTCTTCTGCTCCTAACCGCTGCGCAAGACTGATCGCACTGTAGAGCGCTTCCTTGGCGTCGCTATAGCAGGCCCCGGCGTGCGACGACGAGTGCGCCTCATACATGGCATCGTAGGCTTCCTCCGCCTGCCGCTCGAGGAAGGCTAGTCTTTCAAGCTCGGTCATGACGGCTCAGCGGTACAGCAGGCGCTACCAGTGGAAGTTTGGCAGGCCTGCTGGATGCAGGCGCATGTATACGGCGAAAGCTACGACGGCGCCGATCACGACGAGGAGAATGGTCAGCCATGTTGATCGTGACATTCGGTCTTCCTGCCTAGCGCGTACCTGCTGAATCTCCGCCGTCGCGCTTCAGGCAAGTCACGCCGCACTTAGACATCACGGGCGTACCGCTAGCAGGACGGCACTTGCGAACATCCTTTTGTACAATGTCCTCGTCTGCATACGCTATCGCAAGACCTCCACCGAAAAGGCCGCCTATGGCGAATGCAATCACGACATCGCGCAACTTGAGGCCAGAGGAAGTTGGCTCTGCAATAATGAGTCGAGAACGGCCTAGGAGAGTCCACGGCGGCCGTTTCGTGCGCTGGCCTCTGCCCCTTCGCCATCTCGTCTTCGCGGCTGTACGGCTTTCTCTGTGGCTCCTGCGGCGTACTAGGCTCCCTGGTCGGCTGGTGTCATGTGAGCGTTATAAAACGCCCATATACGAGGGGGATCTCTCGACTGCTATCTCTTGAGGCCACTCGGAAAGCCCCGCCTGATGTGCGGGGCTTTTTTCATCTCCGCGCCGGCAACGGAAAACCCGCACCGGCAGCGTTGCAAATAGGGCCTCGGTTGACGACCCTCCCGTCCCCCAACCGAGGCCCCGAGGGCGCCTCTCCGACAAAAGCCCGTCCCCCCGGGCCCGGATCGAGGCGCCCTCACCTCGCCAAACAACATAGAGCCTATAGGCGCCCGAGGATCTGGACTGAGCGCCAGCGCTTAGCCGAACCGTAACGATTAGGTCGCATGCTGAGCATTGTTGGAGGTCGGTCACTCCCCTCCAGCAGTTGATCTCCACGCTTCAGGCCTCGGGGTTTCCGACCCCCCGAGGCCTTTTTCGTTTCTGCTGTCTAACCCGTCCGCCTCAAGCTGCTTCAAGCAAGTCCTTGCGCTGAGAGCCCGACTGCACGATGCGCATTTGGTCGGCGGCGTAGCTGCGGGCGAGCTTGAACGCCTCCTCCGTTGAGCCCGAGAGCCACGTCTCGAAGTCGGCGGGGTCGGAGAGCAGCACCGGCATGCGCTCGTGGTTGATGCTCGCGGTCAGTTCGTTCGGCTCCGTGGTCATGAAGGCGAACACCTCTTGCTCCACGATGTCACCGTTCTTCTTCAGCGGCCCCTTGTAGCGCGTCCACACGCCGGGGAACGCGAACACCGGGCGCGCGTCGTCGCCGTTGATCGAGAACCAGTGCCACGTCGCGGGCTTCTCGCCCTTCGGCTCGCAGTAGGATGACGCCGGCACGAGGCAGCGGCGCTGCTCGAAGGACGTGCGCCAGAACTTGCTCTGCGCCTTGTCGTCCCGGATGTTCGTCACCCGCTTGGGCGCCCTGTCCTTCTGGAGCAGCACGAAGCCCCAGTTCAGCACCACGAGTTCGCGCTCGCCGTCGGCGGCCTTGCGCACGACGGGTGCCTGATAGCCGGGGAAGATCGCGTCCCGCGGCTCGTAGGCGGCGGCGCGATTGTGAGAGACCCGGAACAGCCGCAGGATCGCTTCGCGGTTGCGGGTCATGGAGTAGAGGTTGCACATCCAGATCAGGTCCGGCGTTGTTCGATCAGCGCATCAAAGGCGCGCAACACGGCCGCCTCCGCAGCTGCTCCCCGCGAATATGGGTCAAGGCTCGAGGAGGGGGCTAGGGATGCGCGATGCGAAGCTGAGGAGCTTCGACCTCCGGAGTTTCCGCGTCGACGATGACTTTGGCCGTTATTTGGACCGCTTCGTCGACTACCCGCGACCAGCTCTCTGCTGTGATCCATTCTGTTGTGTGGGGGCCGAAAACCAGCTTCATCTCCTGGTCAACAACCCAGGACCCGACGCGTTCGCGTGCATTGGCACCTTTTATGCGCAGCACGCTGACCGCATCGTCGCTGAGCATGAAGTGCCAGTTGGGCACCGGGTCAGTAGTCAAGCGTTGAGCTAAGGCCTCCAGTATCGCTCGTCCCACTTCGCGTTGCGTTGCTGTTTCCTCGGTCTCACGTTTCTTTCTTTCGCGTTCGGTCTCTAAGGCCTCTTTTAGCATGACCATGACGTCCTCCCCGATCGTGAATTTTCTACCGGCGGCGGGCCGCTGACACAGCTGCTGGACATCGCCAGCATGCACGACACCGCGGCGGCTTTTTGTCTGGCTCTGGGGCCGACTACACGATTTCAACACTGAATAAGATCAGACGCGCCCTTGAAGGCGCTGGCGTCGAGTTTATTGATGATGACGCGGAGCGCGGCCCGGCGTGAGGCAACGTCGCAGCGGCAAGCCCGCCGGCAAGAGGAAGTGATCCATTTCGCCGTCTGACGGAGGCCATACTGTCCTGCGGCGAGGCCCGGAGTTTGCTGATGCGGCTCCGGGCCACCACTAGCAGCAGTGAAGGAGAGGGCGATGGCGAGGTGGCTCGGGATGCGAGAGATATAGGAAGATGGTGGTCATGACGCGAGTGTTGTTGGTGGGCCAAGAGCCCGAAACGGTGGACTACTCCGATCCCGCCCTGCCACCTGGCATGGATGCAAAGAAGATTCAGGCTGGAATTGAGCTTTGCTTGAAGCAGATGACTGACCGTGGGTGGCAAGCCGACGTATGCCTGATCCAACCCGATGCCGCGGCAGGTCCAGCCGTGGAGCGGCAGCTAGGTGCCGCGACGTATGATTGCGTTGTCATCGGGGCCGGGCTTCGTCTCCCGCCCAAGAACCTTTTGTTATTCGAGACCGTCGTCAATACCGTGCACAAGGCTGCGCCCAACACTGCAATCGCGTTCAACACAGTACCGCAGGATAGTGCTAACGCCGCGGCTCGCTGGTTGCCCGCCAGGCATGTGTGAAGCTACGCGGCGAACTGAACTGAGCCTGGCGAATTCGCCGTCCTAACTCCCACTCCCGTCAGCGGCGACGGCCCGGAGCTCTATGACAAGCGGGGCTTCGGGCCACCGTCACTGGGCCTTTGACCTGGATCAAGGCGCACACGATTGAATAGGCGACCATCGCTTGGGTTTGGCGAAAGTCATCAATCATCGGGATCGACAATCGGTGGAGGTTGCGATGGCCATAGCAGCTCAAGACATTCAAGACGACTATGCAGAGCACATGCATGACTACCGTCAATTCGTCCGCATCGTGCAGATCGTTGTCGCTGGAGTGGCTGCTGTCCTGCTGCTCCTTGCCTTCTTCCTCTTGTGAGGGTTTGCGCCGCCCCTTGGTGCTCGGGCGGTAGCGATCTGGGCTGGCGATCAGGGGCGGCCTTCGGGTCGTGCTCAACGTCACAAGCGGAGAGGTGAAGCCCTTCACTTCGTCAACGCGCATAACTCCGGCGACCCAAAGCTCATCGAGAAGGTGAGCAAGCGCTTGGACAAAGCACTCGGCGCACTCGCGGCTGGGCGCGAACCATAGGCACACACCAGAACAAGCGGCGCGCGGCTACTGCAACGGACAGCCTTCCCCTCTGGACGAGCAGTCGCGCGCCGCTGTGAGACACTGGCCTGGCGCAAGGATTAGGTCGACGACGGCGGGAATAATTCAGCGAGCTTGGCGCCATCGAGATGAAACTTGAGGGTGACCTTGGCGCTGCCGAGCATCGCAGAGATCGAGTCATCGACGGGTGTCTTGGGTTGCGAAACCTTGGGGTGTATCCGGTCCTGTCGGGTCAGCCTGTTGCCTTTGGCACGAACTTCAAGGCGACGCCATTCATGCAATAGCGCAAGCCGGTCGGCGGAGGGCCGTCCTCGAACACGTGTCCTAGGTGGCCGCCGCAACGCCGACAGTGCACTTCTGTGCGTGTCACAAAGAAAAAGCTCTTATCGACCGAGGTTCCGACCGCATTGTCGAGCGGCTTGAAGAAGCTCGGCCAGCCCGTGCCGCTGTTGAACTTGGCGTCGGATGAGTAGAGAGGCAGGTCGCAGGCCGCGCAGTCGTAGGTGCCGGGCGCGTAGTTCTTGTCGAGCGGGCTCGTGCCGGCGCGCTCAGTGCCGTGCTCGCGCAACACGTAGAACTGCTCGGGCGTCAGGATCTTGTGCCACTCTTCCGGCGACTTCGTGATCTCGAACTGCTTCTCGGTCGTTCTAGTCATCGTCTCCTCAGCGGCGTGAACACGCACCACAGCGCTGCCCGCAGCGCTTGCGGCAAGGCCAATGCTGGCGAGGCCGAATTTCCGACGGGTGAGCATATCTGATCTCCTGAAGCTTAAAGCTTAACCGGGCTACGGGCTCCTTCTTCGTCATCTTCATCTCCCAGATTGTAGGCAGCCTGGAGGTTGAGCCAGAACTCGGGCGTGGTTTGAAAGTACCTCGCGAGCTTTGAGGCTGTGCTTGCAGTCATCGCCTGGCTTCCGCGAACGATCTCGCGGATGTGCTTCACGGGAAGATCAATAGCATCGGCGAGCGCGCGCTCATCCATGTGCCGCGGCATAAGGAATTCCACGCGCAAGACTTCGCCAGGATGGGTGCGGGCGCGGGGCATGGCGTCATTCTAACAGATCGATTGCTCGCTCCACGCAAGCGGAACGCGTGACCGCTGACGTTGCCCGCTGGCGCCCGTCGCGCCATTGCGTAGCCTCGGCATTTCCTTCATGTCCTCGTCGCTTCGGATGACAGCTGGAAGCGACTGCACCCGCCTCACTTCTGGCAGCGGTAGATATACTCGCGCGGCGAGCTCGACTTGAAGACCCCAGTATTGGAGTTCCATTCGCCTGGCTCCAGGAGGTCCTGGTTGACGAGCCGCCGGGCGAGCTGGCAGTCCGTCTTGCACGGCGTTCCATCGGCCAGCTTTTGCTTCCAAAGGAGCAGGATGCGCTGGCCCCGGACATCGTTCGTCACGTCGACGAGGTACTCCGTGAAGGCGGTTTCCGCGGCCGTGTTTGCTGGCTCGATCTGCCGGATGAGCAGGAACGTCCTGTTGCGCGGAATGGCTTCCGTCTTCGTCTTGTCCTCCCATCCGCACCAATAGCCGCCAAGAAGAAGCGCGTCGATGTCCTCGGCGCGCGTGCCGGCGGAGACGCCGACGCTGAAAGCCGTAGCCAAGGCGATCATCTTCACCGCGCGCATGTCGTGAGCACCTCGTCCCTTCGGCCAAAACCGCCGTCCTGTCTTTGAAGGTATCCGCGATGATGGCGTGATACTAGGCGAGGTTCTTGATGAACCGGCCGCACCATTGACCGGCCTTCCAAGTCAAGTCAGGGCCCCGTGAGCGAGCCCCTAGCGTGAGCGCTGGTGCCCTTCGCGAGGGTGGGGCGCTAACCCAGCGTACGGGGGCGTTTACCGCCAGCGGGCGGTCCCTCTGGCGTGTTGCACCTGAAACAATCAACGCTGTGAAGACGCTGTATTCACTGGCTTTTTTCATGCCAGTCTGCTACCGATAATTACCATTATCAGAAACAAGGCCATGAGCGAACTCACCCCCTCACTCCCCGTCCCGAGGCACTACGAAGTCGTGCCCTTGACCGAGGCAAAAACCGACGAGGACTTCGTCGACACCTGGCTCAAGCTGCACAGCACCTCTCCACATACCCGCCGCGCCTACGCGCGCACCGCAGCCCGCTTCATTGCCGCACTCGGGGTTCCGCTGCGGGTGGCGCGCCTGGAGGACGTGGGCCGCGGGTTCGAGGCTATGGCTCAGCGCGCCGACGGCACGCCGGCCGCGCGCGCCACCGTCATGGCTCAGATGGCGATGGCGAAGTCACTGCTGAGCTTCGGAGCCCGCGTGCGCTACCTCGAGGCCAACCTCGGCGAACTGTTCAAGCTCAAGGCCGTGCCGGCCGACCGCGCTCGCCGTATTCTCTCCGAGCCCGACACCTTCGTGCTGCTGCGCTCGGCCGAGAGCGACCGTGACGCTCTGCTGCTCGAGGTCGCTTACTATGGGGGCCTGCGCGTCTCCGAGCTCGTGTGCCTGACCTGGAGCCATCTGCTCGACCGCGACGACGGCAAGATGCAGATCGCGGGCCTCGTCGGCAAAGGCGGCAAGGAGCGCGAGGTGCTGCTGCCGGCCGACCTCGCCAATCGGTTGCGGGAGTTCCGTCAAGGCGCAGAAGAGAGCGAGGCCGTCTTCAAGGGGCGGCCGTCGACACAGCGCGAGTTGAAGGACCGGCCCGAGGGGGCGATGTCGGCACGTGCCGTGGCTCAGGTCATCAGGCGCACAGCAGCAGCGCGCAGCCCTGCCGCAAGGAATTCAGGAGCGGGTCTCGCCCCATTGGCTGCGGCACGCCCACGCCTCACATGCACTCGACAACAAGGCGCCGATCTCGCTGGTACAGCAGACGCTCGGCCACGGCTCGCTGAAAACGACATCGATCTATGCGCACGCAAAACCTGGAGATTCATCGGCGCTCTATTTGAAGAAGGTGCGGTAAGGAATGTCCGACTTCACGCGATGGTCACAGTGGTTCGAGTGTGGCCTTGAGATGAAACAGCACAAAACGCACGCCATGGCGATGATGGCGTGGATCGCAGCGCACGCCTCCAGCGATGGTTCTGGAATCGAGTTTAATCCCGAGGTGTGGGCATCGCTTGCGGATGAGATTGGCCTCAGTGCGGAAGAAGGTAAGGCCGCTGTCGATGCGTTGATCGCGCAGGGACTGCTGACCGCAGTTGGCCAGGAGACCAGTGATCTGCTCGTTGTGCGTGCGGTGATTTAGTGGGGTGACTCGCGATGCCAGCGCGCTAACGCAGAGAAGGCCGATCAGATCAGGACCTCGCCGCACAATCTGGATGGCGTAGGGCTCAAGGCTGCGGATCAGCGCGGTCAACGCCCGAGCACGCGAATGCTCGCTTCCATCAGCCGGCCCGACGTTACCTCAGCATTGGTGCCTGCTGTTTGAGCCGAAGTGCTCGGCGCGTTATCCGGAGCACCATCATTCACTTCAAAGATCGTGAGGACATAAACACCGCCTGCTTGCCGCGGGAGTAGAAGGTATGTCTCCCCCTCCGCTTTGCCGGGCGAGGTCTCACAAATGGTTTTGAGGCTTGCACCGTCTGCGGTGACCGGGAGTTTCACGACACCGAATTTGCCTTTGCAGTCGCGCGCGCGGTGAGCGGTGATCGTGGCCGCATTTTCATCGGCTTGGTGGCTGGGATCGATAAAGACGCCCCCGACCAAACCCGGCGCCGTCCAGACCGAATGAAAGGTCGACAACTCTTTCGGGATTTCACTGACGATCTGGAAGCCCTGCACGCCCGCAGACGAAAGAAGGTTCGCTGTAAGAGCGGCGGCCTCCGCCCTAAAGGCTGCCTGCGAAGGAGCTGCTTGTGGGGCTGGAGTTACCGAAGCGACAAACGGGTTTGCGCCCGCACCGGCAGACGCCACATTTGTTCGGGCGCAGGCGAGCGTTTCTGCAAGGGCTTCCCAGAACTTTGCAGGTTGAAGTAGAAGGTCTGCCCGGCGCCCTGGACGGTTAGCTAGTGCCCCTTTTGGAATGCTTTGAACAGGGGCACGCTGTCGATCAGTTTGATCTCCACAAGGTTTGGAGTGTTGACGACGGCATCGCCACTTAACGGCGGCTGTTGATCAACCTGATAGGCGATGCGGTAGGCGGCTCCCGGGGTGAGCTGCCAAGATGGATTGGCGAGGCCCATGCTCCAATTGAAGTTCCGGTCAACCGCAAACACGAGGTATTCGCCGCTTTGATACCCTACACTTACGGCGCAGTGATTGAACTGCCCGGTCGTGTCGTCGGTGTAGGCTCCCAAGAACCATCCATTGATATTCTTATTGTAAAGCGTTGCTGCCGAGCATGTCGCTGACAGAGCAATCAATGCCCCCCAAACGGCTATCAAAAATCGCATGAGCAAATCCCCCGAAAGACCAACCCTGCTATCACCCAAACTTATTTGAAAAGCGCGACACGCGCTAGGCCCCTAAGGCTTCGGCACTCCCGGCTGCCCGCGCATGTCGAGAGAGTCCGGCACTTTCGGCTCGCGTTCTGGCTCGGCCGCGTTGGTTTGGCTGGGAGGCCACTCATAGCAGTGAGCTATGCGACTGCGATCTCGCATGTGGGAGATCCACTTATATGCAGTGCAGCCCTGACGTGATGATGGCCCAAAATCGTCGCGGGGTCTGCCGCGCCAATCATAGACGGTGGCATAGAAGCCCGGTCTGATCTTGTGCTCCTCGCAGTGATACGAAGTGACTGCGCCTGGGGGCTGAGGATGGCGGCGCTCTATAAGTTGGAGCCAAACGATTTTCTGCTCGCACTTCCACAAAGTCGAGAAGTTCACGGTCGAGGTGGTCTGCTCCCCGTTTGGAAGCGTCAGCACGATGTAGAGCGTTGCTGCGTCCATTCACTCCTTCCACCCGACAGGCGCGATCTTGAACAAGTCCGCATCCAGCTGCACGCCTTTGACGAGATCGGAGACCTCGACCCGCGTATCCCCTCCCACAGCATCGCGCGTCACAAACGCCTTGAGTTCAAGTTCGGGCTTGGTTGTCAGGTAGAGCGTAAGTTGACCCGCGACATCCGGGCTCTTGTCGTGTAGCGCTATGGCGATGCGGTCGTCCGACTCCTCAACTTCCATAATTTTAGCGTCGCGGACGAGATTAACGTCGGAACTCAACACTAGCCGGAACGGCGTCCGAACCAGATCGACCTGATCCTCGTTGTGGAGGTCGAGATCCTGCACGGCGAGATATTGGCCATCGGACACGACGATCTGCCTTGAGGGTCGCGCGTAGTCGAAACGGAAGCGCCCGGGGCGCGAGAGGTAGAACTTGCCTTTCATGCGGCGATTGTCAGAGCCTGTCTGCAGGAAGCTCCCTTGCAGCGTGTGGATGGCGCTGAAATAGCTGCTGACTTTGTCGATGATGCCCTTCTGCTGCGCATCGAGCGTGATGCCGGCCATATCCTTGGAACGCGGGAAATCCACTCCAACCGCTTGGCATGAAGCCTTATTGCCACGCGCGCGTTCGCGCTCGGCAACCTGCAAGCAAGATTCCTTGCTGCGCATCGGCACGGCAAGAGGGTGGCGCACCGGAACCCGGTGCAACTGATCAAGTTCCCACGACGGCAGGGCCATCCCTGCAAGGTAGATGAGGAGAGTGGCGGTAGCGGTTTCCATACCTCGACGTGCTCCTCAAGCGCGGCGATCTTGGGGCAATACGACTAGCTCAACCGCTCCGCTGCCATCTCTCCGCCCTCGCCGAAGATCGATGCGAGTTCCGCGATCTCGTCGGCGGTGATTTCGCTCTTCTCAATCCAGCAAAGCTGGCCGCGATCACACGAAGAGAAGTCAACGCTGGACGATTAAGCGCGGACGATGGCCTTCACAAATCGGCGGTCTCCGGTGATGCGGAGCTCACACCCCGTGAAGCATCGCCGGGGCTGGTATCGAAAATGCGCAATTGGCTTGGATCGTGATGCCGGCGTCGCCGAGGTGTTCGGCCCGCGGCAGCTCTTTCTGATGGCTCAGTACCAAACCCTCCGCTCCGTCTCCGACCACCACGTCTTCGTGGTCTGTCGCGACGGCATCTTCTACGAGCTCGTGCCCGACGATGTTCGTAAGCAGGGCCCTTGGCAGGGCATGCACCGCGGCGAGATCGAGCGTCTCAAGCCAGAGTACCGCCTGGCACTTGCACGCGACGTCTACGCACTGGTGAAGTGCGAGCTCGCGGTGTTCAAGCCGGAGGCGTGATGTGGCCCGTGTGGGATGCAGAGCTTTAGCCGCGGCATCGCGCTACCGACCACTCGGCATCGAACCGAAATCTCTCATGACCTCGGCGAGTGGGTCGGGGTGGACCTTCACTGCCCCGATGAACGGCCGATCAATGACGATGGCCGTTAATAGTCCCGAAAAAATGATGGCCGCTAACATGCCGGTCATCAACGCCTGCGCCCGCAGGTTCTCCATGCCGAAGAAGAACGTGTAGGCAATCGTCACAACGGCGCCGCAGAACAGAACCGGCCAGATGACTCCCGGTACAAGGCTCTCTGCGGCCTCTAGTCTGGCGCGACGCATTTCTGTGATGGTGTCGAGCTCATGCAGAATTTGAGACACCAAGGCGGTATCGCGTCGCTCGGGCGCATCAAATGTCAGCAGCGACTTGTAAACCGCATCCAACGCTTGTCGAGTCGATGGGCTCGCATGAACGCGCTCCATGGCAGGCCAGTCATCGGAAATGGTCGCCTTCAGATAATTTGTGAGAGCCGCCCGCAGCGCCATGCCGGGCTCGCCACTGATGCCTTGTGACAGCCGATAGATGGTCGCCGCGGCCCCGGCTTCCTTTGTGACGTTGCTTTTAGCTTCGCTGAACCTTTCCCACACGACGATGACAGCGAATGCGAGGAGCACAGCATAGAGCACAGCCACGGCCGCAAATTTGAATCCCGCGACCTCGTTGTTCGTTGCCAGTCTTTCAAGAGCGACATGGCGGCGTATGAACACGGGGCCGAGCATCGCCAGCGCGGTCGGCAACACGACTACCAGCAATCCTGATAGCCACAGCGGGAGACTCGTAAGAAAATAGATCATAGGGAGGGCTCTGCCAACGCTTCATCCGCCACTCGGCTCCTGCCATGCGTGAAGCGAGGTGGGCGGCCACGTTCGTCGTGTCAACCTATGTTGACCACCTATCTCACGAACGCAAGTGTCCGCCCGAGGGATCGACCGCGGCTACGAACATGCGGTGATGATAATAGGTGGCTGCTTTGAGTCAGCGGCGCGAGCGTTTGGGTTTCTGCTGCGCCACCCGAGCACGCAGCCTAGATGAGGCGACGCAACGTGCTCGAAGTGAACAGCAACGAGAGGTGATGGCCGATAGCCCGCGGCTTAGAAGGAACTCTCCACAAGGCTATCGGCGGATCTCTAGCGCGCATTACGCTGACGCGAGCCCATTGGGAGAGAGGCTCCCACGGATCGAAGATCAGCGGCAGACTCTGGAAAGTACCTACTGGAGCAGCAGAGGCACGGCGTTACTCTTTCGGCGGACCGAGCACATAGCCTTCTGAAGGCTCTAGAGATTATCGCTCAGTCCTGTAGTGATCCAAAAATGGTGAGCATCCTGTGCCGCGTTCTCGAGAGTGCATGGGATAATATCGCACGTAACTTTGGTGATGACGAAGCGGCCGCCGAAAGGACGCGGCAAAGGCTTGCGGCCATCATTTTGGCCCTGCCGGTGAGGTGAGCAGCCGAGTCCGCCGCGCCGCTGACTCAAATCAGACACCGACTCGTCAAACGCTGCGATGAGATGCGCGTCCATTTCAAAGACGGGGGTGGAATGACCGCAAACATGCTTAGGCAGCGACGACATGCGATCGCGATGGCTGCCGCTCGCGTAGAGGCAAAAGAGCGCTATCTGGAGATTGCCGAGGCGATCAAGGCTGAGGCCGGGGTTCGTCTGCACAGCGTGTGCGATACCCTGTCGAGCCGCTGTTGGGCAGGAGTGCGCGTCATCGAGGCTCCGGAGGGGCGGACCCGCCGTCAGCTCTATGTCTTGGCCAAAGCATGCGCGCGCGTCGCCCTGCACAGCGCAGGCAATGAAATGAATGTTCCGAAGGATGCCGACCTTGAAATCGCACAGTGGGCGCAAGAGGCGTTAAGTCGGCATGGATGCTGATGGTGTGCCTTTGCGCATCCCTCTAAGGCCGTTCAGCCTGCGCTGAAACTAGGAGCTCCGCCGGAGCGATCCGAGCGGGGCTGTTTCTAGTTCGGGCGGACGGAAGCTAAATTCTGGTGCGAGCTTCACCGGATTTGCGTGGCGCCGCGACTTTCCCTCGAACAAGCAGCCGTCCTCCAGCACCAGATTATGATGGTAGACCTCGCCTTCGACCGAGCACGAGGTCCGCAAAACTAGCTTCTCTGCGTAAATCGATCCATTGGCCTCGCCGCGCACCTCGACACTTTCCGCGACGATCAATCCCTCCACAGCTCCCCGCTCGGTGATCTGAAGCGCACTGCAGCGCACTTCGCCGTCAATCGTGCCCTCAACCTGAATCTGACCGTCGTAAAAAAGCGATCCGACGATTGTCACGCCACGGCTGATCACGAGCGGGCGCCGCGCGGGGTGCCCGTCCCTTGTACTCAAGTCTGACATCAAACAATCCCCCAGTTACGCAGTACCGGCACATCCCTCACGAGGAGATGCATGAAAGTGATGGCCGTTTTCTGGCGCATGGTCTTTGACGGCGTGCCCGCAAGGACCGCGAGCTCCTGATCGGCCTGCACTAACTCACAGCCCCGTCAGCGATGGCAGGGCTTTTCCTGCTTAACAACTGGCTAAGGCGCATCGTGCATGATCTGTCCACTAGGTATGACTGCCCCAACCGAAAGGCCCGGTGGTACTCCTAGGGAGATCCACCAATGCATCCCCCGGTCGCCAAGTTGCGGCTCCTTATTCTGGGCTCTGCGGCCCTAGTTGGCGCCGCTTGGCTTTCCATCAAAACAGAAGACCTCCAACACAATCTCAACTCAGCTGAGGCCGCTCGCACGGACACCCAGGCAACGAGCGAGCCGGCAGATCGCGTAGAGGACACCAAAACTGAGCAATTGATCGCAGAGGTGGGCGAGGCGCTAGTCGAAGCGCAACGTGCCAAAGACGCTGCCGAGCTTACCCTCAAGCAAGCTCGCGAGCAGCTCGCCATGGAGAAGGAGGACATCGATACCGGGCTGAGAAAGAAAAAGCCGACGCGGGCAGAAAGCACCAGACGTCGCCACTCTCGACGGTAACACCGCTGCAAGAGCTGGCGCCCACGCCTAAACCTCCAGGAAGCTCGCGAAGGATCGCTTTCGCGCGGTGATGACATACGGGATGGACCGCGACTTCGCCCGCCTCCTTATGGATGAAGAGATCGCTGCTCTGCCGCCCTGGCGCCCTTCCTTCGAGCAGCGCCGCTGTCTCGTGCCGGCGTCGTCCTACTGGGAGCCGAAGGGAGAGAAGCCGGCAACCTGGCACTGGTTCTCGATCAACGGAGACGACGCCCGGCCCGTGTTCGCTTTCCCCGGTGTGTGGACACACTACCGAGGGCCGCTGAAGAAGAACGGCGAGAACGTCGACCAGGAAGTGTTCGCGTTCATGACGACGGAGCCCAACGAACTCACGGTCAGCATCAATCACGAGCGGATGCCAGTGCTGCTGTCGGACCCCGCCCACTTTGAGAGGTGGCTCTCGGGTTCCACGGAAGAGGCGTTCAAACTCGCGCGCAGCTATGCTGCCGACCAGATGCGGATTGTGTAGTCGGGCTCAGAGCGCAAGGATCTCCTGGCCGCATGAACGTGGTCCCGTAGCTCAACTGGATAGTGCATCTGACTTCGGATCAGAGGGTTGCGGGTTCAAATCCTGCCGGGACCGCCAGCATTAAAGGTGAGGGCGCCTTCGATCTGGCCCGGGGGGACAGGGGATAGGACCGGAGAAGACGCCCTCTGGGCCTCGACTGTGGACGGGGGATGTCAGCCGTCGAGACCCGCATGACAAGTAACGGACCACAGGCGAAGGTTATATTATACCTTAGGGGGGCTCCAGCTTCCGGACGGAGTAGTTGGGTCACGAAAAGCAAGGGCAACCAGCATGCCAAAGGGTCATGATGGTCGGAAGCGCAGCAGCGCCTGCCCGGCTGGGTGCAAGACGGCAGACCCTATGCAGCGCGTCATCCCGGTCAATCTACTTGCCGATGCTGGCGCATCGGGGGCCTGGCTTCGCCTGATCGCCATCCGCTGCACGTACTGCGGGTGTGTTTACACGGGCATAGGCCCGTCAAGAGTGATTAGGGGATGGTATGATGGCATGCACCCAGGATGGAGCGCGGTCCACGCCTAAGGTGCCGCGCCGTCGCCCCGCAAGGCCTAGAATGGGAAGTCGCCTGCGGTCGTCGTCGCGCGCGGCCGCGGCGCGCGTCGAGACTCAGCTACGCCTTCGTGCTTCACGCAGTAAATCTGCGTCTTGGATCTGAGAGATTCACGCTCGCGCTGCTTTTTCCCGGCGGCCTCACAGAGACCGAGACTTGGGAACCCACGCGCTTCGGTACGATGTTGGCCTGAGGCCAAGGTCACGATCGTGTAGAGCGTGGCGGCATCCATTGCAGCGACAATAGCATGAATCGTCGAGCCGGGGACGGCGCCGTCAACAACCGCCGCTTGGCGGAGTTGATGGACTGCTCACCGGGTGAGGCCTCAAGGCGGGTGGCGCAGCTCGAGGGCGTGATCCGCAAGGCCCGCAACGGTAGAGAGGTCTTGATCAGCCTGCACTGAAACTCAGCCCCGGTTAGTAATGCCGGGGCTTTTTTATTGCCGAGGCTTAATTGGGGATGGCAAATTGACCACTCTCTCTGGGTTCGCTCATGTTCGCTCGCCACGCTTTACCATGGTTCTTGTCAGCGCTGCTATTGGTTGGCGCGGCACAGGAGCCCACGGTTGCGCTACAGGATTTGAAGGTTTTCACGGTGGGTCCCAATGGACGCTCCTTCGTGGTCAAAACCGAGGGACGAAAGGGAACCCGCCTCTACAGAACTGACGTGCCAGATGAGGGAGGTGATTTGTCAGAGGCGGAGGAGAAGACCACTGCCACCCACGAGCCAACGGCTGAGGAGCGGCTTGACCAGTGCATGGCGAGCTGGGACGAGAAGACTCACATCACAAAGAGTAGCTGGCGCCTGATTTGCCAGCGCCAAATCAAATACAACGAGTGAAGTTGAAGCCCTACTGGAGCGGTCCAGCGGGGCTCTTTATTTCGGGCTGAGACCCCGTCAGCGATGGCGGGGCTTTTTTTTGAGCTGTGACAGAATACATGGGAGCAAAGGCCTTTAGCTCTCTGATGGAGATCATGAAATCCGAGTCCAAGAATCCGGCCCTTGAGGCGGCGCAGACGATGAAGTCCACGATGGTCGCAGATCTCGAGGCTTCGATACATGAGTTTGAAGGAACGGCCTCTCTTCTCGATCGCCATATCAAGGCCGAAGAGGCGCGCACAAGGATCGAGGATCCTGCCCACTTTGCCTATTCCAATTTCGCCAAGTCGGCGAGGCAACGCCGCGATAACCTGCTCGCCTCCGCCGCCGTCCTGAAGGTGAAGCTCGAGGAGGCTCTGCGAGAGCGCGACGATGCGCTGGAGCAACTCAACCGCGCCGACGTGCCGGCCCCGACGCAAGCAAGGGTCAGACGGCCGAGATCGGCCTCAACTAGAGCCTAGCCTGCCAGCGGTGCCGATCTGCCACCCCGCAGGACCGTTATTCAGAATGAACTGCGTTAGCTTTTGCCGTCCCTTCTCCCTGCACCTAACTTGCAGAGGGGGTAGAGAAGGGAAGCGTTCATGGCGGCCAGGATCGCACCCGGCGAGCCGTTCCCGTGGGATGAAGCCGACAGGATGTTCACGCTATTGGTGAAACGTGCCGCAGAGCTCGCGCACTGCCGCATGGGCTCTCCGCAGGAGGAAGAGTTCGACCGACTTGCGAGCGCCATAGAGGCCTATGAGGAAAAAAGATGGCCACAAGGTAGCAAGGCCGCGCAACGCCCTAGCGTTGTTCCTCAGAGGCCCGCAAGGGTAGAGAGGTCCTAATCAGCCTGCACTGAAACTGGAGCCCCGGTGATCAGCCGGGGCTTTTTCTGTCGCTCACGCTTCTAGAATTCAGGCGTGCGTAAGCGTGTGATGAGAAACGGGGGATATGGATCTCATCCCGCACACCCGGCGCGGTCGAAGCGCTCAGGCGGGTTTGTCGCGCTCACGTGAACTCAATCACCACTCTCGCCGCCAAGGACACAAATGGAAGAGAAGAAGTCAGACAAGAAGACGACCTCATCGCCGGACAAAGCCCTTTCCGAGCGCCTCAAGGATGCAGAGGAGTCGCTTAAACGAAAAGGCAAAGATGCGAGCAGCGACCAGGACAAAGCGAAAGACTTCTTGAACCGGCGGCGATAGCCGAATCCTAGACGAGCGCGCCATCAGCGTTGGCGGGGTTTTTGTTGCAGGGCAATCGACTCACTTCCGCCGTTCCACCGACTCAAATCAGACACCGACTCATCAAACCCTGTGATGGGGTGCGCGTCCGCATGGACGAGGGCGCTCCTTCCTCCCCCTTCGAACGAACTTGCCCCGCCGGAGCGATCCAGCGGGGCTCTTTGCGTCTTACGCTACGGGGGGAGCGCCGGCGCGGGTGAAGGGTGAAAGATTGTCTTCAGTGCTGCGCAACCGCCGTCAGCAGGTTGATGGTCATCGCCTGCGCATCGGCCTGGCAGGCAAACTCCAGCACCTTTCCGTCATCGATCTGGTGGAGGGCCGACTTGTGGGGTTCGACGACTTTGTCGAAGCGCGCAGGCGCGTAGGCGGTCTTGTCCGTTACCATCAGGGCCACTTTGCAGGTGCCCTTGTCGGCGAGGTAGTAGGCGACGGCGTCCTTCGTTTCAGTGTGGAAGCTGACACCCTGGAGGGGCTTCACGGATTCGGCCTGAGCGTAGCCGGAGAGAGCGGAGAGAGCGGCGGCGATGATGATGGTCTTGAGCGAGTTCATGGCGGTGTTCCTTCTGATCCAGTGTTTCATCCCGAGGTCGGGGTTGATGCGATGGGTGGATCATGAAGGGTCTTGCGCCGCCGCGCTGTGGGGTTTGTCACACGCTTCAATTTTCTAGAACAGCTTGGGAGATTGTGCGCGCCGAGGAGCCGCGATAAAATTAAAGCCCCGGTTAAACCAACCGGGGCTATTTTCTTGGCGGTTATTGGCCGACGGGAAATCACGTCCATGTCGTCCCGCGCTCTTTTTTGGCTCTTCTGTGCCGCGCTCTTCGCCTTTGCGGCAGGTGATCGGGCGCTTGCGCTGGAGAGGTCGACGGTCACCGCAATCGGTTCCAATCACCTCGTGGTGACAACCGGGGGCCGAAAAGGCACCCGCGTCTACACGCCAGATGAATCGGCGGACTATGAGGCCTTGGTGGAGGGCCAAGAGAAAGTCACTGCGACCCATGATGCAACGTCGCAAGAAAAGCTCGAGCGATGCATGGCGAGCTGGGACAGCGCAACTCACATCACGAAGCCAAATTGGCGAAAAATCTGCGAGCGGCCCAACTTTCAGACGGAAGTTTGTGACGGGCCTGTCGGGCAGCGCCAGTGCTCCACCATCTCCCAACCAATCGCACTCTCCTTCACTGCTGCTTCATCGAATACGCCTCGTACAGCGCTTCAAGGGCTTTGCTGGCGAGAACTCGCGCCTCGACGATGTATGGGTGCGCCGGGTCGTCTCGCCGCGTCTCGAACAACTCATGCTCACTCAGGACGCCGACGACGGTATTCAATGGACCAATTAGGTCCTCGATGGGCACCGTTCCTGGACCACGCTCTGGGCTGGGCAACTTCGTAACCGACATCCACGCCTCCCTACTTCCTCTTGCCGGCGGGCTTGCCCTTCTGCAGGCGCACGCCTGGTCCGTGCTCGGGACCTTCATCAATAAACTCGACGCCAGCGCCTTCAAGGGCGCGTCTGATCTTATTCAGTGTTGAAATCGTGTAGTCGGCCCCAGAGCCAGACAAAAAGCCGCCGCGGTGTCGTGCATGCTGGCGATGTCCGGCAGCTGTGTCAGCGCCCCGCCGCCGGTAGAAAATTCACGATCGGGGAGGACGTCATGGTCATGCTAAAAGAGGCCTTAGAGACCGAACGCGAAAGAAAGAAACGTGAGACCGAGGAAACAGCAACGCAACGCGAAGTGGGACGAGCGATACTGGAGGCCTTAGCTCAACGCTTGACTACTGACCCCGTGCCCAACTGGCACTTCATGCTCAGTGACGATGCGGTCAGCGTGCTGCGCATAAAAGGTGCCAATGCACGCGAACGCGTCGGGTCCTGGGTTGTTGACCAGGAGATGAAGCTGGCTTTCGGCCCCCACACAACAGAATGGATCACAGCAGAGAGCTGGTCGCGCGTAGTCGACGAGGCTGTCCAAATAACAGCCAAAGTCATCGTCGACGCGGAAACTCCGGAGGTCGAAGCTCCTCAACTTCGCATCGCGCATCCCTAGCCCCTCCTTCGAGCCTTGATTCATTATTCGCGGGGAGCAGCCGCGGAAGCTGGCCGCGTTGCGCGCCTTCGATGCGCTGATCGCTCTACGCCGGACCTAAACTCGATGTGCAACCTCTACTCGATGACCCGCAACCGCGAGGCGATCCTGCGGCTGTTCCGGGTCTCTCACGACCGCGCCGCTGCCTACGAGCCGCGGGACAAGCGCCCGTCGTGCGCATGGCTACCGCGCATTCGTGATCGCGATCTTGGCGATCCGTTCTAGGCGTTCGCCCCGTTCGACGAGCGGAGCCATTCAGCCAGTAACGACGAACTTGCGGTTTCTGGCCAAATTGCATTACGCTTCCGAAAACGGAGGCATCCATGTCTGCCAACAAAGCCCGCGCCACGCTGATGCTTGCTGCAGTTGGTCTTGTGTTCACTGGAACCGCTTCTGTCCTGGCACAGGACGTGATGCAGCCTCCGCCCGACATACATCCCGTGGAGCCAATTAAGCTGCCCGATGCCCCGGCTCCCGGAACTGCCGCGCCGCCGCCTGCCCAAGCTGCGCAGCCTCCTGCTTCCGCAACTGCCGCGCCGCAAACGTCCCAGCACTGATTTGACGTTGCCGTCAGCGCGTTCCCGGTCGATCAGAGCGAAACTTCGCCATAGCGACCGCATGATGCGCAGTGAATGACGAAGCCCTTCATCGCTCCGAACTCGGCGATCACGAGCACCCTGCCACAGCCGCCGCAACGATAGCGCGTCCCACCCTCGGTAAGGACCACAACCGGGGGCGCCTGCACCGCATCTCCCGTTTTCGGTGCTTCAACGACTTTCAACCACGCCTCCCATTGCTCATCGCCAACTGGCTGCTTGCGTCTTGAAATGGCGGAGTCCCGTTCAACGCTCGGGAACACCACGTGACGGCCGCCGCCGGAAGCAAAGAGGCGCCACGCTTCACCCCGAGAGCCGGCCGGGAAAACTAGGATGGCATATCCATTGACCAGCGCGAGCGTAACGTCGCCCCGTTTTGTCTGTTCGGCGGTAGCGACTCCAAACCCGTCACTCTCGTTCACCCAGGACCGGGTGGTCTCGTCACGGACAAATACGCTCCGGAACCTTTGATCCTGCAGACTGAAGCCGTCGTCGTACGACCAGTTCGATGGTCGCTCGCTGGGACCCGCGTATTCCCAAAGGTCGTCACGTCCCGTGAAAGTGCCGCCCGGGGAGTCGATGCGCCAAGGGCACTGGATATGCAAAGCATAGTCGGCGACGGTGCCCTCGCCGGAGGAGTGCGGTCGGATGGGGCCGAAGTGTAAGCCGAGCATGTCGGCGGCCCGCCGAATGATGGAAAGCCGCAGACCAATCAGCACATCAAAACTGTTCAGCTGCATGTCTGGAGTGAATGATAACCACAACTGCTACTGATCGGGAAAGGACGTTGGCTGATTCAAGGCGAAGACAGCGGCGTGGCGCGAGGCGAACCGCGGCAGGTGGGAGATGTTTCAGGTGCGGTAGTCGCGTCACACGACTGCCGTGAAGCGGCTGTATATGACCACTTTCCCGCGTTTCCTTCAGCCCCGCACTGTCCGCGGGGCTTTTCTTTGGGCCGAGCCCACTTCACTGTTTTGGCGGCCCGTTGGTCCGGGCGGGCCTATTTGTTGCCATCAGGCAAGCTGTCGTCCGATCGCTCCATGGCGCGACAATCTTAATTGCTTCGTTCCAGTTCGTCGAAATTGCGAGCCGGCCGCGCCCAAGTGCGTCAGTGCTCGGAACTCAAGACCGCCCTCCGGGTTGACAAGTCAGGATGCGGCTACCCCAGGAGTACCCGAAAATGCAACCGCTTTTCTGTTTTGCCTTAGGGGTCATGTCGTTTGCGA
This sequence comes from uncultured Alphaproteobacteria bacterium, assembly GCA_963820275.1. Taxonomy (GTDB): domain Bacteria; phylum Pseudomonadota; class Alphaproteobacteria; order Rhizobiales; family Xanthobacteraceae; genus Bradyrhizobium. The sequence goes on from CAWFZL010000030.1 coordinate 29,177, forward strand.
TGATTCCCACAACGGCGGACGCCTCTACCTATCGCATCCACAAGGGTCACGATGCGCATCGTGCGATGCTTAAGCATCACCGCCCGTATGCCGCGTTACCGACGTCACGTCGCGCAGATCACCACGGCAGCATGGTGGGAATGGCCTCTTATTACGGCAGCAAGTCTGGATCGCAATCCGCGTCGGGTGCACGCATCAACCAGAGTGCTATGACGGCCGCCCATCCTTCCCTTCCGTTCGGCACCAAGGTGCGCGTAACAAACCAGAGCAACGGCCGCTCTGTGGTGGTTACCATCAACGACCGTGGGCCGTTCGTTCGCGGACGCGTCATTGACGTGTCGTCTGGAGCGGCTGGCGTCATCGGCATGAAGGGCGCGGGTGTTGCCCGCGTAAGCTTAGAGGTCGTGCGTTAAGCCGGTGAACGTCATGCCCGGCGCCGTGCCCTTGACGCGCGCTGCGCTCTAGGGCTGGGCTCAAACGAGCCCCGGCCGCCGGGGTCACCAACCGCGAGCCGGAGAGGGCGAGATGAGCGATACCGTCGAGGACCCCAGGCGCAAGCTTCAGGAGCTCGAGCAGCGCATACGCGCGGCGAAGTCCTCGCTCGGGGCGAAAGGCGAGATCGTGAGCGAGGCGCAGAAGCAGTGGGACGCGATGCTCGAGACGCACGCCGACCTCCGCCGCAAGCTGGAGGCGGCCAGCAACCAGTCGGGCCAGGCCCTCGACGGCATCAGCCTCGACGTCGACGTGTTGCGCAATTCGTTCGAGCGGTGGATGGCACGGGTGGAAGGAAACTTCGACAACGACTCTTCGGGCAATGGCAGTCACTGAAGTTCGGGCTCGTAGAGCGCCGATAAATCAATGGCGAAAGTCGACGCCAAGGCGTCCGCGAGGTTCGGCGAGAAGCCAAGCCGTTCCCCAGCCGATCCAAGAGTTAGTAGAGGCCGCCAAGGCTGAGCAGCAGATTGTGGCGCGGCGTGCCGGGCCCCGTGCGGCGGTAGTCACTCGCGAAACGACGACGATGATCCGGATTCACGCGCCGACGATCGCTCCTGCTCGAGCTCCGCTTCGCCTTCGGCGCAGCGGCGAAAACTGGCGACTTTGCTACGCTGGGATCGAGGGCGGCGGTTACCGTCCCAGACAGTGCGGCCGCGGCTCCCGGCGTGACGGGCGGCGCGCTCTGCTGAACTTCGGAACTTGTCGGGATTGGGCCGCCAATCGCCATGTGTCCAGGCAGCGGTTCGGTAGAAGCGACCGTAATCGCCACCGGTTTCAAGAGAGGCTGTCCGACCGCCGCGCCAACTTCGGGCGCGGCCTTCCAGGGCAACACTTCCTTCTGCGCCGTGGCGACCTGCTGCGCGACGCAGCGCCCGGATGCCGATAGTGATTGCCCAGCGGGGCAGGCGCCGCAAGTCGTTTTTGCCTGCGACTGGATGAGCGCGAGCTGAACATAGTCGGGGTCATCCAGCGGCAGTGTCGCGTTGACGCGAACCATGAACTCCTTCATCGCGCCCTTGGTAGCGATGCCCCAGGAGCCGTCCATGCCGCCCCAATAGCAGCCAACGCGCCTCAGTTGCTGCTGGATATCGAGCACGAGCTTATAGCGGGCGTCGGGATCACGCGGCACGAGTGTGGTCGGTTGCGGTTGCGGCGCATGGATGTTGGCGTTGCGGCGACGACCGTCTGCCAGCCGGACGGTGCATCGGTGGCGACGGGCATTGGCGCTGGCACCGGGTCAAGCTGTGCGACCCGCGTGCCGCGCCGCGCCGGCATCGTCAACGCAATTGAAGGCGAGAAGGCGCTGAGCCGCGCGACGGGCTTGAAGGGAGTTTGGGGCAGTTGCGCGACGCGCGCGGCGCGTTGAACTTGCTCGAACGAGGGTCCGCTCTCGACGGGTGCGGGAAGATAGACAAACAGCGCCACGCCCATTCCTGCCAGCAGTATGAAACCGCCAAGGCTACGCATCGAAATCACTCATCACGCCTTCGGTGAGCCTGCGCGATGCCGCGAAGCGGAGGACGATACAGAAGTATGCCACAGTCGTGTGACGCTCAATATGCTCAACCGTCATAGCGCCAACCCGCCGCGGTCTACCTCGACTGCCAAACCAGGGAGTTCACGCCCTAGCTGAAACCTAACGGGCAGCCGGCTGGGCGGGCGTAGCAGTAGTTTCTCTGTTCTGCAGATCGCAAACGGGACAAAGCTCGTTCTTCCGAAATCAACAGCAAACCGACCGCCTCGTGTCGTATTTCGTGCGCTCACGGGGGATGTAAACGCGTCCCTGACGCAGTTGGCGCTCGATTTCTTCACCTTGCCTTTTGAGGCGCGCATAGGTCTGGCGGTGCATTCTGTACGGCCGCGGCGGCTGAAACACATCGACACATGGGCGACCATCATAATCGCCCAGCCGGCGTCTAATGCGCTTGGCTTTCATGTAAAGGCGGCGCCTGCGCCCTGCGCGCTGTGAACTCGTAGACGAGTGGGCCGCACGTCCGACAACCAAGGAAGCCATTGGCACGATGGAGCTTGCCGACCCGCCAGCCGCAAAAAAGGCATATGAACCACGGCCTCGCTCCGCCGAAGGTGCAGTGTGTCCATTGGATGGGAATGCGCTGCGGCGGCCGATCCGCGGGCGACCGCGCGTGGAAATACTTAGCGACCCAGCGGTTCGTCTCAAGCCGCATGTTCGGGAACCACTTCGTAACCTCTGTGAACGCGCCTAGCCGATAGAGGTCGTTGACGTCGATGTGGCTCAGAGTTTCAAGAGAGATCTTCGTCGGATCTTCCCATGCTTCAGAAGATCCCTCGGCGGGTAGTTATCAACGGTCCAGCCTAATTCCGACGCTTCGGCAAGGCTCGGGGTCGGTCGTCCGCTCACGCCGCCGCCGCCAGCAAAGCGCTTGCGCGATGGACGGTCTAAGCGCCTGCGAGCCTTGTTGCCGACTATCTCTAGTGCGAGAGTTGGCGGCTTAATATTGGCTGGCCGCTCGACGGGCACGATCTCGGGAAAAGATGCTTTTCTCTTTGGCCGGGCATGAACGGCCTTCTGCATTACAAGCTTCTTGGCGCGGGATTTCTTCATCGAGCCCGGTTCCTTCAATTGGCAAGGGGCATGGACTTGCGGGGCTTGGCCGTAGCGATAAGTGCCCGAACGGCATCTAAGGCGCGAACTTGCGAAAGCGGCGAGCATAGAAGCGCTGCAAAAGCGCTACACCGATATTGCAGAATGCTACCGCCTTTTAGCACGTGAGCGGCAACAGCTCATTAAATCAGGATCGGTTCAGTCGGACCAGCCGTAGGCGCGGTCCCACGAAATCAAGCCAATAGCCCTGCCATTCGGTCGTTGCTGCGTTCCGCATGTTGCAATTGGGTTTCTGTGGCTAAGATTCATCACTCTGGCCTGCACCCGGTTCTGTTGACACGCACTTAAGCTAACCCGACCTTGCTTTCGAACTCCATAGGGCTCAAATACCCGATCGTCGAGTGCCGACGCTTCGGATTGTAGAAACGTTCAATGTAGTCGAAGACATCGGCCTTGGCTTCATCTCGCGTTCGATAAAGCTTCCGTGCCGTTCGTTCGGTCTTGAGCGAGGAGAAGAAGCTCTCCATCGCCGCATTGTCCCACACGTTGCCTGCCCGGCTCATGGAGCAGACGATGCCGTGATCAGCCATCAGCCGCTGGAACTGCTCGCTGGTGTATTGGCTGCCCCGATCGGAGTGATGCAGCAGCGCATTGGGCCTGCCGCGTCGCCAGATCGCCATCACCAGGGCATCGGTGACGAACTGGGCCGTCATGGCGGCACTCATCGACCATCCCACCACCCGCCGCGAGAACAGATCAATCACAGCGGCAACGTAGAGCCAGCCCTCCGCTGTCCAGAGATAGGTGAAGTCGGCAATCCATCGGCGGTTGGGAGCCGGAGCATCGAAGGAGCGGTCCAGCATGTTCGGAGCGACGGCGGCGGCCTGCCGCTCACCCACATCGGGCGGCAGCCGACGCCGGCGCGGACGTGCCTTAAGCCCTTGCTGCCGCATCAATCGCTCGATCCGGTGCAGTCCACATCGCGCGCCTTCGGCAAGCACGTCGTGCCACACCCGCCTGGCGCCATAGGTTCGATCGCTGCTCTGGAAGCTGGCGCGCACCCTTGCGCCAAGTTCCTCATCGATACGACTGCGTTGACTGCGCGGCCGCGTCAGCCACGCATAGAAACCGCCCCGCGAGACACCGAGCGCCCCGCACAACCACCCCGCCGGCCAGATCCCCCGGTGCTTCGCGATGAAGGCGAACTTCATGTCAATTCCTTCGCGAAGTAGGCCGCGGCTTTTTTTAAGATATCCCGCTCCGCCTTCAGCTTCTGCACTTCGCGCCGCAATCGCTCGATCTCAAGCTGCTCCGGCTTCATCTGACCATGCCCCGGAAACGCATGCTGCGGATCGGCGCCGAACTCTTTCATCCACTTCCGCAGCACATTCTCATGAACATTCAGATCGCGCGCAGCTTGCCTAACGGAAACCCCGCGCTCCCGGACCAGCTTGACAGCCTCAACCTTGAACTCCCGCGTAAACCGTCGCCTCTCCATGACCTGCCTCCTGCTCCATTAAACACCTTAACTCGGTGTCTTCGGAACCGGGTGCAGGCCACTCACGACAAACTCGTTTCCTTTCCCCAGATTGCTTTTGACTGTGCAGCCGCTCGCACCTCAGAATAAATTCGTAGCGTAGGGAGGATTGAGTATGTTTTTTGCTGTTATTGGTACGATGGTCGTTTTTAGCTTCGGAATTTTTACGGCTCACGCGATGGACGCGCTCTCAAGCTCATAGTTGCTAGCGCAAAGAGTCCATCACTCGGTCCATCGCTGGATGCTTTCGGTTCTTCACCTTGATCCAGTGCTTTTGACGACCGCCGCGGTATGGTCGATCGCGATGCTTGCTGACCAGACCTTCTAGCCCGAACTCGCACGCCTTTCGGAACAGGTCCAGTCCGATCTCACCGAGCTCGAAAGGATTGACGAAGATGCCCTCGGGCCTGCGGGCCAGTAGTCGCTCTAGGTTTGTCTTGCGCATCGATTGCGGCAGATTGCGCAAATCATCCCTATCCATCGCCAGCACATCAAACGCGCAGAGTTGAACTTCCTCGTTGTGCTTGCCGGAATGCAGCGCGTTGAAATCCGAGATCCCGTCAACACCCAGGATGACTGCCTCGCCGTCGATGACGAACTGCTTCTGCCGGTTCTTCAGGGCGGCTTCGGCGATCCAGGGGAAGCGCTTCGTCCAATCATAACCGCCTCGGGTGACCAGCCGCACGCGATCGCCGTTCCGCTCAACGCGCAGGCGATACCCGTCTTATTTGATCTCATGCAGCCATTCAGGGCCGGCAGGTACCTTGGCTCCGACCGTAGGCAAACAGAATTCGTTTTCGGCATGTGGAAAAGATAGTTGCTGCCTCAGAAAAATACCAATCCTGCACCAAAACGGCCCCGGCGCGGGGGAGCGCCGAGGCCGCCACTACCCGACAGAGGGGGGCTTATTGGTGGGGTTACCAAAGTCTCCGACGGGCAGGCGAGCATATAGCTAAATTTCTAGCTGCGCGCGTGACAATTTGGAGCAGGTAGAGCACAGGTCTGTGAAAGGCCCCGGTAAAGAAATGCCGGGGCCTTTTTAATGAACCTTCGCGCCCGATCATTATACCCATAACTGCCGACTACAGCCGCTGCCGCCAGCGGTATCAACTGATCGGCAGGGGTCGCTCTAGTTTGTGGCAACAACGGGGGCGCCCCACTTTTTTGAGAGGGCAGTCAGAAGTCGGCCCTGTCCGCCGCCAGGGCCTAAGCGAATTTGCCAAAGGGAGTGTTTTCCATGCTTCGGATTTCCGCAGTCATTGCCGCACTCGCTCTATCAGGAACGATTGCGATCAGCGTTTCAGCAGCACAGGCTCAAAAAGCTGCCGCACCCAACTGTTCAGTCGAAAAATGCGTTGCGGCTTGCACGAAGAATGCCGGAAGATGGTGCGATAGGTACTGTCAAAATGAAATGTCACGTAGAGGGTGTGCACGCTGAGTTTCACGTTCACGGCGGCCGGCGCGGCGACGGAACCCCTGTCAGGCATAGGCTTCAGCCGATTGCCAATCAGGCCTGACATCCGCGCCGCGCCGGCCGCAAGCTTGGCACGTAAAACGCGGCTCCAGATCAGACAGCCGAACACCATCGGACCACCGATCGCCGCTGATCGCGATGTGATGGCTATTACGACTTGCCCAATTCAGCATCGTCAATTCGTGAAATAGCGCCGGAGTTTTTGGTTTTCCAAGATAAACCGCAGCCGCATCACCGCAGCGTTGATCCTGCTGTAAATGGCGCTGATGGGTTTCTCGATGCCAAGACGGCGAAGCATAGTGCGCGCCGCGGCCCCGCTGGAATGCGACACAAGCCGCTTGTCTACGTTCCAGAAATTCACGGCTGCAATTTCTTCCGTTCCCGATGTGATGACAGTTGACTTGATGCACAACCGGCGATCGATATTGAACGCCACCACGGATTCGAAAAAAGACACCGAATAGCAGACGGCAGAAAATCGATTTGCAATCTCTGTTGCGAGAGGCGAGCGCGTTTGAATTTTGTCCGCCACCAGCTTGGCATAGTTCATGAACGAAAAACGGGACGGATTGCCCCACTGTTTTAAGTAGCTGGTGATCGTATCCTCAACGACGATCAAGCCACCGTCCTTGATATGATCTAGCGCGCATTCAACGGTTGTGATCTGGTGCTTATTGGTGTGGCCGCCATCGTCCAAAAGAACATCGATCGATCCGATTTCCCGATAGAAAGCCCGCCAGAATTCCGGGGATCCCTGGTCGCCGATGAAAATTTCGAAGCCCTTGGCCCGCATCGCTTCCGCCGTCGGACTAAAATCGACTCCGATAATGCGCGCTGTTGGACCGAAGAATTCTCTCCACATCATCAGTGAGCCGCCATTCATGACGCCAACCTCGACGAACACCAGATCGGGCATTTCCCGATATCGTTCGAAAAGGCTCTGATAAATGGGGAAATAGCTATCCACCTTCAGGGATTTTTGCTGAAGTCCTGCGAACACTTGGCGTAGATCGGGAGCCACCATCTCGATAAATTACCACCGCAACCCCGCCTAGAACAGCCCAGCGGGTTTTAGGACTGACAGGGGCATGACTTTCCCCAGGGCGGGGAGTTTTTAATTCAAAAAGTGGGGCAAATCAGATCAGCCTGTCCGTGGGCTTGATAACCCGGACTAGTGAGCGGCAACCGATTGGCGTCGGGAACCGCTAATGCGCGAATGAGCCTTGGCGGGCTCTCTAGCGCTGGCAGCACCCTGGCGGGTGCGCCGACCTGGCCATTATGGCCGGGAGCGGTGCGCTATGTCCAGAGGGGCAACCCTTAAAAGCCGCCGGCCTGTCTCACTAGCAGGTTATCAACTCCCGGCTGCCCGGTCTGACACCGGGCGCGGCCTTGATAAGCCGAACCTGGTGAGCCCAATCATGACCCACCAAATCAACGCGAGTGAGAAGGGCGTATCAGTAACGAGGAGAGTAATCATGAACAGCCTTGTCACACTTCCCCTTGCCGGGACCGCCGTCGCAATTCCCGCCGCGCTGGCCTCACCGCCGGACGACAGCGAATTGCTCGAACTCGAGAAGCAGAATTTTGAGCAGTACAAAGCAGTAGATTCCTTAACGACGAGATTTGGCGGCTTGCCGAGATCTGGCAGGACGAGGCCGTGAGGCTTGAAAGAGAAGTCCGCTTGGGCCGTTCCACTATGAGTTCGAAAGAGCAGTGTACCTTGGTCAAGGAAATGCCCGAGACGAAGGAGCATGACCAGCTAATAGATTTGCAGGAACCGTTTCAGCAGCGGATGTGGCTGTGATGGACCAGATGTGGCAGACGCCCGCGCACACTGCGGAGGGCCGCCGCGCCAAGGTCGCGGTGCTTTTCGGTTGCATCCTGGGCGACGAATGGCAAGAGACGGACAAGCGTGCGGACTGGCATGTCCGACAGGCTCGCAACCTTTTGTTTGAATTCGTCGGCGGCGAGCCGGCCGAACGACTACGGAATCAGGTCGCGTAGAAATGGAAAATCAAGGGCGGGGCTTTGATCGGTCCCGCGTCTTTCAATGCCGAGGCCAATTAAAGGGAGGGTATTTGTGGCTATCTGCTATCTGAAAACGTTGTGCGAGTTCTTGTCAGCGGTGCTTGCGCAGCCGCTGGCTTTTGGTTCTACGCTTCGTGGATTTCCCGTTGATCATTTCTGAAAACACCGCTCGGCCATCTGGATCGCCTGCTGACACTCCAGGCGCGATATAACGCGATAGCTGCGAGCTGCGCCGGGTTCGCCGCGTTACTCCAAATTGCGGTGACGCGGATGCCGGTCTGCCGAGCGTTTAGTTAGGCCCCGCGGATTCAGAAAGCGGGCACTAGATGATTTGGCGTCGATCGGCCTGCCCAAACGAGCCCGCAGCCAGACGCGCACCAGCGGCCTTCCTAGAGTATCGGGACGCTTGCAACCATACCATTTTGCCAAGGCTCGGCTGAAGCTTTGGTCCCAACTGGACCAAATTAGGCGCTACTGAGCATCATGATGAAATGCAGGTGAGGGCGGAAAGCGCCTGAAAATACTTACTGCGCGGGATCAGACAGCATTGGGCAAAACAGGCCCATTCGCCTTTCAAGACCGGTGCCTTAAACCACTCGGCCACCCTTCCAATGCCGCGACATCAAGCACTTAGTGGTGGGAAGATCAAGAACAGACCATAACGGATCTTGGCTCGGCACGCTTTTTGGCACGCCGGGATTGCCGTTGCGACGGCTTCGGCGGCGTTCTTTGACCCCGTCGCCGCCTTGTGCAATTCCACACAAGACTGGCTGCATCAAAATCAAAGCCGCTCGCCCGTGACCCCGGCAGGCGAGGGCGAACCTGAAGGCCCCCGGCAGGAAAAGCCTCCGATCGGATAGCGAATCGCATAAGTTGCTGCCGCTGTACCTTGGAAGATGGGGCCGTGGCCGACACTCTGGATCAAGATGTACAAGCGTTAAAGGACTGGCTCGGGACGGCATGGCGCTATCTTGGAGAGCCCTCAACGACTCGCTTCGAGCGCCAAGAACTTCGGAATTACATGAAAGAGGCTGAAGCCGCCCTTCGAGCGGGACTTCAAAGAATCGCAGCCAGGGACCAGTCCCGCATGGAGAAATACGCCAATTTTTCGTGGGCCCAGCTGCCGGATTTTCGCATCCTGAAAGTCGAACGATGAAGGCCGCCAAGAACGAAGCCTCACAGAGGGGCCGAATCCGGTCGCGGCTACGCCGGGCGGTATGACCTGGACGGCCGTCCTTGTCCTGATCCTGGCGATGGCGATCGCGGCCTCAAAACTCGCGCGGCATTCGCTGACGGTGCTTGCCGCGATGGCGACGATCGTGGCTCTGGTCTGGCTCCTGGCGGGCCATGCCCCGGATCCGCCTCCAGGTGGCCCTCGTGCGAGCCTGACGTCGCGCACCACCCCCTGAAGCGGAATGGGATTGAGATGAGTCACGTCGCGCTTCAGTTCTTGTTTTCGCATGATCTCCGCGCAAACGCGTTCGCGTTTGTCGCGAGGGAAAGGCGCCGCGTACGCTTTTCCGGATCACGCTCCGGGCTCGCGACAGAAAAACGCATGGGGCACCAACGCGTCGCGAGGCGAGTTCAACAGGTCAGGTTTCTCACTTCGCGTAGCGCCTGACCAACCAGATTCCCGCCAGGACGATAAGCGATCCGACGACGGCAGCAACGATATCGCGCAGTGAGACTGAAACCTTGTCGAGGCCGGGAAACAGGTTGAACAGCCGAAACAGAAATCCGCCGATCAGCGCGCCGACAAGACCGAGGCCGAGATTGCGGAAGGTTCCAAAGCCCTCGCGGTCCCATGTAATCAGGCGTGAGGCAAGGCCGCCGCCAATCAGGCCTACGACGATCCAGACGATCATTTGGGCAAACGATGGCATCTTGTTGGTTCCTTCTCGCGGGCATCCCGCCAAGACGCTGTGCTGGACTGCGGGTTACGACCACCTCTTCCCAAACATGGGCGACTTCGGCTTATCGACCTGCCAATCAAAGAATTCGTAATTTCCGGACCACGAGTGGACTTTGACCCCGCAAACCTCGCAGCTGAAACTGCCGGTATGCCGGTTCGGATGCTGCTCCCTTGTTGCGGTGTAAGGCAGCCCGCAATTGGGACAGCTGAAATATTCCGTCGTCCAGATGTTGCTCGCCATCCCGTGATATTGCGAGGCGCCGAACACGTTTTCCAGCCAGGTTGTCCACCAAGGTCAACGAACTGCCTCCCGAATCGCTAAAGTCCTAATGATTGCGACCGCGGCCCTGGTTCGAGCGCGGGGGACGGTCGAGACGTCGGCGACGGATTAAATGTCTATACTCCTTCACCAGAAACTTTTCGATCAGGATCTTCATCGATTGGAGGAGGCCACTTCGCGCAATCGATAGCTCGGAAGCAGGTTCTTGGCTGGCCGGGGGGCTGGCTATTCGGCCAAGCCTGATTGTCAGGCCAGGCCTGAACCGGCCATGGCGCTCTCATGACCCGGCTTCTGTGGGTCCTTTTATGCTTCCCTATATGCTTGCTGCCCCCCGTCTCGGTCCTGGCCAATGTCATCTCGGGGACCATCGCCAGCACCGTGGCGCACATCGTCAGCGCCAGAAGTTTCTTCGTGAACATGCTGTAAGCCATGTCGGGGTTTCCCGGAAAATATAGCGGGCTGGATGTCCTTGCGGATGCACACGACCACTTGCGGCGGCAGCTCGTCGATGACGCCTTGTTCGGGAAGTTCTTGCGCAGGCCGGATCGACGTGCCGACGGTGATCGGCGCTAAACCTGCCTATGACTTGTCCGGCTTCTTTCTGAATGCGGCCTCAACCTCGTCTTTCTTGATACGAGCCTTCGGATTGCCGGGCTGATTCAAATTCTGCTCCTCCGTTTCGTCGCCCATCATTTCAGGGTGCGGGTCGGTCTTGCCAGCAGGCTTTCTATCCTTGTTCATGTGCAAGCTCTCCATGTGCCAAAGCCCCCCGCCTTCAGGCCATTCGTCGGTGCGCAGAACTCAATTGAGTCAAGCACAGGCCGCCAGATAAGCATTCGCCGCAGTTTTGCGAATCTTTTGCCACGAATCAGGGTTCAAAATCATTTCGCCACTCCGAGGGGTATCGGCCCGTGGAATGGCAAGGGCCGCTCCGACGGCTGTTGTCCGGGCTCCTCGCGGTCCGGCCCTTTTGTTCCTGGGTAGAGTCCGGACCGGAGTAGAGGGAATGATCCATGGCAAGCATCGAGAAGTTTCCGAGAACCAAGTCGGTGGATTTGGCCAAACTTGAAGCGGACGTCACAGCGGCTCTACCTGTCAAGGGGAACCCGCCGGTCCATTCCGAGCCGATGCCGGAATACGTCGAGCATCTGGAGGGTGTTTCGCGGGTGGGCGCGCTCACGGCCGAGGCCGTGGTGAGAGACTATGAATCGGCCGCCAAAGAGATCGAGGCGATGGGAGCCGAGCTGATCAGCGCGGCAAAAAAATGCGAGGCGATGACCGCCGATGTACATAGTGCGATCGCCTTTATGCGTGACACAGCAGAGGCTTATCGCCAGGAGGGCAAGAAGATCTTCAAGCGCATCGAGGAGTGCGCGCTGTTCACCGAGGACGTCCGCAAAACCTGCGAAACCGTCAAACGCAGGATGACGGAGAGCCACGGCGGGATCATTCGAATGGACTGATAGCCCGCGCTCTAAGCTCCCCAGTCCGATCAAAACCGGTTCTGCTAGTTCCCCGCGTCAGCACCTGAAGCCTTTCGATCGGGATCCTCATCGAACGGAGGAGGCCACGTCCGGCATTCGAAGCTTCGTGCAATGCCGGGACAGGCCGGGCCTGCCAGGCCGGAAGGCTTGGCAACCTGCCACGCCTGACCGACAGACCACGGATGGCCTGAACCCTCACTACCACGGCTGATCTTCATTCTGTGTTTCTTTACGTGCTTGCCGCTGCCCGTGTCGGCTCCGGCCAATGTCATCTCGGGAACCATCGCCAGCACCGCGCATATGGTCAGCACAGGAATCTTTTTTGCGAATATGCGCACTTTCCCCTCCTGTTCGAAAAACGGCTCAGCATGGGGAGCGCCGCGGCCGCCAACCTTGGGGGAAGGTCTTCTCCTCGGAATTGCGGGTGTTCCGGGGAGCAAACAGTCTACCACAAGCTGACCTTTTTTGTTCCCTTCAGGTTCGCCTTGGCAAGTGAAACAGAGTTGTCCCGGTAGAAAGGTCAATCGGCTTCGTCGGTGACGAACGGGTATCCGTTCTTCTGCCAATCAGCGATGCTTGTCCGCCGTCCGGCCAGGCCCGACGGACACATCCGAATGGCCGTGCTTGCCTATTCTCTCGATCATCGAGCTGAGGCCCATGATGATCAGCGGGACCGCCAGCGCAACATAGGCATTGTCTACACCGAACGGATTGCCCATCACGAACCACGCAATGGTTGCGACCAGCGAGCAGAGGATGCTGAGCAGGGCCCCGGTTCTGGTGCCGAACCACGGGGCATAGAAGACGAGAAGCACCAGCACCGAAAGCGATGCCCTGATCGCCTTCGCCAGAAATGTCATCTGCAGAACGTTCGGCGTATAGATCGCCAATGCGATCGGAAAAAGACCGACGACGAGGGTGGTGACACGAATGAAAAACAGCGATCGCTGCTCGTCGCCTTCTCGCGTCACGAACCTTGCATAAAAATCCTTGTAAAGCAGCGTCGCGGTTGCGACGCTGATCGCGGCAATCGTGCCAAAGAGCGAGGCCGCCAGTCCTGCCGCGACCACGCCCGCCATCGCACCATGCATATTCGCGATCAGCGCGGGGAGGGCGTTGATCGACTTGATGTCGGGGAACAGTGCGAACGAGCACATTCCAATCAGCGCGGTCCCAATGCCGAACGGCACCATCAGGAGCGCTGTGTACAGGCTCGCAGCCTTCGCCTTTCGTCCCGTCTCGACCGTGTTGATGGCCTGAATGACATATTGCGTGGAGAACGTTGCACCTGCACCTGCGATAAACCACGCAAAAATCTGGCCCCAACCCACGTTGGTCCAGGAAAACATCTCCACCGGTAGACGAGCCTGCAACTCCGCAAACCCGCCGACCCGCGCAAGTCCGAAATAGGTCGCGACAGCGATGCCGATATACTTCACGATCGAATGGATGACATTGGTATAGACAACGGATTTCATTCCACCCATGAACACATAGAAGACCGCCACGATGCCGCAAATGACGGTGGCAAGCGTGCGATCGACGCCGAGCAACACGCTTAATATGGCGCCTCCGCCCGCGTACATCGCGACCGCAACGATCTGCAGGGCAAACACCATCACCAGCGACGTCGCGATCCTGGTCTGCGGCCCATAGGCGTCGGCAAATATGGCAGAGATCGTGTTGTGCCCCAACTCCTTGTATTTCCCGGCGAGGAAATACGCATAGAACAGGAAGCCGATTCCGAGCGCGATGATATTCCAGGCCGCCGAGATGCCGAACCTGTAAGCCTCCTGGGCGGTGCCGACGCTCGCAGACGTGCCGATGAACTCCGACATCAACATCAGGCCCACCATAATGGCGGGGACTCCCGAATGCCCGCTCGTCCCTGAGGTGAACGTGGCCGTCGTAGTGACGGATCGCTGGATGAAGGTCGTTATCAGACCGAGGCTGGCGATGTACCCGATGACGATGGCGAGAGCCAAATAGTTGGCTTGCATTCCTCGGTTCCTTTAGGCCGCGGGTCCGTTGCCGGAGAAAACGCACCCGCCGCAATCAAGAGCGAATAGCCTCCGAGTGAGGGCGGGGCAACGTCTGGCAACGCAGTTCTGCCGCGCCGACGCCGGCCATTGCTGCACCTGTTCGGCTCGACGGTGGACGACAACGCCCCGCCAATTGATTGAAAAAAAGGCAATTTTCCGGAGTACAGGGACCTGAACTCCGAGGCTCGCTTTGCGTCCAGGGCAAATTGCTTCGCGCCAGAGACAAGTCGGAATCGCCGGTTGAGTTTCGAGCGACATGATCGTTGTAGTCGAAACTTGCCTGCCGGCCGGAAGCTATGCAGCAACGTTCAGTTTACCACTGTCTGTCTCTCCCCATTTCCGCCGCCTTCAGGCTGCGGTATGTAGAGCGGTCGGTGCAGGGAAGCGGGCTCGCATCGGGGGCACATGGCTGCGCGAAAATCGGCGTGCGGCCAGTGGGAATTGGGGCGAATGGGGAATCGGCGGGCAGATCAGGTTTTCGGTGCCGCGCAGGCGTTTGCGGCCGCGGCGGTGTGTCTCCTCCTCGCCAACTGCTCTTCGTCGGGGATCGCGAGCCGCGTCGATCCCAAATATGGCGTGTCTTCAAGCCCCCGCGTGGTCGAGCTGGGCGAACCCGTACCGAAGGGCGGGGGTACCTACCGGGTCGGCAAACCGTACATCGTGGCTGGCCGCGTCTACGTTCCGGAAGAGGACGTTCATTACCGCGAAGAGGGCCTTGCCTCCTGGTATGGCGAGGATTTCCATGGGCGGCTTACCGCCAATGGCGAGATTTTTGACATGAGCTCGCTGAGCGCCGCCCATCCGACGCTGCCGATGCCGTGCTACGTGCGCGTCACCAATCTCGGCAACGGCAAGTCGCTGATCGTTCGCGTCAACGACCGCGGCCCCTATCACGGCAACCGGGTGATGGACGTTTCCAGCCACGCCGCCGAACTGCTGGAGTTCAAATCCAGCGGCGTGGCTCGGGTCCGCGTCGAATATGTCGGCCGGGCACCGCTCGAGGGCACCGACGACCGCCAGCTAATCGCGACCCTGCGCACCGGCGTGCCGGCGCCTTCACCGTCTCTGGTCCGACTGGCATCGGCGCATCCCTTTGTTCCGGAAATTGCGGGGCGCCCAATCCGGGGTGAGATACCGCTGCCGGAGGGCAGGCCCTATGACCTCGGCAGTGCCTCGCCGGATCAATCCTCGATGTCGGCGGTAGCGGAGACGTCCCCCTTGGCGCGCTCGCGGTTGGCCTCTCGCGCGCCCGAAAATTCGCGCGCGGCGGCGGCTTTCGAGATCGACGACCGCGACTCCGGTGGTGTCAGCGCTGTTTCCGCTTACGCCCCGATCGACCCACAGGGTCCACGCGAATTCCTGTCGGGACGCGGACTCTACTGAGGCCGCTTCCCTTTTCGCTCGACTGGAAATTTTGCCGCAGAGCGCCATCTCACTTCCAGGGGGACATCAAGCAGCAAACCGTCTGTTTTGGCGCACAAAGGTCGTGTTGTTCGAGATGGTTCCAGCTGTTAGAACGCCGGGTCAGGATAACCCGATGACAGCAAACCCGTTTTCTGGATCAAGATCCACGCGCGGAACCGCATGGCGGGGCCTGATCGCAGCCGTCCTCGCCCTGGCTGTGGGGTGGAGCAGCGTCGTGCACGCCGCCAATCAAAGCGTGCAGGGCGCCAGAAAGGAGGAGGGCGGGTTTGATGGCGACGCGCCCACCGCGATCCTCATTGAGGCTTCGAGCGGCAGTGTCCTGTTCGAGAAGAACGCCGATGAGTTGCGGGCGCCATCGAGCATGATGAAGCTGATGACCGCCGAGGTGGTCTTCCATGCCATCCAGCAGGGTGACATCAAGCTGACGGACGAATACCGCATCAGCGAAAACGCGTGGCGCAGGGGCGGCGCACCGTCGGGAGGTTCCACCATGTTCGCCGCCATCAACAGCAAGGTGTCGGTGGACGATCTTTTGCACGGCGCCATCATCCAGAGCGGCAACGACGCCTGTATCGCTCTTGCCGAAGGCATTGCCGGGAATGAGCGCATTTTCGCCACCGAAATGATGACCAAGCGCGCGCGCGAACTCGGCCTGACGCGCTCAACCTTTGCCAATTCCAACGGTCTGCCCGACCCCGGCAACAAGATGACCGTGCGTGAACTCGCCAGGCTCGCGCGTCATATCATCCTGACCTATCCCGATTTCTACAAATTGTTCGGCGAGAAGGAATTTACCTGGAACAAGATACGCCAGCAAAACCGCAATCCGTTGCTGAACTCGCTCGAAGGCGCCGACGGCCTGAAGACCGGATTCACCAAGGAGGGTGGTTACGGAATGGTGGGCTCCGCCGTGCAAAACGGCACGAGATTGATCGTGGTCGTCAACGGCCTCGAGGATCCCGAAGACCGTGCCACAGAAGCCAAGAAAATGCTCGAATGGGGTTTCCGGAATTTCGAGGTTCGAACCCTGTTCGCAGCGGATCAGCCGATCGGCTACGCCAAGGTTTTTGGCGGCGACAGCCGGTCGGTGAAGCTCGCCAGCCATGAGCCCGTCAAGGTGATGGTGCAGAAAAACGGCAACGACAAATTGATTGCCCGCATCGTGTATAGTGGACCCGTCCGCGCGCCGATCGAATCTGGCCAGTCGGTCGGCCTCATCAAGGTCTGGCGCGGCGGCAATATCGCGGTCGAGACGCCGGTCTATGCGGCAGAAGCAATCGGCAAGGGATCGACCGTCCGGCGGGCCATCGATGGCGTGAGCGAACTGGTAATCGGGGTGTTCCGCGCCGGCGCCGAGAAGCTCTGACCATGGCCGCGTCGGTTGAGAGAATTCCCGGGCATGGACGATTCATTTCGTTCGAGGGCGGAGAAGGGGCGGGCAAATCCACCCAGATCAGGCTGCTCGCCGATAAGCTCGCCGGCGCCAATGTTCGAACCGTCGTGACCCGCGAGCCCGGAGGGTCGCCCGGCGCGGAAATCATCAGGCACCTGGTGTTGTCCGGAATGGGCAAGCTGCTCGGTCCCGAAGCTGAAACGCTGCTATTTGCGGCCGCCCGCGACGATCATGTGCACACCGTGATCGAACCGGCCCTCAAACAGGGAATTTGGGTCCTGTGCGACCGCTTCTCGGATTCGACCCGCGTGTACCAGGGCACTTTGGGCAAGGTATCGCCAGCCATTCTCAGCGCGATGCAGCGGGTCACGATCGGTGATCTGAAGCCTGATTTGACCGTCATTCTCGACGTGCCGGTAGAAGTTGGCCTGCGGCGCGCGGCCGAGCGTCGCGGCGCGGGTGCGGCTGACAGGTTCGAGGCTGAAGGTGTCAAATTTCATCAGGAATTGCGGGATGCATACCGGCGGATTGCCGCCGCCGAGCCGCAGCGTTGCCTGTTGATCGACGCCACGGCCGAACCGGATATCGTCGCGGCAAACATCTGGTCGGCATTGCGCGATCGTTTCCTTGCGGCGGAAGTCGGCACCGTGGCGAGTTCGACATGAGCGCCCGTCAGGTCGAAACGACAATTGTTGTGCCGCATCCGCGTGAAACGGCCGTTCTGTTTGGTCATCGCGATGCCGAAGCAGCCTTGCTGAACGCGTACCGAAGCGGGCGCATTCCGCACGCTTGGTTGATTGGAGGCCCGCAAGGAATAGGCAAGGCGACCCTTGCCTATCGAATGGCGCGGTTCGTGCTTGCCCATCGCGATCCGTTTGCTCCCGAAGTTGAGCGTGCGGAAAGCCTTCAGGTGGACCCGACATCCCCGGACGCGCGCCGTGTCGCGGCAGGTGCCCATGGCGGTCTCCTCGTCCTCCAGCGGACGGCTAACGATAAGGGAGTGATGCGCACGGTGATCACGGTCGATGAGAGCCGGGAAACGATCTCGTTCTTCGGATCGACCGCTGCGGCCGAGGGTTGGAGAGTGTGCATCGTCGATACCGTCGATGAGCTCAATCCCAATGCCGCCAACGCCCTGCTCAAGATACTCGAGGAGCCGCCCCGTCAATCGCTTTTCCTTCTGATCAGCCACACACCGGGACGGGTGTTGCCGACCATTCTCTCCCGCTGTCGCCGCTTGACGATGCGGCCGCTTTCCGTTTCCGAAGTGGTTCAGGCGGCAAGCCAGGCCGCAAATCTTCCGATCGACGATCCGTCCCTCATGGAGGCCGCCGAGGCGGCCGAAGGCAGTGTTGCACGCACGCTGACGCTTCTTGGCGGAGACGCCGTAAAGCTCCATCAGCGGACGGCGGCGCTTCTCAAAGCATTGCCACAGATCGATCCGCGCGAACTCCATGCGCTAGGAGACGCGCTTGGCAGCAGCGACAAGGTCGCGCTCGCCGCCTTCATCGACAGCGTCGATCGATGGATGAGCGCGTGCCTGCGAATGGACGAGCCCAATGCCAACCTGCCGCGTCTTGCACGGCTGGCGGAGGTGTGGGAAAAGATCGGCCTCGCCGCGCGCGATACAGCAGAGTACAATCTCGAGCGAAAACCGCTGGTTTTCTCGGTATTTGGGATGCTCGCAGAAGCAATGCGGTGATCCCTCCGCCTGGGTGAAATCCCGATAATCTTGATTTGAGCGATAAAGGAATTCGTGGTGGCGACGCGCAAGAAAAAGACCGTCAAAAAGAAGAAGGCAGGCAAGAAAACGCGTGCCCCTTCGACGAAGGCGGTGAAAAACCGCGTCAAGCCAAAGGCAGGAAAAAGCAGCAAAGCGAGCAAGGCAAAGGCGAAAAAGACCGTCGCGAAGTCATCGCGCAAATCGGCAAAAACCACCAAGGCGAAGGCTGGGAGCAAGGCCAAGACCACCAAGCGCGACGCCTCGCCGACCTCGTCACCAACCACCGCAAAGAAAGCCAAAACGGACGCGGCGAGGGCTCGTCAGAGCGCAGAACCGTCGTCCACGCCGGCGAGAAACTCCTTCTACATCACGACCGCTATCGCCTATCCGAACGGTGCTCCACACATCGGCCATGCCTATGAGGCGATCGCCACCGACGCGCTGGCGCGCTTTCAGCGGCTCGATGATAAGGACGTGTTTTTCCTGACCGGCACGGATGAGCACGGTCTGAAGATGATTCAGACCGCGGAGGCCGAAAAGCTCTTGCCGATGGAGGTTGCGACCCGCAATGCAAAGCGGTTCAGGGAAATGGACCGGCGTCTGAACATCTCCTTCGACCGCTTCATCCGCACGACCGAGGAACAGCATCACCGTGCCAGCCAGGAGATCTGGAAGCGGATGGTCGCAAACGGCGACATCTACCTCGACAGCTATTCCGGCTGGTACTCGGTGCGCGACGAAGCCTATTACGCGGAAGAAGAGACCGTCGTCGGGGAAGACAATGTGCGACGCGGCCCGCAAGGTACGCCGGTCGAGTGGGTGGAAGAGAGGAGTTATTTCTTCAAGCTCTCCGCCTATCAGGGCCGGCTATTGGCGCTCTATGCCGATCAGCCGGACTTCATCGGCCCCGAACTCGCGCAAGAACGAAGTCGTCAGTTTCGTCAAAAGCGGATTGCGGGACCTCTCGATCTCGCGGACCACCTTCGACTGGGGCGTCAAGGTTCCCGGCGACAGCGAACACGTGATGTATGTCTGGGTGGATGCACTTACGAACTACATTACAGGCGTAGGCTTTCCCGATGAGAGCGATCCAGACTGGCATTACTGGCCGGCCGACGTTCACATCATCGGCAAGGACATTATCCGCTTCCACGCGGTATACTGGCCTGCGTTCCTGATGTCGGCAGGCATCCCCGTGCAGAAGCGCGTCTACGCGCATGGCTTTCTGTTCAACCGCGGCGAGAAGATGTCGAAATCGGTCGGCAACGTGGTCGATCCGTTCAACCTCGCGGACCAATACGGCGTCGACCAGATGCGCTATTTCTTCCTGCGCGAGGTGCCGTTCGGGCAGGATGGCAGCTACAACCATGAGGCCATCGTCGCGCGCATCAATGCCGATCTCGCCAACGATCTTGGCAATCTCGCCCAACGATCGCTTTCGATGATCGCAAAGCAGTACCAGGGCGTGCTGCCGGGGCCCGGCGCCTTCACCGACAACGACAAGGCGATACTGGCGCAGGCCGACGGCATGATCGCGCTTGCGCGAACCGCGATGGCAACCCAGCAGATTCATCAGGCACTCAACGCGGTCTGGGCCGTGGTTGCCGAGGCGAACCGCTATTTCGCAGGTGAAGCCCCCTGGGCACTGGCGAAGACCGACCCTGCGCGACAGCGCACCGTGCTTTACGTGACCGCCGAAGTCGTGCGCCAGATCGCCATTCTCGCGCAGCCTGCGATGCCGGACGCCTCAGCCAGACTGCTCGATATCCTGGGCATTCCTGATGCCGTCGAGGCGCGAAACTTTGCGGCGCTCGCCACGCGGATCAAGCCTGGCACCGTGCTTCCCGCACCTGCGCCGGTATTTCCGCGCTATATCGAGCCAACCGCCACGTGACCGGTTTGAAACCGATGCTTGTCGACAGCCACTGCCATCTCGATTTTCCCGATTTCGCCGAGGACCTCGATGAAATCGTCGCGCGCGCAACGGGCGCAGGCGTCGGACGCATTCTCACCATTTCGACGCGGGTGAGACGTCTCGATGCGCTGCTCGCGATCACGGAGCGATTTCCGCAAGTATATTGTTCGGTCGGCACGCATCCACATCAGGCCGATGAAGAGGACGGCATCCCGACGAGCAAATTGATCGAGCTCTCACAGCATCCCAAGGTCGTCGCATTCGGCGAAGCGGGGCTGGACTACTTTTACCAGCACGGTTCGCGAGAAGCCCAGGAGCGCGGCTTCCGAACGCATATTGCGGCAGCCCGCGCGACAGGCCTCCCGCTTGTCATTCATACCCGCGAGGCGGACGACGACTGCGGCCGCATTCTCGAGGACGAGATGGCGAGGGGACCGTTTCGGGCCGTGTTGCATTGTTATACTGGCGGGCGCGAGCTGGCGATGAAGGCCATCTCGCTGGGCCTTTCGATTTCCTTTACGGGAATTCTGACCTTCAAGAAGTCGCAAAACCTGCGCGACCTTGCGGCCGAACTGCCCCCCGACCGCATCATGGTCGAGACCGACGCGCCGTATCTTGCGCCCGGCAAATATCGCGGCAAACGCAACGAGCCGTCCTACGTGGTCGAAACCGCGAAGGTGCTGGCGGAAGCGCGCGCGGTCTCGCTGGAGGAGATTACACGTCAGACCACGGAGAATTTCTTCCGCCTGTTCAGCAAAGTACCGCCGCCGAAAGCCGCGGCATGACGGTGGCGCTTACAATTCTCGGCTGTGGATCCTCGGCCGGCGTTCCACGGCCGGCGCTCGGCTGGGGAGCGTGCGATCCGCAAAATCCCAGGAATCGACGCCGCCGCTGCTCGCTGCTCATCGAGCAGAGCGGAGATCACGGCATCACGAGAGTAGTGATCGATACCTCGCCCGATTTGCGCGAGCAGCTGATCGACGCGCATGTCGACCACATCGACGCGGTGTTCATGACCCACGAGCATGCCGACCAGACGCATGGCATCGACGATCTCCGCTCGGTCGTCCTGTATCAGCGGCGGCGCATCCCGGTTTACCTGAATAAATCCACCGCCGAACACATATTGCTGCGTTTCTCCTATTGCTTCGTCTCGCCTCCGGGCAGCGAATATCCGCCGATCCTGGATTATCGCCAGATCGAGGCCGGCGAGAGCCGAGTGATCGAAGGGAAGGGGGGACCGGTAGCATTGTCGGCCTTCAATCTGAAGCACGGCAATATTCCCGCCCTCGGCTATCGCATCGGAGACGCCGCCTATACGCCAGATCTCAGCGATGTCCCGGAGGATAGCTGGCCCTGCCTGGCGAATCTCAATCTCTGGATCGTCGATGGATTGCGTTACGCCGCCCATCCCAGCCACTTCAGCATCAACGATGCGCTGTCATGGATCGATCGGTTCAAGCCGCGCCGCGCCATTATCACCAACATGCACTCCGACCTCGACTATGAGGTGCTCCGGCAGAGCCTGCCGCCGCACATCGTTCCCGCCTATGACGGCATGCGGCTGGAGCTCCAGCCGGACTGATCCCGCCCCTTTGCCCGTATCCCTCAGATTTTGTGCAATTCCAGCGAAGCCGGATGAAACAATTCCTCAGGCGCGAGCAGGCGGGCCGATAGCCCTTCCGCGTGATGGCGATGCAGAAACCGGCTCAGCACATGACGATTAGGCTCAAGCCCATAGGCCCAGAAATCCTCACCCATCAGTTGACGCGCCGCTCGCAGCTGCTCCTCCACAAAGGGCAGCGTCACCTTGGTGGCGGACGTATCCGACAGCTTCGAGAGCGCGATCGCCTTCGATCGCTCGAACGCCTTGTACACCGCCACCGGCAACCACGGATGCTTTTCGGCCAGCGAACGACGGATGCCAAGCGTATGCATGATCGGGAAGAGGCGGGTCCGCCGATACCAGTCGGTTGCCGTCTGTTGCGGGTCGGCGAAGAGATAGCCGACATTTGGGAGCCCCCGATCGAAGCAGGAGGGCGCGCGCGGCCCGATGACCGCGTCGAGCTCTCCGCTTGCGAGCAGATCGGAAATGGTTGCGCCTGCGCGCGCGTTCTCGACGACGACGTCGGCGGGCAAATCCAGGTTGATCTTCTCGATGCGCCCGGGATGCTCGTAGCCGCCTCGCACCCAGGTGATGTCGGCGGGCCGGATTCTGTAGTCCTCCTCCAGGAACAGGCGGACCCAGATATTCGCGGTGAGCTGATATTCCGGCACCCCGACGCGGCATCCCCTCAAATCGGCAGGCGACTTGATCCGGTCGGTGCGGACATAGATCGAAGTGTGCCGGAACGCCCGGGAAGGGAACACCGGCACGGCAATATAGGGACTCGTACCTGCCGCTGTCTTGACGCCGTAGCTCGAGAGCGAAAGTTCGCAGATATCGAAATCGGCATGCCTGAAGGCGCGAAAGAAGATCTCCTCCGGCTCCAGCAGCATGATCTGAGGATCGACGCCATCGATCTGCACCTGGCCGTCGACCAGAGGGCGCATCCGGTCATAGTCGCCGATCGCGATCGAAAGCTGGAGCTTGCTCATGGTCGTTCCTCTCAAAAATAAGCTTGCTTTCCCGGTCGGCGACAACCTCTCTGAACGAGGCCTGCCAATTCCCGCGCGTCTTCTTGCGCCACATCGTATGGGTCCGTACTATCGCCCGCAAGCCGAGGCATCATCTGGCGACCATCATCTGGAAGGCGATCTATGTTCGAGAAGGCGGCATCCGAAGCAGTGACGTCCACGATACGGGAATTGGTGGACGCCAATCACATCCTGTTCGATCAGGGCGTCGTTGACGGCTTCGGTCACGTCAGCGTGCGCCATCCCGATCGAAACGATCGCTTTCTGCTTGCCCGAAGCATGGCGCCGGCGCTGGTCACCGAAGGGGACGTGCTCGAATTCGATCTGGAAGGATCGGCGGTGGAGAAGGGTGGTCCGGCCGCCTATCTGGAGCGCTTCATCCACAGCGAAATCTACCGCAAGCGGCCGGACGTGAGTGCCGTCGTGCATAGTCACTCGCCCTCGGTCGTGCCGTTCGGCGTCGTAAGCGGTGTGAAGCTGCGTCCGATGTTCCACATGTGCGGCTTCCTTGGCGGGGGCACGCCGGTGTTCGAAATCCGCGATTTTGCCGGCAATGGGAGCGACCTTCTGATCAGCAACAGCCGGCTTGGCACCGCCCTTGCCGAAAGCCTGGGCGAAGGCCCCGCCGTGTTGATGCGTGGCCACGGCTCGACTGTCGTTGGGAGCACATTGCGGCAAGTCGTGTTTCGGGCCGTTTATACGGAAGTGGGTGCGCGACTGCAGACCGAGGCCATGAGGCTCGGGCCGGTCACTTACCTGACCGAGGAAGAGAGCATCGGAACGACGAAAACCATTGGAACGCAGATCGACCGTTCATGGTTGCTGTGGCTGAAGGCCGCCCGCAAGCGATCGATCGCAGACTGAGTCCAGCCCCGCGAACGCCTCACGCGGAAATTGCCTTCGCGGACTGGACCTGATTGCGCAGCATGAATTTCTGGATCTTTCCGGTTGACGTCTTCGGGATCGCTCCGAACACAACGGACTTGGGTGTCTTGAAGCCCGGCAGATGCTCCCGGCAAAAGGCGACGATCTCGGCCTCCGTTGCCTGGGCGTTCTGTTTCAGTTCGACAAAGGCGCAGGGCACTTCGCCCCATTTGCTGTCGGGCTTTGCGACCACGGCGGCGAACAGCACGGCGGGATGCCTGTAGAGCACGTCCTCGACTTCGACCGAGGAGATGTTCTCGCCACCGGAGATGATGATATCTTTTGAGCGGTCCTTGATGATGACGTAACCATGCTCGTCGAGCACGCCGAGATCGCCGGTATGGAACCAGCCGCCGGCAAAGGCTTCGCTCGTGGCCTTCTCATTCCTGAGATAGCCCTTCATGACAATGTTGCCGCGGAACATCACCTCTCCGATCGTCTCGCCATCGCGCGGCACTTCGCGCATGGTTTCGGGATCGAGCACGGTGACGGCTTCCTGGAGCGGGTAGGCGACCCCCTGCCGGCGCTTGAGCTGCGCCCGCTGGTCGGCGGTAAGCTCGTCCCAGCCCGGCTGCTCGGCGCAGACGGACGCGGGTCCGTAGACCTCCGTCAACCCATAGACATGCGTCAGCCTGATGCCGATTCCTTCGGCGCCTTCGAGCACGGCAACCGGGGGCGCGGCCCCCGCGATCAAGCCGACCACGGGCCGTGCGGTTGATTTCTTCGACGCGTCGGGCGCATTGATCAGGGTGTTGTAGACGATCGGCGCGCCGCACATGTGAGTGACGCCGTGTTCTGCGATCAATTCAAAAATCTTCGAAGGCTCGACCTTGCGCAGGCAGACATTGATCCCGGCCGCGGCCGCTATCGTCCAGGGGAAACACCACCCGTTGCAATGAAACATCGGCAGCGTCCACAGATAGACCGGGTGCTGACCCAGATTGGCGGCCAGGATATTGCTGACCGCGTTGAGGTACGCGCCGCGATGATGGGTGACGACGCCCTTGGGATTGCCCGTCGTGCCCGAGGTGTAACTCAGCGCGATGGCGTCCCATTCGTCCTGAGGCAGGCGGGCGGCAAAGCTTTGGTCGCCTTGCGCCAAGGCCTCCTCATATTCGATTTCGCCGATGCGCTTTCCCCCCGCGAAGGACTTGTCGTCCACGTCGACGACAAGTGGCCTGTTGCCCTTCATCAGGCTCAGCGCTTCGGCGATCAGGGAAGAAAATTCCGGATCCACCAGAATGATCTTCGCGCCGCCATGATCGAGCTGGAAGGCAATTGACGCCGCATCGAGCCGGATGTTGAGCGCATTCAGCACGGCGCCTGCCATGGGTACGGCGAAATGCAGTTCGTTCATCGCCGGTATGTTGGGCAGCATGGCCGCTACCGTATCGCCGTAGCCGATTTTCCTGCCCGAGAGCCAGGAGGCAAAACGCCGGCAGCGCGCATAGGTCTGCGACCAGGTAAAGACGCGGCCCTCATAAACCGCACTGGTGTGATCCGGATAGACGGCTGCGGTGCGGGCCAGGAAGCTCAATGGCGACAAGGCCACGAAATTGGCCGGCGTCTTGTCCAATCCGATGTCGTACTGGTTTTGATTTCCAACCATCGGTCACCTTCCATTGTAACAACTCAGAGGAACCCGATAGAGATCCACGGAAAAATAGCGACAATGATCAAACCAATCATCAGAGCCAAAAGATAGCCCCAGATCGGACCGATGCCCTCCGCGGGGTCGACGCGCCCAATGGCGCAAGCCGCATAATAGCCCACGCCGAACGGCGGCGCGAACAATCCGATGCCCATGGCGAGAATGATGATCATCGCGTAATGGACCTCGTGGACGCCGACCGCGCGCGCGATGGGAAACAAAAGCGGGCCGAACAGCACGATCGCCGGAATACCTTCCAGCACGCTGCCGAGGATCGTGAAGGCCACGATCGACACGGCAATGAACGAAGCCGAACCGCCGGGCAGGCCGGTCATGGCGGCAGCCAGCGCCCGCGAAAATCCGGACTGGGTCAATCCCCAGGCCATGCCGGTCGCGGTGCCGATGATCAAAAGGATCGCGCCCGAGAGACTGGCGGTCTCGATCAACATCGGCATCAACCGCTGCCAGTTGAATTGGCGGTAAATCAGGAGGCCCACGATAAAGCTGTAGACGATCCCGATCGTGGAGACCTCGGTGGCTGTCGCGATCCCCTCGACCACCGCCGCCCGAATGACGAACGGCAGCGCCAGCGCGGGCAGGGCGATAACAAAGCTCCGTCCGATCTCGGTGGCCCCGGCGCGCCTGACGTGACTGAGGTCCTCGTCGCGATAGCGCCACCACACCAGCGCCGAAAGGGTGATGGCAAGCACCACGCCCGGCAACAGACCGCCCGTGAACAAAGCCGAAATCGAAACGCCCGTCACCGAGCCGATGGTGATGAGGACGAGGCTTGGCGGGATGGTTTCCGTTTGCGCCCCGGTAGAAGCGAGGAGGGCGACGAGGTCGCCCGGCCGGGCGCCGCGCTGTTTCATTTCCGGGAACAGCACCGGTGCCACCGCCGCCATGTCGGCCGCCTTAGAGCCGGAAATACCTGAAACCAGATACATCGCACCGACCAAAACGTAATTGAGCCCGCCGCGCACGTGGCCGAGCAGGCTGGCCAGGAAAGCCACCATCGCCCGCGCCATGCCTGCCATCTCGATCAGCAATCCAAGGAAGACGAACAGCGGCACCGCCAGCAGGATCAGGTGGCTCATGCCTTCGTCCATGCGGCCTACCAGCACCATCAGGGGTGTTCGGGTGGTCAGCGCGAGATACCCGAAAATCGCAAGCCCGAATGCAAATGCAATCGGCACGCCTGCGAAAACGCAGAAACCGACGACGCCGACAAAGAAAATGACCAGATTGAGATTGCCGAGCGGACGCAGCCACGGCGCAGCCAGCCAGAAAATCGCGACCAGCAGGGCGACCAAAAGCGCGGCTCGCAGCACGAGGGCGATATCGCCAAGGCGTGCCAAACGCAGCACGGCAAACAGCACCATCAGGCATATGCCGACCGGAAGCGCGGCCGCACGCCAGGTATTGGAGATCTGCAGCGCCGGCGTCGTGATGAAGCTTTCCTCGTAGGCATATTGATAGCTGGGCACGACGATCAGCAGCAGGAAGGCCAGCGCGGCACAGGTGGCGACGACGTCGAGAAAGGCGCGCATCGCCGGTCTGGCGCTGGCGACAACGGCCGTCATACGCATGTGCTCGGAGCGCCGAAAGGCGACCACGGCCCCGAGCATCGCCAGCCACAGAAACAGGATCGATGCCAGTTCGTCGGACCAGATCAGGGGTCGTTGCAGGCCGTATCGTGCCACGACGCCAGCAAACAGCGTGACGATCTCGGCGACAACCAGTACGGCCGCCGGAATTTCGACCAGCATGCCGAGTGCGGATTCAAGCGTCGCCGCAAAGGAACGGCGGCGAGGGGACGCCGCCTCACCGTTCGCCGCCTGCCTCGCGCCGGCGTGAGCCATCATCGTTCCCCGAACAGCCGGTTACGACAGCTTGCCTACCGATTTCTCAAGGATAGACCACGCCTCCTCGCCGTATTTTCCCTTCCATTCGGAATAGAAACCGGCAGAACGCAGCTTCTCGCGGAACGGAGCAAGATCAGGCTGGTTGAAGATCAACCCCTTGCCGGCAAGGTCCTCGCGCACGGTGGCGTTAAGCTTTTCGGTATCGGCCCGGGCCTTGAGCGCCGCCGCGTTGACGTTCTTTTCCACGACCGTGCGCACCTCGGCTGGGAGCGCCTCCAGCGCGCGACGATTGGCCAGGAACCAATACCCGTCCCACATATGGTTGGTGAGCGAGCAGTACTTCTGGACCTCATACAGCTTGGCGGTTGAAATCAACGCCAGGGGATTCTCCTGACCCTCCACGATCCTGGTCTGCAGCGCCGAATAGACTTCGTTGAAATTGATCGAAGCGGGCGCTGCATCGAACGCCTTGAACATGGACGTCCACAGCGGCGACACCGGCACGCGGATCTTGAAACCCTTGTAGTCCTCCGGGCCGTTGATAGGTCTGGTCGAGGATGTGGTCTGCCGAAAGCCGTTGTCCCATATCTTCTCGAACGCAATGATGTTGGCCTTGGCGACCTCCCTGCGCACGAAGGCTCCCAGATCGCCGTCCATGGCCTTCCAGACGGTCGGATAATCCGGAAAGGCGAAACCCATTCCGTTGATGGAGGCAGCCGGGACCAGTATCGCCAGGATCAGGCCCGACATCGTGAAGAACTCGACGCCCCCGGAACGGAGCTGGCTCAGCACGTCGGTATCGGCGCCGAGCTGGTTGTTCGGGAAAATCTGCAGCTCGAAGCGACCATTGGTTTCAGTCTTGATAGCCGCTGCCATCTCCCTGGCGCGAATGTTCAACGGATGCGTATCCGGCAGGTTATTGGCAAATTTGTAGGTAAACTCGGCCTGCTCGGCCCGCGCGACAAACGGCGCGCCCACGCTGCCCATCACCGCAGAGGCTGCCGAAGCCTTCAATAACGCACGTCGCGAAAAACCCATCTCCATCTCCCAGATTGTTCTTATGGTTGGCATCCTGCGGACACCGGCGCGGGCCAGATCCATCCGCCGAATCGGCGCAGGCTTATTGCCCGCTTTCGTCAGAAATACCAAGCCTCTCGGCATCGCTTTGACTGCGAATTTCAGCCCGGCGCGACGGCCGTTCGCGCGACGCGAGAAGCGAGCATTGGGGTCTGAAGAGGCAATCGATGGCGCGGATCAATCCCCGGGAAGTCTTTGCGACAAGAGGCCACCAGTTGGGGCCTGCCGGGAGTTTCAAACTACGCTGAAAAGTCAAATTCCGGGTGCAAGCCCTTGAATATGCGGTGACTAAAATGTTCCATAATATACCTTATGCGAATTATGGGTTCAGGTCCCTTGCACCATGAGGCGGCAGTTTTGCCGCCGCCGGCTGCTCCCACTTTAACTTTTGCCGGGAAAGACCGCCGTGCCCGCAACGCAGACGAAATCAGAAGCTTGCGTCATCGCTCTGAGATGGAAGCTTTGCTCGACCGCCTTGGCTTTATTTGGCTCTGGGTTAGCGCCGCATTTGGGCTCTGGGTTAGCGCCGCACCTGAGACAAGGTGGGTCAACAGTTTGACTTGATCAGCTTGCCGAGCCGCCAATTCTGGATGGGAGGCCCCCGGCTCCGCCGTGCCTGGGGGCCTTGAGGATATTGTCTTAAACCACTGCATCCTTTGCAGCTTTGACGGGCCGTGCGCGGACGATTTTGCGTGCCGGCTTGGCCTTGAACATCATTTCCTCGCCCGTAAACGGGTTCGTGCCCTTCCGCGCCTTGGTCGCCGGCTTTTTGATGACGACAAATTTGGCGAAGCCTGGAACGAGGAACACCCCGGACTTCTTCAGCTCCTTGTGGCCAACGTCGACCAGGGAGTCCATGACGTTCTTGACATCGCGCTTCGATAGCTCCGTGGCCGTCGCGATTTTCTCGACGAGTTGCGATTTGGAAAGTTGTGTAGCCATTTTGTCTCCTTCGATTCGTGGCCGAGACACAATAGACGAGCAGAGGAACCTGCAAGAGCCTTCTGCACAGCTTATTTTCAATATAAGCTCATTTTTCCCGGGAAATTTAGGGTTTTTTGCGGACCGGCCTCAGCGTCCAGCCTCTAATTGCCCGGTCCCCTGCTCCAGGAATTGTAGTGCAGACCCCCCAATGGGTCCAGGAGTTGCTCCGTCAGGTTTGGCAGTGGAGCGGGCGTCCTGCTCCTTCTTGCATGGCCAATTCGCCAGCATCGGCCGCCGTGATCTGCATGGTGGGCGCGCACCTTGCGAGATGAGATCACGCTCCGATTCCATCTGATCGGAGCATGATCTCAGAGGATTGTTTCAAGGCTTCGGCTGATAGCCGTCGGTCAACGTCTTCATGAAGGCGATGATGTCGGCCTCGTCCTGCGCCGTCATCGCCGGCATCTCGCCCGGGTGGCGATCGAATGGCGGATCGCTCACGTCGACATTGGCGTGGTACTTCGCCGGCAGGTCGTCGTATTTCCGGACCGTCCCGTCCGCCGCACGTGGATAGACCTTCTCCGGAATAGTGTCGCGGAAATTGTAGAAATCGAGCACCTCCTCCAGGCTGCGGAAGACGCCATTGTGGAAGAACACGCGGCGCGTTGCAATGTTGCGCAGGCTCGGCGTCTTGAACATGCCGCAATACTGCGTCTGCTCGGCGAGGTCGGTGCGCTGCGGACCACAGACACCAAGATCGAAATAACCGGGATCGCCGTTGTCGGCCAGCGCAGCATTGCGCGGCGCGCCAAGCGCTTCGTACTGGAAGTCAGTGAACAGCGGTGGCAGGCCGCCGCGCGTCGGCATCGACGGATGGCAGCCGGCGCAGTTGGCCTTGTCCGGATTGTTGAACAATTGCAGGCCGCGCAGCTCGCTCTCGCTCAGCTGCGCCCTGCCCTCCAGCCAGTAATCGAACTTGCTGGTAAAGGGATGGAAGCTCGGCTCTTCGAGCTGATAACGAGCGACGGCGAACATCGCTTCCGAGACCAGCAATCCCGCGTTGCTGAAGATGCGCGCCCCGAACAGGCCGGCGAAGCGCTCGGCATAGGAAGCGCGGCGCAGCTTGTCCGCCACCGCCTCGATGCTGCCGCCGTCCATCTCGCGCGGGTCTAGCAGCGGAAAAACCGCCTGATCCTGCAGCGTGTCGGCGCGGCCGTCCCAGAACAGCCCGCCTTGCGGAACGATATTAGCCGCTGCCGCCGCCTGCCCTGCGGTTTTCCTGGCGCGTGCGGCGTTCTGACCGAGCGCTGCCATCTGCGTGAGGTCAATGACATTGTCATCGTCGCCCTTGTCGGGACCGATGCTGAAAGCAGGCCCCCGCTCATGATAGGTCAGCGACGGAACGGCGCGCGCGCCTTGCCGCGACACGGCGGGGCCGCCAAGCATCACCGCGCCGTCATTGGGCGGGCCGTAGGCGTGGTCGGGACTGTGGCAGGATGCGCATGACAGCTTGTCGGAAGAGGAAAGCGATGCGTCGTAAAAGATCTGCTGGCCGAGCTGCGCCATTGCGGAGAGCGGCGCGGTGCGCGGGCGCACAAGATGTACGGGGTTCGGATTCGCTCCCGGAAATCCTTGCGTCCCTTCCGCAAAGGCAGCGCCGGCCATGCAGAGCAGGCCGGCGCCGAGGAGCCACAAAGTGCGGCTGTTCATATCGCTTCCGGTGGTCCTAGTGACGGAACCCGTCCGGCACGCTGACGATGACGGTGCCGGCGGTCGGGTCGAGGAAGAGTTTGTTCGCCGCCAGATCGTCGCGATCGAAGTCGTGATCGCCGAAATCGAGCATGTCCATGATCGATCCGGCGCTGGCGTCGACCGAACCGCCGCCGATTCGCTGGCCATTCAGCCAGTTGTCCTCGATGAAGCGCACCACGGAAGCCTGCGAAATGCGCGTATGGCTGACGAAGTTCTGCTTGGCGAAGGGCGAAATCACCAGGAGGGGGATACGCGTGCCAGGGCCGCAGCGGCCATTCACCGGCTTGCCGATGAGGCCGTTGGGTTGAGGCTGGATCGCGACGCCCTTGCCGCACAGGCCGGGACCGTTGACCTGATCGGCGGTCGGATCGTAGGAGGCACTGGTCGGCGTGGCGAAGGCGTGATCGTACCAGCCGTCGGAGTCGTCATAGGTCACGATGACGGCGGTTTCCTTCCACTCCGGCTGCTGCTGCAGGAAATTGATCAGGTTGACCATTCCCGTCTGCTCATCGAGCGGGTCGGAGTTGCCGGGATGACCGTCCTGGAAGGCCGGCAGCTTGATGTAGGAAACGGCCGGGAAATTTCCGGCCGATACCGCCGCAAAGAAATCGTTGAGGTCATAGCCGTGGTTGGCCGGATCGACGGTCTTGCCGTCCGTCTGCAGGGTATGACCGATCGCCTGCACCGAGCTCGGCCGCGCATGGGTCAGGTTGGCCGTCGACGCATAGTACTGGAACCAGGCATGGTGCGGGATGTAGTCCGTGACGTTGCCGCCGACGATGCTCGAGAAGGTGCTGCGCGCGCAACCGGTGGTGGAAGTGCCGCTGTTGGTGGCCGTGAGGTCAAACCCGCCCATGAAGCTGCCCCAGCTAATCTTCGCGGCGTTAAGCAAGTCGCCGATATTCTTGCCCGACAGCGAGAACGAGCTTGTCTTGCTCGAGCACGTATCGCCTGTCGGATCGCTGTCGCCGATCATGGTCACACCGCCCTGACCATCAGGAATCGAAGACGTGTTGCCGACGATGTTCGTCACACCATTGGTCTGGCCGGAGATCACGTTGACCGCGCCAGGCGTCGACGGCCCGTAGGTGTCGGTATAGGCGTTGTCGTTCATGGCGAAGTTCTGGGCGTAGTTCCAGAACGCGGTGACGGTGTTGCCATCGAAGTAGCCCATCACCTGCCCGTTGGTGCCAAACGCGCCGACGCCGCCGGCGGTGCCGCGACCGGTAAACTTCGGAAACAGGTCGGCCTTGCCGTTGTCATAGGCTTCCTGCTCGGCCGTATAGGCGTGGTTCTGCGACTTGGTGTTGGCCTGGGTCCGGTCGAGACGGAACGGGTCCGCTGCCCCGGAGCCATTGGCGGTGTTGGTGAGGTTTGGATTGTTGACCAGCAGATTGGCGTTGGCGAGGTTGTTCACATTCGGCGTATGCGGTTTGGCGTGGAAGGGAATTTCGCCCGGAGGGTTGCCCGCATTCGGATAGGTCGCGAAGTAGTGGTCGAACGAGCGGTTCTCGTTGAAGAGAACCACGAGATGCTTGATCGGCGTCGCGGTGCGCGCGTCGTCACGATCGCGGTGGTCGTCCTGGTCGGCTGAGACCGGGGTGCTGCACGCAACCGCCACAGCGAGCGCGGACATCGCAACCGTAGAGAGAAAGGTGATTTTCATTTTGTGCCTCGAAAGAGTGGGTCGTCACGCTGCGACCCACTAGCCGCCGCCAATGACACACGTGTGTCGATTTTTTTACGAGCGGTCGAGACACCGCCCGAACACCGCTTGTGTGGAAAAGTCGCGCTTGCACCGGAGAGACGTGCCTTCCGGGCGCCCGATGAAAGCTGAATCATGGTGAGACGTCAGCGAGTTGGACGCGAAGGGCATGATCGAAGTGTGCCCGGCGCCCCCGATCCAAATACTCGGATTGCAGTTTGCGAGGCTCCGGCAAGGCGGGCCGAAATTGTTGATGGTCACCGGAACAAGCTCAACCTTTCGTAGAACCGTAACATTAGGCGGGCAAGTTGCCGCGATTGTCGCAACCGAGCGGCAACGCTTTCGCCGCGGCCGAGCGGCAACGCCCTTTGGAGAAAACTCTCGATGAATCAGAGGAAAACGCGCTCAAGCGCAAAGCCAACGGCATTCAGGACGTGTCTGGCGGTCAGCCTGCTTTTGTCCGGCGTCGCCGGCATTTCGAACGCCCGTGCCGATGACGACGACTTCGGCTTCGGTTTCGGCTTCACGCCCGGAAACCTGCTCGTCAGCCGCTCCGTCTACGACAACAATCCAAATAACATTCAGGTCGGCGCCTCGCTGCCGCCCAACTGCGTCGCAGCCAATTGCGTGATCGCGACGGCCAACGGTTCCTATCCGACCGTCTTCAACAACAATCTCGTCGACGGCAGTTTCGGCATAACCGCGAAGATCTTTCTGGACGAGATCCGGCCATTCGGACCGCTGGTCAATACGCTCGAAGTACCAAACAGCCAGGAGCGCGGAATCTCTCCCACCAGAGATCAGATGGTCACGAGCTTCTCGTCCAAATCGGAGCTGGCCCTCAATCTGTCGACCGACGGCCACTTCGTGACGTTCATGGGTTACCTGGCGCCCATCGATGCGATCGACGTCTCGAACTCGAATACGCCCGCCGACATCGATCCCACCAACCCCGTCCCCGGAACCAACTTCCGCCTCGTCGCGGCTGTGGACCAGCACGGCCACTTCAGTTTTACCGAGACCAACGCGTATAGCGGCAACAACGGCCGCGCCGCGATCATGAACGAGAAGAACGGTGTCAACCTGATCTACACATCGGGTAACGCCGGCAACGGCAGCAATCCCCAGCCGAACGGAATCATCCTTGGCGCGGGCGCGCAGATCATGACTGCGGAGCGCATACCGCTCGCAGCGCAGAACCCGGGCCAGCCGACGCCTGTCGGCAGCTTCAGCATCACGCAACTGGGGCTGAAGGCAGACAAGGTCGGCAAAGATACCAATTTCCGGGGCCTGACGATCTTCAACAACGTCATCTACCTGACCAAGGGAAGCGGCGGTAATGGCATCAATACGGTCTATTTTATCGACACCACCGGAACGGCCTGCCCGAACGGCATCGGCGTGCCTGGGGCGACGGCCACATTGCCGACGACGCCGATCGCGTTCAACCAGGCGGTCCTGCAGACGCAGGGCGTAACTCCCTTCAACATGTGCATCCTCAATGGCTTGCCGACGACCTCCGCCAAGACGACCACGTCGTTTCCGTTCGGAGTTTGGTTCGCGAATGCCAAGACGCTCTACGTAGCGGACGAAGGCAATGGTACCAACACCTTCGATCCCGCCTCGGGCACGTTCACTGCGGCAGCCGCGCAAACCGGTGCAGGGCTGCAGAAGTGGGTCTTCGACGACAGCGCCGGCACCTGGAAACTTGCCTATGTCCTGCAAGCCGGATTGCAGCTTGGTATACCCTACACTGTCGCCAAATACCCCACGGGCCTCAATCCCGCCAACAAGAACCTTCCGTGGTCGCCGGCCACCGATGGACTTCGCAACCTCATCGGCCACGTCAATCCTGACGGCACTGCAACGATCTGGGCGATCACTTCGACGGTCAGCGGGAGCGGAGATCAGGGCGCCGATCCGAACAAGCTGGTCATGATCACCGACAAGCTGGATGCCACCAGCCCTGCTCCGGGCGAAAGCTTCAGGACGATCCGGACGGCACAATTCGCTGAAGTGCTCCGCGGAGTTTCCTTTACTCCCGGCACCGATTTCGATCGACGCTTTGCCGACGACGACGATCACGGTCACGATCAACACTAGTGCCAGCCATGATCCGGCGGGGTGAAGTCCACCTCGCCGGATCAACGTTGCGAATACCCGCAAGGCGACTCAATGCCGCGCCGGCAAGCCCGCGGGCACCTTAATTCACGACGCTGGCCGACAACGCGCTCGGGATGAACTTCGCTCCCCAAGATCTATTGCGCTCGCAACCTGCCGCGCTGGCTGCAGAGAGCGGGAACGATAATCTCCATCCACGTCTTCCACCGATCCGTCGATTAAATCGCGCATGCAATTTTCCCGTCATCGGCATGAAACACGTGACAGGCAAATTTTGCGGGCGGCGCCCGCCGTAAATGGAAACGAAACCTCACGGAGAAAAATATGATATTGAAAAAAGTTGCCCTCGGTATGCTTGCCGGGGTGGCTCTCAACGCGTCCGCCCAAGCGGCCGATATTGACCATGTGCTTCTGATCAGCGTGGACGGGCTGCACGCACTGGATGTGGCCAATTACGTTGAAGCGCACCCGAATTCGGCGCTGGCTGAATTGTCGCAGCATGGCGTCACTTTCAGCAACGCCCGCACCCCCTTTAACTCGGACTCGTTTCCGGGCCTGTTGGCCTTGGTCACCGGCGGTTCGCCGATCTCCCACGGCCTGTTTTATGACGTCAGCTACGATCGCACCTTTTTCGATCCGACCAACGTGACGTGCAAGGGTGCGCCCGGCAACATGATGGTGTTCGACGAGAGCATCGATCTGTACAAGGGCAATGTCTCCCAGAACGTGATAGATCCAACCAAGCTGCCGCGGCGGCTCCAAAGCGGCCAATGCGTTCCGGTATTTCCGCATCCGGCAGTCAGAACCAACACAATCTTCGAAGTCGTCAAGAGCAAGGGCGGCCGCACCGCCTGGTCGGACAAGCACCCGGCATACGATCTCGTCAACGGTCCCTCCGGCAAGGGCGTAGACGACCTTTTCACGCCGGAAATAACCAACGTGAACGGCTTCGACGCGACCGTCAGCGTGGATTGCACGGTAGCGAACGACGCTTTGAAGGTGCAGGCCGTCATCAACGAGATCAACGGGCTCACGCATGACGGCAAGCCCGCCGGCAGGACCCCGACCGTATTCGGCATGAACTTCCAGGCGGTGAGCGTCGGACAGAAGGTTGCCAAGGACAATTCGGACGGCAGCTGCCCGCAAAGCATCCATACCGGCCAGCCCGGCGGCTATCTCGACGGCCGTGGCACACCGACCGCCGTGCTCGAATTCGGTCTTCAGAAGACCGATGACGCCCTGCGGGCCATGATCCAGGCGCTCAAGGCTCGTGGCATCTTCAACTCGACGCTGTTCATCGTCAGTGCCAAGCACGGCCAGTCGCCGATCAACCCAGCCAAACTCAACAAGCCCGGGCACTTTGCCGACCTCGTGGCGAACCTGCCGGATGCCGCGACGAATCCTGGCGCACAGGCAATCATCAGCGCCGGAAACTGCGCCACTGGTTCTTGCGGTTTTGTGATGGACGACGACGTCGCGCTGATCTGGCTGCAGGATCAGAGCAAGACGAACGCCGCCGTCGACTATCTGAACACCAACGCCAAGGCGTTGTTCATTGATGAGGCGCTCTCCGGCGATGAAATCGAGCTGAAATTGAACAGCCCGAACCATGACAGCCGAACCCCCGATATTTTCGTGCAACCGGTCTACGGCACGATTTACACGGGATCGACCAAGAAGGTCGCCGAACACGGCGGCATGAGCTTTGGGGATACCAATGTGGGATTGATCGTTTCTAACCCACGCTTCCCCGGAGTTGTCATCAAAACTCCCGTCGTCACTTCGCAGGTCGCCCCGACCATCCTGCAGGCGCTCGACATCGAACCGGAGCAGCTGAACTCGGTGCTCGTCGAGCACACGACCGTGCTGCCCGGTCTGTTCGACAGGGACTAAGTCCGCGCGCAAGAGGCGCCGCCTGAAGCATGATTCGGAAAGATGCATTGCGGTTTTCCGAAAAGATCATGCGAAAACAAAAACTAAAGCGCGATGGTGATTCAGCCTGATCCCATCGCGCTTTAGGCGGTGCCCTTTTTTCTGCAATCGAGACAATTGGCACTCGAGCAAGGCCGTTGACCAGCAAGGACCAGAACGACTGCCCCCGCTTCGAAACGGTTCAGATGACTTTGGCCCTTCGTCGCTGCCCTGCTAAGTTTGTCGGTCAACTCGGTTGTTGGATCGGCCCATGGTATTTGTCTTATCGTTCGGATTGCTGTGCCTGCTCGGTATCGCCCTTGCCTGGATCGACATCCGCCACGGGATCATTCCGGACTGGTTGAATCTTGCGATTGCGGCTCTGGGGCTGTCGACCGTTCTTTTGATCGACGGTCCATCGGCTGGCCTCGCGGCGGCATGCGAGGGAGCGGCGATCGGAGTGATTTTCTTTCTGCTAAGACGGCTTTATTTCGCCTTCAGAAAAGCTCAGGGCCTGGGCCTTGGCGACGTCAAGTTTCTGGCAGCAGCCGGAATCTGGGTTGGCCTCTCAGGCCTTCCGGTGCTCCTGTTGATCGCCACGCTGACTGCGCTCGCCTGCGCCGGCCTCATGCAGTTGGCCGGCCGGCAATTGACCGGTCAGACGTCCCTCTCGTTCGGACCGTTCCTCGCCGTCGGCCTGTTGTTGACCTCAGGCCTTCAGCAACACTGGCCTTGCTGCTCGCTGATCAACTGATGAGTTCCGTCAATTTGGCCGTGGACGTGTCGTTTTTGACGGCAACCTTCCGCTATCGGACCCGGCCGACGTGACTTCAGGCCGCGCGTCGCTCAGAGACGGCGTTGCGAGGCCCGGCTGCGGCAGAGCGAGGGTGACGAGCAGCTGGTCTTTTTCCATGGTCGTTTCCCGCCCCTGAACCGACCGCAGTTTCCAGCCTTGAATCGTCTCGCCGACTTTCAAGCGAATGACCGCCTTATTCGTCTGATCCAGGAATATTCCGAACCCCTCGTCATCGCCAGCAATGGTGCCTACCAGGGTAAGCTGTGGGCGCTCCGGCTCCTTCGGTTTGGGCACCGCGACCCTTGTCGGCACCACGGTGGGTGCGACGACAGGGGCCGGTGGCCGACGCGAAGGTGAAAAGATCGGCCGTTCGCGCGTCGCGTTAAACTGGGAAAGCGGCATGGCCCACAACGGATTCGCGCTCAACGTCCGCTCGACCGCAGGCACCGGCGCAGCAGCCGGCGGTGCGGCGACCTGCACCGCAACCGGCGCGTCGTCCATCGCGCTCGAAGCAGCCAGATAGCCCGATTTCGTATCACCGGCCTGGTCATCCAGCGCATCGTTGGAAACGGCGGAAGTCGACGCGGACGCGCCGCCATATACCGACAGAGCCACAAGCACGATCCCGGTTGAGAGCCTGCGCATCATTTGGCACCCTGCCATTGTCCCGAAACCGCCAGCAGTACCCGCAGTTTTCCTTCACCGGACGATGTCGTCGGCGCCTGGACCGAAAGCTGGTCGATGAACAGGAACGGCATTCCCGCTTCCAGATCGTAAATCAGCGGCTGCAATGCCGGCTGATCCAGTTCGCAACTCGCGATCATGCTGACAAATCCGGCTTTGCTGCGTGTGCCCTGCACGTCGAGCTGGGATGACAGAACATTGCCGCCGACTTTCGTTACCGCGCCGGCGACGCGCTGAAGCAGGGCTGCTCCCGCAACCGTCACGGTCGCTCCTTCCAGAAACGGAGAGCCGGCACGCGCTCCGGCATCGGCGGACAATCCCTTGGGCGCGGGTATCTTCCGGCCCTCCAGCTGCTCCAGCATGGCGGCTGAAGCCGCAACGGCCGCCCGCTGGCCGAGAATGTCGGCAACGGAACTCACCGCAATCGCCAGCAGTACCACCACGAGCGCGGCGTAGGCTGCCATCGCCACGATGGGTGAGCCCGTAAACGATTTTCTTACGGCGGACGCAAGGTTCATGTGCCAGGTCCAAAGGATGGTGTGATGCGCGCCTCGATATGAAAGCGCTCGCCCGGCTCGTTCGGCGCCCGCGTTGTCGGGGCAAAGAAGGTGGCGCGGGCAAATTGCGGCGACCTCTCGATCAATCGGATCAGGGAAGGCGCATCCTGAGTCATGCCGACAAGCTGGACCTTGTCGCCTTCGATCCGCAGCTCCGTAACATATGTGCTGTCGGGCAACGCCTGCGAGAGGGCTTCGAGCACAACGACGCTCGATGGACTTGTCTGCTTGCGTTTTGCGAGAAGGTTGAACGCCGAACCGCCGGCGCTCGAATCCAGCCGTAGCGACGCACGACGTTCCGAAATCCGGCGCATCAATTCTTGCTGCTCGGAATCGAGATCGCTGCCCAGATAGGCCGCAGCCATCAGGCACGCCGCGGCGGCAAGGCCAACAGACAGCAATGTCAGGCCCAGGATGCGCGGCACGTCCAGCGCGCCGCCGGCAGCGCCGCGTACCGGCTGGTCGAACAGCTTGATCTTCGCGGAGGCGCCTCCCCCGGCCGGAAGCGCCGCGAATGCAGCTATCGATGAGGCGCCTACGCCCGTCGCAAGTTGAACAAGTGGCTGGACATGTTGCTTTGACGTCGCAGCCAGCGTCAGCTCCACCCGCTCATTCGGAGCGGCGAAAGGTGGACTCCAGCCGAACACCACTTCGTCTGCAGTCCACGGCGTCAGGCGATCGATCTGGGTACGAATCATGCCGTCGAGAAAGTCCACTGCCTGCTTTGGAAAATCGAGCGGCCGAAACAACAGCTGGTTGGAGGCCATCATGGCTTCCAGCCGGCTACCGCGGAAGGCGGCCTGCCAATCCGCCGGCAAAGCAGGATCGGGCCGGCCGTGCGAAAGGCGGAAGGAAACGTCAGGCAGAGTTGCGCCCTTTCGTACCGACCTTAACCTGGCCGTGTAAGTTTGATCGTTACTCTCGCTGAGCAGGATCCGCGATCGGCGCGCATACCGGCCCATCGCGAGGTCGACCGCTCCAGCTACCGCCGCGATCCATTCAGCGAAAAAGGTTTTGATTTCGGATATCATTGGCTTCAACTGCCCGCCAGTTTGTCCGACCGTTGACCGGTCTCAACGTTGTCCCGCCACGACAATACGCGGTAGGGCTCCTTGTCCTTGTCCTCGCCCAACGAAATGACAGCCTCCGATGCGGTTCGGCGACCATTGTCGAACCTTATCGTCGCCAGGATGCGAAAGGATTTGCTGTCCGGGATGCCTGCATTGGTCTTTGCCGGCCCGAGCGCTTCGGCAATTGCGGCCTGGTCCCTCGGCAATCCCGTCCGCTGCTTCAGGAAGTCATTGAGCGCTGCAGGTGTCATGCCCGGCAATGCGGCAATCACCTCGGGTCGCGCGATCAGCACATCGACGTTGGGCGAACCGCTGAAGACCGTCACGAAGGGCAGAGCCCGGTCGACCAGTTCGCCGGGCACTCCGAGCACGAGGCTGAGTTCATTGACATTGGCGAAGGGAGCTTGTCGGGGCGAATAGACGAGGCCCGATGCCGCATATAGTGCCTCCTCGTCGTTGGCGGCGTTGGGCTTGGGAGCCGTGCGCCACCCGACGATCCGGTCAGCGGCCTCGTTGGCAACCTTCTCGTCCGCGCCGAGGACCTCGAACAGATTGGCCATCATTTCCCTGGACGCGGAATTGAGATCGACGCGTGCGGCTTCTGACGTAAAGGTGACGAGCACGTCCGCACCGTCCAGGCGGAAGCGGAATGATCCCTGGGCAGGGCGCGCCTTGT
Organism: uncultured Alphaproteobacteria bacterium; assembly: GCA_963820275.1. GTDB lineage: Bacteria > Pseudomonadota > Alphaproteobacteria > Rhizobiales > Xanthobacteraceae > Bradyrhizobium. The sequence continues at coordinate 69,819 of CAWFZL010000030.1, forward strand.
CGCCGGCAAGCAGCAACTGGTAGGTCGTGAGTTCAAGACTTGCCGATACCAGGGCCTCGGTCTGCACCCCGGTTTCGCTGACGGCCAGCGCCTGGGCCGAATTGGACAGGTAGACCGAAAAGATCGTCGCGAGTGCCGCCAGCGCGACGAGAATCCAGAGCACGGCGATGAGTACAAACCCCCGCTCCGAAGACGCTGCTGGCTTTGGTCCTCTCACCGCGAGCCTCCCTGCCCTGTCGCGGCATTACCGGTTTGCTGTGAATTTCCCCGGGAATTTGCCGAAGTACCGGTTTGCGGATTGGTCGGATTGCCTTGCGTGCCGTCGCAATTGCCGTTCGGTTGCGAGCAATCGCCCTGAGGGGCAGGCGCCTGGACATGAACCGGCGTCACCGTCGAGATCGAAAGCACTCGTTCGCTCGCCGCGTCGCGCACCGTCAGCTTGATCGAAGCGGGAAGCTTTTCGGCATCGTGCCAACTGCTTTTCCACACTCGATCCGGGCCTGCATAGTTGAACGACAGCCGAAATGGCGCGCGCAGCAACACGACGGGTTCGCCGACTTGAAGCTGTTCGGAGAGAGACGATCCCACCGGCGTCGGCCGGAACGATGCCCGCGAACGGACGGTCACAAACCCCTGCTGGTCGGTGGTTTCGCCAACGCGTACGACATCAAGCCCTGGCCCCGCGTTCGGGCCCAATGCGGTTCGTACGAAAGTGACGGAGAGTTCCGAACCATCGAACAGCGGGTGGCGTTCGCCGCGATTTGCCGGCACGTATTCGGCGGCGGCAAGGTCGGCGCCGATCCGCTGCAGTGCGATGCCGATCGTTTCGCTGCGCTGGATCCGCCCCAGGCCTCGATTCCAGTTGGGGAGCCATTGCGCCGTGAGGTTCGCAAGCGCCGAAAGCACAAGCCCCATGAGTGCCAGGGCGATCAGCGTCTCGATCAGCGTAAATCCGCTCTCAAGGTGCCGTTGGGCTGGGAGCAGGCTTTTCATTTCGGAGGCCCGTGTATCAGACGCACGGTCTTGACCTCGGAAACGGCTCCCGAGGGAGACCTGACCTGGAGCGTGACGAGTGCGGGGCTCCACGCAATGTTCGCTCCTACGACCGCCCAATCATCCCCGAATGGGCCGACATCGATCCTCCATCGGTAATCGTTGACCTGACCCGTTATCGCCCCGAAGGCAAGCTCGGCGGCCGGCGGCATTTCGGCAGTCATGACGGCGCGCACAGTCTGCATCATGGTCACGTGCTGCTCCAGCGAGCGAACGCCACGCACATTTGTGGACATCACGGATCCGATCGCCAGGATCGAAACCGCGACGACCGCGAGCGCGATCAGCACTTCGATGATGGTGAAGCCGGCCTCAGACCGGTCATTTGATGGCTGAGTTGCGCGAAACAATTTCGATCCTTCCAGTCAGCCAGTTGACACGAATTTCATAACCAGCATCCGAGCGGCTCAGTGCGATCGCCCCGCCGCACGACATTCCGCTGGCAGAGAAGCTGATGGTCGACAGGGCCTCGCGCCGGCCGCAGGTTCGCGGCAGCAGCGCTTCGAAGCGAACATCGTCCGGAATACGGATCATGTCCGCCGTCGCTCCCGATCGAATGACGCGGCTTCCCGCATCGACCAGCGTTGCCACATCGAGCCCGCGCCGGATTGCCGCGTTTCGATCCGCCTTCAACAGCGTCGCTGCCTGAAGCGCATAGCCCTCCAGCCGGGCCCGCGAGGTGTGATTTGGAAAGAAAGGCAGAAGCACAGCCGCCATCATGGCGATGAGCGCAAGCACGCACACCATTTCAAGCAGGGTGAAACCGCGCTGCGAATTCCTACTCATTTTTGGCGCTGGTCAGGTTTTCGATGGAAATGTCGGCCGCAAGCCCGCTACCGCCCTCCTGCCCGTCCGATCCGTAGGACATGATGTCGTAGGGCCCGCGTTCTCCCGGCGAGCGATAGATGTAAGGGTGATTCCAGGGATCACTCGGCACGGCGCCGCCCTTGAGATAGGGCCCATTCCAGGCGGCTACACCGGGCGTACGCTGCACCAGGGCAGCCAATCCCTCAGACGACGAGGGGAAGCGGCCGGCATCGAGATAAAACAAGTCCAGCGCGCTCGAGAAGCTTTGCAGCTGGATCTTGGCGGCCTTGACCTTCGATTCGCTGAGATAATTGAGGACGCGCGGGCCGATCAACCCCATGATCAGGCCGATGATGGTGATGACGACCAGCATCTCGACCAGCGTGAAACCCTGAACGCCCGGATCATGCCGGCGGTTCTCCGTCGCGGCACGCCGATGGTCCGCACTACCGACGACAATCCTGCGGATGCGTCCTGACCACTTCATCATGAATCCAATCCTTGCCTATCCGACTAGTTGCGTAACCGAAAGAAGCGCCGTCATGACCGATACGATCAGTCCGCCGACGACTGCGCTGATGGCGATGATGGCGAGCGGCCCGATGATGCCGACAATGCGGTCGAGGCTGCGCTGCAATTTCGCCTCGTAGAACTCCGCGACCCTGCTGGCGAGAACCGGCAATTGCCCGGTTTCCTCGCCCAGCCGCAGCATGCGGATCGCCATCGGCGGCATATTGCTCGACGCAAGCAGGGCGTCCGAGAGCTTTCCACCGTGACGCACACGATCCGCTGCCGTCGTCCAGGTTCCGACGCTTCCGGTGACCGCCATGATGTCAACCAGGATGCGCAACGTGGCGGTGAGACTGACGCCGCTGCCGAGCAGAACGGCGAGGTTCCGGCAGAAGAGGCTGGTGCGGTAGAATTGAAAGACGGTGGCTATGCCGGGTATGCGGGATAGCATCGTCACGATGGCGGCGCGCGTTTCGGGGCGGCGAAGCACCCACCAGAGGCCGGCCACCAGCAGCGCGGCACCGAGCGTTACGGCAACTGCGTTGGCCCGGAGAAAATCCGACAGCCTGATGAAAACGCTCAGCGCCGAATCCGATTTTGCGCCGAAATCCTGCAGCACGGACGAAAATTGCGGCAGCACGAACAGGATGAAGAAAAGCATGACGCAGACGGCTGCGATCAGCACGAAGGCCGGGTATTGCATCGCATCGGTCAGTTTTCGGCGAACCAGTTCGGCCCGCGCCCGCTCCGTTCCCAACGTCTCGAGCACGGAATCGAGCGTGCCGGATACTTCGCCGACGCGAACCAGGGCGACGTACATCGCCGGGAACAGGGCCGGATGTGTGCCAAGCGCGCTGGCGAAGCTCTCGCCGGTCAGGACCGAAGCCCGCAGCTTGCCGACCACCGGCCGAAGACGGCCGACGTCGGTGTCGCTTGCCAACAGTTCGAGCGCGTCATCGAGGCGCGCGCCAGCCTTCAGAAGAAGGGCGAGGTCCCTTGTGAAGGTAGTCACTTCCGCAGGACTTGGCTGGCCGAAGAAGCCGAAGGCTGTGCCTGATGCGGCCGCACTCGTCTTGTCCTCGACTGTTTCGATCGGCAGCAGGCGAAGATATTCGATGCGATGCGCGACTTCCCTTGCCGTCGGCGCGGAAAGCGTGCCGTGCACGATCTCGCCGTTCTGCGTCAGGGCGCGATAGCGGAAATTCGGCACGAGCCCACCCTCACCGCGCAATGGTAACGCGGAGTAATTCCGCGGGCGACGTCAGGCCGGCACGACATTTCGCGACGCCATCGCCGATCATCGTTGTCATGCCGGCGGCGACCGCCGTCTGATCCACTTTCAGTCCGTCGGTCTTTTCCCCGATCAATTCGCGGATCTGATTGCTGAGTTCGAGGATTTCGAAGACCCCGAGGCGCCCCCGGTAGCCCGCGCCGCCGCAGCGCTCGCAGCCGCAAGGCGCCGAAAGCGTCTCCCCGATTTCGAAGCCGAGCTCTCCGAGCCGGGGATCCTCCGCCAAATCGGCTGCGGTAAGCGTCCTTGGCGTCTTGCAGCGATCGCATAATTGCCGGACCAGCCGCTGGGCGATCACTGCCCGCAGGGTGGACCGCAGCAGGTATGCCTCGACACCCAGATCGAGAAGGCGCGGCACCGCGGCCGCCGCCGACTCCGTATGCAGGGTGGTCAAAACGAGGTGGCCCGTGAGCGCCGCATGAACGGCGACGTGAGCAGTTTCGGAGTCGCGCACCTCGCCGACCATGATGACATCCGGGTCCTGTCGCACGAACGAACGCAGCGCGGCTGCAAATGTCAGTCCGATGGCAGGCTTGACCTGGGCCTGATTGACGCCAGGAAGGTCGTATTCGACCGGGTCTTCGATGGTCAGGATTTTTCGACCCGGTTCGTTCAGGATCGAAAGGACCGTCGCCAAAGTCGTGGTCTTGCCGCTTCCGGTCGGGCCGGTGACGACGATCATGCCATGAGGCAGCTTGAGCAATCGCCTGAGCTTGGCGTCGTCCGACGCTGAAAATCCGAGCTTTTCAACTACAAGCAATCCACGATCCTTTGGCAGGATACGTATGACCGCGGATTCCCCATGTTGCATCGGCATGATCGCAACGCGAATGTCGATATCCGTACGACCGATCCGCAGCCGCGCGGCGCCGTCCTGCGGCAGCCGGCGCTCGGCGATATTGAGGCTGGCGATGATCTTGATGCGCGAAAGGACCGCCTGCGGCAGCACGCCAGCCGGCGCCGCTACCGGCCGCAACAGGCCGTCAATCCGCATGCGGACGACCAGCCCCGTCTGAAACGGCTCGATATGAATGTCGCTCGCGCGCAGTTCGACGGCTCTTTCCAGCAAATCATTGACGGCGCGCACCACGGGCGCGCCGCTGGCCAGATCCCGAAGACTTTCGATGTCGTCCTCGCGTGGCTGCTGCAGGTCCCCTGAACCATCAGCCTCGACGTCATCCTCGCTCAGATGGCGATCCAGCACCACATTGAGGTCTTCTACCGATGCCACCCTTACCGTCACGGCCTGCCGGAGCACGATTTCGGCTGCCCGCTGCGCCGCCCGGTCGGTTGGATCAGCCACCGCCAATACAGTACTGCCGTCGGGTGCCTGATAAGGAAACACCATCATCTCGCGCAAAAATCGCTGGGAGAAGGCCTCGTTCAATGCGGGCGCCGACAACATGTCCTGGAGTGTTGCGCGCTCCAGGCTTGCAAAGCGGGCCGCTTCGTCCGCGAACTCACTCGGCGAAAGGTCGGTGAGCTCCCAGAGCTTGGACTGCTGACGCCCGAGGCCACCCTGCCCGGCCTGTTCGCCCCCGACCGCAGCCTTCATCAAATGATTGTGACGGCGAAGATGTTCTAGAAAATTCAAGGACTTGTCGCTGGTCATTGTTTCTTCCCGTCGCGCCGTCTCGTCCCCGGGCGCGGATCAGTAGACGAGACCTATCGGCCTGCGATCGACCGCCAAAATGATCGGGCGCTAGCGAGGTTATTGATCCGAAACATGACAGCTGTACGAAGCAATGGAGGCTATCCTCTCACAAGAAAAATCAACCTCGCCCAGGCGAAGCTCCCCGTATGACGGCCGTGCCAATTTATTTCTGTCATGTTCCGACGGTAAGACTGGCCCCTGCTCAAGTCCTGCCAGAGGATTTCCTGGGCTAATAGGTATGGAACGTCGGAAACATGGTAAGTGTCGGCAACCGGGGACTTTTCCAGTCGGTCGGTCCCAGCATCGGTATTGCTTTTGTATTGTTGTCCGTCTTCGCCCTGGCGTCCTGCAATCCGATCACCACAAACACCAACGCCGACTTCAATATTGACGTGATCGACAAGGTGCGTTCGATGGACACCTTGCCGCATTCTCCACAGCAGACCGGCACTGCAGCGAACGGCACCGTCCCTCGGGCCCAGCCGGCCATGTTTCAAGGCACCGAGGTGACCGATATCGCCGAGGCGCGCCCGCGACCCGCCGCCAGCGGCAATGGCTTTGAACTCAACTTCGAAAATACGCCCGTCGCCACCGTGGCCAAGGTCGTGCTCGGCGACATCCTGCAGACGGGCTATACGATCGATCCGCGGGTCCAGGGTACGGTCAGCCTGGTCTCGGTCCGGCCAGTCCCCAAGTCCGACATCATATTTGTTCTCGAAAATGCCTTGCGGATCAGCGGGGTCGTGCTTGTGCGCGACACCGCCGGTTATCGTCTGACGCCACTTGGCGACGCGGTCGGCTCCGGCCGGGTGGATGGTGCGGCCGCAAGTCCTGAACCGGGGTTCGGCGTGACCGTCGTGCCGCTTCAGTACGTGTCGGCGCAGACGCTCCTGAAACTCATGGACAGTTTTGCCACCAAACCGGGCACGGTCCGCGCCGATCCTGCGCGCAACCTTCTTCTGGTCCAGGGTACCGGCCCGGAGCGTCGCACCGCCGTCGACACCGCCCTGAGCTTCGATGTCGACTGGCTGCGAGGCCAGTCGGTTGGAATTTTTCCTGTCGTCAACAGCGGCCCCGAACCGGTTATCGCCGAACTCGAAAAGATCGTGGATTCGGGTGAGAACGGCCTCAGTCAGAATCTCATCAAGTTTCAGCCTGTGGCCCGTCTGAACGCGATCATGGTGGTCAGCAAGAAACCTGCCTTGCTTCAGACCGCCGCGACCTGGATCAGGCGTCTCGATCGCGCGGACAGTTCGAGAACAAGCGTTCACGTCTACTCGGTGAAGTACGGGGATGCGCGCCAGATCGCGCGGGTACTGAATGATATGTTCGGCGGCGGATCGTCCTCGAGCGGCCTGCTCGACAGCCCGGAGAACCAGATCGCGCCCGGATCGGGCGTGTCCGGCTTCGCCAATCTCAACACGAATAACAACGGCACCAACGGAGCCACGGCTTCCCCGCCATCAAGCGGCTTTGGATCGGGCGGATTTGGCGCGAGCGCGGCCTCTTCCGGCAATTCGGGCTTTGGCCGGGGCGGCGCTGCGTCGGGAGGAGCGGGCGGTTTGGCATCCGACAACCGAGAGCGGGGCACGACAGGCCCAGGCGGCGGACAACCCCTGATGCAAGGCGTCCGCATCACTCCGGACACCGTCAACAACACGCTCCTGATCTATGCCGATCCGGGCAACTACCGGATCATCGAGTCGACGCTGCAGAAGCTGGATCAGCCGCAATCCCAGGTCGCGATCGATGCGACCATCGCCGAAGTCACGCTCAATGACGAACTCGCCTACGGAGTTCAGTTCTATATCACCAGCCGCGGCCTCGGTCTGCACCCGGACAAGGGGTCGATCCTCAACACCCAAACCGTTCCGACATCGAGCTCCTCAAGCTCCAGTTCAACCGGCTCGGCGGCGGCCGCAGCGGGCACTGCCGTGAACCAATTCATCAGTCGTGCCGTTCCGGGATTCAATTTCCTCATCGGGTCGGAAGCACAACCCAACGCGATACTTGACGCTCTACACTCCGTCACCGGAGTCAAGGTGTTGTCCAATCCGTCCCTGGTGGTTGTCAACAACCAGGTCGCGACACTTCAGGTCGGCGACGCTGTACCGGTAACAACCGGCAGCGCCACGGTGCTGACCGCGGGCAACCAGGTCGTCAACACCATCGACTATCGCAACACGGGCGTGATCCTGCACGTTTCTCCCCGCATCAGCGCCAACGGCACGGTCAGGCTGGATGTCGAACAGGAGATCAGCAGCGTCGTGCCTTCCGCCAATCCGAACCTGGCTTTGACCCCGACGGTGTCCGAGCGAAAGGTGAAGAGCTCCATCACCATCGCCAACGGGCAAACGGTCCTGCTCGCCGGATTGATCCAGGAACAGCAGAACCTCAACCGAAACGGGATTCCCGGGCTCGACGCCATTCCGGGCTTCGGTGACGCGTTCACTCATCAGGACAACACCATATCCCGTACGGAATTGATCATCTTTATCCGTCCGCAAATCATCCGCGACAGCATGGATGCCCATACGGTTGCCGAGGAAATCAAGGCAAAGCTCCGCGGCACCATCAATTCGAGCGTTGCCAATGAACCGCGCGTTCCAGTCCTTCACTGAAGCGGTTTCGCGACCGCCTTTCTCCACTTCCGCCCGGCTTTCCGCAGGCGCAAGGAGGCAGAGCGTGTTCAAAGGACACCTGCCGAAGATTCTCCTGGCCGTCCTTCTGATCGGCACCACGATGAGTGCCGCCCGCGCCGACGGGTGGACGCGCGGGACAGGCGCTTACTACAGGGGCGACTATGCGCGCGCTGTGCGCGAACTGACCGCGGCGGCGGCGCGCGGCAATGCCCGAGCGCAGGCGCAGCTTGGCTTCATGTACGAAAACGGCTTCGGCGTGCCACAGAACTACGCCGTAGCTGCCGATTTCTATCAGAGCGCGGCTGCGCAGGGCGATGCTTTTGGACAAAGCCGGCTCGGGCTGAGCTTCGACAAGGGTCATGGCGTGCCGCTGAACGTGGTTCTCGCCTACAAATGGCTCAACCTCGCCGCAGCGGGCGCTTCCGGCCGTGAGCGCGATTTTTATCGCAGGCTTCGCGACGCGGTGGCCTCGAAGATGACGTCAAATCAGATCTATGAAGGCCAGGAGCTTGCCTGGCTATGGTCATCGTCTCGCTGGTGAAAGGGCACGGCGGTTAACGTTTCACCGCGACGGAAGGCCTCGCCTGTGTCGCGGTTGATTCTCGCCAACTCCCCCGAGAAGATCACTATTTGAGATCACGAACCTCGCTTCCATCTGTCTTCCAGCGAAATCGGTCCGGGGCCGAACACGGCGATCATCGCAAGAGCGCCGATCAAGCCGAGGTTCTTCAGGAAATTGATGGTCTGGGCTTGAACCTGCGCCGCGGGCGACGCCCAGAAATTGTGGAACATCAGGGTCGCTGCGATCGTGAAGGCAATCAGCAGAAGGGATGCCCAACGGGACCAGATGCCGAGGATAAGGGCCGTCGAGCAGCCCAATTCGAGGACAATGGCTCCGGCTGCCAGCAAAGTGCCCAATCCCCCCTCGCCGCCCGGCAGACGTGATGCCGTCAGTCCAAAGGCAAGTATCTTTCCGATACCGCTGTAAATAAAGAGCGGCGCCAGCATCAGCCGCGCAGCGAGCAGGACACATGCTTGCAGCGCCTCTCCTCCTGTCTTCACGTCGTTCGCAATCGTCATTCTCTATCGCTCCTCAGCCTGATTGGAATTTTCAACAGTTCGGACCCTGGCTACTCCGCGGCGGCCACGCCGACAGGCGTCACGGAGGCCTGCATCGCCAGGGACCCGATCACGACGGCTGCGACGATGGCAGCCCCGCCGATCGCCCAGAAGACCGCGTCCGGCCCACCGGTCGCCTGTTGCAGAAGGCCAACAACGTAAGGCCCGAGAATGGCGCCGACGCGTCCCACTCCCAGCTCCATCCCTACTCCGCTGGCACGAAAACCCGTTTCGTAGGAGTTGGCCGTGAAGTTGTTGAGGACGTGCTGGGCGCCGATGACACAAAAGCCGGCTACCGCGACGATCGCCAGATTGAAGCCGTGCCCATTGACGAACACGAGCGAAGCGACCGCGAGGCCACCGACCGCCCACCACAGCGCCAGCAGTCGCGGCGTGCTCGCCGTTCCGCGGTCGGCCAGCATTGCAAGTACAAGCCCGCCGAAGAAGGAGGTCGCCTGCATCAAGGCGCCGAAGCCGAATGAGGCGGCAAAGGTTTCGCCGCGATTGATCATGACTGTTGGAATCCACCCCGTAAGCCCGAAAATGGCAAACAGGCTGAGAAAGGCCGTGAGCCATATCGTCAGCGAGACGCGGCGATAGCGCGGTGTCAAAAGTGCCGCAATCGTGTTGTGATCGACCTTTTCTTCAGCCGTCCGAAGCGAAGCGTTCTCGTAAATCGACTGCCGATCCGGGCGCAGCCGGGAAAGCAGCGCTCGCAGCTCCTGCATGCGGCCGCTTGCGGCCAGGAATTTTGGGCTTTCCGGCAGAACGGCGTGTACGACAAAGGTCAGCGGAATCGAAGCTGCCCCGACATAGTAGAGCACCTGCCAGCCAAATTGCGGGGTCAGGAAGACACCGACGAGGCCGGCAAAGACTCCGCCGAGCGACCAGCCCAGTGTCACGCCCCAAAGCGAGAAGCGGTTACTGACCCGTTGCGGCGCCAGTTCATTGATGTAGGTCGTGCCGAGCGGCAGCAGGATGCCAAGGCCAAGGCCCGTGACGAATCTCAGCATGCAGAAGCTGAAGAAATCGGTGGCAAACAAGGCGGTGAGGATCGTAAAGACGTTGACGATCCAAAGCCCGGCCAGAAGCGTGCTTCTGCGCCCGAAGCGGTCCGCCGCCATCCCGTGGGCCATCGCGCCGAACAGAAACCCGATCAAACCCGAGCTGACCAGAAGCCCCGCCTGACTCGGAAGCAGTCCCCACGGCTTCATCACGTAATGAATGACATACGCCGGATTGAACGTGTCATATCCGTCGAACATGGTGATGAGCGTGATCACAACGCCGAGGATCTTGTGCAAGGGGGTGATCGCCGCACCTGCCAATTCCTCATGGACGTCGATTTCGGTCTGCGGGCTCAAGGCATTCCCCTCTTCTGACTAGCGCTCTCGGCCAAACCTACCGGGCGGCCCGATCGAGCTTGAACAACGCTCTGGCATTGTCACGGCCGATTTTTTGACGGTCGGCTTCCGCGATGGGTGCTACGTCAAACCAGTTTGCCGCGTGATCGATATTCTCGAAAGGCCAATCGGTCGAAAAAAGGATCCGGTCCGACCCGATTTCCAGCATGGCGTCGATCAGCGTCTGGGTCCGGAAATTCCCCGATGTCGTGATGTAGAAATTCTCGCGGAAATAGTCGGCAATCTTGCGCCTGGCCGGATAGCGATTTTGCTCGCGCATCCACTTGTTGTGGTTGTCTATGCGCCACATCGAATAGGGCAGGCCCTCGCCCATGTGACCGATGATGACGCTCAGGCGCGGATAGGCGTCGAACAATCCCGACCCCATCAGGCGGAGCGCGTGAACGGCGGTCTCCTGCCCAAAGGCCCAGGACGGCCCCAACAGCCAGCGGTGTCCCTCGTAAATGGCAGCATCCCTGGGAAGGGGATTTCGCGGGTGAAGATAGAACGGCACATCGAGCCGTTCGACCTCCGCCCAGAACGGCCAATAGGCTTTCAGGTCGTAATAGACGCCGGATTCGCCGTCGCCGACCTGGCTGAAGCCGTTCACAAGGACCCCGCAGAAGCCCAGTTCACGGACGCTGCGTTCAAGCTCCCGTGCCGCAAGATCGGGGCTTTGCATCGGCAATGCAGCAAGCCCCCCGAAGCGGCGGGGCTGGCGCTGGATTTGCTCGGCCAGAAAGTCGTTGGCCCGGCGGGAAATCTCGTTGGCTTTGTTTGGATCCGCTATCGCCTGCACGGCGGGAGCATTCAGGGAAAGAAGCATCACCTCGATGCCGTGCGCGTCCATTTCCCGCAGGCGGCGATCCTGGATGTCGAGCAGGCGCGTCTTCAGCTCCGGCCAGTCCGCCTCGGGCGAAAATCCGGCGCTGTCCTGGAGGGTTGCCTCGATCGCAAAATGCTCCTCAAGGGCCACTTTTCCAAGCATCGCCGAAAACCTCCGCAAATCCTGTTATCCAGTGTTGTGGTTTTGACATTCGCTTCAGTATCGCCGCGCGTCCTCGAGGCGAATGTCAAATCCAAAACCACACTGGAATCCAATATTTTACTGGTGTCCCTTTGGTTCTGACATTCGTAATCGAACCCGCCGCGACAGGATACGAATGTCAGAACCGGGAAACTAGCTCCGCCGATGAGACAGGAGCGCCTGACCTTGTCAACGGCAATGCGGTAAAATCCCTATCAAGTCACTACAAATCCACGCCAAATGCATGCCACATGCTCTGGCGAAATCTTGACCGGCTCGAACAGGAAGCCGAGAATGGGAAGCGTCGCGAGCCAGTCAAGAAGCATCGCACCTTGCAAGCCGGCGGCCCACTGAAATTGCGCAAACTTTGCACCCATGAGTGAACCCGTTCAACACCACCACGACCATTCCGAACTGTCCGAGACGGAATTGCGCGTGCGCGCGCTCGAAACCATCCTGACAGAGAAGGGCTATGTCGACGCTGCGGCGCTCGATGCCATCGTCCAGGCCTATGAGACGAAGATCGGCCCTCACAACGGCGCGCGGGTGGTCGCCAGGGCGTGGTCCGATCCCGACTTCAAGCGGTTCTTGCTCGAGGACGCGACGAAGGCTGTAGGCACGCTCGGCCATGTGAGCCGGGTCGGCGATCACCTTGTTGCAGTCGAAAACACGCCGCGGCGTCATAACATGGTCGTGTGCACGCTCTGCTCCTGTTACCCCTGGGAAATGCTGGGACTTCCTCCGGTCTGGTACAAGGCGGCCCCCTATCGCTCCCGGGCGGTGAAGGACCCGCGCGGCGTGCTGGCCGATTTTGGCGTAACGCTGCCAAAGGAAACCGAGATCAGGGTCTGGGATTCGACCGCCGAAACCCGTTTTCTTGTGCTGCCGATGCGCCCCGAAGGCACCGACGGATGGAGTGAGCAGCAACTCGCCGAACTCGTCACCCGGGATTCCATGATCGGTACCGGATTTCCAAGGACGCCAGGGGCAGAATCGTGAACGGCGTCCACGACATGGGCGGGATGGACGGTTTCGGCAACGTCGAGCCGGAAGCCAACGAGCCGATGTTTCATGAGGCATGGGAAGGTCGCGTGCTGGCGATGGTGCGGGCGATGGGCGCGGCCGGCGCGTTCAACATCGATACCTCGCGCTACTATCGGGAGATTTTGCCGCCGGACATCTATCTGGCCTGCTCCTATTATCAAAAATGGTTGCTCGGCCTCGAAGACATGTTGATCGACAGGGGCTTCATCGCAGCCTCGGAAGTCGCGGCCGGCCACGCCGCCACCCCCGCAAAGCCGCTGAAGCACGGCAGGTTCACGCCTGGCGACATCGAGCGCATCATGGTGCGCGGCAGGTTCGGCCGTGAGGCGTCCGCACCGGCCAAATTCAAGCCAGGCGATCGGGTGCGGGCCAGGAACATGCATCCCGCAACGCATACGCGGCTGCCGCGATATGTCCGCGGCCATGTCGGCGTGGTCGAGCGCAACCTCGGTTGCAATGTCTTTCCGGATTCGGCGGCGATGGACGCGGGCGAAAACCCGCAATGGCTCTATACGGTCGTTTTCGACGGGGTCGAGCTGTGGGGCCCCGACAGCGATCCGACGGTCAAGGTTTCTATCGATGCCTTCGAGCCCTATCTGGAGGCAGCATGACGGAGACTGCGGCAGCGCGCGCGACAAGCGTCCTCAAAGATATACCGCGCGACGACGATGGGCCGGTGTTTCGCGAACCCTGGGAAGCGCAGGCGTTCGCGATGGCGCTGACGCTGCATGAGCGAGGCCTTTTCACCTGGAATGAGTGGGCCGCAGCACTTGGCGATGAAATCAAGCGCGCGCAGGCGAACGGCGATCCCGACACCGGCGAGACCTATTATCGTCATTGGCTCGCCGCCCTCGAGAGATTGATCGCGGCGAAGGGTGTGGCGACGCAGGAAACCCAGCATCGCTACCGCGACGCCTGGGATCGCGCCGCCGACCGCACGCCACATGGTGCACCGATCGAATTGCGCCCGGAAGATTTCTAGAAGATTTCCTGGTCAACGGCGGTGCCCGAAGCCGGATACCGGCAAGCTATTTTTATTTAACGCAGCAGCCGTCTTCAGGTTGTATCCGCAAAGCACTACAATGCTGGCGCAAGCGGCTCTCTTTCTAGGGAACGTCGTCATGAACAACGCGCCTTGCCCGACCCTCCAATTCCTCGCCATCGTTTCTTTCGCCGTCCTCGCTCCACAGCTGGCCACGGCGTCTGACTTGAACGCCGGCACCAGTCTCAAAATGGCGATGGGACCCATGAGCGCCGCGCAAAAGAACCAAGGCACGACCGCAAAGTCCGACGATGTCGCGACATCGCCGCATCATCGCACCACGCATCGGCACAAGCATCGCACGTAGCGGTCGCGTCGGACACTTCTGCGATGCGTTGGTACAGGACTCATGGTGAAACAGACTTCTCTTCAAGCCTCAGCCAGTGATAGATGGCGAAAGAAAGAGCCCAGCTTGCCAGGAAGACGCCGACGACCAGATACCCGAAGTTGGCAAGGCTCTCGCTGAGATCAGAAACCGCAACCCAGAATCCGCCTTGAAATTGGAACTTGCTTCCAATCAGGCCAAGTGCTTCGACCCCGCCAATCAAGAGCGCAACCACGACAGAGATCGCCGTGATCGTGAGGTTGTACCAAATCTTCCGGATTGGGTTGAGAAATGCCCAACCGTAGGCGCCAACCATCAGGACGCTGTCTGTGGTGTCGACGAGTGTCATCGCGGCAGTGAACAGAGCCGGAAAAATCATCACGGTGCCGAGACTCAGTCCGCCCGATGCCTGGCCGGCCGCTACCGTAAAGAGACTGATCTCGGTCGCGGTATCGAAGCCGAGGCCGAACAACAGTCCCAGCGCCAACATCTGCCAGCTTGCCGTTACCATGCGGAACAGAGGTCGAAGAATCCTGGCCATGAAGCCGCTGCCCAACAGAAGCGTATCGGCCTCCTCTTCGCGACTGTTTTCGCCGCGCCGCGCCCCCTGAAAGGTCTGCCAAACTCCACGCAAGATGACGAGGTTAATAACGGCAATCGCCAGCAGAAAAAACGCGGACGTTGCTGTCCCGATGATGCTGCCAATCGCTCTGAATTCCTGAAATCGTCCTTGCAGCGCGAACGCTGCCGCAGCAATCGCGGCGACGGCGAGTGCGATCGAAAGCGAATGACCGAGCGAGAAAAACAGACCGACCGCGAGCGGATGCTTTCCCTCCTGCATCAATTTGCGAACGACATTGTCGATGGTCGCGATGTGATCGGCGTCGACGGCATGCCGAAGGCCGAGCACGTAGGCCAGCAAGGCGGTGCCCAATAGAGTTGGCCGATCCGAGAGCGCAACGATGGCCCAGGTCCAGGCCAGGACGTTGATCGCCAGCAAAAAGGCATAGAGCGAAACAATCCTTGCGCGTGACGCGGCGGATGCATCGTCGATGGCGAGTTTCAAATATGTCAGCATGACGCCCGCTCCGCTAGAATTGCCAGTGGGCGCGCGGCAAAAAAGTAGCGGCCTTCGGCGGACGCATTGGGTGATCGGTACAGTTCAAAGGAACGCGCGACCGCAAAAAATACAAACGCTGCCGCGCAGGATGTGCGCGGTGCGCAAGTTCGGCGGCAAGAAAATCCTGGAATTTCGGCGCATACAGCCATGGCGGCCCTCCATCCGCGAGACAAATTCATTCTTTGTCATCGCAGCGAAGAAACCGCCCCAAGCGCGCGCACCGCACGCCGGATGGATGACTGTTCAGGCCGGTCTCCTGACTTGCGGGTCGACACTCTGTTTCCGCCTTCCCGGGCCAAGGCCCAGTGGCATCAAGGAAAAGAGCTCACCGCCTACAGTTGCGGGCGCAGTTGCGGATTTGGCCTGGCATTGGCGCGCCAGCTTCACCGCATTCCCATCACGCTGGTCTTTCGATCAGCGAACCTGACGCCCCATCATGGCGTCGGCGTCAGAGTTGTCAATGCAGACGGCTCCCCGTACCTGCCGACAAAAATTTGACTTACCGTAGCGCTATCGCCGAAATTGATAGCGGTAACGTGTTATGCGGCGTACTTGACCGCTTGGGTGGACCGACTAAGAATGGCCCGCCGGCCATGGTGACAAGGAAAAATCCGGTTCGAACGCAATGCACTGGTTTCGTGACCATATCAGGCGTGGTTCGTGGTTTGCGCTGCTTGCGCTCGCCATCAATCTCGGCCTGTCCTTTGGCCACGTGCATGCGATCGACAATCGCTTTGCCACCGAGATAGCCGCCCTCACCGCGCCCGATGACGGCCGGACGCAAGGTCATCACGATGGTGACCAGGCCGACCTGCTCTGTCCGATCTGCATGGCGGCCAGCGCCGTGGGTCACGCGCTGGCCTCCGCACCGCCGACCTTGCCGCTGGCACTCGCCGAGACGCCGATCGATCTGACGATCGAGCATGTTTTTGCTCTCCCGCAGCAGGCTCGGGCGGCCTTCTATTCTCGCGGACCACCGATTTCCTGAGCAAGCCGCTTCGCGCCTTGGGTGCTGCGAACCGAATTCGCAGTCGCCTCCCCGGCGAAGCTCCGTTTGTCGCGCACGCCGTCCTTCATGTCGTAGGGCGCGCAATTCAGCTCAGGAATCTTCATGCATCGCCGTCATCTTCCGTGGCTTGGCCACTACACCGTCTTATCTTTTTCTTCGCTTGTCTGGATCGCTGCCTCGAGCGCGCAGGTCCTGGCTCAAAACGAAAGCGGCACTCCAGCACCGCCCGCCGCGGCCACTCCGCAGCCCTCGGCTTCTCCTCCCGCCGAACCCGCGCAGCCGCAAGGTGGTGGTGGTCCGGCGCCGGCCCAGCCACAAGAGGCGACACCTGCTGCGCCATCCGGGGCCGGCAACGTCTTGCCCGAGACTCGCGTGGCTGCGCCGGCAGAGCGGCGGAAGCCGCGCAGCAGGCCGCCACAAGTGACATCAAACCAGCCACCTGCTCCGACGCAGGCGCAGGTGGTTGCAACCCAGAACGACAAGCTGGACGCGGCGCGAAACGCGATACTTGCGCCGATCGGCGCCGGAACCTATCAGCTGAGCCATCAAGCGATCGAAGCCTTGCCGCAGGGGGCAAATACCGGCCTGGACAAGGTGCTATTGCAGACCCCCGGCGTATCGCAGGACTCCGCGGCGAGCGGCGAACTGCATGTACGCAACGAGCACGCCAACGTTCAATACCGCATCAACGGCATTCAGCTTCCCGACGGCATCGGGCCCGGCTTCGGCCAGCTCCTCGACTCCGGGATCGTCGGAAGCCTGAGCCTGATCACCGGCGCGCTCCCGGCACAGTACGGCTTGCGCACCGCGGGCCTTGTCGACATCCAGACCAAGGCCGATGCCTTCAACAACACCGGCAGCGTCAGCCTCTATGGCGGCAGCCATGGCACCGTCACGCCTTATGTCGAGTATGGCGGAACGGTCGGTCAGACCCAGTATTTCGTTTCCGGACGGTACTTGCAGAACAATCTGGGGATCGAGAACCCGACGCCGGCAAACGAAGCCATCCATGACTTCACGCAGCAGGAAAGAGGTTTTGCCTATCTCTCGACCGTGATCGATCCGACCAGCCGCCTCACCTACATCGGCGGCACCTACAATGGGTCGTTTCAGATTCCCAACAATCCGGGGCAGCCGACGAGTTTTACGGCTTTCGGGCTGAACTCGTTCGATTCGTCGCTTCTCAACGAACGCCAGTATGAGTTCACCAATTTCAACGTCGTCACTTACCAGAAGACGGCGGGTGATCTCGATTACCAGGTTTCCTATTTCGACCGCTACAGCCAGCTGCATTACAGGCCCGATTTGATCGGCGACATCCTCATCAACGGCGTCGCCTCGGACGTGTATCGCCAGAGCCTCACCAACGGCATTCAGGAGGATACCGCCTGGCGGATCGGCTACGCCCACACGCTGCGCTTCGGATTTACGGTGAGCGCCGAGCAATCGTTGGTCAACAACGTATCCCAGGTGCTGCCGGTCAATCCCGTCACCGGCAATCAAACCGATCCGGTGACCGGCGCTCCGTTCGGCCCACCCTTCACCGTTTTCGATTCCAGTCCAAAGCTCGGCGCGTTGATCGGCACCTACGTTCAGGATGAGTGGAACATCACCAACCAGCTGACGCTGAATACGGGCCTGCGTTTCGACCAGATGTTTCAATATGTCGATGCCAACCAGTTCAGCCCGAGGATCAGCCTGACCTGGAAGCCGACCGGCGATACGACGTTCCACGTCGGCTACGCGCGAACCTTTACGCCGCCGGTGCAGGTGATCGCGGCACCCGTCAACCTGGCGCTCGTCACGCCCCCGACGGCGCCCGCCAACACGCAGACACCTGCCGTGCCGATCAACGATCCCGTGCTCCCCGAGCGCGCGAACATCTTCGACATCGGCGTGGTCCAGAAGATCCCCGCGATAACCGGCCTCGAAGTGGGTGCCGACGCCTACTACAAGCTCGCCCGCGATCTGCTCGACGACGGACAATTCGGGCAGGCCTATGTATTGACCGGCTTCAACTACGCGCGCGGGATCAACGACGGTCTTGAACTGAAGGCCAACTACACCAATGGCAATTTTCGCGCCTGGGCCAATCTGGCCTGGGCGCATCAGGTCGGCACCGACGTCGTATCGAACCAGTTTCTGTTCGCTCCCGACGAACTGGCTTTCATCGCAACACATTACATCAATACAGACCACTCCCAGTGGCTGACGGGTTCGGCCGGAACTTCCTATCTCTGGGAGGGCACCCGCTTCAGCGCCTCGATGATCTACGGCAGCGGGCTTCGGTCCGGATTCGCGAATACCGATCACGTGCCGCCCTACACCCAGTTCAACGTCGGCGTTTCGCACGACTTCGACATCGTGGCGCCGAACAAGCCAACGACATTTCGCTTCGACGTCGTGAACCTGTTCGACACGATCTATGAGATCAGGGACGGTTCGGGCATCGGCGTATTCGCGCCGCAGTTCGGACCGCGGCGCGGATTCTTTTTCGGCATCACGCAAAAACTTTGAGGCGCCGAGCCACATCAATGAGAGAGGACCAAATGTGCCATAACGACAAAGAGCGCCAACGGGTAAACCGCCTGCTCCGCGGAATGGTGGCGAAGTTCCTGGGCCCTCTCGCCTCCCTCGCGATCACCGCAGTGCCCGCGTTTGCCCAGAGCCCAAACTCCCTGTTGCCGCGGAACCTGTCGCCATGGGGCATGTTCCTCAACGCCGATGTTGTGGTGAAGGTGGTGATGGTGGGACTTGCGTTCGCGTCGCTCGTGACCTGGACGGTCTGGCTTGCCAAGTCCATCGAGCTGCGTGTCGCAAGGAAGGTTGCACACCGCAGGCTCAAGATGCTGGAAGGAGGCGGCAGCCTTTTGGATGCGGTACGCGGCTGCAAGGCGGATCGGGACGCCGTTGCGCAGCTGATCCTGTCCACGGCTCGGGAAGCGGAGCTGTCTGACGGCATCGTCGACGAAGGTTTCAAGGAGCGAGTCGCGTTGCGGCTGGAACGCGTGGAAGCCGCGATGACGCGGCAGGTTTCGCGCGGCGTCGGCATCCTGGCAACGATCGGCGCCACGGCCCCGTTCGTCGGCCTGTTCGGAACGGTTTGGGGTATCATGAACTCCTTCATCGGAATTTCCGAATCCCACACCACCAATCTCGCGGTGGTCGCGCCCGGCATTGCGGAGGCCTTGCTTGCCACGGCGCTCGGACTCGTGGCGGCCATTCCGGCGGTCGTGATCTACAACCATCTTGCCAGAGTGATCAGCGGCTACCGCACCCTGCTGGGCGATGCCTCGGCGCAGCTCCTCTTGCTGATTAGCCGCAGACACCGGGACCGCGTCGCTCCCTTGTCGCGGGCCGCGGAGTAAAGTCATGGCGATGCGTCCTGGTTCACGCTCGGGCGACGAGGAACTCGAGATCCAGCACGAGATCAACGTCACGCCGTTCATCGACGTCATTCTCGTTCTGCTGATCATCTTCATGGTCGCCGCTCCGCTCGCGACCGTCGACATCGGCGTAAATCTCCCCGCCAGCACGGCGCCCGAGCAGCCGCGGCCGGACAAGCCCGTGTTTGTGACCATCAAGCCGGACGAGACGGTTGCCGTGGGTGATACTGTCGTCGCTCGTGAGCAGCTTGCAGCCGCGCTGGACGCCACAACGAACGGCCGCAAGGAGGAGACGATTTTCATTCGCGCCGACAAGACGCTGAGCTATGGCGGGCTGATGGAGGTGATGAATACCCTGCGCGACGCCGGATATCTCAAGCTCGCCCTGGTCGGGCTGGAAGAACCGGCGGCCAGACAATGAACGCGTTTACGCTGCATCTGCCCGAAGGGCGCGGGATTTCCCGCTGGGCATTGGCCGGCGTGACGATCCTGATAGCGCACGCGGCGATCGTGGCGGCGGTTGCGTTGTGGTATGCCCACAGACCGGTGGAGCCGAACATCCTTCCCGCAATCGCCGTGACTCTTGCTCCGGTCGAAAGCAGTTCGCCTGAGATTCAGAACCAGGACATCGCGGTCGGGCCGACCATGCAGCAGGCGGAGGCGGCGCCGAAAGAGCCGCCCAAGGTCGAAGAAAAGCCAATGGACGAGGTGGTGCAGCCACCGTCGCCACCGCGGGAAGCCGAGGTCAGCCTGCCGCAGGTCGAGCCGAAGAAAGTGGAAAAGCCCAAGCCGGAAGAGATGCCCCCCGCACCCGAAACGCGCGCACCGCAGAAGACGGAACACGTCGGCGAATTTACTCAAGCTGGCTCCGATGCCTACAATGCGCTGGTATTCGGCCACATGCAGAGATTCAAGCGCTATCCATCGTCGGCGCGAGGGGCGCAGGGGACGGTGGTAGTAAGGTTCGTCTTGAACCGCGCGGGCGCGGTGATCGAAAGCGCGGTGACAAAATCGTCCGGCAGCGACGTGCTCGATCGCGAGGCGCTCGAAATCCTGCGCCGCGCCAGTCCCTTCCCGCCATTCCCCGCTGCCAAGCCGGGCGAAAAGGACAGCTACATCGCGCCGGTGAACTTCGCGCGGTAGAAAACGCCGGCCCGGTGGAAATCGCCTGCTACTTCGTTCGTTTTGCTGGGATCGCTGGGGATCTTGCGGCATACAGGCCTTTGAAACTCCATAGAGGCTCCGGCGCATCATGACCAGTTCTCGCGATATTTCACGCCTGCTCGATATCATGGCGGCGTTGCGGACGCCGGGCAGCGGCTGCCCCTGGGATCTCGAACAAAACTTCGAAACCATCGCTCCATACACGATCGAGGAAGCCTACGAAGTTGCGGACGCGATCGCGCGTGGCGATCTCGACGACCTCCGCGACGAGCTCGGGGATCTCCTGCTGCAGGTGGTGTTTCATGCCCGCATGGCCGAAGAACAGAACGCGTTCGACTTCGGCGACGTGGTCGAGGCGATTTCGCGCAAGATGATCCGAAGGCATCCGCACGTCTTCGAAGACAAGGACGGCCGGTTGACTCCATCCGATGTCAAGGGCGCCTGGGAGCGGATCAAGGCCGAAGAGAAGGCGGAACGTGCCGCGCGCCGACCTGCCGGCGCACCGTCGCACCCATCACTGTTGTCGGATGTGAAGACCGGACAACCGGCGTTAAAGCGTGCTTTGGATTTGCAGCGCAAGGCGTCCACGGTCGGCTTCGACTGGAACGATCCGCGCGCGGTATTGCGCAAGATACGCGAGGAGACGGACGAGATCGAAGCGGCTCTCGATCGCGCAGACGCCGAAGAACTCGGGAGTGAAACCGGCGACCTCCTGTTCGCCGTTGTCAACCTGGCGCGGCATGGCGGAGTTGACCCCGACATGGCCCTGCGCGGTGCGAACGTGAAATTCGAGCGCCGCTTTGGCTATATCGAGCGCGCACTGGAAGCACAGGGCCGCCCGCTGGAAGGTGCTACGCTGGAAGAGATGGACGCGCTGTGGAACGAGGCGAAGAAAGACGAAAAGGCAGAATCGGTGCCATCGCGCCTGTGAAAAACCAGTAGCTACGCCCAGATCAATGCGCGATCGCGGCTGAAAACCGCTCACTCCGACAACCACCAGTTTGCCGGGGCGAGCGATATCGCGTCGGCCTCAAGATCCACCCTGATTGCGGTGCCTGCAGTCTGCCGCTCGCCGGCAACAACGAACGGCTCTGCAAGCGCTCCCATGACCGCTTTGTCCGTCACGTTGATATTCATCGTGTTCAACGGGACACCGTGCACCACGATGGTCCTTCCGGCGCCGGAATTGATTGCCTTGAGGCGCCCATCCTTCGTCAAAAGCAAGCTGACGCCGCCCGGGGCGATCGTGGACAGCTTTTTGATAGCAAGCCCCTTGTCCTCCGGTACGAAGAAGGACCACGTGTCGATCACCGAACTGTAACTGAGTGATGTGCCAGTGGGCAGTTCGTAGCCAAAGAGAGTGTAGGGGGCGGCGAGTTCGCAGCTTCGCGGCATGCCCTCCCCATCGATTTCGACCGGGCCACTTCTGCAAGGCCACCCGTTGATACTTTGATCGGCGGCAAGCGTGCCGTTCCAGCTCTTGGCCGTTACGTTCCACCACACCCTCCCGGTGAAAGCGACGCCTAAAATATTGGTGGGGTGCGGCAGTTCGACCGACTCAATCGCCGTGTGGGCCGCATCTTCAAACCAGATCTTGCTGCCGGCATGGAGCGGCAGCCCGGCGACGATTTCGTCATCATCCAGCGTACGCAGCAATTCCGCCCGGACGCTCGACGAATGGATTCCGTCGCGAAGTGCGAACATCATGGCCAGAAGAAAGGGTGTTGTCAGGAGCGCCGCAGCACCCAGCGACAGCCATCGAAGCCGACCAAGCCACGCAGGACCGTACCTTCCAAGCATCGCCAGGCCGATCGCGCCCGGAACCGAGATAAACCAGTACGAGACGACCCAATAGGCGAACCAGAACAGCAACAGAGCCCAAACGGGTAGCTCCAGCCTCATCCGGCCACACGTCCGCCAGCTATCGAAAGTTGATGCGGCACCGCATCGAAGCGTTTGACCACGATGTCGCGTTTGGTTGGATCGACGCGTACCGTCATATCGAACCGCCCGTCGTGCAATTTCTTCTCGAGAATTTCCGAATTGCGATGCAGCCAGCTGATGCCCGCCCCGTCGGCGGCATCGATCGAAAGATCGAGCGTCGTTCGCGTTGCGGCCAGCCTGTCCTCGATCGCGGCGAGCAGCGCGTCAACTCCCTCGCCGGTCTCGGCCGAAACCAGGAAACACGGCCGTTCCGGCGGCCTTCTGGCAGCGATGTTCGCCAGCTCCTGCCGCTCCTCGGGGCCGAAGAGATCGATCTTGTTCCAGACCTCGAGAATGCGCGCGCCCGCGTCAGGGTCGATCCCGAGCTGACGCAGCACGTTCTGAACGTCGCGTTCCTGAGCTTCCGAGTCCTGGTGCGAAATGTCGCGCACATGGAGGATGAGGTCCGCCTCCAGCACCTCCTCAAGCGTCGCGCGGAATGCCGCCACCAGCTGCGTCGGAAGGTTGGAGATGAAACCGACGGTGTCGGACAGCATCGCCTTGCCTCCATGCGGCAGGCGGAGTGCCCGCAAGGTAGGATCGAGCGTCGCAAACAGCATGTCGGCCGCCTGGACCTCGGAGCGCGTCAGCCGATTGAACAAGCGTGGATTTGCCGGCATTGGTGTAACCGACCAGCGCCACCACGCGGTAAGGCACCCGCTGCCGGCCCGCGCGATGCAGCCGTCGCGTCGCCTGCACCTTTTTCAGTTCATTCTCCAGACGCGTGATGCGTTCGCCGATCAGGCGCCGGTCGGCCTCGATCTGGGTCTCACCCGGACCGCCCATGAAGCCGAAGCCGCCGCGCTGGCGCTCGAGGTGAGTCCACGACCGCACCAGGCGGCTGCGCTGATAGTTCAAATGCGCAAGTTCGACCTGAAGCGCGCCCTCCTTGGTCTTGGCGCGTCGGCCGAAAATTTCGAGGATCAGCCCGGTCCGGTCGAGAACCTTGGTATTCCAGGCCTTCTCGAGATTACGCTGCTGGATCGGCGACAATGCGCAATCCATCACGACAAGTTCGATCTCGTGTCCCGTGATAAGACCGATAATCTCTTCGACCTTCCCCTTTCCGAGATAAGTCGAGGGACGGATCTGGCTCACCGGTGCAACCAAGGCATCGGCAACCGTCAAGTCGATGGCCCGCGCCAGGCCCGCGGCTTCCTCCAGCCGCGCCTCGGAATCGCGAACGGCATGCGAATCCGTTTGCGCATCGGGACCACCCCGCCATGCGCGCAAATATGGGCCGATGACGATCACCCGCCCGCTATGCCTGCCCGCTGCCGACCGCGGACGGTCGGCACCCCCGTCAGGATTTCGGGGTTCCAATCAGTTCACTCTCAAGCCGGGGCATCCTCGCCGCCTTCGAACAACTGAATCGGAGCGCCCGGCATGATGGTCGAGATCGCATGCTTGTACACAAGCTGCGAGTGACCGTCGCGCCGCAACAGCAGGCAAAAATTGTCGAACCAGGTAACAATTCCCTGCAGCTTGACTCCGTTGACCAGAAAGATCGTCAGTGGCGTTTTCGTTTTACGAACGTGATTGAGGAAGGTGTCTTGTAGGTTTTGTGCGCGGTCTGCCGCCATTGTTTCTTATCCCGCCTTCTTGTGCTTATTTTTTATTGAACCGATGGCTCTCTGTGGGAGCATCCCCGGTTACCGGCACCCCTGAGATCCCCCTCCGGGGGGCGCGATCAGGCGATTAGAGGTCAGGCTTGCTTTTTAGGCAAGTCAGTTCGCTAGGCAGCACACCGAATAGAGGTCCAATTCTCTACAAAAACGCGCGCAGAGACGAAATTTCTCGCATTATACGAACAAACTCGCCGAATCTGCCTCTTTAGCCCACACCCAGTGCCTTCAGCTTGCGATGCAGGGCCGAGCGCTCCATGCCGACAAATTCCGCCGTACGGGAGATGTTGCCGGAGAAACGGCTGATCTGGGCCATCAGGTAGTCCCGCTCGAACACCTCCCTCGCCTCGCGGAGCGGCAAGCCCATGATATGCTCGCCGTTGCTGCTGGTGGGCATGGCCGGAACCATCGAGCCCACATCCTGCGGCAGCATGTCCGCGGTAATGATGACTTCCGGGCCCCCGCTCGCAAGGATCATCACGCGCTCGACATTATTGCGAAGCTGCCGGACGTTGCCGGGCCAGACATGCGACTGCAACACCGCCATCGCATCCTGGCCGATTTGGCGTTTTGGCAGGCCAGTCGCGGCGGAAATCTGGTCCATGAAATAGTCGATGAGTTCCGGAATGTCCTCACGCCGCTCCGACAGCGGTGGAACGCGGATCGGCACCACCGACAAGCGGTGATAGAGGTCCTCCCGGAAGTGGCCGGCGGCGATCTCTTCTTCCAGATTTCGGGCGGTGGACGAAATGATGCGTACATCGACATTGACCTTGGCGGTTCCCCCCTGCCGCTGGAACGTCTGATCGACGAGCACGCGCAATATCTTGTTTTGCGTTTCGCGCGGCATATCCCCGATTTCGTCGATGAACAGCGTTCCGCCATGGGCTTCCTCGAGCGCACCGGTCTTGCGGGCATGCTCGCCATTGGGCTCGACGCCGAACAGCTCGACTTCCATGCGCTCAGGCGTAATCGCCGCCGCATTGATGACGACGAAAGGTCCGTCGGCGCGGCCGGACGCCATGTGCAGCGTGCGCGCCGCGAGTTCCTTGCCGGCGCCCGAGGGACCCACGATCAGGATGCGGCTGTTGGCCTTGGCGGCTCGCTCAATGGTCTGCCGCAACTGGTTCATGCAGGCCGAGCGGCCGGTCATGATGCTCGCGGTGGGCGCGAGCTGCTTGAGTTCCTTGACCTCGCGCTTCAGGCGCGACGTCTCCAGCGCCCGCGTCGCCACCAGGATGAGGCGATCGGATTTGAACGGCTTTTCGATGAAATCGTAAGCGCCGCGCTTGATGGCGGCGACCGCGGTTTCAATGTTGCCGTGTCCGGAGATCATCACGACCGGCAGGTCGGCATGATCGCGCTTGATCTGCTCCAGCAGCTGCAGCCCGTCGAGCTTGCTGCCCTGCAGCCAGATGTCCAGAAACACAAGATGTGGCCGGCGATTGGCTATTTCCGCCAGCGCCGAATCACTGTCACGTGCCGTTCGCGTCGTGAAACCCTCGTCGTTGAGAATCCCGGCGACAAGGTCACGAATGTCGGCTTCATCATCGACAATCAAAATATCGCTTGCCATGGGCTAACGCCTGTCTCCTCAATTGCCTGCTGCAGCTTCGATTTTGGTCTGTTCATTAGTCGTTTCTGCACCGTCGGTGGTTTCGGGCGCACCGGGTTTTGTTTCGGGCGTCGATTGCTTGACTTCGACCGCCGGGGCATGGCCCGACACGGCAAATCTCAACCGCATCCATGCGCCACGCGCGCCCGGGCGGATATCTGCGGCATCATTGAGCTCGATCCGCCCGCCGTGATCTTCCAGGACACGGCCGACGATGGCGAGCCCAAGGCCGGTGCCTTTCTCGCGGGTCGTCACATAAGGCTCCAGCAGGCGCGCTCGGCTCACTTTCGGTAGACCAATGCCGTTGTCGATGACATCGATGATGATGTCGTCGTTCTCGCGCGCGGCGATGACATCAATGCGACCCTTGCCGAGCACTTCCACCGGAACCGCCTCGATCGCCTCGGCCGCGTTCTTGATGATGTTGGTCAGCGCCTGCGAAATCAGCCGCCGGTCGAACTGCGCCCGCAACGGCTCCTGCTTGATATCGGCCTCGATTTCGACGTCGGGATGACCGACCCGCATCAGGAATACGGCTTGACGCACGGTGTCGGCCACATCCTCCCCTTCGATCACGGGCTTGGGCATCCGCGCAAAACGCGAGAACTCGTCGACCATGCGCCTGATGTCGTCGACCTGCCGCACGATCGTATCGGTGCATTGCTCGAAGACAGCCTTGTCATCCGTGATCACCTTGCCGAACTTGCGGCGAATGCGTTCGGCCGATAGCTGGATCGGGGTCAGGGGATTCTTGATTTCGTGCGCGATCCTGCGCGCGACGTCGGCCCATGCCGAGGTCCGCTGCGCGGAAACGAGCTCGGTGATGTCATCGAGGGTGATGATGTAGCTGTCGCGTTTCTGACTGGTCTGCTCGCCGCTCACTCGAACCGAAAGAATGCGCTCGTGGCCGTCGCGATTGATCGTGATCTGGCCCTGGACGAGCCGCTGCGCGCTCTCGCGAGCCGTCTTCATCATCTCGTCGAGTTCGGGAAGCACGTCCGTGAGCGGATGATCCAGCGTCTCGCTTTCCGCGTGACCGATGAGCTTTTCCGCGGAGCGATTGAGAATGCCGACGCTGCCGGAGGCATCGACGCCGATAATGCCGGCGCTGGCCGACGACAATACGGCCTCGATGAAACGCCGCCGGCTGTCGATAAGATCGCTGGCGCTGACGAGTTCGTCGCGCTGGGTGCGCAATTCCTGCGTCATCTTGTTGAAGGTCTCGCCGAGCTGCGCCAGATCGCCTTCGGAACGGAGCACAGGCACCTGCACATGAAGGTCGCCGGTGGAAACGAGGTTGGCGGCGCTCATCAGGCGCCGGATCGGGGTAACCAGCCAGTTGGCGAAATTCAGCCCGAACAGAATGGCGGCCATCAGAATGGTCAGCGCAATGACGGCAAAGATCAGCGCAAAGTTCACCTGAATGCCGAGCCGGCGCGATTCGATCTCGGCATATTCGGCGACACTTGCCTCGGTCTGCTTCAGCTGCGCGACGACGTGAGGATCGAGCTGGCGCGCGACGTAGAGGAACGTATCCTGAAAGGCACGCAGCCGGATCACGGCAGCGACGTAATTCTCCTCCGGCAACACCGCAATCTCAGGCTCGACCTCGTTGACATTGCTCAGAAATTCGGGCGGGGGCGCCGCGAAGGCAAGCTGGATGCTGTTTTGCGCGGTTTCCAGGACCTTGCGATCCTTGTCGATCAGCATGGCGCCGGGCAAATTGCGAGAGGCCGCGTTCGCCGTCAGAAGCTCACGAAAGGATTGACGGTCCTGGTCGTAGAGCGGCCGGGCATGAGCAAGGTCGTTGGCCATGCCCAGAATATCGCCGCGAATGAGCTGGGCATGTTCCTGCATATAGGCGCGCGCAATGATCAGCGAGTTCTGGATCACTTCGCGCGTCGGGCCGGAAAACAAACGGTCGAAACCTCGATCGATCGTGACGTTGGCGACGATCGCCACCAGCACGGCCGGCAGCACCGCGATGACCGAGAATAGACTGACGATCTGGACGTGCAGCCGCGCCGCGGCCCGTCCGCGCCGCCTCGCCTGCATCACCTGCCAGACTTCGCGGAAGATGATGCCGACCAGCACCAGGATGGTGGCGCCGTTCATCAGCATGAAGGAAACGGCGATTTCGCGGGTCGGCTCTACCCGGGTCAGGCCGGTGAGCACCACGAAGGTGAGGAATGCCGTGAGAAGCGCCAGGCCGATTGCGAACGGCGCCAGCAGCCGGCGGAGGGACCCCCCTCTGGGCTCAGCGAGCGACGAGTCGAACTGTGCGGCCGAGGTATCTACGCTGGTCATTCCGGCAATCAATGAGGCGATGGGATGCGCCGCGCCTTGGCGGACTGATGCATTCATACCACATTGTTGCCGAATTGCGACAAATCCGCGGCGTCGGAAGCCCTCCCCCGGGATCTCCCGGGGATATCAAACCCTAGCCGCCGCTCCGGTAAACCTGAATGTCCAGATCGCGGATTTTTTTCCGCAACGTATTCCGGTTCAGCCCCAGGAGGTCGGCAGCCCGTATCTGGTTGCCCCGGGTCGCCGCAAGGGCCGCCGTCAGCAGGGGGACCTCAATTTCCTTGAGTATGCGGTGATAAAGCCCCGGCGGCGGAACGCCGTTCGGAAATCCCGAGAAATGCGATGACAGATAGGCTTCCACGGCTCCGCCGAGATTGTCGATGGAATGATGGGCATTGCTGCCCGAGGTCACCGCTGGCGGGGCCAGTTCGCCGTCGATGACCGAGGCCGTGATCACATCCTGCGGATAGAGCGCGGCGAGCCTGCGCGCGAGGTTTTCGAGTTCGCGCACATTGCCGGGCCAGCGATGCTGCTTCATGCGCTCCAGCGCCTGCGCATCGAGCTTCTTCGGCGGCAGTCCGTCCTTTTCGGCGAGCGCGAAGAAATGCCGAATCAAATCGGGCAGGTCCTCGATCCGCTCGCGCAACGGCGGAAGCCGCAGCGGTACGACATTCAGCCGAAAGAACAGGTCCTCACGGAACAACCCCTGCTGGATCAGGACGCGCAGATCCTTGTTGCTCGCGGCAACGATACGAACGTCGGTCTTGATCGGCGTGCGGCCTCCAACGGTGGTGTATTCGCCCTGCTGGAGCACGCGCAGTAGCCTTGTCTGCGCTTCCATCGGCATGTCGCCGATTTCATCGAGAAAGAGCGTGCCGCCCTCGGCCTGTTCGAACCGTCCCGAGGCACGGGTATTGGCGCCGGTGAACGCGCCGCGCTCATGACCGAACAGCTCGGACTCGATCAGATCGCGCGGGATCGCGGCCATGTTGACAGCGACGAACGGCCCGTTGCGCCGCTTGCCGTAATCGTGCAGCGCGCGCGCCACCAGTTCCTTGCCGGTTCCCAACTCGCCGGAAATCATCACCGTCAGGTCCGTCTGCATCAGCCGCGCCAGGACGCGGTAGATTTCCTGCATCGCAGGAGAGCGACCGACCAGCGGAATGGAGTCGAATTCCGAATCATCCGCCGCATTCGACACGCGCTCCTTCGGTTCCGCCAAGGCGCGGCCGACAATCGCGATCAATTCCTTCAGGTCGAACGGCTTCGGCAGATACTCATACGCACCGCGTTCGGAGGCGCGGATTGCCGTCATGAACGTGTTCTGCGCGCTCATCACGATCACGGGCAGACTCGGCCGCATCTTCTTGATCCGCGGCAACAGATCGAACGCATTCTCGTCGGGCATCACCACGTCGGTGATCACCAGATCGCCCTCGCCCTGGCTCACCCAGCGCCAAAGCGTCGCTGCGTTTCCCGTCAGCCGTACCTCATAGCCGGCACGCGAAAGCGCCTGATTGAGAACGGTACGAATGGCTGTGTCATCGTCAGCTACAAGAATGCTTCCTGCGGGCATCGTCTATTCCTCATCTCGAGTTCTGTGAGGCATGCAACGGCGTCCCCGAAACGTCATCGCGGTCACTTTGATCGAAGTTGTTGGCGGCATTGAACATGGGCAGCAGTACGCGGAAGGTGGTTTTTCGCGGCTGGGATTCGCATTCAATGATGCCACCGTGATCGCCGACGATCTTGGCCACCAACGCCAGACCAAGCCCGCTACCCGTCGGCTTGGTCGTGACAAAGGGATCGAACAGGTTCGGCAACAGGTCCTCGGGCACGCCCGGGCCGTTGTCCTTGACGCAAAATTCAAGCGGCAGCGAGACCCGCGTCTTCTTGCCGGGAACCGACAGGCGAACGCCCGGCCGGAATGCGGTCGTCAATTGTATCTCCCCGTCGCTGCCGAGATCGGCCACCGCTTCCGCGGCGTTCTTCACGAGATTCAAAAATACCTGGATCAGCTGGTCCTGATTGGCGAGCACGGGAGGCAGTGACGGATCGTAATCTTCGACGAAGCGGATGCTGCGGGCAAAGCCCGATTGCGCCAGGCGCTTGACGTGATCGAGTACCGAATGAATGTTGACGGGGCCGCGCGCCACCGGCCGGTCGTCGCCGAACACTTCCATGCGGTCGACCAGCGTGACGATGCGATCGGCCTCGTCGCAGATCAGGCGCGTCAGCATGCGATCTTCTGGCGCGGCCGCCTGCTCGAGCAACTGCGCCGCGCCGCGGATGCCGGAGAGCGGATTCTTGATTTCATGGGCCAGCATCGCCGCCAAAGCAATCACCGAACGAGCCGCGCTGCGATGCGTCAGCTGCCGATCCATCTTGTCGGCGATGGTGCGCTCCTGCAGCATCACCACGATGTGGCCGGGCCGCTCCGTCAGCGGCGCGACGTGCAGGTCGACCAGACGATCGCCGCCCATCCGCGGCGTGCCGAGGTCGACCTTGTATTCATTGACCGGCGACCCGCTCGAGCGGACCTGATCGATCAGAGCGAGGAGCGGGCTGCCAAACGGCACCAGCTCCTTGAGGGACTGGCGTTGCAGAAACTGGGCGGAAATGTCGAAAAACGACTCGGCCGCCATGTTGGCGTCGATGATCCTGCCATCGGGCGCGACCAGCAGCACCGGATTGGGCAGCGCGTTGAGGATTGCGTCGGCTTCAGACGGCAGGTTGCGGCGATTTTCGGCGGCGGAACTCATGCGGCGGCGCTCCACGCAAAATCGTCGAACGCATCCTGCAGCGATCGGTGCACGTGATGCGGATTATCCGACGTGAGGACCTTCTCACGCCAGGTCTTGAGCGTCGCCGCCGGCGCCCTGCTGTATTGGGCCGCAACCTGCAGCGTCCAGCCAAGATGCTTGCGCGCATGACGCAGCCCCACGCGCAATCCGTAGTGGCTGCAAACCTCGTCATAGAGCGAGCGGACACATTTGAGCTGCTCCGCCAGCGACGGCGCGGACTCAACGACACCAGTCTCGATGCGCCGCCCGATCTGACCGGGCAGCCATGGCTGGCCTTGCGCGCCGCGGCCGACCATGACGGCATCGGCGCCGGACATTTCGAGAGCTGTCAGGGCCGTCTCGAAGGAGGTGATGTCACCGTTGACCACGAGCGGAATGCGAATAGCGTCCCTGACGGCGCGCACAGCGTTCCAGTCTGCATTGCCGTTGTAGAACTGGCAACGGGTACGGCCGTGCACCGTGATCAGCTGCACGCCTGCCGCCTCGGCGCGGCGCGCCAGCTCCGGAGCGTTGAGAGAGGAAGCGTCCCAGCCGAGACGCATCTTCAGCGTCACTGGAACCTTCACCGCCGCGATGGTGGCCTCGATCAGTCGAACCGCCTGATCCAGGTCGCGCATCAACGCCGACCCCGACTGCCCGCCCGTCACGTGGCGCGCGGGACAGCCCATGTTGATATCGATGATTTCGGCGCCCGCGGCTTCCGCGATCCGCGCGCCCTCGCCCATCCAGCGGGCTTCGCAGCCGGCGAGTTGAACCACATGGGGGCCTATTCCGGTGGCTTCGCATCGCAACCGCGACATGGGCCGGCCATAAACAAGGTCATCACTGGCCGTCATTTCCGAAACCACGAGCCCGGCCCCAAAGGCCGCCGCGATGCGCCGGAAGGGAACATCTGTTACGCCGGACATCGGCGCCAGAAGAGCCCGGTTGGCAATCTCAATATTGCCTATTTTCAGGGGCTTACGGTGAAATGCTTCCGAACCGGTCACGGATTTCTCGTTGTTTCGGCGAACTCGTGGGCTATCGGCACCATTTTGAGCACAAATCTTGTGCAGTCAAGCTTCATGCCTACACTTTAGACACACTCTAAAAAATCTTTCAAGTGCAGTGCAGCAATATGTCTCCTGTCCAGGGGGGCGCAGAATCGCTCTGTTTTCGGGGCGTTACCGTGATAAGGGCTGAGCGCCAATCACAATCGCCAGGGTCTTCCAGTCGACGCCAATGCCGAAGCTTCAGCGGACTGCAGTCATCCTCGTCGCGGCCGGACGCGGCCTTCGTGCCGGCGCGGGCGGCCCCAAACAGTACCGTTCGATCGGCGGACGGACCGTGATCTTTCGGGCGATGGAACCGTTTTGCCGCCATCCGAAAGTTTCAGCCGTACAGCCGGTCTTGAATCCCGACGACGTCGCGATGTTCAACGATGCGGTGCGAGGGCTCAGACACGAAGCCCCGGCGCGCGGCGGAGCAACGCGCCAGGCATCGGTTCATGCCGGGCTCGAGGCACTGGCTTCCCGGAAGCCCGAAATCGTTCTCATTCATGATGCCGCCCGTCCCTTCGTATCGGCCGGCTTGATTTCCCGTGCCATCGACGCGGCTTCGGCGACGGGCGCGGCGATTCCCACGATACCCGTCGCCGACACGATCAAGCTGGTCGACGGAGGCGGAAATGTCGAGGGAACGCCGGAGCGCGCCCGCCTGAGAATTGCGCAGACGCCACAGGCTTTCCGCTTCGATACTATCCTTGAGGCCCATCGCCGCGCAGCGCGGGAGGGCCGCAGCGATTTCACCGATGATGCGGCGATTGCGGAATGGGCGGGATTGACGGTCTCGACGTTTGATGGCGATGCTGCGAACATGAAACTCACGACACCGGAAGATTTCGTCCGCGAGGAAGCGCGCCTGGCAAGCCAGCTCGGCGACATCCGAACCGGGACGGGCTACGACGTTCACGCCTTCGGCGATGGCGATCACCTCATGATCTGCGGCATTCGGGTGCCGTATCATCGCGGCTTTCTCGCCCATTCCGACGGCGATGTCGGCCTGCATGCGATCGTCGATGCTATCCTCGGTGCGCTCGCCGATGGCGACATCGGTTCACATTTTCCGCCGAGCGACCCCAAATGGAAGGGCGCGGCATCCGACAAATTTCTGAAATATGCGGTCGAACGGGTCACCGCACGCGGTGGACGCATTGCCAACCTGGAAGTGACGCTGATCTGCGAGCGGCCGAAGATAGGTCCCTTGCGCGACACGATGCGCGCCCGGATCGCCGAGATAACCGGGCTGGATATCTCGCGCATCGCCGTGAAGGCTACGACCAGCGAACGGCTCGGCTTCACCGGCCGCGAGGAAGGCATTGCAGCGACGGCCTGCGCAACGATCCGCCTGCCCTGGGAAGAAGGCCGGAGCGCGTGACATGAGCGGCAGCGAAGCATGAGTAGCAGCGACGCTCGTAGTTTAGCCCGCTCGCTGCTCGATCTCTGTCGCAGCCGAAAGCTGACCATCGCCACGGCCGAATCCTGCACCGGCGGGCTGGTCGCCGGCGCGTTGACCGATATCCCCGGCTCTTCAGACGTGGTGGATCGCGGCTTCGTCACGTATTCCAACGAGGCCAAGCACGCGATGCTGGGCGTCAATACGGCGACGCTTGTTACCTTCGGCGCGGTCAGCAAGGAAACCGCGACGCAGATGGCGGTCGGCGCGCTGGAGCACGCCGAGGTCGACCTCGCTGTCGCCATCACCGGCATCGCCGGTCCCGGTGGCGCCACGCCCGGCAAGCCGGTGGGGCTCGTGCATTTCGCCGCCGCCGCACGAGACGGCCGCATCATCAACCGCGAATGCCGATTCGGCGCGATCGGCCGCACCGCGGTGCGCGAGCGCGCCGTAGTCGAGGCCTTGCGAATGCTGATGGAACTCGCCCGTGGGCCGAGAGCCACGGTGAAGCCGCGCCCCGAGCCAACCCTTCGCGTCCATCCTCGCCTGACGCGAACATCGCGCCGGGGAGCCGTCAAACGCCGGCGACCGCCGAGGGGATGAGAGGGCTAACCAAGCCAACTCGAAAACCGATGCGCCAAAACCGCAATTCCGCGAACCATTTCAATCTGATTTGGGTAGTCCAGTCCCGCGCTGAAAAATATTCCGCTTCGCGTTTCGGTAGAAGCAGCTTTATCGACCGTCTGTCCCGCACTCACAAGAGGGGCGTACGCGTCGTCACGAACGTCGGGTGCGGGATGCGGTGGACGCGGACGACGCACATGACGAGTGCGCCGGGCGCGGACGGCGAAGTCGTGTGGTCCTGATACCTCGACGCTGGTATCAAGTCAGTGGAGAGTTTCTCCGCTGGCGACGGTGGCAAGAAAGCCCGATCACCGGGGAGATCGCGAAGGAAACCGTAAAACCATCGCGCAGGGAATGCCGGACCAGTTCGGTGAACCTGTGGTGACTATACTTGCGTGCTTTTCACTTTCGCACGCGAGGCTGCGGGTGCATCGCGCACCCGGCATTCCCTGCGCCTCTTGCTCAGAGGGCGTAACCAAAAGTAACGCCCCGGGCATATTGGCGTCGCGGGAATGTGGAGTTGCGTCTGCCTGGTTGTTTGACAGTTGAAGATGGAAGTTGTTTACGCGTCATTGCGAGGAGCGTGAGCTCCGAAGCAATCCAGATTTTGTCATGGTCACGATTTTCTGGATTGCCTCGCTTTCGCTCGCAATGACGCCGTTACGCGCTAAAGCTGCTTCTTCCCGTAAACCATGTCGGCGCGCTTTTCGAATGCCGCTGCAAAACGCTGGAATGCGGTGTCGAACATCGAGCCCATCAGGATGGCGAGCATCCGGCTCTTGAATTCGTACGAGATGTAAAAGCCGACATCGCAGGCATCGTCCTGCTTCGGCTCGAACGTCCAGCGGTTCTCGAGGCTGCTGAACGGTCCCCGCAGGTATTCGACCAGAATATTGAGTTTCGGACGGTCCAGCGTCACCCGGCTGGTGAAGTGCTCGCGGATCAGCTTGAACGACACCGTCATGTCGGCGACAACGACCTCCGTTCCATCCGGCCGCGACGTGCGCTCGCGTACCTTCAGCGACTGGCACAGAGGCACAAATTCGGGATAGCGCTCGACGTCGGCAACCAGATCGAACATCTCCGCCGCACTGTGGTTGACGCGGCGTCTGCTGTTGAATC
Source organism: uncultured Alphaproteobacteria bacterium (assembly GCA_963820275.1). GTDB lineage: Bacteria > Pseudomonadota > Alphaproteobacteria > Rhizobiales > Xanthobacteraceae > Bradyrhizobium. Next base: position 104,928 of record CAWFZL010000030.1, read on the forward strand.
TCGGCATATATCGAAGTTTCTCAGCGGGATCTGGCGGCGCGCGCTGCCCGCAACCTGGCGAAGTCCTCGCCGGCGTGATGCGACGAACGCGTCAGCGGGCTCGCCGACACCATCAGGAATCCCTTGGTATAGGCAACCTTCTCGTAGCCCGAGAACTCCTCGGGCGTGACATAATGCATCACGGCGTGATGTTTGCGGGTCGGCTGCAGATATTGCCCGATGGTCAGAAAATCCACGTCCGCGGAACGGAGATCATCCATCACCTGCAGCACCTCGTGGCGCTCTTCGCCAAGTCCGACCATGATGCCCGATTTGGTGAAGATCGCCGGGTCGATTTCCTTGACCCGCTGCAACAGCCGCACGGAATGGAAATAGCGCGCACCCGGCCGCACACTCAGATAACGCGACGGCACGGTTTCCAGATTGTGATTGAAGACGTCGGGTTTGGCCGCTACCACCCTTTCAAGCGCCCCCTCCTTGCGCAGGAAATCGGGGGTGAGGACTTCGATTGTCGTACTCAGGCAGCGCGTGCGGATGGCGCGGATCGTTTGCGCAAAATGCTCGGCGCCGCCGTCTTCGAGATCGTCGCGATCCACCGAGGTCACGACGACGTGGGCGAGCCCCAGCTTGAACGTTGCCTCCGCAACGTATTCCGGTTCGTTCGCCTCGAGTGCACCCGGCATGCCGGTCTTGACGTTGCAGAACGCGCAGGCACGCGTGCAGGTGTCGCCCATGATCATGAAGGTCGCGTGCTTCTTGTCCCAGCACTCGCCGATATTCGGGCAGCCCGCCTCCTCGCACACCGTGACGAGACCGTTTTCCTTCACGATGTTGCGGGTATCGGCATAGCCGCGCGTGGTCGGCGCCCGCACGCGAATCCAGTCCGGCTTCGGCGGCGACAGCGCATCCGGCCGATTCACCTTTTCCGGGTGGCGCGGGCGCAACGGCGTGGTTGAAACGGTATCGACGACAACGACCATGGAGAATCCGTATCTGACAATATTCTAGCTAATCCGGTGGACCGAGAACCGCAACCACTCGCCCTGGCCGGGTTTCGGTTTTAGCATACCGCGCGAATGGCCCAAAATCCTGCTGCAATCGCCCCAAAGACCGGCAAACCGCTCAAGCGAGGCTTCTTCGCCCGCAGCGTGCATGTGGTGGCGCCCGACCTGATCGGCACGACCCTGCTGGTCAACGGCGTCGGCGGCATCATCGTCGAGCTCGAAGCCTATCACCACACCGATCCGGCGGCCCATTCGTTTCGCGGACCGACGCCGCGAAACGCCGTGATGTTCGGCCCGCCGGGTTTCGTCTACGTCTACCGCTCCTACGGCATCCACTGGTGCGTCAATTTCGTCTGCGAACAGGAGGGGTCGGCAAGCGCGGTCCTGATCCGCGCGCTCGAGCCGACGCATGGTATTGCCGCGATGCGCCGCCGGCGCCATCTCACCGACGCGCGATCGCTGTGCTCGGGACCGGGCAAGCTGACCGAAGCATTGGGCATCACGGACCGCCACAACGGTTTGGCCCTCGATGCGCCGCCGTTCGCGCTGATTCCGCGGGCCGGCAAGCCGGAGATCGTCTCCGGTGTGCGGATTGGGATCACCAAGGCGATCGAATTGCCCTGGCGGTACGGGCTCAAGGGCTCGAAATTCATCTCCAGGCCCTTCTAGCCAGCGCACGGTCAAACCACGGCATTGCGCCCGATGATTTCGCGATAGAACGACGCGGAGAGTTTCGGCGTGCGGACCTGCGTATCGAAGTCGACCCGATAGAGGCCGAAGCGCTTCTCAAATCCGTCCGACCATTCGAAATTGTCCATCAGGCTCCACAGGAAATAGCCAAGCACCGGAATTCCCTCCGATGTCGCGCGCTGCAGCTGCGTCAGATAGGCTCGCAGATACATTATGCGATCGACGTCATAAACCTTGCCGTCCGGAGCGGGATCGTCCCTGGCCGACGTGCCATTCTCGGTGATGTAGATCGATTTCACCCCCCAAAGCTTCGCCACTTGACGCGGCGCCCAATACATCGCCTCGGGACCGATTCTCAGCCAGTTCGAATCCATCCGTGGAAACGCGACGGGAAAGGGTACCAGGGCAAAGCCGGCGGGATTATCTGCCGCCATGACGTAGTGATTGGGCACGTAGACATTCAGCCCGACAAAGTCGATCGGCGAAGAAATGATCTTCAGCTCCTCGGCGGTATATTTCGGCGCGTTCCTGCCCGCGTAGGCCAAAAATCCATCGGTATATTTTCCTTCAAGCATGACGGTCAGGTAGCCGGCGTTGAGCTCGCGGGTCGCAATTTCCGCCGCGCGAATGTTCGCAGCCGTCTCGATGGCAGGTATGCAGACGACGATGTTTTCGGCCGGCCCAACCCTGGTCCCGGCGCGCCCGTGCGCCCTTATCGCCTGCACCGCGAGACCCTGACCCAATGCGACGTTGTGCAGAACCTGATTAAGATCCGGTGCAGACAGGTTGAGACCCGGCGCATCCGGCCCCGCCCCGTAGCCGGAATAGACAAACCTCAGCGATTCATTGATCGTGAAGATGTTCCTGACGCGATCACTGATGCGCTGCGCGACATAGCCGGCATACTCCGCGAAGGCCTTCGAGGTCTCGCGGGACATCCATCCGCCGAAGCGATCCTGGAGCGCCAGAGGCAGATCCCAATGGTACATGGTTGCAAATGGTTCGATGCCATTGGCGAGCAGTTCATCGACGAGGCGGTTGTAGAAGTCGAGCCCTTTCGGATTTGGTGGACCCGAGCCCTCCGGGAAGATGCGCGGCCAGGCCACGGAAAAGCGATAGGCCTTCGCTCCCAATGCCTTGATCAGTTGAACGTCATCCTTGAACAAATGATAGTGATCGTTGGCGACATCCGCGTTGCTCTTGTCCAGGATTTTCCCCGCCGTATGAGCGAAGCTATCCCATATCGATGGCCCTCTCCGGTCCTCGTTGACCGCCCCCTCGATCTGGTAGGCCGAAGTCGCCGTCCCCCAAAGAAAACCAACGGGAAAACCGGTTGAGGGGTTTGGGTTATGCGGTCCGCTCTCCTCGCCGACCTGAAGCGCTTGGGCGGATTTCGTGGACAATCCCAGGGCAGACCAGCCTGCAAGCCGGGCAAAATGGCGTCGGGAGAGTTTGTTGAATATCATTGCTTAACTTGTTGAGGCCGCCACAGATTTGCTATCAAAACACGCACTACGTGTCGAACCCGGAATCCGTGCAGGCCGAGTTGTCGCATTCCGACCGGGCCTGCGGCCCGGAACATAGTCGACAATCCTTTCGGAGGACAGAACCAATCGCCGTTCGCACGCCGCTGGCACTTCTTGTTTTGTCGCTCACCCTAATTGCCGTGGTCTGGTGGTGGCTGGCCACTCCGGTGACTCTTGTTCATGCCCCGATCGATCCGGCGGCGAAGCTGGACTGTGTGTCTTATGCGCCGTTTCGGGGTGACCGAACTCCTTTGAACCCAGGCCTGATTGTCAGTGAGGAGCAGGTGCAAGAGGACCTCGTCCAGCTTGCCCGGATTACCAATTGCGTCCGCACCTATTCCGTCGACAACGGATTGGACAAGGTGCCGCAAGTTGCCTCCATGGTCGGGTTGAAGGTTCTTCTTGGAATTTGGATCGGCAACAATCGCCTGAAGAACGCTCAATTGGTAGACACCGCAATATCGCTGGCGAAGAAATATCCGGGCGCGATCCGCGCCATCGTTGTCGGCAACGAGGTTCTGTTGCGCGGGGATATGACCCCGTCCGACCTTCGAGAACTCATACGCTCGGTAAAGGTGCGCGTGAACGTCCCGGTGACTTATGCGGACGTCTGGGAATATTGGTTACGCTACCGCGAAGTTCAGGATGCCGTCGATTTCCTCACGATCCATGTTCTGCCCTATTGGGAGGACTTTCCGATCCGCGCCGAAGATGCGGCCGCGCACGTCGCCGAGATCCACAAACGCGTGGCCATGGCTTTTCCGGGCAAGGAAATCTTCATCGGCGAGACAGGCTGGCCAAGCATGGGGCGGATGCGGGAGGGAGCGCTTCCGTCGCGCACCAACCAGGCCCGCGTGATCTCGGAGATTCTGGATGTAGCCAGGCGCGATAACTTTCATGTCAGCCTGATCGAGGCTTACGACGCTTCATGGAAACGATACTGGGAAGGAACCGTGGGAGGCAATTGGGGACTGTTTGATGCCGAACATCGCAGCCTGAAATATCCTCCCGGTGAGGCCATCAGCAACTATCCGTCGTGGAGACTCGAAATGGCAGGTGGAATGGCCCTGGCTATCTCGGTGTTCGCTGCAGCGTGGCTGACTTCAAGACGAAGACCCTGGGCACCGCGATCAATCTCGTGGATCGCAGTCGCAGTGTCTGCGACCACGACCGGAATTCTTGTGGGTATGGCGTTCGACAAGATGCTCTACGAGAGCTTTGGCTTCGGCGGCTGGCTCCTCTGGGGCTCGCTGCTGGCGGCGGCGATCGCCGCTCCCGTATTGTGCGCCAATGCCCTCATGTCGGGACGCGCGCTGCCGGCGTTTGTCGAACTGATCGGTCCGCGCGAAAGCAAGACGCATTCGTTTCCAACGATGCTTCTCGGACTTGTGTTGACCGTGACCACGCTGATCGGGACGGAGACCGCCCTGGGGGCTGTGTTCGACCCGCGTTGGCGCGATCTCCCGTTCGCAGCTCTCACCATGGCAGCGGTACCGCTCTGGACGATTGCGTTGCTCAACCGGCCCGGATCGGGCAGGCGCCCGCTTACCGAAGCCGTTTTCGCGGGCCTGTTCGTCATTGCTGCGCTCTATTCCATTTGCACCGAGGGTACCCAAAACTGGCAGGCGATGTGGACATCCGCGGCCTATATTCTGCTCGGTGCGACGCTTTGGCAGGCGCGCAGCAAGGAAGCCGTGACCGTCTCGGCCCAACCCGTACTGCACGGTGAACCACTGCCCGCGTACGAATTTGGTATCACCGAGGCCGCCGATCTGTGCCGGTGATGCGGGCGGGAGGCGTCCAGCAAGGACGGCGCCGTCAACGAAGGCCTACCGAGCAGCGCCTTCGAGCCGTTCCAGCGCTTCGAGAATCTTCGCCCTTCGCGCTACTGCTGCCTCGCGCTTCTCTTTTTCCTCCTCGACAATTTCTTCCGGGGCGTTGGCGACAAATTTCTCGTTCGCAAGCTTGGCGTCGACCCGCGCGATATCAGCCTCCGCCTTGCCCAGTTCCTTGTCGAGCCGCACCTTCTCCGCTGAAAAATCGATCACGTCCTTCAACGGCAAGGCCGCGACCTCGCCGCGCACCAGAAGCTGCACCGAACCTTCAGGCGAGCGATCGGCGAAGGAGATGTCGGCAAGCCGGGCCATGCGTTTGATCACGTCGCTCCAGCGCGGCGCGCGTTTCCTGGTCTCGGCGGATGCGCCGGACAGTACCAAAGGTGTCAACGTCGCCGGCGCGATGTTCATTTCGGCGCGCACCGAGCGAATGGCCGTGACGAGATCGACGACCCAGCCAATCTCCGCCTCGGCGGCAGGATCGGTAAATTCGGCCGTATCGGTTGCGAGCAGCAATGGAGGCATCAACGGGTCGTTCGGGCTCGCGCTCGCCATCAGCGCCAATTGCTCCGGCGTGAGGGCGGCGGCCCGGCGCGGCCATGGCGCGAGCGTCAGCAGGCCGTTGCGCTCGGCCGTCACCGCCCAGAGCTCCTCGGTGACGAAGGGCATGAACGGATGCAACAATTTGAGGATCTCGTCGCGCGCCCATGCGACCATCGCGCGGGTCTCGGACTTCGCGCTGCCCTCCTCTCCTGTCAGCACCGGCTTGGCCAACTCCAGATACCAGTCGCAATAGACATTCCAGACAAAGCGATAGATGGCGGCCGCCGCGTCGTTGAAGCGGAACGCCTCGATCGCCTCAGTCACCTCGCGCGTGGCGCGCGCGGTCTCATGCGCGATCCACCGATTCAATGTCTGCGTCGTGCTGGTCGGATCGAAGTCTGCAGGTTTCGCGCATGAATTCATCTCGGCAAAGCGGCACGCATTCCAGAGCTTGGTCGCGAAATTGCGGTAACCCTCGACGCGGCTGGCCGCAAGCTTGATATCGCGGCCCTGAGCCGCCATGGCGGCGAGCGTGAAGCGCAGCGCATCGGCGCCGTATTCATCGATCAGATGCAAGGGATCGATGACGTTGCCCTTGGACTTCGACATCTTAGCGCCCTTCTCGTCACGGACGAGCGCGTGAATGTAGACAGTCGGGAACGGGACCTCCTTCATGAAATGGAGGCCCATCATCATCATGCGAGCGACCCAGAAGAAAATGATGTCAAAGCCGGTGACGAGGACATCGGTCGGATAATATCGCTTCAAATCGGTTTCGTCGTCGGGCCAGCCGAGCGTCGAGAACGGCCACAGCGCCGATGAAAACCAGGTGTCGAGCACGTCCTCGTCGCGGGTAATGAAGCCATCGCGCTTGTTGCGATCGAGCGCCATTTCCCGCCCCTGCTCCGGCGTGATGACTTCCTGTTCGACGTAGTAGCCGAGCGCGTTGCCGATGGCTTCCTCCTCCGTCTCGGCAACGAACACCTTTCCGTCGGGTCCATACCAGGCCGGAATCTGATGACCCCACCAGAGCTGGCGGGAAATGCACCAGGGTTGGATGTTCTCCATCCACTCGAAATAGGTCTTCTCCCAGCTCCTGGGCACAAAGGTTGTCGCGCCATGGCGCACCGCCTCGATCGCGGGCTGCGCCAGGGTCTTGGCATCGACGTACCACTGGTCGGTCAAATAGGGCTCGATCACGGCGCCGGAACGATCGCCATGCGGTACCATATGCGTGTTCGGTTCGATCCTCTCCAGGAATCCGAAATCCTCCAGGCGCGCGACGATCCGCTTGCGCGCGGCGAAACGATCCAGCCCATGGAATTCTTCCGCAAACTGGATCGCGCCTTCCGGCAATCCGCGCAGGTAATCCTCATTACCTGCCAGCGCGAGCGCGCCTTCCTGGTTGAGTACGCTGATCTGCGGGAGATTATGTCGCCGACCTATCTCGAAATCGTTGAAATCGTGCGCGGGCGTCACCTTCACCGCGCCCGAGCCTTTTTCGGGATCCGAATATTCGTCGGCGACAATCGGAATCCGGCGTCCGACCAGCGGCAGGATCACCTGCTTGCCGACGAGATGACGGTAGCGCTCGTCGTCCGGATGCACCGCAACCGCGGTATCGCCAAGCATCGTCTCTGGCCGTGTGGTTGCGACCACGATGAAGGTTGCGGGATCATCGGGATTGAAGGTCTTTCCCTCGATCGGATAACGCAAATACCAGAGGCTGCCCTTGACCTCGACCTGCTGCACTTCCAGATCGGAGATCGCCGTCAACAGCTTGGGATCCCAATTCACCAGCCGCTTGTCCTTGTAGATCAGCCCCTCGCGATGCAGTTCGACGAAAACCTTCACTACGGCGCGCGAAAGGCCTTCATCCATCGTGAAGCGCTCGCGCGACCAGTCGCAGGAAGCGCCAAGCCGCTTCAATTGATTGATGATGACGCCGCCGCTTTCCGACTTCCATTGCCAGACGCGATCGAGGAATTTGGCACGGCCCAGGGCGCGGCGTCCCGGTTGCTGCCGCTCCATCAACTGCCGCTCGACAACCATCTGGGTCGCGATGCCCGCGTGATCGGTTCCCGGCTGCCACAGCACGTCCCGGCCACGCATCCGCTCGAAACGGCAAAGGATGTCCTGCAATGTGTTATTGAGCGCGTGGCCCATATGGAGCGAGCCCGTCACGTTCGGTGGGGGAATCACGATCGTGAACGGCTGTGCGTCGCGCCGCTCGGGGCGCCCGGCGCTGAAGGCGCGGCTGTCCTCCCAGATCAGGGACATGCGGCCTTCGATATCGGCAGGTTGGTAATTCTTCTCGATCATGGGCGGTGCAATCATCAGGTTGGCAGGCGCTAAAGAACCGCAGGCGCGTGTCAAGTCAACATGGCCAATACGACGTTCGGGCCGGAAGCTTGAGGCTGAGTCCGATGTGGGTGGCCGAATCACGGCCGGCAATCGGGTAAGGGGCCGGAAAATCAGCGGCCGCGCGAAACCCGTTCAATTTCTGCCTTGACGATGCGCTCCACCAGGGCAGGCAGATTGTCGTCGAGCCAGGATTTCAGCATCGGTCTCAGCATTTCCTTGACCAGGTCTTCCAGGGTCCGCGCGTTGTTGCTGAGCACTGTGTGCGCGAGACTATTGAAGGCGGACTCAACCGCCGAAACCGTCGAGCGCGACAGGATTTGCTGAGACGATACAGGGCTTTCCACCACAGGTGGCTCGAACGCGGGCTGGCGGGGCGCCGCCCTGGCCACTGCTTCAGTGAATTCGAGATCGTCGGCAGGTTCCACCGTCTTGAAGGAGGGCTCTGGCGGGGCCGGAAGTGCCATCTCGTCAGTCAATTCCAGCACATCGTCAGGCTCGGCTGCCGGAATTTCTTCGGGAGTGGTCGCCTCGTTCAGGCCGTTCAGCAAAGCATCGATGTCGTCCTGGCTGTTTGTCTCAGCTGCCGGTGCAGGTGCTGGACGGGGCGCCGGTGGCGCAGGAGGTGCAGGGGGCGCAGGAGGCGGGACCGGTGCCGCCGCCTTTGGCGGGGGCGGAGCGACCTCGGGTGCGGGGACCTTGGCGGCCGGCGCTGCAGCAGCTTTTTCCGGCTTCGGCGGTGACTGTGGGGGCAGACGGCTTCTCGGCGGCAGTCGGCTTTGCTTCGTCGTCGGCAATGATCCGACGGATCGACGCCAGGATTTCCTCCATCGAGGGTTCTTGGACCTTCGCGGGCTGGCTCATCTCCGATTCCACCTCATCAACGCCATATCAGGCGTTTTACACCAAGCGAGGCAGGAAGTGCCCGTCCCGAATACGCGAGCTCGCAATTTCATCGTACCGGCCCGACTTGTCCCCAGATCAAGCGCCGCCAGACGCATCCCGCAGATTTGCGCCCCCAGCGGCGCCCCGAAGCGTCACGCCTTCAGGGGGTTCGAACCGCGCGCGAATCGCCCCGCTGCCTGAAAGAACGGTATGTCAGGGCAATAAACGATTGCAAGCAATGCCCATCGAACCAATGCGTCGGCGATGCCCCGAAGATCTATGCGCCAGTCGCCGACAATTGGAGCAGACCTCTCGTTTCACGCAGACGCCAATTGCCGCGATCAGCGGCCATCGGGAGTGCGGACGCCGGCCCAGCTGTCCCGCACCTGGTGATAATGCACGCTCGGATCATAGACGGTGGTGTTGAGACCAAGCACCTGCGGGGCAAGCCGTCCTACCGCGGACAACACTCCATATGACGCCACCACGCGATCGTGCTGCGCTTGCACGAGCGCGACACGGGCATTGACCAACGCCTGCTGAGCGTTGAGCACGTCGAGTGTGGTTCGCTGCCCAGCCTTGGCCTCTTCGCGCACGCCGTTGAGCGCGATCTCGGACGCCGTCACCTGGGACTGGGCCGAAGCCACCTGGGCCTTGCTCGCGACCAATTGTCCCCAGGCGGTTACCGTGTTCGCGCGGGTCTGGTCGCGGGTTTGTTCCAGAACGAGCCGCTGTTGCGCCAGCGATTCCTTGGATTGGCGAATCAGCGAATATTCCGCGCCGCCCTGGTAAATCGGGACCTGAACATTCACGGCCGCCAAGGCCTGGAAGCTTTTGGGAAGTGATGGATTCTGCTCGTAGGCCTGCTGCACCGTGGCCGACAGCGCCACCGTTGGCAGCAGTGCGCCCTCGTTCACCTTCACCTGCAGGAACTGCACATCGATGCCATACATCGCCGCAGTTACGTTCGGATTTTCAATCAGGCTGAGTTCGATGGAAGCGGGCAGTGTTGCCGGCAGGAATCGATCAACCGGAGAGCCCGGCGCGAGGTTTACGGGCTCATTGCCGATGATGCGGCGAAAATTCGCTCGCGTCGTGTTCAGGGTAGCTTCGGCGGCGAGAAGCTGTGTCTGACCTGCTGCGAGTTGAGCCTCCGACTGGGCAACGTCGGTGCGAGTCACTTCACCGACATTGAAGCGATCACGAGTTTGCTTCAGCGTCTGTTCGAGAACTCGGACGTTGCTGCGCTGAACCTCGACGATCGCGGAATCGCGCAGATAATCCATGTAAATCGTGGCTGCCGCGAACAGAATTGTCTGGTCAAGCACGCGCAACGCTTCGCGCGCCCCCGATACCTGGCTCTCCGCCGCGCGCGTCCTGTTGGCGGTTTGATCGCCGTTGTAGAGGGTCTGGCTGAGGGTCACGCCGGCGCTTCGTGGCGGGTCGGTGCCAGCTACGGTGAATGTGCTGCCATTGAAGTTGTTGAGCGTGTTTGTGTACTGGTAGCCAAGGCTGGCGCTGACCGAAAGCTTGGGACGATAACCCGACAAAGCCTGCGGTACGTTCTCGTCGGTAACCCTGACGGAGGCGCGCTGTGAGTTGAGCTGCGGATTGTTCTGATAGGCGCGCACCAGCGCAGCCTCGATCGTATCGGCCAAGGCCGGCACCGGACCCATCAATGCTAGAAGGACCGCAACCGCGGCTCCGGTAACGACCTTCACCCCATCCATCCCCTGGCTATCCAATCATATGATCGGCCAGTTCCTGTGGTCCCAGAACCGGCTTGTCATGTCATTCCAAACAGATACCCCACCCTTCACCTTATTCTGCCCGCAAGCGCTAAGAAACCCCTTAAGGTGCCGAACCGTGGGAAACTCCTGACGTGGGGCATCCGGGCCACACCTGGAAATGCGGCTAGAAAACGAACGCCGCTGGCCGCTCGAAACCGGGAAGGACGGGGATTGCGGCGTCAAAAAGCGGCCGAATCCCGAAATCGCCGTGGGAACGTGCCACAATCGAAACGCGTTGCGGCAAGGTCATGGCGAAGGCCCCAACCAGGCGACCGCCCTCGTTGAGCTGGTGGTAAAGCCGATCAGGGACGATTTCAGTCGCTCCATTGAGGATGATGACGTCAAACGGGGCGTTCGCCGAATCGCCTTCGGGCAATGCAGAAGGCTTGACCACCACGTTTCCCAGCCCGAGATCCGCGCAAGTGGCCTTGGCCTTCGCTGCCAGCGCCGGGTCGCATTCAGTGGCAATCACGCGCCGGGCCATTTTTGCAACCAAAGCGGCCAGGTACCCGGACGCGCAACCGACGACCAGCACTTCGTCGCTGTCCTTGATTTCGGCAGCCTGAATAAGCTTTGCGGTGACAGCCGGCTTGACGAGGAAGCGCTTGACCGGCCTGCCTTCGCTTACATCCAGATCAAGATCGAGATAAGCCAGCGGCTGCTGGAATTGGGGAACAAATGCTTCTCGCGGCACCGTCAACATCGCTTCGATAATTCGGATATCCGTGACGTCGCTTGGACGAACTTGACCATCAACCATTTTCTGGCGCGCGGTCGAGAAACCAGACATTTGCAAGACCCCAATAGAGAGCAGACATGGCCGCAAGATACGACCATCTCATGTTTGATACATGGTTTGCCAAAACGCAACACGACCGAGACTGCCTCACGCCAGACCGTGGCACCGCCCGATCCAAAAATGCAGGGTTTGGTTTTCGATTTCGGCAGCCGGTTTACCGGCCTGAAGAAGCTCCCGAAAAGGCCATTTCGTCCTTTGCAAGGCGCGGAGGCTTTGTTATACGGCTCCCGCGCGCAGCCCCCTTGGGTTCGCTTGTTCCCCGATAGCTCAGCGGTAGAGCATTCGACTGTTAATCGAATGGTCCCTGGTTCGAATCCAGGTCGGGGAGCCATCAAAATCGGAATGATAGCCGACTTTCCAAACGCTCCGTTCTAACAAGATCCAAACGAGCCCGACCGATGGTGGTGCGTTTTGGATTTTTGCGAACATGGCGCGCTCGCTGCGCCGGCCCGAGCATGGATCTCGATGACGCCCCGTGAGGTGTCCCGCAATCAATGGCCCATCTGGACTGGTCCGCCGAGCTTGACGTTGCGCAGGCTCAGCGCCAGCGGAACGGCCGCAAGCGATATAAACATCAGCACCCAAAATGCATCCGTGTAGCCAAGGAAGGACGCCTGTGCCTGCACCTGCGCGCCGATCCATTGGAGCGCCTGATCCTGCGCCTGCGCCAGCGAGCTGCCGTGGGCCGTAAAGTAGTTCGTGATCTGTTGCAGTGTGTCCTGGTACGTCGTGCTCGAGGGGAACACCTGCTCGACAAGCCGGTTCTGGTGAAACTGCTCGCGGTGCGTCAGTACATTGGAGACGATCGAGACCCCGATCGAGCCGCCGGTGTTGCGCGCGGCGTTGATCAGCGCGGAGGCCTGGTCGGTTTTTGACGGCGGAAGACCGTCGTAGGACGCGGTCATGATCGGCACGAAGATGAGCGGTAGCCCAAGGCCGAGCAGCATGCGCGAGCGCGCCATGAACCAGAAGCCGAGATCGCCGTAGACGTTGGTCATGGAGTACATCGAGAGCGCGATGAGAACAGCACCGACCATGATCAGATATTTCGGCTGCACCCTGGTCGCCAGCCGACCGACGACGAACATCATCGTGAAGGTGACGACGCCGCCGGGCGAAAGAATGAGGCCCGCCCAGGTTGCGGTATAGCCGAAATCCTGCTGCACCAGCTGCGGCAGGAACTGGGTGGTCGCGAGCAGGATGGCGCCGGTCGCCAGCATCACCAGGAAACAAGCGCCGAACTGGCGACTTGCCACCATCCGCAGGTCGATCATCGGATTGCGACGAGTCATCTCCCAGGGAATCATCAGCACAAACGCCAAGCCGCAGATCACCGCGAACGTGACGATGAAGGATGACGAGAACCAGTCGTCCTCGAGGCCGCGGTCCAGCACGACCTCGAGCGCACCGAGGAACGTCGCAACCAGCATGAAGCCGATGAAATCGAATCCCTCTCGCTGCTGCGCGTCGCCCTTTGCGCGCGCTGTTGCAGGCTCGCGCAAGATCACCGAGATGAGGCCGATCGCGAGCACGCCGACCGGCCCATTGATCAGAAAGCACCAATGCCAGGAGAGATTGTCGGATAGCCAGCCGCCGAGCGTTGGCCCGACTACCGGTGCAACCACCACCGCAACGCCGAACAGCGCAAAGGCCTGACCCCGTTTTGCCGGCGGGAAGGAATCCGCAAGAATCGACTGGGCGACCGGCACCATGCCGCCGCCGCCGAGGCCTTGCAGAATGCGAAACAGCAAAAGGGCGTTCAAACTGGGAGCAAACCCGCAGAGTATCGAGCTCAGGGTGAACAGCCCGAGGCAGATCAGGAAGAAGGTTTTGCGGCCGAGCATCCGGGCCAGGAAGCCGGACGCCGTCAGGATGATGGCGTTGGAGACCAGATAGGTAGTGACCACCCAGGACGCTTCGTCCTCACTCACGCCCATGCCGCCGCCAATGTAGGGCAGCGCGACGTTGGCAATAGTGGTGTCAAGCACCTCCATGAAGCTTGCGAGCGCGACAACAACGGCAACAAGCCAGGGGTTGACGCTGGTGACACGGGGGATGGCGAAATCGTTGGCCTGGATCGTAGCGGCGCTCACAGGAACCTCCCCAGACGCTCAAGGAGCGACGGCGAGGCATCGATCCGCACGGTCGGGACCACCGACATGCCCGGGCCGAGCGCGAGGTCGGTCGGCGGATCGTCCATGTCGATCTTGACCGGCACGCGCTGGACGATCTTGACGTAGTTCCCGGTGGCGTTCTGGGCCGGCAGCAGCGAGAACGCGGTCCCGGACCCCGGTTGGACGCTGTCGACGTGGCCGCGTATCGTTTTTCCCGGATAGCCGTCGATCTTGAGCGTCACCGGTTCTCCGGGCCGCATCCGGTCGAGCTGAGTCTCCTTGAAGTTTGCCGTGACCCAGATTTCGTCCGGCACAAACATGGTCAGGTTGGTACCGGGTTGTGCGAGTTGACCAACGGCGGCCGAGAGGTTGACGACGCGTCCCGGCTGGGCGGCCCTAACTGTCGTATAGGACAGATTGAGTTGCGCCTGGTCTCGCTGAGCCTGGGCTTGCGCGAGGCTCGCCACGGCGCTCTTGCGCTGCGCCTTCAGCGCCTCGACCTGGCGCTGGGCCAGATGCAACGTTGCTTGTGCGCTCAGAAGCGCGGCCTGCTGCTGATGCAGTTGCGAAGTGTACTGCTCCGAGTTCTGAACGGTGCCATAGCCGGTTTGCTCCAGGTGCTGGTAGCGTGCGGCCTGCTGCTGTGCGAACACCAGCGAGGCCTGCGCCTGTTCCACCTGGGCCTCGTTGGCCGTAATTTGCGCTTGCTGCACGTCGAGCTGCGCGTCGACGTTTTCGATGCTGGCCTGAGCGGCGGCTACCTGCGCCTCGGCCTGCGCCAGCGCGACGCGATAGTCGCGATCATCGATGCGAGCGACGACGTCGCCGGCAACCACATGCTGGTTGTCGGTGACCGGAACGGCGGTGAGATAGCCAGATACCCTGGGGGCCAGCGAGGATTGCCGGGCGGCGATGAATGCATCGTCAGTTGACTGGAAGTGCTCGGCGTAATCCCAATAGACGTAGCCTGTCCCCAGGGCAGAAGCGAGCAGCATCGCGCCGATTGCGGAGACGAAAGGCCGCCGACGCAAGAAGCTGGAATTCTTCTCCCTGCCGACCGCCGGCCGCTCTTCAACCTGTGCCGGGGCCGGATTCGGCTCTGTCGCCGGGCGCTCTTTCCGCGAGGGATCGCGCGCCGTAACCTGGTCTTCCCAATTCCAGGCATTCGACTCGGCCCGCAACGTCACTTCGTTCTGTTCGGGTTCGGTTCTTTCAAGCACATTGTCTTCCAACATGATCGTTTCCTCAGTTGAATTGGTCGAGACGTGAGCGGCCGTCGCTCGGCATCGCGACAAGCGTGTCTTGCCGCTTCATTTGCCCGACCGGTTTCGCGCCAAGTTGAATGATGCTGAACACCGCCGAGAGCACGATCACGGGCAGCATTTCGCCGCGCGCAAAGGCGGCGCTCGCCGCGATAAGGGTGACCTTCAGAACGGATACGGCCCCGAGAATTCTTGACATCGGACACCTCTGTTTCTCGTAGGCGCCCGCCGAATTGATGCGCAGCGCCGCTACCGACGCTCGCTACTTACACCTCATGCAAAAACGTGATAATCTCGCTTTTCCTTGGATGATTTTTGCGTATTTCGAGGAAATCGATGGATCTCCTGGGCGCCCTCGGTGTTCTGGTGCGGGTAGTGGAGACCGGCTCCTTTTCGGCCGTTGCGCGCGAGCGGGAACTGAGCCAGGCGGCCATCGCCCGACAAATCTCGCAGCTGGAGGACCATTTCGGCGTCCGCCTGTTTCACCGGACGACCCGAAAGCTGAGCCTGACCGACGACGGACAGATGTTGCTGGGCCTTGCCCGACCGGTGCTGGATGGCGTCGAGACGATGGCGGCGGCCATCGGCAACCAGAGCGCCTCGCCCGTGGGTTTGGTGCGCCTGGGAGTGCCGGTAACAGGGAGCCGCTTCCTCGCTCAGCGCCTGCCCACCCTGCTTGCCGATCACCCCGGACTGAAGGTCGAACTCGTCGTGAGCGATCGTTTCGGTGACATGGTCGAAGATCGGCTCGATCTCGCCGTGCGTATCGGCGAGATTACGGATGCATCACTTGTCGTGCGCCGCTTCGGGACCGCTTCGCTCGTGCTGGTGGCAGCGCCTCGATACATCGAGCGAATGGGAAGACCATCCACGCCCGCCGATCTCGCAAACCACACATGCATCGTACACGATGTTGGACCGGGATCGGATAGATGGACCTTTCTGACGCCCGAAGGGCCCAGGGAATACAGGGTATCCGGAGGATTTCTTGCCAACGACGTGAGTGCAGTTCATCTCGCCGCGCGCAGCGGGCACGGCATGGCGCTGCTGCCGTTGATGCAGGTGCTTGAAGATGTGCGCAACGGAGAGCTGATTTGCGTTTTGACGGAATTTCCATCGCCAGGTACCCAGTTGAGCCTGGTCTATCCGTCACGGCGGCACCTGGCACCGCGCACGCGCGTCGTCTTTGATTTCATCGTCGACCAGGCGCGACCGATCCAGGAACTGCTTGCCTCGGTGTCGAACCAGATCCGCAGCGGGTAAGCGGCCCGGCCCACTGACACTATTGATGAAATTAATTCAGTTTCTGCTCTGTTCCGAATTTCGGACGCATCGACGGGTGGCATCACTCCCAATTCGCCTCACGAATTCGCGATCCATTGTGCACTTTAAGTGAAAGCGTTTCGAGCGTTCCGCGCTTTTTCACATCCAACCGAATCCATAGCTCTCCTGCGTTCGCTTGCGGGTATCGGCATGGCAGTCGAAGTCTGTCAGCGGTTCCGAATGCGGGGATACGCAATGAAGACGAAAGACGAGCTCGCCTTCGGATGGCTGAACACGGCGAAGGGCCAACGCCATGCAACGTCGCTCGGCACGTTTGCGACCATCGTCTGCCTTGTCGCGGCTCTGCATTTCGCATTCTGGGCCATCGAAAATCCTCGCACGACTGCGCCCGCGGTCGAGGAAAAATTGCCGAGCGTTTCATACAATCGGTTTGCAGACCCAACGTCCCCGGATTCGAAAATATCCGAAGAACGCATCCGAGCCGACCTCACTGCAATTGCTGGACAGGCCAAAGCGGTCCGTACATATTCCTCGACGCACGGCCTTGAGCTCGTACCAAAGATCGCAG
This sequence comes from uncultured Alphaproteobacteria bacterium, assembly GCA_963820275.1. GTDB lineage: Bacteria > Pseudomonadota > Alphaproteobacteria > Rhizobiales > Xanthobacteraceae > Bradyrhizobium. The sequence goes on from CAWFZL010000030.1 coordinate 121,589, forward strand.
CCGAGCTGGGGCTCAAGGTCACGCTCGGCATATGGATCGACAAGAACGATGTTCGCAACGAACGCGAGATATCGACGGCCCTTGCGCTTGCCCATCTAAACCCTAACGTCACCCGTCTGGTCGTTGGCAATGAAACAATGTTCCGCCACGAGCAGACTGCAGCCAGTCTCACGAAAATCATCCGCCGGGTGAAGCGCGACAGTCCGGTGCCGGTGGCGACGGCAGATCACTGGAAATTCTTCCTCGACAATCCCGAATTGGTTGACGCCGTCGATCAAGTCTTCGCGCATATCCTTCCCTATTGGGAAGGCTTGCCTAAGGAATCTGCAATCGACGGATCGATGAAGCTCTATGACAGGCTGCTCCAAGCCTACCCCGACAAGAAGATCGTCATCGGAGAATTCGGCTGGCCAAGTGAAGGACACAATTTTGAACGGGCGAAAGCCGACCCCATCAGCCAGGCCGTCATTCTGCGCAAGTTCGTCGTGCAGGCAAACGCGCGCGATATCGACTACAATATTGTCGAGGCGATCGACCAGCCCGAGAAGCTCTTTGAGGGCAATGTCGGTCCGTACTGGGGTATCTTCGACACTTCGCTGCGTCCAAAATTCGCCTGGACGGGACCGATCGTCGACGCCAACTACTGGAAAACGGCGCTTGTTGCGGTGATGACGGGCCTGCTGCTGTCGCTGACCGTCCTGGCGCTACCCGGCGCGACGATCCGGCAGACAGCGCTCCTGTCAACCCTCGACCACCTGGGTGGGCACTGGTGTGCGAGCCTGCTGGTTTATTGGCAAACGCACTACGTGCTTTTGGGCGAGACCATATCGTTTGCGATCGCGCTGCCGCTTCTGGCACTGCTTGCGCCGGTCGTACGTTCGCGACTGAGTGAGCTGGCGAAAGTCTCGCTTGGCCGCGGGCCGACGCGCCTTTTGAAATGGTCCCTACCCGTGCCGGACGCGAGCTCGCCGAAGGTTTCGATCCACATTCCGGCCTACCGGGAGCCGCCGGAAATGCTCCTGCAGACAATCGAATCGGTGGCGCAGCTCGACTATCCGAATCTGGAGTGCATCGTCGTCGTCAACAACACTCCCGATCCGGCCTTCTGGCGGCCGATCGAGGCGAGGTGCCGCGAGCTTGGCCCGCGCTTCAAGTTCATTTACGTCGACAATCTTGCAGGCTTCAAGGCTGCGGCACTCCGGCTGGCCATGGCCGAGGCGTCAGCGGATGCCGAAATCATCGGTGTCATCGACGCCGATTACGTGGTCGATCGAGACTGGCTCAAGGACCTGATCCCCGCCTTTGCCGATCCGGACGTCGGGATCGTCCAGGCGCCGCAGGATCATCGAGATGGCAACCGGGGTCTTATTCACCGCGCCATGAACGCCGAATACGCCGGCTTCTTCGATGTCGGGATGGTGGAGCGCAACGAGGTCAATGCGATCATCGTTCACGGAACGATGTGCCTGATCCGCCGCGCGGCTCTCGAGGCCGCGGGCGGCTGGTCGAGCGACACCATTTGCGAAGACAGCGACCTCGGCCTGTCGATCATGGAATTGGGATGGCGCGCCCACTACACCAACCGCCGGTATGGCTGGGGGTTGCTGCCGCAGGATTATCTGGCCTATCGGACCCAGCGATCGCGCTGGGCCGGAGGCGCGGTGCAGATTGTCAGGAAGCACTGGCGACATTTCCTCTCGGCAACGGGCCGGCTTGATCGCGAGCAGAAACGCGAATTTATCTTCGGTTGGCTGTCATGGTTCGGCGCCGAAATCATTGCGGTCGCCGCTGCAATTCTCAATCTGATCTGGGTTCCCTTCGTTGCATTTCAGATCGTCGCGATTCCGGACGCATTGCTGACGTTGCCAATTCTCGCCGCCTTCCTCGTGGCGATAGCACACTTTGCTTCCTCGTACCGATTGCGGGTCGCAGTCCCGCGCCGGGATATGTTCGGCGCCATGGTCATGTCCATGTCGCTTCAGTGGACGGTTGCAGTAGCGGCGATCAAGGCCGCACTTCCGGCGCAGCAAAGCCATTTCCATCGTACAAGAAAGGGCGTCGGCGCCATCCTTCGAGTACCGTTTACCGCGGTATCGGAAGCGATACTCGGTACGCTTCTGCTTGCCGGCAGCATCACGATCTATGCGACGAATTTCTATCGATACTTCGCGACCGACCTGTTCGCAGCGGTCTTGCTGATTCAAAGCCTGCCCTTCTTGTCGGCCGTAGCGTTGGTTTGGCTTGAACGCTTTGGCGATCGCAAGCCATTATGTCCTCCGGCCGGAGGGTTGCGGCAGAGACCCCTCGACATCAGCTAATCACGGCGTAGCATGTGGTCCCGAAGGGGTTGAACCGGGACATTCCGTCCGGATTCGGAAACGACAGACCCTGCAATGACGACTCTCGCCAAACTCCTTGCACGAAAGCAGCAGCTCTTTGCGAGGCTGGAGGAAGACCCTGGCCCGCACGAGCGCGCGGAAATCGAGCGGCTTCTGGCCGAGATCGAACAGGCGCTGGATCTCCTGGACGAGGCGAGGCCTGGTACAAGCAAGAACGAGCCGTAAGTCCAGTTCGACAATTCTACTCGTGCTGGTGGTAGGGCAGCTCAGCGTTCGAACACCGCGCGGCAGCCTTCGCTGAGGTTTGATTTCTGACGCCGCAAGCAGGAAACGATCGCCCGGACGTTGGGAATCTCTCCGGCACAGAGACGATAGACGTCCGGTGTGCATGCCCTTTTCTGCTCGGGCGTTCCAAGATCTGCCCGCGCAGAGCCAACGGTGGCGAGCCAAAGAAGCGCGCCCAGCAACAAGGCAAGATGTGGGCGCGGCGCCATAGCCTGATTTCCGGGGAAATGTGCCCTCATGACCGCAGTCTCCTGAAAGTGGCAGACACGCCGGCGAATACCCGAGATATCGCCTGTCATATGTGATGTTTCTCACTCAACGCGCCTGCCAGCCGAGTTAACCTTCCCGAAACCAAGAAGAGCTCGTTTTCCCGATCGATAGAATTTGAGCTGTCTGCTCAACCCGGGAACAAGGAACTTTTGACAGCGTGGGCGCTCCAGACCCGGAGAGCGCTTGTGAGCGAAGCCGAATTCGAACGACTGCTTGATGCTGTGAGGGCGGCCATCACGCCTACCCCGCAGGAGGACTTCCCCAACAGCCTGCCCAAACCCGATCAAGACGAAAAGCCCGCCAACGACAACGGGCTGGTTTGGCCGCTGCTCCCCTTTCCTGAAGGCTGGTACGCAGCCTGCTAAAGCATGATCCGGAAAAGTGTGTAGCGGTTTTCCGAAAAGATCACGCGAAAACAAAAACCTAAAGCGCGATGGTGATTCAGCCTGATCCCATCGCGCTTTAGCGGAGCGTATGTGGCGTTCGCTGCCGGTTGAAACGCTGATGGCGCAAGGCAGCAAAGCCTTCACACCGAAAGATCAGGCTGCGCGGCCATGCTTGCGCTGGTCAGCGCCTTCGGTCGTTCGTATTTTATGAGCCCTTTATACGATGGGCCTTGTACCTCCCTCGAATTTATATCTGTCCGCGAAGATATTGCGCGCATGAAAGCGATCTCGCGCCAACACTGAACCCCATCCGAACACTGCAAACGAAGACATGCGGCGGCCGGACGGGCCGCCGCTTCCTTTGCGCTGTTCGGGCCAGGAAGCGATCAACCCAGGCGAAACGAGATCGAACCAGAACAGGTGATGTCATGGCTTCGCTCAAGGTCGCCACCGGCGACAGGATTATTGACCCGATGATCGCTCTGGCCGGCTGCTCGAGGGAACACCGTATCGTTGTGGCCGGCTCAAAGAGCATGGAGATGATGCTGGAACTGCACCGCAGCGGTTATCTCCGGGCAGCAGCGACGGGAAATTGCGGCCGCCCGCTCGGCCAATACGACGTTGCACTCGTCGATTGGCGACGGCGCCCGCTCCGCACCCTCGAGACGACGCTCGACTGGCTGGTGAACTTCCTCAACCCCACCGGCGTGCTCGTGGTGTGGGTGGATGCCCAGAAGCCTACGGTCAACGAAAGCCTCCGCGCCTCGCTCGAGAAACGCGGCTTCGTCATCGAGCGAGGCACCGTTCACGAATGCGGTTGCGCGCTCTCGGCCCGGCGACAGCAAACCTATCCGCTTCAACAAGCGGCGTAGCGGCTGCCGACAGCCAATAGGACGGCGACGGCGGAAGTCCGCAACTCGCCTTGCGAATGATCCCGCCGTCGTACTCCAGGAAGGAGATCAACATGGCCAAGTCAGATGTAAGGCGCGCTGTCATTCGTGAGTGGATGTCACTCCCGCGCGAGAAACGGAAGTCCGGCGCGCAGGCCCTCGCCTTCGCAAGTAAAACGCTTCAGCGACACTCCCTGCCACGCAGCCGGCGAGCGGCGGAAGCCGTTGTCTTGGGATGGTTGAGGCCACGAACGGGACGGCCCTGATTGGACCACGCGAAGCGAACGTTCGGAAACGGACCGCCACGCGCAAGCGTGGACGGCTGCTGATCGCGTAGACGCTCCCTGCACCGCGCGGAACCCAAAGGGAACCCAGTTGAGCCAGATCAATATTGAGGCCGCAACCCGGCTGTATTCGATCCAACAACGTGTCGCTGCAGGAGCACGAGGCGCAGCATGCTTCAGATCGTCTACATGCTTCTCCTTTTGATCGGATTATACGGCCTGTTCGCCGGCTTAGTCCTGTTCTGCGAAGGCGTGATTACGTCCGAACCGAAGCCGTAGGCTCGGCCCGCGGGGCGCAAAAGGAGCGGAACATGGCCCTGTACGTCCTTTCCGCTATCGTTGTTCTTCTCATCATTTACCTGTTGTTTGCCGTGATCCACCCGGAGCGATTTTGATCGGCGAGGCACTCCATGACATTGCAGGGTTGGATGCAAATTGTAGTGACGCTGCTGATCGGATTCGCGATCAGTATTCCGGTTGGATTCTATCTCGCCCGCGTCGTCACCGAACGCTGGACGCCTTTTGATCGATTGTTCGATCCGATCGACAACATTGCCTATCGGCTCATCGGGCGGGAGTTGTGCAGAAGCTCGATGGACTGGATGACCTATACGCTGCACATGTTGGCGACCAACCTGTCCATGGCCCTGATCATCTTCCTGATTCTCGTGTTTCAGGGTCGCCTGCCTCTCAATCCGCTTCATTTTGCCGGAATGAAGCCCCTGCTCGCTTTCAATACGGCTGTCAGCTTCATCACCAATACCGACTGGCAGGGGTACGGAGGCGAGACGACCCTCTCCAATTTCAGCCAGATGGCTGCGATCACCTTCCCGATGTTCACCTCCGCGACGACAGGCTTCGTTGTCGCCATGGCATTCATCCGCTCTTTCACAACGACTGACGCCGGTCTCGGAAATTTCTACCGCGATCTGATCCGCTTCACCACACGCGTATTGATGCCCGCCTCCTTTCTGCTTGCCCTGTTGATGATTCAACAAGGCGAACCGCAGACCCTCTCCGCCAGTGTCATGGCGCATAGCGTGCAAGGCGGCTCTCAAACTATAGCTCTCGGTCCGGTCGCATCCATGGAAACCATCAAGCATATGGGCACGAATGGCGGCGGCTTCTTCAACGCCAACGCATCTCATCCTTACGAGAACCCGACAGCGATCACCAACCTCATACAGATGCTGCTGATGATCGTGCTGCCAAGCTCGATCGTGGTCTGTTTCGGTCAAATGATCGGCAACCGCCGGCAGGGGTGGGTGCTCTATGGCGTCATGGGCGCCCTGCTGCTTTTGTTCCTGCCGCTCGTCGTCATACCTGAACAGGCCGGCACGCCAGTTCTGGCAAACGCAGGGATCGACACCGCGGCGAGCGCGATGCAGCCCGGCGGCAACATGGAAGGCAAGGAAGTGCGCTTCGGCATCGTGCAAAGCGGGCTGTTCGCACTTGTCACGACCACCTTCACCACCGGCAGCGTAAACTCGATGCACGACAGTTACACGCCGCTGGGCGGCATGGGTCAACTCGCCGGGATGATGCTTCAATGCGTGTTCGGCGGCAAAGGCGTGGGCTTCCTCACCGCGCTGGTATTCGGCATCATCGGTGTCTTCATCGCCGGTCTGATGGTCGGGCGGACGCCTGAGTTTCTTGGCAAGAAGATCGAAAAGCCGGAGATCGTCCTGGTCTCGCTCGCCTTGCTGGTGCACCCGCTGATCATTCTCACGCCCACCGCCTGGTCGGTCATTTCACCCTATGGCCTTGCTTCGATCGGTAATCCCGCGATGCACGGCTATTCCGAGGTGCTCTATGCTTTCACTACATCGGCTGCGAACAATGGCTCCGCATTCGCGGGACTGAACGCGAATACGCCCTGGTACAATCTGGCTACCGGTATCGTCATCCTGTTTGGCCGCTATCCGCCGATCATTTTCATGATGGCGGTGGCGGGATCGTTGGCATCCAAGCCCACCCTGGAATTCACGGTCGGAACGTTGCGCACCGACACGGTGAAGTTCGGAATATTCTGGCTGGGGACGATCCTGGTCGTCGGCGCGCTGACATTTTTTCCCGCGCTCGTGCTCGGACCAATCGCCGAATTCTTCGCCATGAAGAGCGGCCTCACATTCTGACGTTTGAGGGCCGCCGAACACTGCAGGACACTCGAGATGGCAACAGGACAGCTCGAAACACTACCGGAGGCACCTGCCGGGAGCGCTCAGCAGCCGAAGCCGGCTGTTGCCTTGCAGAGAAAATTCCGCCGTGTTGAAGATCGGGTCGCCGCCGGAAAAGCACGGATCGCGGAACCTTACGGCACCGAGCTCTTGATGAGCGCTCTGGCCGCCTCTCTGTTGAAATTCGATCCGCGGGTCCAGATTCGCAACCCAGTGATGTTTGTGGTCTGGGTCGGAGCCGTCGTGACTGCGGCCTTGACGGTCGATCCGCAAATGTTCGGGCCCTCCGCGGCTTCCGCTCGCTACAATGGCGTCGTGACTGTCATTCTGCTGCTGACCGTGTGGTTTGCGAATTACGCGGAGGCATTGGCCGAAGGACGCGGCAAGGCGAAGGCCGCCTCGCTGCGCAAGACCAAGATCGAGCTGATGGCCAGACGGATCGGATCCGCTGACGAAGCCGAGCAGCTCATACCCGCAACGGCGATCCGCAAGGAGGATGTCGTTCGCGTGAATCAGGGTGAGATCATCCCGATCGACGGCGAGGTTCTCCAGGGTGTGGCCTATGTGGACGAGTTGGCGATTACCGGCGAATCGGCGCCGGTGCTGAAGCAGCCGGGCACCGACATGTTCTCTTCGGTGACGGCAGGCACCTTGCTCATTTCCGATTGCCTTCTCGTCCGTGCAACTGCCAATCCGGGCGACAGCTTCCTTGACCGGATGATTTACCTCGTGGAGGGGGCAAGGCGTCAAAAAACTCCAAACGAGATGGCGCTGACGGTTCTGCTTGCTGTCCTGACCCTGATATTTCTCATTGTCATCGCCACGATGGCGCCGATCGCCGACTATCTTCAGGCCCAGATCAATGTCGCCGACCTTGTTGCGCTGCTCGTCGCGCTGATTCCGACGACGATCGGTGCTCTCTTGTCGGCCATCGGCATTGCCGGGATCGATCGCACCTTTCGTTTCAACGTCATGGCAATGTCCGGAAAAGCGGTGGAAGCCGCGGGCGACGTACATACACTGCTGCTCGACAAGACCGGGACGATCACGCTCGGCAACCGCCAGGCGACCAAATTCATACCGCTTTCGGGTTGCAGCGCGAATGCCCTGGTCAGCGCGGCCCATCTTGCTTCCTACTTCGATACGACCCCGGAAGGCCTAACCATCGTTGCATTCGCCAGGAGGCTCGGTTCGAAGGGCGATCCGGTACCCGAGGGAGCCCAGCGCGTCGATTTTTCGGCGCAAACCCGCATGAGCGGTCTCGATCTTCCGGACCGTCAAGTCGTTCGCAAGGGAGCCGTCGGCGCGGTTGTTCACCACATCGCCAACGTATTCGGCGCCCCTGCTCCACCGGATCTCCAGGAGGTCGCCGACGGGATCGCCAGAAACGGGGCGACGCCGCTGGCGGTTGCGGTGAACGAAAAGATACTTGGCCTGATCGAGCTGTCCGACGTTCTGAAACCTTCTATCCGCGAGCGGATCGCTCAGCTGCGCAAGATGGGAATCCGCACCATCATGGTAACCGGCGACAATCCGGTGACGGCCCAGGCGATTGCCACCCTGGCCGGGGTTGACGAGTTCGTGGCGGAGGCGAAGCCGGAGGAAAAGCTGCGCCTCATCCAGCGTGAGCAGGCGGAGGGCCGGCTTGTGGCGATGACGGGCGACGGCACCAACGATGCGCCGGCCCTGGCGCAGGCCGATTGCGGTGTGGCCATGCACTCCGGCACCAATGCAGCCAAGGAAGCGGCAAATCTGATCGACCTCGATTCGGACCCGACCAAACTCATCGATCTCGTCGCCATCGGCAAGCAAATGCTGATCACGCGTGGCGCCCTCACCACGTTCTCGATCGCCAACGACGTCGCCAAGTATTTTGCGATCATTCCAGCCATGTTCATCGTCGGCCTGCCGGGACTTTCGGCGCTGAACGTCATGGGCTTGTCTACCCCGCACAGCGCTGTGCTTTCCGCGCTCATCTTCAACGCCTTGATCATTCCAGCACTCATTCCTTTGGCTTTGCGCGGCGTCCATTTCAGGCCCAGGAGTGCGGAGAACGCGTTTTATCGCAATCTACTCGTCTACGGGTTAGGCGGCCTGATCGCGCCTTTCGTCGGCATCAAGATGATCGACTTCCTCATTTCGCCCCTGGTGTAGAGGTTTCAAAATGCGCAGCATCCTGCTCCCCGCTCTGCGTGCCTCGGTGATCACGTGGGTGCTTTGCGGCATCCTCTATCCGTTCGCGTTGACCGGGCTCGGCCAGTGGCTGATGCCTCTCCAGGCGAACGGCAGCCTCATACGAGGTGCGGATGGCACGGCGATCGGCTCACGGCTCGTCGGACAATACTGGACCGGCGCGGAATGGTTTCATGGCCGTCCCTCGGCGACCACGGACGTCGATCCGAACGAGCCGGGCAAGACGGTTCCTGCTCCCTACAATGCGGCAAGTTCGGGCGGCTCCAACCTGGGGCCGACTAACAAGGCTCTGGCCGAGCGCCTCTCCGTGGATCGCAAGACGCTTGAGAAGGAGCAACCAGAGCTTGCAGGGAAACGCCTGCCGGCCGACATGCTGACCACATCGAGTTCGGGTATCGATCCGGATATCAGCCCCGCGAATGCGGCGCTGCAAGTGACACGCGTGGCGAATGCCAGGGGCGTGCCTGAGGCAGACATCATGGCCCTGCTGGCCCGGCACATTTCAGGCCGCAGCCTCGGAATTTTCGGAGAGCCGCGGGTCAATGTCCTCTCGCTGAACCTGGCGCTGCGAGCGGCGTATCCAGCGCCCTAACGGCTCGCCTCGGTAGAGGCGCGAGCATCCGTCGAACCCAACCTTTCAGGGTCGAGACAGGACTTTTCCCAGCTCTTGAAGGAGTTCGCCATATCTGGCGAAGTTGCCGGCGGCGTACTGCTGCTTCATCTCTTCAAATACCGTGCGCGCCTGCCCCAGTTTGTCTTCCGGCATGTTTTGCGGCAGCTGCACGGCTGCGGCCGGTCTCGAAAGGTTCCCGACAAGAAGCGCCTCCGCATCGTCGAGCGTCGGCGCCCATTCGATCTTGCGATCGTCCGGCAGCAACTGGGCCAGCACGACGCGCGCCAGCATTGGGATCTTCGTCTGTTCCGCCTCGATGTAGACCGGTTCGAGTGCGATGAGCTGGTTCCCGTTCAGAGGGAGCACGATGAGATTGCCGCGAATTACGTGCGAACCGTGTTGATCCCACAGAGTGAGATCTCCGGAGAAACGGCTGTCGGCGCTGATCCGCGATTCGATTTGCGCCGGCCCGTCGATGAATGCTCCCTTCGGAAAGCCAAAGGCCACCAGTTTTCCGTAGTTGTCGCCGTCGCAAAGCCCGGCCAGCCAGCCCGCCATCTGGTTCTTTCCGAACACCGACATCGGAAGCATGAGCATGAACTCCGGATCGGGCGAGCCGGGAAGCTGTGCGGTCACGTAATACGGCGTCATCTCGATTTCCCGGTCGCGAAAAAGCTCGCGCGGTACGTCCCACCGGTCCTCGCGATTGTAGAACGTCATCGGGTTGGTCATGTGATAGGTGCCGTACATCTCGGCCTGGACCGTAAAGAGGTCTTCCGGATAGCGGATATGGCGACGGAGGTTTTCCGGCATCTCCGCCCTGTCCTTGAAGAAGCCGGGCAGCATCCGCCTGTATGCGGCGATGATCGGATCTTGCCCATCGAACACATAGAACGTCACCGAGCCGTTATAGGCATCGATTACGGTCTTCACTGAATTGCGAAGATAGTTCTGGCCGTTGAAGGCCCGAACCCCGCCCCGGTAGGCCTGGCTGTAGGGGTAGCTGTCCGACGTCGTATAGGCATCGAGGATATAGGAGTAGTGATCGCCATCGGCGACGATATAGGGATCGCGATCGAAGATCAGGAAAGGTGCGAGCGTCTGCGCACGCTCGACGATATTCCGGCGCAGCAAAATCCGACTCTGTGGCGTAAAATATTGCGAAATGAACAGCCGTATTCCATCGGTCTGATGGGCGATGACAAGCTTGCGCCAGAGATTGGAGATCTCGATTCCCCCCTCGCCGTCATAGGTCGTCTCCACATTCGCCTGTCCTTGAGGATAATCGAATTCCCGTTCCGTGGTGTGGACGTAAACGCGCTCGCGGGTCGATTCCCCGAAATAGATCTGGCCATGACCGACGGCCAGCCCATCCTTTGCGAGCAGCGGAATATCGTGTGCCCACAGGACCGGGTTGCCTCGCGCGTCGATCTCATTGACGGGAACGGCGACCGCCCCATAACCATGGGTGTACTTGAGTGCGAGATTGACCCACACTTTCGCCTGCTCGGGAAGCCTGTCGACATCGAGCTCGCGCGCGGTGATCATGACCTGCCGCTCGATCGCGTCGATCGTGTAGCGATCGATATCAACGCTTGAGAACCTGTAGTATGGGCGCAATCCCTGAATCTGCTGAAGCTGCGGCTCGAGCGCACGCCAGTCCCAGATTCGGGCGTCTCGGAGCGTCGCAGCATTTTTCCTGAGGTCAGCCGCTGTCAGGGACTCGGTAGATACGGCAAACTCCCGCTCGTCCAGCGATGGTCCGTCCAGGTTGTAGGCGCGCCGGGTCCCGGCAATGCTTCGCGTCAGATATGGCCGTTCCAGCGTGACCTGGTTCGGCCCGACATAGATCTCCTCGAGCACAGCCGGGACCGCATAGGCACTGAAGTAGACAAGGACGAAGAGACCGCATGGTACGAGCCAGCGCGCAGGACGCGACTGAAACCAGACGCCCAGGCGGGGTATGAGAGCGTTGGCGGCCAGCAGACAGGCAAGCGCCAGCCAGGCTGCAATCGTCAGATAATAGGCGGGTATCCAGAAATGCACGTCGCCATACGATGCACCCGCGAGGACCTTGGAGTGGCCGTCGATGACCAGGTCATATCGATCGAGCAGTTGGCTCAAGGCCAGAAGGAAGCAGAGAAGCGCCGCGAGCGCCATGCCCCTTCGATTTGAAACCATTGAAGCCGGGCCGGCTACACTTCTCTTCGCCTCCTCAACAATATCTTCCAGACGCACGGATGCACCCCCGCGCATGACTATCCCCGAAGCTTGCCCCGGCACCGAACCAAAAAGAAAAGTTGCGACGGCCCAGATCGCGAGCGTGAAGATCAAGATGGCGATCAGGCCACCGACCGCATACCGATAGAGTGGAAGCTGCAGCAGATAAAAGGACAGATCCATGCCGAACACCGGATCGACGCTGCCGGTTGAGGCGGCTCCGAGATAACCCATAAGCGGGACCCAGAGCGACGTTGCCATCGAAGCGAGCGCAGTCGAAAAAACCAACGCCGCGATCCACGGCGCTGCAATGTTGAAAAGCGGAAGGGAGCGGCACAACGCACGCAGGTTCGCTCCCACGAACCAGCCCACGAGCAGGAAAACCCCAATGAAGATTGCGGAGCGATATTTCAGCGCCAGCAGGAAGCGGTCGGTTTTTCCGAGCTCGGCAAACCAATAGTATTCCAAAGATATGCGCAGCGCCGCCTCGAAACAGGCAATGCCAAGCAGGATCGCGGCGACGAAAAATACTTCCCGCACGGAACGAGCCGACGTTATGCCACTCCACCGATGGCCTTGGGCCACCAGTATCAGCGCCAGCCCAACGATGACCAGATAGCCGATCGTGAACATGAATTGCTCGGTCCGAGAGATTTGTGAGGCTATCGCGCGTGCAGAGCCGCCGCTTGACCCAAATCAAGACCGCATCTCGCGCGCGGACCAAGCGGCATTCTGCAAGTCATGGGCCGGCCTGAAATGATCCAGGTCTCTCACTGCTTGGGCGTTAATGAACCTCCAAAGGTGTCTTGCGATCCGCACGAACAACGTCGCTTCCCACTGGAATTGTGCTCTGTCGCGGTCTGATTGTCGCCGTGCGATCACGGCGCAGCGATCGGAGGCTCGGCGTGCCCGGAAAACCTGGGTGCAGCTCGCGCCCCTACCCCGATCGTTGCGAACAGCGCCTTCAGGTCGGGGGAGGGTTGAACGAGGGATCAAGGCCGCCTGGCCTCGACGGGTCCCTTCGATCGAGAGTTCGTGGAACGGCATGGGCCGGCTTGCCGCCAACTCCCCAATCGTCTTTGCGATCATGGACCCGAGCGTGGTGCATATGCCCGGCTATTGGTTTTGAAACTCCCTGGGCGAAGAAAAGAGGAACGCCAGCGGAAAGAATAATAGAAAGAACAATGACAGCGCTGGGTCCTTTCATTTTGTTCATCGGTTTTCTCCTCCAACCGCCTGTCGCGACGCCCGTTCCTCGAAGATTTAAACCGCGTTGGGAGCGCTGGCATGCGGTCCCGAACGGCTAAAATTTAATTTAGCTAGTCGAACGACGTTCGCTGATGCGCTGCCTTGTTGGAAGCTATAGAGCGTTCAGCGTGCGGCCTTAGGTGGAATCCCGGTGATTCCCTTTGGCTGAACGTACCGGGCGATGTCAGCTCCGCTCGGATACGTCATGTGAACGGCCCCGGCCCTCCGTGCCGGGGCCGTTCATAAAAGCAACTGCGGCATCGAAAGCGCCCGCATCGCGATCCCCCCAGCCACTTGGTCTGTAACGGACCCGGCCCAATGTTGGGTCGAAAAGAATACATTTTCTCTTTGTCCGTAAGCGGCGAGAGTTGCTCGATCGCTGCTGGGAACGAATTCGGATGAAAATGAACGGGTTCGAAAAGCCCGGAACCGCGCTCAAGCAGACACTGGTAATCGAAGGATAAGTGCGTGGCCGATCGCGCGAGCTCCGCGACGGTCCCGACCGATCGCGGACCGCCGATGTCTGCCTAGAGATACGTTACATGCGACGCCGCCTTGGGAGCGGCGAAAAGAGGCAACCGTAATCACCGGCAGGTTGTTGTGGAGGCCACGACCAGAATTGAACTGGTGTAAACGGTTTTGCAGACCGCTGCGTAACCACTCCGCCACGTGGCCCCAATTGGAAAAATACGCGGAAAATCAACAGGCAGACAGAATTTTCTTCATTCCCTTCTGACCCGCCACAAGGCAGGAAACGCACGCAAACAGCGGTAAAACTCCCCGGGGGTTTGCCCTGCCGTGACGGCGGCGCCGGCCGGCAGCGAGGCATTATATTGCCGCGTGCAGCGGGTCAATCCCGCAAACCCCCTCCGTCGCCGGCTCGTTAAAACTTTCTCTCGTTTGCCGCGGCCGCCGGTGTTCCGTATAGGAACCATCCACATGCGTCGGAGTTGAGCGACGGGCCACACAAGTACCCCTGCAGGTGGGCCGCCCCCGCCTGCACCCCGTGGCCGGCACGGCCCCGCCTTCGCGCGCCAGTCGAAGCGGGGCCGTGCGTCAAAAACCGAGGCAAGACCAGATGGCCGGAGTCATCTTCATTTGCCCGATGACCGACTTGAGCGTCCGGCATTGGCTGGATGACGACGAGAATATTGACGAGAACGAGTATGAGGTCGTTGCGTGTCCAGCTTGCGCCAAGGTCCACCTGATCAACCGCAAGACTGGCAAGCCGTTAGCCAAGAGGGACAATCAAACGAGCAGGGCAAACTGAACCAGGCGAGAGCCGCGGCCGTGCACCGAATGATGCCGAGGCCCACGGGGGCGGCGCATCCAGACTAGTTCCTTTGCCCCTCCGGAATGACGCAAGAGGGCCAACATCGGCCGGCCAAGCTCTCGACATCCCTCCTCGAAAGCCTCCTTGCCATGGGGGGACAACTCCTTTGGCCCCGGTGCGACGCAGGCCGGGGCCATTTTTTGTGCCCACATTCCCCGAACACCGCGAATTTCGGGGCGCGTCTTCAAATCCTTCCAGTTCACGCGACTACGGCACAAGGCCCGGCGGCGACCGCCTATTTCAATTGGAAGCAAAACAGGCGTTGTAGCGCTTGCGCCAGACGTAGGGATAGTAACATGGGGGACGGGGCCGAGCCCCGGCAGGGCATTCGTTCCATACGGCCGCGCCAGTACCCCAGCCATCCACGACGCACGCGCCGCTCATGGTGCTGTGGCAGCCGGGGCCGCATCCACCTGCGGCGTTAGCCGTGCCCAGGGAAGCGAGAGTTAGTATTCCAATCGCAAACATCCTCATGAATTTTCTCCACTCCTGTTCTGTAACAGAGCCGTGCAGTACGACGAGAGTTGGGCGGGCCGAGGTCAATACGCTGGCAAGTTTATTCGACTTACCGGTCGAGTTGCTATTGGGCGCGCCTGCGACGGCGATGGTACCGCCTCGGCTGCGGTTTCGGAACGAGTTCGGCGTGCTCCCCCTGGATTTCGCGGTATTTCGCCAGCAAGCGCTCGAAACTGGCATGCAGCGTCGCGGCAATGTCAGGCCGCCTTTCGAGTGTGGAGAGTAGCAGTGCGGCCGCCTCGATGGTGGACAGGCCATCGCGGCGCGGCTCGCGGCGCAGCTTCCCATATCGCGAAGGTCTCGACGGCCCAAGGATCACCCGCTGGCATCTGAGCATCCATGGATTTCGCCACCATAACGCCTTGGCCTGGCTCCAGGTACCATCGAGAAGGACGATGCCTTCGATATTCTTCAGAACACCTTCCTGGTCATCCTCCATCTCGCCCTTGCGGTTGATGGCCACGATATCGTTCGTAGTGGGAAGATCGGCTACTTTTGCCGACCCCAGATAGAGCACCGCCCAGCGCGAGGAATCGGCCACCGGTCGCCCCAGCGCTTTGGTCAGGCTTGGCCATGACAACCCGATCTTCAAGACGGCATTTGAGAAATGCATCGCGGTGAGCCGCGCGGTGCCCAGCGCCCTGTCCTGCTCCTGCGGATGCTGCAGGATCAACACCGAGATGCGGTTTTGGATAGGCGTAATCCCGTCGCACACGCACAAGGGCATCGGTTTGTGGCAACGCGGACAATCCGGTATCGCCTCTATCCCACCGGCGTCGGCCGCGGATTGTTTCGACATCGCACCGCTATACGCGGCTCAGCGATATGCTTCAACAACCCCGAAGCCCCGCCTTTCGCCGCCGACATCCGCTGGGAGGGCTCCGCGGCCTTGGCTCGCCGAGGGGCTACGGGTGATGCCGCCTCAGAGGATGACCGTGAATAGCGGCTTGGCTAGACAGGGAACCGACGATTATACTTTCCTGCTATCGTCTGCCCGCAACGGAAGGTGAAGCGAGGGCGATCGACCATGCCCGAGGTGATTCCAGTCACGCTGGAAACAGTCGACGACCTGTTGCCGGAACTGCCCCGCATGGCGCGGTTGGCACTCGGCTTCGGCTCAAGGCTGCGCTACGGCTGTCTCGACGTCACGCTGCCGGACGGCCGCACAGTCAGGCTCGGTGACAACGGGCCGGGGCCTGCCGCCATCATGAAAGTCTTCAAATACAGCTTCGCGTCCCGGCTGCTCCGCAGCGGGGATATCGGCATCGCCGAGGCCTATTTGCGAGGCGAATGGGACACGCCTGACCTCGTTCAATTCCTCTATCTGTTCTGCGTCAATCAGGATTGGATGAAGACGATGGAAATCGGCAAGCCGCTGGTACGCACGTTTCAGATCGTCAGGCACTGGTTCAACCGCAACACCAGGCGACAGGCCAGACGAAACATCTACCGGCACTACGACATCGGCAACACCTTCTATTCGGCCTGGCTCGATTCCAGCATGACCTATTCCTCGGCACTGTTCGAGGACGGCACGGCAGATTTGGCCGCGGCCCAAACCAACAAATATCGAAGGCTTGCCGAGGCGATCGATCTCCGGCCTGGCCAGAGGCTCCTGGAGATCGGCTGCGGCTGGGGCGGCTTCGCCGAATATGCAGCGAAGACCTTTGGCGCGAAGGTCGTGGGATTGACCATCAGCAGGGAACAACGCGACTTTGCGCAAGCCCGAATCCAGGCTGCGGGTCTTGGTGACCATATCGAGATCCGGCTCAAGGATTACCGCGACGAACGCGACGCCTACGATCGAATTGTTTCGATTGAAATGATTGAGGCGGTAGGCGAGCAGTTCTGGCCCAGCTTTTTTTCACAACTGCGCGACCGCCTCCTGCCCGGCGGCCTCGCCGGCGTCCAGGCCATCACCATTCAGGATCGCCTGTTCCAGACCTACAGACGCGAAGTCGATTTTATTCAGCGTTATGTTTTTCCCGGCGGGATGTTGCCCTCACCTCAGATACTCAAATCGCTCGGCGAGCGGTTCGGAGTCCCTGTCATAGGTGAGCGGATTTTTGGGGAAGATTATGTCAAGACCCTCGCGAGCTGGCGAAATAACTTCCGCGCCGCATGGCCGAGCCTGACCCCGCTCGGGTTCGACGATCGGTTCCGTCGGCTGTGGGAGTATTACCTAGCCTATTGCGAAGCCGGATTTCTGTCGGGGAATATCGACGTCCGCCAGGTGGTTTTTGCGAAATCCCACTAGGTCGCAACGCACAAAACCCACAATAAGACGAAAGAACCGTTTGCACTTTGGTGACCCGCGAGCGCCATCGTGCGAGAGAACTGGTCTTTGCGCAGAGACCATCCGCCCTTATCTGAATTGAAGCGATCTGACGCAAAACCGGCTTCCACTTTTGCTGACCGCGCCCGCGCATGACCCGTCAAAGTGTGAGCGGTTTGGCCTCGCGACAAAGGCCAAGGCCTTTGCGCGGTGGTCATGCGCCCTTATTTAAAATTAGAGCGCGGTCGGACGCAAAACCGGCTTCCACTTTTGCTGACCGCGCCCGCGCATGACCCGCCAAGTGTGAGCGGTTTGGCCTCGCGACGGAGCAACCGGCATCCACTTTTGGCGCGTCGGGGACCATTGCCGTAATTTGCGGCAGACTGACAAGATTTGTGCACATGAATATCTTTCGTGACGTTGTCGAAGCGATCGGGAATACCCCGCTCATCAAGCTGAAGCGGGCATCGGAGCTGACCGGCTGCACGATCCTCGGCAAGGCCGAGTTCATGAATCCTGGTCAGTCCGTCAAGGATCGCGCCGGCAAGTGGATGATCCTCGAAGCCGAGAAGCGGGGAGAACTCCAGCCGGGCGGACTGGTGGTGGAAGCAACGGCGGGCAATACCGGAATTGGCCTCGCAGTCGTGGCGAACGCGCGCGGTTACCGGACACTGATCGTCATTCCGGAAACCCAGAGCCAGGAAAAGAAGGACATGCTCCGCCTTTACGGCGCGGAGCTGGTCGAAGTGCCGGCGCTACCCTATGCCAATGCCAACAACTATCAGCACATCGGAAGGCGCCTGGCCGATCGGCTGCGCAAGGGCGAGCCGAATGGCGTATTGTTTGCCGATCAGTGGAACAATCTGGACAACTCGAAAGCGCATTATGAGTCGACCGGTCCGGAAATCTGGCGGCAGACCGACGGCAAGATCGACGGATTCATCTGCTCGGTCGGATCGGGTGGAACGCTCGCAGGCACCGGTGTGTTCCTGAAGGAACGGAACAAGGACATCGTGATCGGTTGCGCCGATCCGCGCGGGGCTGCGATGTACGAACTTTTCAAGCATGGCGAAGCCAGGGCGACGCCGGGCGGCTCGATCACCGAAGGAATAGGCCTTGGCCGCGTCACGCCCATCATCGAGCAGGCCAGGGTGGATGAGGCCTATCTCATCCCGGATGAGGAAGCAGTCCCGATCATCTACGAGCTTCTCGAACACGAAGGCTTGTGCCTCGGCGGCTCGACCGGCATCAACGTTGCCGGTGCGATCCGGCTCGCAAGGCAACTTGGACCCGGCAAGACCATCGTAACCGTGCTCTGCGATTCCGGAAACCGCTACCAGTCCAAGCTCTTCAATCCGCAATTCATGCGCTCGAAGAACCTGCCGGTTCCGCAATGGCTGGAAAGGCAGAGCAAAATCGAAATACCCTTCGAGAAGGTCTGATGTCGATGCTCCAGCCCGGCGGCTGATGTCACCTGAGAGCTAGCGCAGGATCTGGCTGAGGAAGAGCCTGGTTCTTGCGTGCTGCGGATTGGCAAAGAAATCTGCCGGCGTATTGGCCTCGATGATCTGCCCGGCATCCATGAAGACGACGCGATCGGCCACTTCCCTCGCAAAACCCATTTCGTGGGTCACCACGAGCATGGTCATGCCTTCATTGGCAAGGTCAACCATGGTGTCCAGCACCTCCTTGACCATTTCGGGATCGAGCGCGGAAGTCGGCTCATCGAACAGCATGACCTTGGGGTTCATACTCAGCGCGCGCGCAATGGCCACCCGCTGCTGCTGACCGCCCGACATCTGACCGGGGTATTTATTGGCCTGATGCGGAATCTTCACCCGGTCCAGATATTTCATCGCGGTTGCTTCCGCGTCCTTTTTTGGAATGTTGCGGACCCAGATCGGCGCGAGCGTGCAGTTCTCGAGCACGGTCAGGTGCGGAAAAAGATTGAAGCTCTGGAAGACCATGCCGACTTCCCGCCGGACTTCGTCGACACGTCGCAGGCTGGGTCCAAGTTCGATTCCGTCGACGACGATCCGGCCTTCCTGAAATTCCTCAAGCGCGTTGATACAGCGGATCAACGTCGATTTTCCCGATCCCGACGGACCGCAGATCACGATGCGCTCACCCTTCGCCACATCCATGTCGATGTCGCGAAGAACATGAAAATCGCCATACCATTTGTTGAGGCCGGCAATGCTGACTATCGAATTTGCGGTCATGGTGTTCACTCAGGTGCGGCGGTGGGCGTTGAGCCTGTTCTCGACGAACAGCGAATAGCGGGACATGCCAAAACAGAAGGTGAAATAGATCATTCCCGTGAAGGCAAAACCCGTAAAAAGCGTGGTCGGCGTCGCCCAGGCCGGATCGCTGAAGGATGCTCGAAGCTGGCCGAGCAAGTCGAAAAGAGCAACAATGGAAACCAGAGAGGTGTCCTTGAACAGCCCGATGAAGCTGTTGACGAGCCCTGGTATGACGTGGCGCAAGGCTTGAGGCATCACGATCAGGGCCGTCGTCTTCCACCAGGATAGCCCGAGCGCGCCGGCGGCTTCTTCCTGTCCGCGAGGTATAGCCTGCAAGCCACCCCGAACGACCTCGGCCTGATAGGCGCCGGCAAACAGCGCGATTCCTATCAGCGCCCGCATCAATCCGTCGACGCTGAAGCCCGTCGGCACGAACAGCGGAAGCATATAGGTCGCGAAAAAAAGCACCGTGATCAGCGGTACGCCGCGCCAGACCTCGATAAAGGCGGTCGAAAAAATCCGGATCAGCGGGATCGTCGAACGGCGGCCGAGCGCGAGCGCAATGCCGACCGGCATCGATGCGACGATACCCGTAACCGCCACCACCAAAGTCACCAGAAGTCCGCCCCAAAGCCGCGTGTCGACCACGGGCAATCCGCCTTTGTCCAGCCCCAGCAGCGCGACAATAGCCGCAAGACCGGCGAACGTCACGAGGCTGCCCGCCAGGGGACGCAAGCCCGCGCGAACGCCGCCGGTCAGCCAAAACGTCAGGATCGACACAATCGCAGCCGTAAGCGCAAGATCGATCCAGACCGGACGGTCCGCCATCTGTATCCGATCGCGCAGCCATGTCAGCGGCGTCAGCAGGTAGCCAAGTAACACGCCGAGGTCAGCGACGATCCATCCGAAAGCCTTCAGCATGGCCCCCGCGATCGCAGCAGATCCGCTTAACGACGCTCCCGCGCGCAACAGGGCGGAGCCGGCCTCGGCGATGCTGCTGGCAAAGCCGGACAAGACGCCGGCGATCCAACTGACACAGAAGCCATCGAGCCCGCCGCCATGGAGCAGGAAAAAGCCGACAGCAGGAAACGCGAAGAAAAACAGCGCGGCGTTGGTTCCTTTGGCAGGCAGCCGCGGGATCAGCAATGGCAGCAGAAGGATCGCAGCCAGGAAGAATGTCAAGTTCACTCGCCAGCGCTCCGGCTCCGGATAAAAGCCGTAGATGAATTGGCTGAATTTGGCTTCGATGAAGGGCCAACAGGCGCCCACGGAATGTCCCACATTTTCGGACAGACAGGCGGAGCGATCGTTTCCGCTCCAGACCGCATCGACCAGCAGGAACTTGATCGCGGGCACGACGACGAACCACAACAGCAAGGCACTCGCGATCGTGATCAGGATATTGGTCGGCGAGTTAAAAAGCCGGTTCCGCAGGAAGCCGATAAATCCGCTCGTCCTTACCGGCGCAGGACGCTCGGGGACGAGTTCCCGCCGAACGAACGCGCAAGCCATGGTCTGGTTCATCAGCCCATGCTCCGTTCCAGCCGCCACCCGTAAAAACTCATGATTGCGCTCGTCACCAGAGAGATCAGTAGATAGACACCCATGGTAATGCCGATGATTTCGATCGCCTGCCCGGTCTGGCTCAAGGTCGTGCCTGCAAAGACCGAAACTAGATCAGGATAGCCGATCGCCACCGCAAGCGATGAGTTTTTGGTCAGGTTCAGATACTGGTTTGTCAACGGCGGCAGAATGACGCGCAATGCCTGCGGAATCACGATCAACCGAAGCACCGGGCCGCGCTGCAATCCGAGCGAAGCGCCCGCCTCCATTTGCCCCTTGTGAACGGCGAGAATGCCGGCGCGAACGATCTCGGCGATAAAGGCCGCGGTGTAGATCGAAAGAGCCAATGTCAGCGCCACGAATTCGGGAATAATTCGCGCTCCCCCGGTAAAATTGAAGCCCCTGAGAACCGGTATTTCGAGCGACACCGGAACGCCGGAGATCATCACGCTGGCAAGCGGCAGGCCGGTCATCAAAGAGACGATGTAGGGCCAGACCCTGACTACCTTTCCGTTCTCAAAAAGCTGGCGGCGCGAATAGCGCCATAAACCTGCAGAAACGACGATCGCAAGGAAGCTGGCCAGGACGAAGAGCCCGAGGCCCGGCTCGCCAATCGGCTTCGGAATGATCAGGCCGCGATTGCTCAGAAAGAAGGCGCCGAACAGCGCGATGCTTTGCCGTGGGCCGGGGAGCGCTGCCAGCACTGCGAGATACCAGAACAGGATCTGAAAGAGCAGCGGCAGATTGCGCACGATTTCGACGTAACCCGTGGAAATTCGCGCCAGCAGCCAGTTGGGCGACAACCGCCCCAGCGCAACGAAAAACCCGATCAAGGTGGCGAAGAAAATGCCGATCACCGAAACCAGCAATGTGTTGAGCAGGCCGACCAGAAAAACCCGCGTATAGGTGTCGGATCCCGAATACGGAATGAGACTTTGGCTGACGTCAAATCCGGCCGTATTTGCCAAGAAGGCAAAGCCCGCGGTGATCCGCTGCGCCTTCAAATTCTCGCTGGCGTTGGCGGCGATCTCGCAGGCGAGCCAGGCGAGCACGGCTGCAAACAGTAGCTGGAGTACGAAGCCGCCCCATCCCGCCCCACCACCAAGCGCGCGCTTAAGCTTGAACAGGAACTGCGGCGGGGGTTTTCGGGGCTCACTGTTCATCGCAGCGGCAACCCGCGATCAGCGGATCGGCGGCGCGTACTGAATTCCACCCTTGCTCCAGAGCTGGTTCAATCCGCGGGCAATCCCGAGTTTCGACCCCGCGCCCACATTGCGATCAAAGGTCTCGCCATAGTTGCCGACCTCCTTGACGATGCGTATGACCCAATCCTTGGTGAGGCCGAGCTGCTCGCCGAGATTGCCGTCGGCGCCCAATGCGCGCCTGAGCTCCGGTTTGTCGGATTTGGCCATCTCGTCGACATTCTTCTGGGTGACGCCGAGTTCTTCCGCATCAACCATCGCAAAAAGCACCCATTTGACAATGTCGAACCATTGGTCGTCGCCATGGCGCACCATCGGGCCGAGCGGCTCCTTGGAGATCACTTCGGGAAGCACGGTGTGATCGGCCGGATTCGCCAGCTTCAAGCGCTCGGCGTAGAGCCCCGAAACATCGGTAGTGAAGACGTCACAACGTCCGGATTCATACGCCTTGACGGTTTCGTCGGCGGTGCCGAACGCGATCACCTCGTACTTCATGTTGTTGCCCTTGAAGTAGTCGGCGAGATTCTGCTCGGTGGTGGTGCCTGTTTGCACGCAAACCGAGGCATTGTTCAACTCGAGCGCAGAATTCACCTTCAGTGATTTTTTCACAAGGAAGCCCTGGCCGTCGTAATAGGTCACGCCGGTGAAATTGGCGCCGAGCGTAGTGTCGCGGGACAATGTCCAGGTCGTGTTGCGCGAGAGAACGTCGATCTCGCCGGATTGCAGGGCCGTGAAACGATCCTTGGCCGACAAGGGCACGAACTTGACCTTGGTCGGATCGTTGAAAATGGCTGCAGCAATCGCGCGACAGACGTCGACATCCAGCCCGGTCCAGTTGCCCTTGTCGTCGGGCGAAGAAAACCCCGGTAACCCCTGGCTTACGCCACAGGACAACATGCCGCGGTCCTTGACCGTCTTGAGTGTCTGCGCGGTCGCAGCCTGGTCCCAAAGACCCGCAGCAAGAGCGAGGAAAAAGACGAGATTTGCGCGTTTCATGGCAAAGCCTTTCAAGGGTCGTTCCGGCACGGTTTCTTATCATCGCCCTCACAGATGGGCCAACCGAATGATCCACCATTGCAAAATGCCGGCCCGAACGGGCAGGTTGCCCGACATCCGGCTCAGCGGTGAATTGATGGTCGCGGCAGCCCCTCAACAGCAGCGACGAAAACGTTGGCGGGCATCACAGAACGGCTGAAGGTCCGGGTCAAGGGGTTGACGGCTGTCTTCCCTCTCCTGCTATTAACCATCCTGCGGCTGCTTTGGTGGACATCAAGGCAGCGAGGGCTGCCGACAAACTGAATTCGGGCGATGAAACCATGAGCGCTCCAGGAGACGACCGACGGATCACCCCGCTGAAGGTGGAAACGCAGCTGGTGACTGCGGGCCGAGATGCAAAGGTGCAGAAGGGCTTTGTCAATCCGCCCGTCGTGCACGGTTCCACCGTGCTCTATCCGACCGCGGACGATCTGCGCGCCCACCGCGGCGAGTTCCGCTATGGCCGCCACGGAACTCCGACTACCAGGGCCTTGCAGGAAGCGCTGATGGAGCTTGAAGGCCCGCAATGCGCCGGCGTCGGCATCGCGCCCTCAGGGCTGTCGGCGATCACCACGACGCTGCTGTCAGTCCTGAGATCAGGCGATCATCTGCTGATGTGCGACAATGTCTACTTTCCGTCGCGCAAATTCTGCGACGGCTTGCTGACTGAATAACGGAATCGAAACCACCTATTTCGATCCGTTGATCGGCTCGGGTGTCGACGAGCTGTTCAAATCCAACACCAAGGCGGTGTTCCTCGAGGCCCCCGGATCGCAGTCGTTTGAAATGCCCGATATCCCGGCTATCGCCGCCATCGCTCATTCCCGCGGCGCCATCGTGATCGACGACAATACATGGGCAACTCCGCTGTTTCACCGCTCGCTGGAACAGGGCGTGGACATCAGCATACAGGCCGCGACCAAATATATTGGCGGACATTCGGACATCAT
>CAWFZL010000031.1:0-187769 GCA_963820275.1 uncultured Alphaproteobacteria bacterium
TTCCACACAGTCTGGACCCACTTCGGACATCGAACCTAATCGAGGTCTGAGGCCGTTATATGCCAATTCTCACTCGCCACTAGTCCGCAAAGTGCTAAGCTTTAGGCATCAGGCGAGGGTGTTCTCAAGGCGGGCACATGCGGCGTCGCACCTTCATCACACTTCTCGGCAGCACGATGGTGATGGGGTCGCTGACCGCGCACGCACAACGGTCTGGCGGGATGCGGCGGATTGGGGTGCTGATGTCGTACCCCGAGACCGACCCCGACGCACAGGCCTTCCTCACAGCGTTCCGGGAAGGACTTCAAAAGCTCGGGTGGACTGAAGGCCGAAACGTTCGGCTAGATATTCGCTTCACCTCAGCCGGCAACGTGGAGGAGATGCAGCGGTTCGCGAAGGAACTCGTCGGGCTGCAGCCCGACCTTCTTCTTGGGCACACCACAACCGCTTCGGTTGCGCTGCAGAAGCAAACACGCACCATCCCCATCATATTTGCGTTCGTCTCCGACCCGGTCGGCAGCGGCCTGGTGGCGAGCTTTCCGCATCCGGGTGGCAACGTCACAGGTTTCATGGTTATGGAGCCGACGATGGCCGGCAAGTGGCTGGAGCTGCTCCATGAGATTGCACCGCGCGTCACCCGGGTCGCGCTCTTGTTTAGCCCAGCGACAGCGACATATGCCGAATATTATCTGAAGCCCTTCAGAGCCGCTGCTGCGCCCCTCGCAGTTGAGGCGATCGCATTGCCGGTTCGTGACACGTCTGAACTTGAATCCGTAATTGCCAACCACGCACGCGATCCCAATGGCGGTCTTATCGTCATGCCGGATACCTTCAATGACGCCCATCGCGCGGAAATCACAATGCTGGCGGCTCGCTACCGCCTCCCTGCCGTCTGTCCGCTCCACTTCTATGCTGAAGTCGGGTGCCTGTTGTCGTACGGACCTCTACCGATTGATAATTTTCGGCGCGCGGCACAATACGCCGATCGCATTCTCAAGGGCGAGAAGCCGAGCGACCTTCCCGTCCAAGCCCCAGTTAATTTCGTGCTGACCATCAATCTCAAAGCTGCGAAGGCGCTCGGCTTGGACGTCCCGGCGCTGCTCCAACAGCGCGCCGACGAGGTGACCGAATAAGGTCGCAACTTCCGGAATTGGCACGAAGCTGCCGATCCGAGATGTCTGCTTCTCTAATCGGCCGATGGTTGCCAACCAGACAGCTATCGTGACATCTGCACTTCGCGCGGAGCTGCCGACAATTTTTAGTACCAGCGATTTTGTAAAGGCCGGCGCGCTGCTGTCCTATGGACCAAGCTACACGGAACGGTTCCGACGCGCGGCAGACTATGTGGATAAAATTCTGCGCGGCACAAAGCCAGGAGATATTCCGGTCGAGCAACCGACAAAATTCGAGCTAGTGATCAACATGAAGACGGCCAGGACGCTCGGTCTCACGGTTCCGCCGAAGCTGCTCGCCCGCGCCGATGAGGTGATTGAATGAAGCGCGCCGACTTCCGGTAATGGCACATTTGCGACATGCCGACTGAGAATGTCCGCTGATCGGGGAAGACCGGAAGTGATCGGCGCACGGTCAAAGTGACACGATTGATCTGGCACGGACATTGCGGCAGAGAATTGGTCGCGGTGCGCGTACCTTTTTCCACTCGCTGACAGTCGCAGCGTGCTAAATTCGGCATCCGACAGGCTGAGTTCTCAGAGGGCACACATGGGACGCCGCGAGTTCATTGCGCTGGCAGGCGGGGCTGCGCTCTGGCCACTGGTTGCGCACGCTCAACCGCAGGCGTTGCCAACAATCGGCTTTTTGAGCGCGCGGTCGCCCGATGAGAGCGCCCATCTTGTGGAGGCGTTCCGTCGGGGATTGGCAGAAACCGGTGCCGTCGAAGGCCGAAATGTTGTAGTCGAATATCGCTGGGCGTTGGGCGAGTATGACCGACTGCCGGTGCTGGCAGCCGAACTCGTACGGCGGCCTGTCACCGCACTCGTTACGGTCGGCGGCGAAAATTCCTCCATAGCAGCCAAGGCCGCAACCGCGACGATACCGATTGTCTCGCTGTTCACCGATGATCCGGTCGAACGTGGCCTCGTCGCTAGCCTTAACCGGCCCGGCGGCAATGTGACAGGGATCAGTCTCCTGAACGGCGCTTTGGAAGCCAAGCGGTTAGGCCTACTGCGCGAAATTGTGCCGAAGGCGGCAACGCTCGGTTTCCTTCTGAACCAGTCTTATCCAGGGGCTGCAAGCCAATTAAGAGACATGCAAGAGGCGGCCCGCTCCATCGGCCTTCAGCTTCACGTTTTGAACGCCGGCACAGATCCCGAGATCGATACGGCTTTCGAAGCCTTTGCGCGGAACAGCATTCCTGCTCTTGTGGTGGCCGTCGATCCGTTCTTCGTCACGCGCCGCGATAAACTTGTAGCCCTGGCTGAGCGTCATGCGTTACCCACGATGTATAGTTTGCGCGAGTTTGCCGCTTCCGGCGGGCTGATAAGCTACGGCGTCGATCTCTCCGATATGTACCGCCAAGCGGGCGTCTATGCCGGTCGAATTCTCAAGGGCACTAAGCCGGCCGATTTACCGATCATTCAGCCGACTAAATTCGCGCTGGTCATCAATTTGAAGACCGCCAAATTGCTTGGTCTCACTCTCTCATCCGGATTGCTCTCGATCGCCGATGAGGTCATCGAATGACGCGGCGACTTCCGGTTTTGGGGGCGGGTTCAACTGATCGCCGCAACACATTCCGCACACCCGGTGTAAATACGCCATCGACTTCGCTTAGAGACTGCTGTGAAACGCCATTGTGCCAGACAGCCCAATAAGCCGAATTACCCGCGCCGCCACTTCGGTTTCCACCACCGTAGCCATTGCCGCCAAGAACAAACACAACGCCGTTGTTTTGCGTGCCGTCAGAATCAAGCCTTATACCGCCATCGCTGAGGTCATTCACGGTCACTGTGACCGAGAGATTTGAATTCGTAAACACATACGGCAAGACGGAAATAGTTTCAGGGCCATTGCTCGGAGCTTGGGCGAAATATTTCCCGCCACCACCGGTCCAATTGCCTATTGAATTGCTCCAGAGCGCCGAAGGGGGTGAGAAATTATCGGTAACGGTGATCGCTTTAACGTTCGTAGGAACAAGAGCTAAAGCAAAAGCCGAGGTCAAAACTAGCTTTTTCATTACTTCGCCCTCCGAATGCCGGCCCCTGCGCCGGACGAAGTTACGTAACGAACGTGCGCATTTCGATCTCCGAGGTCAGCGAGAGATCAAAGCTATTGGTCCTCAAATTGGGAGCTGCGGATAGTGCCGATAAATCACAGTCCTTGGATAAATTTGCCTTGTAAATGACCTAAATGGACGTATAATTTCTTTACAGCATGGGAGCTCACCGATGTCTCGGCCGATCGTGGGGTATATCCGGGTCAGCACAGCGAAACAGGGCAGGTCTGGACTTGGGTTGGAGGCCCAGCTTTCATCGATCACGAAATTCGCTGAGGCAGAGGGTTTTGAGCTCGCCGCCAAGTTCATTGAGGTCGAAACCGGCAAGGGATCGGACGCGATGTCGCGCCGGCCACAGCTTGCCGCCGCTTTGGCAGAGGCCCGTAGGCGCAAGAGCCCCGTGATCGTCGCCAAGCTGGATCGCCTAAGCCGAGACGTCCATTTCATCTCCGGCCTGATGGCGCACAAAACCCCGTTTATCGTGGCAGAACTGGGCGCTGACGCGGATCCATTTATGCTCCACCTCTATGCCGCCCTGGCCGAAAAGGAGCGTACGATGATCTCAGAGCGTACGCGCGAGGCCCTAAGGGCCGCCAAGGACCGCGGCGTAGTGCTGGGTAATCCAAGTCTCGCCGATGTTAGGCAGCGGGCGACA
Organism: uncultured Alphaproteobacteria bacterium; assembly: GCA_963820275.1. GTDB lineage: Bacteria > Pseudomonadota > Alphaproteobacteria > Rhizobiales > Xanthobacteraceae > Bradyrhizobium. The sequence goes on from CAWFZL010000031.1 coordinate 3,891, forward strand.
GCCAGCGTAAAGGCGAATGCCGACAGGTTTGCAAAGAACGTCTTGCCGGTGATCCGTGAAATTCAGTCAGGCGGCGTCACATCACACCGCGCCGTTGCGCGGACTCTGAATGCTCGCGGCGTGGCCACAGCCCGAGGAGGTCTGTGGACGGCAGTACAAGTTGGGGCGATCTTGCAGCGGTTCTAAATCATCTCCTAAGTGTGGATAATTGCAAAATCCCCCTTTTGGGGCTGAATCAGTGTCCGATAAATGAATTGCTGCAAGGTTGGGCTCAATTCGAACCAAGGCAGCGTTTTCATGTCAAAATCAAACTGGCGGTTTAGACCGTCCGAGCTACGACGCCTTTTCAAGGTGATGGCGGAGCTCGGTAAAAACCCCGTCGGCGTTGAAGTTACTGCTGACGGCGGAATCAAGGTTCTCCTAGCGACAGAGCCTGAAATTTTGCCGATGAACGCCGGGGTGCAAGCATGAGGAAACTTGAACCCTCCAAGTTTGGGGTCAGGAGTCTTTCGCTGCGACGCCAGCGCGAGAGTGTCCCGTTCCGGCGCATACTCCAGCCCAATGGCCTCGCGGCATTCGAGCCGGCAGACATGCCTGTTGCGGCCCTGTCGGCCAAAGAACCCACCGGGTACGCGAAGGCTGGGGTAGGCTGATGTCCCGCGGCCCGCAAACCTTCAAACAGAGGGATGCTACCCGCCTCGCGCGCGCAGCCGTGGCGGCTGGCTTGTCTGTTCGGGCAATCGAAGCCGACAACAAGTCCGGCAAGATCACCGTTTTCACCGGCGAAAACACAGCGGCTCCCGAATCCTCAATCGTCAAGGATGATCTGGATCGCGAACTGGCCGAGTTCGAGGACCGCAATGGTCAAGGTTGATCTTAAGGGCATCAAGAAGGTCCGCTCTAAAGGGCGCATCTACTATTATGCATGGCGTGGTGGGCCGCCCCTTCGCGGCGAGCCGGGTTCGCCGGAGTTCATGGCCTCGTACAATGATGCGATCGAGCAGCGTCGGACGCCTGACAAGAGTCGCTTTCGTTTCGTGGTCGCGCACTACAAGGCGAGCGGAGAGTACAAGAGGCTCGCGGAATCGACGCGCGCGCAATGGGGCAAGTGGCTCGACCGTATCACCGATTACTTCGGTGATCTGAGCATTGCGCAGTTCGATCGGCCCGAGAAGATTCGGCCAGTAATCCGGCGCTGGCGCAACCGATGGGCTGATACGCCGCGCACTGCTGATTATGCGCTGCAGGTTCTATCGCGCGCCGTCGCGCACGCCGTCGACCCGCTAGGCAAGATCGCCGGCAATCCCTGCGAGGGCATCAAGCACCTTTACGAGAATGACCGCTCCGAAATCATCTGGACCGATTCCGACATCGCGCACATTAAACGGACCTGCTCAGTCGAGATCGCCGACGCCATCGACCTGGCTGGCCACTCCGGATTGCGGCTCAGTGACCTGCTGCGGTTGTCATGGTCGCATGTCGGCGACGACGCGGTCGTGCTCACCACCGGCAAGAGCCGGCACCGCCGCGAGGCGATCATCCCGCTATATGGTGCGCTTCGCGATGTTCTCGCTCGCATCCCGAAGCGGGCGACCACGATTTTGACCAACAGCCGGCATCGGCCGTGGACACCCGACGGGTTCGGCAGTTCCTTCAACAAGGCCAAGATCGACGCCGGCATGTCGGAGCGGGATTTGCATTTTAACGACCTCCGCGGAACTGCAGCGACGAAATTCTACGTCGCCGGGCTCACCATGCGCGAAATCGCCGAGACGCTGGCCTGGGAAGAGGAATCGGTCGAGACGATCATCCGCCGATATGTCGGACGCAGCGCCGCCATCAAAGCGAGGATAAGGAAGCTGGAGGCCAGAGAGTGAACAAAGCCTGCAAAACCACCGACAAAACCGTATCATCTGAATTCTGCTAAGTGCTGGAGCGGGCGAAGGGAATCGAACCCTCGTATGCAGCTTGGGAAGCTGCCGTTCTGCCATTGAACTACGCCCGCGAAATCATCAGCAAAATCAAATACTTTTATATATCTTAGCCCGACTTTGCTCTCTTCCCATTGTGTCATCGTCATGTCGGCTGATTATCCCGACATCGAATTTTATAGAACGCTCTTGCCTAACGCGGCAAGACAGGCCTCGGTGCAGCAGAACCGTTTTTGTGCCGATCCGCAAGAATGCCGCCCGGTCCCAATCGCCGCGCTTTATGGGTCGCCAGCAGAAGCCAAGGGCAGCCCTGCCGTCCGTTGACCTTAGCCAGAGCCGATTTGTCTTCATGGAAGGCTCGTAACTTTAAGCTCGACCCTTTTCAAAGAACTCGACCCTTTTCAAAGAAAGGGAGCGAACAAGGCGTCGTCGTAACGGGCAAAGACCTGCCAACCCTCAATCGGCCTTGAAGACCTGATCAGGGCTTGCGCGCCGGCCCGTTGCGCAGCGAGACCGTCGCGATCGACGCGGTCTCCGACGACCACGGTCTCGTGCGGCTCCACGCCCGCCGCGGCCATCAGGAATTCAAGACCTCGGGGATGGGGCTTCAGCAAGCCGATGCCCTCATCCCCTGCAAATACGACGTGGTCTGCGGTCAAACCTAACGCGTCGAGCTTTGCTTTCGCCGGATAATCCGAGAGTACCCCTATGGATTTTCCGCCGCGACGCAAGCCCGCAAACAATTGGGGCAAGCCTGGATAACGGCAGGCGGCCAGGTATCGAAGCGGCCTCCGCTCGATCCATTCGGAGACGACGGAGCGCACTTCATCCTGAGAAACGGCCGTGGCCGCGGCGGTCTGTGTGATCAGCGCGTCTTCAAAATCAATGACCTGTCCGTTGCCCAACCGCTCTCGCACACGACGATACGCGACAAGCACGGCAATGATTTTTGGATCGCGCTTCAGCGCGGAGTGCATCAGGAGGTCCAGCGCCATCCTCAGCCGCAATTGGCGCTGCCGATAGAGCGTGCCATCCACATCGAACACAACCAGACGAACACGCGCCCAATCCAGCAGCATTTATTGAACTTCGATATAGCGTTGCGTCGTGAAAAGTTCGAGTTGCGGAACGTTGATGAACGTCGTGGCGAAAAAGACCGCGGCGAGCAGTGCGGCCAGAATGATCAGTCCCTTCTCGTTGAACAGCTTCTCCGGCTTTTGTGCCGACGATCCCGCGTCCATCGAAAGCGCGAAATATTTCGCGAAGAGCGCAATGACGATCGGCACCGTCAGCAGATATTCGATCCGGTACTTGATCAGGAAGATGGCCAGGAAGAACACGGAGCAAAGCGCGTAGACCAGGCACGAGACGGCGAGCGACTTCTCCGAGTAGCTGCCGAAGCTCGCCCTGTACCGTTCCAGCAATTCCCTGCCGTGGGAAGCAACGATTTCACGGAATTCCGAGAACCGCTTCGCCGCCATCAGAAAGGCGCCACCTGCCCAATACATCAGGATGACCGATGAGGGCGCCAAAGTCGTTGGATCGACCATCGACCATCCGATCATCAAGCGTAGCGGGTTGTTGATGGATTCGGAGATGACGTCGAGATACGCCTTGTCTTTCGTTCGAAGTGGCGGAACGTTGTAGACGATACCCTGGATGGCGAAGATGGTCGCGAACATGAACATCGACTTGCTGCTCGCAAACGCGCAGGCGAGCCCGACGGCAAGAAAGGCAGCCCATTCGATCAGAACGATGTTGATATCCAGTTCGTTCTGGACGGCGGCGCGCCAGACCTTCGTCGGATGGAATTTGTCAAACTCCCGATCCATCCATTCGTTGATGACGTAGTTGGCGGAGGCAACGCTTATCGCGGTTATCAGGCCGAGCCCGATGGAAGCGCCGAGCTGGTCGGTGTGGACGCCCCGAAGCAGGACGGCGAGCATGATGCCGGGGATGATGAATATCTGCTTGGTGCTGTGATCAAGGCGCGCCATGGCCAGGTAGGCCAGTGTCGTCGTCTGCAACTGCGCTGCTCTGCCGTTGTCCTTGGTCACGGAGGGGCACCACCCAAAGCTTGTCTCGACATGCCGGCGATGGCACGTTCACGGCGCGGCGACCTGTCTGAAACAGATTGCGCCATGGTTTAACGCTTATGTTCAGCCGTACCGATTTTCTTGATGATGAAATGATCATCCTCGAAGGTCGGCGGCATGCGATCGAGCACGTCGAGAAACTTGGCCTCGCTCTGTCGCCGGACGGCAAGATAGAGATCGCAGCTGCGGCATATGTCGTCGATCATTCCGAGCCGGCTCTCCAGATAGGCGCCGTCCGGGATGCCACGGATGACATGGCGCTCGGCGTAATAGGTCTGCACCATGCTCGTCTCGCTGGTGAGGACTATTGCGCCCGCCGGGACGTTAGCCTTGATGCTGCGGCCAAAGTTGGCCAGGTCCCATGCCTCGGCGTCACCACGAAGCGTGGCGGCCGCCGCGGAGACGCCCAGAAGAAGCAGCGCACAAGGCAAGCCAAGATTGATCGCCAGCGCGAGATTTTCCTGGAGCCCGGGCGCGCGCAAGGCAACGATAGCCTCGCCGAGCAGCGAATAGAGACAGGCGATGCCGAGCGCGAGGATCGGCCCGGCGAGGACAAACTGATACTCATGGATGATGTAGTGGCCCTGCATGATGGCCGCCCATCCCAGCCAGAATGTGCAGAGCGGGACCACGAGCACCGCAAAGATGTCGTTGGGAACGTCCCGATGGCGGCGGATCGCGGTCAAGGCCAGCGTGAACAGCCCGACGATTCCGAGCGAACCGCAAAACGCCTCCGTACGCACCACGTAGGCTTCGAAAAAATTGAAATTGGGCAGCGACGAAAATACGTTCACACCGTCGAGCGTTTGCAGCTGTCCTTCGACCGGATGAATCCGCGCGGGGTCCGGCAAATACTCGCTCAACCCCAGCCGAAACGTGAAGATGGACCACAGGTCGTTGAAGAAGGCAGGATCGGACCAGGCGAAGAGCGCCAGCATACCCGCGCCCGCCGCCATCGCCGCGATCGCCCAGCAAAACACCCCTCTCAAAATCTCCGATCGGCGATCAATGCCGTAAGCGAGCAACAATCCCGGCAACGCGAGAAAGGATTCCCAGGAGGTCGTGCAAGCCAGGAAAAAGACAAGCGTGCTGACAACGAGATTCAATAATCTGTCGCGTGCGGCATCGGCGACTGGGAGGCTGCGCAGCATGAACAACAGCGCCACCGAAACTTCAAGAACGGCCAGATTAACGGGCACGAGGATCAGGCCGTAGCGGAGCGTCGCCGGCATCAGCAGGAAAGCGCTGCCGCAAACAACCGCCGCTCTCGGCTTGAAGAACATCGAAGCGATCGCCCACATTACGAACGCGTTCGCGATGGCGATGGCCGCCATGAACAGATGCATCGACCGAATGGAGCCGGGAAACGCGCGCTGAACCAGGCCGAGGACGTAAAAGAAAAGCGGCGGCCAATGCAGATAGTTGTCGGGCTGGGTCGTCAGGGGGTCGAAGTTCTCGATGGGTATGCCGTGGAGGCCGATGATTCCATGGGTAGCAAAGGAATGCGCGATGGTCGCGAAATGTGCGCTTGCCCAAGCGTAAACATAGTAAAAATCCGTCAGCTTAAGCGCCAGCCAGACGATCAGCAGTCCTGCCAGCGCCGGCAATACCTGCGTGATCACGTAACCACACAACTGGCCGGTTATCCCGGCTTCGGCCGCGCTCGCGTCCGTGCCCACAGAAACTTGTGCCACCGCAGCCTCGGTCTCAATGCCAGCCGACCAACTCGATCCGCGTATTGTCATTGTGCGAACTCGCCCGCCATCGTAGGCGACAACAACTTAAAATTGTGCCAATGGCAGCGCACGGCGCGAATATTCGACAGGAATGGCGGGTTGCGAGCGTCATCAGGCATGACGCACGAAAAAGTCGGCCGGAGGCGCGCTAATTATTTGATTTCATTTGGTAGGTTGCAGCTCTTGCACATGGCACGGAGAAGTAGCACTGTACCGCCGACTGAAGAGCCGGACTGAAGAGGGGGTAGGCGATGGTTTTCTTCGCGAGGGCGGTCGCCATCATTGGCGTGATCCTGAAACTCATTGCTGCGGAGCCGGCGGGCTGGTTTCTCGTGCCGCTCGCCATGGCGGCCGGCATCTATCACGTGATGGTTCACACCCGCGTCGCACGAGCGGCAGAGCCGCCGATCGGGTTGGCCGCGGTTTCGGACATGCTGTTCCTGGCCGCCATCCTGCTGCAAATCGATTTTGGCTGGACCTATCATTGTGCCGAAGCAACGTATGCCAGCATCGCCTGGATCTTCGGCTGGACTTCCGGGAAACAATGCATATTGATGCCGCGCTTTGAGGCCTTAGCGTACGATCTGGCCTATTATATCCCAGTCGCTGCAAGCTGGCGCTGGCTCCGGAAACGCGCCGAGGGAACCGCGACGGGCCGCGCTGCGCCGTAGACCTCGCCGACGCCCAGGCCGGCAGTAATCCCCGATCATATTTACCGAAGCGCGATTTTTTCAGATGCGGCCGTGCTATGTTGGTTGCGGGGGAAAAAACGTATGTCTGGGTGGGCGTACACCGTTTTCGACACGGCGATTGGACGATGCGGCATTGCATGGAGCCATGTCGGCATCGTTGGCGTGCAACTTCCCGAGGCCCGCGAAATCGAAACGCGGAAGCGTCTGTTCAGGCATTTTCCCGATGCCCGCGAAGCGCGCCCGCTGCCAAACGTCAAACCGACAATCGAAGCCATCGCTGCGTTCTCGCGTGGCGAGATCGCCGATTTCTCCGACGTCACGCTCGACATGACGGGCATCCCCGCATTTTCCCAGCGCGTGTACCAGATCACGCGCGAAATACCTCGCGGGAAAACGCTTACCTACGCCGATATCGCGGCCAGGTTGCGCGCATCCGGAGCCGTGCATTCGGTTGCGCAGGCGATTGCCCGCAATCCATTCATGATCATTGTCCCCTGCCATCGCGTGCTGGAACGAGGCGGCTACGCCGACAGGATATCCCCGTATGGCGGAATCATCTCAAAGCGCCGACTGCTGTCGCTCGAGGGAACCGCCTCCCCAAGCAGTAAAACCTTGTTCGACGTGCTGCTACCGGTTGCTCCGCCGCGCCTGCCTCGGTAGTTTTCTGCCATGATCAGGACAAGCCTGCTACAGCGCCGGTTGATTTCGGTGTCCGACTTCCGTTGCACCGCCGGACCGGACGACAAGCCGTTCGTCGAACAGTATCGCAGTCACTCCGTCTCCTATGTGCGCAAGGGCAGCTTCGGTTGCCGCTGCCGCGGCCGGACCTTCGAGCTGGTGACGGGATCGATCCTGGTCGGCTATCCCGGCGACGAATATCTCTGCACGCACGACCACGTCTGCGGCGACGAGTGCCTCTCGTTTTTTCTGGCGCCGGAACTGGTCGAGACGATCGGGGACGAACCGAAGGCGTGGCGGGTGGGCGCCGCGCCGCCGCTGCCCGAATTGATGGTGCTCGGAGAGCTTGCCCAGGCCACAGTCGATGGTCGCAGCGATATGGGCCTTGACGAGATCGGGCATATTTTCGCAAGCCGCTTTGTCGAAGTCGTATCGGGGCGGTCGCGAAAGCCCGTGCAAGTCAAGGCGCGGGATCGCCGCCGCGCGGTCGAAACCGCGCAATGGATAGAGGAAAACTCGCACCGGCAGGTCGATCTGGACGATGCCGCGAGCGCGGCCGGCATCAGCCCGTTCCACTTCCTGCGCCTGTTTGCAGGCGTGCTCGGCGTTACGCCGCATCAATATCTCGTGCGCTCCCGGCTCAGGCATGCGGCACGGCTGCTCGCCCGCGAGGATCTTCCCATAACCGAAGTCGCCTACGATGTCGGATTTGGCGATCTCTCCAATTTCGTGCGCACCTTCCATCGCGCAGCCGGCGTCTCCCCGCGCGCCTTCCGCCAGGCCGCGCGCGGAAAGCGCAAGATTCTCCAAGATCGTCTCGCCCTGCACTGACTAGGGTCGGTTCGGCCAGCGCGTTTTCAAATCCGCGCGATCAACCGGAGACCACCATGTACGACCACATCGGAATAAAAGTCGGCAATCTCGATGCCAGCGTCCATTTCTATACTGCGGCGCTGGCGCCGCTCGGCTATGTCCTGTACTCCCGCGATGAGAATGGCGCCGGCTTCGGCCCAAAGGGCGAGCCGGCACTTTGGCTCTATCCGCACAAGGGAGCCGTCGGCGGCGCCCACATCGCGTTCCGCGCAAGCGGACACGACGCGATCCGGAAATTTCATGCCGAGGGAATGAAAGCCGGCGGGCGTGACAATGGCGGGGCCGGCCTGCGAACCGATTACAGCCCGACCTATTTCGCAGCGTTCCTGATCGATCCCGACGGCAACAATGTCGAAGCGGTTTGCACCTGAAGCATGATCCCGGAAAAGCAGGAACCGGTTTTCCGTCGTGACACACGCGAATGCGTTTGCGCAAAGGGTCATGCCCAGACAAGAACCCAAGGCGATGATATCGTGGATGATTGAACCATGGCCTCTATTCATCGAGAGATTCCGGTTGCTGCGCACCCCGACGACGTCTGGTCGGCCGTGCGCGACTTCGGCGCGGTGCACACGCGTCTAGTGCCCACTTTTCGAAGTTCGTGTTCCATCGCCGCACCCACCTTTCACGAACTTCGAAAAGTCATGGGCACTAGCAAACCTATGATTCTAGTGCCGCTTTTCTATTTGAAGTTCCTGGACAGAATTTGCCGCTTATGGTGCAGGAACTTCAAATAGGCGGCACTAGCGCCGGGCTTCGTAACCGACACGCAGCTCGACGGCGACGCGCGTATCGTGACCTTCCACAACGGCACGGTCGCGCGCGAGCTGTTGGTCGATTGCGACGACAATCGCAGACGGCTGGTCTACGCCATCGCCGGCGAACGCGTGAGGCACTACAGCGCTTCGGTACAAGTATTCTCCGATGGCGAAACAAACGCGCGGGTGAACTGGATCGTCGACGTGTTGCCTGACGAAATCGCGCCCTATATCGCCGGCCAGATTGATCTGGCGGTGGTAGCAATGCAGAAGACACTGGCGAGGAGTTAGCGCCTCACGGATCTTTTGTTTCGACGCGTTTTCTTGACGCTAACCGCGATGCACTTCGCTCGGAAACGCTATGGCAATGTGATCTTCCTCACGGAAGCCAGACGGCGGTTCGCCCAGGGTTTCCACCGTGCGTCCTGTCAGCTCCGCTTGGTGCGGGGCAACGCATATGAGGAGTCAACCATGAGTCGAGCTCACAAGGCGGCGTGCGCAGCGCTGCTTCTGCTGCTGACATTTGCGTCGGTGCCGGCGAAGGCTCAGATCGCTGGCTTTGGCGGAGGTGGCGGCGACATGATGACCCAGATGGCGCCGATGCTCGAGATGATGAAGGCGAAGATGGGCAAGCGGCGCTTTGCCATGCTGATGCAGACCATGGGCCCAATGATGAGCGGTATGATGGAAAACGGCGGCTTTGGCGGAATGCTCGGTGGCGGCGGAATCCCCAGCGGTTTCGGCGGAGGCGGCTTCGTTCCCGACGGCTATGGCACGGGAATGGGCGGCGGCGACATCATGGGCATGCTCGGCAGCAACGGCGGCGCCAACATGATGAGCATGATTCCGCAATTGATGCGGATGGCGAATTTCGGCGGCGGACACGGCCGCAAGGTTCACCGACGACACTCATGAGCTGCGCCGCCGTGCTTAGCCGATCGACCACACAAAGGGCGGCCGGCTGTCTTCGGCCGCGCGCAGAGTGACGGAGATGCGCCGCCCGCAAGCTGCGGCAAGCCCTTCGCATAATCCCAGCAACACGCTGGCACAGGCCGGGTGATAGTCGGCGACATCGGCCATCAGCTTCCAGCTCTGCTGCCTGATTTCAAAAGCGCCGGCGAGACGCGCCATTTCTGCCAAATCGCCCTGGGCCTCGAACAGCGCGCGCAGAAACGCTGCGAACTCAGCGGCATCTCCCCGGCCGGCGGAAAAGACGCGTGCGATCTCGTCAAAATACTGCATGCCGATCAGTTTACCCGTCAGGCGCAGCAAGTGGCCGGCATCGTCCGGACCGAACAGCTGCACCATGACGGGTACCGCAGTCCGCACATATTCCATGGCGTAATTTCGATAGGCTTTTTCAAGTCTCGCCTTTGGCCATTGCGCGACGGGCAAGGCCGGTGCGGTGGCGGGATCGAACTCGGGCGCTTCGAGATGACGCGCGAACACCAGGCGCTGGTCGATCTCGATCGGCTGGTCGTATTCGAAGTAGTAACCTTCCAAGCCATCCTGGCCGTCCACGCTCTGCTTGGTACAGACAAAGCCAAGCCTTGGATTGCCGAGCGCAACGCCATTGTTGGCGTGCCAGCCGCGCAGCATGGCACGGGAAACCTCGCCGGGCACGCCACAGATCGCGGTGCCTTTCCAGATCCAGCGCGGCGGCGGATAGCGAATCCATGCCTTGCGATCCGACTCGTACATGTATTCGACGCAAACCCCGCCGATCCAGTTGGAAAGATAATGATATTGCGCGGACGCCACCGCAGGCGGCAAATGGGCAAGACCGAGTTTTTGCAAACCCGGGAGGAAGCGCTCCTGCTGCTGACGGCGGAAGACCCGGAATACGAACTCGCACGCATCTTGCGTTCCGCGTCGCGTCACCACCATGAGGATGAGACCGGTGAAACAGGCGTGATAGAGCTCGGCAACGCTTCGCCACCTCTGCCATTCTGCTCCCTGCGCCCCCTCTTGCGTTCCGGTCATTTTGGCTCCCAGATGCTGTTCAGATTTCTTGTTGGTTTTTCGAGCTGGCCGAGGTTAGGCGAGGAATAGCCATGTGCAAACCCATTTTGCTTTGCCCTCTTCGGCTTGCGACCTGCGTTGCGGTTCTTGCGCTGCCTCTCGGCGGCTGCAACGAGCAGGACACCGCCATTGTCGGACAAACCTATGGTCCGGCGCCGACGCTGCCCGCGCCGGAAAGTTCTCTCATTCCCACGGTCAATGTCGCCAAGGCGATCGGATGGGCGGGGGGCGGCAAGCCGGTGGCCGCGGAGGGTTTGGCGGTCAACGCTTTTGCAGCCGGGCTCGACCATCCGCGCACGCTTTTCGTTCTGCCCAATGGCGACGTGCTGGTGGCCGAGACGAATGCGCCGGAACGGCCGGAGGAGACCAGCGGCATCAAGGGCTGGATCACGAAAATGGTGATGACTCGCGCGGGCGCCGATACGCCGAGCGCCAACCGCATCACCTTGTTGCGCGATGCCAACGGCGATGGCATCGCCGAAATCAGGACGCATTTTCTCGAAGGGCTGAATTCTCCATTCGGAATGGCGTTGGTCGGCGAAGACTTCTATGTCGCATGCTCCGATGCCATCATGAAATTTCCCTACCACAGCGGCGACACCACGATTGCCGCTCCGGGCGTCAAGCTTGCGGACCTGCCCGCGGGCCCGCTCAATCATCACTGGACCAAGGATCTGACTGCCAGTCCCGATGGAAGGAAGCTCTATGCCACCGTCGGCTCCAACAGCAATGTCGGCGAAAACGGCATGGAGAACGAGACCAACCGCGCCGCCGTGCTCGAAGTCGATCGCGCTACCGGCAAATGGCGCGTGTTCGCCTCGGGCCTCCGCAATCCGAACGGTCCGGCATGGCAGCCCCAAAGCGGCGCGCTGTGGGTCGTCGTCAACGAGCGCGACGAACTCGGCAACGACCTCGTGCCCGACTACATGACCTCCGTGAAGGACGGAGGGTTTTACGGCTGGCCCTACAGCTACTACGGCCAGCATGTCGACGTTCGCGTTCAACCGCAGCGGCCCGATCTGGTGGAGAAAGCCATCGTGCCGGACTACGCGCTCGGTGCGCATACCGCTTCACTCGGGCTCGCATTCAACACCGGCAAGCTGTTTCCGTCCGAAATGGAGAATGGCGCCTTCATCGGCCAGCATGGCTCGTGGAATCGCAAGCCGCGATCCGGCTACAAGGTGATCTTTGTGCCGTTTTCCAATGGCAGCCCATCGGGCAAGCCGCAGGACGTGCTGAGCGGATTCCTCAATGAAGACGGCGAAGCGCAGGGTCGACCGGTCGGCGTCGCCATCGACAAGCAGGGCGCGCTGCTCGTGGCCGACGATGTCGGCAACACGATCTGGCGCGTGACGCCAGCGGCGAAGTAGTCGTGACGGGCCTACGCGCGAAAATGCTTGGAGAGCTTCAACCCCTGCGCCTGATAGTTTGAACCGATGCGCTGCCCATACATCGCGTTGGGGCGCGCCAGCATCTTTTCGTAGACAAGGCGGCCGACGATCTGGCCGTGCTCGAGGATGAACGGCACTTCGCGCGAACGCACTTCCAGCACCGCACGTGAGCCCTTGCCGCCAGCGCCGGCATAGCCGAAGCCCGGATCGAAAAAGCCCGCATAGTGGACGCGGAATTCGCCTACCAGCGGATCGAACGGCACCATTTCCGCAGCATAGTCGGGGGGAACCTGCACGGCCTCCTTGGAAGCCAGAATGTAGAACTCGCCGGGGTCGAGAATGAGAATGCGATCGGGCCGCGCCGCTATTGGTTCCCAGAATTCATCGACGGCATAGCCGCCGCGGCGATCGATGTCGATCACCCCGGTATGCCGCTTGGCGCGGTAACCGACGAAGCCCTTGGTGTTCTCGCCCGAGAGATCGACGCTGAGCGCGACACCATTGGTAAGATCGGCGTCCTGCGCATCGACCAGTCGCTCAAGGGTATGAAGGCTCTTGAGTTCGTCGGCGCTCAGGATGGCGTCGCCCGTACGAAAGCGCACCTGCGACAGCCGCGAGCCTTCGCGCAACAGCACCGGAAATGTCTTCGGACTGATCTCGGCATAGAGCGGGCCATGGTATCCCGCGCCGATCATGTCGAACCGGCGCGTACCGTCGGCGATCACGCGAGTGAATACGTCGAGCCGTCCCGTCGAGCTCTTGGGATTGGCGGCGGCAATGATCGGCGCCGGCAATGCCAGCGACTCCAGAAGCGGCACGATGTAGACGCAGTTGGTCTCCAGCACCGCACCGTCGGCAAGGCCGATCTCGTGCAGCTTCAATTCATCGATGCGTTCGGCGACCGTCGCACCCGGCCCCGGCAGGAAGCTCGCCCGCACCCGATAGGCAACATCGCCGAGACGAAGATCGAGACTGGCGGGCTGGATCTGGCTTTCGACAAAGGGATATGCCGGAAGGATGACACCGGCGTCCGCCATGGCCGCGATCATACGATCGGGCAGGATACCCTTGGCGTCGGGCGGAAGCGTAAAGCTCACGGGTCAAGGTCCTCCGGGGATGGCCTGGCCATCCAGCAGCCAGCCGGCAGCCATGTCAAATCCACGCCATTTTACGCAACTTTATCGGTTATCCGAAGGCCGCCTTGACGGAAAGCGTGCAAGCGAATAAGAGCAGGACTTATCCCGTGGTGATTTGAGCCGGCCGGCTTGCAGCCACGTTAAATAAGTAGCTAAACAGGCCGGGGACAGTGTGATCCCGGCCTTTTGGAGTTTCTCCAGGCCGGTTTTTTTGTGGCCACTTTCAGTGGTAGCCACGATGGAGGTCACATGTCCAAGTCTGCAGCCCCGTCTGACTCGTCGTCTGCCGCATCCGCCTCGCCTACGGCGAGCTACCGCCCGGAAACCCGGCTGGTCCATTCCGGAACCATTCGCTCGGAATTCGGGGAAACATCGGAGGCGCTGTTCCTCACCCAGGGTTATGTCTACGACAGCGCGGAGCAATGCGAGGCGCGGTTCAAGGGCGAGGACCCCGGCTACATCTATTCGCGCTATTCCAATCCGACGACCGCGATGTTCGAGCGTCGCATGATCGAACTCGAAGGCGCCGAAGCCTGCCGATCGACCGCAACGGGCATGGCCGCCGTGACCACCGCCATGCTGGCGCCGCTGAAGGCCGGCGACCACGTGGTGGCCGCGAAGGCGATGTTTGGATCGTGCCGCTATGTCATCGAAGACCTGCTGCCTCGCTACGGCATCCAGTCCACGCTGGTGGACGGCCTTGACCTGGCGCAGTGGAGACGCGCGATGAGGCCGAACACCAAAAGCTGCTTCCTCGAAAGCCCGACCAATCCCACGCTCGATGTGCTCGACATCGCTGCCATCGCCGAGATCGCTCATGACGGCGGCGCGCGACTGATCGTCGACAATGTGTTCGCGACGCCGATCTGGCAAAGCCCGCTTGCGCTCGGCGCGGACGTCGTCGTCTATTCGGCGACCAAGCACATCGACGGACAGGGGCGATGCCTCGGCGGAATCATTCTCTCGTCCGAGCAATTCATCGCCGAGCACATCCACACATTCCTGCGCCAGACCGGACCTTCGATCTCCCCGTTCAATGCGTGGGTGTTGTTGAAGGGGCTTGAGACACTGGCTGTGCGGGTCCGCGCGCAGACCGAAACGGCGGCGGCGGTGGCCGAAGCGCTCGCGCAGCATCCAAAGGTCACGCGCTTGATCTATCCTGGCCGCGACGATCATCCGCAGGCTGCGCTGGTGAAGAAGCAGATGCGCGCGGGATCGACGCTGGTGGGCTTCGAGGTCAGGGGCGGAAAGAGCGCGGCGTTTCGCACGCTCAACGCGCTGAAGCTTGCACGCATCTCGAACAATCTCGGCGACGCCAAGAGTCTCGTTACTCATCCAGCGACGACCACGCATCAGCGGCTTTCGCCTGAGGCGCGAGGCGAACTCGGGATCAGCGACGGCTTTATCCGCTTCTCGGCCGGCCTCGAACACAAGGATGACCTGATCGAGGATTTGCACGCGGCGCTGGAGAAAGCGTGAGGATCACATCGGCCGGTTGCTCTGGACGTTGGACGGCACGTTGACGCCGAGCTTGATCTGGCCGACCGATTTGATGATGTCGTCGCCCAGAAGCTGGGCGAAGCAGGCGTAGCCCCAGTCGTTCATGTGCAGCCCGTCGGCAATCACGAAGCTGTCGATCGGCAGCGCCTGCCTCTCGTGCCATTGCCGCATCACCTCGAAACGCGGGAAAACCCCGACATGCCGAAGCTGAGCGACCTTGCCGAGCAGCTTGATCATCCGGTTCGCGCTGTCCTGGTGTTCGGTGACTTTCGGCGAATATTGCGGATCGACCAATACGAGATCGGCGCCTGCGGCCTGAATGCGCCCGATGCCGTCTTCCACGAGCTGCGCGGTTTCGCCGGGATCGAGGTTGCGCAGCACGGCGTTGGTGCCGACCTGCCAGATCACCAGATCCGGCTTCATGTCGATGACATCGACCTGCAGCCGCTTGGTCATTTCGGGTGCGTCTTCGCCGCCGCGGCCGCGGTTGATGACCGTAATATCGGCCCCCGGATATTGCCGGTGAAGTTGCATGGCCAGGCGGTTGGGATAGCTGAACTCGGGCGAAGAGGTGCCGTAGCCGGAGGTCGAAGACGACCCGAATGCGATGATCACCACAGGCTCGCCAGCGGCGAGCTTGCGTGCCACATGCGGCAGCGATCCCGTCGATCTCGCCGCGCCCTTCGGCGGCAGACACGGGACGCGGCTGAAGATGTCGCCAGCCGATTTCGCGACCTGCTTCATCTTGTCGATCGCCTGCTCCGTGAGGCTCTTTTGCTGCGGTGGGTTGGCCTGATCGACCGCTGCGACATTGCTCTGCCCGGTCTTGCCGGCCTCCGGCGCCGCCGGCTTGTCGGCTTCGGGCTTGTCGGCTTCGGACTTGTTGGTTTCGGACCCTGCGGTCTCCGACCTGGAGCGCTCGGATTTTGCGCCTTCAGATTTCGAATTATCAGGTTGCGCACTTCCCGACTTGGCAGTGCCGGACAATGCTGCCTGCTGAGCGGCCTGCGCATGTACAGGATGAACTGCCGCCAGTGCCGACAGCGCCAACGCCGCGACGGCGGACCCAACCAGCAATGCCGTTCGAAAAAAAGGGCGGTGAAAACTCATACGCTTCATCAAACACTTATTCCTCAATTCTGCTGGGCCGGACCCAGATGCGCGGCTGCGATGACGAATTGCGACAACGCCTTGCCGATGCAGTTATGGACGCGCTTTGCAAGTTCAATGCCGTGGAACGTGCTGAACAGGTCGAATTCCCCCGATTCCGACCAGTGCCGCATGACTGCGAAACGGTCAAACAGTGGAATATCATGCTGCTGCGCGACCAGACGCATATTGTCCAGGTAAGGCGGCATGGAAATCATCGTTTCCGTTCGCGGGCTATATTGCGAATTCATCAAGATCACGTCGGCACCGCTCTCCTGCAGCGCAACAACCCCCTCGTCCACCGCCGCACGAAAATCCTCCGGATCGACGGCTCGCACCGCATCCACCGTACCGGTCTGCCAGATGACCAGCGTCGGCTTTTTACCCTCCATTAACTTTGGCAGGGCGGCGGCAATTTCCTCGGCGGTTTTCTTGGCCTGGATTTCGACGGATACGTTGATGGCAGCCGAGGGCAGTTTCTCCTTCAGCGCGACCTGCAGCCTCGCCGGATAGGCGCTCACTTCCGAGGAATTAACCGTCGGATTGATGGTCGAGGATCGACTGCCAATGACCAGAATCTCCAGGGGATGATTGCCTTTTACGGCTTCCTCGACCTTGGAAAGCGCGCTTTCGCTGGCGAGCAGATAGTCAGGAACCTCGCAAGCTTCAGGCGTATCCGGGGCGGGGGAATCCTCGGCGCGCAGGGGCGCCGCGGTCAAAAGACCGGCCAGCACGATCGAGCCCAGGACGAGCCCGGAAACGGACTTCATGCCCCCCCTCCCGCCATATCGGCGTTGCCGATCGCGCCCTTTGTCCGGGATCCGCTCTTGTCGGCATACTGCTTGTACCACGAAAACAGCCACGCCGCGGCCGACATGATCAGGATTCCGCAAATACTGATAACAAAGTGCAACCCCGCGCCGCCGGAAAACTCCGCCAGCAGGAAATGACCGGCAAATGCCAGGAAGACGCCGAGGCAGAAAATCTCCAGCGAGTGCTGACCGCACAGGATCAACGGCCGCAGCCACGGCGATTTCAGTCCCGGCCAGTCCCTGGGCAAAAAGCGCACTGTCACGGCCGCAAGCGCCAGAAAATGTGCAAAACGCAGCACGTCAAGATCGGTCTTGTTGATGGGATACATCCATTGCTCGAGCCGGCGCGGCATCGCGTGGCCGAGCTGAGGGAAATACCATGTCAGCGTAACAAAGAACGCGAACAGGAGATAGGCGATGCAAATCCCCAGGGTGACAGGCGACGAAAGAATTCGCGACATGCGCTGCGCGCCGCCTTGCGCGCACCACGCGCCGAACACGAACAGCAATTGCCAGGCGTACGGATTGAACGCCCAGAACCCGTTCGGATAAGCGGAAAAATACAGATCGAACTCCCAGGTGGCGGCGTAAAGGATGACCGACAGCCCCAGCGTGAGGTCGGGGCTCCGCTTCATGAGCACCAGGATCAGTGGGAGGAAAAGCATCAGCACGATGTAGAGCGGCAGGACGTCCATGTTCACGGGACGGAATCTCAGAAGCAGGGCCTGGACGATGGTGACGTCCGGCTGCTTGAGAAAATCCATGATGCCCATTTCTTCAGTATAAAGCGGATTCTCGAAGCTTGTCGCCACGTAGGAAATTTCAGCGAGGAAGATCGTGAACAGGAATACGTGCGCGACGTAGATCTGCCAGACCCTGCGCAGGATCCTCGCGGTCGCGACCACGAAGCCGGCATCGCGCATGGCGCGACCATAGACGAAGGCCGCGGTGTAGCCCGAGATGAAGATGAATATTTCGGTGGCGTCGCTAAAGCCGTAATTGCGGATGGTGAACCATGTCAGAATGTTGGGCGGCAGGTGATCGATAAAGATCAACCACAGCGCAAGCCCGCGGAACAGGTCGAGCCGAAGTTCGCGTTCGCCGACAGCGGGCACCGCAATCGGCGGGATCGGGACTGCCTGCGTGGGCGCAGACGCACCCGCAACCATCCCCGCTTCGGCCGCAAGTGGTGGTCCGGCAAATCGATCGGCTACCGAGGTCATCTGTCACCGGTCCTTGAGCGAGCGGTCAAAATGCCCGCATGGCTTACAAGATTCTACTAGGTCGCAACTGTGGTGAAACAGCGTTTTCGGAACCCTTCGCCGGGCCCGTCCAGCCCGGGGCTGAGCGATTGGTTCTGCCCGAACTATTCGCTATGATGCCGCCGGTTTCGAAAGATTAGCCGACATGTACCGCGCCGTCACCCGTCAAATCGAAGTTACTGTTGAGCCCAACTTCATGCCGGAACGCTCGTCGGTCGAAAACCGCCAATATTTCTGGTCCTACACCATCGTCATCACCAACTCGGGCACGGAAACCGTGCAGTTGCGCACACGCCACTGGATCATCACCGACGCGACCGGCCGCAAGCAGGAAGTGCGCGGCGAAGGAGTAGTCGGCGAGCAACCAGTGCTGGGGCCGGGCGAACGCTTCGAATATACCAGCGGGGTGCCGCTTCCAACCGCATCCGGTTTCATGACCGGGCGCTACCAGATGGTTAGCGAGAGCGGCGAACGGTTCGAAATCGACGTCCCGACCTTTTCCCTCGACAGCCCCGACAGCAAGCGCGTGTTGAATTGATGCGAACTTCCGATTGAGCATCCAAGCTCATCCGGCTTTAGCGGCACGCCCGCTATTCCACGCCCGCTTCATGCGGCGTGAATTGATAGACCGACGAGCAGAACTCGCAGGTCACCACCACCTTGCCGTCCTTCACCATTTCGGCGCGGTCGTCGGGCGCGAAGCTCTTGAGCATGGAGGATACCGCGTCGCGCGAGCAGGAGCATTGCGCGCGCAAGGGAAGCGGGGAAAACACGCGAACGCCGCGCTCGTGAAACAAGCGATAAAGCAGGCGCTCACCCGACAAATCGGGATCGATCAGTTCGATGTCCTCAACGGTTGCGATCAGGGATTGCCCCTCGACCCAGGCATCATCTTCCTCAACGGTGTGTGCAGCCGTGCCCTCCGGCGCATCGCCGGGATGCAGGTCTGCCTGCCGCGCGCGCTCGGGAGCCTTGGGAAGAAACTGCAGCAACATGCCGCCGGCGCGCCACCGGTGCTTCGGGCCACCCTCGCCGCCTCGCCATTCCTCACCTACGGCGAGGCGTACACGCGTCGGGATCTGTTCGGAGCGCAGGAAATACTCATGCGCGGCATCCTCGAGGCTGCCGCCATCAAGCGCCACCAGGCCCTGGTAGCGGCTCATCTCCGGCCCCTGGTCGATGGTCATGGCGAGATGGCCCTTGCCGAGCAGCGCGCCGGAATCCAGACCCGGTTTCAACCGCCTCTTGTCGTAGCGCGCATAGGCGCGCAGGCGATCCGGCGCGCGAAAGTCCACAATCAGAAACGACACCGGGCCGTCGGTCTGTGTCTGCAGGATGAAGCGGCCGTCGAATTTCAGCGACGAGCCGAGCAGCGTGGTGAGCACGATCGCCTCGGCGAGCAGCTTTCCCACGGCGGGCGGGTAATCATGCCGGGCCAGGACGTCATCGAGACCGGGGCCCATACGGGTCAGTCGGCCACGCAGATCGAGCTCGGCAACCTCGAACGGCAGCACCGCGTCGTCGACGGGAACCGAGGACGGTGCGCGGACCGGGGTGCGTTGCGTTTTCATCTTGGGGGATTGTGAAGTCATGGCGCACTATCTGGGGTCGGCGGTCGCAAAGCGAAAGGGGCGAGCGAGTTCGAGGAATGGCGGCTGTCGGCGCAAGCACCGCACCCCCCTCTCCCCTTGTGGGAAAGGGTGGCGAGAATCAGCAAAGCGAAATTCGAGCCGGGTGAGGGGTTACGGTCTATCGAGAGAGCAGAACCCCTCACCCCGGTTTCTCACTTCGTTCGAAACCACCCTCTCCCACAAGGGGAGAGGGACAACGTGTGCGTGTCACGATTACGGTCGCTTGCGAAACGGCGGTGCGCTGGCCCTACGCGACCGCCTCGAAGCACCACGCCAGTATGCCTTTTTGCACGTGCAGGCGATTTTCGGCCTCGTCGAACACCACCGATTGCGGACCGTCGATCACCTCATCGGTGACCTCGTCGCCGCGATGGGCCGGCAGGCAGTGCAGGAAGAGCGCGTCAGGTTTGGCAAGCCGCATCAGCCCGGCGTTGACCTGATAAGGCCTCAGCAAATTGTGGCGATGCTCGCCGTCCTTGTCGCCCATCGAGAACCAGGTGTCGGTGACGACGCAATCGGCGCCGCGCACGGCGGCTTCCGGATCGTTGCCGAGAACGATCGGCGCCTGCGTCGTCTTGATCCAGTCCCGCATCGCCTTGCCCGGGGCGAGTTCCGGCGGGGTCGCGACGTTCAATTGGAATCTGAACCGCTCCGCCGCATGCGCCCACGACGCCAGCACGTTGTTGTCGTCGCCGCTCCACGCCACGGTTCGGCCCTCGATCGGGCCGCGATGCTCCTCGTATGTCATCAAATCGGCCATCACCTGGCATGGGTGGGAACGGCGGGTCAACCCGTTGATGACAGGCACGGTCGCGTGCGCGGCAAGCTCCAGAAGTGCATCGTGGTTGAGGATGCGGATCATGATGGCGTCGACATAACGCGACAGCACGCGCGCGGTATCGGCGATGGTCTCACCGCGGCCGAGCTGCATTTCCGCTCCCGTCAGCATGATCGATTCACCACCGAGCTGGCGCATCCCGACATCGAAGGACACTCGCGTCCGGGTCGAGGGTTTTTCGAAGATCATTGCAAGCGTCTTGCCTTGAAGCGGTTTTTCCGGCTGTTCGCCCTGGTTTTTCGCCGATTTGAGCCTGGCTTTCATGGCCACGCTCGCCGCGAGCATGTTGCGCAGCTCCTTGGTCGGAATCTCGTTGAGATCGAGAAAATGACGCAGTGCTTTGCTCATCGCCCGGCCGCCTGTTTCAATCGATCGCCGGAAAGCGCCATGCAGGCGCGATCGAGCCGCTGCACGGCCTCCTCGATCTCGGCCTCCGTGACGATCAAGGGCGGCAGGAGGCGCACGACATTTTCGCCGGCGCCGACCGTGAGCAGACGTTGCTCGCGCAGCGCCGTCACCAGATCGGCCGACGGCACCACGGCCTTCAGCCCGATCAGCAGCCCCTCGCCGCGGACCTCGGCCAGGACACGCGGGTGACGATCGATCGCCGAGGCGAGCTTTTGCTTCAGGAGCAGCGACATCCTCTGGACATGCTCGAAGAAACCCGGCTTTTGCATCACGTCGAGCACGGCATTGGCGGCAGCGACCGCGAGCGGGTTGCCGCCGAATGTCGATCCGTGCGAACCAGGGGTCATGCCGGCGGCAGCATTTGCAGTCGCAAGGCAGGCACCGATCGGAAAGCCGCCGCCGAGCGCCTTGGCAAGCGACATCACGTCGGGTGCAACGCCGAGCCGCTTGTAGGCAAACAATTCGCCGGTGCGCCCCATGCCGGTCTGAACCTCGTCGAAGATCAGGAGCATGCCGTTGTCGTCGCAGAGCTGGCGCAGCGCCTTGTAGAAGGCGTGGGGCGCCGCGCGCACCCCGCCCTCGCCTTGCAGCGGTTCGATCAATATGCCGGCCGTCTGCGGTCCGATCGCCTTCTTGACGGCGTCGAGATCGCCAAGCGCCACCTGATCGAAACCGTCCATCGGCGGACCGAAGCCCTCGAGGTATTTGGCCGAGCCTGTTGCCGCAAGCGTCGCCAGCGTGCGCCCGTGAAACGCTCCCTCGAAGGTGATGATCCGGTAGCGTTCTGGACGGCCCTTGGCCGCCTGATGCTTGCGCGTGACCTTGATCGCGCACTCCATCGCTTCCGCGCCCGAATTTGCAAAGAAGACAAAGTCGGCGAAACTCGCCTCGCATAGTCGCGCCGCCAGCCGCTCTCCATCCGGGCTCTTGAACAGGTTCGACATATGCCAGAGCCTGGTGGCCTGTTCCTGCAAGGCAGCGACCAGATGCGGATGGCAATGGCCGAGCGCGTTCACCGCAACGCCGGAGGTGAAATCCAGATAGCGCTCGCCATCGGTTGCAATCAGCCAGGCGCCTTCGCCGCGCTCGAAACCGAGATCGACCCTGGCAAATACCGGAAGCAGATGCGACGTCGCACTCGTGGTCATGGCAATCACCAACGCCTCTTTTCCGAAGTTCGCGGTCAAATCGCAGCAGCCCCTTGCGT
This sequence comes from uncultured Alphaproteobacteria bacterium, assembly GCA_963820275.1. GTDB lineage: Bacteria > Pseudomonadota > Alphaproteobacteria > Rhizobiales > Xanthobacteraceae > Bradyrhizobium. The sequence continues at coordinate 26,011 of CAWFZL010000031.1, forward strand.
GAACTTCGGAAAAGCAAAGGGCACCAGTGGGTGGTTCAGAAATTCTCTTCGGTTGCGCCGCAGGTTCCTCAGGAAAACTGCGAGAAAGTACGGGCAGTGAAGGGTTTCGAACCGGCCGCGGTGCGCGCATTGGCGCGGTCGCATCGACGGGAAAACAAAACGTGCCGCCTTTTCGGGGCGGCACGTGGACACCATTTTAGGCGCGCGGCGACAACTGTCAACAGGTCGGAAGACGCGCTATTGGCGCGGAAAGCCCGCATCGCAGTGGTTAACTGACGGAACATGTGGAAGCACACACGCCGACTCTTGCGCCGGAGTCACGCCATATTGTAGCCTCTTAATCGTCGGGTACGACATCTCGTGCGGCGGTCCTGTTCCTCATATTCGTGAGTGTTCGGCGTAAACGTTCGGGCGCGTTTTTCGCGTTCGGCGAGGGTTAAGGGATTCTGCCGGAAGGGATTTTTGAGACGCTTGCATCGCAGCGCTGCCCCGAAATCGGCCGGCGCGACGCGAAGGAAAGAGTGCGATGACGGTATTGACCTGGTCTGACGATCGCGTCGAACAACTGAAGAAACTCTGGGAAGCAGGACTATCGGCGAGCCAGATTGCCGCCGAGCTCGGAAATGTGACCCGAAACGCGGTGATCGGCAAAGTTCACCGGCTGGGCCTTTCCGGCCGAGCCAAGAGCCCCTCTTCCGCAGCCCCGCGCCAGCGCAAGGCACGGCCCGCCCAGCACATGATGCGGGTATCGCGGCCGGTTTCGCGCGGCAACACCGCGCTCGCCCATGCCTTCGAGGTCGAGCTGGAGCCGGATCCGGTCGCCTATGACAATGTCGTGCCGATGAGCCAGCGACTGTCGCTGCTCGAACTGAGCGAGGCGACTTGCCACTGGCCGATTGGCGATCCCTCCAGCCCGGAGTTCTTTTTCTGCGGCGGCAAGGCCTTGCCCAGCCTGCCCTATTGCGCCCACCACTCGCGGGTTGCCTATCAGCCGGCCGCCGACCGCCGCCGTCAGCCGCCGAAGACGACAAGGTAGACTTTGCCCCGAGGCGCGCCGAGAGGCGCGTCTCGAAGCGCGGCTTATCCACCCTCGTCCTTCGAGACGCGCGCATCCGCGCTCCTCAGGATAGGGTCGTCATTTTAGGGAAATCTCTATTCCGCCTTGGCGAACCGGTCGTCGAGCGCGTAGCCGGCGCCGCGCACGGTGCGGATCGGGTCCTGCTCGCGGCCAGGGTTCAGCAGCTTGCGCAAGCGACCGATATGCACGTCGACCGTGCGCTCGTCGATATAGATGTCGCGGCCCCAGACACTGTCGAGCAGTTGTTCGCGGCTGAACACGCGGCCGGGATGCTCCAGGAAGAACTCGAGAAGGCGGTATTCCGTCGGGCCGAGATCGATCGGACGGCCGGAGCGCGCGACGCGACGCTTTTCCCGGTCGAGTTCGATGTCGCCATAGGCCAGCACCGTAGCGAGCCGTTCGGGGCTCGCGCGGCGCAACAGGCCCTTCACCCGCGCCAGCAGTTCCGGCACCGAAAACGGCTTGACGATGTAATCGTCGGCGCCGGTTGCAAGGCCCCTGACGCGCTCGCTCTCCTCGCCGCGCGCGGTGAGCATGATGATCGGCAACTGTTTCGTCTCCGGCCGTCCGCGCAGACGGCGGCACAGCTCGATGCCGGACAGGCCCGGCAGCATCCAGTCGAGCACGATGAGGTCGGGCAGGCGCTCCTTCAGACGGGTATCCGCGTCGTCGCCGCGCGCAACCGTCTCCACCTCGTAACCTTCGGCCTCGAGGTTGTAGCGCAGCAGCGTCGTCAACGCCTCCTCGTCTTCAACAACCAGAATGCGCGCGCTCATGCGAAGTATTCTCCTAAGTGTTGGGGACCGTCGTGGCGAACGTCGTCATGTCGCCCTTCGGGCGCTTGTCCAGTATTTGCTGGCCTTCGATCATGTAAAAAACGGTTTCCGCGATATTGGTTGCGTGATCGCCGATCCGCTCGATGTTCTTGGCGCAGAACATCAGATGGATGCAGAAGCTGATGTTGCGCGGATCTTCCATCATGTAGGTGAGAAGCTCGCGAAACAGCGAGGTGCAGATGGCGTCGACCTCCTCGTCGCCCTTCCAGACCGTCATCGCCGCCGGGAGATCGTGCGCGGCATAGGCGTCGAGCACGGACTTCACCTGCGACTGCACCAGGTCGGTCATGTGCTCCAGCCCGCGGATCAGCTTCAACGGCTGAAAATCGCTCTCCAGCGCCGCCACCCGCTTGGCCATGTTCTTGGCGAGATCGCCGATCCGCTCGAGATCGATTGCGACCCGCATGGCGCCGACGATTTCGCGCAAGTCCACCGCCATCGGCTGGCGCCGCGCGATCGTCAGCACGGCGCGTTCCTCGATCAGACGCTGCAGATTGTCGATGTCGACGTCGGCTTCGACCACGCGCTTGCCGAGCGCCACGTCCCGGCGGATCAGCGCATCGACGGAATCGACGATCATGCGCTCCGCGAGACCGCCCATTTCCGCCACCAGCCGGGTCAGTTCCTGAAGATCGCTGTCGAAGGCCTTTGCGGTATGTTCTGAAACCATCGAATTCTCCTTAGCCGAACCGGCCGGTGATGTAGTCCTGGGTGCGTCGATCGTTCGGCGAGGTGAAGATCTTGTTGGTGTCGTCGAACTCGATGAGCTCGCCGAGATACATGAAAGCGGTCTTGTCCGAGACGCGGGCCGCCTGCTGCATGTTATGGGTGACGATTGCGATCGTGTAGTTTTCCGCCAGCTCATGGATCAATTCCTCGACCTTGGCGGTCGAAATCGGGTCCAGCGCCGAGCACGGCTCGTCGAACAGGATCACTTCGGGCCGCACCGCCACGGTTCGCGCGATGCAAAGCCGCTGCTGCTGGCCGCCCGACAGGCTGAGCCCGCTGGCATTCAGCTTGTCCTTGACCTCGTTCCAGAGTGCGCCGCCGCGCAATGCCCTCTCGACGCGATCATCCATCTCGGATTTCGATATCTTCTCGTACAGCCGTATGCCGAACGCGATGTTCTCGTAGATCGTCATCGGGAATGGCGTCGGCTTCTGGAACACCATGCCCACCCGCGCCCGCAACAAGTTCAGGTCGAGCTTGGGATCAAGAATATCGGTGTTATCCAGCAGCAATTGACCGGTGGCGCGCTGTCCCGGATAGAGATCATACATCCGGTTGAAGATCCGCAGCAGTGTCGACTTGCCGCAGCCGGAGGGGCCGATGAAGGCCGTGACGCGGTTGGTGCCGAGGGTGATGTTGATGTTCTTCAACGCGTGGTTTTCGCCGTAGAAGAAATTCAGGCCGCGCGCGGTGACCTTGGCCGGCGCCTCCGCATGACCCGCGGACTGATGTTGATGCATCACTGACGGCGCTGGCGTACCTGGAACACTCACGGATGCGGAGACTTCGTTCATTTTGCGGTCCTCTCGGCGCCAAGAATGCGCGCGCCAATGTTGAGAGCGAGTACAGTCAGTGTGATGAGCAAGGCCCCGCTCCAGGCGAGCTGCTTCCAATAGGCATAGGGGCTCTGCACGAAATTGTTGATGGTCACGGGCAGGTTCGCCATCGTCTTGGTCAGGTCGAGGCTGAAGAACTGGTTGGAGAGCGCGGTAAAGAGAAGCGGCGCGGTCTCGCCGGCCACGCGCGCGGTCGCCAGCAGCACACCCGTGATGAGGCCCGACCGGGCGGCGCGGTAGGCGATGCGCCGGATCACGAACGAGCGCGGCAGTCCCAGCGCAGACGCCGCCTCGCGCAGCGGGTTGGGCACCAGCAGCAGCATGTCTTCGGTCGTGCGCAGGACTACCGGGATCACGATCACGGCAAGCGCCAGAGAGCCCGCCAATGCCGAGAAACCGCCCATCGGCACCACGATCGCGCCGTAGATGAACAGGCCGATGATGATCGACGGCGCACTCAGCAGGATGTCATTGATGAAACGGATCACCGAGGTCAGGCGTTCGTTCCTGCCATACTCCGCGAGATAGGTTCCGGCGAACAGGCCCAGCGGCGCGCCGATGCCAACGCCAATCGCTGTCATGATGACCGAGCCCGTGATTGCGTTCAGCAAGCCGCCCTCGTTCGATCCCGGCGGCGGGGTGTTCTGGGTGAACACCTCGGGAGTGAGGCCCGCGACGCCGTTGTAGAACAGCGTGAACAGGATCAGCGCGAGCCACGTGACGCCGAACAGCGCAGCGCCAAAGCAAAGGGCGCGAATGACAAAATCCTTGCGGCGGCGCGACCTGTAGATCGGGTTCATGCTAATTCCCCGCCTTCCTCTCGAGGCGCAGCAGCATCAACCGGGCTGCCGCCAGCACCATGAATGTCAGCACGAACAGCAACAAGCCGAGCAGAATGAGCCCGGATTGGTGCAGGCCATCGCTTTCGGCGAACTCGCTCGCGATCGCCGCGGATATCGTCGTGCCCGGCGCGAAGATCGATGAAGAGATTCGGAAGGAATTTCCGATGATGAAGGTAACCGCCATGGTCTCGCCGAGCGCGCGTCCGAGCGCGAGCATGATGCCGCCGATGACCCCGACACGGGTGTAGGGAATCACCACGTTGCGAACCACCTCCCAGGTGGTGCAGCCGACCCCGTAGGCGGCCTCCTTGAGAACCGGCGGCACGGTCTTGAAGACGTCGACCGAAATGGCGGTGATGAAGGGAAGCACCATGATCGCAAGGATCAGCGCCGCATTGAACAGGCTGAGGTAGGAGGGCGGCCCTGCGAACACCGCACCGAGAATGGGAACGCCGTCGAACAGGCGGATCATGAATGGCTGGAACGTATAGGCCAGGAATGGACCGAGCACGAAGAAGCCCCACATGCCGTAGATGATCGAGGGAATTCCGGCGAGCAATTCGATCGCTATCCCGATCGGCCGACGCAGCCATTGTGGACAAAGCTCGGTGAGAAAGATTGCAATCCCGAGACCGACGGGGATCGCAATCACCATTGCGATGAAGGAGGTGACCAGCGTGCCGTACATCGGTCCGAGCGCGCCCAGCACGGGCGGATCGGCTGATGGCGCCCAGCGCTGCGTCCAGAGGAAAGCGATGCCGTACTGCTTCATCGCCGGCCAGGCACCGGCAATCAGCGAGAGTATGATGCCGCCGAGGATGAGCAGGACCGAGATCGCGCAGGCGCGGGTGATCCAGTAAAACGTGACGTCGCCGAGTTTGAAGGCACTGAGCGCCCTGGCACGGTCGAAAGATCCGGCGGCCTGCACTGCCTCGCTCTGAATGGCCATGTCCGCCACGCCTATCCCCTTCGTTGTTCCGTCGCTTTGTTTGGAGCGATCTGTGCCGCAAGGTTTCGTGGAGCGAATTCCAAAATTCGCAAATGTTTCGGCTGCAAATGTCGGCTGCGGCCGGATGCGAAAGTCGGAATTGCCCGCTGACCGCGGGCCATATCCCTGGTACTGGCCCGGAACTCATGCCTGGCCGCGGCGAGCAGGATGAATTCCGGGCTTGCTTGTCAATGCCACCCGAATGCGAGCATCCGGGTGGGCGCTTTAATTAACTTGCCATCAGCTCTTGATGTCGGACGTCCAGGTCTTTTCGATCAGCTTGACGACCGGCTCCGGCATCGGAATGTAGTCGAGCTCTTCCGCCATTTTTCCGCCGCTGGCGAAAGCCCATTTGAAGAATTTGACGGCCTCGGCCGATGCAGCCTTATCGGCCGGCTCCCTGTGCATCAGGATGAAGGTTGCCGCCGTGATCGGCCATGACTGTTCACCCGGCTGATCGGTAAGGATCACGTAATAGCCCGGAGCTTTGGCCCAGTCGGCGTTCGAAGCTGCCGCCTGGAACGCGGCCACGGTGGGCTGCACCGTCTTGCCGGCCTTGTTCACCAGGGCTGTATAGGTCAGCTTGTTCTGCTTGGCATAGGCGTATTCGACGTAGCCGATCGAATTCCTGGTCTGGCTGATATTGCCGGAAACGCCCTCATTGCCTTTGGCGCCAACACCGGTCGGCCATTCGACCGCGGTGCCGGAGCCGACCTTCGTCTTCCATTCCGCACTCACCTTCGAGAGATAGTCGGTGAAGTTGAAGGTTGTTCCCGATCCGTCGGAACGGCGAACCACGGTGATGGCATCGCCAGGCAGCTTGGCGGTTGGATTGAGTTTCTTGATGGCAGGATCGTCCCACTTGGTGATCTTGCCGAGATAGATATTGGCCAGCGTTTCGCCGTCGAACACCAGCTCACCCGGCTTCACGCCTTCGATGTTGACCACAGGCACGATGGCGCCCATGACCATCGGCCACTGAACCAGGCCGTCCTTCTCGAGCTGCTCGGCCTTGAGCGGCATGTCGGTCGCTCCGAAGGTCACGGTCTTGGCTTGAATCTGCTTGATGCCGCCACCCGAACCGATCGACTGGTAGTTCAGGCCGTTGCCGGTTTCCTTCTTGTAGGCATCGGCCCATTTCGAATAGATCGGGAACGGGAACGTCGCGCCCGCCCCAGTGATGTCAGCGGCGAATGCCGATGTCGATGCGGCGACCACGCCGGCAACGACCATCGCTTTCATGAAATTCATTGCTGGTCTCCATCTCGTAAGCCCAAGCGCTCACGGCGGTCCGTTTAGGTGCGGTCGTTGCTCCTTTTACGAAGGTTTGATGACAGTTGGATGACACGACAAGCCACTGAAAATGCTTGCGTTTAAGCCGAAGCCGAGGTCCTGGCCTGGGGAAAGCAGGCCGTGAAGACGGCGCCATTTTTCGGCACGCTTTCGATCAGGAGCCGGCCGCGATGGCGGTTAACGATATGTTTGACCAGCGATAATCCGAGGCCAGTTCCGCCCTGGGCGCGGCTGTCGCCGACATCCACCCGATAAAACCGTTCGGTAAGCCGCGGCAGGTGCTCGGGTGCGATGCCCGGGCCGAAATCGCGCACCATCACGCGCACCTCAGGGGCGCCCTCACCCGACACCGCGGTGGTGAGGGAGACGATGACCCTGCCGCCTGACGCGCCATATTTCAGCGCGTTCTCGATGAGGTTCTCGAATACCCGCAGCAATTCCTCGCGGTCGCCCGCGATCCAGACAGGCAGTTCGGGCAAAGCGATGTCGATGACGACCTGGCGTTCGCGCGCCAGCGGCTCCAGCCCATCCGCGACCTGCCGGATGATCGGGACAATATCCGCCAGCGTGTCCGGGCGGACATGGGCGGAAAGCTCGACGCGCGAAAGCGACAGCAGATCGTCGATCAATCTCGCCATCCGCGTCGCCTGGATATGCATGATGCCAAGAAAGCGCTCGCGCGCCTTGGGATCATCCTTGGCCGGTCCTTGCAGCGTGTCGATGAAACCGGACAGCGCCGCCAGCGGCGTGCGCAGTTCGTGACTGGCATTGGCGACGAAATCGGCGCGCATTTCCTCGACCCGACGCAGCGGCGTCTGGTCGTGGAACGTCATCAGCATGCACTTGTCCGTGCCGCCGAACAGCGTCGGCACCGGAACCGGGGTGATGATCAATTCCATCCAGCGATCAACCGGCACGTGGTCGAGATAGGTCGCGCGACGGGCTTCCGTCGTCGCGATGGCCTCGCGCAGCGCGGTGATGATCTCGGGCGAACGCAGCGCAAACTGGGCGAGTTCGTTCTTGCGCAACGCCGGCGCCAGCTGAGCTGCTGCGGCATTGAGGTGAATGACCCGACCGGCGCGGTCGAGCAGCACCGCGGGATCGGGCATGCCGGCGACGATGGCGCTGACGGCGGCGGTTTCGATCGGGTTGACCCCACGGACATCCTCGCGGGAGGCGGCGGCATCGTGCAGCCGCCACGGCACCAACGCAGCGGCGGCGATGCAGACGAAAACGGCAGCAGCACGGAACGGAGACAATTCGCCGAATGCGACGACGACCGAAAGCGCGAACGCGGCGGCGAGCAGGATGATGGCCGAATGCCTGAGCCGGTCGGGCCACGGCGAAAAGAAGGAGGCAGGAGAATCGTCTATTGCCATCAGGCGGAGCTCCGATTTCGAAGTTCGCAATCTCCCCGGCGACCCCCGATGCGAACTTCGCAATCAAAGGAGCTCCGGAAATCATTGGTTTCCAGTGCGACTTTCGAATTTGCAGTTCCTATAGCGAGATCGCAGCGACACTGATAGGAACTTCAAATTCCCCGCACCGGCTCTCATCCCGTTCGGGTCGCCTCGTCAGGGACCGGTTTCTCCACGCTCTCGCACGTATACCGCTTCATGCCGCGGCTCACCGGGTGCGGCGGGCGTCGCCTGCCGCAAGCGCTTGAGCCGGGCACCGAGAATAACCTCCCGAAACGTCAGTAAGATTACAGATATGACGAACGGCGCAATATAGTAGAGGAGGCGGAACAGCAGCATTCCCGCGAGCAGGTCTTCGCGATCCATTTGCCACAAGCCGACCAGCATGGCGGCGTCGAACACGCCGAGCCCGCCCGGGGAATGGCTGGCAAAGCCCAGCAGGGTCGCGGAGACGAAAATCACCGCAACGACGACGAAGCCGAGGTTGGGTTCGTCCGGAACCAGCTCGTACATCGCGAGCGCGCAAAAGCCGAGATCGACGATACCTATCGCGATCTGCAGCAGAGTGAGCGGTCCGCCCGGCAGCACGACGGTCCAGGGCCCGCGCCCGACGCTCCGGGGCTTCACCCAGACCCAGGCTACATAACCCAGCAACGCGATGACGGTAGCGATGGCAACCACACGGTTCAGCCACGGCGGGAGCAGATCGATCGCCGCGGCGGCTTCCGGATGGTAGGCAATTCCGAGCCCCAGTACCGCGGCATTTCCGAGCCAGAAGGTGAGGCCTGCGAGAAAACAGATCTTGGCGACATCGATCGCATTCAATCCCCAGGCCGAATAGATGCGATAGCGCACCGCTCCACCGGTGAACACGCTGGCCCCGACATTATGCCCGATCGAATAGCTGGTGAAGGCTGCGAGCGCGTTGATGCGATAGGGAATGTCTGACCGCCCGATCGCCCGCACCGCGAACAGGTCATAGAAGGTCAGGGTGAAATAGCCCGCGGCGACAAACAGTGCCGCCAACCCGATCGAGCGGGTCTCGGTGCTCTTGATGGCCTCGATGACCTCATTGGTATCGATGCCGCGGAGCATATGATAGAGCACGTAGCAAGCGATCCCGATGACGGTGACGCTGATCGCAACACCCAGCCGGTGCAGGACTTGCCTGTGGCGCAGAAACGAGATCGCCCTGCGTATTGATTCCAGCATCTGGACCTCGAACTACGATCCCGCGACCATGGCGCACGCTCCCTTGCTGTCGCCAACAGCGCCATGGTTGATCCTTGGCCTCATGTCGTAGCTTGTTTTGAGGCCTAGTGGAATTCGATTGATAGGAATAAAACGCGCTCCCTCAATATATTAGCGGAATCGACCGTCGCGGAACGCGCTGTCGGCGGTCACAGAATGCGTCGTTTTGCTGCAGTTCATCGGCAAAGGCGAATTCCACTCCGCAGGTCCTGCATTCAAGAGCAATGCTTGCATGTTTCTGCCGGCCCCTCGCATTGGGTCTCAGGCCGGTTTCGCATTGCCGGAAAGCACCCGGTTGCGCAGCAAGGAACCCGCAGAGCAGCCGGCGAGATAGAATGCGAACATGATCAGGCCGAGGTCGAGCCAATAGCCCGGGCGGCCCGGGACCACGCGGGCCAGTGCCGCTCCCACAATGATCGCCACCAGCACAGCCAGCACGATCGCCGTTCGTTTCGATACGCCCTGGCCGCGATGAACCACCGCGATCCAGCCCATCGCAAAACCCAGCAGCAGCGATGCCAGCAGCCATCCCCAGTAAAATGTCGACAGATAGAACATCGCTATTCCTTCACCACGAACTCGATGCGGCGGTTTTGCGCCTTGCCCTCTTCGGTATCATTGCTCGCGACAGGCTGCGTGCTGCCATAGCCGACCGCGCTGAACCTGCTCGCGGGCAAGCCCGCCTTCACCAGATAATCGACGACTGCCTGCGCACGTCTTTCGGACAGCGCCTGGTTTGCTGCGGTCTCGCCGACGGCGTCGGTATGCCCCGCGACTTCGATATTGGCGGTGGGGCAGCGCAGCGCGGTTTCGATCAGGCGATCGAGCAACCCGGCGGAATCAGGATCGATGGTGGAGCGTCCGGATTCGAACCGGATGGTTCCCTTGCCGAGCAGCTCGGAAAACAGCTGCTGACAAATGGTCGCATCCACCGGCGCCGCCGCGGGCTTGACCGAGATATCCGCCTTGAGCTGCCAGCCTTGCGGAAAATCCTTGAGCAGGTTGCCGCGCAGCTGGGCCGGTGCCGCATCGTAGAATGCATCACCAGCGAGTTTCACCTCGCGGTCGGATACAACCAGCGTGCCGGTCGACAGCCTCGACAATGCGCCCAGCGCCGGCACCACCGTACTGGCAAATCCGGAAGGCGCACCGACACTGGTCTTGAGATTGTCGACCACCTTTTCACTGAAGAACTTGCGCCCGGCCGCCGCAACGATCGCCGCATGGACGTTGCTGTCGGGAACCAATCCGCTCAGCGTCAGCGTCACCGCGACCGGGTCCTTGTAGGCCTGGAAGATGTAAGGCGGCGCCTTGATTTCGTTGGCAGCGACCGAGTACCCCCCGGGAAGATTTTTCAGCGCCGCTGCAATCGCCTCACGACCTCCGAGCTCGCGTGCCATGCCGGAAAGGCTGACCTTGTCATCCGAGATCGTGATCTTGCCGTCCTTGAGCTTTCCGACCTGGTCGAGCAGCAGCAGCGCTGCGTCATCGAAGCGCGGCGGCGCGCCGCGCGACAGCTTCATCTGGTCAACAACCTCTATGCCGCCCAGGGCCGCGCGGGCCGCGTCGATCAACCTGTTTCTCGTTGCGGGCAATGGCGAGCTGCCGGAGAGAGTAACCCTGGCGACATCCCGCTCGGCCGACCAGACGAACGGACTTGCCTGCGGAACAAGCCGGGTTTCATCATTGACGAGCCGCACGCCGGGCACGGCCTGGATCGAAGCCACTGCGCTGCGACGGCCTTCCTCGGAGAAGGCGTCCGCGGCAAAGGTGACGTCGCGGCCTTCGACCGCAATCCGGTTCTTGTCGAGTACGCTGTCCTTGAGGGCGGCCGTGGAGCGGGCGGCGAGGTCTGATTCCAGGGGAGCGGTGCTCGTCCACGCCGCAATGATCCAAAAGATAACCAGCGGAACCAGGCCCGGCCACCATTTGCTGCTCCACCTGAAAAGTCCGCGCATTCGATATCCTGCGGCGCCTGCTTCCGGTTTTCCGAAGTTCGATCGCCCTGGGAAACATCCCCCGACGCCAACTCGGAAAACACAAGGGGGCGCTGGCAACACTATGATCCGGTGCCGCTGGTTGGAAACCCCTGTTCGAATTTCAGACCGGGCACCGGAAACACAGAGAAAACAAACCCTTGCGGGGCTGTCAAACCCCAAATGGCCAAATAACGGAGAATGGCCTCACGACCCGGTTTGGACGGCTAACCGTTTGTTCAGCGGTGCCCCGCTAGTGTCCCGAATCCGAATTTCGCGGGAATTCGCGGCCCGCAAAACCCGTCCAGATGAAGCAGTTTCGCAGCAACGTCATTCGCACCGGACTGGAGGCGCTGTATTTCACCGGTGCGCATCATCTGCTTCGCCCGATTTTTGCCGGCGTCGGCACCATTTTCATGCTGCATCAAGTCCGTCCGCCCCGCGCCGGCGAATTCCACCCCAACCGGCATCTGGAGGTGACACCGGAATTTCTGCGCGCGATGCTCGCCCATCTTCGCGCGGGCGGCATCGATATTATCACCATGGACGAATTGCACAGGCGCCTGACGGCGCGCGACTTCTCGCGACGCTTTGCCTGTTTGACCTTTGACGACGGATATCGCGACAACATGGATTTCGCGCTTCCGATCATGCGCGAATTTGACGCGCCGTTCACCGCATACATCACCGGCGATTTTGCCGAAGGCGTGGGCCGCCTGTGGTGGATCGCACTCGAAAGGGTGATTGCCAGGGCAAGCTCGATCGAAGTCGAGTTCGACGGCTTTCCCACTCGCCTCGATACATCGACGGCCGCCGCCAAGCAGGCAGCATTCGACTGGCTGCACGAGCGCTCTCGCAAACTGTCCGGCCAGCATGAGCTTGAACTCGAAATAGACGCATTGTGTGCCCGCCACGGCGTTGACCGGGCTGCGGTCTGCCGCGAGCTCTGCATGTCGTGGGAGGAGCTGAAGTCGTTCGCCAGCGACCCTCTGGTCAGCATCGGCGCGCATTCGGTCACGCACTGCAATCTGGCCATGCAATCGGCCGACAGCGCGAGGCGCGAGTTGGTTGTAAGCCGCGAGCGGATCGAGCGCGCATTGCAGCGCCCGGTGGTCCACTTCGCCTATCCCTACGGTAACAGGCACGCGGCCGGCGTCCGCGAATTCGCGCTGGCGCAAGCGGCCGGATACAAGACCGCCGTGACGACGCGGCCGGGCATGATTTTTTCCGAAAACGCAGAACACCTGACCGCGCTGCCGCGAGTTTCGCTCAACGGCAATTATCAGGACAAGCGTATCCTGCCGGTGCTCACCTCGGGTGCGGCGACCGCAACCTGGAACAGGTTCAGGCGCGTCGACGTGGCTTGACACCACACCGCGGCCGTCCGTTGGACGACGGCGACAATCACCCCTCCGCTCGATTAAAAATCCGGTGGCGATGGGCCTTGGCCTTCGCTCGGACAACGAGGTTTGCTTTCAGCGCCCGCGCCCAATACCGTGCCCAACGATAAGAGGGAGAAAGCCATGTTCAAGGATCTGTTTTCGCTGAAGGGACGCATCGCACTGGTGACCGGTGGCTCGCGGGGCATCGGCAAAATGATCGCTGCCGGATTTCTTGGCGCGGGCGCGGCGAAGGTCTACATCACGGCACGCAAGGCGGCTGCCTGCGAAGCCACGGCGAAGGAACTCTCGGTCCAGTACGATGGCGAATGCATCGCGCTGCCGATCGATATTTCCACCATGGCCGGCATCGAGATACTGGCGGGCGAGATAGGCAAACGAGAGTCGAAGCTCGATATTCTCGTCAATAATGCCGGCGCTGCGTGGGGGGCTGATTTCGACGAGTTCCCGGAAAGCGGCTGGGACAAGGTAATGAACCTCAACCTGAAGACGCCGTTCTTTCTGACCAAGGCGCTCGCGGGCCTCTTGCGCGCCGCCGCCAGCAAGCAGAAGCCATCCAAGGTGATCAACATCGCCTCGATCGACGGCATTTTCGTCAATCCGCTGGAGACCTACTCCTACGCGGCGAGCAAGTCAGGGCTCATCCATTTGACGCGCAGGATGGCCGCAAAGCTGATCCATGACCACGTCGTGGTAACGGCGATTGCGCCCGGGCCGTTCAAGTCCGACATGAACCGTGCCGCCCGCGACCATGCCGACAAGGTGGCAGAGAACGTGCCCGCAGGGCGCATCGGCACGGATGAGGACATGGCGGGGGCGGCGATCTATCTTGCTTCCCGCGCGGGCGATTACGTCGTGGGAGCCACTATCGCGGTCGACGGCGGCATCGTCTATGCCAACCCCGGCCTCGAGGGCGAGGGCTGGGAATAGAGCGTTTTCGAGCGAGGTGATCGACCGCACATCGTTGCGCCCTCTCCCCATACGGGGATTTCCGATCTCCGTGAGCGATCTCGTTTTTTTGTCCGTGCCACCTTCTCCCCGCAAGGGGAGAAGGAAGGGAGGCTTGCTTCAGGTTTCAATCTTCACATATTCGAAGTCGCCCGGCTTGTTGTCGATACCGACCTTGGGAGGCGAAATCCACGGCGCGAATTCGCCGATGTCTCTCACCGGCGTCATCAGCGATGCGATGAAATCGCCGTCATCCGTGGACGGCAGCCAGTCGTTCTTGCGCTTGTTCCAGGTCGCATCGTCGATCAGCACGCCCTCCGGAGAGGCGTGGACGTCCTTGAACTCGCCGATCGCGCGGTGGAACGCAACGTTCGGCAGGGTCAGCTTGAAGTCGTAACCCGCCAGCGAAATGATCTTGTTCCAGCGCAACAGTCCCTTGACGCAGTCCTGCGTGTAATCGTCGCGCAGGCGCATGTTGAGCGCCGTCAGCGCCGGCTCGGCGACACGCTTGATCTGCCCGTCCACCAGCTTGAGCACCGGATAGGTGTCGTGCTGCAGGCGGTGATCGTCCTTGATCTGGGTCTCGTGGTAGCGGCCCTTGATCCCGGCATTGAAGGCGTTGGCCGCGTTGGTGGAGACCTCCGAGCCGAACAGGTCGAGCGAAAGCGAATAATGCAGGTTCAGCTTCTTCTGGATGGTTGGAAGATCGATTACGCCCAGGGCGCGGACGCTTGCGATATCCGAGGGATCGCTGATGCCGGCGGCTCTCATGGCCTCGCAGGTACGCTGCACGACACGGCTGATGCCGGTCTCGCCGACGAACATGTGATGCGCCTCCTCCGTCAGCATGAAACGGCAGGTGCGCGACAGCGGATCGAAGCCGGATTGCGCCAGCGAGTGCAGTTGCATCTTGCCGTCGCGGTCGGTGAAATAGGTGAACATGAAGAACGACAGCCAGTCGGGAGTCGCCTCATTGAAGGCACCTAACATGCGCGGCGCATCGGCATCGCCGGAACGACGGCGCAACAATTCGTCGGCCTCCTCGCGGCCGTCGCGACCGAAATATTTCTGCAACAGGTAGACCATCGCCCAGAGGTGGCGGCCTTCCTCGACATTGACCTGAAACAGGTTGCGCATGTCGTACAGCGACGGCGCGGTCTTGCCGAGATGACGCTGCTGTTCGACCGAAGCAGGTTCCGTATCGCCCTGGATCACGATCAGGCGGCGCAGCATGGCGCGATATTCGCCGGGCACTTCCTGCCACGCAGGCTCGCCATAATGCTCCCCGAAGGGGATGACGCGGTTTTCTTCCTGCGGGGCGAGCAGGATGCCCCAGCGATAGTCCGGCATCCTGACATAGTCGAACTTGGCCCAGCCGCGCGGATCGACCGAATAGGCGGTGCGGAGGTAAACCAGCGACTGCTGGAAACCTTCGGGGCCCATGTCGCTCCACCAGTTCATGTAGCCGGGGTGCCAGCCCTCCAGCGCCTTGAGCACCTGTCGGTCCTCGCTGAGATTCACGTTGTTGGGAATCTTGGTCGAATAGTCGACATTCATGATATTTACATTCATGGCCGTGCTCCCTGGCTGGCGAATAGCGAATAGGGAGTAGCGAATTGAACTATTCGCTATTCGCCATTCTCTATTCACTACACTCTGGTCGTATCGAAATGCGCCTTTTGACCGGTGCCGTAGCGGCGTAGCGCGCCTTCCTCGCCGACTGCGTTCGGACGCTGGAAAATCCAGTTCTGCCACGCGGTGAGGCGCGAGAAGATTTTCGATTCCATGGTTTCGGGTCCGACGAAGCGCAAATTGGCTTCCATGCCGGTGAGGCTGTCGGGCGAAAAGCTGGTGCGTTCCTCGAAAAACACCCTGATCTCGTCATCCCAGTCGATGTCATCGAGCGCAAAGGTGACAAGGCCGAGTGCCTCGGCCTCCTCGGCATCGAGCGCCGCGCCGATACGGCTTTGCGCGCTCTCGAGATCCGAGGGCTGAGCCTGGAAACGCGATTGCAACCGCGTCAGGCCGTGGCTCATCGGATAGGGACCGAAATTCAGACGCGTCAGTTCGATCGTGGGCGGAGGACGGTTGTCGCCCTGCCTCGAACCGATCAGCATGTAGGAGCGGTCGGCCGCGAACACGAGCTCGGCCAGCGTGCCGACGAAGCAGGAGCCCGGCTCGACCAGCGTCACCAGCGTGCGCGAGGTGACATCGATGCGCTTGAGCACGCGTTTCCAGTACTGCCTGATCTCGTTGACCAGCCAATGCGATTTGTTGGCTTCGAGAAACGCATCGCAGGCCAGCACGTTGCCGCGATCGCCGTGCGACTTGAACACCAGCATCCCGATCTGAAGCTCGTTGATGCGCAGATGCAGGATGGCATCGTCGAGTTCGCGCGCCACCTGCAGCGGCCAGAACGAGGCGCCCTGTGCGACCATCCCCTCGATGTCGGCCGGCGGAGGCGCGTCCTCCGCCTTGACCGAAATGGTGGCGATGCGCGCGGCGCGATCGATGTCGACGCTGACAAAGCCATAGCGGATGCTGTTGACGTCGATGCTTCGTGCAAGCGGCGTCAGCACGATTCCCTTTCCGCCGCCGTTGCGCTTCGAGGCGGCAGCGAATTCCCTTGCGCGCTCGGCGATCCTCGCCTCCAGCTTGCTGTTCGGCACGATCTCGTCCACCAGCCGCCACTGCACGGCGCGCTTGCCCTTGATGCCCTCCTCGATGGTGCAGAAATAATCGGCGTGGTCGCGTCGGACCTTGCGCTTGTCGACCACGCGCGTCAGGCCGCCGGTACCCGGCAACACTGCAAGCAGCGGCACTTCCGGCAAGGCGACCGAAGCAGAGCCGTCGTCGGCAAGGATGATGTGATCGGTGGCGAGCGCGAGTTCGTAACCGCCGCCGGCCGCGGTGCCATTGACGACCGTGATGAAGCGCTGCCCGGAATTTTCCGATGAATCCTCTAGCCCGTTGCGCGTCTCGTTGGTGAATTTGCAGAAATTGACCTTGTGGGCGTGGGTGGCGCCGGCCAGCATGCGGATGTTCGCCCCGGCGCAGAACACCCGGTTCTTGGCCGAGCGCAGGATCACCACCTTCACGGTCGGATGTTCGAAGCGCAGCCGCTGCACCGCGTCCGCAAGCTCGATGTCGACGCCGAGATCGTAGGAATTCAGCTTGAGCTGATAGCCCTCGAACAGGCCGCCATTCTCGTCGACGTCCATCATCAGCGTCGCGACGTCTCCCTGGACGTCGAGCTTCCAGTGGCGGTAGCGAGACGGATCGGTCTGGAAATCAATGAAGCTGGCGCCGCCAGCGAGAACGCGATCTTCACCGGCCATGGACATCCCTGTGCGCGGTTTTTGGATTACCTGCTGATATGCACAATAGTGCATGTTAACGTGGAGGTCCAGAGCCCATCAGGACACAAAATCTGCATTTTTCTTCATATTGGGTCAATTCCGGGCTCGATCCGCCCTGGAGCGCCCCTTGGCCCGGTTCGACTCTCGGAAATCGCAGCGGTCAGGGATTCAGGCGGCACGGCCTTCCGAGCCCTCGTGCAAATACAAAATGCGGTTGGCGAATTCCGCAATCGTATCGAGAGTCACCTGGGGCGCCTCGCGATGCGGCGAGTGCCCGGCCCGGGGGATCACCGTCACATCGACCGGACAATAGCATTCCTCCTTCGCGATCTCGATCTGGCGCATCGTGCCATACTGATCATCCGAACCCTGCACGATCGATACGGGGACGCGGATATAGGCGAGACAGTCGGAGATGTCCCAGTTGCGAAACTTCGGATCGAGCCAGGCGCCGTTCCAGCCATAGAACGCGTTGTCGACATCGCGATGCCATCGCGCCAGTTTTGCCTTCAACCCCGCGGTCTCATAGGCCATGCGGGCCTCCGCGATCGCCGCCACGCTCACATCCTCGACGATGAAATGCGGCGCGATCAACACGACGCCGCGCACGCGGTGGTCGGCGGTGCCGCCGGCGTAGATCGCTGCGATCGATGCACCGTCGGAGTGCCCGAGCAGCAGGCCGCGGCGGAAACCGATGCGGTCGAGCAGGACAGGCAGCACCTCAAGTGCCTCGATGCTCATGTAGTCGAGCGGGCGCGGCAGGGCGACCTTCGTGGAAGCGCCGTAGCCGGCGCGCGAATAGACGAAGACACCGGCGCCGGTTGCAGCCTGCAGCCGGTCGGGGAAATCCCCCCACAGCGCCGCCGAGCCCAGGCCCTCATGCAGCATGACGATGGTCGGCGCCTCCGCCGGCGCCGGACCGATCATGCGGTATTCGAGATCGGCAGCGCCGACGTGCAGGAAGCCGGAGGGAGCAAGTGAGATCATGTATCGCAACCTTTATGCTTGTTCGTCATGCCCGCGCTTGTCGCGGACATCCACCTCTTCTTCCGGACGCTTCAAGAAGTGGATGGCCGGGCCAAGCCCTGGCCACGACCGCTAGGCGTGTTCCCGCAACTTGAATCGCTGAATCTTTCCGGTCGCGGTTTTCGGCAAGGCATCGACAACTTCGATCCAGCGCGGATATTTCCACACCCCGATCTTCTGCTTGACGTGTTCCTTGAGCGCCTCCTGAAGTCCGCTCGTGTCGGCATTGGCGCGCAGCACGACGAACGCCTTTGGCTTGAGCAGGCCTTCCGGATCGGCCTCGGGCACCACGGCCGCTTCCAGCACCGCAGGATGGGTAATCAAGGCGCTCTCGACCTCGAACGGCGACACCCAGATGCCGGATACCTTGAACATGTCGTCGCTGCGGCCGCAGAAGGTGTAGCGCCCGTCGGAATCGCGGACGTATTTGTCCCCGGTGCGGGTCCAGTGTCCCTCGAAGGTCCGGCGGCTCTTGCTGCGCTGGTTCCAGTAGCCCTCGCCGGCCGAGGGCGCATCGACCAGGAGTTCGCCGACCTCGCCGTCGGGAACATCGGCGCCGGCCTCGTTGACGAGCCGGACCTTGTAACCCGGAACCGGGCGACCGGACGTGCCGTATTTGATGTCGCCGGGCGCGTTGGACAGGAAGATATGCAGCAGCTCCGTCGAGCCGACGCCGTCGAGAATATCGACGCCGAAGCGCGCCTTCCAGGCGTTGCCGACCGACTCGGGCAGTGCTTCGCCTGCGGAAGCGCAGATCCGCAACCGTGAGCCGGCGCGTTCAGACTTGAGTGTTTCGTCGTTCAGCATCGCGGCAAACAGCGTCGGCACGCCGTAGAAGATCGTGGGGTTGAATTTGTTCATCAGCGCGAACATGGTCGCGGGCGTTGGACGTTCTGGATTGAGAATGGTGGTGGCGCCGACCGACATCGGGAATGTCAGCGCGTTGCCCAATCCATATGCGAAAAACAGCTTTGCGGCCGACAGGCACACGTCATCCTCGCGAATGCCGAGCACCTGTTTGGCGTAGGTGTCCGCTGTCGCGGCGAGACTGGAATGCAGATGGCGCACGCCCTTGGGCATGCCGGTCGAGCCCGAAGAATACAGCCAGAACGCCGGTTCGTCGGGGTGTGTCGGAACCGTCGTGAAGGCGTCGCTTTCGGAGGCGAGTTCGTCGGACAGTTTCCTGTAGCCGTGCGCATCGTGCCCGGAAACGACGACGTGATCGAGATCGGACATCCGCCCGATCATGTCCTTGACCACAGGCAGCAGCGCCTCCGAGATAAACAGCACCCGCGCACGGCAGTCCGCCAGCACATAGGCGTATTGATCCGATGTCAGCAGGGTATTGAGCGGCACCGGCACGACGCCGGCGCGAATTGCGCCCAGAAACACCGCCGGAAAATCGACCGTGTCGTGCATGATCATCGCCACGCGCTCTTCGCGGCGAACGCCGAGCCGGCGCAGCATGCTGGCGACACGGCGGGTCTGCTTCTGCAGACCGCCATAGGTCCGTTCGGAAACCGTGTCGGCGTAGGCGAGCTTTGCTCCGCGGCCCTCATCGACATTGCGGTCGAGCAGCCAGGTCACCGCGTTGTAGGAACCGGAGGTACCGCTCATGCCACCTCCCTCAAGCGACTTCCCCTGAGCGAAAGCAAGTCACGACGTTTCTCCCGGACTTTACGAATTATAATGCATAGAAAGCCACTAGTGGAGTGGATTTGACATTCGCTACCCACCTGGCCGCAGTCTCGCAAAGCGAATGTCAAATCCTCAACTCCACTAGAATCTTGTATTTGCTGGTGGTCCTTTGATTCTAACATTCGCAAACGCGCCTGCTGCAATGGGTAGCGAATGTCAGAATCGGACCACTAGCCGCGCTTGCTGTCAATCCTTGTCGGCATTATGATTCCTGTCGTTGATGCTTCGCTTCCAAAACACTTTGGACGCGCGCTTCTCAAACGAGGACCATGACCAAAGATAGCGAAGCCGGCTTTCTCGAACAGCTCGGCCAACGTGTCCGGACCATGCGCGCGCTTCGCGGCATGTCGCGAAAAGTGCTCGCCCGGGTGTCCGGCATTTCCGAACGCTACATTGCGCAGCTTGAAAGCGGCAAGGGGAACGTCTCCATCGTGCTGCTGCGACGCGTTTCCAACGCGATGGGCGCGCATCTGGAAGACCTCATTCCCGCGGCCGAGGCGTCACCGGACTGGGCCATCATCCGCGACCTCCTGCGCAAGGCTTCGCCAGGCCAGATCGCGCAGGCCAGGAATATTCTCGCGGGCCAGGCCGGCTCGGCACGGCGGCAGGCACCGTTTGCCGGCATTGCGCTGATCGGCCTGCGTGGCGCCGGCAAGTCCACGCTCGGCAAATTGCTGGCGAAAAAAATCGGCTGGAACTTCGTCGAGCTCAACAAGGAGATCGAGGCGCAGAACGGCCTGTCGGTCGCCGAGATCATCGCGCTCTACGGCCAGGAAGGCTTTCGTCGCATGGAACAGGCGGCGCTCCAGCAATTGCTGGCCCGCCATGAACCGATGGTGCTCGCCACGGGCGGCGGCATCGTTTCGGAACCGCTCACTTTCGACCTTGTCCTGTCCTCGTTCTACACGATCTGGCTCAAGGCCGAACCGGAGGAGCACATGGCCCGCGTGCGGCGCCAGGGCGATCTGCGGCCGATGGCCGACGATCGTTCGGCGATGGCGGAATTGCGCAACATCCTGGTGAGCCGGGAACCGCTCTATGCGCGCGCCAACGCCGTGGTCGACACCGCCGGCCTTTCGGTGGACGCGGCCGCGGCAAGGCTGATCGAAGCGGTGGCGCCGGTACTGCACGACGACGCCCAGGCCTTCGGGCTGCTCAGCGCGGCTCGCTGATCGAGCTCCGCTCTCGTCGCGGATTACCGTTAACGGTGAGACGAATACATCGTCGCGCGATCTGGAACGCTGGTCGAGACAACGCGCTTTGGCTAGACTGCGTTCAGCCAGACAAGGACCGCCGCCATGATGAGCCAGGAACAGAACGACCTGATCACCCGGACCGGACCGAATGATCCGTGCGGCAAGTTGATGCGGATGTACTGGCAACCGGCGGCGCTGCTCGACGAATTGCAGGGTGCGCGGCCGGTTCGGCCGGTCAAATTGCTCGGCGAGAACCTGGTGCTGTTTCGCGACGATGAGGGCCGCTACGGTCTGATCGAGCGTCACTGCGCGCATCGCGGCGCCGACCTCGCCTTCGGCCGGCTTGAACATGGCGGCCTGCGCTGCGCCTTCCACGGCTGGCTGTTCGACACGACGGGACAATGCCTGGAGACGCCGGCAGAGCCAAAAGGGTCAAACCTCTGCCAGGGCATCAGGCAGCGCTCCTACCCGGTCGTGGAAAGAGGCGGCATCCTCTGGGCCTGGCTCGGCGAGGGCACCCCGCCCGCCTTTCCCGAAATCGACTGCTTCGTCGCACCCGAAAGCCACACCTTCGCATTCAAGGGCCACATCAACTGCAACTGGCTGCAGGCGCTTGAGGTCGGCATCGATCCCTCGCACGCCTCCTTCCTGCATCGCTTTTTCGAGGACGAGGACACCTCCGCCGCCTATGGCCGCCAGTTCCGCGGCGCATCCGCCGGCACCGACCTGCCGATGACCAAGATCCTTCGCGAATATGACCGGCCGATCATCAATGTCGAGCACACCGAATACGGCCTGCGCCTGATCGCGCTGCGCGAGATCGACGCGGAGCGGACGCATGTGCGCGTCACCAACCAGCTGTTCCCGCACGGCTTCGTCATTCCCATGAGCACGGAGATGACGATCACACAGTGGCACGTGCCCATCGATGACGAGAACTGCTACTGGTACGCGATCTTCACGAGCTACACGACGCCGGTGGACAAGAAGAAGATGCGCGACCAGCGGCTCGAACTTTATGAACTGCCCGACTACAAGTCGCGCAAGAACAAATCGAACGACTACGGCTTCGATCCGCACGAACAGCTGACTGCGACTTATACCGGGATGGGCAGCGACATCAACGTGCACGACCAGTGGGCGGTTGAATCGATGGGCGCGATCCAGGATCGCACCCGCGAACATCTGGGCCAGGCCGACAAGGCAATCGTGCAGTATCGCCGCCTGCTGAGGGAGCAGATCGAAAAAGTTGCCGGCGGCGAAAAGCCGTTCATGTTCCTTGAAGCCGCGCACGCCAGGAGCATTCAGGGACCGGCGACAATGGACGGTATCGGGCCGACGCGGGGCTGGGAAACCTTCTGGATGGAGGTCGATGTGAAGCGCCGCCGCGGCGCGCCCTGGGCGGCGCCCATTCCGGAGGAGATCGCGAACAAGGCGCCGCATCTGAGGGCGGTCTGATGCACCTCGCGGTTCATCCTTCGAGACGCGCGCAAATGCGCGCTCCTCAGGATGAGGTCCTCTCCCCTCGTGGTGAGGAGCGCGGCGGTGCCGCGCATCTCGAACCACGAAGCCAGGAAATACGCCTTTTAGTTTACACATGGACGAGGTCTTTTCGAGACCTGGCTTCGCCGGGAGTGCCGCGTTGAGTTTCGTCGTGCGTCACCGTCTGTGGTCCGACGAGCAGAGGGAAGCGGCGGCCGGCTGGCGCGCATCGTCGAGGAACAGAAGCTCGAGCTCATCCGGCTTTCCTTTCCCGATCAGCACGGCATCCTGCGCGGCAAGACGCTGGTGGCGAAAGAGGCGATCGCCGCGCTCGAAAGCGGCTGCACGATCACGACCACGATGTTCGCCAAGGACACCTCGCATCGCACGGTGTTTCCGGTCTTCACCTCCGGCGGCGGTTTCGGAATGCGGGAGATGGAGGGCGCCGCCGACGTGCTGATGGTGCCGGACCCAACGAGCTTCCGCGTGCTGCCATGGGCGCCTTCGACCGGCTGGCTGTTGTGCGACGTATATTTTGCCGATGGGCGGCCGGTCCCCTTTGCCACCCGCAACATCTACAGATCCGTTCTCGGCACGCTTGCGCAGCGTGGCTATGACTTCGTCGCCGGGCTCGAGGTCGAGTTCCATATCTTCAAGCTCGAAGATCCGAAGATGTCGCCGGCGGATGCGGGCCAGCCCGGGCAGCCGCCGGATGTGAGCCTCTTGTCGCATGGCTATCAATACCTGACCGAGCAACGCTACGACCAGATGGAGGGCGTGCTCGCAATCGTCAGACGCGACATCCAGGCGCTCGGCCTGCCGCTGCGCTCGATCGAAGTCGAGTTCGGGCCCAGCCAGTGCGAATTCACCTTCAAGCCGACGAAAGGACTCGAACCCGCCGACACCATGATCCTGTTCCGCAGCGCCGTGAAGCAGATATGCCGACGCCATGGCTATCACGCGACATTCATGTGTCGACCGAAACTCCCCAACGTGTTCGCTTCCGGCTGGCACCTGCATCAGTCGATCGTCTCGCGGGCCAATGGCGAAAACGCATTCATGCCGGGCGACGGCGGCGAAGTATTGAGCGCATTCGGCCGCCACTATCTCGCCGGGCTCCTGCAGCATGCGCGCGCTTCGGCGGTGTTCGCGACACCGACGATCAACGGATACAAGCGCTATCGTTCCTATTCGCTGGCGCCGGACCGTGCGATCTGGGGACGCGACAATCGCGGCGTGATGGTGCGTGTGCTCGGCGGGGCAAACGATCCCGCGACGCGGCTGGAAAACCGGATCGGTGAGCCGGCGGCGAACCCTTATCTCTACATGGCCTCGCAGATTCTGTCGGGGCTTGACGGCATCGACCGCGCGCTCGACCCCGGTCCTTCCGCCGACACTCCATACGAGACAAAGGCATCGGCCCTGCCGAAGACGCTGCGTGAAGCCGTCGATGCGCTCACGAGCGATCCGTTCTTCCGCAACGCGCTGGGTACTGACTTCGTCGATTATTACGTCCACATCAAGAATGCAGAGATCGAGCGCTTCCAGGCCGAAGTCTCGGACTGGGAACAGCGCGAATATTTCGAATTGTTTTGAGTTCGCATCGTCAGTCGCAGCCCTGTTTCTCCGCATCCTCAGAAAACGATTTGCGAACGCGCCGCAATCCAGTCGATCGTGGCGCCGCGATAGTTCGGGCCGCCGAAAAATTGCGGATTGTCGACGACGACGTGCTCGTAGTCGAGCATGAACTTCATATTGAGGTTGGGATACCAGTTGAGGCCGATGCCATAGGTCGTTTGCCTGCCGCCGCCGTAGGTGGTGGTGCCCCCGGTGAAGACGCCCGGTGCGGAAAATGCCGGCCCAAGCGTGGCCGTGGTCAAAAATGGGCTGTTGAGATTGACCGAGGTAAAGCGCGTCGCCAGTTCGAGAGCGCCCCAGCCACTGCCGCCCGTCGTCAACGGCGATTCCGGAATGACTCCGGTGTAGGCGCCACGCGTCGGATCGTAGTGCCTCGTGCCGCCGATACTGTAGCTCGCCTGCACGTAACCGCCGTCGAAATTGAGCGCCGGGCCGGGAATACCGCCTTGAAGATTGCCCGGTGACGTCGGCACGGCTGCGCGCGTGTCGATGACGTAGTGATAGTACTCGCCTTGCGCGAAGAAGTTCTTGTAGGAGGCTGCGACTTCGGCGCCGAACACCTGCCCGCCGCTAGCCGGAATATTGCCGGTCGCGAGGAACGAAGTCGGATCCACGCGAAGCTCCGGCCGATCCGAAAGCAGGATGGCTTCCAGGTTAGCACCGGCGCGCGGCGCGAATAAATTGGCATAGTTGAAGCCAATGTGGAAAGTCGCATCCTCTTGCTGGATGACCTGATAGGCTCCCCGCGCGAGAAACGCCAATTGCGGTCCGAGTCCCGTCATCTGCGCGCTGGTGACACAAGGCGTTCCCGCCGTCACCGCCACCGTGCCGGTGTTGCAGGAGGCGCCCGCGGTGTGCAGCGCGCCGGCATTGGGTCCGGTCAGGAATGCACCGAGCCAGTAGCGATCGTTATTGGAGCGAACGTCGAGCGACGATCGGAAATCGCCGCCGCCAAACGTTGTGGCTATGACCTGAGCGGTTGAGCGTTCCAGAAACATCAGGTCGTTCGAGCTCGTGGCTTCCTCAAGCGTCCACGGTACGTCCATGATGCCGAAATCGAAGGCAACCGGAAATTGTTGGCCGTGGCTATAAAAGCCGTTGTAGGTCAGGAAGGCATTTTCCACGCCGGACAGAAAGGTATTGCTCGTCGTCGGGCTGGTGCTTGAGTTCGCGCTCGCCAGCGCATTGTTGATATTGCTGCTATCCGACGAATTGCCGAAGTCGTAGACGAAGGCGTAGTGCCAATCGCTCATGAAGGTCCCGATGACGCCGATGCGGGCCCGACGCAGATCGATTCCGTCAGAAAGGCCCTTGCGGTCGAGCGTCTCCGGCGCGGGATTGTAGTCAGTATAACCGCCAGTATCGACCTGAAGGCGACCAAAGAGTTCGACGGTGTTGTCGCCGGTCGCATCCGAGAAGCCGAAGTGATAGCCACGGTCGTAGGTCATCAACACCTTCGCCGGCAGCGCGGGAGCCGGCAGCCCGTAAGGCGTGGTGGAGGGTCTTGGCTGCTCCATTGCCGGCGACTGCATTGCGGCCGGCACCGTCGCCGGCTTTTGCTTTCGCAGCCGCCTGACCTCCGCCTGCAATGACTTTATTTCGCTTTCATGCCGCTCTTCCAACTGCTGGATCTTTGCTTCAAGCCTCTGAAGCGCCGCCGCGTCGTCGGCGCTTGCCCTCGCGCTCACTATCCAGAGACTCGCCGAAGCAAGAAGAATGGATCGAATCCATCTACCTTGAGCGCGCGCGCTTGCTGAGATGGCTTCATCCCGTATTTCCGAACGCATCGAATCCTCCGAACCTGGTCTGGGGATCGATGAGTAGAGAAACGCGAAAAAGCGCTGTCAAATCGGGGTCAAAGCTGATCGCAAGATGCGGTGAGATGGCAATGGGATGCTTTCTGCGCCTCCATAGGAAGAACTCCTTTCTCACGAAAAAATTTGATATCGCAGGTGGCATTCACCACGCCTTATTCAAATCCCGCGATAACGGTGCGGCAAATCGGGTCTGGCGATCAACCGCTCGGACGTGCTGCTCCTAAAGCGCGATGATTTGAGGTCTAATCGCCATTGCGCCTCAGGGGCGCAGCCCGAGCGGATGCAGGCGCACGTCCGCTTTGCTTTCGAAAGCGCATTCCGGGCCGAGGATCAGGCTGATCGGGCCAATATCGGAAGTCGGCTGCTCTACATTCTGCAGAAATCAGTCCGCCCGCGCGCAAAATTTGGGACAGCCTCGTTGTCCATCCGTCCATTCGCGCGATCCATACTTGTCGGATCACTGTTGAACCTTCGCAAAGTTCCCGCGACCCATAAAGAGGATCGGGGACGCGAGGAGGTTCTGATGACGAAGCATCGAAGGATTACCGGGTTCGCGGCTGTCGCCCTGCTCGCTGTCGCCGCGACCGCCGCCACGATACGGTCGCACTCGCCTTGGATCCAGGTCACGACCGGCCACGCGGTTGATGCGAACAAGCCTGCGAACTTTGAGGACCGCTGGTCCGCGATGTCCGCTTTCTCCCCAACATCGGACACGGTTCGGCGCGTGGACTCGACGTCCACCCGTTAGCAGACAGGACAGCCGCCGATTGACCGGCTGTGCATCTGGAATTCCATTTGCCGCCGGTAATTTCTGCGCGCGGCCGATCCTCGATTGCAGGTCAATGGCGGCTTCCGATCACGCATGCGATATGTCGCGAAGGCCAATAGGGCGCTTCCTGAGCAGTTGATGTTCTTGCAGGGCTAGCTCGACATCTGGTCGGCGTTCCTCATCGCAGACCCTCCGCTCTTCTTGACCTAATCTATCCTGCTCGGACGGATACGCCTGTGACATCTCGGTAAAACGCAAGCGGGCACCAGAGTTCGCCTGACTTGAGCGGCACTATTCTTTGCGGCTCCCAAGCATCCTGCATTGCTGGTCACGCTCCAAAGATCGGTTTGTATGGCGAGGTCATGCCGCTGATGGAGCAGGATCTTGGCGAGGGGCGATGGGAAGCACCGAAGCGAGACATCGGGTCGCACACGTCTGGATTCGTTGGATGGTTGGGATAAGGTTGCGACCCCTACAGAAAAAATGAAAACGATCCCCGGGAGGAAGTGATGCTCGACACCACGCTTAGCGCGCGCGTCCAGGTCTTTCTTGACAAATTCGAAGCTGCGCTTGCGGCGAGTGATCTCGACGAAGCCGTGGGGATGTTCGCACCCGAATGTTACTGGCGCGACCTCGTGTCCTTCACCTGGAACATCAAAACCATGGAAGGCCGCGATCAGGTCCGCGAAATGCTCGGCTCTTGTCTTCGGCACACAAAGCCCCGCAACTGGAAAATCGCCGAGGGAGAAAGCGCGACCGAAGCTGGCGGCGTAACCGAATGCTGGATCTCGTTCGAGACCGAGCTCGCACGTGGTTACGGCCTGATCCGCCTCCAGAACGGCCAGATCTGGACGCTTTTGACGACTATGGTCGAACTGAAAGGCCACGAGGAGAAGGCGGGCTTCACCCGGCCGCTCGGCGCCCGGCACGGCGTCAATCCCGGCGCCAAAACCTGGAAGGAATTACGCGACGAGGAAACCGAGCAGCTCGGCGTTAAGAGCCAGCCCTATGTGCTCATCATCGGTGGCGGCCAAGGGGGCATCGCGCTCGGCGCGCGTTTGCGCCAGCTCGGCGTGCCCACCATTATTGTCGAGAAGAACGGCCGCGCCGGCGATTCCTGGCGCAACCGCTATAAATCTCTCTGCCTGCACGACCCGGTCTGGTACGACCATTTGCCCTACATCGACTTTCCGAAGAATTGGCCGGTGTTCTCGCCCAAGGACAAGATCGGCGATTGGTTGGAGATGTACACCAAGGTCATGGAGCTGAATTACTGGACCGCTACCACGGCAAAGCACGCCGACTGGGACGATGCCAGGAAGGAATGGACCGTCATCGTCGAGCGCGATGGCAAGGAGATCACGCTCAAGCCAAAGCAACTGGTGTTTGCGACCGGCATGTCCGCCAAGCCGAACATGCCGCGATTCAGGGGCATGGACACTTTCAAGGGTGAGCAGCACCATTCCTCGCGCCATCCGGGTCCCGACCGTTACAAGGGCAAGAAGGTAGTCGTGATCGGATCGAACAATTCCGCACATGACATCTGCGCCGCGCTATACGAGGCTGGCGTCGACGTGACCATGGTGCAGCGCTCGACCACCCATATCGTGCGTTCGGATTCGCTGATGGAATCCTTAGCCGACCTTTACTCCGAGCGCGCCGTCCGCAGCGGCATGACGACGGCGAAGGCCGATCTGATCTTCGCCTCCCTGCCCTACAAGATCCTGGCCGGGTTGCAGAAGCCGGTCTACGACAAGATCCGCGAGGACGACGCCGATTTCTATGCAGGGCTGACGAAGGCCGGTTTCCGGCTCGACTTCGGCGACGACGATTCCGGATTGTTCATGAAATATCTGCGGCGGGGATCGGGCTATTACATCGACGTCGGCGCCTCGCGGCTTATTATCGACGGCAAGGTCAGGCTGGTTTCAGGCCAGGTCGAGGAGATCACGCCCAAGGGCGTCAGGCTCAACGACGGCAAGGAACTGCCTGCCGATGTGATCGTCTACGCCACCGGCTACAGTTCGATGAACGGCTTCGTGGCGGATCTCATCAGCCGGGAAATGGCCGACAAGGTCGGCAAGGTCTGGGGGCTCGGCTCGAACACGACCAAGGACCCCGGCCCATGGGAAGGCGAAGAACGCAACATGTGGAAACCGACACAGCAGGAAGGCCTGTGGTTCCACGGTGGAAACCTGCACCAGTCGCGGCATTATTCGCAGTTCCTTTCCCTGCAATTGAAAGCACGCTACGAGGGCATCCCGACACCGGTCTATGGCCTGCAAACCGTTTACCACAAGGCCTGAGTCTTGAAGGGCGCGGCGGTGTTCGCGGGCCGGCGTGGCCGCTCTGTCTGATGAGCCGACGAAGTCGCCGGAACGTGCCCCGACGCCTGAAGCCGGAGCTCCGCTCAAGGCGCAGGGCTATCGCATTTGAACGCGCTCCCCCTTATCCCTCCCCCCGCGAAGCGGTGGGGAGGGAAGGCCGAAGCGAAGCGGAGGCCAGGGTGGGGGCTTTGTAACTGACACCGTGTGCGAGATTTCGGCCCCCACCCCGGTTCGCATTTCGCTTTGCTCCATGCGAGCCGACCCTCCCCACCGCTTCGCGGGGGGAGGGATCAGACGCGGATCTGGCGGTCTCGATCGGGTCTCGTAACGGTCGAGCCATATGCGATAACCCTGCCTCGAGGCGCGATGATTTGAGGTCCAATCGCCGTCGTGCCTCAGGTTTGTTGTTCAAGCATGATCCTTTCGGAAAACCTGTTCCCGCTTTTCCGGATCATGCTTCAGCTTGTCGGCGACACGCCGCACCAAGGCCGCGCACCGATCTGGCACGGTTACCGGCAGCATGTGGCCGCCTTCCATCAGTTCCAATTCCAGCGCGGGCAGTTTCGCCTTCATCGCCTCGCCCTGTTCGCGATAGTCGAGCAGATGGTCGCCCCTGCCGTACAGTATCGCGATCGGTATGTTCAGCGATTGATAACGCGCCGTGTAGCCTGGCAGCACCGCATTGATCGCGACGATATCCGAGGACGCCCCATAGAAAGCGCTCGGGCGCAGTCCGAGCAACCCGCCGCCACGAATCGGGAAGTCGGATGGCGCGGCCTCCGGCGCGAACACCGCTTGCATTACTTTTGGCCCCTGGCGGATGCTCATCGGGGTCGCGATCGTCCACGCGATGATCCTGCGCAACAGCGGCGAGCCAATCATCAGGCCCTTGAACACGTCGTGAACTTCCTCGACCGCGTGGGTCAATGGCGCGATCAGTATCAGCCCGCTCGCGCAGTCAGGATGATCCAGCGCGATGGCAAGAGACAGCGCTCCACCGAGCGAGTGACCCACCAGGAGAGGACGCTGCAGCCCAAGCCGGCGGAACAGGGTTGCCAAAGTCGCGGCCTGCGCCGTCAGCGTCGCAGACGCGTTGGCCGGGCGGGTCGAGTAGCCCGATCCCGGACGATCAACAAGAACAACCCTGAAATCGCCGGCAAGTTTGTCGGCCATGGCATAGCTGAAGTTCAGCAAATTGCCGCCGAGACCATGGATCAAGACAACCGTCGGACCAGAACCACCCATGTCCACATAGTGAATGCGCTGGCCGTCGATATCCATAAAGCGGCCGCGCGGCGGCAGCACCGCCTCCACGCGACGCGCGGTTCTTGCCGTGAACCACACGAGGCCTGCGACGAGGCAGGCAACCAGCAGGATCAGTACGAGAAGCGTCGCCATCGCAAGATCTCCTTTCGCGGCCAGTGGTCTGGTTCTAACACTCCGATCGAAACTCAAATCCCGAGATAACGGTGCTGCAGATCGGGCTCGGCGATCAACTGCTCGGACGTGCCGCTCCACACGGCGCGCCCGCGCTCGATGATATAGTGTCGGTCGGCGATGCGGGTGAGATTCTCGACGTTCTTGTCGATCACCAGAACCGACTGGCCGCGCGCTTTGAGCATCGACAGGCAGTTCCAGATCTCCTCCCGGATCAGGGGTGCAAGCCCTTCCGTCGCCTCGTCCAGGATCAGGAGCCGGGGATTGGTCATCAGCGCGCGGCCGATCGCGAGCATCTGCTGCTCGCCCCCGGACAGCTGATTGCCCATGTTGGCGCGGCGCTCGGCGAGCCGCGGAAACAGTCCATGGATCTTGTCGATGGTCCAGGGATCGGCGCTGCGCAAACGATTGGCGGAGGCCGCGACCAGATTCTCGTGCACGGTGAGGTTCGGGAAGATCTGGCGTCCTTCGGGGACGAGGCCGATCCCGAGTTGGGCGATCCGAAACGGGGCAAGGCCACGAACATCGGCGTCCGCGAAGCGGATGCGGCCGGCGCGCGCCGGCGTCAATCCCATGATGGATCGGACGGTCGTGGTCTTGCCCATGCCGTTGCGGCCCATCAGCGCCACCATCTCGCCGGAGCGAACCGCAAGCGACATGCCGAACAGGACCTGGCTCAAGCCGTAGCAGGTCTCTATATCCTGAACATCGAGTAGCGGCGTCGCGTCAGCCATGCCGGGTCACCACATGCTGGTCGCCGAGATAGGCGCGCTTGACCTCCTCGTTCGAGCGGATCGCTGCCGGCGCGTCGGAGGCGATGACGCGGCCATACACGAGCACGGTGATCCGGTCGGCGAGCGCGAACACCGCGTTCATGTCATGCTCGACGAGGACGATGGTGACCTCGCGCCGCAAATCCGCGAGAAGCTTGACCATGCGCGCCAATTCGGTGGCACCGAGGCCGGCCATCGGTTCGTCGAGCAGCAGCAATTGCGGCCGGGTGGCAAGTGCGACCGCAAGTTCAAGCTCCCGCTGCTCGCCGTGGCTCAATTCCGACACGAGGGCATCGGAGCGATGTGCAAGTCCAACTCTCGCCAACGCCGAATTGGCGGCATCGCGAAGAGGTTTCTCCTTCCGTGCATTGGCCCAGAACCGGAACGAGTGACCCTCCCGCGCCTGCGCGGCGAGAGCGACATTGTCCGCGGCTGTAAAGTCCCGCAGCAGCGAAGTGATCTGGAAGGAGCGCGCCAGCCCGAGCTGGCTGCGCCGCCACGCGGGCAGATGCGTGATGTCCTCGCCTGCAAAGCGGATGATGCCTCCGCTGGGGCGCAATTGTCCGATCAGCTGGCTGATCAGCGTGGTCTTGCCGGCGCCGTTCGGCCCGATGATGGCGTGCAATTCGCCGCGTGCGACTTCGAGCGAGAGATTGTCGGTGGCCATGATGCCGCCGAACCGCCGGACCAGATTCTCGACGCGGAGCAATGGTTCAGGCACGGGCGAACCTCCCGACGAGGCCAAGAATGCCGCCGCGGCCGAACAGCACGATCAGGAGCAACAGCGGGCCCATGATCAGCGCCCAGTATTCCGTGACCTGGGACAGGAATTCTTCCAGCACCAGATAGAAGATCGCCCCGACGACGGGGCCGAACAGCGTGCCCATGCCGCCGAGTATGACCATGACCATCAGATCGCCCGAGCGCGTCCAGTACATCACCGCCGGGCTGATGAAATCGGTGTTGTTGGCGAGCAGCGCGCCGGCAAGGCCGCACATCGTGCCCGCAATGACGAAGCAAACCAGCCGGTAGCGGTTGACCGGAAATCCGATCGCCTGCATGCGTTGCTCGTTGGAACGCAAGCCCCGCACCACCATGCCGAAGCGCGAATTGACGATTCGCCAGACCAGATAAATTCCGCCGAAGAGGCAGCCGAGACAGAGATAATAGAACTGCACGCGGCTCGACAGGTTGACCAGGCCCGCGAAGTCGCTTCGCTTGTAGATCGTCAGACCGTCGTCGCCGCCATAGCGGGAGAGTCCTGAGGCGACGTAATAGGCCATCTGGGCAAAGGCGAGCGTGATCATGATGAAATAGACACCGCGCGTACGCAGGGACAAAGCCCCGATCACGAGCGCGAACAGCGCCGAAGCCAACAACGCCACCGGCCATTGAATGAATCCGGAGCCGATGCCTTCCGCCGCAAGGATGCCCACCGCATAGCCGCCGATCCCGAGATAGGCTGCATGACCGAAGCTCATCATCCCGCCATAGCCCATGATGAGATTGAGGCTCACCGCGGCGAGCGCGAAGATGACGATCCGCGTGAACAATGTCAGCACGAACGGGTTTCCGGTCGCCTGCGAGAACAGGGGAAGCAGCAGGAGACCAGCAACGACCAGCGCCGCGATCACGTTGGCGGAATTGAGCGAGGCTTTCATCGACGGCCGGCCGGGAACAGCCCCTCCGGCCTTGCCACCAGCACAATCGCCATCAGGAGATAGATCAGCATCGAGGAAAGCGCCGGCGCCGCGGTGGAGGCAGCGGCCGAACTGAGGACCTTCCGCAACAGATCGGGCAGGAAGGCCCGCCCGAGCGTGTCGATCATTCCGACCAGGACGGCGGCGACGAACGCGCCGCGGATCGAACCGATGCCGCCGATCACGATGATCACGAAGGCCAGGATCAGGATGTTCTCGCCCATTCCGATCTGGACCGTGAGGATCGGCGCCTGCATCAGCCCGGCAAGTCCGGCAAGCGCCGCGCCCAGGCCGAACACCAGCGTATAGAGCAGCTTGATGTTGATGCCGAGCGCGCCGATCATTTCCCGATTGGACGCACCGGCGCGTATCAGCATGCCGATGCGCGTTCTCATCACGACCACATAAAGCATGAGCGCAACCGCGAGCGCGACGCCGATGATCGCCAGCCGATATGCGGGATAAAATACGCCGGGCACGATCTGGACCGGTACCGTCAGCCATGCCGGCAACGGCAGCGACAGCCCCGCGGGCCCCCAGATCAGGCGAACCACGTCATTGAAGAAAAGGATGAGGCCGAATGTCGCCAGCACATGGTCGAGGTGATCGCGGCCGTACAGATGCCGCAGCGCCACCAGCTCAAGGACGATGCCGAGCAGCAAGGTCGCGCCGAGCGCCAGCAGGATGCCGATGATGAAATTCCCGCTCCAGGCCACGAACGTCGCGGCGAAATAGGCGCCCATCATGTAGAGCGAGCCATGCGCGAGATTGACGAGATCCATGATGCCGAAAACCAGCGTCAGGCCCGCCGCAAGCAGAAACAGCAGCAGGCCGAACTGGAAACCGTTCAAGATTTGTTCGATGACAAGCAGCATTTGTATTCGAGACGATCCTGGTTAGACTTCGAGCCTCCCCTGAAGGGGCAGCCCAATCGCATTTGACGTTGATGCCTCTTCAGCTCCCCCTAAAGGGCGAGGTCGGCGAGCGAAGCGAGCCGGGTAGGGGGTCATAAGCTTCTTAGCCAGTGTTGCTGTTCTCCGTAATCCTGCTCGCCAGATTGACCCCCCTCCCCAACCCTCCCCCTTTCAGGGTGAGGGGGCGCTCCGCCACCCTCAAGCCTCACATGCGATAGCCCCCTGGAGGAGGATAAGAAAAAACGGCAGCGCATGATGCGCCGCCGCCCTTCCTAGCAAAATTCGTGCTCACTTCATCGGGCATTTGCCGTGGAAGCGATCCTGGTCGTCCTTGACGATGGTAGCGACGGTCTTGAGCGAGAGCGTGCCGTCGGCGTCCTTGACCACGTCCTGGAGATAGAAATTCTGGATCGGGATATGGTTGTTGCCGTACTTGAAGGAGCCGCGCAGCGACTTGAAATCCGCCTTCTCCATCTGCGCCTTCATCGCGTCCTTTTTGCTGGTGTCGCCCTTGACCGCCACCACGGCGCTGTTGATCAACTGCGCGGCGTCATAGGCCTGCGCGCCGTAATAGGTTGGACGCAGGCCTGGGTACTTCTTGCGGTAATCCTCGACAAATCTCTTGTTCTGCTCGTTCGGCAGGTCGTGCACCCATTCCTGCGCGCCGGGTACGCCGATCGCGTTGTCCTTTTGCAGCGGCAGCGACAATTCGTCGATCGTAAATGCGGTGTAGAGCGGGATCTGCTGCTTGATTCCAGCCTGCACATATTGATTGAGGAACTGCACGCCGGCAGCTCCCGGGTAGAACACGAAGATCGACTCCGCCTTCGAATTGCGCGCCTTGGTCAGTTCAGCCGAGAAATCGAGCTGGCTCGGCCACACCGTATATTCCTCGCCCAGCACCTCGCCCTTGAACGTACTCTTCACGCCCGCCAGCATGTCCTTGCCGGCGGCATAGTTCGGACCGATCAGGAATACCGACTTGACGCCTTTCTGGTTCATGTAGAGGCCCATGGCCGCGGGCGTCTGGTCGTTCTGCCAGGACGTCGAGAACACGTAAGGCGAGCACAATTCGCCGGCGAGCTGCGACGGCCCGGCGTTGGCGCTGATCAGGAAGGTCTGCGAATCGACCGCGGTCTTGAGCGAAGCGAGCAGCACGTTCGACCAGATGTAACCGACGATGAAGTCGACCTTGTCGGACTGCACCAGCTTCTCGGTCTTCTGCTTGCCGACATCGGGCTTCTGCTGGTCATCCTCGTAGATCACCTCGACCGGTTTGCCATCCATCTTGCGGCCGAGATGGTCGAGTGCAAGCTCAAAGGAATTGCGCATGTCGTTGCCGATGACCGCGGTCGGCCCGCTGAACGTGGAGACAAATCCGATTTTGATGGTATCCCCCGCTAGGGCTGGGCTTGCCAGCGCCAGAATTGCCGCGCCCGCCAGCCAGAATGCCGTTTTCATGTCCGTCTCCTCCTCTGCGTTTCCTGATCCCGCCAGCCAATCGGCTCACGCCGTTTCGAGAGGCGCTTCGGCGTTTGATGCCTTATTTTGTGCGCGAAACGATGTGTCGGCAGCAAGTGCGAACCTCCGGCTCCCTCTTAGAACCTTCGGCTCAACCAATGCCTGCGCTGCACCATAATTCGTATGCGTCGCGCATGGCAAGAATTATAGTGCCGGTCCTTTAGTCGGAGGCTCGCAGCTTGGCTTCTTGCGGCGGGCCCCTCTCGGTTTGCACCACGATACGCCTTGGCTATCGGCCGATCAGGAATGCAGGCTTGGACGGAGTGGCGTAAGGGCCTACTTTTTGGCATTGCAGAAAAACGCCAGACCGAAAGGCGCGATCGATGATGACGCAAGCGTCACGCCCGACAACAGCTCATCGCGTCGTGATCGTGGGCGCCGGCTTCGGCGGGTTGGAGTGCGCCTACCGCCTCAAGGGCACACCGGTCTCGATCACGGTCGTCGACCGGCGCAACCATCATCTGTTCCAGCCCCTGCTCTACCAGGTCGCGACCGCTTCGCTGGCGACCTCGGAGATCGCCTGGCCGATCCGTTATCTGCTGCGCGACCGGAGCGAGGTGACGACCCTGTTCGCCAATGTGAACGGCGTCGACGCGGCGAACCGGTGCGTGCTGCTCGACGAGGGCGAGGCCTTGCCCTACGACACGCTGGTTCTCGCCACCGGAGTGCGCCACGCCTATTTCGGCCATGACGAATGGGAGCCGTTCGCGCCCGGCCTGAAAACGCTGGAGGACGCAACCACGCTCCGGCGGCGCATTCTGGTCGCCTTTGAACGCGCCGAGCGCGAAACCGATCCGGAGCGGCGCGCGGCGCTGTTGACCTTCGTGATCATTGGCGGCGGGCCTACCGGCGTCGAACTCGCCGGCACGATCGCGGAACTCGCCAAGGACACGCTGCCGCCCGACTTCCGCAACATCGATACCCACAAGACGCGCGTCGTTCTGATCGAGGCCGGCCCCCGTGTGCTCGCGGGGTTTGCCGAAGATCTTTCGGCCTACGCACAGGCATCGCTCGAAAGCATCGGCGTCGAAGTCATTTTGGGACAAGCCGTCACCGAATGCTCGGCGGACGGCGTCGTCTATGACGGCAAGCGGCTGCAGGCACGAACGTTGATCTGGGCCGCCGGCGTCCGCGCGTCGCGCGCGGCAGAATGGCTGGGTGCGCCCGCCGACGCTGCAGGCCGGTTGCGTGTTCTGCCCGACCTCACCGTCCCCGGCCATCCCGACATCTTCGCGATCGGCGATACCGTGACCATCGCGGCGCCCGACGGAAAACCCGTCCCGGGCATTGCACCGGCGGCCAAGCAGCAGGGACGCTACGTCGCCTCATTGATCAGGGCGCGGCTGCGTGGCGAAAAGATCGCGCCGTTTCGCTACCAGCACGCCGGCAGCCTGGCGCAGATCGGCAAACGCAAGGCAGTGATCGATTTCGGCGCGATCAAGCTGCGCGGCACGATCGCGTGGTGGATCTGGGGCCTCGCCCACATCTACTTCCTGATCGGTTTGCGCAACCGCCTCAGCGTCGCCATCAGTTGGCTTTGGATTCACGCCCGCGACCAGCGCGCCGCACGGCTGATTACGCAAGGCTCAAGCAAGGTAGCGAGCTGAGGAGTTGTCCGAAGCGGGAATATTACCGATCATACGGCGTTAGTATCGGCGCGGTGCATAACCTGATGCATGCCCGTGACCGCTAGGAGACGCCCGTGTCGATCGTAAATTTTATCGCATCCGTATTGGTTGTGGCGGGCATTGCGATCATCCTGCTCATCGCCTCGAGTATTCGCATTGCCAATCAATATGAGCGAAGCGTCGTGTTCAGGCTTGGCAAATTCAGGCGAACCGCCGGCCCGGGCCTCTATTTCATCTGGCCGTTCATCGAGTGGCAAGTCAAACTGGATCTGCGGACCATCACGGCAAACGTCGAACAGCAGGAAGGAATCACGCGCGACAACGTGCCGATCAAGGTCGATGCCGTTATCTGGTACCGGATCGTCGAGCCGGGGCGCGCCGTGATTCAGGTCAAACAAGTTTCAGAAGCGGTGGTGCAGGTCGCGTTGACGACGCTGCGCGCGGTGCTGGGTCAGCATACGCTGGACGAAATACTGAAGGCTCAGGACACTATCGCGGAAGTCATGCAGAATCAGATTGACCAGGTGACCGAGCCGTGGGGCGTGAAGGTCGAGCTCGTGCAGATGAAGAGCGTCGAAATCCCGCCCAGCATGCAGCGCGCTTTGGCTCAGGAAGCCGAAGCCCTGCGCGAGAAGCGCGCGCGTCTGATCAAGGCGGAGGCCGAGTTGGACGCGGCCGAGCAGCTTCGCCAGGCGGCCGAGGTCATTATGCAAAACCCGGCAGGGCTTGAGCTGCGGCGCATGCAGATGATTACTGAAGTCGGCGCCGAGCAAAACACGATGACTATCGTCATGATGCCCAGCGAATTCGTTGCCATGGCAAGGGGCATAGCGGACGCTGCCAAGGACGCCGTTGGCAGGGCTTGATTTCACCTATCCCCAGCGTCGGGCCACGAATATAGCGCCCGTTTCGCTGCCTATAGAAAAAGCAGACGCGCCGTTCGACGGGACGACGGTCAAGGTCCGTCCCTCCAGCTTTATTTTGATAAGTACTTGATATAGTGAGTAGACTGCAATGATCTCGCTGCTTCGAAATTGCACACAATGGCACATTGCTTGCAGCAGTCGGTGGGTAAATTTTGTCCGCTGGTGCGGTCGACATGATAGAATTTAGCTAGCTATTCGACGGGGTATCCTTTGACCGAAACCATCGCCGCGATAGTCGCCGCGCACCGAGCCGGCAAGCTGTCGCCCACACAAACGGTGGCGCGAAGTTTTCAGCGAATTCGCGATTACAACGATCCCGCCGTCTTCATCAGCCTGCGCGACGAAAAGGATGCGGTCGCCGAGGCAGAGAGCCTGGCTGCAAAGGAAGCTGCGGAGCTTCCGCTCCTCGGCGTTCCGGTCGCGATAAAGGACAATATCGATGTCGCGGGCTTGCCGACCACGGCCGCCTGTCCGGCCTATTCCTATACGCCCTCGCTTGACGCAACCGCGGTCGCGCGGCTGCGCGCAGCTGGTGCCATCGTCATCGGCAAGACCAACCTCGATCAGTTTGCCACGGGGCTTGTCGGTGTGCGTTCGCCCTACGGCATCCCGAAAAACCCGATGCGCGCCGATCTGATTCCGGGCGGATCCAGTTCAGGTTCTGCGATCGCAGTTTCGACCGGGCTCGTGCCGCTCGCGCTCGGTACCGATACCGCGGGCTCCGGCCGCGTGCCGGCAATGCTCAACAACATCGTCGGGCTGAAGCCGACCCTCGGCCTGGTTTCCACCGCAGGCGTGGTGCCGGCGTGCCGAACGCTCGATTGCGTCTCCGTGTTTTCGCTCACGGTTGACGACGCGCTTGCCGCGCTGTCGGCGATGGCCGGCCCCGACGGCGCCGATCCGTTCTCGCGCAACCGGACGCTCGCGGGGCTCGGCGCATTCCCGGCCAAGCCGAGGCTTGGCGTGCCGCGCGAAGGACAATCGATTTTCTTCGGCGACAAGGCCCAGGAGGCTGCCTATGACGCGGCACTCAAGCGCTGGACCGCGCTCGGCGCCACGCTGGTAGGCTTCGATCTCGAACCGCTCTATGAGACCGCGCG
The DNA here is from genome assembly GCA_963820275.1 of uncultured Alphaproteobacteria bacterium. GTDB lineage: Bacteria > Pseudomonadota > Alphaproteobacteria > Rhizobiales > Xanthobacteraceae > Bradyrhizobium. Next base: position 64,917 of record CAWFZL010000031.1, read on the forward strand.
ACTGCTTTACGAAGGACCGTGGGTCACGGAGCGTTATCTCGTCATCCGGAATTTGCTGGCTTCATCGCCCGATGCGATCCACCCCGTCACCCGCGAGATCACCATCGCGGGTAGCAGGATTTCCGCGGCCGATGCTTTCGCAGCCCTATACCGTCTGCAGGCGCTGCGCCGCATTGCCGAGCGCGCTTTCGCAGGCATCGATGCGCTGGTGCTGCCCACCACGCCGACGGTGTATTCGACGGCGCAGGTGCTCGCCAATCCGATCGAACTCAACAGCCGGCTCGGCACCTACACTAATTTCGTCAACCTTCTCGATCTCTGCGGCCTCGCATTGCCGGCTTCGATCAGGCCCGACGGAGTTCCATTCGGCATCACGCTGCTCGCGCCCGCCGGTCAGGACGCGCAACTCGCCAGCATCGGCCGGGTCTTCCAGGCCGACACAAGGCTGACCCTCGGGGCCAGGCACGTGCCGCAGCCGCCGCTTGCCGACAATTGCTCCTTGCGTGAACGCGGACGAAATCCCGATCGCGGTGGTCGGCGCCCATCTTTCGGGGATGGTGCTCAACGGCGAACTAAAGGCGTTGGGCGGACGGCTGCTTGAAGCGACCGTCACCGCGCCGGACTACAGGCTCTATGCGCTGAAAAGCACGCCGCCAAAACCGGGCATGCTGCGCGTGGAAAAGGGAACCGGGACTTCGATCGAACTGGAAATCTGGGCGCTTTCGGCAGCCTCATTCGGAAAATTCGTTGCCGCGATCCCGCCGCCGCTCTCGATCGGTACCGTGCGTCTGGGCGACGGCCGGCAGGTCAAGGGCTTTCTTGTCGAACCCGCCGACATCGACGGCGCGCGCGAGATCTCCGCGTTCGGCGGCTGGCGCGCGTTCGTGGCGGAAGCCGCCGCCGGCTAAACTCCTACACCGACACCGCGTAGAGCTCGTATTCGTCGCGCACGAGTTCGATATGGGAGCGCATCGCAGCCGCCGCCCCGGCGCGATCGCCGCGCATGATCGCCACCACCACCCGGTCATGCTCGGCATGGGATTTCGCCAGCCGTCCGAGATTGCGGAACTGCGCGCGACGGAATGGCTGCACGCGCACCCTGGTGGCGAGCGTTATCTCGGCGATGTAGCCGTTCTGGGAGCCCGCATATATCGTATTGTGGAACCGCTCGTTGACCTCGTGAAACCGTTCGGGATTGCCGGCGTAACTGAGCACACGCAACTCTTCATGAACCGCCTCCAGCCGGTGCCGTTCCGCAGGCGTCATTCGTTCGGCGGCAAGGCTTGCGCACAGCGCCTCCAGTTCCGCCATCGCCTCGAACATTGCGGTCAGCCGCTCGATCGAGGGCTGCGCCACGACCGCACCGCGATGCGCGCGCGCCTCGACGAGACCCGAAGCCACGAGCTGACGCAATGCCTCGCGCACCGGCGTACGCGACACATTGAAGCGTCGCGCAATGTCGGTCTCGTCAAGGGATGCCCCGGGCCGAAGCGCGCCGCGCACGATTTCGTCCGCCAATTGCAGACGCAGCTCTTCCGCCAGCGTGATCTTGTCCGGATAGGGCGCGACGCGGTCGACGCGGCGAACCGGCGTCTTCGCCTCCGCGGCAGGACTCAAGGGAAGGTCTGTCGGAAGGTCGTCAAGACTCATGCCTTTTGATCCCTCGGTTCGTCGATAATGCTCACGTGGGCAGCGACGATCTTCCAGCCTTCCGGAAATCGCACCCATGTCTGCATCTGGCGCCCTACCCTGCCGGGCGCGGAGTCGCGATAGAACAGCGTGGACGCCACGGCCGTATCGCGGCCATAGGTCGTGATCACGGTCTTTTCGGTCCTGCGCATCAGGCCCACCGGCGATCGCGCGGCCCGAAACGCCATGATGGCGTCGTAACCATAGAGATTTTCGCCCACCCCGTAACGCAGCGTGCGGCGATCGGCGCGAAACAACTCGTCGAGAACGGCAACGTCGTTGGTCACCAGCGCCTTCTCGTAACGCGCGAATTGCTCGGTTACCTCGGCCAGCACGTCGGGTAGATCGACCTGCATTTTCTCAAATTCCCCTCGGCTGTGGAGCAGACGCGGCGCCTAGCCGCTCAAGCTGGAAGGCGACCCGAAAAGCAATATCCTCCCGCCAGGGCGCCGCGATAATTTGCACGCCAATCGGCATCGGCTCGAGTGGAACGGGCACAGCGATGACCGGAAGTCCGATGAAGGAAATCGGCTGGGTGTGGATGCCGATATTGGCGCGCACCGGCATTTGGACGCCGTCCAGCACGAAATTCGCCTGCCCCAGTTTCGGCGCGATGCAGGGCGTCGCGGGGGCGATGATGACGTCGACGGACTTGAACAGCTTCAGCACCTGGCTGCGATACCAGCGGCGGAATTTCTGCGCGCGAACCACCAGCGGCGCCGGTATCAATGCGCCCGCGATCAGACGGTCGCGTACCGCCGGATCGAAATCGTTCGGCCGCTTGCGCAGGCGGTCGAGATGAAGCGCCGCGCCTTCACAGGTGGAGATGACATAGGCGGCGGCGCGGGCGCGGGCGGCCTCGGGAATTTCGATCGTCCGCGTCGCGCCGAGCGCTTTGGCCACGCGGGCAACCGCCTCGGTCGCTTCCGGGAAGACATTTTTCTGGAAATATCCGCCGGCTACCGCAATCCTCAACTCGCCGACACCCAGCGCCATCCGTTGGGAAACCGGTTCGCCCGGCAGTGTGGTGCAAACCGGATCGTCCGGATCGGGTCCCTGCATCGCATCATAGGCCAGCGCCAAGTCGGCCACATTCCGTGCCAACGGGCCGAGATGATCGAAGCTGGCGACGAACGGAAACGATCGCGCGCGGGACAGACGTCCGTAGGTCGGTTTCAACCCGAAAACTCCGCAGAACGACGACGGCACCCGGATCGAACCATTGGTATCCGATCCAAGCGCCAGCGGCACGAGGGCTCCGCCGACCGCGCTGCCGGAGCCGCCCGACGAGCCCCCGGTCATCCGCCTGACGTCGTGCGGATTGCGGGATGGACCGTCGTGAATATTCTCGCCGGTGAAGTCGTAGGCGAATTCGCCCATGTTCAGCGCACCGACCAATACCGCGCCGGCCGCCTCCAGCCGCTCGATCAGCGTCGCATCGCGCGAGGCGGGCGGAGAATTGCGATTGATCTTCGATCCGGCCCGGGTCGGCAAACCCTTCACGTCGAACAAATTCTTCACGGCGAACGGCACGCCGGCGAGCGGCCCTGGATTGTTGCCAGCCGCAACCGCCGCATCGACCGCGCGGGCTCTGGCGCGTGCCCGATCGGCGGTGATGTCGGTAAAGGAATTCAGGGTGGAATCGTATTTGCCGATTCGCGACAGCGCCGCCTCGACGGCGTCAAGCGCGGAGAGCTCTCCGCTTCTGACGGCTTGCGCGATCGCCGCAGCCGAAAGCGCGTCGCGGCCCGATCCCGCGGCAATATCAGGCGGTGAAGACACTGGCCGGCTCGGTATCGTCGGGCAATTCAAACTCGTCCACCAGCTTTGCCAGCCTCAGCGACACTTCGAGATTGGCTCGGACAGCGGACCGCCAGGCGTCTTCGACCGACAGGCCCAGCGCTCTCGCAACAGCATCGATATGGTCATCAAGCGGATCGGCAGCCATTATTCTTCCATTGCAGGTGTTCTTCCATTGCGGGCGAACTCAGTGCACCGGCAGCGGCGGATGGGGAATCGCGGTCAGGAGCTCCTTTGTATAGCCATCCTGCGGGTCGCCCAAGACCCTTTCGGAGGAACCTTGCTCCACGATTCGCCCCGCCCGCATCACAATGACACGATCGCACAACAGCCGCACCACGTTCAAATCATGCGAGACGAACAAATAGCTCATTCCGAGCGAACGCTTGAGATCCTGCAGCAAATTGAGAACGACCGCCTGCACCGAAACGTCGAGCGCCGCTGTCGGCTCGTCCAGAATCACGAGCTTTGGATTGAGCGCGATGGCGCGGGCGATGCCGACGCGGGCCTTCTGCCCGCCGGACAATTGATGCGGGAAACGATCGAGCAGGTTGACCGGCAGGCCCACGAGACCAGCCAGCTCCTCGCAGCGGGCACGCAATGCACCGCGTCCCCTGATGCCGCCAAGCTGCATCAGCGGGTCGGCGATTGCCCGCGCGGCCGTGAAGCGTGGATTGAGGCTGTCAGTGGGATCCTGGAACACCATCTGGATGCTTTTGCGCAGCGGCAGCCGCGCGAAGGCGCTGGGCAGGATGCCGCCGATTTCATTGCCGTCGAACATGATCCGGCCCGACGTCTGGTCCAGAAGCCGCATCACCATCATCGAGGTTGTGGACTTGCCGCAACCGGATTCACCGACCAGGCCGACGCTCTCGCCCTGTCCTACGGCAAAGCTGATTCCGTCGACTGCCCGGAACATTTCCGGCTCGACCGGCGGCTTGCGCGCGAACAGTTTCGCAAGCGTCGCCGTGGCACCCTGGCGCGGATATTCCTTGACGAGTTTTTCGACCAGGAGAAGGGGTTTGGCGTCGGCGACAATGCCCGCGGCCTTATCCGCCGCCCCGCTTGCCGGCTGAGGGGATCTCTCTGCGGGCCGGGCCTGGCGGTCTCCCTCCTCGGGCAGCAGATCGCGTAGCGCAATGCCGAGGCGCGGCGTCGCCCGCATCAATTTCCGGGTGTAGGGATGCTGGGGTCGCGCGAAGATATCGGCGGAAGCCGCGGTTTCGACCACGCGGCCCTTTTCCATCACCACGATGCGATCGCAATAGGCCGCGGCCAATCCGAGATCATGCGTGATCAGGATCGTCGACATGTTTCGCCGCTTCGTCAGTTCGACGACCAGGTCCATCACCGCCTTCTGGGTCGTGACGTCGAGGCCGGTCGTCGGTTCGTCGGCGATCAGAAGCTGCGGATTGCAGGCAAGCGCGAGCGCAATAACGACCCGCTGGCACATGCCGCCCGACAGTTCGAATGGATAGGCATGGTAGCGCTCGCGGGGCCGCGCGATCTTCACCTGCTCCAGCGCCTCGATCGCCCGTTCGCTGACCTGCGAGCGATCGACCTGAACGTGCTGCAGCAGCACATCCTCGATCTGGTGGCCGATCTTGCGGATCGGATTGAGCGCCAGGCGCGGGCTCTGGAAAATCATCGACATTTCGCGGCCACGCAGGTCCCGCATCTCGTCTTCGCTCGCGGCCTTGACGTCGACGCCCGAAAACGTCACCGAGCCTTCGGCGATCCTGCCGGCGCGATCGAGAATCCGCATCACCGCGTAGGACGTCACCGACTTTCCGGAACCGGATTCGCCGACGATGCCGAGCGTCTCGCCCTTTGCCACGGCGATATTGACGTGCTGCACAGCCTTGACGATGCCGCGGCGGGTCGAAAATTCCACGGTGAGATCGGTGACGTCGAGGAGCGGCGGCACGGTCATGGCGTGTGTCCCCTCATTCCTCAGGTCCTCCGCTGCGGATCGACCAGATCGCGCAGGCCATCGCCAAGCAGGTTGAAGCAGAACACCGCGACCATCAGCGCGCCGCCGGGAAAGAACGCCACCCACCATTCGCCGGAAATGATGTTGGTCGCTCCTTCGGCAACCATGATGCCCCACTCGGGCGTTGGCGGCTTTACGCCGAGGCCGATGAACGACAGGCCGGCGGCGTTGAGGATGGCGTAACCCATTGTCAGCGAGATCTGCACCATCATGATCGGCATGATGTTCGGCAGGATCTGCACCAGCAGAATCCGAAAGTCCCCATTGCCGGACAAACGCGCGGCCTGCACGAAACCGGCGTCCCGCCGCACATTGGCTTCGGCGCGCGCGACGCGGACGTAGAGCGGGAAATTGATGATCGCGGTGGCAATGACGATATTGGTCACCGTGTTGCCGAGCGCGGCGACGATGCCCATTGCCAGCACGAACAGCGGGAACGCCATGATGGTGTCGGATATGCGTCCGACAATGCGGTCGGTCCATCCGCGGAAGAAGCCGGCGGCAATTCCGGCGAGCCCGCCGATGACAAGCACAAGCGCGACCGAGGCGACCGCGATTGCGAAGTCGAGGCGGGTCGCGGCCACGACGCGGCTGAAGATGTCGCGGCCGAGCAGATCGGTGCCGAACCAGTGATGGAGCGAGGGCGGCTGCAGCGTCGCCGACGTGTCGCTGGCAAGCGGATCGTAAGGCACGATATGGGGGCCGAACAGGGCGCAAAGCGCGATCAGCACGAACAGAGCGAAGGCCAGTCCTGTGACCGGATTGTCGCCAATCACGTAGACGGCGTGGCGGAAAATCGAATTGGCGGGAGGCTTCGGTTGAAGTTCGGCGACCGGCGCGCCCAGGCTTGCTTCGGTCATGCCTCCACCCTCACGCGTGGATCGATCACGCCGTAGAGCATGTCGATCAGGAGATTGAGCGCCACGTACATCACGGCCATCGTGAGCACGAAGCCCTGCACGGGCGCGAAGTCCGACTGCAGCAGCGCCTCCACCGCATAGGAGCCGATGCCCGGCCAGGCGAAAACCTTTTCCACGAGCACGTTGGCGCCGAGCAGGAACGAGAACACCATGCCGAGCGTCGTCACCACGGGCAGCATCGCATTTCGAAAGGCATAGGTGAGGATCACGGTGCGGCCGCTGAGGCCGGAGGCCCGCGCGGTTCGGATGAATTCGGAAGCGAGCGCCGCGAGCATCGAGGCGCGGGTCATCCGCGTGATCGGCGCGAGCGAGAACACCGCAAGCGTCACCGCGGGCAGGATCAACTGGCTGAGCGCGGCGCGGAAAGTTTCAAAATTGCCGGTGACCAGGCTGTCGATCAGATAAAAGCCGGTGATATCGGGCGGCGCTGTGGCAAAGGCGTCGAGCCGCCCAAGCGGCGCAGGTGACCAGCCAAGCCTGAAATAGAAGACATAGACCAGCAGAAGACCGGTGAAGAAGACCGGCAGCGAGACGCCGGCGGTTGCGATGATGCGGCACAAATGATCGATGAACGAACCCTGTTTGACGGCGGCGAAGATGCCGAGCGGAACCGCGATTGCGATCGCCAGAAAAAGCCCGAACAGCGTGAGTTCGGCTGAAGCCGGCAGGCGGCTCGAGATTTCCGTCGCCACGGGGCGGCCGGTGGACAGCGAATTGCCGAAATTGCCATGCGCGAGATCGCTGACATAGCGCAGGAACTGATCCGGAAGCGGCCGATCGAGCCCCAGTGATTTGCGGATTTCGGCTATCGACTGCGGCGTGGCGGCGGGGCCGGCGAAATACACCGCGGGGTCGCCCGGCAACACGCGGGTGAGCAGGAACGTGACGATCACGACGCCGATCAGGGTCGGGACCACGGTCACCAGCCGCTTCAGGATCGTTACCATGCCCCCCTCACGCGAAAATCTCCGAAAGCGGTGTCCTGGTTTGAGGCGCGACGAGTTTCGGCAGGCGCTGCGCCCGCGCGCGATTGCCTTCAGGCCTTGACGATCGAGCGGTAGTCGAGCTGTCTGTGGAACCAGTAGACATAGCCCGAGATGTTCTTCTGCGTGGCGACGTTGAGGAAAGGCTGAAACAGCGGAATCCGGGGGACTTCGTTGTAGGCCTTGGAGATGAAGCCTTCGACGTCCCTTGCGTATTTCTCCTTGTCGCCGATTGCAGCCGCTGCACGCGCCCCTTCGATCAGCGTGTCCATGTCCGCATTCACGTAGCTTGGCGTGTTGAAGATGGCGTTCTGGCCGGAATAGCACCAGAAGAAGAAATACTCCGGATAGTCGAGCCAGCCGGAGAAGAAGTTGAGCATCAGCGGCATCGTCTTCTTGGCCATCTCGCTGCGCCAGTTGGCGCCCGGCACCTTGTTGATCGTGGTCTTGATACCGATCTGCGCGAGGCTTTCCTGCACCAGCGCCGCAGTCGGTTCCGAGACGTCGCCGGTGCCGAGATCATAGGACAGCGTCGTTTCGATTTCCGACACGCCGCTTTCGGCCATCAGCGCCTTGGCCCTGGCCATGTCGTTGACGTAACCGGTCCTGGCCGGCCAGGCGATGTCGGTCACGTTGTTGGAAGGTCCGCCGAACAGCGGATTGCCGAGCCCGAACATCGCCGCATCCATGATCTTCTGGTAGGGCAGCGCATAGGCCACCGCCTGACGGACTTTCAAATTGTCAAACGGCGGATTCTTCACGTTCAGATCGACGGAATACATGCCGTTGCCGATCGGATGCGAGACGATGACGAGCTTGCCCTCCTTCTTCATCTCCGAAGTATCCTTGCTCGAGAGATCGAAGGAGATGTCGGCGTCGCCACGCTCCATCAGGGCGCGGCGGTTGCCCTGCGAGGGAACGGTGCGCCAGATGACTTTCTTGAGCTGGGGCAGCTTGCCGCCGACCCACTGGTCGTTCCGCTCATAGATCACTTCGACGCCGGGCTTCCAGCTCGTCACCTTGTAGGCGCCGCTGCCGGCGGTGTTGCTCTTGGTGAAATCGAGCGCCCAGGGATCTTTTTCCGTCGCCTTCTTCTTCAGGAGTTCGGAATTGTAGATGCCCGGCACGATCACCGCGAGGTCGGGAATGGTGAGCCGGTCCTTCTTGGCGAAATCGATGCGGACCGTGTTGTCATCAACAATGACGAACTGTTCCCTGGCGGTCAGCGATCCGGCCTTCATCTGCACGGTAGGAAAGCCGCCGACCGTCACCGCCCGATCGAGCGACCACTTGACGTCGCTGGCGGTGACCGGTGCGCCATCATGAAACTTCGCGTTCTTTTTCAGTTTGAACGTAACCGACATGTCGCCGACGTTCATGTCTTCGGCGAGTTCAGGTTTGAACCGGTCACGGTCGTACGACATCGTGCCGTCGGGCAGTGTCTTGGTTTCATGGGTGATGAGGCGGTCGTAGCAGTTCCACGATGTCTCATAGCCCGGACGGTTGGTGCCGACGCCGTGGATGTCGAGGTTGTTGGGACTGCCCTCGGTGACGATCAGCAGCGTCTCCGAACGGGCGTCGGCTCTCGCCGGGGACCAGATCGCCGGCGCAGGCACCATGGCGCCCGCGGCGATTCCGGAAACGGATTTGAGAAAATCACGGCGCTTCATCGGACGCTCCAACGCACGAGGTGATCGGCTTTGGATTTGGCGTCGCAAGCTTCGTGCCAGATCTTAACGGCTCCTTACAGTACGGTTAAGCAGCTGATTTGGCTTCGGGAATGGAGGTTCAGGCTCGGAAATGCCGATCATGACTTGCATACAAGGAACAGGGGTTGCCTAAGAAACAGGCAGTAATTAAATCCGCCATTTCGGTGGGCTTGTTTCCGCCGCGTGGCGATGGGGATGCGGATTTCTCACGACAAAAGCCTCTGCTAAATTCCGTTGAACCTTTTCTGCCCGGCGTCGACATCATCACGAGGGTATCAAATTGCCAGTAGACAGCCGCGCCGGCCTTTCGCGGACCCTAAGCATCGTCGGCGCGCTGTTTCTTGCGGCCGCCACGACGAATGCCCCGGCGCGGGAATTTCGCGCGGCCGACACCCAGAGCGAAGATTATCCGACCGTCCAGGCGTTGCGTTACATGGGTCGCTTGATCGAAGAGAGAACCGACGGTCGGCTGCAGATCCGCGTATTTCATTCGCGACAGCTCGGCGAGGAAAAGGAGACGATCGAACAGACCCGCGCCGGCGCGATCGATCTCAATCGCACCAACGTGGCGCTGATCGGCACATTCGTACCGGCCATGAACGTGCTGGCGATGCCTTTTCTGTTTCGCTCGATCGAGCATCTGGAGAAGGTGCTGGACGGCCCGATCGGCAACGAAATCCTCAACAGCTTCGAGCCCTACGGATTCGTCGGCCTGACATTCTACGATTCAGGCGCGCGCTCGGTATACAACAGCGTCAGGCCGATACGCTCGATCACGGACATGCAGGGCTTGCGGATTCGTGTGCAACAATCCCAATTGATGTCCGACATGATCAGGGCACTTGGCGCCGAGCCCATCGAGCTGCCCTATGGACAGGTTCGGACGGGTCTTGCCACAAAGCTGATCGACGGCGCGGAAAACAACTGGCCGTCCTTTGTCACCACCGACCACTACAAATATGCCGGCTACTACACCCTCACGGAACACACGATGAGCCCGGAAGTGCTCGTCATGTCGTTGAAGGCGTGGTCGAGCCTGTCGGCCGAGGACCGCAAAATATTTCGCGAGGCCGCCCTCGAATCAAGCCGCTTCATGCGAGAAAGGTGGCGGGACCTCGAGGAGCAGTCGCGCCGGCAGGCCGAAAGAGCCGGCGTGACGATCGTGGCGGACTTCGACCGGAAACCCTTCGAGGCAGCGATGCTTCCAATCTACGAAAAGGCGCAACGCGATCCTTCGGCCGCCGCGCTGATCGAACGAATACGCAAGGTGAACTGATTGACATTGGCAACTCGCCAACCCGACGACGCTGCGGAACAGCCGACGAGCCTGGTCGCCACGGGCCACGCACGAATCGTCGCGCTTGTCCGCGCGGTGCCGATCCGCTGGCGCATCCTTTCGATCGCGGCGCTGAACTCGGCGGTCGTCGTCGTGCTCGTCGCGCTGATATGGAACGGCGTGCAGGTGCTCGGCTCGGCCTGGGAAGACGTGAGGCAGGTGCGGGAGTCCGACAAGATCCTGGCGCGCATCGAGAGCGAGACCGCCCGCCTGCAAAACCTGATCCATCGCTACATCAATCAACCCAGCCCGGAATTGTTTGCCGAGATCTCGCATATTCGCGAGGCCGTTCTGGGAACTCTGACTTCGCGCGCCTCGACCGACCCGATGTTGTCGGGGTCCGTGCAACAGCTCGAGCGCGTCACCGATCGGTTCCTCAACGGCTTTGGCGAGCTGCGACGCGTCCAGGCGACCATCGCAAAGACCTACGAGGATGAGGTCCTGGCGCCTGCCAAGGACATGGCCGGGCTCTATTCGATCATCGAGGGCGCGACCGGACACCGCGATGCCCTGATCTGGCCCTCGCTCGGAAAATCCCGCGAGGCGTTCACGGCAATGCTGGTGGCCGCCAACGCCTACTATCTTTCTCTCGCAACTGCCTCGGCCGAGGAGGCCCGCCGCAATACCGAGACGATCGAACGAACGATTCCGGTCATGGCCGACCTCGCCGACAACGATCTGCAGCGGATGGCGCTGATGCGTCTGAGCGCAAGGACCGCGGCCCTGCGCGACGGCTTTGCGAAGCTGTCGGCGCAACTCGCCAACCGGACCGAATTGCTGCGCGACGCGATCGACGCCAACCAGGCGGAAGCCTCGGGCGCGATCGACGAGTTGTCGGCCAAGATGCGGCAGCGCCAGCAGAAGGCCCAGGAGACGTTCGATCAGACGCTTGCCGACATTTCCCGCAAAGTGCTGTCGATCGCGGTGATTTTCCTTGGCATCATCATCACCGCCGGCGTCCTGATCGCGCTCTCGATCCGCCTGCCATTGCAGCAGATCCTGGCCGGGATGCAGGCGATCACGTCGGGTGATCTAGGCCGGCGCGTCCAGGGCACCGGCGCCAGGGACGAGGTCGGCGAAATGGCGCGCGCGGTTGAGGTTTTCCGCGAGAACGCCATCGCCAAACGCAAGACGGAAGACGAGTTGCGCACTTCCAAGGAGAGGGCCGAGAACGCCCTGCACGAACTGAACGCCGCCCAGCAAAACCTGATCGACGCCGAGCGCTTGGCCGCGCTCGGTGGCCTGGTAGCAGGCGTAGCCCATGAGGTGAACAATCCGATCGGCATCAGCCTGACGGTCGCCTCCAGCTTCGCCCGCCGCACCGAGATGTTCGAGGCCGAGTTGAGATCGGAAACGGGTTTGCGGCGATCCCAGCTCGAGGATTTCGTGCGAACCTCGCGGGAGGCCGCAAGCCAGCTAGTGGGGAACCTGCACCGGGCCGGCGAGCTGATTCAGTCCTTCAAGCAGGTCGCGGTCGATCGCTCGCACGCCGAACGGCGGCTGTTCAACCTGAGCGAGGCGACCGATCAGATCGTCGCGAGCCTCCGGCCAGCCCTGAAGAAAGCGTCGATCGCCCTGAAGGTCGAGGTTCCGGAAGGCCTCGTCATCGACGGCTATCCCGGCTCCTATGGCCAGATTCTGACAAACCTGTTCCTCAACGCCGCCAACCATGCGTTCGCCGACGGGCGCTCCGGTGCCATTACGATTTCAGCAAAGCCCCGCGGCAGTGACGATGTCGAGATCATTTTCTCCGACAACGGCGCCGGGATGACCCCGGAGGTTCAGCGACAGGCTTTCGACCCGTTCTTTACCACCCGCCGCAACGAAGGCGGCACCGGGCTTGGCCTGCATATCGTCTATAATCTGGTCACCCAGCAGCTGGGCGGCCGGATGATGCTGGATTCAAGGCTGGGACAAGGCACCACATTTCGCATTATCATGCCCAGGGCCGCCAAGGGCGGCAATGCAACCGCAGACCAGGATCGCGACGGAACAGCTTCATGGCCGAACAGGACGATGTCCTCCAACTGATCGATGATTCCGGACTGGCTCCGGAGACGACCGCCGCGCGCAAATGGAAGATCGCGGTCATCGACGACGATCATGCCGTGCACGAAGGCACGCGGTTCGCGCTGAGCGACTACATTCTCAACGGGCAGTCGCTCGAAATCCTCTCCGCCTATTCGGCCGCGGAGGGAAGGTCGCTGATGCGCGCGCATCCCGACATCGCCGCCGTGCTGCTCGACGTCATCATGGAAACCGACGCGGCCGGCCTCGATCTCGTCGAATACATCCGCAACGATTTGAGGAACGAGACTGTCCGGATCATCCTTCGCACCGGGCAGCCGGGACAAGCGCCCGAACGGCGGGTGATCGTTCAATACGACATCAACGACTACAAGGCGAAGACCGAGCTGACGGCAGACAAGCTGTTTACCTCGCTGACCGCGGCGCTGCGCAGCTATCAGCAGCTCGAACGCATGGTCCAAACCCGCCGCGGCCTGGAAATCATCATCGATGCCGCATCTACCCTGTACGATTTCCGCTCGATGCAGCGGCTCGCCGAAGGCGTGCTGACCCAGATCGCGTCGCTGCTCAATGTCGATTGCGCCGGAATACTGGTGCTGCGCGACGGCGGCGCGGTCGGCGATGATTATTCGGTGCTGGCCGGCTCCGGTTGCTACAGCCGCTTCATCGGAGCCTCAAGCTCCAGATCGCTCGACCCCGACCTGCGGGCGATGGTCGAAGCCGCCTTCAGGCGTCGCAAACACGAATTCGTCGACCAGCGCACCGTTCTTTACGTCCGCACGGGCAGCGGACGTGAGGTCGTCGTATTGCTGCAGGCCGAGCGTCCGCTCTCCGAGACCGACCGCTCGCTGGTCGAGATTTTCGGCAGCCGGCTTTCGATCGCCTTCGACAATGTTATTCTCTATCAGCAGCTGCACGAGGCCAATACCCAACTCGAAGACCGCGTCGCCCAGCGCACCCGCGCGCTGATGCAGGCCAATCGCAGGCTGTCGGCGCAATGGCTGCGACTGCAGCGCGCCAACGGCTTCAAGAACGAGATCCTCGGCACCGTCGCTCACGATCTGAAAAATCCGCTCGGCGTGATCCTGGGCCGCACCGAAATGCTCACCGAACTGGTCGCCGCCGGCTCCTCGCGGGAGAGCATCACGGCCCAGGTCGAACACATCCGCGATGCCACCAAGCGCCTGACCGCGATGGTTGACCACCTGATCTCGGACGCCATGGCCGATGCCTTCGACATCTCCATCCGCCGCGAGGCGGTCGACATCGCAGCGCTGGTCAGCGAAGTCGCGGACGCCAACCAGCCGCTCGCCGTCAACAAGCAGCAGTCCATCACCGTTTCAGCGCCGCCGAATTTCGTCATGATGTGCGACGCCGACCGGATGCGGGAAGCGATCGACAATCTCATCAGCAATGCCATCAAATACAGCCCGATCGGCGGCAAGATCTCGGTGCTGGTCAACGACGAAAGCGACAATACCGTTATCCGCGTCGCCGACGAAGGCGCCGGCCTGTCGCCCGAGGATCTCGGCCGACTGTTCGGGCGCTTCCAGCGGCTTTCCGCCAAGCCGACCGCCGGCGAAAGCTCGACCGGCCTCGGCTTGTCGATCGTCAAGCGCATCGTCGACATGCACGGCGGCAAGGTGATGGCGGACAGCGCAGGACCCGGACAAGGGTCCACCTTCACAATCCTATTGCCCGCGACAGACGCATAATCACATGAGCCAAAACCCGCATATCATCATTGTCGATGACGAGGCGCCGGCCCGTGAGATGGTCGGCGACTATCTGAAAATGCACGGCTTCACGGTGACGCTGTGCGACGGCGGCAAAAGCCTGCGCCAGGCGATCGAAACCACGGTACCGAACCTCGTGGTACTCGATCTGAACATGCCGGAGGAAGATGGCCTCTCCATCATCCGCGACCTGAAAAGCCGCACCAATGTTCCGGTGATCATGCTGACGGCCACGGCAAGCCCCATCGATCGCGTGGTCGGACTGGAACTCGGCGCCGACGACTATGTCGCAAAGCCCTGCGAGCTGCGCGAATTGATGGCGCGGATTCGCTCCGTCCTGCGGCGCAGTTCGCCGGCTCGCGCACCGGCAGACGCCGGGGGAGCGCAGGCGCAGAAAGAGGCATTGGTGCGCTTCGGGACCAAATGGCTCGATCTCGGGGCGCAGGCATTGCGCGACGACGAGGGCAACGAGCACCCGTTGACGGCCTCCGAATTCGGACTGCTCAAGGTTTTCGCCGCCAATCCGAAGCGGGTGCTGTCACGCGAGCGCCTCCTCGAACTGGCCAATGCGCGCGACAGCGAAGCCTTCGATCGCGCGGTCGATCTGCGAATTATGCGAATTCGGCGCAAGATCGAGATCGATCCGACCAAGCCGGCGGTGATCAGAACCGTCCGGGGCGGCGGGTATCTGTTCTCCCCCGCCGGCGAAAAGGCCTGACGCTTCGCGCCGAGCTCGCCAGCCTTTTTCTCTCGGGTCGTTCCGGGCCGGGTCACAAGATCGTGGCCAGGCGGCCGCAAGGACGACAAATGCCCCAAATAACGTTTTTGTTCCCGGGGACGGCTTTCGGTGGCTGGCGCACAACCAGAAATTTATCTCATTGAAATTATTTGCTTTTCTTGGCCGAATGTTTCGTCGCAGCGGCTGCGATGAAACAATTCTCCAGCGCATGAAACCATTTTCCCGTTTTCGTGCAGACGTCCCGAAACCTTGGCTGGCTATCAGTTCCCCAACGACACGCCGCACAAGCGACGAGACTGGGAGACTGTCATGCTGAACGTTGTTGCCATCAATGCCGCTGCTCGCGAGGGGATCATTGCCGCGCAAGCGACTTCGGATGAAATGTTGCTTGAGAGTATTGCCGACGGCAGCCGCAATGCGATGCACATCCTCTACTGCCGGCACAACGTGCGGATCTATCGTTTCATCCTGCGCATGATTCGGGATGCCTCCGTGGCAGAGGATCTGACCAGCCAGGTCTTCCTCGACGTATGGCGCACCGCGAGCCACTTTGAAGGACGCTCTCAGGTCTCCACCTGGCTCTTGTCGATCGCCCGCTTCAAGGCACTGACCGCCATGCGCCAGCGCCGGCATGAGGATATCGAGCAGGACGAGATGCTCGAGATCGCCGATGACGCCGACACCCCCGAGACATCGCTTGATCGCTCTAACACCAGCGCCATTCTGCGCGCCTGTGTCGCGAAATTGTCGCCCGCGCATCGCGAGATCATCAACCTCGTCTACTATCATGAGATGTCGGTGGAAGAGGCGGGCAGGATCATCGGAATCCCGCAGAGCACCGTCAAGACCCGGATGTTCTATGCCCGCAAACAGCTGGCCGATCTCTTGCGGGTAGCGGGCGTCGACAGTCTCGCCGCCTGAAACTGCCGAATTCCAGTTAAAGGCTTCTACCCCCAAGAAGCCTGCAGCGACCCGGACAGGACCCCCCCTTCCGGGTCGCACCGTTTTTCGGCAGACCTCGCGGAACATCATTCAACCGCTCTATCGCCTCCGCCAAAGCTTGATAGCTGAGCCGCGCGGCACGCGCAGAAGGAACGATACCGCCATCATCTTCGGCGTGGTAAAAACGATCGCACGCCAGTGAGGACGGTTGGTTGCCATGTTCCAGGGCTTCGACGCAGTTGAATTGGCCCGGGCGCAATTCGCGTTCACGATGTCGTTCCACATCGTGTTCCCCGCCTTTTCCATCGGGCTCGCCAGCTACCTTGCAGTCCTGGAAGCGCTGTGGCTGTGGACGGGGCGCGAAGTCTTCATCAACCTGTTCCAGTACTGGCTGAAGATTTTTGCGGTTGCCTTCGGCATGGGCGTGGTGTCGGGCATCGTCATGTCCTACCAGTTCGGCACCAACTGGTCGGCTTTTTCCGACAAGACTGGCCCCGTGATCGGCCCGTTGATGGCCTATGAGGTGCTGACCGCATTCTTCCTCGAAGCAGGTTTTCTCGGCGTCATGCTGTTCGGCCTCGAGCGGGTCGGTCATCGGCTGCATTTCATCGCCACCTTGATGGTCGCGATCGGGACGCTGATTTCGGCGTTCTGGATTCTTTCCGCCAATTCCTGGATGCAGACGCCTGCCGGCTATGGCGTCAATGCGGACGGCCAGTTCGTCGCCGCCAGTTGGATCGAGGTGATTCTCAACCCCTCCTTTCCGTACCGCCTGGTGCACATGGTGCTGGCGGCCTATCTCACCACGGCACTTGTGGTCGGCGCGGTCGGCGCCTTCCACCTCTGGCGCGATCCCCATCTCGCCGGTCCTCGGGTGATGTTTTCGATGGCGATGTGGATGGCAACGCTGGTGGCGCCGATCCAGCTCCTTGCGGGCGACCAGCAGGGCCTCAACACGCTGGAACATCAGCCTGCCAAGGTGATGGCGATGGAAGGCCACTATCAAAGCCACAAGGACGGCGCGCCGCTCGTTCTGTTCGGCTTGCCGGATCAGGCTGCGGGCAAGGTCAAATTCGCCATCGAAATTCCGAAGCTGTCCTCGCTGATCCTCAAGCACTCGCTCGATGCGCCGCTTGCCGGCCTCGACACCGTGCCGCGTGAAAACTGGCCGCCGGTGCCGATCACGTTCTGGTCATTCCGGATCATGGTCGGGATCGGGTTGCTGATGATGGGGCTTGGCCTGTTCAGCCTGTGGGAACGCTGGCGCGGCATGCTCTACCAATCCCGCCTCCTGCATGCTTTCGCCATGGCCATGGGACCGGCGGGCTTCATCGCGGTGCTTGCCGGATGGATCACGACCGAAACCGGCCGTCAGCCGTTCACGGTGTACGGTCTGTTGCGAACGGCCGACTCGGCCTCGCCCCTGGCGGCGCCCGCGGTCTCCTCCTCGCTGATCGCGTTTGTCATTGTCTATTTTGCAGTGTTTTCGGCCGGCGTTATCTACATCCTGCGCTTGATGGCGCAGCCGCCGCATCACGGCGAGCTCGGCCCGCAGGCCGAGATACCGGCGCGCGCCGCAGGCATCACGCCCGCCGCGGCTGCCGCTTCTGCCAGAGGAAAACCCGGATGAGCGCTTCAGTCGATATCGCAACGGTGTGGGCGTTCATCATCGCCTTTGCGGTGTTCGTCTATGTCGTGATGGACGGGTTCGACCTCGGCCTCGGCATCTTGTTTCCCCTGTTTCCGGACAAAGCAGACCGCGACGTGATCATGAACAGCGTCGCCCCGGTATGGGACGGAAACGAAACGTGGCTGGTGCTCGGCGGCGGCGGCATGATGGCCGCCTTTCCGCTGGCCTATGCGGTGCTGATGCCCGCGCTCTACACGCCGATGATCGCGATGCTGATCGGCCTGATCTTTCGCGGCGTCGCATTCGAATTTCGCTGGCGCACCCGACGGAGCGAGCGAAACCGCTGGGACCCTGCGTTTGCGGGCGGATCGCTGCTTGCGGCGCTGGCCCAGGGGATAGCGCTCGGCGCCATCCTTCAGGGCGTCGAGGTCCAGGGACGGATTTATTCCGGCGGATGGTGGGACTGGCTGACGCCGTTCAGTATCCTCACCGGTGTTTCACTGGTCGTCGGCTATGCCCTGCTGGGGGCAACCTGGCTGGTGATGAAGACGGAAGGCAGACTTCGCGACAAGGCCTATCGCCTGAGCTGGTTTCTGCTGTTCGGAATGCTGTGCGCGATCGGCGCGGTCAGCATCGCCACGCCGTTTCTCCACGTGCAATACGCAGAGCGATGGTTCAACTGGCCGAACCTCATCGTGACGGCGCCGGTACCCGTTGCGGTCGCTGCCGTGACGGTGATGCTGCTGCGCAGTCTGGCCAACAGGCAGGATTACCGGCCCTTCTTTCTGTCGCTTGCGCTCTTCGCGCTCTCCTATGCGGGGCTCGGGATCAGCATGTATCCCTATATCGTTCCGCCAAGCATCACCATCTGGCAGGCGGCTTCGCCGGAGAAGAGCCAGCTCTTCATGCTGGTCGGCGTGGCGGTTCTGATACCGCTCATTCTCGCCTATACCGCGTGGGCCTATTGGGTGTTTCGCGGCAAGGTCAGGGCCGAAACCGGGTATCATTGATGCCTTCCGAACCGAAAATGCGGCCGCTCGGACAGCGCCTGCTGTGGTTTGCAACCCTCTGGCTCGGCGGCGTGAGCACCGTGGCCGTCATATCGTTTGGCTTGAGGCTATGGCTCGCACCCGGATAGGGTTGCCGGACGAGACAACATTCCCGGGCTACCTTCGCAGCCCGTGAAAACCACAGACAATTCAGCGAGATGTTCAGTTTGCTTGCCTTCGCGCCGTCCGTGGGCTTTATGGAACCGGGATTTGACCGGCGCAAAGTTCACGCCGGCCCGCAAGGCACCACGCCACGAGGGCCAAGAGGAGAATCTTGAATGACGAAATTTCGGCAACTGATCTGGATTGTGATGGCCGCAGCCGGGCTGATGCTCTCCTTCTCGAACAGCTTTGCGCAGCAACCCGATTCCGGCGACCAGCCTGGTCTGATCGCCAACGACGGCTATCAGCTTGATCCGGAATGGCAGAAGCAGATGGTGCTCTATCGCACCACGGAAGCGCCGGGGACCATCATCATCTCCACCTCCGAACGCCATCTCTATCTCGTGCAGCCCGGCGGACGGGCGATACGTTACGGCATTGGCGTCGGCCGCGACGGCTTCCAATGGCAGGGCCTCGTGAACATCACCCGCAAGGCCGAATGGCCCGACTGGGTGCCGCCGCCGGAAATGATCGAGCGACAGCCCTATTTGCCGCGCTTCATGGCGGGCGGGCCGGGCAATCCGCTCGGCGCACGCGCGATGTATCTTGGAACGACCGTCTACCGCATCCACGGCACCAACCGGCCGGACACGATCGGCACCAAAGTGTCATCCGGCTGCTTCCGGCTGGTCAACAACGACGTCGCCGACCTCTACGACCGCGTGCCGGTGGGAACCAAGGTGATCATCCGGCAGAAACCGGAACTGTGATCGCGAGATCCTCACCCCCAAGGCCGCCAACACCAAGGCCGTTCCCGAAAATTGCGAGAGAGTAAATCATGCGGACTTTCCGAGGCGGCCTCCTGATTGGGCTGGCGGTCGCAGCCGTGGTTGCGATCGTTGCCGCCGCTTACGAGCTCTATGACACGCGAACCCTCAAGCGCACGATACGGCGCGGCGAAGTGCTGTGCGGCGTCAACAAGGGACTGCCCGGCTTCTCGATCCCCGACGACAAGGGCAACTGGACCGGCTTTGATGTCGACTTCTGCCGCGCGGTCGCGGCTGCCATCTTCGACGATCCGAAAAAGGCGAAGTTCATTCCGCTCGAAGCCAGCGAGCGGTTCAGGGAATTGCAGAAGCGGAAAGTCGATATTCTCTCGCGCAATTCGACCTGGAGCATGTCGCGCGAAACTTCCTATGACCTGTATTTCCCGGCCGTGGCCTATTACGACGGCGAAGGGTTCATGGTCCCGAGGTCGCGAAACATCAATTCCGCGCTCGATCTCAATGACAGCAAGGTCTGCGTGCAGGGAGATACCACCACCCAGCTCAACCTCGCCGACTATTTCCGCGCCAACAACATGAAATATCAGGAGATGAAATTCGGCAAACTCGAGGATGTGGTCAAGGCCTACGATTCCGGGCAATGCGATACCCTGACCGCCGATGTCTCCCAGCTCTATGCGCTGCGCCTGAACCTCGGCAAGCCGGGCGACCACGTCATCCTGCCGGACATCATTTCGAAGGAGCCTCTGGCGCCCGTGGTCCGGGAGCGCGACGACGACTGGATGCTGATCGTGAAGTGGACGCTGTATGCGATGATCAACGCCGAAGAACTCGGCGTCACCTCGCAGAATATCGACGAGGCGCTGAAATCGAAGAAGCCTGACGTGATGCGGCTGGTCGGCACCGAAGGCAACTACGGCGAAGAACTCGGGCTGACCAGAGATTGGGCCGTCCGGATCATCCGGCACGTCGGCAATTACGGCGAGGTCTATGAGCGCAATGTCGGCTCGGAATCGAAGCTGAAGATTCCGCGCGGGCTCAATCAGCTCTGGAACGCCGGCGGGATTCAATACGCACCGCCGATCCGGTGAAAATGGGCGAGAGTGCGACGCGCGTCTCGAAGGATGAGGCCACGAACGCCGCCTCGTGGTTCGAGACGCCGCGCCAGCGCAGGGCTGCTCGCGATGAGGAGGGACAAGTTCAATCTGGCCTCATTCGCGTCAATTGATGGGCCGAAAAATACCGTCCCGCTGGCGAACCCAATGGCCTTGGCTGGCGATCCCGTGTATTCGACGCCAATCACGGGAAAACGGGGAGGGGAAAACCGATGCGGCTGAAACTGCTCTCGCCGGGCGAAATGAGCGCCGAGCAGAAGGAAACCTACGACGAGTCGATCGCCGGCAAGCGCGGCGCCCCGCCGGCGCCGATGATGGCCTGGCTCAACAGCCCGGAAATGGCGCGGCATGCCACGCGGCTCGGCGCGGTCTTGCGCTTCGATACGATCTTTCCGGCGAAATTGTCCGAGATCGCCATCCTCGTCACCGCGCGGCACTTCACCTCGCACTATGAATGGTATGCGCACAAGCGGCTCGCACTCAAAGGCGGCATGGATCCGATGATCATCGAAGCCATCCGGGACCGTCGCACCCCGCATTTCGAAGATATCAAAGGTCAGATGATCTACGATGTCGCGAGATCGCTGCATGAAGCCCACGGTTTGAGCAAGGCTCTCTATGACGAGGCCGTCGACGTGCTCACCCTGCGCGGCCTGGTCGAAATCATCGGCCTGTGCGGCTACTACACGATGGTCTCGATGACGCTGAATACGTTCGAATTCGATCTGCCGGAGGGGCAGGTCTCCGAGCTTGCATGAACGATCGCCGCTGCATAGATCGGCAGTGAGACAGGCTACGCAGGGAGCAATCATGCCGCAAAACCCACCCATCATTGCAGGCGCAAAGATCGGCCATGTCCATCTCAAGGTCGCCGATCTCGATCGCGCGCTTGCGTTCTATTGCGGCGTGCTCGGTTTCGAATTGATGCAGCGCGTCCATTCGGGCGCGGCGTTCATTTCGGCGGGCGGCTATCATCACCACATCGGCCTGAACACCTGGGAAAGCAAGGGCGGGCATCCGCCTCCTCCCGGAACGACAGGGCTCTTTCACACCGCGATCCTCTATCCGACCCGAGCGGCGCTGGCGGACGCGCTGCACCGCGTGATGTCGGCTGGAATTCAACTCGACGGCGCGAGCGACCATGGCGTCAGCGAAGCGCTCTATCTGCGCGACCCCGACGAGAACGGCGTCGAGCTTTACCGGGACAGGCCGGAGGCGGAATGGCCACGCGCCCCCGACGGCTCGCTTGCCATGTTCACGCGCAGGCTCGATCTCGACGACCTCCTGCGGCAGCGCGTGGCATAGTCCCCTCCGCCGTTTCGAGAGGTTATCGGCTCGCCGCAGACCTTCCGGATCTCCTGCCGAACATCACCAGGACTGCCGCCATCAACTCCAGCGCGATGCAGCCATAAAACGGCAACGCATAGCTGCCTGAGAGATCGCGCAGCGCACCGATCACGCCGGGGCCGAACGCATAGGTGACTTGCGTGATCGCGGTGAGCAGGCTGACGAGTACGCCGAACGATCGCGGATCGAACTCGCGCTGCACGATCAGGGATGGCAACGTGATCAGATTGCCGACCGAAAACCCGAAGACCGCGCAGGAGGCGATCAACACCGCCTCGTTGTGGAAATTGACGATGATCGCCAGCGCCAATGCCTGGCTCAAGAAGGAAAGCGCCGACGCCAGCCGCTGATCAAGACGGTCGATTACGGTGGAAAGCAGGACGCGACCGACCACCGCCATGGCTGTCAGCAATGCCATTGCGATCGCCGCCCCGGGCCGGCCGATCACCGGGTCGAGAAACGCAATCAAATGGACGACGAAGCCCACCTGTGCAAACAGCACCAACGCGAAGGCCGTCGTCACCGACATGAACCCGAAATGGCGCAATGCGCGGGCGCGAATTTGCGCGGACGACGGAGCGTCGCTGGCTTTGGCGAGTGCACCGCCCCAGGACGGCGGCGGCCGCCCGACAAAGGCCAGCACCACAGGCACCACCAGAACGACCATCACGGCCGAGGCCAGGGCCATCGCGCGGGGAAATCCAAACTGGCCAATGGCGATCACCAGCAACGGGACGCCGACGATGCCGCCAAAGCTGGCACCGTTCAGGGCGAGACTGATCGCCATGCCGCGCTTGTGGTCGAACCAGAGGCCGATCGTATTGCTGATCATCGCAAGGCTGGTGCCCGCCCAGCCAAAGGCGAGCATGAAGTCGGCAAGATAGAGCTGCCAAGGCGCATTGACTTGCCCCAGAAAGACGACGGCGACAGCCATTGCGACGGTACCCGCCACCAGACAGGCGCGCGGACCGAATTTCCGCACCGTTTCGGAGACGAAGACGACGAGCAACGCCCCGAATAAATAGAAGAAGGTCGTCGCGGCGGAAATCAGTGACGCCGGCCAGCCGTGTTGCCGATGCAATTCGGCGAGGTAAACGCTCTGGCCATAGAAGCCGAACGCCCAGCCGAATGTCGCAACCAGGAAGCACACGCCAACGATTCGCCATCCGTCATAGCGGATGGAACTCTCATCAATCGGTCCGTAATGGGTGGCGTCCAATGGCGGTTTCCCTTTCTTCGGGAAATCAATATGCCGGGATCGACGCTGTACAAGGTCCATCACTTCGATCTGAATCGAAGTGTCAGCAGTTGGCATCAGCCGCCGATCTTTGTGGGATCGTAAAAGAAGCGCTCGCGGAAAATCATGTCGCCGCGCCATTCCTGCCACGCGACCTCGTCGAAGCGGCGTACCCGACCCGACTCCTCGGTCAGTTCGAAATTCCAGTGGATGGCGACGCGATCGCCTTCGACGACAGATGAGACGCATTTCGAGTAGACGCGTGTCATCCGCGCCAGCGCGGCGCGCTCGTGGGCGACCAGCGCGTCGCGGCCGACCCGCGGTGCCGCCTGGTTTTCCTGCATGCTGGCATCTTCGGTGTAATAGCGCTCAATGGCTCCGGCATGATCGCCGGATTCCACGACCGCAATGAATTCGTCGAGGCGAGTTCGCGAAGGCATCTGTTCCTCCAGGTCTCTCAAGCCTTACATCCCAGACTCAGGCACTTTCCGCGCCTCTCGCAGCGCTGCGCGCTGCCTGGCAAGCGAAGCCACGGCCAGCACAGACAGACCGAGCAGCACCGGCGGAAACACGACCCGATTGACCGTCGACCATCCGAAATTCGCGAGAAGCTGACCGGAGGAGAACGACCCCACGGCCATCATTCCGAACACGAGGAAATCGTTGAAGGCCTGGACCTTGTTGCGCTCCTCCGGCCGATGAGTTTCGAGCACCAAAGCGGAAGCCCCGACGAAACCGAAATTCCAGCCGATGCCGAGTACGATCAGGGTGAGCCAGAAATGCATCGCCGTGATCCCGGAGAGGCCCACGACTGCGCCGGCGGCCTCGAGCAGAAGACCCGCCGCCACGACGATCGGCGCGCCAAACCGAGCGATCAGGGAGCCGGTAAAAAAGCTCGGCCCGTACATCGCAACGATATGCCACTGGATGCCGAAATTCGAATCACTCACGCTCAACCCGCACATCTGCATGGCCAGCGGCGCCGACGTCATGACGAGATTCATGGTGGGATAGGCGACGACGCCGCACAGCGCTGCTGCGATGAATTGCGGTTGCCGCGCGATCTCCAACAGTGGACGTCCCCGACGCAAGTCCGATGGCGCCGGTCTCGGCGCATCGACGCCGGCGACGATGGCCATCGCGATCAATGCCACGGCAGCCTGCGCCACGAAGCTGAAGGCAAACAGATAGGGCTGCCAGACATCCATCGTCCACTGCACGAGCTGCGGGCCAAGGATGCCGGCGAACACCCCGCCAGCCATCACCCACGACACCGCCTTCGGGCGAAACTGCACGCTTGCACCGTCCGCGGCCGCGAAACGATAGGATTGCGACACCGCGCCATACAATCCGCCGAGAAATGTCGCGCAGCAGAACATTGCAAACGAGCCGCGCAGGATGGCGAGTGCGCCAAGCAGGCCTGTGAGCACGCCGCAAGCGGTGCCGATGACGAAGGCGACGCGGCGACCATAGGCGCGCGAGATGGCGCCGGTCGGAAGCGTCCCGCCGGCGAGTCCGAGCACGTACATCGAGATCGGAACGGTCGCCAACGAAATGCTCGGCGCCAACGTCGCACCGACGATCGCACCGGTTGCAAAGATCACGGCCGAATTGGCGCCGGTCAGCGCCTGCGCCGCCGCCAGACGCACGACGTTGGCGCGGGCGCGCGAATCGCCCGCGATCCCGTCAGCAGCAGTCACATCGATCATCGGTTATTTCCACCCGCATGCTCGCGAGGCCGTCCCGAAGGCCTGGCGCGCGTGCCTCATTGATTGATTCCTCGCAACTATGCAGGGACGCATCCGTGCGATCAACCGACGCAAACGGGCGCGCACCATGCATTCCGTTCGGGTTGACCAGTCAGGCTGACCCGTCAGGTTGACTTGGCGCGACCGAACACCAGGGTCAGGTTGTTGGCAGGCATTTCGGCGATCTCGACAAGCGAAAGACCGGCCTTCGCGGCAAGCTCTTCCACGGCTTCGATGTCGCGCACGCCCCATTCGGGATTTCCTTCGCGAAGGCTTTTGTCGAAAGCTTCATTGCTCGGCGCGGTGTGTTTGCTGCCGCGCCTGAACGGGCCATAAAGAAAGAGCAACCCGCGGGGACCCAGATATCTCCCGGCGCCGGCAAACAGCCCCTCGGCGACGCGCCACGGCGCGATATGGATGACATTGGCGCAGAAGGCAGCCACCATTTTGCCGGGGCCGCTTCCGCCGCTCATCTCCGGGCACCAGGCTGGATCGGTCAGATCGATCCGCAACGGTGGGCGGATGTTTTCAAGCTTCGAATATGCCCGCCACCCCTCGATGCTTTTGAGATGATTCTCGTTGAGATCGCTTGGCCACCAGGTGATGTCAGGTAAATGGCGGGCAAAATCGACGACGTGCTGGCCGGTGCCGCTGCCGAGTTCGACCGCATCGCCGGATTTTCCGCCGAGGAACCGCAACAGCACCGCACGGATCGCCTGATGATTGCGGTGAAAGGCCGGCGCGTCGAGCCGCCCGTCAGCCTCGACGGGTCGGCCATCCCTACCGAATTCGACGCGATATTCCGCCATGCCGGCTCCTGCCGCAGTGCCGATCGGGACGTGGATTTAACCCGCCGGACCGCAAACCGCAAAGCCGGATGGATCGAAGCCGACAACTGATCTTGACCCGCGGCCCGCACTGTAAGCCATTAGCGTTTGTGTCCTGACCGGCTATATGGAACCAGGCTGACGATCGCGGGAGGCGAGACTTGGTGTAAAGGTTTGGTGTACAGGTATGGGACGCCTTGCCGGATGTCTCGGCTTCGGAAAGGCCAGGAATGCGTCCGGCACCGCTGTGCTGTTAAGGGACGTCGACGGTAATCCTGGCATCGCCGCACGGGAACGAGCTCTTCTCGCATTCGCGAACGCCAAGGTCGCCTCAACGGAGCGGTGACCAAAGCTGTGCTCGGCAGTTTTCCGTGATAAAATCGGCAATCGATTTGCGGAAACATTTTTTCATGATCTTTCGTCAACTATTCGACAGCGTGTCGGGAACCTACAGTTATCTTCTGGCGAGCCGCGCCGGCGGCGAGGCGCTGATCCTCGATCCCGTGCTCGAGAAGGTCGATCGTTACTGCCAGTTGTTGCGCGAGCTCGATCTCAAACTCGTCAAGGCTGTCGATACCCACCTGCACGCCGACCACGTCACCGGGCTGGGTGAACTGCGCAACCGCACCCATTGCGTCACCATCATGGGCGATCAGAGCAAGGCCGACGTGGTGGCGATGCGCGTCTCCGAGGGCGACAAGGTGATGATCGAGGGCATCACGCTCGACGTCATGTACACGCCTGGCCACACCGACAATTCCTACAGCTTCCTGATGGGCGATCGGGTTTTCACCGGCGACACGCTGCTGATCCGCGGCACCGGACGCACCGACTTCCAGAATGGCAGCGCGCGGGCGCAGTATGATTCGATCTTCAACCGGTTGTTGAAGCTGCCCGACGAAACCCTGGTGTTTCCCGCGCACGACTACAAGGGCGATACCGTTTCCACGATCGGCGAGGAAAGACGCTTCAATCCGCGGCTGCAGGTGCGCTCGGTCGATGAGTATGTCGAGCTGATGAGCAATCTGAAGCTGCCCAACCCGAAGATGATGGACGTCGCGGTTCCGGCCAACATGCATGTCGGTCTTCACCAGGATGATCTCGCGAAACAGGGGCTGTCGTTCACGGCCCGCGAGGCGATCGAAATTCTGGGCCGTCCCGATGTCCTGCTGGTCGATCTCCGCGAAAATTCCGAACGTGCCAAGCACGGCACGCTGCCGGGTGCCTTGCATGCGCCCTACCCCGGGATCGAGGAAAGTCTCAAGCCCGGTGGAATGCTGCGTGAGGTGGCCACCGCGACGGGGCGGCGGATCATCTTCTTCTGTGCCTTCGGCGAGCGCTCCGCGATGGCGGTTACCGCTGCCAGGGAAGCGGGCCTTGCAAACACGGCGCATGTCGCTGGCGGTATCGACGCATGGAAGAAAGCCGGCGGACCGGTGATGGCGGGGTAGGATGTCGACTTCTTCCGTAGCAGGAAGTGCCGAGGATGCGGCCATCCCATAAGACAGCGCCAACGCGCCGCCTCGGGCTGAGTCCGTGACATTTGGCGCAAGTTCGGACCCTCCTGGTGAGGAGCCACGCTCCGCTCCTTGCGTGGCGTCTCGAACCATGAGGCCGAATGCGACGGGCGCAACGCCGATATGCCTGCATTTGCCAGGGACGGCAAAATCGAGGCTGCCATGCGGCCCCGTTCATGGACAAATAAGCGGCAGAGCGGATATCTACCCCCCTGAAAACGGAGCATGCATCGAATGGCCGAAATTCTGGCCGCACCGCAACAAGCCAGGGCCGACGACCAGCTTCGCACGCTGACTGCGATTTCGACGGCTCATTGGGTCAGTCATTTCCATATCCTGGTGCTGCCGATGCTGTTTCCGTTTCTGAAGCAAGAGCTCGGCGTCGGATATATCGAGCTTGGCCTTGCGTTGACCGTTTTCGCCGTCACCTCCGCCCTGACACAGGCACCAATCGGCTATCTCGCCGACCATATCGGCGCCCGCAAAATCCTGCTGATGGGCCTGACGCTCGGCGGCTTCGCGCTGATCATGCTCGGCCTGCATCTGAGCTATCCGTGGCTTATCCTGTGCGCGGTGCTGTTGGGCCTCGCCAACAGCGTCTATCACCCCGCCAATTATGCGATCCTTTCGGCGCACATGAATGAGGCGCGGATGGGCCGCGCGTTTTCGATTCACACCTTCGCCGGCTTCCTTGGCGGCGCGGTGACGCCCGCCATCGTCGCCGTGCTGGTCGCAACCATCGGCGGCCTCGGTGCGCTGGTCGTGAGCGGTGCGGTTGGCCCGTTGGTCGCGCTGCTTCTCATCGTTGTCGGCATTCCGGACGCCGGCGCCGCGCATCGCAACGAGGAAAGCGACGCGCCGCGGCCGAGCGTCATTACGCCCGCGCTTGTGACGCTGACGGTGTTTTTCATGCTGCTGAGCCTTTCCAATGCCGGCATCGGCAATTTCGGCGTGGTCGCGTTGATGAGCGGCTATGGCGCGACCTTCTCGGCCGCCAACCTTGCGCTGACGGCCTATCTCGGCGCCAGCGCGATCGGCGTGCTGGCGGGCGGCTTCCTCGCCGATCACACGAGGCGGCACGGACAGGTCGCCGCGGCATGCTTTGCGGTGAATGCCGCGATCGTGTTCATGATCGCGGCAGTCAGCATGCCGTCGCTCTTGCTGAATGCTGCCATGGCGACTGCTGGATTCCTCGGAGGAGTGATCGCCCCCTCGCGCGACATGCTGGTCCGCAACGCCGCGCCCGCAGGCGCTGCGGGACGCGCCTTCGGCATCGTTTCCACGGGCTTCAACCTCGGCGGCATTGTCAGCCCGCTGCTGTTCGGCTGGATCATGGACCAGAATGCGCCGCGCTGGGTGTTCGGCGCTTCGGTCGTGTTCATGGTCATTACCGTGCTGCTCGCGCTTGCCACCGAGCGCAATCCGCATGGCAAGCCAGCATGATCCGAAAAAGCGGAAACCGGTTTTTCCTCGCGACAAACACAGGAGGCGTTTGTGCGAAGATCATGCTCAAACAACGGTCCCTTTGCGCGGCGCCTCACGCGTCCCTGGGCTCAGGCGAATTTCGGCTGACCTCCTTCGCCCATCAGGCGTACCCGTTCCACGTTGGGCCAAAGCAGTAGCAAGCCGAGACAGCCCGACGCCATCAGGACCATGGCATTGATGGTGAAGCCGCTCATATAGCCCTCGAGCGGACTCGACGCGTGCTGGATCACGCTCCCCATCACCGCAGGTGCCATGATGCCGGCAAGCGTATAGATCGCTCCGTAGATCGAGATCACGGCGCCGCGCTGCGACACCGGCGTGAACTCGCTGATCATCGGTGCGCAGACGACATAGATCGCCCCGCTCAGCGCAGATCCTGCCACCAGCAGCGCGATCTGCAGCGCAGGGCTCCCGACATGCTGGATCGTGGCGAGGATCGCTCCACCGACGATCAAGGGAACCGCGCCAAGCACTCCGCGTGCGCTGCGGGTCGAGAAACCCCGCGCCAGCAGTACTTGCGAAACCCAGCCGGTCAGGAGCACAACCATCGACCCGAACAACCAGGGCAGGATCGAAATCCATCCTGCCTCCTTTTGCGGAAAACCGAGACCCTTGACGATGAACGGCGTGAACCAGGTGAGGCCCAACGACAGTGCCCAATAGGCGCCGAAGGTCGCAGCGCAACAGCCGACGAACGTCCTCGAGGTCAGAAGCTGGAAGTAGGGAATGCGCGGCTCGTTCTCCGTAGTCGCCTCCGAAACCAGCGGCCCTTCCTCACCCAGGACCAGCCATGCGATAACCCACATCAGACCGACGACGCCGAGCGCGCCGAACGCATAGTGCCAGTCGTAGTTGATGATCACCCAGTTGAGCGCCGGCACCGCGACAACGACGCCAAAAGCCGAGCCTTGCAACAGGACTGCCGTAGGCAGCGTTCGCTTCTCGTCGGGGAACCATTTGTAGATCGCGTGTACCGCGACCGTACCGGCCGGTCCCTCGCCGGCACCAAGAACGACCCGGCAGATCAGCAGCGTCGAGAAACCCACGTTGCCAAGCATCGGGAATTGCGCCAATGCCCAGACCAGCGCGAGCGCCAGCAGCACCCAGCGTGTGGCAACGCGATTGACCAGGAAACCGACGGCGATAGCCGAGATCGAAAACAGGAAGAAGAACGCGGAGCCGAGCAGGCCGAACTGCTCCGGCTCCAGCTTCATCTCGGCCATGATCGGGACGCCGGCGAGGCCAACCACGATCTTGTCGGCGAAATTGACCATCATGAAGAGAAGCAGGAGGAACGTGATTCTCCAGGCGCCTTTGGGTGCCGGTCGCGTGACCATGTTCGCTTTCCTACGATCGTTCTTCGGCGATGCTAACCAGGGCCAACAAGGCAAAGCAACCGGACAATTCAGCCGGACCTGCCTTGCACCGCGGGGCAGGCCCCGTTCAGACAAAAAATGGCCCATCACGATCGCGTCGCCTCTATCCCTGAGACCGTGATCTCCGCCCATGGTCTTGGTAAGGTGAGCGCCAGCAAGAAAGAGCTTTTTTACGGTGAAACGCTTCGCATGACAGAACCCGACGCGAGAATCGTGCTGAGCGTTCGCAATCTGACCAAGAGCTATCGTTCCGCCGGTGAGCACATCGCCGTGTTGCGCGGGGTGAACCTGAGAGTTGCCGCCGGCGAGCGCGTCGCGCTGACCGGCGAATCGGGCAGCGGCAAGAGCACGTTGCTGCATTTGATCGCGGGTCTCGACCGTGCGGACAGCGGCGAAATCCGGATAGGCGACACGTCGATTTCGGATCTCGGCGATGCGGCCCTTGCGGCGCTGCGGCGCGATCGGCTCGGCCTGGTGTTTCAGCAATTCAATCTCATCCCGAGTCTCAATGTGAGGGATAACCTCGCGTTTCAATCCCGAATTGCCGGCTGCCATGACGCGACCTGGCAATCCGAACTCGTGGAGCGGTTGGGGCTCTCCGGGTTGCTCGACCGCTATCCGGAACAATTGTCCGGAGGCCAGCAGCAGCGGGTCGCAGTCGGGCGTGCGCTGGCCGTGCGGCCGCCTCTGCTGCTCGCAGATGAGCCCACCGGCAACCTTGACGAGGCGACCGCCGACGACGTGCTTGCGCTCATCCGCGGCCTGGTTGCACAGACCGGCTGCAGCCTTCTGATGGTAACTCACTCGCTGCGGCTGGCCGCCACTCTCGATCGTCACATCAATCTCAGCGCGGGCCGGATCGCATGACCCGCCGCTCTTTATGGATTCTTGCGGTCCTCCTGAGCCATTGGCGGCGGCATCCGATGCAGCTCGCAACGCTTTTGATCGGCCTCATTTCGGCGACCGCATTGTGGAGCGGCGTGCAGGCATTGAATCAGCAGGCACGCAACAGTTACGATCGCGCCGCGGCGGCATTTGGCGGCGCGAGAACGGCGTCACTGGTCGCTCGCAACGGTGCCACCTTTCCACAGCAGCTCTTCGTCGACCTGCGACGCGCCGGCTGGCCGGTATCGCCTGTCCTCGAAGGCCGCATTCAAGTGGGCGGCAGGTCATACCGGCTGCTCGGCATCGAGCCGGTCACGCTGCCGGCGGAGGTCGGAAATGCGCCGGCGATCGGACGAGCAGGCTTGCAATCCTTTGTCATGCGACCAGGAGAAGCGCTGGTGGCGCCCGAGACACTCTCCGAGCTTGGCCTCGCGGAAGGAACTTCGCCGATCGCAAGCACCGGCACTCACCTGCCTCCGCTGCGAGTGGCGGCACAGCTCGCGCCGGGCGTCATGGTGGTCGATATCGGCATTGCCCAGCAGCTTTTCAGAATGCCCGGACAGCTTTCGCGACTCTTGATCGGCAAGGCCAAGGGTCCGCGCGCCCCGCTCGAAAATGTCGCAGGCGACAAGCTCCACCTGGTTGAACCGGACGCGGACACCGATCTCGAACGCCTGACCGACAGTTTTCACCTGAACCTCACCGCATTCGGCCTGCTGTCGTTCTTTGTTGGCCTGTTCATCGTCAATTCCGCGATCGGCCTGGCGTTCGAGCAGCGCCTGCCGATGTTGCGAACGCTGCGCGCCTGCGGCGTCTCTGCAGCCACGCTGAATGCTGTGCTCCTGCTCGAATTGATTTCGCTGGCGCTGGTTGCGGGCCTGGCCGGCATGGTTTGCGGCTACCTGATCGCTGCGTGGCTGCTTCCCGACGTCGCTGCATCGCTGCGCGGACTTTACGGTGCGCAAATTCCCGGACACCTTGCGCTGAAACCGCAGTGGTGGATCGCAGGGCTTGCCATCAGCGTGATCGGCGCGCTGTTCGCTGCGACCGCGAGCCTCATCAAGGCCGTTCGCCTTCCGCTGCTCGCCACGGCCCAACCTCATGCGTGGCACCAGGCCCAGCGCAGATGGCTGGCCTTGCAAAGCGCGGTCGCCGCCATTGTGTTCGCCGCGTCGGGCGCCTTCCTCTGGCTCGGCGATTCCCTGCTGGCGGGTTTTGCGGTGCTCGCGTCGATGCTGCTTGGCGCCGCGCTCCTGTTGCCCGCGATCCTCGAAATCATGCTCGCGCAGGGACAGCACCGGGCGCGCAACGCCGTCGCCGTCTGGTTCTGGGCCGATAGCCGTCAACAGCTCTCGGGATTGTCACTGGCGTTGATGGCACTGCTGCTGGCTCTCTCGGTGAATGTCGGCGTCGGCACGATGGTCGAGACCTTCAGCCGCACCTTCATCTCCTGGCTCGACGGGCGCCTCGCCGCCGACGTCTATATCAACGCGGCAGATGACTCGCAGGCTTCGGCCATCACGGCATGGCTGCGCGACCGTTCTGACGTTGCCGCGATCCTGCCGGGCGGCCGGGCCGATACGCAGCTCGGTGGAGCGCCGGTTGAGATTCTCGGCCTCCCCGATCACTCGACCTATCGGGACCGCTGGCCGTTGCTGGAGGCCGCTGACAATGCATGGACAAGACTTCGTCCCGGCACTGCCGGCTTCGTCAGCGAGCAGCTGGCTCGTCGCCTCAAACTTGCCCTCGGCGATCATCTCGATGTGCCCACTGCCGGAGGTGACTGGCGGCTCGAGGTGATCGGCATCTACGCGGACTACGGCAATCCCAAGGGCCAGATCGCCGTCAATTTTGCTGCCCTCACCCGCCATTTCCCCAACATCCCGCTGACGCGAATGGGTCTGCGCGTCGAGCCTGCCGCCATTCCGGCCTTGATGTCGGCGCTGCAGGAGAAATTCGGACTGGATGGCCGCAACCTGGTCGATCAAGCAACACTGAAGGCGGAGTCGAGACGGATCTTCAACCGCACCTTCGCCGTGACGGCGGCACTGAATGCCTTTACCCTCGCCGTTGCCGGCGTCGCCTTGCTCACAAGCCTGCTCACCCTCGGCAACTCCCGGCTGCCGCAGCTGGCGCCGCTCTGGGCGATCGGGATAACCCGACGTCGGCTTGCCGGCATCGAGCTTCTGAAGACTTTATCGCTCGCCTTGATCACGGCGCTGCTCGCGCTGCCGCTGGGACTATCCGTCGCCTGGTGCCTGATCGCAGTCGTGAATGTGAAGGCGTTCGGCTGGCGGCTGCCGTTTCATGTCTTTCCGCTGCAGTTGCTCGAGCTTGTCGGCGTGGCAATGGCGGCTTCGCTGGTTGCCGCCCTGATCCCGCTGCTCAGGCTGACACGGATACAACCGGCAACCCTCGTCAAGGTCTTCGCCGATGAGCGATAGAAACCAGATCTCCCGCCGCGCCTTCGCCGGCGGCGCGCTCCTTTTCGCGCTCGGCCACAGGGCTGTTTTGGCGCAGGGCTTTGCCGGACTCGGAATGAGCGGTGAAGGCTTCTCGCCGGTCGTTCCCGGCAAGGTCCTCAGCTTCCCGGCCGATCACGGTCCGCATCCCGACTTCCGCATCGAGTGGTGGTATGTGACCGCCAATCTGACGGACTCGACCGGGGCCGCCTATGGCGCGCAATGGACGCTGTTTCGCCAGGCCATGCATCCCGGAGCGCAGCAGCAGGGATGGGCCAATCAACAGATATGGATGGGGCATGCCGCCGTCACGCGCGCCGATACCCACCGCTTCAGCGAAACTTTCGCACGCGGCGGCGTCGGTCAGGCCGGCGTCGAGACAACGCCTTTTCACGCCTGGATTGACGCGTGGCAAATGCGCGGACTTGAAGGAATGCGCGATGACACGCTTGCACCGCTCGAACTCAACGCTTCGGGTACCGATTTTGCCTACGCGCTGCGGCTCGACGCCGATCGCGCACTGGTCCTGCAAGGCGAAGATGGATACAGCAAAAAATCGGAGCGCGGTCAGGCCTCCTACTATTACAGCCAGCCATATTTCAAGGCGACCGGCAGCGTTGCGATCGACGACAGGCAAGTTCAGGTTACAGGGTTCGCCTGGATGGACCGCGAATGGAGCAGCCAGCCGCTCGCCGCCGATCAAACCGGTTGGGACTGGCTGTCGCTGCATCTGAATTCCGGCGAGAAATTGATGCTGTTTCGGCTGCGTCAGAAAGACGGCAACGGTTTCACCTCAGGCAAATGGTTCGCGCAGGATGGCAGGGGCCGACAAATAGCCTCCAGCGACATCACCATGACGCCGAAAGCCTTCACCGACATCGAGGGGCGCCGCATTCCGACCGAATGGAATATTGGCATCACGACGTTTGCGCTCACGATCTCGTGCGTGCCGCTGAATACCAGGAACTGGATGGGGACCAGCTTTCCCTATTGGGAAGGACCGATCAGTTTTACCGGCAGCCACAGCGGTGTTGGATATCTCGAGATGACGGGCTATTGAGGCCGGATCGCCTTGAAACCGATCTTCTCCGCTCGCGGAAAGGAACGTCTATGTATCATTTGACGGCCCTCGTGACCTGCCTGGCGCTTCTGCTGTATCTTCTGACCGGCGGGCGGGTCGCCAGAGCCCGCGGAACTTTCGGCATCAAGGCGCCGGCGATTTCGGGCAATCCCGATTTCGAGCGGATTTTTCGCGTGCAGATGAACACGCTGGAATGGCTGCCGGTCTTCCTGCCGTCGCTGTGGCTGTTCGCCATCTATGTCAGTGATGCGATCGCTGCGGGATTGGGGGTGGTCTGGATTGCCGGCCGGATCGCCTACATGACCGGTTACTCGAAGGCCGCAAAGGACCGTGGAACGGGTTTTGTGATACAGGCCAGCGCCACTTTCCTTTTGTGGCTCGGCGCAATCGGTGGCATCGTGTGGCGCCTTGTTCATGCATAAGGCGGATTGTCGCGCCTGAAGGCACGATTTACGCGCTGCGGCAAGAGAAAACGCGGCGCATTTGAAGGCCGCGGCTGTTAATTGACTTCGGGCTGATCCCAAGTTTAAGTACCGGCCACCAGCGGTAAATCTGCACTCCATTTCAAACGTCAACTCTTTGCAGTGTCTCGAGCGCACGAAGGTTGAAGCGAGTCCATTCCATGAATGCCTTTTTCAAACGCCAGCTCAAAGACTACGTGGAATATCATCGCGATCCATGGAATTGCGCGATGCACGTGTTTGGCATTCTGTCCTTGTTCACGGCGGCGGTTCTTCCGCTGAGCTTGTGGCACGTTCACGCACTCGGCGCTTTCGTCACGATGGCGCCAATCATGGTGTTGCCGGTCCTGATCTATTGGCTGCTGCTGGACGCGGCCCTGGGAACCGCGATCCTTGGCGTCGCCGTCCTTTTGCTTTCGGTAGCCGCTTTCATGGTCAATCATTTCGGTCAGGCAACAGTGTGGTCGATCACGGTGATGTTGGTCGTCATCGGCGTGGGGTTTCAGGTCGTTGGACATCGGGTGTTTGAACGCCGTCAGCCGGCGCTGGTCGACAATCCGACGCATTTGCTGCTCGGACCGATGTTCGTGATGGCGAAATTGTTTATTGCACTTGGTTTCCGGCACGATCTGGCGGCCATTCTCGACCGGGCTCCGCCTCAGCCACCGCGCGGTTCTTCGTCTTATCCCGATGAGCGTCAGGTCAGGCCACTGCCACATTCATGACCAGGGTACTTGTCACGGGCGGCACCGGCTTTATTGGACATCATCTCGTATCGGCGCTTGCTGCTGGCGGTCGTGAGGTGCGGGTCCTGGATGTCCGGCCCCCCACCTGTGCCACACCCAATGTCGAATATGTCCAGGGTTCCGTGCTCGATGCGGGCCAGGTCAATGAGGCGCTGCGCGACGCCGAAGAGGTCTACCATCTGGCTGGGCTTCCCGGTATGTGGGTACCTCGAAAGGCTGATTTTCATGCGGTGAATTGCCAGGGCACCGAACTCGTGATCACGGCAGCGCGCAAACGCGGCGTCGCCCGGTTCCTGCACTGCTCGACCGAGTCCATCCTGTTCCAGCCATCGCGGTTGCGGGATGGGCCAAGCGAGCAAGGGCTGCTGTCGCCACAGGAAATGCCAGGCCTCTATACCCGCTCCAAATTGCTCGCCGAACAGTTTGCGTCACAAGCCGCAGGCTCAGGTTTCCCACTGGTGATCGGCACGCCGACGATGCCCATCGGACCTCACGATCACAACCTCACGCCACCCACCGCCATGCTGCGGCATTTTCTCAACGCGCGCGTTCAGTTGTACCTCGATTTCATCGTGAACCTGGTTGACGTGCGCGACGTCGCCGCAGGGCTGATTTTGGCCATGCAACGCGGGCGAATCGGCCACCGATATATTCTCGGGGGCGAGAGCATCTCGTTTAAGAAAATTCTGCAGCTGATGGCCTCGATCAGTGGCCGCCGCTACGTTTCCATCCCGGTGCCGGGCCGGGTAGCGGAAATCTCTGCCGGGGTGCTGGAGTTCATATCCGATCACGTGACCCATCGTCCGCCGACCGGCACCGGGGAGGGCGTTCGAATCGCGCTGCGCGCCACAGACCTTTCGATCGAAAAGGCGCAACGCGAACTGGGTTATTCGCCCCGGCCCATCGAACCGGCGCTGCGCGACACCATTGCGTATCTGCTCGATGCCAGCAGCCGTCCTTCTTCTCGATAAGATCAGCCTCTCCCTCGACTTCCCGGCATTTGCCAGCGCCCTCCAATGAGGAATATAATTCAGCCATGACGCATGACCCGAACTCGTTTCTTGCTTTTGTCTGGAGCGGCTGGACCGCCACCTGGCCCACGCAATTGCTGGCGCTGATCTGGGTTGCGTGGCTCATCAGCTGGGCGGTCGGTTCTTTCTTTTCAGGCCGGACCGAGAAGCACGTGAGGACTTGGGATTCACGGGCCTACCGGATTCCGATTCTCCTCGGCGCGATCCTGCTCACGCCATGGACGGCAAGAATCCTGGGCGAAAGGCAGTTATGGCATGTCGGCACTGCCGGCACATACGTGCTTGCAGCCCTCACTCTGGCGGGGTGCCTGTTCACGTGGTGGGCGCGAATCCATTTGGGACGTTTCTGGTCGAACGCAATCACCCGAAAGGAAGGCCATCGCGTCATCGACACCGGTCCCTATGGGTTGGTTCGCCATCCCATCTACACCGGTCTGATCGGAGCAATGATCGCGACGGGCATCGCGGTCGCAACCCCTTGGGCACTGCTCGGGGTCGTCCTGATTACCTTCGGCCTCTGGCAGAAGGCGCGCATGGAGGAAGGCTTCCTGACGACCGAACTCGGCGCGGAGAATTACGGCCCCTACTGCCAACGGGTCCCCATGCTGGTTCCGTTCCTGCCGCATCGCTGACGCAGCCGCGATCAGCAAAACGGGCGCCGCCCTCAGCGTGGCGAAGCCGCTGCTGCCGCCTGCCCTGAAACCTCGACCAACGGCATCAGCCGGCGCGGAACGACGATGCGTTCGCCCGGTACCAGCGGCGTGCTGTCGGGTCCCTTGTTGAGCTGGGTGATCGACCAAAGCGGCACGTGGTAGGTCGCCGCGATCGATTGCAGGCTGTCCCCCGGCCGGGCAAATACCGGCATGCCGCTATCCCAGAGTTCGATCGGCATGTCAGGCGGAACGACATAGCGAATGGGCACGGGATCGCCTTCGCCCTTCGCAGTCGCAAGCTGCAGGATCTTTTCCACCAGTTGCTCGTGCACGGCGTCCATCTTCTCGATGTTGACGTGCGAGACCTCGTGATGTCGCGACAGATCGAAACTCGCGTAATGGCCGCGGTAGCCTTTTCCCGGCTTGACGTCGCCGCCGCCCAGAACATCCTTTGACAGGAAGATGTTGATGAAGCGATCGACATTGAGCGGTACATCGGGCGTGACGTGTGCCGGATCGATGGCAACAACCAGGCTCGCCCGGATGCCCTCAGCCGCGAGAATCTCCGCAAACTTTATCACGCAAAACCCGCCCATCGAATGCCCGATGAGGATGATCGGAGCAGGATTCTCTCGATACTCCTTGACGGCGCGATCGGCGATCAGCCGGCAGATGGTGAATTCGTAGACGTTAGCCTCGATGCCCGCATTTTCCAGCTTCTCGGTCAGACCATCAATTCCTCGCGAGAAGATCGGTCCCAGGGCGCCGCGGAACAAATAGGCGCGTCCATGCAGTTCGCTCTTCATCTGAGGTGAAGGCGAGATAAGCGACGCCGGTGCCGTGTCGCCGGGCGCCGCAACCGGACCTGCCATCGCCGCATCCAGACCGCCACGAATGGGCGCGATCAGGAGCATCGCTCCTCCGACGATCGCCGCAATTCGCGCCGGGCTGATCATGCGTTCCACGAACCCTCGAATGTCAAATCCACTCCACATATCGCCGGATTGGCGCGCCAGAGCAGGTAGTACGCGCGTCCACTTTAAAGCGGACGGATTGGTGGAATTGTGGCGTTTGCAGCGAAATGGGGACGGGCCGGAAACGGCGCAAAACGCCACGAAACGCCATGAGATCATGAAGGACCAGATCATGAAGGACCAGATCATGGAGCACCATGATCTCATGGCCTTGATTGAGCACGCTGTCAGAAAGCTGCGGGCTTACTGCGCCACCCTCGCCTGCGGCTTCGCGGTAGCCGCTCTCGTATCCAGCCTCGGCGCTGCCGAGGCTTCCCTCGGCTGGCTTGCAAACACAACGGAGTCGATGGCGCTGATGACCTTCCGCTGCATGATCTCGTTCTTTTCGATGGTGATGTGCCCAACGCCGGGAATGTTCTGTACATTCACGTTCTCAAGCGAACCATGCAGCTGCTTGGTTGGCGTAACGGGCTCTCCGTTGCCGTTGGCGATATAGAAATTGATGTATTTTCCCACGCGGCCGGACAGGCTGGTGCGAAACACCGAATCCAGACCAATCGCCAGTTTGACAGGGGCGCCAAGCTGGTCGAGGCGCGCAACCATGTCGGGCAGCACCGTTGCGCCCGAGGAGTGCCCGACCAGAATGATCGTATGGATCCGGCCGCTCCGGTATTCCGCCGCAGCTTCGCTGGCAAGCGACTCCCAGCCGAGATAGTTGGTTACGGTGACAGGAATACCCTGCGCCTGCAGCTTGGCAGCGATGTCGTCGAGGCCCAGCGAGAAGATGTTGAGCACGCCGCGCAGCAGATAGACGTGAGCGCCCGTCCCGCCTTGCGTCGGTACCGCCGCCCTGGCGGTCGCACCGATCGGAAGCGCCAGCAGCAGAACCATTGCCGCGGCTTGCAGCGTCCGCAACGCGAGTCGAGGAGCCAGCCTGCGTCCGCCGACAGAATCCGTGTAGCCGTGTGACTTCATTGGTTTGCCTCGGGGAAACAAATCGTTCGGCGGAACGTAGCCCCGCCATGCTCGCAACTGCAATAATGGGCACCACGACGGAGCATTTAATCCCTGCGCCGTGACTCTATTGCAACACCTTTGGGACGCAGCTCCCTGGAGCCGCGTCGCATTGTTGACACAAAAATTTCGGGATCGCCCCGGTTCTTTCGAATCATTTGGTCAGCGGGCACCCGCTGTCCTTTGCGGACAGAAAGGCTGCGCTGCCAGGTACCACCGCAAGCTGCTTGTAGTAGTCCCAGGGCCTCTTGGACTCGGACGGCTTCTTGACCTCGAACAGATAGAGGTCGTGCACCATCCGGCCGTTCTCGAGCACCTTGCCACCACCTTGGGCGAACACGTCCTCGACCGGCAGTTCCTTCAGCTTCCTGGCTACAGCATCCGAATCCTTGGTGCCGGCCGCCTTCACCGCTTTGAGATATTGCAGCGTCGCCGAATAGGTACCGGCGTGGATCATGCTGGGCATATGGCCGGTTCGCTTGAAAAAGCGTTCCGAGAACTCGCGGGTCTTGTCGTTCTGATCCCAGTAAAAGCCTTCGGTCAGCACAAGTCCCTGCGCCGCCTGCAGGCCGAGGCCATGCACTTCGGAGATCGTGAGCAGAAGACCAGCCAGCTTCTGACCGCCGGAAACGATGCCGAATTCCGCCGCCTGCTTGATGGAATTGGTGGTGTCCAGGCCCGCATTGGCCAGTCCGATGATCTTTGCCTTCGAGCTTTGCGCCTGAAGCAGGAACGAGGAGAAGTCCGACGTATTCAAGGGAATTCGGACCGAGCCGAGCACCTTGCCGCCCTTGGCTTTTACAAGATCGCCCGTGTCCTTTTCCAGCGCATAGCCGAACGCGTAATCGGCGGTCATGAAGAACCAGGTGTCCCCGCCGGCTTCGACCAGCGCGCCGCCGGTGCCGACCGCAAGCGCGTGGGTGTCATAGGCCCAGTGGAAGCCGTAGGGAGTACAGGCGTCGCCGGTGATGCGCGAGGTCGCGGCGCCAACCACGATGTCGATCTTCTTCTTTTCCTTTGACAGTTCCTGGATCGCGAGCGCGACCGATGAAGTCGTCAGCTCGGTGATCATGTCGACGCCTTCGACCTCATACCATCGCCGTGCGATGCTGGTGGCGAGATCGGGCTTGTTCTGATGATCGGCGGTGACGATCTCGACCTTGTCGCCGAGCACGCTGCCGCCGAAATCCTCGACCGCCATTTTGGCCGCTTCGAGGGAGTATTTGCCGCCATAATCCGCGTAGACCCCGGACTGATCGTTGAGGATGCCGATCTTGACGCCCCCAGCCGACGCCGGAATTGCGTGTAACAGGCCGCATGCCAGAACGGCCGGCAACATTCCCAATCGCATCACTCGCCTCCCGGATTTCAGGTGGGGGACATGATATTTTATAACCTTCGGGCTGCCCACCCATTTTGCATGCGCCGATAGTAGGATCGGCAAGCCCGATCAATTGTGGCAACCGGCGCTCATGGGGCCAGGGCGGATTTTTTGCGCTGCGGCCGATCCGCAAGATTGCGGACCAGCACATAGAAGATAGGCGTGAAGACCAGTCCAAACATGGTCACCCCGAGCATCCCGAAGAACACGGCAACCCCGACCGCCTGACGCATTTCGGACCCCGATCCGGTAGAAACGACCAGCGGCAACACGCCGAGAATGAACGCGAACGACGTCATCAGGATCGGGCGCAACCGCAGTCGGCAGGCGTCGATCACGGCTTGCAGGCGGGGGCGGCCCTCCAGTTCGATGTCGCGGGCAAACTCGACGATCAGGATCGCGTTCTTCGCCGCCAGTCCAACCAGAACGACGAAGCCGATCTGGGTGAGGATGTTGACGTCCTGTCCCATGATCCGCACGCCGACCGTTGCCGCGAACAGGCACATCGGCACGATCAGGATCACGGCGAATGGCAGGCTCCAGCTGCCATATTGCGCCGCGAGCACCAGATAGACAAACAGCACGCAGATCGGGAACACATAAAGACCCGCATTGGCGCTGTGAACCTGCTGATAGGAAAGATCGGTCCAATCGTAGGAAAACCCGCTGGGAAGGTTCTGCTCCGCCAGGTGCCTCATGATGTCGATGGCCGTTGACGAACTCGTCCCCGGTGTCGCCTCCCCCTGAATTTCGGAAGCAGGGTAGAGATTATAGCGCGCGACGCGATCGGGTCCTGCGATGTCGCGGAAATCCACGACACTACCGAGAAGCACCATGCCGCCGGCGGCATTGCGGGTACGCAGCCGCGCCAGATCGGCCGTATCCTTGCGGAACGGCAGATCCGCCTGCGCGGTGACGTGATAGGTACGGCCGAGAATGTTGAAGTCGTTGACATAGGCCGAGCCGAAATAGGTCTCGATCGCATCCGTCACGCCCTGGATCGGCACGCCGAGCTTTTGCGCCTTGACGCGGTCGATGTCGACGAACACCTGCGGTGTGCTGGCGGTGAAAGGCGAGAATACCGAGGTCAGCCCGGGCGTTTTCCGGGCCGCGGCGACGAGTTCGTCCGTTGCGGCCGCCAGCAATTCGGGCCCGCGACCCTGGCGGTCCTGGATGCGCATGGCGAAGCCGCCGCCGGTGCCGATACCGGGAATGGAGGGCGGCGGGATCACGATGATGAAGGCGCCTTCGATGGCGGAGAGGCGTCTTCGCAGCTCGCCTGTGATCCTTGCGGCCGACAAACCCTTTTTCAGTCGCGCCTCGGGCTCGTCGAATACCGGAAACAGCGCGGCCGCATTGCTGGCTTGGGTCCGCGTCGCTCCCGACAGCCCGGCGAATGCCGCAACGCGGACAATGCCGGGCGTATCGAGCGCGATCCGCTCGACCTCGCGGACGATCTCGGTGGTTCGCGCCAGCGAGGCCGCGCCCGGCAACTGCACCGAGACGATGACGTAGCCGCGGTCCTGCGGCGGAATGAAACCCTGTGGCGTCGTGGCCAGGAGCCAGCCGGCGCCGCCGATCAAGCCCACATAGATCAGCAGCATCAGCGGCGAGTGCCTGATGACGAAGGCCGCGGTGCCGGCGTAACGATTGGACAGCCAGTCGAAGCCGCGGTTGAAAAATCCGGTGAAACTCTCCCAGCCGCGCGCGATCAGGTTCCAGCGCGCGGGCGGACGCTTTTCCTCGTGTGGCACCAGTATCTGCGATGCCAGCGCAGGCGACAGCGTGAGCGAGCAAAAGCACGAGATTGCGGTTGCGACCGCGATCGTGATCGCAAATTGTTGAAAGAACTGTCCCGAAATTCCGCCCAGGAAAGCGGTCGGCACGAATACCGCGCCCAGCACCAGCGCAATCGAGACCAGCGCGCCGCCCACTTCCTCCATGGTGCGGAGCGCGGCGTCGCGCCTGCTCATCCCGTCGCGAAGATGCCGCTCGACATTCTCGACCACCACGATGGCGTCGTCGACCACGATGCCGACCGCGAGCACGAGCCCGAACAGCGTCAGATTGTTGATCGCAAAGCCGAGCGAGGCCATCGCGGCAAAGGTACCAACCAGCGATACCGGAATAGCCACGATTGGAATGATCGCAGGGCGCCAACCTTGCAGGAATACGAGCACCACGACGACAACAAGGACCATCGCCTCGTAGATCGTCTTGATCAGCTCGCTGACCGACTGGGCGATGAACTCGGTCGGGTTGTAGCCGATATTGTAGTCGAGACCCTTGGGAAAGTTGGACTTGAGCCTGACCATGGCGTCCGAAATGTTCTTGGCCGTCGCGAGCGCGTTCGAACCCGGTCGCTGGGTCACCAGCAAGGCCACCGCAGACTTCCGCAGCAGGAAGCTGTTGGTCGTGTAATCGAGCGCTCCCAATTCGATCCGCGCG
This sequence comes from uncultured Alphaproteobacteria bacterium, assembly GCA_963820275.1. Classification (GTDB taxonomy): domain Bacteria; phylum Pseudomonadota; class Alphaproteobacteria; order Rhizobiales; family Xanthobacteraceae; genus Bradyrhizobium. Next base: position 108,146 of record CAWFZL010000031.1, read on the forward strand.
ACATCGCGCAGCCGCACCGTGCGTCCCTCCTCGCCGGCCTTGACGAGAATATTTTCGAACTGCTCGACATCCTTCAGCCGTCCGGTGAAGCTGAGGTTCGGCTGAAAGGCGCGGTCCGCGATCGGAGGACCCGCAAGCTGGCCTCCGGCGATCTGCAGGTTCTGGGCGCGGATTGCGACGAGCACGTCGCCGGCCGTCAGACCGAGATTGGCGATCTTGTCGGGATCGAGCCACAGGCGCATCGAATAATCGCGAGCGCCGAAGATCTGGATGTCGCCGATGCCGTCGAGCCGCAGCAGCTGGTCACGAACCTGAAGCAGCGCGTAGTTGCTGATGTAAAGCTGGTCGAAGGTGTCGTCGGGCGACAGCATGAACACCACCATCAGGATGTCCGGGCTGTTCTTGCGTGTGACGACGCCGTTGCGCTGAACCTCGTCCGGCAATTGCGGTATCGCAATCGCGACGCGGTTCTGGACCAGCACCTGGGCCTTGTCGAGATCAGTGCCGAGCTTGAAGGTCACCGTAATGGTCAGCTGGCCATTCGAGGTGGCCTGGCTGTAGAGATAGAGCATGTCCTCGACGCCGTTGATCTGCTGCTCGATCGGAGCTGCAACGGTGTCGGAAACGGTCTGTGCGGAAGCACCGGGATATTGCGTCGTGACGACGACGGTGGGCGGCACCACTTGCGGATATTCGGCGACAGGAAGCGTCGTGTAGGCGATCGCGCCGACAATCAGGAGCACGATGGACAGCACCATCGCGAGAATCGGCCTGTTGACGGAAAGCTGACCGAGATTCATGTCTTGCTTCCGGCGGGGGCAGCGGCCTTGGCGGGGTGCGGATTGACCTTGGCCCCGACGCGCACGCGTTGCAGGCCATCGACGACCACGCGGTCTTCCGGCTTGAGGCCGTCGCGAATCACGCGCAGGCCCTCGTCGAGCGGCCCCAGCGTGACCGGCCTCGCCTCGACGGTGTCGTCGTCCTTCACCACGAACACGATCTTGCGCGATTGATCGGTCGCAATCGCGGTATCGGGAACCAGCAGAGCTTCGTATGGCGCACTCGCGATCAGGCGGACGCGGCCGAATTGTCCGGGAAGAATCGAATAGTCCTTGTTGGGGACCACGGCCCTTCCGCGCAGCGTTCCAGTGGACGCATCCAGGCGGTTGTCGAGGAAATCGACCTTGCCTTCGTGCGAGGGGCGGGTTTCGCCGGTCAGTGTCACCTGAACCGGGTTGGGGTTCTCACGCGAGCTCGGGCGCTTTCCCTCGAAATAGAGACGATTGTATTTGAGGTAGGTCGCCTCATCCATGTCGAAATAAATGTGGATCGGATCGAGCGACACGATCGAGGTCAGAAGCGTCGAACCGCCCTCGCTGCCTTGCACCAGATTGCCGACGCTGACGAGATGCCGGCTGGCCCGGCCGCTGATCGGAGCCAGCACATGCGTGAACTCGATGTTGAGCTGGGCCGCCTTGAGCAGGCCCTCGGCCTGCATCTGCGCGGCCTTTGCCGCCTGAAGCGCCTGGCGTCGCTGATCGACGGTAGAGTCCGCCACATTCTGCGATTGTTGCAGCGTGAGCGCACGGTCGAGCTCCCGTTTGGCGAGTTCGGCCTTGGCGCGAGCATCCGACAGCTGACCGTCGGCCTGCTCGGCGACGGCTTCGAACGGACGCGCGTCGATGAGATAAAGCAGATCGCCGGCGTTGACGATCGCGCCGTCGCGAAATTCGACTCCGGTGACGAAGCCGCCGACGCGTGCGCGAACCTGAACCTCCTCGACCGCGTCAAACCGCCCGGTAAACTCATCCCAATCGGTGACCGTGCGCCTGGTGGGTTGGGCCACCGACACCGGCGCAACCACCGCCGCGGCGGCTTGCGCGACCGGCTTGTCATCGCAGCCCGAAAGGCCGAGCGCGAACAATACGGCGATTGGCGCCAGATTGCAGAATGAACGGTTTTCGAGAGCTCGGGCTTGATGCTTTGATTTCTCGGTCGTGTCCAAGTTTTCCTCCTTGAACTAACGTCACGTTCGATCGAAGCGGTCTGGATCTGCGGCCGGACCCGGATGAGATATGAGACCGCCGACAGTCTGTTCAAGCGGCGGCCAGGATCAAGTGAAATCTGCTACCTGAGGTGCGAGCCGCGTTCAAAAATATAACAGCACGTGTCCTCGTGTTCGAGCGGACGCTTATCGGCGTTGTGGTTTCATTGCGACCTTAACGAATGGATCGCGCAACAAGATGGCGGCGCGGACGAAGACGGTTCGGTCGCGCAAAAGCAAACCGGCTCCCGAAGGTTTGGGCAGAAAGTCATTTTATGGTTCCCCTCGGCGCGATTACTCCGCTAGATTGTCTACAAAACGAGCAGCGGAATGAATTTGACATTCGCCATCAGCGCCGCGCCGCCATTTCGGATGCGCTGGAATGGTAAGCGAATGTCAGAATCGGACCACTAGCCAATTGTCCGGGAGAGCAATCGTCGTGCACGAGGGGCTCGAAGCTTTCGGCGTGGTGGAACCTGCACTCGCGGGGTGTCCAGGCCGCGCGCTCGTTTCGACGGCATGGTCGGCGTCGCTGCGCCGCCGGTTCCACAAAGCCGTGGGACGCGACCGCCACGCAGGGGCGAACTTCTTGAAATCAAAAAAACCTGTTGGGAGGAAAGATGTACACCGGCAAGCACTATCGTCTCCGCCCGCTTCAGCCTGCCTTCATCATGGCAAATTCCGGCGAGTCCGTGACCTATGCCGAATTGGAGGCGCGCGAGAACCGCCTGGCGCATCTGTTCCGCAATCACGGCATGAAGCGTTCGGACCACTATGCGATCTACATGGAAAACAACAGCCGCTATCTTGAAGTCTGCGGCGCCGGCGAGAGAGCCGGGCTCTATTACACCTGTGTGAATTCCTACCTGACCGCGGGCGAGCTCGCCTACATCGTCAACAACAGCGAATCGCGAATTCTCATAACGTCCGTCGCGAAGCTCGAGGTCGCCCGCGAGGCGCTCGGGCAGTGCCCGAAGGTGGAGATCTGCATCGTGGCCGACGGATCGAGCGAAGGTGATCGCATCATTGGCCTGCGCGACGCAACCAGCGGTTTTTCCAGAACGCCGATCGAGGACGAGTGCGTCGGAACCGCGATGCTCTATTCCTCCGGAACCACCGGGCGTCCGAAGGGCATCCTGCGGCCGTTGCCCGAGCAACCACCCTCACAGCAACTGCCGCTGTTCGATTTCCTGCAAAAGCTGTGGCAGTACCGCGAGGGCATGATCTACCTGTCGCCGGCCCCTCTTTATCACTCGGCGCCGCAGGCAGCCGTCAATCTCACGATCCGGACGGGCGGTACCGTCATCATCATGGAGAGCTTCGATCCCGAGCGCTATCTGGAGCTGGTGGAGAAATGGGGCGTCACGCACAGCCAGCTGGTTCCGACGATGTTCTCGCGCATGCTGAAGCTGCCCGAGGGCGTGCGGTCGCGCTACGACCTGTCGTCGCTCGAGACCGCCATTCATGCGGCTGCGCCCTGTCCGGCTGCCGTGAAGGACGACATGATCAAATGGTGGGGACCGATCATTCACGAATATTACGGGGCCACCGAAGGACTCGGCTTCACCGCCTGCAACAGCGCCGAGTGGCTGGCCCACCGAGGCACCGTGGGCCGGGTCCTGCTCGGAGAGCTCCATATCCTCGACGAGAACATGAAGGAGTGCCCCGTCGGCACCGCCGGCACGGTCTGGTTCAAGACAGCAACGCCGTTTGAATATTTCAACGACCCCGGCAGGACCCGCGAGGCGCGTTCGCCCGATGGCAGCATGAGCACCGTCGGCGACGTCGGTTATGTCGACAGGGATGGCTATCTCTATTTGACCGATCGCGCGACCTTCATGATCATCTCGGGAGGCGTGAACATCTACCCTCAGGAATGCGAGAACCTGCTGATCACCCATCCAAAGATCGCGGACGCTGCCGTGTTCGGCGTGCCCAATGCCGATCTGGGCGAGGAAGTGAAGGCGGTCGTGCAGCCGATGCCCGGCATCCGGCCCGGACCGGAGCTTGCAGAAGAACTGATCCTGTTTTGCAGCAAGTCACTCTCGCGCCAGAAGGTGCCGCGCTCGATCGATTTCGAGGACGAATTGCCGCGCCTGCCGACCGGCAAACTCTACAAGCGACTGTTGCGCGACCGCTACTGGGGCGACAAGACCTCGCGAATCGTGTGAGTTGTTGAGCGTCCGGGCGCTCGCCGCAACGGCTGATCGTGACCACCGGCCGATATCGTCCGCCGGCCAGGCCCTCTCTCGAACGCATTCAAAGTTGGGGATGACCGGCCAAAGGGCTTTGATTGGACGCCGGCTTTTGCTCAGATATCCGCCGGCTCCGGGGGGCACCATGAAATGGAAAGCGGAACGTGACATTCTGATCGCGCAGACCATGGCGTTTGTGCAGTCAGTGGCCGGAAAGACCACCGAGGCTCAAGGTCGTCTCGAAGCCATTCCCGCGAACAAGCCTGCCGAGATGGAACGGCAAACCAGGGTCGTCGCGGTCGTTTGCGCGCCACCTGCCCGCAACAGCGAGTTGCGCGAAGAAATCCGCGGACGAGTGGCGGCGTTCCGCGCCCACCAAGCACTCTTCAATCGAAACCGCGACGAATATTGCGATTCGATCCTGGCGAAGGTTCGCGCTGCGACGGAGCGCCCCGCGAAAGTGCCGGAAAGCCGGCCTATCAGACGCTGATCCGAAACATGGCCGGGAACCAGGCCGCGCCAATGGCGGCCCTGGGAAGGCACGCCTCGGAAAATGCCTTGCATGGCTTGAATTTTGCAATGCTTAATCGGATCGCCCGCTGCGCGCGAGGCAAACCGAGAGGAGCAGGATCATGACGCTACTTAATCGAAGAGGTCTTTTGGGGACGGGATCGGCCATGCTGGCGCTGGCCGCGTTTGCCAACAAGGCCGCTTTCGCGGCGGGTTCGCCGGGACTGACGACCCATATGCTTGATGCGGCCAATGGGAAGCCCGGCGAGGGTGTAAAGGTCGAATTCAGCGTGCTCGATGGCAGCGCGTACAAGCTGGTCAAGACCGTTCGCACCAATGCCGACGGACGGACCGAGCCATTGCTGACGCCGGAGACCATGAAGGTCGGCCAATATCAACTGGTTTTCTATCTTGCCGAATATTATACGAAGCTTGGCACCGTGCTGCCCAATCCGCCGTTCCTCGAGAAAGCCGTGATCCAGTTCGGCATGGCGGATGCCACAGCCCATTATCACGTCCCCGTGCTGGCGACCCCCTGGAGCTACACGACCTATCGCGGCAGCTAGAGCATGATCCGGAAAAGTGGGAACCGGTTTTCCGAAATGATCATGCTCAAACAACGATGCAATCTATCGCGCAGATAGAAACTGCCCCCTGACGGGAGGAGGCTGGTATGGTCGGTCGTCCTGGACTGCTCGCCTCTCTGATCCTGTGCGCCTTGATGTTTGGGCCGGCCCTGATCGCCACCGCGATCGCCGGCCCAGTCGACATGGCACCGATCAATGCGATGGATCGCGCAACCTTCGTTGAAAAATTCGGAGGCATTTTCGAGAACTCGCCATGGGTCGCGGAGAAGGCCTGGGAGAAGCGGCCGTTTGCAAGCCTCGACGACATGCACGCCGCCATGGTTGCGGCGGTCAAGCATGCGCCGGCGGCCATGCAGCTTTCCTTGTTGCAGAGCCATCCCGATCTCGCCGGCAAGGAAGCCCAGGCCGGCACGATGACCGCCTCGTCGGTGGCCGAGCAGGCCAGCGCCGGGCTCAACGCGCTGTCGCATGAAGAGGTGGTCCGGATCTCGGATCTCAATGCTGCCTACCGGAAGAAATTCGGATTTCCATTCATCATTGCCGTGAGGATGTACACCAGGGAAGGAATCCTGTTCGAATTCAATCGCCGGCTGCAGAACGAAACCCAGACCGAATTCGCCAATGATCTGCAGAACGTCTACATCATCACCAGGTTGCGGCTGAACAAATTGCTGGGTGCCGGCTGAGGGAAGTGACGGGGCGAGGCGGCACCGTAATGAAGCGTCGTCAGGGTGCGGGATCTTTCACCGACTGGCCCTGGAAAAACAGGGCGAACGGCTCTTCCGTCGTGCGCCGCAGATGCTCGCGATAGATGGCGTAGTTGACGTCGCCAGATGAAACACGCCCAAGCGTAGGGTTCCGCAGCGTCTTGCTTGGCAGAAACGCGATCGGCGCGGCGACCGGGGTCAGAAGCGAGCCCCGTCCTGCCAACAACGTCGTGATGATCCCGTACATCTCACCGGAGATGGTCGGACGCGATACCGTGATGAGGCGATGCTGGCCGTTCCGGTTCGTGACGAGATAGATGTGGCCGGATTGGTTTGGAACGGCGACCTCGCCGAATTGCGTGTAGGCTGCGTCCATCCGTTCGCCTTCATGGAAGACCAGCGAGGCGGCGGCCGGATCCCAGGCGATATCGGTGCGGTAGGCGTATATCGCGCCGCTGGCGCCGAATGACGGCCGCACGGTGACATACGTCCCCTCAAGCCAGGCAACCGAGCGGCGCGAATAAGCGCCAAGACCATCCGGCGAAACGTCGCCGTTGGCCGCCTGCTGGGTCTCCGGCAGCCCCTTGCGCAGCGGGACGCCAAGGGCCTGCTCAAGCCGTACGGTGGTAGCGAGGGTAAACGGCCGGCGACCGCCCAGGACCTTTTCCAATGTGGAGAGACTGATTTTGGCCTGTTCGGCCAGCGTCTGCCGCGAGATACGGCGGCGCGCGATCTCCTCACGAATCGTCTCCGCAACCTGCCGGCTCTGCTCGGCGGAAAGCTGCCTGTCCGGCGTCGACATCTTCTTGACCCCCTACAATTCCTGCCATCCTAGCAGACACACATTTCAGCACAAAACCGCACAAGGCCGCCCCGCCCGCGGCGCACCGCAGCGGCCAGCGGCAAAACATTGCCGATCATTCTGCTCGCCCAAAAACACGAAGATTCGCACAAGTGTTGCCACGGCAAATCGCCGTCGGGAGTGAATGAGATGACCAACAGCGTTGATATCCAAACCTGCGACGAATCAAATCACGTATCGGACCCTGTATCGGACCTGTTGCGCCTTGCCAGGTCGAGCCTGTCACGCATCATAAAGCTGCTGCTGTTGCTCGTGGTGCAGGGCATCGTCGTGATCCTTGTTGGATTTGCGACCCTGTTCCTGAGCTTCGAACCGGTATGGTCGGCCCAGGGACCGTATCCGGCCTTCGTCAGGCCGGGCGACGCTCGCTCCGGCACCCTCCTGCTGAAAACCGATGGCGAAACCTTCACCGAGGCCGTGCGGCTCGGCATTGATGTCGACCTCACCGTCTCGGGCCCGACCATCCGCGCCCGGGTCACGCAAGTTTTCAAGAACCCGACGCAAGACTGGGTCGAGGCGACCTACGTCTATCCACTCCCTTCCGGCGGCGCCGTGGACACGCTCAAAATGGTGGTCGGAAACCGCGTCGTCGTTGGCGAGATCAAGGAGCGGCAACAGGCACGTCAGGCCTACGAACAGGCGCGGCAAAGCGGCCAGAAGGCCGCGCTCACTGAACAGGAACGACCGAACATCTTCACCAACTCGGTCGCCAACATCGGCCCTGGCGAAACCGTTCTGGTGCAGATCGAATACCAGGAGCCGGTTCAGCAATCAGGAAACGAGTTTTCGCTGCGGGTCCCGATGGTGGTGGGCCCGCGTTACAATCCTGCGCCCATTGTCCAGAGCGTCGACTTCCAACCCGGGAGCAACGGCTGGGGCGCAGCCTCAAACGATCCCGTGCCCCACCGCGACCGGATCTCGCCGCCGGTGTTGGACCCCGCGCAAAATGGCCCCATCAATCCGACCGCGATTACCGTTCACCTGCAAGCCGGCTTCCCGCTCGGCGAGGTCAAGTCGCATCACCACCAGGTCAAGATGGAGAGTCCGGACGACAGCACGCGTGTCATCAGGCTTGCAGACGGCGTGGTAGCGGCGGACCGCGACTTCGAGCTGAGCTGGAAGCCGGCGGCCGAAAAGGCTCCCTCGGTCGGATTGTTCCGCGAACATGTCGGCGATGCCGACTATCTGCTCGCCTTTGTCACGCCGCCCTCGATTGAACAGGCCGAGCAAAAATCTCTGCCCCGCGAAGTGATTTTTGTGATCGACAATTCCGGCTCGATGGGAGGCACCTCGATCGTGCAGGCCAAGGCAAGCCTCATCTATGCGCTCGGCCGTCTGCAACCAACCGACCGCTTCAACGTGATCCGCTTCGACGATACGATGGACGTGCTGTTTCCGGACTCGGCCGCGGCGGACCGGGAACACCTCGATCGGGCGGTCTCGTTCGTCGGCGCGTTGCAGGCTTCGGGTGGCACCGAGATGGTGCCGGCGATGCGTGCCGCGCTGACCGATCGCGCGACAGACGGTGCCGATCGCGTCCGGCAGGTGGTTTTCCTTACCGATGGGGCCATTGGTAACGAACAGCAATTGTTCGACACGATTACCGCGATGCGTGGACGCTCCCGTGTGTTCATGGTCGGAATCGGCTCGGCGCCCAACACGTTCCTGATGACGCGGGCCGCCGAACTTGGCCGCGGCAGCTTCACCCATATCGGTTCGGTCGAACAGGTCGAGGAACGCATGCGCGGCTTGTTCGCGAAGCTTGAAAATCCGGCGGTCACCGCCCTGACGGCAAAATTCTCGGAAGCCAGGGCCGACCTGACGCCGGCGGTGCTTCCCGACCTGTATCGCGACGAGCCTCTGATCGTTGCCGCCAAGCTCGACCGGCTCGAGGGCTTCGTCGAGATCAGGGGCAACATCGGCGAGCGACCGTGGGTGGCAAGGCTGGCGCTCGCGAACGCCGCCGAAGGCCGGGGTCTGTCCAAGCTGTGGGCGCGCCGCAAGATCGCCGACGCCGAGATCGCCCGCACCATGCGTCAGACGGCGCCCGAAGACGCGGACAAGGCAATTCTTGCGCTCGCACTCGAACATCAGCTCGTGACGCGGCTCACCAGCCTGGTCGCGGTAGACAAGACGCCGAGCCGTCCCGCGGGTGAACGACTGAAGCTTGCGGAGTTGCCGATCAACCTCCCCGCGGGCTGGGACTTTGAAAAAGTGTTTGGCGAGCGATCCAGGCCGCTATCGTCACCACCGGAACGCCGTGCCGGCCAGGACGGAGTACGACTGCTTCCCATCGCCGCGAAGCGCTTGCTTCCCATCGCCTCCGCGGGAGCAAGCACCGTCACGCTGCCAAAGACGGCAACCGATTCCGAACTGAAGATGATTGCGGGCTCGGTCATGCTGGCACTCGGCCTGGTCCTTGTCGTGTTCAACCGGCGTCGCATGTTGCCCCACTGACGCCGGATGAAAGGAGGAGTTGCCCCACCTCCTCCTCGAGAAGCGCGCGGCCTTTTCCCCCCAAAGGCCGCGCGCCTGCTCCCCCAGGACACCCCGGGCAGGCCGAACCGTCGGGAAGGGTTGTGTTGGCCGCGATACCAAGGCTGAGATGTCGATGCCTCGAACCTCCATTATTGCATCCGGTGCACTGGCGCTTTTCGGGCTGCTCGTGTTCGGCCAGGGCGCCCATATCCAGCTCAAGGCGATGGCCGCGCAGGTTCTGCTGCGGAGAGCTTTCGACGAAACAATCGCCAGCGGCAGCAATGTAAAACCCTGGCCATGGGCCGACACCTGGCCGATTGCACGCATTGAAATAAAGCGCCTGCATACCGATGCCGTCGTGCTTGCCGGCAGCAGCGGCCAGGCCCTGGCCTTCGGTCCCGGCCACGTCGAATTCACGCCCAATGCCGGCGAACGTGGCGTGGCGGTTTATTCCGCGCATCGCGACACGCATTTTCGTTTCCTGAAGGATGTCGTCGTCGGAGATGAGATCGACGTCACGCGAAACGACGGCAAGACATTCCATTATCTTGTCGACGGCTGGTCCGTGGTCCGCTTCGACGCCTCAGGCATCGATCCCCTCGGGGCGGGATATGAACTGGTGCTGTCGACGTGCTGGCCTTTCGATGCGATCGCATCAGGGCCCGAACGCTACATCCTGCATGCCACAATGGCCGCATCTTCAGCCGCGGTACACTTGCCACTTGGCATAAAACCTATATCTGACAGCGGGGCTGACGGAAGCTGAAGGCTGTCATGGGTTCTCAGGTGCATTATCTGCCGCTCGCGCCGGGATTCTTCCTGATCCTGGTTTTCCTGTTCGTCGGGCTGATCATTCTGATTCAGCTTCGCATTCTCAGATATGCCTATATGAAGCTCGGGATAGGCCCGGGTGCTGCGCTGTTTCTCTTGTTCGGTTCGTTGATCGGCAGCTATTTCAATATTCCGATCACGATCCTTCCGGGTTCGATCGTCAAATCCGGGGAGGTCGTCGATTTCTACGGGATGCAATATGTCATTCCGTATGTCGCGCAGTCACCCGGGACGGTTCTCGCCGTCAATGTCGGCGGCGCTGTGATACCGACACTGATGTCTACCTATCTCGTGATCCGGTACAATCTGTGGCTCAAGGCTGCGATCGCGGTCGCGGCAATCGCCTTCATCATCCACTCCATGGCAACCCCGGTGCACGGGATCGGCATTGCCGTTCCGGTCTTCGCGCCTGTTGTGGCCACCGCCATCCTCGCTTTCATTCTGTCCCGCGAGTATGCCGCCCCGCTCGCCTATGTCGGCGGCTCCATGGGAACGCTGATCGGGGCCGACCTTCTCAATCTGGACAAGATCAACGGGCTCGGCGCCCCCGTCGCATCGATCGGCGGCGCGGGAACCTTCGATGGCATCTTCCTCACTGGCATCCTCGCGGTCCTGCTGGCGGGTATCGGCTCTCCCTCGCGTCCAAGACCGGCTTGGTGACCGGCCTGGTGAGTAATCGCAGGGCTTGCTTCCCTCGGTGCGAGTTGCCAGCGTCGGCGACCTTCAATATGAAGAAATGAAAAGTCTCGAAAAGGGCGATCCCTCGACCGTCTGATCGAGCGGCAATGTGGGGAAGCGGTTCGCCTATGGAAGCTCGGTCCAGCCATGCGACTGGCAGATGGTCGCCGCCGCCGGAGGCCGGCCACCTCGTCAAGGGCATTCATGCCTTGCTGCACCCGCGCAACATCGTGCTGGTCGGCGCGACGGACAAGCCGGGCAACTACGCCGAGCGCATCTGGAACAACCTTGTCAAATACGGTTTCCAAGGCGGTCTTTATCCGCTCAACAGCAGGCGCGAAACCATCTGGGGCGTGCCCTGCTACAAGGATTTTTCGAGCCTGCCCGAGAAACCCGACCACGTGCTGGTGCTGGTGCCGGCGCGGTTCGCGGTCCAGGTGATCCGCGATGCGGCGGCGGCCGGCGCCCGCTCGGCGACGATCGTGACCTCCGGCTTCAGCGAGTTGCAGGACGACGAAAGCCAGAGGCTCGCCGCGGAATTGCAGCAGGCGGTCAGGGAGACCGGCCTTGTGGTGACGGGTCCGAACTGTCTGGGCAATCTGAGCGCCGGCGAGAAACTCTTCACCAACATCGATGATCGCATCGTCACGATGGAAGCCGGCCCGGTCGCAATCGCCGGACAATCCGGCGCCATCGTGATGGCGATCCGCCAGACGCTGGAAGATCGCGGCGTCGGTGTCGGCTACATGGTCACGACCGGAAACGAAGCCGGACTGGAGACGCCTGATTTGATGGCCTATTTCGCGGCCGATCCGTCGATCCGCGTGATCGTGGTCTATCTAGAAGGCGTGCGCAACACCGATGCCTTCCGGCAAGCCTGCAGGGCGGCGCGGGCGGCCGGCAAGCCGGTGATCGCGCTCAAGCTCGGAGCATCCGAAGGTGGACGCGCGGCAGCGATGGCCCATACCGGCGCGCTCGCCGGCTCGATCGAGACTTTCGACGCCATCTCGGCCCGCGAGGGCGTCATCCGCGCGCGTGGCCTGGACGAACTGATCGAGACCACCGAATGCTTCGTCCACGCCAACTTGCCAAAGGGCTCTCGACTGGCTGCGGTGACCCTGTCGGGCGGCAAGCGGGGCCTCCTGATCGATGCGTTCTCCTCCGCCGGAATGAACTTCGCGCAATTGAGCGAGGCCGCCTCGGAGAAACTTGCAAAAATGCTGGGGCCGGGCTCGATCGTCGGCAATCCGCTCGATGCCGGATTTGCAGCGGTGGTCGATCCGTCGGTCTACATCCAGTCGATCAAGATCATGATCGACGATCCCGACACCGACATCGTCATCATCGACTCCGAATTGCCGAAGGCGCCGCATGAATTGCGCGAACGCAATTTGCGTCGCGTCAACGAGATGGCCGCATTCGCGGAGAAGCCCGTGATCTACATCTCGGCAATGTCGATCGGCTTTACCGACTTCATGAAGGGTTTGCGAAAGTCGCTGCCGCATATCGCCGTGATGCAGGGCCTTGACCGCGCGGTCGGCGCGATCAAGGCGCTGATCGAATATGCTGCGCTTCCCAGGGAAGTGCCGGAAACCACGTCGAGCTCGACTGCTTCCGCGCGCGCAACGCTGGAGCGAACGCTCACTTCCGCCCGCGGAGCGGCGCTCGATGAAATCGCTTCGAAGAAACTGTTGAAGGCCTACGGCATTCCGGTCTCGAAGGAAGCGATCGCAGGGACTGCCGCGGAAGCCGTCAGGATCGCCGGACAAATCGGCTTCCCCGTCGTCGCCAAGGTCGTCAGCGCGGAGATCCTGCACAAATCCGACATCGGCGGCGTGATACTGAACCTCAACAGCGCAAGCGAAGTCCGCAAAGCTTTCAACCAGATCACCGCGCGGGTGAAGAAGCTGAGAGGAAAGCCGAAGATGGAAGGCGTCCTGATTGCGCAACAGGTCAGCTCCGAGCTCGAGCTCGTCGTCGGCGCCGTGCTCGATGCGGAGATGGGTGCGGCCGTGATGTTCGGGAGCGGCGGGGTCGATATCGAACTGATGAAGGATGTCGCGCTCTCCGGCGCGCCGCTCGATGCGGCCGAGGCAAAGGCGCTGATCGGACGCACCCGGGCCGGCGTCAAGCTCAGAGGCTATCGCGGCAGGCCCGCGCTGCACGAGGCTGCTGTCGAGAAGGCGCTGGTTGGCCTGTCCAACCTGATGGCGGACGCCAAGGGCCGCATCGCCTCGATCGACATCAATCCGTTTCTCGTCAATGCGAGGGCCGGCGTCGCCGTCGACGCGCTGATTGTGCTCAACAACGAAGCGGCCAAACGAGCCGCAGGTCATTAGAGCGACGAGTGGGGGAAGCAATGCGAAATGCGTCAGGCATGGCAGCGGTGGTTGCGATGATGTTATCGACAGCCGCGCTGGCGCAGGCGCCAACTCCCGGCTCCTCCCCGCCTGCTTCAGCGACCTCATTTCCGGCGTGGGCTTATCCGTGGGCACCGGATTTCAAGGCCTCCCCCGATGACGGCGTGCCGCGGCACGTGCCCGACAGCACGGCCACCTTCACCATCACGCAGGAGCGCGATCTCTTCTTCGTGCCCGACTGGCATCCCGAGGACCATCCTCCGCTGCCCGATATTGTCGCGCATGGCAGGCGGCCGGAGGTGCGAGCCTGCGGCTCATGCCATCGTGCGGAAGGGACCGGCGGGCCCGAGAACGCTTCTCTCGCCGGTTTGCCGGCCGCCTACATCCTCCAGCAGATCCAGGATTACAAAAGCGGAGCACGGAAATTCGCAGGTCCCCAGCGCAGCCCGAGCATGTTGATGACCGCGATCGCCAAGGCCGTCACTGACGAGGAAGCCCAGGCTGCGGCGGCCTATTTCTCCTCGCTCAAGCCAAAGGCCAATATCAAGGTGGTCGAGACCGATACCGTGCCTGTAACCGTGATCGCTCGTGTCTTCTATATGGTCTCCAGCGACGCGGCCTCCGAGCCGATCGGCCAGCGCATCGTCGAGGTCCCGGCGGATGCAGCACAATTTGAGCACCGCGACACGCGCTCGCAGTTTTTGGCCTACGTGCCGAAAGGAAGCATCGCGAAGGGCGAGGCGCTCGCCAAAACCGGGGGAGGCGATGTCACCACCCCCTGTGCCACCTGCCACGGTCCCGATCTGAAGGGCGTGGCTCCCGCTCCCGGAATTGCCGGACGTTCGCCGAGCTATCTCGTGCGTCAGCTCTACGATTTCCAGCAGCACGCGCGCGCCGGAAGCATGGGCGCGCCCATGGCGGGCGTGGTCGAAAAGCTGTCGCATGACGACATGATCTCGCTTGCGGCCTATGTTGCTTCGCTGGCGCCTTGAGCGGTGCGGCACCACCAATCGCGCGTTAAGGATTAATGGGCCGTCCGTCGCCTACGCCGAAGGTCGCAGGATTTTCCCCCGCATCGTCATTGGCAAGAATGCATCGGAAAGGCTACGCTGTCCCCGCGGTATCGAAGAATGCCGGGCCAAGAAACAACTCGCCAAAAGACGTCACTTTGTCTGGGAGGACAGCATGGGTGCGGCGCAGCGATCCTGGCCGGTCGATCGGCGGACTATTCTGCGGACAGGCGCTGCGCTTGCCGCGATGCAATTTTCGTCACCTTTCATCATCAAGGCCAGAGGCGAACAAGCGGTGCGGATCGGAATGGTCGATCCGCTGACCGGCGTCTATGCCGCGATCGCTCAGGGCGAGGTGGTGGGCGCGAAATTCGCCGCCGAGGAGATCAACAGGAAGGGCGGCATTCTGGGCAGGCCCGTCGAGCTTCTGATCGAGGATTCCGCCAACGATGTCGGCACCGGGGTTCAGAAGACGCGAAAGCTGATCGAACGCGACGAGGTGAGCTTCATCATCGGCGACGTGAATTCCGGCATCGCGATCGCGATGGCGCAGGTCACCAGGGAGAAAAAGATCCTCCATATCGTTTCTGGCGGTCATACCGACCCGATCACGGGCGCGAACTGTTCATGGAACGTGTTCCGGGTGTGCAATTCCACCGCGATGGACTCCAATGCCATCGCATCGACCCTGATCGAGAAGTTCGGCAAGAGATGGTACTTCCTCACGCCGGATTATGCCTATGGACACTCGGTCCAGGCCGGCTTTGAAAAGCTGTTGAAGGCAGCGGGCGGCACTTCGGCCGGGTCCCTGGTTCCGCTGGGTACGCCGGACTATTCGGCCTATCTCATCCAGGCAAAGGCGTTCGCGCCGCAGGTCCTGATCAATGTCATGGGCGGTGGCGACCAGGTCTCGAGCCTCAAGCAATTCGTGCAGTTCGGGCTGGACAAGCAGATGGCTGTCGGGGGCACCCTTTTCGAGCTTGAGAGCGTCCGCGCCGTTCCGGACGGCGCGCGCGTCGGATGGTGGACGATGGAATGGTGGTGGGATCAGCCGGGAGTTCCGCATGTCGCGGAATTCAATGCCGCGATGAAGAAGATCACGGGCCTGTCCGCCACGGCGCGCAACTGGTTCGGCTTTGCATCGGTGCAGACGCTGGCGCTGATCGCCAACCAGGAAAAGACGCTGGATTCCCTGAAACTGGCCCGGGCGCTGTCGGGATTCAAACTGCCGCCGGAAATCGCCCTGCAACCGGGCGCACCGGCCTTCCGCGCCGGAGACCACGAGTTGATGAGCACGGTGTTCGTTGGCGAGGCCCACCCGCCGAAAGGCGACCCCGACAACATGTTCACGATACATAACCCGGTGCCGGGAGAGAAGGCCGCGGGCCCGGCGGAAGGCACCGGCTGCAAGATGCAATGGCCGGCCTAGAACGAATAAATTATAAGCAAAGACGCACGCCGCACCGGCTGGGCTTAATGGCCCAGCCGCGATAGAACACAAGACAAGCAAGAATATGGTTCGGAGGAACGTTGATGACATCGCAAATTTTCAGCCCCAGGTTTGACCGGCGCACGCTGATGAAGGGCGCCGCCGCATTGGGTGCCCTTCAGGTGGCCTCGCCCTTCATCATTCAGGCGCGGGGCGAGACGCCGATCCGAATCGGCATGGTCGATCCTCTCACCGGCGTCTACGCAGCCCCCGCCGGCAACGAGGTGATGGGCGCCAGGCTCGCGGTCGAGGAGATCAATGCCAAAGGCGGCATACTCGGCCGTCAGGTCGAACTGCTGGTCGAGGATTCCGCCAACGACGTCGGTACCGGCGTGCAAAAGGCCCGCAAGCTGATCGAGCGCGATCAGGTGAACTTCATGATCGGCGACGTCAATTCCGCGATCGCCGCGGCCATCGCCCAGGTCACCAATGAAAAGAAAATCCTGCACATCGTTTCCGGCGGTCACACCAATTCGATCACGGGCAAGGACTGCAAATGGAACGTGTTCCGCGTTTGCAACACGACGCGGATGGAAGCCAATTCGGTTTGCGACATTCTCTACAAGAAGTACGGCAAGAAATGGCACTTCATCACGCCGGACTATGCCTTCGGCCACACCCTTTACACCGCCTGCACCGACGACCTGAAAAAGCTCGGCGGCACCGTGACAGGCAATGAACTCACCCCGCTCGGGACCACGGACTTCTCGGCCTATCTGATCAAGGCCCGCGCGGCAAATCCGGACGTGATGATCCTGCTCGTGCAGGGCTCCGACATGATCAACTGCCTCAAGCAGATCGTGCAGTTCGGCCTCGACAAGCAGATTCATGTGGCAGGTACCCAGCAGGAACTGGAATCGCTTGCCGGCCTTCCGCCCGAGGCGCGTATCGGAATCTGGATGTTCGAATGGTACTGGAAGCAGCCGGGGGTTCCCGGCGTGGACAAATTCGTCGCCGATATCCGCAAGGTCAACAACGCTCATGTGCCGACCGCCAGACACTGGTTCGGCTATGTTTCGGCGAAGAGCTTTGCCCTTGTCGCCAACCAGCAGAAGGTTCTCGATGCGACCAAGCTCGCCGCGGCGCTCGAGGATTTCGAACTGCCCGACGACGTCAAGCTGCAGCCGAACAAGGTCTATTACCGCAAGGGCGATCACCAGTTGATGACGTCGGCTTTCGTCGGCGAGGCCCAACCGAAGGGCAAGGACGACCCCGAGGACCTCTACCGCGTCGACGAGGTGGTTGCTGGCGACAAGACGGCTCCCGCGGTGAGCGAGACCGGCTGCAGCATCCAGTGGCCGGCATAAGCCAAGGAACCAGTCTTTTGCCTGATCCGGGAGCCCTGCTCCCGGATCAGGTATATAGGGGGACCCTTTTCCGGTGAACTATGACGCAACTCATTCTGTTTAACGTCACCAACGGGCTGATCATCGGCGCGTTCTACGTGCTGATGGCGCTCGGCCTGTCGCTCATTCTCAACCTGAGCAACGTGATCAACTTCGCCCATGGCGGGTTTCTCGTCATCGGCGGCTATATCGCCTATGCGATCACGCCCTATCTCGGTTTCTGGGGCGCGTTGCTGGTTGCGCCGCCCTTGACGGCCATCATCGGGCTCATCGTCGAGCGCGTGCTGATCCGGCCGCTTTACGGGCGCGATCCGCTTTACAGCCTGTTGCTCACCTTCGGCCTCGCATTCATCATCGAGGACGGAACGCGCTTCATCTTCGGTCCGCAAGGCAAGCCTGTCACCATTCCCCCGTTTCTGGCGCAGCCCCTGAGCAGCGACTTGTTCTTCATCACCGGCTACCGGCTGTTCATGGTGGTGATGGTGATGATCGCGGTTGCGCTCCTGTTTCTGCTGCTGCGCCATACGCGACTGGGCATTCGCATCCGCGCCGGCACGCTGGACCTTGAAACCGTCGCCGCACTCGGCATCAACGTGCAGATGCTGCGTTCGCTGAATTTTGCGGTCGGCATCTTCCTCGCCGGTCTCAGCGGCGTGCTTGCCGCCGGACAATTGGGGCTTGAGCCTACCATGGGCACCGGGCTTCTGATGCCGAGCTTCATCGCGATCATCGTCGGCGGCATCGGCAGCCTGCCGGGTACGCTGGCCGGCGGCTTGCTGATCGGCGTGGCCTCGGGGTTGACGGCGGTGTTCTATCCGGCCGCCAGCGAGGCGGTCATTTACATCATGATGGCGGTGGTGCTCCTGTTGCGGCCGCGCGGATTGTTCGGCGAAGAAGGAATGATGACTTGAGCGCGGAACAAACCCGCAAGCTGATCGTGCTGGCGGCAATCTGGGCCTTGTTGATCTTCGCCCCGTTCTGGATGGTGCCGCTTGGCGGCTATACCGCGCTTGCCACACGCGTCCTCGTGCTTGGCCTTGCGGCCATGTCGGTGAATTTTCTACTCGGATTTACCGGCGTGCTGTCGTTCGGTCATGCCGCCTGGTTCGGACTGGGCGCCTATGGCGCCGGATTGACGCTGAAGCTACTGGCGCCGAGCACGCCGCTGGCGCTGTTGCTTGGAATGCTGCTGGGCGGCCTTTGCGGCGCCGTTCTCGGCAC
The DNA here is from genome assembly GCA_963820275.1 of uncultured Alphaproteobacteria bacterium. GTDB lineage: Bacteria > Pseudomonadota > Alphaproteobacteria > Rhizobiales > Xanthobacteraceae > Bradyrhizobium. Next base: position 126,464 of record CAWFZL010000031.1, read on the forward strand.
GCTGATCGTTCGGCGACGCGGTGTCTATTTTGCGATGGTGACGATCGCCTTTGGCCAGGTGTTCTATTACATCGCCTTTCAGTGGAACTCGCTGACCGGCGGCGACGACGGATTGCGCGGCTTCTCGCGCCAGCCGATCGATTTCGGCCTGTTCAGGCTCGACATCCTCTCCAACGCCAACAACTTCTACTACTTCGTGCTGTTTTGCTTTGCGCTTGCCGTCGGCGCCATGGGTTTCATCCTGCGTTCGCCGTTCGGCCGCACCATGATTGCCATCCGCGAGAACGAGCGCCGCGCCCGCTTCCTTGGTATACCCATCGAGCGCCATATCTGGATCGCGTTCACATTGTCCTGCTTCTTCATGGGATTTGCCGGCGCGCTCTACGCGCTCGTCAACAATTTCGCAGACCCGCGCGGCCTGCACTACAGCCAGTCCGGCGATTTCGTCATGATGGCGGTGATGGGCGGGATGCGAAGCTTCTGGGGTCCGCTGCTCGGCGCCGCCGTGTTCGTGGTGCTGCAGGATTATCTCTCGAGCATCACCGTCAACTGGATGTCTTTCGTCGGCCTGCTGTTCGTCCTGGTGGTGCTGTTCTTCCCGCGCGGATTGCTCGGCTTCCTGCAGCGGAGCAAGGCATGAACGTTCTCGAAATCAACAACGTCACCAAGCGATTCGGCAATCTGGTTGCGGTGCGCGACGTTTCGCTCAACGTCGCCAAAGGCGAACTGTGCGCAATCATCGGACCCAATGGCGCCGGCAAGACCACCTTCTTCAACCTGATCAGCGGATTTTTTCCACCGACGTCCGGCACGATCATCTTCGACGGCCAGGACATCACCCGGCTTTCCACGCATGAGCGGGTGACACGTGGAATGGCGAGGACTTTCCAGATCACCGAGATTTTCCCCGAATTGACCGTGTTCGAGAACGTCCGCATCGCCGCGGAAGTCGCCGGCGGATATCGCCTGCGCCCCTGGATCAGCCGCTCGGAGGCAGCGAGCCTTCACGAACGCGTCGAAGACATGCTCCAACTGGTGTCGCTGCAAGCCAAGGCGCACAGGCTGGTCGGCGAACTCGCCCATGGCGACCAGCGCGCTGCCGAAATCGCCATGGCACTGGCGTTGAAACCGCATCTGTTGCTGCTGGACGAGCCGACCGCCGGCATGGGCGACCAGGAAACATTCCAGATCACCCAGCTGGTCCGAAGGCTGCACCGCGACAGCAACTACACCATCGTGCTGATCGAGCACGACATGCGCGTGGTGTTCCATCTTGCCGACCGCATCTGCGTGCTGGATCAGGGCCGCATGCTGGCGCAGGGAACGCCCAAGGAAATCGCCGCCAACGAAGCCGTTCAAGCCGCCTATCTGGGGAATGCCGCATGACGGAAGCCCTCACGGCCGAAGGCCTCCACACCTATTATGGCAAGAGCCATATCCTCCACGGCGTTGGCCTCAAGGTCGCGGAAGGCAGGATCACCGCGCTGCTCGGGCGCAACGGCGCGGGCAAGACCACGACGCTGCGAAGCCTGATGGGGCTGACGCCGCCCCGCGAAGGAAAGATCACGGTCTTTGGACAGGACACCACCCGCTGGCCCACCTTCCGCATCGCCCAACTCGGCGTAGGCTACGTGCCGGAAGGCCGGCGCATCTTCGCCAATCTCAGCGTCGAGGAGAACCTCAAGGTCCCCCTGGAGCGCGGCGGGCCCTGGACGATTGCGCGGATCTATCAGCTCTTCCCGCGTCTGGAGGAGCGCAAGCTCAATCGCGGCCGCCAGCTCTCCGGCGGCGAGCAGGAGATGCTTTCGATCGCCCGTGCGCTGCTGCTCAATCCGAAACTGCTCATTCTCGACGAACCATCGCAGGGGCTGGCGCCGCTGATCGTGCGGGAAGTGTTCCGTATCGTCCAGCAGATGAAGGCCGAGGGCATTTCGGTGCTGCTGGTCGAGCAGAACGCCCGAATGAGCCTGGAGATTGCCGACGACGCCTATGTGCTTGATGACGGGCTGGTGGTCTATTCCGGATCGGCCCGGGAACTTGCCGCCGACGACGCACGCGTTCGCTCGCTTGCCGGAGCCAGCGCGGAGGAGTGGACGCTGGCTTGATGATAGTTCGGTTCGACGGCCGCCAGGCCTCATTCTTCGAGACCTGCGAAAGCGCCGCCCCTCAGAACAAGGTGAGCCTCAGGCGCGATAGGCCGTCTTGCCGGTGCCGCGGTAAAGCACGCGAACCTGCTCTTCCGAAACTTCCCTGTGGAACGCCAGCGCCTCCGGCTCGAGGTCGCGTTTGGGCACGTGGGCGGGCAGGAAGTGATGGTAGTCGTCCCTGCCACGAACCAGCGTCGCCCAGTCCCGCGCACCGACCGCTTGCCGCAAATGCGTGGGTATGTAGCGGATGGCAAGGCCGATGCGCCGGTCGTCGGAGCGGTTCGGCTCCGAGCCGTGAAACAGCAGCACATGATGAAGCGAGGCCTGTCCCGGCTTCAATTCCACATACACGGCTTTCGCCTCATCGACCTCGACGGCAATCTCCTGGCCGCGGGTGAGCAAATTGTTCTTGTCGAACGTATCCTCGTGCCGGACCTGGCTGAGATGGGTGCCGGCGACGAACTTCATGCAACCGGAAATCTTGTTGGCCGGCGAGAGCGCTATCCAGGCCGTTGCCACGTCCGAAGAGCTCAGCCCCCAATAGGTCGCGTCCTGATGCCAGGAGACAAACCCGGGATCGCGGGCCTCCTTGATGAAGAAACTCGTGTTCCAGCAAAGAATATTCGGCCCGAGCACATCCTCGATCGCATCCAGGATTTTCGGATGACGAATCATCTCGTCGATCCAGGTGAACAGAACGTGGCTGCGATGCCGCATCTCGGCCCTGATCGGTCCGCCGCTGCTCTCCTCATAGTCCTCGAGCTTTTGGCGAAATTTGGTGACCTCATTGACGTCGAGAGCATCGATCGGAAAATGGAAGCCAAGATTGTGATAGGCAGCGACCTCGTCCTCGCGTAGTACTTTCGCCATGGCGCTCCCCGACCCCTTTATTTCGTGTCGTTCCGGCCCTTGAGACCGGCATTTGATCGAGCGTGTTCCTCCCCTCCGGTACTGTCAAGAAGCCTCAGAAACAGCCAGGTTTGCGCGCACCGATCAGGGTCGAGCCGCGCCAGGCAGAGGCGGCGGATCGGCCTTCCACCGGACTTGCTTTGCCCGTACAATCGGCTCCTGAAGGCATTTCTTCTGTCAACCGGATATCGCAGCCGAATTTCGTCATGAAAGTGCGCGCCAGCAATCTGATGGTCGGGACCACGGCGTTTGCCCTTATCGCCGCGGCATTCGTCGGCTTTCTCGGGATCCGGAAAATACACAGCCTCCAGCAGCGCACGCCGCTGCGCATCGTTTTCGAGGGTTCCGCAAGCGGTCTTGGCAGACACGGCAGCGTCAATTTCGACGGCGTTCAGATCGGGGAAATACTGTCGCTGAAGCTCGACAATCCCCGCAAGGTTGTCGCCTTTACCATGGTCGACAAGAGCGCGCCGATCCGCAAGGACACCGTCGTGGGCCTCGAGTTTCAGGGGCTGACAGGCATCGCGGCCATTTCCCTCACCGGAGGCGACCCAACCGCGCCGGCCGTGCCTCCTGACGCCGATGGCATTCCGACCTTGACCGCCGACCTGAGCGAAATTCAGTCGATCCGGGACACGCTGCACGATGTCGATCGTGTGCTGGTCGGCAACCAGGAGACGATCAAGGAGGCGCTGTTGAGTTTCGAGACCTACAGCGCGTCGCTGGCGAGCAGAGGTGATGCGATTGACGGGGCAGTCGAAAAGGCAGAGAGCGCCTTCGCCGGCTTCAACAGCGCGATGAACAAGGTCGACAACCTCTTGCCCGGCCTTGCCGAGGGAAAAGCCGACGAGCTGTTCGAAAAGCTGAAGGAGATTCGCGACTTCGCCCAAACCTTCAACAAGAAGTCGGCGATCGTGATCGAGGAAGGCCGCCGCACGCTCCTCGATATCAGCGAGTCGGCGATCAAGGTGACCCGCAAATTCGATCCGCAGGCGGGCGACGTTGAAGCTCCGCGGCCGCCGCGAAAACCGAACCCGAAGCGCCAATAGGAACCGGCGTCGGCAAGCCTTGCCGTTTCTCTCGAAAGGCGGCCACGGGCGCGCGGCCATCGGTTGCAGCGGAACCAACTGGAACCCGCGGAACGCAATCCGGTTCCATGACCCGGCGTTCAATCGTCCTGGAGTTCCTTCCCTGGCGGCCACCGGCGCAAGAGCAAGATTTTTTGGGACCATAATTGGAACCATTGTCCCAGGGCGGAGTTAGTTTCCCTTGGCAAAGGCAGGCTCGGCTAACATTCTGTTACTACAATAGTATTTGCTTGCGTCATTTTCGATCGCGCGATCATATCGTGCGGTCGGAACGACATGGATGCGTTGAGCCCTGCGCGACCCTGAGCCTTAACGCGACCTGGCCCATAGCTGGCCCATGAGACCTGGCCCTTGAGGGGGAATGTCATGAGTGATCTTGGCTCCGCTACGCCATCCGCCCGCCGGCGCTCCAAGCTCAAACCGTATGCGAACGGAAGGCCGGATCCCTCACAGGAGTTGCTTCAGGCGTTGCAGGCGATGCGGAGCGGCGACTTTTCGGTGCGGATGACGGGCGATCATCTCGGCATCGATGGCAAGATCGCGGATGCGTTCAACGAGATCGTGGCCGCCAATCAGCGGATGGCACAGCAGCTGGAACGGGTCGGCCAGGTCGTCGGCCGCGAGGGAAAGACGCGCCAGCGCGTCAGGTTCGGCCTTGCCTCCGGCTCATGGGCCGACATGGAGGGCTCGGTCAATACGCTGATCGACGACCTGCTCTGGCCGACGCGCGAGGTGACGCGCGCTGTCGCGGCCGTTGCGCAGGGCGACCTGCTTCAGACCGTGAAACTCGACGTCGACGGCCGTCCGCTGGGCGGCGAATTCCTGCAATCGGCCACCATCGTCAACACGATGATCAAGCAGCTCAGCGTCTTCACTTCGGAAGTGACGCGCGTGGCGCGGGAGGTCGGCACCGAAGGCAAGCTCGGAGGTCAGGCACAAGTCCCCGAAGTGACGGGCGTCTGGAAAGACCTGACCGAAAGCGTTAACTCGATGGCCAACAACCTCACCGGCCAGGTTCGCAACATCGCCGAAGTCACCATCGCGGTCGCCAACGGCGACCTTTCCAAGAAAATCACCGTCGACGTCCGTGGCGAAATCCTTCAGCTGAAGGAAGCGATCAACACCATGGTCGATCAGCTTCGTTCCTTCGCCTCCGAAGTTACCCGCGTGGCGCGCGAGGTCGGCACCGACGGCAAGCTCGGCGGTCAGGCGATCGTGCCGGGCGTCGCCGGAACCTGGAAGGACCTCACCGACTCCGTGAACGCGATGTGCGGCAACCTGACCGCACAGGTGCGCAATATCGCCAACGTCACCACGGCGGTGGCGCGCGGCGACCTCTCGCGCAAGATCACCGTGGACGTACGCGGCGAAATCCTGGAGCTCAAGGACACCATCAACACCATGGTGGACCAGCTCAACTCGTTCGCGTCGGAAGTGACGCGCGTGGCGCGCGAGGTCGGCACCGAGGGCAAACTCGGCGGCCAGGCCCAGGTCCCGGGCGTCGCCGGTACCTGGAAGGACCTCACCGACAGCGTCAACTTCATGGCGTCGAACCTGACCGCGCAGGTCCGCAACATCGCCGACGTCGCGACCGCGATCGCCGGCGGCGACCTTTCCAAGAAGATCACCGTGAACGTGTCGGGCGAAATCCTTCAACTCAAGGAAACGCTCAACACCATGGTCGACCAGCTCAACGCGTTTGCCGGCGAAGTGACGCGCGTGGCGCGCGAAGTCGGCACCGAGGGCCGGCTTGGCGGTCAGGCCAACGTGCTCGGTGTGGCCGGCACCTGGAAGGACCTCACCGAGAGCGTCAACTCGATGGCGAGCAATCTCACCGCCCAGGTCCGCAACATCGCCGAAGTGACGACCGCGGTGGCCAACGGCGACCTGTCGAAGAAAATCACCGTCGACGTGCGCGGCGAAATCCTCGAGCTCAAGGACACCATCAATACGATGGTGGACCAGCTCAACGCGTTTGCCGGTGAAGTCACCCGCGTGGCGCGCGAGGTCGGCACCGAAGGCAAGCTCGGCGGTCAGGCGCTGGTGCGCGGCGTCGCGGGCACCTGGAAGGACCTCACCGACAGCGTCAACTCGATGGCCAGCAACCTGACCGGACAGGTCCGCAACATCGCCGAAGTGGCCACAGCCGTGGCCAAGGGAGACCTGTCGAAAAAGATCACCGTGAACGTGTCGGGCGAAATCCTGCAGCTGAAGGAAACGCTCAACACGATGGTCGACCAGCTGAACGCGTTCGCTTCGGAGGTGACGCGCGTGGCGCGCGAGGTCGGCACCGACGGCAAGCTCGGCGGCCAGGCGCAGGTGACCGGCGTCGCCGGTACCTGGAAGGATCTCACCGACAGCGTCAACTCGATGGCCGGCAACCTGACCGCGCAGGTGCGCAACATCGCCGAGGTGGCGACCGCGATCGCCGGCGGCGACCTCTCCCGCAAGATCACGGTGGACGTGCGCGGCGAAATCCTGCAGCTGAAGGAAACGCTCAACACCATGGTCGACCAGCTCAACCGCTTTGCGGGCGAGGTGACGCGCGTGGCGCGCGAGGTCGGCACCGAAGGCCGTCTCGGCGGTCAGGCCAACGTGCCGGGCGTCGCAGGCACCTGGAAGGATCTGACCGACAGCGTGAACTCGATGGCGGGGAACCTGACCGCCCAGGTCCGCAACATCGCCGAGGTGACCACCGCAGTGGCGCGCGGCGACCTTTCGCGCAAGATCACGGTGGACGTGAAGGGCGAAATCCTCGAACTCAAGAACACCATCAACACGATGGTGGACCAGCTCAACGCCTTTGCTTCTGAAGTCACCCGCGTGGCGCGCGAGGTCGGCACCGAGGGCAAGCTCGGCGGTCAGGCCGAAGTGCCCGAAGTCGCCGGAACCTGGAAGGACCTGACCGACAACGTCAACTTCATGGCCTCGAACCTGACCGCGCAGGTCCGCAACATCGCCGAGGTCGCGACCGCGATCGCCGGCGGCGACCTGTCCAAGAAGATCACGGTCGACGTTCGCGGCGAAATCCTGCTGCTCAAGGACACGTTGAATACGATGGTCGAGCAGCTGCGCTCGTTCGCAGCCGAAGTGACGCGCGTGGCGCGCGAGGTCGGCACCGAAGGCCGGCTCGGCGGACAGGCGGTGGTCCCCGGCGTCGGCGGTACCTGGAAGGACCTCACCGACAACGTCAATCTGCTCGCGGCCAACCTCACCACCCAGGTCCGCAACATCGCCGAAGTCACGACCGCCGTGGCGCGCGGCGATCTTTCGCGCAAGATCACGGTGGACGTGAAGGGCGAAATTCTCGAACTCAAGAACACCATCAACACGATGGTGGATCAGCTCAACGCGTTTGCCGGCGAAGTGACGCGCGTGGCGCGCGAGGTCGGCACCGAAGGCAAGCTCGGAGGACAGGCGCAGGTTCCCGGCGTCGCCGGCACCTGGAAAGACCTGACCGACACCGTGAACTTCATGGCGGCCAACCTGACCGAACAGGTTCGCGGCATCGTCAAGGTCGTGACCGCGGTCGCAAACGGCGACCTGAAGCAGAACCTGACGGTCAAATCGAAGGGCGAGGTTGCCGCGCTCGGCGATACCATCAACAACATGACCGAAACGCTGGCGACCTTTGCCGACCAGGTTACAAGCGTCGCGCGCGAGGTCGGCGTCGAGGGACGCCTTGGCGGCCAGGCCAACGTGCCCGGCGCGGCCGGCACGTGGAAAGACCTGACCGGCAACGTCAATCTGCTGGCGGCCAACCTGACTTCCCAGGTTCGCGCGATCGCGGAAGTCGCGACCGCCGTCACCAAGGGTGACCTGACCCGCTCGATCCAGGTCGATGCGAGAGGCGAAGTCGCGGAGCTGAAAGACAACATCAATACGATGATCACCAACCTCCGCCTCACCACCGATCTCAACACCGAACAGGATTGGCTGAAGACCAACCTCGCCCGCTTCACCAACATGCTGCAGGGTCAGCGGGATCTGACGACGGTCGGACGCTTGCTGCTGACGGAGCTGACGCCGCTGGTCAACGCGCATATGGGCGTGATCTACCAGGTCGAGAGCGAAGACAGCCCGCGCCTGAGGCTGCTTGCGGCCTACGCCAGCGACGGCGTCAGCCCGCATCCGGAGGCCTTGCAGTTCGGCGAGGGGCTGATCGGACAGTGCGCGATGGACAAGCGGCAACGGCTGGTGTCGGACATCCCCGATGACGCGGTCCCCGTCAACTCGGCACTGCTGCGGCTGGTGCCGAAGAACCTCGTCGTGCTTCCCATTCTGTTCGAAAACCAGGTCAAGGCCGTGATCGAGCTTGCATCGATCGGCACGTTCACGACATCGCAAATGACCTTCCTCGAGCAGCTCACCAACTCCATCGGCATCGTGCTGAACTCAATCGAGGCGACCATGCAGACAGAAGGACTGCTGAAACAATCCCAGCAACTGGCCGGCGAGTTGCAGACCCAGCAGAAGGAGCTTCAGCAGACCAACGAACAGCTGGAGCAGAAGGCCCAGCAGCTTGCCGAACGCAATGTGGAAGTGGAGCGCAAGAATCAGGAAATCGAGCAGGCACGGCGCGCGCTCGAGGAAAAGGCTACCGAGCTCTCGCTGACGTCCAAGTACAAATCCGAATTCCTGGCCAACATGTCCCACGAGCTGCGGACGCCGCTCAACAGCATCCTCATTCTGGGCCAGCAGCTCACCGAAAATCCGGACGGCAACCTCTCGCCCAAGCAGGTGGAGTTTGCGCGCACCATCCATGGCGCGGGAACGGACCTGTTGAACTTGATCAGCGACATCCTCGACCTCTCCAAGATCGAATCGGGCACCGTGACGGTGGATGCCGAGGAGATCCTGACATCGAACCTGCTCGAGACAGTCGGCCGTCCCTTCCGGCACGAGGCGGAGAACCGGCAGTTGTCATTCGACATCGCGGTCGATCCCAATCTGGCGCGCAGCATCTACACCGACTCCAAGCGGCTGCAGCAGGTGCTGAAGAACCTGCTGTCAAACGCGTTCAAGTTCACTGCCGAAGGCGGCGTCCGCCTCAGTGTTTCGGTGGCTTCGGGCGGCTGGAGTGCCGAACACCCCCTGCTCAATCATGCGCCCACCGTAATCGCCTTCGAGGTTTCCGACACCGGCATCGGCATCCCCCAGGAAAAGCAGAAGCTGATCTTCGAGGCGTTTCAACAGGCCGACGCCGGCACCAGCCGCAAATATGGCGGCACCGGCCTCGGGCTCGCCATCAGCCGCGAGCTTGCCACCCTCCTTGGCGGCGAAATCCATCTGCAGAGCACGCCCGGAAAGGGCAGCGTCTTCACGCTCTATCTGCCGCTGAAATATTCCGGACCGACGGTGGCGCCGCGGCTCGGCGCGTCGTCCCAATATATCGTTGCGCCGGCGGCACCGGCCGCGACGCAGGAGCGCGTGCTCGAACAGCTTCCGGACGACCGGCTCAACCTCGAGCCAGGGGATACCATCCTTCTCATCGTCGAAGACGACCCCCACTACGCGCGGGTGCTGGTGGATCTGGCCCACGACAAGGGCTTCAAGGTCCTGGTCGCGGCGCGCGGCGCCGAAGCGCTCGAGCTTGCCAAGCAGTATCAGCCGACCGCCGTCTCGCTGGACGTGTTCCTGCCCGACATGCTCGGCTGGACCGTGCTGAGCCAGCTCAAGCACAATCCGCTGACGCGGCACATTCCGGTTCAGATCATCACCCTGGACGAGGATCGCCAGCACGCGTTGGCACGAGGCGCGTTCTCCTTCGTCAACAAGCCGACGACGACGGAAGGCGTGAGCGCGGCGCTGTCCCAGATCAAGGAATACGCCAAGCCCCGCCGCAAGCGGCTCCTGATCGTGGAGGACAATGAGGCGGAGCAGATGAGCATCCGCGAACTCCTCGATCACGACGACATCGAGATCGTCACGACCGAGACGGGCTCGGGCGCCCTTTCGACCTTGCGCGAAAATCCCTGCGACTGCGTCGTTCTCGATTTGCGTCTGCCTGACATGAGCGGATTCGAGGTTCTGGATTCGATCCGGAATGACGAAGCCCTGTCCGACGTTCCGGTCGTGGTGTTCACCGGCCGCGAGCTTTCGGTCGAGGAAGATGCAGAGCTGCACACCATGGCGAGAAGCATCGTGGTGAAGGGCGTGGAATTGCCCGAACGGCTGTTGGACGAGACATCGCTGTTCCTGCATCGCGTGATCACCGAGTTGCCGATCGAAAAGCAGCGAATGCTCGAAAAGCTCAACAGCTCCGATGAAGACCTCATCGGACGCACGGCGCTTCTGGTCGACGACGACGCCCGCAACATCTTCGCGCTTTCCAGCGTTCTGGAGCGGCGCGGCATGAAGGTCTTGACCGCCACCACCGGAAGCGAGGCGATCGCGCTGGTTCAATCGAACCCGGAGATCGCGGTGGTGCTGATGGACATCATGATGCCGCAGATGGATGGATACCAGACCATCGGAGCCATCAGGGCGAACCCGTCGTTCCGAAGGCTGCCCATCATCGCGCTCACCGCAAAGGCGATGAAAGGGGACCGCGAGAAGTGCCTCGAGGCGGGCGCATCCGATTATCTCGCCAAGCCCGTAAATACCGAGCAGTTGCTGCTTGCGATACGCATGTGGCTGCATCGCTGACGAACTTCGGGAAAAGTGGGCACTGGTGCCGCCCATTTGAAGTTCCTGCACCACGAGAGGCGAATTCGACCAGGAACTTCAAATGGAAAAGCGGCGCCGGAAATTTGAATTTGCTAGTGCCCATGACTTTCCGAAGTTCGTGAAAAATGGGTGCTGCGGCGGGAGACGAACTTCGGAAAGTGGGCACTAGATGATGGAGCACGAAAAGGTAAACATCCTTCTGGTCGACGACCAGCCGGCCAAGCTGATGGCCTATGAGGTAATTCTCAAGGAGCTTGGTGAAAACCTCGTCGTGGCGACTTCCGGTCGGGAGGCGCTGGAATACCTGCTCAAGAACGAAGTCGCGGTAATTCTTGTCGACGTGTGCATGCCGGAACTGGACGGCTTCGAGCTTGCGGCGATGATCCGCGAACATCCCCGCTTCAAGAAGACCGCGATGATCTTCATCTCCGCCATCCAGGTCAGCGATCTGGACCGGCTTCGCGGCTACGAGATGGGCGCGGTGGATTACGTGCCCGTGCCGGTCATTCCGGAAGTATTGCGGGCAAAAATCAGGGTATTCGTCGAGCTCTATCGCAAGACCCGGGAACTGGAGAGATTCAATTCGGAACTCGAGGACCGGGTCCGCGCCCGCACGGTCGAACTGGAAGAGTCCAATGCGAGACTGCTGCAGAGCGAGCAGCGGCGCAGCCTGGCCCTGGCCGCAGGAAAGATGGGTTCCTGGGACTGGGACTGGATCAACGGCGACTGGATGTGGGACGAAGGGCAATACAGGATTTTCGGAGTCGATCCCAATTTCTTCGTCGTCAATCCGGCCAATGTGCAGGCGTTGCTCCATCCGGATGATTTCGAGCAGCTGCGGGAAGCCATGGCCGCTTTCAACAGCGGCATCAGCTCCTACGAAACCGAATTTCGCATCCTTCGTCCCGACGGCGAGATTCGCTGGTGCGTCGGCACCGCGGCCGCGACCGTCGACAAGTCCGGCCGGGTCATCCGCGTCAGCGGGGTCACGGTCGACATAACCGAGCGCAAGCGCGCCGAGGAGCGGCAAAATCTTCTCACCCGCGAGGTGGACCACCGCGCGAAGAACGCGCTGGCGCTGGCACAATCGATTGTCAGACTGACGCGGGGCGAGGACGTCAGGGATTACATGCAGGCTGTGGAAGGGCGGATCAGCGCGCTGGCAAGAGTTCACACCATCCTCTCCTTGTCGAGCTGGGAGGGCGCGGAAATACAAAAGCTGGTCGACGAAGAATTCGCGCCCTATGCCATGGGCAGCCAGATCGCCTTCAGCGGTGCCAACATCCAGTTGCAGCCGGCCACCGCGCAGACGCTGGCCATGGCGCTGCACGAGCTTGTCACCAACTCCGCAAAGTACGGCGCGCTCTCGGCGCTGTCAGGGCGCCTGACGGTCAAATGGGAGGTGATGGCGGACGTCCTGCAGATATTGTGGGAGGAGAGCGGCGGGCCGCGCGTGGAGAAGCCGGTATCGCGCGGTTTCGGAACGAGAAGCGTCATTGCCAGTATCGAGTCCCAATTGGGGGGACAGGCCGAGTTCGACTGGCGCACGGAAGGCCTGGTCTGCCGGCTGGCCGTTCCGCTCAGGCATGGCGCCGCGACGCAACAGTCCGACAATCGCAGAAGCCTGGCTCTCGACATGGAGCTGCGTGCGCCGCTGTCGCTGCGCGCCTGAAACCGAACCTGCCCCGCCGAGCCGTGAACCGGTTCGGCGCACTTCATAAGCCACTGATTTGGCCGACAAACGCTCTCTCCATGGGGAGTCCACCGGGAGGGCTGGCGCGGGCAGCCGCGCCGTGTTAGCCGCTGCCCAAGTCCGCCGAACCGGGGGCGAGTGCAGGACGGCAGGTTCATGATCGAAGCAGTCATCTGGGATTTCGGCGGCGTACTCACCTCATCGCCCTTCGAGGCATTTGCGCGTTTTGAGGCCGAGCGCGGCTTGCCGGCCGATATCATCCGGCGCACCAATGCCGCCAATCACCTGGAAAACGCCTGGGCGAAATTCGAGCGCGCCGAGGTCGATATCGAAACATTCGATCGGCTGTTCGCGGCAGAATCGCTCGCGTTCGGCGCCGAGGTGCGAGGCAGGGATATATTGCCGTTGCTTTTTGGTGATTTGCGTCCGGAGATGGTGGAGGCGCTCAGGCGGGTGAAGGCAACGCTGAAGACCGGCTGCATCACCAACAACCTTCCCGCCAACGCTATCGGCAGCGCCGGTGGCCGAACGCTCTACATCTCCGAGGTGATGGCGCTGTTCGACCATGTCATCGAGTCCGCAAAGATCGGCCTGAGAAAGCCGGACCCGCGCATCTACCGGATGATGGTGGATGCTCTCGGCGTCGATCCGGCAAGATGCGTTTATCTCGACGATCTCGGCGTCAACCTCAAACCGGCGCGCGAGATGGGAATGACCACGATCAAGGTCGTCGATGCGTCGCAGGCGATAGCCGAGCTCGAAGCGGCAACGAAACTTTCCCTCCGATGAGGCAATGCGGACATTCCTCGTCGGCGCCAGGGCTGGCGGGAAAGCCGCCGGCCTCGGCGAGTAAGGCCTTGCGTCATTGCTGCGAGGGCGCCTCGAGCAACCGGTCGCCTATCAGGCGCACGGCACCGCGGCTCCAGGAATAATTGGCGCCCATTCGAAGCCCGCTGTCGGCGTTGGCGACAACGGTACCCGTCCGGGTGTCGCGGACATGAAATCTCACGGTGTATTCGGTGCGGCTGACCCGTCTGATGACGCCGACCAGGGATTGGTCCGCGCCAAGGGCCAGCGCAATGCCCGCATCGCATCCGTCGCAGTCGTGCAATGAATTTGTCTTCGCGGCATCCGCACTCGCGCCGCTGACGTCGATCACGCGGTAACGGGAAGATTGCGCGAGCATCTGACGAACCGCCTCGGTAGCCTTGGTCAATTCAGCCGCATCGTTGACGGTCTCGCCGGTCGAGTTGGCGGCTGCGCTGGTATCTTCCAGCTCGAAAGCGAAAACCGCAAGCCTCGTCGGCTCGCGGCCAGTGACTTGAGACGCCGGCGCTGAGCCAGCCAGCTTGTCCCGGATGTCCTGCGATACGAACGTTTCGGCGCGTCGCCAGGCCTCGTCATTGTCTCCGCGAAACGTATAGAGCTTTTCGAAGAGGACTCGCCGGGCACCCACGTCAATCGCGCTCACCTTCGCCCATTGCACGAGGGTGCTCATCTTGTGGATGCCTCCGACGACCAGGATGTTCGTGCCGGCCTGCGCGGCGGCGCGAAGCCGGTCGGGCGTCACTGTTCCGTCGCACGGCGGGGCGCAGGAGGAGGGAACGAGGCGATAACGATCGTCCGCTTCGACGTCGCGCCTGAGCCCAGCCGTGAATGCCTGCAACCTGATTTGGTGCGCGCTCGCCTGGTCGGTGGGCTCGGCCGAAGTATCGAGATAGCTGAAATCGTCGATTTCAAGCGCTACCGGCTGCGATGCCGGCGCGGCTGAAGCCGTCGAGGCGAGACCGCAGAGAATCCCCGTCAAGGCAAGGGCGGGAAGCCTGATAAACGAGCGAGCCATGGCATTGATCCTCTTGGAGCCGCCGGGCAGGGCCCCGGCAGGCTAGACCCGTCCGTTCGATCCCGGAAGCTGAAGGTTTCCCGCAAACAGGCGGGAAAATTTCACGACGTGACGCCGAAAAGCCCTGGCCGCTTTCCGTCGCAGGGGTTCTGTCGTTAAATGTACGGGGTGCAAAAGCGCGGGATGTCAGGCCCTCGGCGGCTTGCGGGCGTCGGGTCAACCGGCAAAGGAAGGACGCACGAATGTGGATGCTCCCGAAAACCGACCTGAAGTACGGCTTGACGTTGCGCGTGATGGCGGTATCGGCCTTCTGCCTCGTCGCTGCGTCGGTCTATTTCATCCTCGATACCGACAGGTCCGTGCGCGCCAGGATCGATGCGATTGCCGACGTCGCCGCCAAAACGCTTGAACTGCAGCAAAACAAGATCAGCTGGATAGGCTATCCCCGCAACGAATTCCCCGATCTGCCCCTTGTCGCCGCCTCCGTGATGGTGCCGGGGCTCTGCCTCTCATATCGCGCAAACAGCGGAGACGTTGTGCAGCGCCTGTGCGGCGGCCCACAAGGCGAGATCGGCGATCCGCCGCAGGCGTTTGCGGCGGTCTACCGCCGGCTTTTCGATCCGGGGCGCGAAGCCGTGCGACCGGTGTTCTTTCGCGGCGAAAAGATCGGCGAGGCCGTTGCCTCGATCGATCCGGCAACGCTGACGATGGAGGCGTGGCGTGAAACGGGTCGTCTGATCGCCGCGCTGGCAATCACGCTGCCGCTTCTGTCCGGACTTGTTTATGCCGCGCTTGCGCGCGCGCTTCGGCCGACCCGCGCGATCCGGACAGGTCTCGAGCGCATCGCCGCCAACGACCTGTCGGTCCGCCTGCCGCCGTTCGATCTGGCCGAGCTTTCCGCAATCGGCGACGTGTTCAATCATCTCGCTGAAAGCCTGGAAAAGGCGCTGGCGGAGCGCAACGAATTGACGCGCAGGCTGATCGCCCTGCAGGACGATGAGCGCCGGCACCTGGCTCGCGAGCTTCACGACGAATTCGGGCAGTCTCTCGCGGCCATTCGCGCACTGGCCGCGTCTGCGCAGCAGAGCGCCGCACAGGATTGCCCGGGAATCCTGCCTGAATGCCACAGCATTGCGCGAACGGCCACTGACATGATGGAGACCCTGCGGAGCGCGCTGTTGAGGCTGCGCCCGCCCGACGTCGACGAGCTGGGATTGGGCGCCAGCCTGGAAGGGCTGATCGCGGGATGGAATCGTCGCAGCCGCGGACAAACCCGCTTCGAGATCGCACAATCCGACAGTTTTGAAGACCTGCCGGCAGAGCTCAAGTCTGGCCTCTACCGCATCGCGCAGGAGGCCACGACCAACGCGGCCAAGCACGCGGGCGCTACCCGGATCGGCCTCCATCTCACCAGACGCCAGGTCTTGGCTTCAATCGCCGAGCCCACCGGCGGGGAAATCGAACTTGTCGTTGAAGACAACGGCCGGACGCAGGATCGCCCGGTCAAGACCGGAATGGGGCTGCTCGGCATGCGCGAGCGCGTTGCCATGCTTGGCGGAACCTTAAGTTTTGAGGCGGGGCCGGGCGGAGGTTCGAGGCTGCGCGTCGTGATACCCGTCGCTGCAACCGCTGGCCCGGCGCGGGACCGCGGGCTGAGGGAGTGTGCGGCATGAACGGCGCTGGCGGAACAATCATGCTGGTCGACGATCACGCCGTCGTTCGCGAGGGTTATCGTTCGGTCTTGCAGAAGCAGCCGGGCTTGCGCGTCGTCGCCGAGGCCGCTGACGGCGCCGACGCCTACCGGCTGTTCAAGCAGGCGAGGCCCGACCTCGTCATCATGGATCTGGCGATGCCAGGCATCGGCGGGATCGAAGCCATCAGGCGGATCCGGCAATGGGATCGCAATGCGAGGATTCTCGTGTTCACCATGCATCAGAATGCCGCCTTTGCCGTGCAGGCCATCCGCGCCGGAGCGAGGGGCTATGTAACCAAAACGAGCCCGCCAGAGGCGCTGGTGAACGCTGCTATGGAGGTGCTTGCCGGCCGTATCGCGCTCAGTCCGGATATTGACCATGAGCTTGCACTCAACCGGCTGACCGGGGAAGCCGCGGCTGCCGAGGTCCTGACCCCGCGAGAATTCGAGGTGCTGCAGATGCTTCTCGCCGAAAGGACGACCGAGGAGATTGCCGGCTCACTTCACATCAGCCCGAAGACGGTGGCGAACCTGCATTCGCTCATCAAGGACAAGCTCGGCGTCGGATCCGACATTGAGCTTGTCCGGCTAGCGCTGCGACAGGGAATTCTTCTTCAAGGCATTGCGCCAGGGGCTTCCGGCCCGGCCTGAGGATTTCGGTTGAAACCGCCCGGCAGGAGTCTGCCATCCCCGAACCAGGACACCACATCTCTGTCACGCGAGCGCAGCGGCGGCGAACGTCAGTCTGGCTGACATGTTATGGCTTGCTCATGGAAAGCCTGCGTTCCCTAACTCGAGAACTCTGGCAACTCGCGGGCTTCCTTGATAGGGTACACACTTGATTGATTGCCTGGTTAGTACGAGTTCAAGGAATTTTTCTGTTGGGGATCGGCCTCGCTCGGGACGGGCCGAACAATTCGTTTTTTTGAACGGGTCGCTTTGGGGTGGCGCAGAGTTACACCCATGCGCGAGAAAGTTCGCGATATCAGTTCCGCGAGGAATTCCAGGAACACTCCGCCGCAGCGCGGGATGACGCCGCGTCGCCTGGCTGCGATCGTCGCTGGCGATATCGTCGGCTACAGCCGCCTCATGGAGCTCGATGAAGAAGGTACGCATGCGCGCGTCAAGCGAACCCAGCGCGACCTGATCGAACCCAGCATTACCGAGCACTACGGAAGGCTGGTCAAAACGACCGGCGACGGCTTCATCGCGATTTTCGACAGTCCTGTCGAGGCCGTGCGCAGCAGCATCGTCATTCAGCAGAACATGCTCGGACGCAATGCGTCGCTGCCGAAGGAACAGCGGATCGAGTACAGGCTTGCGGTGAATTTGGGCGATGTCATCATTGAGGAAGACGACATATATGGCGACGGCGTCAACGTCGCTTCGCGTCTTGAAAGCATCGCGGAACCTGGGCAGGTATTTATCTCGGGCGGCATCTACGAGCAGATCAAGAACAAGCTTGTTTGCGGATACGAATCGCTTGGAGACCGCAAGGTCAAGAACATCACGGACCCGATAAAGGTTTATCGGGTACTTCCGGACCCGACGGCCTTCAGGGCCCCAAAGAGCCGGGAGAATGCCTTTATCATCTCGGCAGGCTTTCTGTGGCTCGCAATCGCATGCGGGGCGCTTTGGTACTGGCTGTCACAGGGCAAATTGCCGGATCTGGCGTCAACTCCGGTTTCGCCGCGCGCGTCGAATGTGCCGGCGGCGCCGCCGGTCGCCAAGCAGGCGATGCAGCCATCTCAGCCTTCGACTCCGACAGCGCCTTTGAATCAGCAGGCCCAGCCGCAAAGCCCGCCCGCTGGCGGGGTTGCGCCGGCCGCAAAGCAAGCTGCATTGCAAAGCGCGCCAGCGACACAGCCCTCCCCGGTGGTCCGTGAGCCCGAAATGGTCATGCTCAGGGGTGGCACTTTCATGATGGGCAGCAACAACGACCCCACGGAGAAGCCGGTCCACCAGGTCGGTATCAAGCCGTTTTCCATCAGCCGCTACCCGATTTCGGTCCGCGAATGGAACGAATGCGCTGCCGCGAAGAGTTGCACGTTCGCGGCAACCGGCAGGGACGACGCACCCGTCACGAACATAAGCTGGAGCGACGCCAGGCAATTTGTTGGCTGGCTCGCGAGCACAGCGCACAAGGCATATCGCCTTCCATCCGAAGCCGAATGGGAATATGCCGCCCGCGGCGGTACGCAATCAAGATATTGGTGGGGCGATGAGCTTCAGCCGGGCATTGCCAATTGCAAGGGCTGCGCAGACGTCGCAGGCGTCGAGCAGCCGACCAAGGTCGGGAGTTTCAAGCCGAACCCGTTCGGGCTGTATGATATGGGCGGCACCGTCGATCAGTGGGTAGAGGATTGCTGGCACAAAAGCTATCAAGGCGCTCCCTCGGACGGTTCAGCGTGGCTCGAGGGTGACTGCGGATCGCACGTCATTCGGTCGGGTTCATGGAAGAATGACGCGCGCTACGTGCGGCCGGCGAACCGCGACAATTACGATACGAACGTGCGATACCCGACACACGGATTTCGAGTAGCTCTCTCTCCCTAAAGCGCGATGGGATCAGGCGCAGGCGATATCAGGGCGGTTCGGAGGAGCTCGCTGATGAAGAGGATCGTCCGGTCGGCCATGCTGGCAGTGGCGCTGACGATGGCGCCATGTGCGGCCCAGGCCCAGGGAAAGTCCGCGCCAAAGGATGCGCTTCTTTATTTCATCTGGCCGCAGAACGGCTCAACGATCAAGGGCGGGTTCTGGTGCCGCTTTGGTCTGCGCAATATGGGAGTCACGCACGCGGGCGACGACTTTCAGAACAGCGGCCATCATCATTTGCTGGTTGACGTCAATGAACCGATCGATCCGAAGGAGCCGATCCCGCAGGACAAGAACCATCTTCACTTCGGCGCCGGTCAAACCGAAACTCGCCTCGAACTGCCACCCGGCAAGCATACGCTCCAGCTGGTCCTAGGCGATGCCAAGCATTATCCGTTCGACCCGCCGCTCACTTCGGAAAAGATCACCGTCACGGTCAGGTAGCCTTGGTAAGGCGACATTGGGTTCGATCGCCGCGGCTAGGGCTGAAGATACTCGGTCCAATGCCGGGAGTGCTCGTCAGCCGTTGCTCTTCAGCGAGCCTCACACAGCCGGTCAGACCTTGCATTTGCTCGCAGAGCATCTGCTCACGGAGCCTTGCTCGGAGCAGCCTTGCTCGGCGCAGCCTTCACGCGTCGATCGCGTCCTTTATCCTTTTGCGCGTCAGCGGCAGGTCGCGCAGACGTTTTCCGGTGGCGTTGGCGATCGCGTTTGCAATGGATGCGGCGGCCGGACCCTGCCCGGTCTCGCCGCTGCCGAGGAACGGAAGGCCCGGCCGGTTGATGATGTGCACCTCGACCTTCTCGGGAACGGCGTCGAAACGCAGGATCGGATAGGTCTGCCAGTCGACGCTGGTGATCCTCTTGTCGTCGAACGTGACAGCTTCGTAAAGCGTCCAGCTCATCGATTGCAGGATGGCGCCCTCGATCTGGTTGGTCAGTCCGTCCGGATTGACGACCTGGCCGCTGTCGACCGCCGCCACCGCGCGCACCAAGCGTGGCCGTCCGGTCTCGCGATTGACTTCCACCTCGCTGGCAATGGCGCAGTAGGCCGCAAGGTTCTTGTAGCGCGCAAAGGCAAATCCGAAGCCGCGATCCGGCGGGGGCTTGCGGCCCTTCCGCCAACCAAAACCCTGTGCAGCCTTTTCGATGACGTCGCGGCCGCGCGGATCGTCGAGATGCTTCAACCTGAATTCGACCGGGTCGGCGCCCGCAAGGCTCGCGAGTTCGTCCATGAAACTCTCGATCGAAAACACGTTGTGGTAGGCGCCAAGCGCCCGCATCGCGGAAACCCGCACCGGCATCGCCGGGATGAAATGGTGCACCACATGCGCATTGGGGAATTTGTAGATCGGGATCGCGTTGCGGTCGCCGCCACCTGCCGGCAACGGAATGGGCTTCGGCGCCGGCACCGCAAAGGGCTCTGCCATGTGCTGCGCCGCCAGCATCGATCCCGCACCGCCCGGCCGCATCGAATGCGTATTGCTCCAGACCTCGAAATTCCAGGAAGATATCATCCCGTTTTCGTCGAGCGAGGCCTTCAATCGGGTCAGCATCGCCGGCCCGAACGGCTCCCAGCCGTGCTCCTGCTCGCGCATCCATTGCACGCGCACCGGCACGCCCGGCAGTTCGCGCGCAATCAGGGCTGCATCGGCCGCGGCATCGTCGGCGCCGTTATGACCGTAACAGCCGGAGCCTTCGACATGGATCAGGCGAACGCTCGCCGGCGGTATGCGCAACATTTCGGCGATGCCCGCCCGATCGGGATAAACCCCCTGCGTATGGGTCCAGACCGTCATGGCGTCGTCAACCTGCTGCGCGATCGCGCAGGACGGGCCGATCGAACCGTGCGATTGGTACGGGCGCGTATAGGTCGCTTCGATTGTCTTCTGGCCTCGGGCCGAGGGATCGCTACGCTCGAAAATCGTCGTATCCTGCGACGGCAGGCTCAAGAGCATGGAGGGCAGTTGGTCCTGCTTCGGCAGGGCTGCCGTCTCCCGCCATTTGGCCGCCGCCGACAATGCGCGCATCGCCTTGATCGACTGGAATTCCTTCTCGGCGACGACCGCCAGAAAATTGCCGTTGCGAACCACCTTGACGACGCCCGGCATCTTTTCGATCGCGGACGTGTCGCACTCGGTCAGTTCGGCTCCGTAACTCGGCGGCCGCACGACGCGCCCATGCACCATGCCCGGCAGCCGCATGTCCTGCACGTAGGCGGCGCCTCCCGTGACCTTGGCCGGAATATCGACCCGTGGCACGGATTGGCCAATCACCCTGAATATCGCCGGATCTTTCAACCTGGACTTCGGCTGTGCCTGAACATGGAGCACGTCGCCGGCGACCAGATCGCCATAGCCAAGACGTTGTCCGTCCGGGGCGATCACCGCGCCGTTCTCGGTCTTCAGGTTTTCCGCCGGCATGTCGAGCCGCCGTGCGGCCTCGGCGACGAGAAGCTCGCGCACCTGCGCGGCAGCGTTCAGGATCGCCGTGCCGCTGTCCTTTGTCGAGTTGCTGCCGGACGTATAACCCTCGTTGGCGGTGCGGCGTGTATCGGCCGTGACCACTTTCAGCGAGGCAAAGGGAACGTCGAGTTGTTCCGCTGCGATTTGCTGGAAGGCGGTCTTGAAACCCTGACCGAGTTCGGCCTTGCCGGTGAAAACCGTGATCGTGCCGTCGGCATCGATGCGGATCCAGGAATCGAGATAAGGCGTGGTGGCAAGACTGCCGGGCGGTTTCGGCGCAGGCGGCGCCGCGGCCTGATCTTCGGCAAAGGCATCCGAGAGCGAAAAACTGACGATCAACGCGCCGCCGCCGGCGAGCAGTTGGCGACGATCCAACATAGCGGGGCCGTTCATCGCGCGCTCCCCTGGCTGGTGGATGATAATTCGGCGCTGTCCATCAGGCGAGCGGCCCGATGCACCGCTCGCAGAATGCGCATGTGTGTACCGCAGCGGCAGAGAATTCGGCGCGAGCTCGGCCCTGATCTGTTCGTCCGTCGGCTTGGGATTTTTCTGCAGCAAGGCCTGTGCCCGCATCATCATTCCGGCAATGCAGTAACCGCATTGAGCGGCCTGCTCCTCCATGAAAGCGCGCTGGATCGGCGCGGGTGCGTCGATCGTTCCAAGCCCCTCGAGCGTCGTGACCTGCTTGCCCTCAAGCAGAAGGATTGGCGTTACGCAGGACAAGACGGCCTTGCCGTCGACGATCACCGTGCACGCGCCGCATTGACCGAGGCCGCAGCCGAACTTGGCGGCATTGAGCTTCAGATCGTCGCGAAGCACGTAAAGCAGCGGCGTATCGGGACTGGCATCGACCTGGTGATCGTGACCATTGACCTTCAGTGTCGTCATGGCTTGTCTCGCTGCGTGGGATCGGCGGGAGCGTTCTGCGGCCCCGGCTGGGTCTCAAGAAACACCGTCTGCAGGCGCCTTGCATCCTGGACGGTCTTTTCAACCTCGGTCCATGCCGGTTGCCTGCTGAAGCGGGCGCGCAGATAATTCAGCAGGGCCGAGATCTGGGCATCGGTCATGCTCGAGGAAAAACCCGGCATGATCGGGCTGCGCTCGCCTTCGACGGGCCGGATTCCCGACAGGATGATGTTGGCGGCGTTGCGTGGATCGGGGGCGCTGAGGGCTGTGCTGAGAGCGAGATTGACCCCGCCATAAGGCAGAGGCCTGTCGGATTCATGGCATACCGCGCAGGCCGCACTGTAGATCGACGCGCCTTTCGTGTCGGCCATTTGGGCTTGCGCCGGCTGTGACTTGCTCCGCGCCCTCACCTCGCTGGCCTGGCGGATGCGGTCTTCGCCCGGCGGGCCGAACACGCTGGTCATATAGAACGCGATCGCGTGCACGTCGCTTTCCTTGACCGACGAGAGATTGCTGACGACTTCGGCCATCGGTCCGCGCGCCACCCCGTGATCGCGATCGAAGCCCTGGCGCAGGTAGCGGAACAGCGCTTCGGTGTCCCACGGCAGCGGCGAAGGCGATTTCGCGTTGATCGGGTATGCGAGCCAGTTGTCAACGTCGCCGCCTGAAAATGCCGCGCTCGCCTTCTCGGCGCCGAGCGCGTTGCGCGGTGTGTGGCACGCGCCACAATGCGCGAGGCCCTCCACCAGGTACGCGCCGCGGTTCCATTCCGCGCTCTGCGTGCCGTCGGGGCGATACGTCCCGCTGCGAAGGAACAGCAGTTTCCAGCCGGCCACCACAGCGCGATGATTGAACGGAAAGGAGAGGTTGTTCCCGGGCGTAGGCGTACGGGGGAACGGCTGCCGCGTCATCAAGAATGCGTAAAGCGCGCGGTCATCGTCGTCGGTGACGTTGGTGAAATGGTCATAGGGGAAGGTCGGGTAAAGGTGGTGGCCTCCCCGATCGACGCCTGAGCGCATCGCGCGGCGGAAGGCGGCCTCCGACCAGCGGCCGATGCCGGTCTGCGGATCCGGCGTGATGTTCGACGAATAGACCGTGCCGAACGGCGTCGGCACCGGCAGGCCGCCGGCAAAGGCCTTCCCCCCTCGCACCGTATGGCAATCGCTGCAATTGCCGATGGCCGCGAGCTCGCGGCCCCGCTTGACGAGCTCTGCATCGAAAGATTGCGGCGCAGGCGGCTCGATCGCTGCTATTGCCGGCCGCCACACGATCGCGGCAGCCGCAATCGCGCCACAGATCAGGAGCCCCGCGACGACGCCTGCAATGATGCTTAACTTACTCATCCGTCCCAAGCTTTATCGCTTTGGGACATTGCTAGCACAAATCCGCGGCGGAGCCAGCCACTCCCCTACTTGATTTCAGGCGCAGGGGCGCTTGCGGAAAATGCACGCTCGAAGCTGGCGAGATCGGCGGCGGGCAAATCCGAAACCGCGACATAGGTGAAATCCGGATCGCTCCAGCTCCGGACATTGTACCCGGAGATCGTCTGGTCCGCGACCGACTGGCCCGACCGCAAGGTCGTCAGGCTGATCGTGTGCGCTGCATGCTTGTAGACGATGGTGGCAACCGGATCGTGGCCGATAACATCGACGCGACCTCCCAGCAATGTGAAGCCCTGCGCCGAAAGGTCAGGCACCTGGGGCGATGATGGCAGACGACCCGTGAACCAGGGCTTCACGGTGTGGCGATCAGACGATGCGATGTCGTAGGGCTGGGGTGCGAGCAGGCCGCGGATATGCCCGGCAACAACCTCGGTGGCCACGCTCTCGCGGCTGGCATATTGCTCCATCGTCATCATGACCGATGTCGAGATCACCGCGCCGAAGACGGCAGCGGCCGCCAGCGCTCGGGCCGACCAGCCTCGCCGACGCAGAGGAACGACGTTGCCCGGCCGCTGCGCATCCTGCCGCGGCTCGTCGTCCAATCCCGACAGGATTCGGGCCCGCAAGCCGGCAGGCATTTCAGGTTCGGGCACCAGACGAACCGCGTTCCGCAAATTCAGCAGCTCATCGTATCGCGCCCTCAAGGCGGCATCGCCCGAAAGGCGCCGCTCGAATTCGCTTGCGGAAGCCGGATCGAGCTCGCCGTCGCAATACGCGTTCAGCAGCAGTTCGTCCTTGTCTTTCAGCAAATCGATCATGACAAATTACTCTCGACCTCCCAGCAGCGCCGAAAGAAGCTGCCTGCCCCTGGACAGGCGCGACATGACGGTCCCGATGGGAACGTTGGTTATCTCCGCGATATCGCGGTAGTTCATCTGATTGATTTCCCGCAAAACGATCACCTCGCGAAATTGGACCGGCAATTGCGCCAGCGCCTTCTGGACTTCCACGGCGTCCGCCCTGGAGAGGACTGCCTGCTCGGGCGTCTCTACCCTTCCGCCGTGCGGTCCATGTTCCAGCTCCTGCCGTTCGGCGGCGCTCAGGTCGTTCAGGTACACCACCGTCTTCGGCTTGTTCTTGGCGAGCCAGCTGAACGCGGTGTTTCGCACGATGGCCAGGGACCACGCGCGCGCATTGACCGCCCCGAACGTCCTGATGCCGCGGAACGCCCGCATCGCGGCCTCCTGAACGATGTCTTCGGCATCCGAGGCGTTGCCGGTGAGCCAGTGGGCAAGACGATAGGCCTCGGTGAGATGCGGCAGGAAGACTTCGTCGAATGCTGCTCGTTCATCCGTGTTCTGCACGACCGGAACCGCTATTCGTTGCTGGCGAGACAATTGATCAGAGCCTTCGGGTCCCCCTTCTAGAGCATGATCCGAAAAAGTGGAAACCGGTTTTTCGAAAAGATCATGCTCAAACAAACAAGGATACGGGTCGTTCCATTCCCGGATTCGGGTTCGGTGCACCGGGAACGGGCCGGTGCACCGACGAGATTTTCGTGTCGACGCTCCGCGATTCCGAAGACGCGCGATCATTTCACGATGATCTTCCCGGTCATATGTGGATGCAGGCCGCAGAAATAATCATACGTGCCGGCAGTCATGAACGTGTAGGAAAACGAGTCGTCGGTGTCGAGCGCCTTCGAGCGGAGCATCTTTTTCTGGTCGACCACGCTGTGCGGGATGTCGTCGTGATTGACCCATTTCACCGTCGTCCCGACGGCAACGGTCAGCTCCGGCGGGGTGAACACGAAATTGTCGATCTTGATTTCGGTTTGCTCCTCGGCCGAGACCGCTGCGAACGCCAGCAACGCGCCGACGAGCGGTCCCAGAAGCATCGCGCCGATCAGGGCGCGAGCCGGCAGGAACCGCGCCGCGGACCGGCGCGGATTGTTCATCAGAATTGGCATGTCCAACCTCGTTCAACCCGCGAGTGTCTTGTCGACGATGGCCAGCGCCTTGTTGCCCTGCACCACGGTGACGCTGGACAGGCCGAGCTTTGAGCGGAGCTGGTCGGCGGGAACAACCATCGGTCCCGGCGAAGCCGCACTTCCGGGAGCCGGCTGCGGAAACGCCGTCGACATCGCGGTGTGGAAGGTCATGTTGCCTTCGACCTTCTGCGCGAGCTGGTGGATGTGGCCGTTGAGGACGGTCACCGAACCGAAGCGCTTGAGAAGCTCGAGCACCCGCGTGCCGTCCTCGGTCCCCCAGCCCCAGTCCTTGTAGATCACCTGCAGCGGGATGTGCGCGAAGACGACGATGGGGGTGCTGTTCGACTTGTCCTTCAGATCGGCCTCGAGCCAGGCGAGTTGCTCGGCACCGAGGTTGCCGAGACCGCCGCCCTTGAGGTCGACGACATTGACCAGCCCGACGAAGTGGACGCCATGATCGTCGAAAGAATACCAGCCGGCGCCTTTCGAGCCCTTGCCATAGCGCTCCAGATAGGCCTTGCCGCGCTCTTCATCGATGATGTCGTGCTCGCCGGGAACCCAGTGAACCTGCACGCCGGTCTCGCCGAACACCTTGTCGGCGTTGTCGAACTCGGCCGGCTTGGAGAGATGGGTGATGTCGCCGGTGTGAATGATGAAGGACGGCTTGGCCGCCATCGCCTTCACCTTGGCGACTGCCTCGCGCAGCGTGCCGAGCGCGTCCGGATTTGCCGCCTTGTCGAAGCCGATATGGCTGTCGCTCATCTGCAGGAAGGTAAACCCGCTCGAACTCGGCGGCAGCCGCTTCGCCGATCAGGCCCACGGAGTGAGGAATTCCTCCGCTCACCGTCCAAAGCACGCCGGTTCCCGCCCAGAGCATGCATTCCAGCACTTCGCGGCGGCCTAACCCTTTTCCGTGATCGTCAAGGCCCTCTTTAGCCATGTCATGTTCTCCCTACGGAGCCGGTCGGCTCCAGATGACGCAAGATCGCGCCGTATGAGGGAGACTCGTGCTTTCGAGGCTTTATTCCGGGGGACCGAACCGAATTTGGGTTCGTTTTGCAGAATCCGCTTTTGAGCGATAGGAGGGGGAGATCAAATTTTTTTGGAAAACAACCCCATGCAAAGTATGGCCGCGCGATCAATTGTCGAAATCCATGCTAATTTTCGAATCGTGCCAGAGACTGGTGGCAGAGTGGAATGCTTTCAATGACAGCAGGAAATCGAGGGACGGGACGACCTAAAGGGCGGCCAGACTACAAGCCAACTCCTCGGGAGATTGACGCTGTATCTAAGCTAAAGAGCGAACAAGACAGACAAGCACCACGCGTGAAGTTCTCCAGGGATGGACATGTTGCGAAGGTTGAAATTGAACACCCGCATATGGAGACTGGCCTTGCGGTCCTGATGAAATCACTCGCGACAGCCGATTTAGATTTTTTCAACGGGCTGCTTGGCCAGCTCATCAACGCAACAAGTTCAAAGGACGGGGACGGAGGCGTTAACTTCATGCTCTCGGTCGTCAAGGGCATTGAGCCTCGCGATCAGGTGGAGACGATGCTCGCAGCCCAAATGGCGGCGGTCCACGCGTCTATGATGACGTTCGCACGCCGCCTAGCCCATGTCGAAAATATTCCGCAACAGGATAGCGCCGAGCGTGCGTTCAACAAGCTAGCACGAACCTTCGCATCTCAAATGGAGGCCCTTAAGCGCTACCGTACCGGCGGTGAACAGAAGGTGACGGTGCAGCATGTCACCGTTGGCGAAGGCGGCCAAGCAATCGTCGGCAATGTGACCCAGGAACGACGCGAGGGGACACCAAGCAAGTCTGGCGCTCCATCTTTAGCCATCGAAGATAAGAAGATGGTCGCGATGCCTACCATTGAGAGCCCCTCACAGGCACCCGTTGCGGTACGGAGCTCATCGAAGAAGAAATGAAAGCTGACCATCCACGCAATACCGGTCCAATGCTTTCGAGCCAACGCTGCGGTGCCAAAACTCGATCCGGCAAACCTTGTCAATCGCCCGCCGTTCAAGGCAAGAAGCGGTGCCGCATGCATGGCGGTGCGCTAGGATCAGGGGCTCCGCGCGGCAACAAAAACGCTTTGAAACATGGCCTCTATACACGGGAAGCAATAGCCCAACGCCGACAGGTCTCTGAGCTCATGCAGCAATCGCGCAAACTATTGCTCAAGATCGAGTAAACGAACTGACTATTTCCGCTTGCGCGGCTTTCGAAATCGAACGCCAAACCCACCGCCATTTTCGTCGAGAAATTCAATGCCGGCGGCCTCGATCGCTTGCTGAAGTTTGGCTTGAGCGTCATCCGAAACCCGCGGACCAAATCCGCCTTCCAGTCGCTTGACTGTTGGAAGAGATAGTCCCGCCCGGGCCGCGAGTTCCGACTGAGACCAGCCAAGAAGACCACGCGCAGCGCGAAGCTGTTCAACGGTCATCATAAGCAAAGATTTCTCTTGATCCCATTAGGATCACCAGCTATGATCCTTTTTGGATCATTACGGAGACCGCCTATCGCGAACAATTTATCATTGGGAGCAACGAGATGACCGGGAGCAAATTAACTCTTCACAGGAATTTTGACCGTCGCTCCTTTGTCGGCGGCTCGGATGCCCGGATCATCATGGGCGATGACGAGGCGGCGCTGCTCCGCCTCTGGCGGGAGAAGCGGGGCGAGGTCGAACCCGAGGACCTGTCCGGCGACCTCCTGGTCCAGCTCGGCACGGTGACCGAGCATTTGAACCGGCACTGGTACGAGAAGAACACCGGCCATGTCGTCACTGAGGTGCAGCGGCAGGTCTTTCATCGCCGTCCACCGGTGGATGGCGGCGACCCTCGACGGCAGGATCGAGGCGACTGGCGCCGTGTTCGAAGCCAAATTCATGCTGCCGTGGAATTTCTCGGAAGAAGGTGCTGCGGAAAAGCACATGGCGCAGCTGCAGCACAATATGTGGGTGACCGCGTCGCGAACGGCGGTGCTGTCCATCATCACCGGTGGCGGCAAATGGGTGGAAATGACCATTCCGGCCGACCCGCTCTACCAGCATCTGCTCCTGACCGCGGAGCGAAAGTTCTGGCGCTGCGTGGAGACCGGCGAGCCCCCTCACCTGTTCGGCATCGAACCGCCACGGCCAAGGATTGAAGCGATCAGAACCGTCGACATGAGCGGCTCCAACGCCTGGGCGGAGTTTGCCAACCTCTATCGGCTGACCCGCCCTGCCGCACTCGACCATGATCGGGCCAAGAGCGAGCTGAAGGCCTTGGTACCGGAGGATGCCAAGGAGGCCTCAGGACACGGGGTGCGGGCCAAGCGATCGAAAGTCTGGCGCGATCAGCTTTGAACTGCTTGCCGAGGAGGCTGGTCATGCAGCACTCCAGCACTAGCGTCGGCGCCTTGGCGGCGGCGCTCGCCAAGGCCCAGGCCGAGATCGCCAACCCGGAAAAATCCCTAACTGCGACCATCGTCTCGCCCTTCCCGCGCGAAGGTAGCCGGACGTTTCGCTATGCGCCGCTGTCCTCCGGGCTCGATCTCGTTCGCAAATGCCTGGGCCAGCACGAGATCGCAACCGTTCAGGCCACCGCCATCGACCGCGACAGCGGCCTGATCAGGCTCACGACCACGCTGGTGCACGCCTCCGGCGAATGGGTGTCCTCGGACTGGCCGGTCTGCCCGGTCAGCGAAACGGCAGCGCCGCATCGGCTAGGCGCTGCGCTGACCTATGCCCGCCGCTATGCCCTGTTTACCCTGGTCGGGATTGCCGGAGAGGACGATCTCGATGCGCCTGACCTTTCGCCGGCGGATGGCTCTTCTTCCTCACTAAATGGTCCTTTGAGATCCGGCCCAGGATCCGGGTGCCTTGCCAAACCCCTCGCCCTCGCTTGCTGCCGGCAGGCCCTTGCCAGCTTCGGAACGGCGAGCCCGCTCGGAAAGGCCCGGGCCACCAACTCTGTCGCGTGATGCTTCGGATGATCTGCGGCGCCGGCTAACGTCTGAACTCGAGCAGCTCAAAAACTCCGAGGCTCTTGCCGGCTGGGCGCAACGGGCTCTGCCCCTCAAAAACCAGCTCTCAACGGCGGATGCCCAGGCGGTCGAAGACGCCTTCACGGCGAGGCTGAGCCAGTTGGGAGAATCTGAGCCGCGCGCACCCAGACATCAGGAGGCGAATAGCCCTCACAACCAGCCATTGCAGGTCGATCCTGGCGAGCAGACAGTCACCGTCATCAGTAAACCGGTGCGTGAGCGCGACCGCGAACACCTGAAGTTTGTGGCCTCTCAGCCCTGTCTCGTCTGCGGCCGAACCCCGTCGGATGCCCACCACATCAAGTTTGCAGAGCAGCGGGCGATGGGAAGGAAAGTCAGCGACCGCTTCACCGTTCCCGTCTGCCGGCTGCACCATCGTGAACTCCACCGGCGCGGCAACGAGCGCGCCTGGTGGGAGAACCAGGGGATCGACCCCCTCCTTATTGCCGCAACGCTTTGGGCCAGGACGCACCCGGTCGTAGCCGCCGAAGCGGTTGTGGCCGACAGAGATCGTTCGACCAAGATCACCACAAAACTCAACGGACGGCATTTGGCAACGGAGCCGCCTTCGCGGATCGTCCTCAAAATAACGAAACGAAGCCAATTCTTCGCCCGGAGGCAGAATGACGTCCGTTCCGGCAAATCGAGGCCAACCGCCGCAATGCACGGCTCAGCACCGGGCCGGTGACTGAAGAGGGCAAGAGAGAGATCGCGGCAAAATGCCGTCCGTCACGGGCTGACCGCAGAAACCGTGATCGACGCGCTGGAAGACGCCGAGGATTATGCGGCTTTTGAGATGGCCGTCACCGCCGACTACGATGCACAATCGGCGGTCGAGCGAGAACTCGTCCTGAGACTGGCAAGCCTGTTATGGCGGTTGCGTCGGGCCACCGCCATCGAGAGCGGCCTGTTCAAGATCCAGGCGCAACATTTGCTGCAATTCCGGCAACGACGACAGGCTCACGAGCAGCGCCAGAAAATCATCAACAGCATGTACCGAGACGCCGTCGCGACCGAGGACGCCATGCGGACGAATGACGACGAGCCCACCAGCAGGTCTACGATCGAGCGACCGTGGAACCTGCTGATCAATCCGACGATCTCACCCGCTCCTTTGTCCGCCTCTCGAACCTGCCGACCTATCCCCTCGACCGCCTAAGTCGTTACGAGGCCACGCTTTGGCGCCAGGCTTGTCAGATCCTGTTCACGCTGCGGTGTCTCGACCGGCGCAAGCCATGGGAAAGGCTAAGGTTGCGTTGATTTGGCTCAGCCAGAATGGAATGTCGGTTCTACCCTTGCCGGCGGTTCGGCGGCCTTTGGCCTCAGTCCGGAAATCTTCAAAATCCAATTTCTATACTCTCCAAATCAGTTTGTGTCGGCTACCGCACAAACTAGTGGGGAGTGGATTTGCTAGGTTGCGTCTCATCGTTTGGCCTTTGGGGAGGCTGGCATGTGGGATGAATTTCTGATTTTGCTTCTAGTCGTTTTTGGTGCGGGGGTGCTTGGCTTGCTTGTGATGGGAATAGTCGAATGGCACTTGGTCGTAGCGCCTTGGCAGCTCAATGGCCATGGGCAAACCGGTGTTGGTGATCCAGCGAGGGGTGGCCGGCCAGCGATCAAAGAATCGCGGGTGACATGCGCTGGGCTAGACAAACTCTCAGGGGCTTACACCACCCGCCGATCTTCCGAGATGTCGTGCGAACAGCGCGTACACTCCATGACGGCAGAAAGCGCGGCCGATTTTAGCACTTTTGGGTCACGCTCTCCTGTAGCGGCACACTTGAGAATTTCAGAGGCAATGTCAGCTTTGGCGGTTGATGTTCGCTTAGCTTCAGGAAGCATTGCGGTCATTTCCTCTAAAACGGACTTCATCAACTCGATTAGTTCAGGTTGAAAAACTGCTCCTGTCATGGTCGCTTCCTCCCAAAGCAAACCCTTATTGCGATCAGATTTTAGATTCGGAATTTTCGTGCGAGCAATCGTTATTTGGTCGCGAGGTTCGCTGCGATGCGGCAGCTGAACACGGTTCCCGATTGCAGAGACGACGCCGGGTGCGCCCCAGCTCAAGATTAGCCTTATGCTGATGCAGCGGCTGTTAGATCGATGTCGATCTCCACGGGCAAGTTGCGGGGGGAATTTATAACGAAGGAGCCGGTCTAAAGAAGATCGGCTCCTGCTTGCTCAAGAACTTCTTACCTTTTTGGAGCAGGATTAGAGTTAGGAGCAGGATTAGAGGGGTTGCTGGTTGCCGAGCCTGTGGTGGAACTTGAATTAGTTCCCATTGCCTCGAACACGGACATGCCGCGAGGACCGATTGTCATTAATACCGGATCACCATCTTTCGATTTTGCTTGGACCACGAAGGATTCGGCCACGACCTTGACGTCGGTAAAACCAGCACTCTGTAGGTCTTGTCTGATTTTTTGGGCCGTCGCTGCATTAGAGCCGGGTTCTCCCGATTGGTTCTGCGGGGTCGTCATGGAATGGCTCTGCGGACTCGGTGACTGCGCAATTGCGGGAGAAACAACAACCGCAAGTACGGCTACTCCTCTTAGGAACGTGTTCATGTCTTGTGTCCTATCTAACACGTGAGAGATTTCACGCGGAGATGTATCGCGCGGCGAACTGGCTGTGTTCCGTTCTCTCGTTGATTTGATCGCGCCGCTGGGTGGCCTCGCTCGGGCGAAATGATCTGCCATTACCTTTCACTTCAACGCGCTTTGGCACCCAAGCGTCGGCGGCTTTGTTTGCGGTTTCCCACTCAAGGGCATGAAGTGATCGACCCCGAGCAAGATTCAGCGCGAGCAATCGCATCGACTTCAAGGTTTGTGCACTGGTCATTCAATGTTTGAAGCGAACTCAGGTCGCGCAACAGGTCGTTGATCATCGTGGCCGCAATCTCCTGCACTGCCAAGCGCGCCTCTCGTAATACCGACTTAACGTAGCGGGCCTCGACGTATTCGCTCACAAAAAATCTCTAAACCATCGTGGCACAACCAAAGTATTGGAAATTTCAGTTGCATGGAGACCGCCTAATCTGCTTCGTCCAATCGTAACCGGTGAAATGCGCGCCAATCCATCCGTCTCGACTAAAATATTCTTAAAGGAACAGTCTGGCGTCCGGTTCGGTTGCTTGTGTGAGACGGCGGCGTTGTGATCTGGTACCCCAAGTAGGCCCCCCTACTACTCACAGCCAGGGCACCACCGGTATCACGGACCTTTCCTTTGAATGGTCGACGCGGAAAACGATCCCAAAGCCTTCTACGGATTGAACCGACGCGGCGGGGACGGAGTTAGCCCGGTCGGGCGGGTTGCGATCGGAACGTGATCTTCGCCATG
The DNA here is from genome assembly GCA_963820275.1 of uncultured Alphaproteobacteria bacterium. Classification (GTDB taxonomy): domain Bacteria; phylum Pseudomonadota; class Alphaproteobacteria; order Rhizobiales; family Xanthobacteraceae; genus Bradyrhizobium. The sequence goes on from CAWFZL010000031.1 coordinate 159,218, forward strand.
GTAAGCCGCGCTATCGTCCGAGTTGTCGAATTTTGCGCTCGTTATGCGTCGGCGGTGATTTTGGCCGGAGCGTTACTGATGTTCGCCGCTGCTGCGTTCGCGGTTGCGCGTTTCTCCATCAATGCCGACGTTGAATCGCTGATTTCTCAAACTCTGCCCTGGCATGAACGCCAGTTGGAGCTGGACCACGCGTTTCCGCAGCGAGGAATGCTGGCGGTGGTGGAAGCGCCGACACTCGAAAATGCCGAGATGGCTACAAACAAGCTGGCGCAGGCGCTGCGGAAGGACCCCGGGCTGTTCCATGTCGTAACCCAGCCGGACAGCGGGGAGTTCTTCGAGCGTTACGGATTGATGTTTGGCTCAGCCTCGGAGTTGAAAAAAACCGCCGACGGTTTGTCCGGCGCGCAGCCGATCCTGTCGCTGCTGGCGGGCGATCCGAGCCTGCGCGGCGTCATGGAAGCGCTTTCGACCGCGGCTATGGGCGTCGAGGAAAATAGAATAAAGCTGGACCAACTGGCGTGGATGCTTTCGCTTGCCGGTCGGACACTGAGCGATGTGGTTTCCGGCAAACCAGCCTTCTTTTCCTGGCAGGAATTGCTGCAAGGTCATCCCTCTTCGCAAAGCGAACGACGACACTTTGTCGAGGTGGCGCCCGCACTCGACTTCAATGCATTGCAGCCCGGTCGTGAGGCCGCCCGGGGCGTTCATGCGACGGCTGCGGACTCCAATCTCAAAAGCAATTTCGGCGCCGCCGTCAGCCTTACGGGTGAGGTGCCGATGAACGACGACCAATTCTCGGTGATCCGGCACAGCGCACTCCGTGATACCCTGACAGCTCTCGCTGGCGTCGTGATCATCCTCTGGCTGGCGTTGCGGTCTCCAAAGATCGTGGTCGCCGTCCTGTTCAGTCTGCTGGTCGGGCTGGCTGTCACCGCCGCGCTCGGTCTTGCGATGGTGGGTTCGTTCAACCTGATTTCGATTGCATTTTTCGTGCTGTTCGTCGGCCTTGGCGTCGATTTCGGCGTGCAATACAGCGTGCGCTATCGCACCGAACGGCACGAACTTGGTGATCTGCGGATGGCGCTGCGGTCTGCCGCGAAAAAGGCGGGAAAGCCGCTTGCGTTGGCGGCTTGCGCGACCGCGCTCGGATTTTTCTCCTTCCTGCCGACGAGCTACCGTGGCCTGTCCGAACTGGGGCTGATTGCCGGTGTCGGCATGCTGATCGCCTTTGCGTGCAGCATCACGTTCGTGCCCGCGATGCTGACGATACTCGAGCCGGCGGGCGAGGCAGCGCCGATCGGGTTCGCAAGCCTTGCTCCGCTCGATGATTTCCTCCAGCGCCACCGGGTCGCCGTGATTGCCGGCACCGCCATCGCCGTATTGGCCGGCGTGCCGCTGTTGCTGCAATTGCACTTCGACTTCAATCCGGTAGACCTGCAAAACCCGAAATCGCCATCGGTCGTGACCTATCGTCGACTGCAAAGCGACGTGGAGGCTATCGGCAACGACGCGGAAGTGTTGGCGCCATCACTTGGCCAGGCCGACGCGATCGCAGGCCGTCTTGCCGCATTACCGGAGGTTTCGCGCGTCCTGACCTTGAGCAGCTTCATTCCAAAGGACCAGCAGCAAAAGCGTGCTGCCTTGCAGGCTGCCGCAAACGAACTCGGCGCCGCCCTCAATCCAGCCCACACGGAGCCGGATCCGAGCGATCAGGAAAATGTCACAGCCATCCGCAGCGCAGCCGCTGCCCTCTCGAAAGCGGCGGGCAAGGCAAAAGGTGACGCTGCCGACGCGGCGCGTAACGTTTCGGGCCTGCTCAACCGTCTTGCAGATGCGGATGCCGGAGTTCGACGCGCGGCCGAAGCAGCGCTCGTGCCTCCTCTGAGGTACGATCTCGATAGGCTCCGCAAGAGCCTTGCCCCCGAGCCCATAACTGTTGCCGCCCTGCCGAAAGGCCTCGTTCGTGATTGGCTGCTGCCTGACGGCCGTGCGCGCGTTCAGGCGACACCGAAAGGCGATCCCAACGACTTGGGCGTATTGCGGAAATTTGCGACCGCCGTGCTTCGCGCCGAGCCGTCCGCAGCTGGAGCCGCGATCAACTACTACGAATCGGCGAACACGGTCATCTCGGCCTTTTTTGAAGCTGGTATTCTGGCGCTGGTGGCAATCACGCTGCTCCTCATCGTAGCATTGCGACGGATGACTGACGTTCTGCTGACGCTCATCCCGCTTCTTCTCGCCGGCGCCGTCACGCTCGAGATTTCCGTGATCTGGGGTGTCGCTCTCAACTTTGCGAATATCGTGGCATTGCCGTTGCTGCTGGGTGTCGGGGTCGCATTCAAGATCTACTACATCATGGCCTGGCGCGCCGGAAAGACCGGCTTGCTCCAGTCGACGCTTACGCGCGCCGTGGCTTTCAGCGCCCTGACCAACGCGGTCGCGTTTGGAAGCATGTGGGCGTCGAACTATCCGGGCATGTCGAGCATGGGGAAGATGATGGCACTGGCCCTCTTGTGCACCATGGCGGCGGCCGTGCTGTTTCAGCCCGTACTGATGGGCCGCCCGCGACTGGCAAAGCCCTTTTCCAACGCCCGCGCAGAGCTATCGCATCCTGCTGAATGAAGTCGAGAGGCCGCGCGAAATCGCGTGCAGAACCGCGGTCGGTCCAGTTGTAGCCGCCACGGGTGATCAGGCGCACGCGCGGTCTCCGTCGCGCTCCGGCCACAGCCGGTAGCCGTCGTACTTCACTTCGTGGAGCCAGTCCGGCGTGCTCAAAGCCCACAATCCGTGGGCGTAGATGGGTCAGTGCGTCAGAAGTCTATACGCGACAATCAAAGCCACCATGCTCGCGAAAACCAGCACGGCCCGGAGGGATTTTGAGATCATTGGCCCGGTCGAATTGCTCGCAGCTGATGGAACGGAATGAGCTTTAACCGGCCTATTTGACCCCACGACCTTGACCTCCGTCATTGGTTTGCGGGCACGAGGTTCCGGCGCCGCTCCCGCGCCTCCCATCTCGCTGTAATAAGCGCTGTAGACCTCGCGAACGGCCAGCACCGTGGACTCGGCTTCGCTCATCGTCTCGAGTCGGGTCCGATAGTTGGTCAGAAAGTTCTGTGCGTTTGATGGAAGCTCATCGAAGCCGCCGAGCTTGGCCATCATGAGCCAGGTCGCAAAATCCGCCTCGGCCTTTGAGCGAGCCTTCTTGGCGATATGAGTGCTGGAGCTAGCTAGGACCCATGGTGGTTCGATTGTTTCGTCCGTCCAACTCGCCGGCAATAATTGAACGGATTGGCATAACAAAACGGCGCTGCTGCATTGCCTAGACTACGCACGGCTGGTTGTTGGTGTGGAGTCGTAATATAACCCCCATGACCAAGGGCGGGAAGGAGAAGACACAGAAAATCGAGCACAGGGCCATCAGGACGGCTTCGGTCCCGCGCTTCCAAAATGATCGCACCCCTTCTACCCAATTGAAATTGGGGCGGACGCCGACCGCAGGCCCTGGCAGATAAATCGCGGCTTCAGAAGAGAGGTGGACATCATCGGCCCATCTCTCCCCGCTGCTGCAGCGGATCAGATGAGGATCGTCAAGCCGTAGCCCTGAAATCTCCCAACTTTAAAGAGACTCTTTTCACTGGGAATCAATTTGTGTCGGCTATCGAACATTTTGGAGGAGCTAGTTTTGCCGGGGTGAATCTTATCGTTTGCCTTTGGGGAGGCAGCAGCCATGTGGGATGAATTTCTTATCTTGCTTCTGTTTATTATCAGCGTGGGAGTTCTTGGCTTGTTGGCGATTGGAATGATCGAATTGCGAGGGGGGAAACGTGCGATGGATCACGAACGCCAGTCTGCCGGACTTTGATTATCAAAGAACGGTTGATCCCAGGATGGCCTCCACGTCGGCCGCAGCATGAGCGATTGAGATCTTACTTTCCTTTGTTAGGCGTCGCGCCTGTCTATTTCCTTCTGAATGGCGATGGCAATTTTTTCTATCTCTATTTCCCAGAGACGCGACAGTGCCGCCGTCATTGCCGAGTCGGTATCGATCGCCAGTCGTTTACGAAGACAAGCAAGCTTTTCCATGCTGACCTGATACATGCCGACTCCCGCGCTGCCGATTTCTTTGGAGGGGGAGGGTTTGCGCCTAATCGAGTCGATCACCTAAGCATTTAAATGGTGGTCCTCCGACCTAGGACACTTGTAATCATCAAATTAGGACACCTCGGACAGTACCCAAGTGCCGCCGTTTTTCACGAATCGGTCGGCGTGCGTCACGTTAATGAACCGTCACCCGGCTCATCGCCGGGTGCTCACCTTGATCCAGTATCGGCACATGCCGCGATTAAAAAATTCTATAAGGAACACCCAGTGTCCGCTCGGGTTGCTTGTACGGGACGGGCGGCGTTGCGATACGGTTACCCCCAGTAGCCCCGAAGCCTGCTCACGACCGCTTGCAGCACCGGCCCGTCTCACCACCAAGAACGCCCAAGGAGCCCCGCCTGAGGTCTTTGCTTGCGTGCCGCGCAGAGTTGATTCCGCGCTTGCCCGTCAAGATGTCAGCACGCGCACCTGGCCCAAGACTCCGGCTCGCTCTTGCAAGGCATATTCTCCGACCACTGGAATTCCCTCGCGCTGGCATTTCTCGATACGGCTGGAGACTCATTCAGCTGTTGAGCAAGGGGCTTGGCCACGCGCGGGCAGCGCTGCAAACAAGACATGGATTGGCCGGGTCGCTTTTGTCGAACCCGGCCGTAAGCACCTGCGTTTGTCAACGCAATCGGTAGGCGGTCTGCTCTAGCACCAGCGGCAAGCTCCCCACGACGCGCAGCAGCCTCCAACTCCCCAGCCAACTCCGCAGCCAACTCCCCAGCCACCTCCGCAGCCAAAGCCAATGCCGCCTCGGCAGCCAACGCCAATGCCGCCTCGGCAGCCAACGCCAACGCCGCCTCGGCAGCCTCCGCAGCCTCGGCAGCCTCCACCGCAGCCTCTGCAGCCGCCGCAGCCACGGGCTTCCTGTACCAAGCCCCGAAGCGTTCCCGCGATCTCGTTGTCGAAGACGTAGAACGTCGCCAGGCTGACGTCGGAGATTTCCTCTTCACCGAGGGTGATTTCGTGACCCGGTGCCATGTTCGGTGTCTGCGCAGTGTCCGTTGTCGGCACGGCCGATGCCGATGCGCCCCCCACTAGCGAAAAAGTCAACCCGACAGCCCCCAAAGCCGGTACCGCTTTCGTCACGCGCTTTCGCTTCAAAGCTTGCTTCACTCCCGGCATAGTCGCACCTCCATACTCAAAAAAACCTTTCGAGTGCAGCGGAATTCTAGGCTTCGCAAACTTACCGTGCAAGGTTGCTTGGTGCGTTGACGTTTCGCTCGTGCCCGATTTCATGTTCATGAACGATCGGTTCCACATCTAGTCACCCGTTTGCCAAACAATTTATAAAACGCAATTTATGAAGTAACACGCCGAGCCCTTCGGCTGGGTTAAGCTCGAGGTCGGCTCAATGCCGCGGTGCAACCGTTTTTAGGCTCGAGGGAAACCAGCATGGTCGAACATCATGGAAGTTTTGTCTGGTACGAGCTGATGACGACCGACATGGCGGCCGCCGCGACGTTTTACGCCAACGTCGTGGGCTGGGGCGCGCAGGATGCGTCGACGCCGGATCTGGCCTACACCCTGTTTACCGATGGAAGCATTTCGGTAGGCGGGCTCATGGGGTTACCGGAGGACGCGCGGAAAATGGGCGCCACGCCGCGGTGGATGGGGTATGTCGGGGTCAACGACGTGGACGCTGCTGCCGACCGGATCAAGCATCTTGGCGGGGCCGTGTACGTCCCGCCGACGAACAGCAACATCGGCCGCATTTCGGTCGTCGCCGACCCGCAAACGGCGACACTTGCGCTGGTCAAGGGGCTAAAACCCGGTCAACAGCAGTCGACCGATCTGGACGAACCGAAACGCGTGGGCTGGCATGAGTTGCTCGCCGCCGACCGGGAGAAGGCGTTTGCTTTCTACGGCGAGCTTTTCGGCTGGCAGAAAGTGGACTCCGAACTCGGTCCGACGGACGCGTATCAGTTGTTCTCCGCCAGCGGGCAGACGATCGGCGGCATGTTCACCAAACGTCCGGTAGAGCAGGTCCCATACTGGCTTTATTACTTCAATATTGGCGATATCGACGCGGCCGCGGAACGCGTGAAGACCGGCGGCGGCTGGATCTTCGAGGGGCCATTTGAAGTGCCGGACGGCTGGATCGTCCGATGCATAGACCCTCAAGGTGCCATCTTTGCGCTGCAGGGAAAGCGGAGCCGGGATAGTCTGGAACGAGCGCTTGCTTCGGAAATCGGCTGGTCTACCGAGTGGAGCGGGATTTCATCGAGAGGCAGGTTGATCACCAAGCCTCGCGGTTAGGCGACGAATTTTCGAATTCGCGGGCGTGCTTCCGATGGACGCTGGCTACCGGGAACGACCCTGCATCGATTGCCCCGCAGCACCGGCTTCTAGAGTTTCCACCGCCCTGCTCGGCGCCCGCACAACATCTTCGATCTCTTCAGTTGTCATATGCGAGTGACGCTGGGTCGCCCGCGCCTCGGCGAACGCAGACCCAAAACGGCGAGGTCCCGCGCCGAGCAATACGCGACGCCTGACCGCGAAGGACACCACGAGCCAGAAACGTCGCAACTTCAGATCCGAAAGTTATCTTTGCCACTCTCTTTCTTCAAATGAAGGGTCGTGGCATTTGGGGACAATGGCCCGGTGATGCGCTGGGGGTTGTCCAGCCGGTATCGAATTGTGCTCTCGGCTACCGGCAAACCGAATTAAAGAAACGTTTAGTGGCGCCAAGCCGCGGCATTCGCGCAATCTCAAGCATTCCAGCCAGCGAACTGGGCTGCGTGTTGGACCACGCTGCCTGACGAGATGCGAGTAGCAATCCAATCGTTGAAAAGTATGCACTGTCCGCGCCGACGACGACGCTATGAAAGCAATATATTGAGTTAGTTCTGACGATCGATAACGAAGATAGCATGATCGGTTTACATTCGAAGAAGTAACGATCGCGGCGGCACGCAATTCCCCGGTTGGCCTCCCCAATGACGTCCTCCACGGAAATACCCTGCTGGGATGATCTTGTCAGCAGTTGGGCTATTGTCTCGGCGACCGGTATTGTAGCTGTGGCGGCGCTCAGCTTGTGGGGTCGATATTTTTCTCGGACCACTTTGCTGCGCATCTTTCTAATGATTCTCGCCGGCTTCACCTTGGCGGTGGCGAGCTTTCTCGCTTGGCAGAAGGAGCATCCTAAATCGATCCGAGCGGAAAATCTCGCGGCTCTTAAAGCGTTTAATACCGAGGCGAACCGGCTCTTTGAAGAGAGTCTCACAGTCAACAACGCCTCTGATTATACAGCCTACTTGGCAAAGGCTGATGGCTTTTACGGAAGGCTGGAGAGATGGGTTGCGAACAACATGGGACCCCGAGCATCCGAGTTCCTGCTGCGCTATGATCCAAAGGACGTTAATATAGCATTTGGGCGTGCAATAGATAAAGACTATCCATCGGCGATAGCTGCGATCATACGGACCAGAGGAAATATCGTGGCTCTGATTGACGCCAGGGCTTCGGACAAGTGCGTGAAGCCAACGACGGCAGAACACCCGATTCCCCAAATGGAGTTGATCCCGTTAAACCGGAGACGCGGCTGGTTGAAGTGATGCTAGATATTCTCGCGGTGAGCGTAGCCCAGAGGGAATGCGGGTGTTCCGAGTTGTAATCCTCCATCTCCACCGCTAGCGACGTTAGGCCCTTAAACATTTCTTTAGTTCGGTTTGCCCGCAGCCAAGAATAAGATTAGGCGCCCGCTGGATACCCCCAGCGCATCACCGGACTATCGCCCCCGGAAGCCACACCATTCAGCCAGAATGCGTAGTGGCCGCGGTAACTGCCGGTTCTAAAGTTGCGATGTCTCAGTTGAATAGCATCCCTAGCAGCGAGGTGCTGCGCATTTTCCGGCGCGAGACCTCGCCGTTCCTGGTTTCTGCTTGTCGGGTGCGGTCGCCTCACCTGACGACGTGCGAGCGCTGTCGACCGTGGCAGAAAATTTGAAGACCGCCTCCGCACGAAGATCTAGGCTGGGAAGCATCTGATGCGGCTTAGCAAGGCCGATCCCTAAGTTGACACACGCTATTACGAGGCAAACGGTCTGACGCGTCAGAGAGTGGTGAACTGACAATGTACAATCGTTTTAGAGGATATCTAAAATGCCCCAGCTGCGGGCGGGCCGCCGTTGCAGGCTTGTCGAAAATGGGCGGTCAAGGACGCTCACATCCTTGACTAACCATGGGGCGTTTGTTCAATCGTTGCGCAATAGGTGCTCTCGGCCTGGTGAACGGGAAGGCCGCGAGCAATACTTGACGACGCCGGAGCTGGCGCAGATCGGAGAGGCCGTCAGGGAGGCCGAAACTATCGAGCTGCCCTATACGGTGGACGAAACTAAACCCAAGGCCAAAGGAGGCAACCGCCGCACCGTTATTGGACCACGCCGCCGCCCCTAGGTTGCTGATCTTCACCAGCGCTCGGTTCAAGGAAATTTTGCACCTGAAAGAAATTCTGCACCTGAAATGGGAACATGTTGATTTCGAGCGCGGGCTATTGCTGTTGCCGACAAGCAAGACGCCGGAGCATCTGTTAATAGCCTGCGCTCGGCAAGAAGAAGCTTCCGAGCGCCCGCCTGATCCGGTCCAATTGGACCCAAGTACGCCTCGCAAAATCCCGGAGTTCTTGTCAGTCCATTCGTCACACGCGCTGCCTGTCCCGTGCAGAAGTGTTTTCCAGTTGGCGGCTCAAGGAGGAAATCACGTCTTGGCGTGCAACATGAACCCTGCTCCGCGAATACTCACGATCCGCGAGGGGGCACCTCGCACATCGATCTTCTTCCGCAGATTGCTGACGTGGACATCGACCACGTTGGATTCGAACGAAAACTGGCACTGCCAGACTTCCTCTAGCAGTTTCCCCCGACTGATGGCCTGGCCAGGATGGCGCAACAAGTATTCCAGAAGCTTAAACTCCCGCGGTAACAGATCGATTTTGGTATGTCCCCGAAAAACCGTTTGTTCGATCAAGTCCATTTCCAGGTCGCCGACGCGTAGCTTTGTGGCACGCATGTCTTGCAGGCGACGCATCAGGGCTTCAGCGCGTGCGACAAGCTCGACCATCGCGAAGGGCTTTCCGAGGTAGTCGTCGGCTCCCGCCCTCAGACCATGGACCCTTTGGTCGATGGATGACAAGACGGAGATCACCAGAACGGGGACCCTGACGCCCTCCTTGCGCAAGAGTTCAACGGTCTGCAGACAATCTTTACCGAAAGCAATCCGATCCAAAATCAAAATTGCAGCATGGCCTACCCTGGCCGCATCCGCGGCTTCAGCCAGCGAAGTCGTGCGCACCAGATAGCCTTTCCCCTCCAGCGCACACTTGATCTCGGTCGCCATCCCCTGCTCATTCTCGACCAGCAGGATCGCGGGAACCCTGGCCGAAACCTTCTTCGTCAACGGCCTGCTCCCCTGCTCAGGGCTTCAACCCGGGACGCTGGAATTCGCGGTGATTGCCGCGGGAAGTGTCAACTCACCTCTTACGATTTGCCGACCGCACTTCGAACGCTGTCGACAATCATAGCTGCGGTCTTGTCGACGGGAGCGGCGATGTTGAGATCGTTAGTATACAGACGCGTTCAAACTTTCTCCCACCAACAAGAGACAGAGTCTGCGCGACAGGCGACGCAGCGCCGTACACCTCAACTCCGTCATCGCGGGCGGATTTTGTGAGTTCGAAACCTGAAAGACTAAAGCTCTGCCCTGCATAGGGCCCGGCGGTGAAAGTGCCGCTTGCCGTTCTCGCGTGGAAAGTTACGCTGCCGCCGGCGGCCGGCTCGCTGACAGAGACGTCGAATGTTGCGTTATATGCGTGTGCAGCGGGCGTATGCATTCGCGGGCCAACGCCGAAGGACGCCGTGTCTACCGCCTGGCCGACTTCAGTGGCTACACCATGAACATCAACCCTCGCCGAGCTTGTGAATATTGTCGTCCATGAAATTCCGGGATTCACTGGTTCTAACTTCGAGTTGAATCCTTCCGGTGAGGCCAGACATGTTCCTGAGGCACTATACGTAAATGCGGGAGCGTTCACATTTGTGTTGGGTGACGCGGCCAGCGCCGGTGCAACGAAAATTGTCAGCAGGCAGGAGCAAAATGCGATTCTCATTCCCGCCTCCCTTTTGATTTGGCACATTCGCCGTGGTGACGTGAATGGCTGAGGGACGCGCAATTCTGGTCGTTACGCGCCGCCTCGGGCTCGCCAGGCACTCGAGGCTAGGATATGGATTGCCGGCATCATGGTCCGGGTAGGCGCCAGTTACGGTCGCGTAAATACGCCGCGTCACGTCCGTACGCGAAACTCTACTCCTGCCTCCAGCAAGCCAAACTAAAGAAATGTTTATTGGGCTGAGGCGCCTCGAGTGCCGCGCAAGCAGGCCTGACGCCTGGAGCCGCATTGGTGCGCACCACGCCAGTGCCGCAACGGCCCAAAGCCCAGTGCGCCCTTGAATGGGATATAACACCCGGCGCGATCTTTAAAAACGGGGGAGCATGTCTGCATCGATAGAGTCGAGGATGGGCGCGGTAGCTTGGGGCCTATGGCCAACGCCCCATTTCCCATCCCCGCTCATCAAACCGGACGAGCCGATTTCCGGCATCCGGCTTTCCGACTGGCTTCACCGCAAGGCACACGACGGGACCGCTCGGGGCAGGCGTTGGAGGCACACAACGCCGAGTTCTCGGTGAATAACATCGAATGTAAATCGGCGATTGCCGCGCCCTTGCGCCTTGTGCCTTCGCGCGAGGAACCTGCACAATATTGATCGACGCTACGGTATGCCTTGCCCCGCGAACCGTGGCCAAAGTAGTTGGACCAGCCTCGCAGAGACCTGTTCAGCTCGTCACGCACTTCCGGCCATGGATCGGTGTTGCTCGGCACCAGAAGATCGCCGACCCTTGTCTTGAGCCGTTGCACACTCTTCTTGGACGGGCTCGCACCCAGATACCAATTCAAATGCGCGCCGAACGAGTAGCCGAGGAAGACGAAGCGTTCCTGTCGGGCGTTTTCTCAACGAAGTTTTCGCCTCGTTGATCATCAACCCGAGCTTGGTCGTCACCGCCTTCGTCCACGCTAATGCCTCCGCCGCGCGACCGCGGCTGAGGATAACGAAGTCGTCAGCATCGGAGACGACGTGAGCATGGAACGTGTCGCCGCATCCGGTCAAACGCCAATGCTTCAGGAACCGGTTCATGTAGATGTTGGCCAGCAGTGGACTTGCGACGCCGCCTTGCGGCGTGCCGCGCCTGTTTCCCTTGCCACCACTCATGCGCCGGGTTCCGTCCGCGTCCCGTTCCTCGATCGGCGCCCTCAGCCACATCTTGATGAGGCGCAGGACGTTTCGATCCGCGATACGCCGGGCTACTGACTTCACCAGCTCGGAATGCGGAATCGTATCGAAGTACTTGGACAAATCAGCATCAACCACGTCAGCATAGCCCCGGCATAAATGCCGGTGCACTTCCTTGACCGCGTCCACCGCCCCGCGAGCGGGCCGGTAGCGTAGGCATTGTCCTCGAAGTCAGCCTCGAAGATGGGTTCAATCACGATCTTGGCGGCAGTCTGAATCACACGATCACGAATGGTCGGAATGCCGAGCGGACGCTCGCCACCATTCGCTTTTGGGGATCATCACCCGCCGCATTGGATCAGGTCGGTATGTCTTCGAGACCAGTTCCGCGCGCAAGCCCGCCAACCATGCTTCCAGGCCCTGCTCCTCGATGCAAGCAAACGTCATCCCATCCACACCCGGTGCACCCGCATTGACGCGGGCGAGCCAATAGGCGTGGACCAGGATGTCCTCGCGACAGATCTTGTCGTAGAGCAGGTAGAAGCGGAAGGTGGGCTCCGCCTTCGCTTTGCAGTAGAACTTTCTCTGAAGGTTCCGAATCTTATCAGGCGTTGTCAGGCTCATCACCAATCACCTTCACCTCACCATCTTCAAAAGCGCACGAGAAGTCGGGGCCCTTTGCTCCACCGGCATTGCCCGGCATCAACGCTCCTCTGCCCCGTCCAACTCCCGCCGTGACCACCGCCTGATGCGATGCTGAGGCCGCTACCCTCGTCCAGCGACGGGTCTCCCCCTGTAACTGCGAACCACCTTCCGACGTGCCGTACCCACTACCCCGGCGGATCGCGTGGGTGCGCGTGTCGATTGCTTCCCCACACGTGCGGCCTTCCCCAAATGACCGGAGGGTCGGCATCCGCATTAGAACTTTCGGCCTGCTCGGGCTTCACTTTGTTACGGCCCATCGGGTCGCTCAGCGGCCCAAGGCCGCCTTCGTCGCAGGGCTCCGACCCAGCCAGTTACCCGGCCGAGCCGCCTGCTAGCTTCCGAACCAATCGACAATTGTCCGGCTGAGTCCTCCCTCACTGGTAGTTCGCGCCCTCGGGGCGCACGGTCATTCGCGTCGATTAGCCCAACGGTTGTCAATGTCTGCTCCAGCCCTCGACTTCGTCAATGGACCTTGAAACGTCGGAAAATAAGTGCTTTGAACTGATCGACGACGAGCAGATATAGAACTACCACAACCAACAGCCAGGTGATCAATACCGGGCTCACCGGCGCCATCAGCACTCCTTTTGTCGCCATGAAGATCACGACGGCAAGGTCAATAATCGAGCTACCAACCAGCCATGCGCTGGGCCGCGACTGCCAGAAATGGCCGCGCTCGCGGACAAGGTATACATTGCCCTGACCAGTCGTCACCAGCATGACAAATACCAGGGTTTGCAGTTGCGCCAACGGCAAGCCAAGCGCATTGCGTCCCGTGAAGAATACCGCGAAGGACAGCACCAGCACCAGCGCTGCCAGGGCTGCGCCGACCAGCATGAGGGTCATGATATTCCACCTATCCGGCTTCCGCGAGTAGGATACGTTATCCGTTGTAATCGACATGGTGACGAAATCATTGGTAAACAGCAGTAGAACGATCAGCAGCGGCGTAATGACGAAGGTTTTGGTCAAAATAACACCGATGCTCAGGAAGACAGCGATCTCCAGCGTCTTCATGATCTTGTTGATGGTATAGGTGAGCATGCGCTGGTAGATGCGGCGGCTGATTTGTACCGCCGAGAGAGCGTCCACCAGACCGGGAGCGGTGAGCACGACGCCGGCAGAAGCGCGAGCGACATCGGTTGCGCTGGCGACGGCAATGCCGACATCGGCCTGCTTCAACGCGGGCGCATCGTTAACTCCGTCGCCAGTCATGCCGACGACGTGGCCTGCCGCCTGCAGGAGGCTGATGAGTTGGATCTTGTGCTCGGGAAACACGCGCGCGTAGACATCGTGATCGAGCGCCCGGCTGCCGTCGAGCTGGTCGAGCGCCTCGGCCGTGGCGCCGCGGCTGCCAATACCGACCCGCTGCGCGATCGCGCAGGCCGTCACAAGGTTGTCGCCCGTGACCATCACCACGCGGATGCCAAGATCTTGGAGGCCCCTGACCAGCGATTCAGAATCGGCGCGCGGTGGATCTTCCAGAGCCAGAAGCCCGGCAAGGCGTAGCGTGCCCCGATCCCTGCCCGTGGCGACAGCGAGAACGCGATTTCCGGCCGCGGCGAGCCGCTCGCTGGGAGCCACGACATCGACGGCGTTCGCAGCAAGCGCGGCTACCGCGCGTGGCGCTCCCTTGACAACACAAAGCGTTGCCGCTCGATCTTCATAACGCCCGAGCGAATACCGCCGCGCCGGATCGAATGGAACGAATTCCAGGCGTTGCGGCAGATCGGCAAGGAGGCCCCGCGCCGAGGCAGCGTTGAGAATGGCGAGATCGATGGGATCCTGCGTTGCGGGATCGCAAGCAAGCGCAGCCCAGTATAGCAGCTGAATTTCCGAGACGGGGGCAAAGGGTACAGTTGCCGCAAGCGCGAGACGGTTCTCGGTAATGGTACCTGTCTTATCGGTACAGAGGACGTCCATGCCTGCCGCTTCTTCGACCGCCGACAATCTCGTGACCAGCACGCCATTGCGCGCTAGTTCGGTAGATCCGAGCGCTGTTGCCAGAGTAAAGGTGGCCGGAAGTGCGACAGGAACGGATGCGACGAGAAGGATCAGCGCGAAGGGAACCACATCCGTAAATGGTAGGCCGGCCCATGCTGCATACAGGAGCAAGACGCCAACCAGCAGCGCATCAAGTATGATCAGCGTCTTGACGATCGAAAAGATCGCCGTCTGCAGGTGGCTCGTTGCCTTCGCGGTCCCCACTAGCTGCGCAGTCTTTCCGAAGTAAGTACGCAGGCCGGTCGCCACAACTTCACCCGTGGCCTCGCCACGTCGCACAACGGTCGCCGCGTAGGCGAGCTTTCCTGCACCTGCGTCCACTGGAACGGATTCGCCAGTCAGGGCCGATTGGTCGAGAAGGATGTCGCCGTTCAAGATCCGAACGTCCGCAGGAGCAAGGTCACCCATCCGCAAGTGAATAACGTCACCGGGAACCAGGTCTGCCGCTGGCACCGACCGCCACTGACCATCACGGAGCGCTCGTGCTCGGGTCGTCAAGCGGTTGCGTAATAGCGCCAGTGCCTTGCTCGCCCGCCCTTCCTCAACGACGCTGATGACGGCGTTGAACGCCAAAAGCGCCCCGACGATTAAAGCCTCGCCGCTCTTATCCAGCAGGACTTGGATAATGATCGTTGCTTCCAGCATCCAGGGAATTGGTCCCCAGAATTTCTTCAGCAGAGCCAGCAGCGAATGCGCATGTGGCTCGGGAATTTCATTAGGACCGTTCTTGGCCAGGCGGCGGCTGGCCTCAGCGCTTGTTAGCCCCGCAGGACACATAGGTATCGTTCCGAGCTCTATAGTTTGATTGGACCCCTCTGCTCTGCGTTCTAATTAGATTCGGTCTCTAGCCCTGGCGTTCCAACGTTACAAACGAACTATTCCGACCAATAGCTAGCCTCTATTTAGATTTAGGTCTTTGGACTAGTCGAATGACAAAACGGCCGCCGTTCCACACCTCGATATCACGGCCTTTTAACAGCCATTTTGCCTTGGCGACAGCTTCGCCATCATCACGGCAAATCATCTTGTCGAATCCTATAAACAGACCGTCGCTCGCGATGGCATATGCTCGATACTCGGACACTATCTCGGGGCGGTCAGGGCGCTCGCCCTTCCCAAGGTCGATCATCGACTGCGCCATCTGATTGTGACCGCGGTGGCGTTTAGGGCCGGCCACGGTTTCTATCTTGCGAACCTCGCCGGGGCGAAGACCTTCCAGCTTTGGGCTGCGGAGCAAATTTCGAATTGAGAGTTCGGCCTTGTGATCGGGCGGGATAACCTTTCTGACTGCCGCGACAGCCTTGCTATGCGGCATCGCCGTTACCCAAAATGATTTGGTGCCATCGGGGGCGATCACTTCAACGGCAGATATTGCGACACGAACCATCGCTGGAAAGATGCCATGTAGTCCCGACAACCAATACTTAAAGATTCATTAAGTGGCTTTCGACCGGATCGAGCGCTGACAGTGCGCAATCCGTTCCGGGCGAAGGATAAGGCCCTGTTGACGGCCAAGCGCACGCTGCAGAATTCTCGAGCGCGAAAACCATCGCGCGACGGAGTGAGTGCGCTGCGAGCGTCTATCGCGCGGCCGGCACGTCTTGGTTGAACGCCATTTTCACGGCCCCGCTCTTGGCAGAGAAGTGCCCCTGATCCATGCCCGCGCCGCTGGGTAGCGAATCCGCAAGCATCATCCCGCTTAGCTCATCCACTGCGAGCCAAGAGCCAAATTCCTAGCTCGAGGTCTCGCCCCACTATCACAAGATATTCTCAGCGCCATCAAGCGTTGGAATTGCTAATCTATTAAACATTTTTTCACTGGCAGATTTCAGGCGCCAGTGTTAATCAAGTTATCCATTGGCGGTGTTGCTCCTGAGCCCTCCTCGTCTCGGCAAGATTGGAGACAGCAAATGAGTGCGCTTATTCGCCGTATCGCGGAAACCGCAAGCTCGATCGACCCCTTTGTGACTATTATAATCTTCTCGGGTGTTGGCCTGCTGATTTCCTTGTTGCTTGGCTTCGATTTAGCTCTCTCAGCGCTTCTTAGTTGCTGCTCAAAATGAAGTTCAACCGGGATCGTTCCGAACTCAAAGCCAACTGAGCGTGCTGAGGTTCCAAACGGGCATCGTGGTCTAAATTTACCCCGGCGAGCCCAATCGAAGTTCCAACCGACGGTGCCTATGACCCGCCACCGAATTTTCATCCAGCGGCGGTTAGAGCCTCGGGGTTTTGTACGCCACTTGGCGCGGGTTGGAACAACGGGCGATCGGCGGAGCTTGGCGGGGTTGCGCAGCCGAGCGCCCGTTGCGGTGAGTGTGGCGGCGTAGGCCGCAGGCGTGAG
This sequence comes from uncultured Alphaproteobacteria bacterium, assembly GCA_963820275.1. Classification (GTDB taxonomy): domain Bacteria; phylum Pseudomonadota; class Alphaproteobacteria; order Rhizobiales; family Xanthobacteraceae; genus Bradyrhizobium. The sequence goes on from CAWFZL010000031.1 coordinate 175,702, forward strand.
GTATTGCAGGGAAGAATGCGGGCGCTCGCCATTATAGTCGGCGACCCACACTGCGACCTTGGTGCGCGCATCGTCGATGTTGAAGAACAGCGTCTCGTAGCTCGTCACGCATACGGCCGTTGAAGCTCTCGACGAAGGCGTTCTGGATCGGCTTGCCTGGGGCGATGAAGTGCCAGTCGATGCCGGTCTCCTTGGACTAGGCCAGCATGGCATTGCAGGTGAACTCGGTGCCGTTGTCGGAGACGATCGAGCCCGGTTTGCCGCGCCGCTCGACGATGATCGCGGTCAGTTCCCGCGCCACTCGCCGTCCTGAGATCGAGGTGTCCGGGATCGCGCCCAGGCATTCCTTGGTGACGTCGTCGACGATGTTGGGGACGCGGAAACGCCGTCCGTGGGCAAACTGGTCATAGACGAAATCCAGCGACCAGCGCGCATTCGGCCTTGCTTCCAACAGGATCGGCACCCGAACGCCCACGGCCTTGCGCCGGGCTCGCCGTTTGCGTGGCGGCCACCCAGGCGGCGGGCACATGGCCGGCAGGAGATAGATTGCTCCATCCCCCTTCGACCTCGGACTGACATTCCTTATCGGCGCAGCGAAAGCGCGCTAGCGACTAACGTGGGAGCCGCTGATGATTAAAGTGAAACTGTCGGCGGTGATTGCAGCGGTTACTGTCCTTACCACGGCCTCTTGACACGCAGTGCGGCTCAAGGAGGACATCACAGCGCGCTATTTGAACGACTTTGCGCCAAACAGAATGAGGAAGCCCGTCATCGCAAGATAGGCGAGCGGTTGGCCGTGCATCTCAAGTTGAGCCCAGTGCAACGGGCCGCATACAACGAATTCCAGGAAGCGCGTGTGAAGTCGCTCAATGATGCGAAAGACAAGCTCTGCGACAAGGAGCCCGACCTGTCGTCCTTCGAGAAACGGATGATCTTCTGCCAGAGCTTCCTACAGGCCAAACTCGACGCCACGAAAGCGGAAAATCCGAAATTGATCGCTTTCCACAACAGTCTCAACGCCGAACAGAAGCGGAAGTTCGACAGCTTCCGCGCGCAGATGGCGAACGAATAAGTCGGGACTTTGTCCCGCAATTAAAATGATCCTAGTATTCACAGCGGGCCCAAGATGCTTGCAATTGTTTCGTTTGACGCCGCGTAGTCGAGCTTTGGCAAGTCGATTTCGCGACGCCAAACTAAACGCATTTCCGTCACGAAAGCATCGATAAAATTGCCTGAATCTGGCCGCTGGCAGCAGCGAATAGTTCGTTGTAACTGGTCTGACCTTGTGCCGCCTCCTTCAGGATGGATTCAGCGAGGAGGGTCTTCGTTGTTGCGTTCGAAACACTTGGAGGCATCAGCAACATGGCGTCATCAAGAACGGTCCGCATAAGCGTAATGAGCTCAGGGTTGAATACTGGCATAGAAGATCTCCGTCTTAAATCTTCTGGCTATTTTCATTCAGTGAGCGATCGGCAGAATCAACTTAATTCGGCATTATCTTTGTAAAATTGGAGAAAAGGTTCGGACGCTCCGTGTATTTGGATCGTCGTTTCAATCATCCGGCAGCGACTAGGACGGCATCGTGCCGCTACCGGAGCTTGATGTAAAGGTAGCGCATAAGATGGGCGTAACGGTGAAATAGCGGGGCTTTGGATATGCAATTGACCTTGGCTGTCTTGGCCATCCTGTATTCATCGATGTTCTCGGCGCACAGCAACGTCGAAACTGCCAATGAGCTACTGAGCGGTTGCGAGGATTTCCTGGACGCTTACCGCCCGTCTGGAGTGGGCTTTACTCTTCGGCCTGAAAGCGCGTCAGTTTACGAATGTTGGGGCTACATCAACGCCATCATGCAACTGTCTGCTCTGACAGATCACGGCAGGACGCTCACAGGAGCCTGTCCTGCGCCTGCCTTTAGTGCACTTCAGGTCATTGAGGTCCTAGTCGCTTATCTGCGGAAGCACCCGGAGGCGCTTCACGAACGGGCGGGGGTTGTGGCTGTCTTTGCACTCCGGCAAGCGTTTCCGTGCGACCGCTAGTTCAATAGAAAACAATCGTTTTTCTGCAAGATGCGACAGGGAGTGCGGAAAAAAGGGCTGCCCCTGAGAGGCAGCCCTCGCCGAACCACCACTACCGTCCAATTCACCAGCCGAGAACAAAACTCGGCCCGCAATAGCCGTAGTTGTAATCGTATGGCGAACAATAGCCGTAACCCGTGGCCAGCCCAAGTCCGAGACCTAGCAGTCCGAGACCTACGCCATAGCCATCATCATAGTAGTAGGGACCGCCGTAACCCCAACCGCCATAGCCGCCGACGAAGCGCCGCCCGCCCCAGCCGCCGTGACGCCAGCCGTTGAAGCCGCGCACTCCTGCAAAATTGCCGCCATGCATGCCCGCATAGCCGCCGCGAAAGCCGCCCATGCCACCACCACGAAATCCGCCGATCCCGCCGCCATGGAATCCGCCAAAGCCGCCGCCGTGAAAGCTACCGCCATGGAAGCCGCCGCCACCACCGCCGCGGCCGAAGGCCATTGCGCTGGTAGTCATCGCTGTTGCGAGCGCCAATGCCATCGCGCCCGCGAGAAGCTGTTTCCTCATGAGAATCTCCGCACTCCATTAAAAGAATAGCCGTGTTTCAATAAGTGGCCGCGCAGGAGAGGTGATTCCATGGCGGGTGCGGCTAAAATGAATCTTATGATTGAGTTACTTCACGAGCCGTTCGCCGATCCTGGCTCGCTGCCGCGGCGACCAACAAAGGCATCGCGTTTACGATGCCTTTGGATCCGGTCTCCATACTTAAATTGACGAATAGTGTGGGACGCTCGGGGGTTATTCGGGCTGGTTGTCCCTGGTGATTGCAGACACGTCGCATCTCCCGCAAAACAGGTCGACATTGCCGACGCAGCTTTCCTGGCTGACCACCTTGAAGCCCTTCGGCAGATAGTCAACGATTGTCGGATCATCCGGTCCTTGACCACCAATTTTCGACAAGCCTGCAACGGCAGCCCGCCCACAGCCAGGGCATTTTAGATATCCTCTAAAACGATTGGACATTGTCAGTTCACGACTCTCTGCCGGCCGAGATCGTTTCCTATCGCAATAGCGCGTGTCAAGTTACGGACGTGGCTTCGCCAGATCGCCAGGGCCAGATCCAGTCTCGATTAAATTGATCTGACTTCTCTGAAGGCCGTGCCGGCCGGATTCATGGCGGATGCGCGCGTCGCAGCGGCATAGGCGCGCACCTGCGCAAATGCTTCCTGCATCGATTGTCGTGCAGCGTCGTTCTCCAGATTTTCCGCTACCATCGTCAGTGCACGCACGACGTCATCGATCTCTTGAGTTGTCAGGCGGAAATGACGATGGTGCGACCGCACCCTGACAAGCAAAGACCCATCACGGCGAGGGCTCGCGCCGGAGACTGCGCGACACCTCGCCGCAAGGGATGCTACCAGCTGGAAACGTCGCACCTTTGTAACCGCAGTTGCCGCAGCCACTCCCTCTTCTGGTGGAGTGGTGTGGCCATGAAGGCAATGGTCCGGTGATGCGCTGGGGGTTAACCAGCCGGTGCCAAATTCTATTCTTGGCGGCCGACACGCCGAACTAAAGAAATGTTTAGGACCAGACTTCTGTAGCGGATGTGTCGCTCGCGCACTCTAAGATATAGTTTCAGGCATGCTGACCCGATACTGCGCTATAATTTAGCCGCGTTTCTTCCCCTTGCGAGCGAACAACGGAGCAGTCTTCCGGAACGTATTTTCTGATCGCGTTGCTCGATCGTCATGCGACGAAACGCATGCACAAGCTGGCCGCCGGTCTGGTTCTTATGTTTTGACGTGCAAATCTTGCGCCTTCGCACAGGACACGAGCAGCGCGGCGCAATCGAATTTCCCGCCAAGTAGATATCTTCCACTGCCGCCGCACTTTCAGCCGCGCCGGGCCTTCGCCGCAGCTAGGTTAACAATGCGCCGCCGCCGCTGCCGCTCTACGCGCAGCCGGTCATCCCCGAGGAAGGTTAGGTTCCCGGTTTCTGGGCCTGGCGTGAATATGTCCCCGACTATTATCGGGTGCCAGGTACCTGGGTGAAGCCACCTCATCCCGGACTGCGATGGACGCCACCCTATTGGAACCGGGTCGATGGCGGCTACATCTTTCACGCTGGTTACTGGACGGGGCGCGTCGGCTTCTATGGCGGCATCAACTGTGGCTATGGCTATTCTGGCAACGGATATCAGGATGCTTTCTTCTACAATCGGGCCGTGAACAATCTTGGATCCATCAACGTTGCGCACGTCTACGATAAAACAGTCACTGAAGATGAGAATGGGAGTCGCGTCAGCTTTAACGGCGGCAGCAGGGGGACCAGGGCGCGGCCGACGCCGCAGCAGGAAGCGCTCAACAACGAGCAGCATGTCAAGCCCACAGCCAAGCAACAGCAGCATTTCGAAATGGCGGCGAGAGATCGGTCGCTATATTCCAACCTGAATGACAGCGAGCCGGGAGTAGCGGCTACCCGGTATGCTGGCGTGCTGGATGGACCAGATATCACGGGCAGTAGCAGGTAGCCTTCGCAAAGCTTCTTACAGCGAGCAAAAAACGACTTTCTGTTCGGAAGAAAAGGGAGAGGCCACCCAAGTGAAGACACTCCGCTCGGGTGGCCTGGTGGATCAGAATCGACCTAATCCGCAAATCGATTCAGCGGCTCGTACGCTGGCGATAGCTAACTCAACGCCGACGGGTGATCGAATACTCGGGAAGCCCGAAATCTTCTATTGTCTCGTCACGCAGCAGTTGCAGCAGCTCGCTAACCTCGCTCTGCCGCGCTTTCGGCCGTCGCTATCACACTCGCACGACGTAATCTTCGATCGCGATCCAAAGAATGCCGGCTCGCTCCAGTCTGAACCCGGGTACGAATTTCGTAGCGAGAACGTGTCGAGCCCCGCACCCAGCACTACCAACTGCGCGCGCCCCACGCGATGCAATCCGCCGTTGTATCCTCGGAAAACCGACTGTCACGGCGATGAATAGACGCATTGGCCCCACCGGGTCGTCGCCTGCGATCTCGCTTAAAGCAGCCGCTTTCTCTTGGTCCAAGATTCTCGACGCAAACAAATCTTAAGTGACGCTACGGATAAAGAATTGGGGGGAGCGGATCTCTCCGCTCCCCCACCATTTCTTTAACCTTGGATCAGCTCAACCGGTTCTAATCAGAACTGGTAGCGAAGGCCAATACCCGGATCGAACACCGAGATCCGGTTGACGGAGTTGTACGAACAGCCTGCGGGAACGTTGATCCCGGTGCAGGTGCTGCCGACGAGCGCGTTCGCCGCGGTCAGGACGGCGCCGTTGGCTAGACCACCGGACTTCGTCGAGTACGACACGCCGGCATAGAGGTCCATGTGCCGCGCAAACCGCCAATCCATCGCCACCGAGAACATGTCGACCGTTCCGGCGCAACCAGGCGAGAGGGTACCAAGGACGGCGCACTGCGCTGCCTGGGTGGCTCCGCCGCCGGGCGCGGCACCCGTTGGGAAACTAACGTAATTACTGTTCCCGCCAGCACCAAGTCCGTTCCCCACGGTGAAGTACTCCTGCCTGACGCCGTAATAGGCACCCATCACATCAAAGGTGGGCGTGACGGCATACTTCACACCAGCCCAGAAGACGTGCTGGTTGCGGTCGGTGGCGTAGAAGTTGTTGTTGGCGAAGCCCACGTTGTAGCCGCCTTGCGCAAAGGCGCCGGGGAGCAGCGAGTTGCTCGGCGGAGCGTACTGGATGTGCTCATATCCGCCGTAAAGCTTCCACGGCCCAATCGTGTATTTCGCAGCAAGTGCGAACACCGTGTTGTCGGAGACGACACCCGACAGACAGCCGAGCGAGCAGGGGATGGCGTACCCGAGTCCGCCATTGTTCCCGACGACCCCGCCCACGAGCGCCGCCTGATTCTGGGTGAGCTGGTTGACCTGGGTCGCGCTCAGGGTGGTTGAGACGGAAAGCGCGTCCTTGATATGGCCGCCGAGGAAGTCCATCGAGAAGCCCAGATAGTCGAAGCCGACATCGCCTTCATAGGCAAGGCCGGTAGCGCTGTTGCCGCCGTTCGGGGCCTGCACTTCGGCGGCAATGCGGGCCGGGCCGATATTCAGGCGGTATTCGTAGGCGTTGTCGTAGATGCGGTTTTCGGTGACGCCGCCGCCGCCGGTCGCACCTTCGAAGGTGATCAGCGACCAGGCGTTTGAGCCGGACAGCGAGTCATAGTTGACGACGAGGTCAGAGCTCAGGGAGCTCTGACGGCCCATGGTGAAGGTGCCCCAGACCGGCGAACTCACACCGAAATAGGCCACGTTGTTGAACATCTGGCCGGACTTCGACGAGTCGCCGTAGGAGTTCGCCAGACCGCCAAGTCCTATGCCTGCGGCTCCCAATCCGTTGTTCTGCGCGATGGCGCCGATGCCGTTGCCATTCATGCCGCTCGCCGGATTGAACAGGGTTTGCAGGTTGAACACGGCGTAGAGTTGATCGGCGATTTCCTGCTTGCCGCGCAAGCCGAGGAACGAGGTGCTCATCATGTTGGCGCCGACGCCGAAATACTGGCCGGGCTGGGAAGCCTTTTCGACCACGTAGTTCAGAGGTCCGGCGGCCATCGCGTTGAACGGGGTGGCGTGATTTTCATAGACGACGCCCATGTCGAAGTTGCCGTAGAGGCAGACGCCGTGCCAGCACAGGTCGTCGCTCTCGACCGGGTGTGCCTTGACAACCGCCTTGTAGGGCAAGTCGGCCGCCATCGAATCCACTGGATTCACGACGACGGGCTTCTGCGTTTCGAGGGCCTTCTGGCGCTTCTCGAGATCGGCGAGGCGCTTTTGCATCGCCTGATTCTGTTCGCGTAGTTGCTTGGCCTGAGCTTGGATATCGGTCAGCTCATCGGCGTGGCCTGCCGCCGTAAAGGCCAGAATGGCCGCTGCTGCTATGAAAGTCCTTTTCACGTAAGTCCCCCAAGATAAGCGCGGCACCAACACACCGCGGACTGCCAAGGTTTACGAAGCCCTCGAACGAGGACTCGTTAGGCCGACAGTCTGCTTCAGGGGATACGAAAATGCTGTCACCCGCAGGCAACACTCGGTCATGAAGCCACTTTTTAGGGCGATCATCCCAAAAAGGAATAGACCTGTTGCGACGGCGACACAGTCTATTTTAAATCCGAGATTGGTATCGTTGTCTTGCTACAACTATAGATCAGCCTCTCGAACGCCTCTAAGGGGGTTGAACAGACCGCCGATTCCCCGGAGCCTGTCTTTTGCTCTCGATCCGGACGGGAGGACTTTCGATCCGGATCGATCAGGCTGGTTTGATGGACAGGAACGTCGAGTGCCGCACGGAAGGTATGGATCTCAGATGTCCCTGCCTGTTAAGTCGTTCTCCTTGGCTAGGCCTCAGAACTGGTAGCGCAGACCAATGCCCGTGTCGTATGCCGAGACCATAGGCGGCGGAACCGAGAGGCTCAGATGGATTCGTATTCGGCGCCGGCAGATTCGGATGAAACGATCATCGGGTAAGGAAGCCCGGCACCTTTGAGAGACAGAGACATCTTCGAGCCGCATGCAGCATGTGGATCTCGGATGTCGCTGTCTCTCCTGCTCGTCACCCAACCATCAGAACTGGTAGCGCAGGCCGATACCCGGATCGAACACCGAGATCCGGTTGACGGAGTTGTACGAACAGCCTGCGGGAACGTTGATCCCGGTGCAGGTGCTGCCGACGAGCGCGTTCGCCGCGGTCAGGACGGCGCCGTTGGCTAGACCACCGGACTTCGTCGAGTACGACACGCCGGCATAGAGGTCCATGTGCCGCGCAAACCGCCAATCCATCGCCACCGAGAACATGTCGACCGTTCCGGCGCAACCAGGCGAGAGGGTACCAAGGACGGCGCACTGCGCTGCCTGGGTGGCTCCGCCGCCGGGCGCGGCACCCGTTGGGAAACTAACGTAATTACTGTTCCCGCCAGCACCAAGTCCGTTCCCCACGGTGAAGTACTCCTGCCTGACGCCGTAATAGGCACCCATCACATCAAAGGTGGGCGTGACGGCATACTTCACACCAGCCCAGAAGACGTGCTGGTTGCGGTCGGTGGCGTAGAAGTTGTTGTTGGCGAAGCCCACGTTGTAGCCGCCTTCTGCAAAGGCGCCGGGAAGCAGCGCGTTGCTCGGCGGGGCGTACTGGATGTGCTCATATCCACCATAGAGCTTCCATGGCCCGATGGTGTATTTCGCAGCAAGTGCGAACACCGTGTTGTCGGAGACGACACCCGACAGGCAGCCGAGCGAGCAGGGGATGGCGTACCCGAGTCCGCCATTGTTCCCGACGACCCCGCCCACGAGCGCCGCCTGATTCTGGGTGAGCTGGTTGACCTGGGCCGCGCTCAGGGTGGTTGAGACGGAAACGGCGTCCTTGATATGGCCGCCGACGAAGTCCATCGAGAAGCCCAGATAGTCGAAGCCGACATCGCCTTCGTAGGCCAGGGCGGTAGCGCTGTTGCCGCCGTTCGGGGCCTGCACTATGCCCGCCAGGCGAGCCGGGCCGACATTCAGGCGGTATTCGTACGAGTTGTCGTAGATGCGGTCCTCGGTGACGCCGCCGCCGCCGGTTGCACCTTCGAAGGTGATCAGCGACCAAGCGTTCGAACCGGACAGCGAGTCATAGTTGACGACGAGGTCCGAGGTCAGGGCGCTCTGACGGCCCATGGTGAAGGTGCCCCAGACCGGCGAACTGACACCGAAATAGGCCACGTTGTTGAACATCTGGCCGGCCTTCGACGAGTTGCCGTAGGAGTTCGCCAGACCGCCAAGTCCTATGCCTGCGGCTCCCAATCCGTTGTTCTGCGCGATGGCGCCGATGCCGTTGCCATTCATGCCGCTCGCCGGATTGAACAGGGTTTGCAGGTTGAACACGGCGTAGAGTTGATCGGCGATCTCCTGCTTGCCGCGCAAGCCGATGAACGAGGTGCTGAGCATGTTGGCGCCGACGCCGAAATACTGGCCGGGCTGGGAAGCCTTTTCGACCACGTAGTTCAGAGGTCCGGCGGCCATCGCGTTGAACGGGGTGGCGTGATTTTCATAGACGACGCCCATGTCGAAGTTGCCGTAGAGGCAGACGCCGTGCCAGCACAGGTCGTCGCTCTCGATCGGCTTCGCCTTGACAACCGCCTTGTAGGGCAGGTCGGCCGCCATCGAATCCACTGGATTGACGACAACGGGCTTCTGCGTTTCGAGAGCCTTCTGGCGCTTCTCGAGATCGGCGAGGCGCTTCTGCATCGCCTGGTTCTGTTCGCGCAGTTGCTTGGCCTGAGCCTGGATATCCGACAGCTCATCGGCGTGCGCTGTCGCTGCGAAAGCAAGGATCGCCGCTGCTGAGATGAATGTCTTTTTCACGTAAGTCCCCCAAAGAAAGCGCGGCATTTAATCCGCAACCTGATTTATGCAGAGTCTCGAACGAGAGCTCCTTACGTGAATAATCTGCCTCAGGTCGCCGTAAAATGTTGTCACCCGCCTGCAACAGCCCTTCAGAAGCCGACAAATCGGGCTAAAATGATTTTTAGATTGTTAGATTTTATTTATGATAATCGTCATTTCAAACGGTTTAATAAAACTCAAATTAGATTTTAAAGATTTTTTTAAAAACATGAAGCCGATTGAGGGCAGTAGTACTGCTTTTTGCGTCATTTCGAAAGCGGCGCAGCGGCAATGGCTCCCGCTCACGCTGCCGCGCGGCCCGGAATGACGTGAGCGAAGAATTAATCGCAAGCTCGACGTGATTCCGCTCGTGCAGTTGCCTCTGCAAGAATCTTCCGCTTCGCACTTTCCCCAAACCAAACTTACTACTCGCGCCATCCCGCGCCCGCGAGACGGGCATATGGCGATCGTCACGGGCGTTGGGTGCGGGCTGCGGTGAACATGGCCGCGACGACACGGCCATGACGAAAGACGAACGACATGGCGCGGAGCTGGGCTGATGCTCCAAGAGCGCCTCATCGCCCGGCGCCGACGCTATATTTTGCGGGCCACCCAGTTGGCCGCACGTTTTTCGGCGAATGAGGCAAGGCCGTCCGAAGCTTCGAAACTCTGGCGCTTGGTCGCATGCATCCGGACGAGCCGCGCCCAAAGGTCGCGACTTCAGGTCGCTAACACGGTACTCTTGAGGGCTTCAAATTTTTCGCCCGCTGGTTCATCGGGCGGTATGCGCTCCCCAAACAAGGGAACTCGAAGAACCGCAGCGCGACCAAAGGTCGCGACTTCAGGTCGCTAACACAGGTACTCTTGAGGGCTTCAAATTTTTCTCCCGCTGGTTCATCGGGCGGTATGCGCTCCCCAAACAAGGGGACTTGAAGAACCGCAGCGGGGACACGGTCATCTATTGCGGCCACAACGCTCGCGACCCCAGCACTGTTGCTGTCACCCCAAAACGCTCGCGTTCGGCAGCCAAAGACCCTGGGGAGATCTGATAGAACGAACCGCAACCGCTGCGAACGCTCCGGTTTGGCGCCACTCAAGGCCAATGCAGGGGGCGAGCCCTTACGTATTTGTGACAGAGGCAAGAACGCCAGTGACAACCGCTTGGTTCTTGCGAATGGTTCAACGAGCGGGACGAGCGGCTATGCTCTCACTCCGGGTCCATCCTCACATGCTAAGGCATTCGACCGGTACAAGCTTGCCAATGATTGCGATGACATGCGGCCGCTGGCGCACCACCTCGCGCATCGCAATCTGCAATCGACGGCTCGGTACACTGCGCTGGCGCCGGATCGGTTTGAGAAATTCTGGCAGGACTAGTGACGTGGACCGGAGAATACCCCAGCCGATGTCGGCTTTCAGGGGTTTGGGTGGTCTCGCACCTTTTGTTCACCAATCATCAAAAGCCGCTAGAAACCACGTCGCCTAAGCTGCGCTCAAGGATTTTCGCGCATGCTCGTCGAAAAGCAGGTGGGGAAATGCTTGTTCTGATCCGACTGATTGCGATCGTCGTGCGCGCTTATGCCGGAAACGCATTTGCACGATGGCAGTTCTCGGAAGCGACGTTTCCGACTTTAATTTACCAAGTACCGCTCGCTCGGAATTATTTTGGTGCGACAAGCGCTATTGAGTGGGGAGCGAAAATGAAAGTGACGCAGCTCTACGTCGCTCGCCACATGCTTGGCCTCATTTGCGGTCTTATCGGCATGGTATTGCTGGCGATCGGAGCGCACGCTGCGTTGGATCTGCACGCGCCGGATGCGGCAAAGGCGGTGTCTACCGAGGAGAGCGCCAGCGCCAGCCAGCTCGCACTCATAATCGGCAATGGCCATTACCCGGACGCGGCCGAGCCGCTAAACCAGCCCATCAACGACGCAAGCGGTCTAGCGGACGCAATGCGCCGCCATGGGTTCGATGTCGACGTGGTGGAGGATGCCACCAAGGCCGACATGGCTCGCGCGGTCGAGCGGTTAAAATCCAGGATCAAGCCCGGCTCGGTCGTGATGCTGTTTTTCGGAGGCTATGGCGTGCAGTCCGGCCACGAGAGCTACATGATCCCGACCGATGCTACGATCTGGAAGGAAAGCGATGTCCGCCACGAGGGTATGTCGGTCGAAACCGTGCTCGAGGTAATGAAGGAGCGGGGCGCTCGCGCCAAACTGGTCGTGCTCGACGCCTCACGACGCAATCCCTACGAGCGCCGTTTCCGCTCCTACTCCCACGGGCTTGCGCTAATCAACGCGCCCAATAACGCGCTCATCATCTCGTCTAATACGCCTGGCAAGGTCGCCGATGACATAAAGGGCGAGCATAGCGTGCTCGTTACTGAGCTGCTCAACGAGCTCAATGTGCAGGCTAGCGCTGAAGGCGTCTTCAACAAGACCCGCGTCGCCGTCTCTCGCGTCTCCAATGGCGAGCAGATGCCGTCGGTATCGTCCTCGCTTTTGGAGGACGTGCGCTTCAGCTCCAGCGAGAATTCGGATTCATCGGCGCCCCTCGCGCCACCGTGGATCAGCACCGAGAATGGTCCGCGCGTAGCGCAGAAGTAGTCCAAGGTCAATTGTTGCG
>CAWFZL010000032.1:0-140607 GCA_963820275.1 uncultured Alphaproteobacteria bacterium
GTGCCGCCGGCCTATGCGGAAGTCCGCTATTCGCCGGACCCGACTTCGCATTTGCAGGCGGTCGGCGCCATGCTGCCGGCCGGCTGCAATACCGCTATCACGCCGATTGGGAAAAGGTGCGCGAGCATCGCAAGGCGCATCGGCTGGCCAAGCTCGTCGCGGCGCTGCCGAAAATTCGCCGCAACGTTTCGCTGACCTTTCGGGCGACGAGCCGACACGCGAATTCGCGTTGTCGGCGGTGATCGAATTGATCGCGCGCACCGCGATCCGGCCGGGCAACGGATCCTATGCGCGGCTGAACGGCACGCGCGGCGCCACCACGCTTCTGAAATCCAACGTCATTCTGGAAGAGGACAGCGTCGTGCTGACCTTCAAGGCCAAGGGTGGCAAGGCGGTGAAGAAGGAATGCAATGCCGCCGAAACTCGTGCGCGCGATCGGCATTCTGCGCACCCTCCCCGGTAAACGCATGTTTCAGTACCGCGACCCCTCCGGCGTCGTGCGAACCGTTTCCACGACGACCGTGAATGGGTTTCTGCGCGAGATCGCCGGCATCAAGATATCGTTGAAGGATTTCCGCACGCTGATGGCATCCGCCGTGGTGCTGGAATTGCTGTCGCGGATTTCGCCGGCGAAAAGCGCGCGCGGCCGCAAGCGTCAGGTTCTGGACGCGATCCGCGCCGCGGCCGACAAGCTCTCGAACACGCCCGCGATCTGCCGCAAGAGCTACGTGCACGACACCATCGTCACGGCATTCGAGGACGGCATTCTGGAGCGCTTTGCCGCGACCATGAAGGGCTGCCGCTCGCAGAAGAAGCGCGAGCAGCTTCTGGCGGAAGTGGTGATGGCGGCGGCGGTGTAGCTGGCGGCCGTCTTCTGATTTGAATTTCAGACAGCTGGATGCCTTCCGCGCATCCTGGCCTCATGGTTCGAGACGGCGCTTCGCGCCTCCTCACCATGAGGGTCATCACTGCAGCCACTTGTGACGACCTCATCCTGAGGAGCACGCCTTGTGGCGTGCGTCTCGAAGGATGGTCCGCGACAAGAACAGTCCAAAACTCCACGTTCCCGCGACACGATCTGCCCGGGTTTTGCAAGTCGCCACCCTCCAAAACGAGGGCGCAGGGAATGCCGGGCGCTCCGCTCGCACCCGCAGCTTGCGTGTGAAAAGAAAACACACGAGCGAATCGCCGCAGGTTCGCCGAAAAGGTCCGGCATTCCCCGCGCGAATGGTTTTAACGGTTTCCTTCGTGCTCGCCCCGGAGAACCGGGCTTTGTTGCCTCCGTCATCCCGCGAAGCGTAGCATCCTCGGGACTTGACATCAGCGTCGGGATGTCAGGCCCACACGACTTCGCCGTCCGCGGTGCACGTTCGTCTTGTGCGCACCCGCGTCCATCGCATCCCGCGTCCAACGTTTTGTGACGATCGCGAAACGCCCCTCATGCGGGCACGGAACGCGAGAGACTTTGCCGGTGATTTGCCCGACGTCAAAGCGAATGCGTGCGACAAATTGGCACGACGGGCAAATCACTCTTCGGTCATGGAAGAGTGTCAAGTGCCGGCTTGCGTACCTTTATTCGCGAGATCAACCCATCATGGCGCAGCTTCGAGCATGGGGATCACACCCCGCCCATCTTGCAGACGTATCTTCCATTCCTCCGACGTCACCGGCTGCACCGACAGCCGCGAATACTTCACGAGCGCCATGCCGGCGAGCTTCTTGTCGGCCTTGATCGCGGCCATCGTCACCGGCGTCTTCAAGGGCTTGTCGGCCTTGATGTCGACGCAGACGAACTTGCCGGTCTTGTCGGTGGGGTCGGGATAGGCTTCCTTGATAACTTCCGCGATGCCGACGATCTCCTTGCCCTCGTTGGAGTGATAGAAGAACGCTCTATCGCCCTTCTTCATGTTCACGAGATTCTGCCGCGCGGTGAAATTGCGCACGCCGGTCCAGGCCTCGCCCTTGGCGCCCTTGGCGACCTGCTGGTCCCACGACCAGACCGAAGGTTCGGATTTCACCAGCCAGTAATTCATGAGGTCTCCCCAACGTCGTCGGGCCGCTCGATTGCCGAAGAACGGCGTCGCTTCCGCTCGCCTATGTCGCGTTTGTTACAAGATCAATACCACGACAGAGCTATAAGCGCCGTCAAGGGCCGCTCCCATTCAGTCAGGAAAACCAGATGTTCAATCGCCGAAAGTTTTGTCGCTTGCCGCCGCGTTCGCAGCCAGCGGCGCTGAATCCGCGCGGGCGGAAAATACGCAAGACCCAAATTCAAGGCGATTGCCTTCGACGGTTTCCCCATCATCGATCCGCGGCCGGTCTTCGCCAAGGGCGAGGAAATGTTTCCGGACAAAGGCGCGGCGTTCGGCGACACCTGGCGGACGCGGCTGTTCGAATACACCTGGCTGCGAACGCTGGGCGGCATTATGTCGATTTCTGGCAGGTAACCGAGGAATCGCTGGTCTTTGCGGCGAGGGCTCGGGGATCTCTCTCTCCGCCACAGAGCGGGATCAGCTGATGCAGACCTGGCTCGGCCTCAAGGCCTGGCCGGATGTCGCGCCGGCGCTGAAGCAGTTGAAAGATGCCGGCATCCGCATGGCGTTCCTTTCCAACCTCACCGAGAAAATGATGGATGCGGTGGTGAAGAATTCGGCTCTCGAAGGCTTTTTCGAACCGCATCTGTCGACCGACAAAGTGAAGGTTTTCAAGCCCGATCCGCGCGCCTATCAGATGGGCATTGACGCTTTCAAACTTGGAAAACAGGAAATCGTCTTTGCGGCTTTCGCCGGCTGGGACGCGGCCGGCGCCAAATGGTTCGGCTATCCGACCTTTTGGGTCAATCGTAGGAACGCGGCGATCGAGGAACTGGGCGTCGCGCCGGATGGCACGGGTTCGGTATCGCCGATCTCGTGAGATTCGTGCTGGGATGAGATGATGAAGCCGGTAGATGTGACGCAATCGTCAGCGGCGGCGCCTGTGCGCTCCCTCTCCGGTGGGAGAGGGTTGGGGTGAGGGGTTACGGTCTCTCGTGAGAGCCCGCCCCCTCACCCGATTTGCACTGGTCGATGCTTCCGCATCGCCAGGAGCAAATCGACCTCTCCCCGCCGGGGAGAGGTGAACTACCGCGAGAAGCGCTGGCATGACGGCGAGAAACTACCCCTCCGCCTTGAACGGGCGCGTCAGCAGGTTTTCGACCGCCTCGTCGATCGTCGAAGCGCCGCGCAGGATGTCGGCGACCGCATTCGAGACCGGCATGTCGATGCCCTCGGAGGTCGCCAATTCCACCAGCACCGGCGCGGTGAATGCGCCCTCGGCGAGCTGGCCGCGCGGACGCGCCTGCCCGCGTCCGAGCGCAAGCCCGAGCGCGAAATTGCGCGACTGCGAAGTCGAACAGGTCAGGATCAGATCGCCGAGGCCGGACAGGCCGACCAGCGTTTCCGCGCGTGCCCCGAGGGCGCGGCCGAAGCGGGCCAGTTCGGAAAAGCCGCGCGTCGTCAGCGCGGCCTGCGCCGAGGCGCCGAGATTTTTGCCGGCCGCGATGCCGACCGCGATCGCCAGCACGTTCTTGGCGGCGCCGCCGATCTCGACCCCGCGGACATCCGTGGTGTGGTAGGGCCGGAAGGTCGCCGATCCCAGCGCCTTTACGAGATCACGGGCCAGCTCGCCATCCTTCGCGGCCAGCGTGACAGCCGTCGGCAGGCCGCGCGCCACGTCCTCCGCAAAACTCGGACCTGACAGGATTGCGGCGCGCGCATGGGGCGCAGCCTCCGCGATCACCTCGGTCATGAATTTGTGGGTGCCGCGCTCGATACCCTTGGCGCAGGCGATGACGGGCGTTGCCTTGGCAAGATGCGGCGCAAGTCCGGTTACTGCCGCGCGCAAGCTCTGCGCGGGTGTCGCGACCAGAACGATCTCGGCCTGCGCGACGAGCCCGACGTCGCCGGTGATCTCAATATTCGCGTCGAGTTTTGCACCCGGCAGTCTCGGATTGATGCGCTGTGCCGCGATCTCGGCGGCACTCGCCGCGTTGCGCACGCAGAGGACGACCTCGCGGCCCGCGCGTGCGGCGACGCCGGTCAGCGCGGTTCCCCACGCACCGGCACCGACCACGGCTATGCGATTGAAGCACGTCATCGCGAGGCCTCAGCTTCGCCCCGGCCTTCCCGCCCCACCGCTCGCGGGGGGAGGGATGAGAAACTGCAAGCATGGAAAAGGCGAATGTGCGTTCACGACCATCCTCTCAAAATCCAGCGCGCGTGTTGGCGAATCCAGCCGGTGCCGTCGCGTTCTCGTCGAGCAGCCAGCGCGCGCGGGGGGCTACGTCCATCGTGTCGGTCAGCCCCAATGCCAGACGTTCCGCGCCGGCCCAGGCGATCATCGCGCCGTTGTCGGTGCACAAGGCCGGCGGCGGGATGATGAGCGTCGTCTCCGCCTTCGCGGCGACCTCCTGCAACGCGCCGCGAATCGCGTGATTGGCGGCGACCCCGCCGGCGGCGACGAGCGCGCGCGGCGGCCCGAATCGCTCGTCGAACAGCCGCAAGCCGACGCTCAACCGGTCTGCGGTCGATTTCCAGCACCGCCGCCTGGAAACTGGCGCAGAGGTCGCGGACGTCCTGCGGCTCCGGAGGCGACAGCCGGCGGATCTCGTTGCGCACCGCCGTCTTCAGGCCCGACAGCGAGAAATTGGCGTCCGCTCGCCCAAGCATCGGCCGCGGAAATGCGAAACGCTGGCGTCGCCGCCCGCGCGGCGCGCTCGACCTCAGGTCCGCCGGGATAGGGCAGCCCGAGCATCTTTGCGACCTTGTCGAAGGCTTCGCCGATCGCGTCATCGACGGTGGTGCCGAGGCGCACATATTGACCGACGCCGATCACCGCGACGATCTGGGTGTGACCTCCGGAAGCGAGGAACAGGCAATAGGGAAAGGCCAGCGCACAGGTCAGCCGCGGTGTCAGCGCGTGGGCTTCGAGATGATTCACGGCGATCAGCGGCGTGTCGTGTACCATCGCGATCGCCTTCGCAGTCGTGAGCCCGACGATGACGCCGCCGATCAGGCCGGGGCCGGCGGCCGCCGCGACGCCCGCAATTGCGCAAAGTCGACGCCGGCGTCCTTCATCGCGGTCTTCACGATGCCGTCGAGCAGGTCGACATGGGCGCGCGCCGCGATCTCCGGCACCACGCCGCCAAAGATGGCGTGTTCCTCGATCTGCGACCGCACGATGTTGGACAGGATGCGGCCGGTACCGTCGCTCTGACGCTCGACCACGGCGGCTGCGGTTTCATCGCAGGTGGTTTCGATCCCCAGCACCAATGTTCGCGCGTCGTCAGCCAATTGTTCAGCTCTTGGGCCTGTGCGCCGGCCGGCGTTTCCCTCAATTCGGTAGCATTCCGGGGTCGCAAAGCGCAACGCAAAGTGCAAGCGTCACCATGGAAATAGGGAAGAAAGTCTGAGGCATGGCCGTTCTCGTCACACGCCCGCATCCGGACGGCGAGACCACCGCCGCAAGCCTGCGGGCGAGGGGCTTTGAGGCGCTGCTCGCGCCGATGCTGCGGTTTGAACCGGTGGTTTTCCATGAGGACGCCGATACGCCATATGGCGCGATCATCGTCACCAGCGCCAATGCCCTGCGCGCGATCGAATCTCAGCCTCCATGGCAGCCGGTTGCTCAAGCTGCCGTTGTTTGCGGTCGGCGAGCATACGGCGGCAGCCGCCCGCAAGGCCGGATTCAAGAAAGTGATCTCGGCCGGCGGCGATGCCGCGGCCCTGCGCGACTGCGTCCTGGCCAGCGTCAAGGCGAAGACACTGAAGAAGGCGAGTCCGCTGCTCTATCTCGCCGGCGCCGATCTCGCCCGCGACCTCGCCGGCGAACTCGGTGAAGCGGCTTTACGGTTGTGCACGCAGACGACCTACCGGATGGTGCCCTTATCCAGCCTGCCGCGCGAGACCCGCGACGCTTTCGCCGCCAACGAGGTCGAGGCCGTGCTGCACTATTCGAGGCGCAGCGCGCGCGCCTTCCTTGAAGCGGTTCGCACCGCCGGCGTCGAAATATCGGCGCTTTCGGTTCCGCAATGCTGTATCTCCGCCGGAGTTGCCACGGTGCTTCGCGACGCCGGCGCGATGCGGGTGATGGTGGCGGCTTCGCCGGACGAGAATGCCTTATTTGCGCTGCTATCCCGGTTCTGACCTGCAGATCCGTCGCGGCGGGCCTGCTTACGAACGTGCTTTGTGGACCCGATCGCGGTAAAACGCGGAGCGTGAAACCCGCCCGAAGTTTTCTTGACGGAGCTGCGGCGCCACTGAGGAGAACTTCTGAACCACCACAGCAGGTTTGCGCCAAAGCGCACATGACAAACAGGCCGGCTCGCTCTCGGGTCTCGGCCAAGCCAAAGAGGAATTGCGGAATGGACGAAGACAGGCCCGACGACTTCATCGCCTGATTCGGGTCGGCCAAAACGGCCTCCGCCGACCATCGACCTCGAGGCCTCGGAGGTGTCGGGACAAAACCAGGACGGGGGTGGGGAAGCGAAAGCCAGGTCCGGGGACTTCCCCAGGTCTTCCCTGGCCTTTCGCCCATCCTGGGTCCGGGCGATTTCCGCGAGTTCTTGTGGCAGCCGTTACCGGCGCGGTCACGGCTGCGCTGGTGATCGCGTTCGCCTGGGTCGTGGGCTGGCCGGGCGAGACGCCCGCACCGCCAATCGCCCAGACCAATGCGAGCGCCATCGAGGCGCTTGGTTCTCGCGTCAGCGATCTCGAGGAGCGGTGGCGAAGCCGGCACAGGCCGTACCGGACCCGGCGCTGCAAGGGCAGATCGAGGCGCTGGAGAAATCGCGTGGCGTCGCTGCGCAACGAGATCGCCGGCATCCGCGCGCAGTCCGAGAAACTGGCGGCCGATCTCAATGCGGTAAGGTCGGCGCCGCGCGAAGCCGCTTCGCCCGATCTTGCCGCGATCAAGGAACGCCTCAGCGAGCTCGAGCGCGCCAAACGCGCCGAGAGCGCCGAGATCGCGCAAGCCGCGAACAAGCCCATGGACGACAAGGCGCTCCGCCGCGTCGTCGTGGCGTCCATGCTCGATGTTTCGGTCCGCCAGGGCGAGCCTTTCGTCGCCGCTCTTGCGGCCGCAAAGGCGCTTGCGCCCGATCCGGACGCGTTCAAGCCGCTCGATGACTTTGCCGCTACGGGCGTGCCCAACGCCGCCAGCCTCTGCCGCGAACTGCTGACGCTGGTGCCGAAACTGTCGCCGCCCGCGCCGCAAAATTCCACCACCGGCACCGGCATCGTGGATCGCCTGCAGGCCGGGGCGGCCAAGCTCGTTCGCATCGAGCGTACGGATGCGGTCGGCAACGACCGCAGCGCCGTCGTCGCGCGCGTTACGGCGGCAGCCCTGCGCAACGATCTGGCCGATGCGAGGCGCGAATTGAATTCGCTGGCGCCCGCCGACCGCGCCGCGGCGCAAGACTGGCTCGACAAGGCCAAGGAGCGCGAGGCGGCGTTGGCGAGCTCGCGTCATTTCGCGAGCGAAGCGATGGCGGCGTTCGCCAAGCCGGCGCAGCCAAATGCCGGCGCAGCCCAACACGCCGGCGCAATAGGACCTCGATGTACCGCATCCTCCTTTTCCTGCTGTTGATCGCGCTCGCAGCCGCCGGCGCGGCGTGGGTGGCCGATCAATCCGGCGAGGTAACGCTGTCGTGGAGCGCCTGGCGCGTTCAAACCGACGCTGCCGGTATTCGCGCTTGGACTTGGCCTTGCGGTCGTCGCCTCGATGCTGGTGTGGAGCATCTTGAGCGGAGCGTGGCGCCTGCCGGAGCGGATTCGGCGAACCAGCGCGAACGACGCCGGGCGCGAGGGCGGCACGCGATCACGCAGGGCCTGCTCGCGATCGGTCACGGCGATTCCACCGCCGCGCGCATGCACGCCGATGTCGCGCGCCGCCATGCCGCGGATGATCCGCTGACGCTGCTCTTGCACGCGCAGTCCGCGCAGCTCGAGGGAAACCGCTCCGCCGCGCGCGAAGCGTTTCACGCCATGGCCGAGCGCGAAGGCACGCGGCTGTTGGGCCTGCGCGGCTTGTTCATCGAGGCCCAGCGCGCCGACGATCCGGTCGCCGCCGTCGCGATCGCGGAAGAGGCGCTGAAGCTTTCGCCGTCGTCGACCTGGGCCTCGCAGGCGGTGCTCGGCTTTCGCTGCGCCAGGGGCGACTGGAGCGGGGCGCTGGCCATTCTCGACAACAATCTCGCCTCGGGCCTGATCGACAAGGCGACCTACAGGCGTCAGCGCGGCGTGCTGCTGACGGCGCGCGCGCTCGAACTGGAGACGGTCGATCGCGACCTGTCGCGCGACAGCGCGATGGAAGCGGTGAAGCTCGCGCCGACGCTGGTGCCCGCCGCGGTGCTTGCCGCGAAATACCAGAGCGAGGCGCATCAGATCCGGCGCGCGATGCGGCTCGTGGAAACGGCCTGGCTCGAGCATCCGCATCCGGATCTCGCGGATGCCTACGCCCATGTGAGGCTGGGCGATTCCGCGCGCCAGCGGCTGGTGCGGGTCGAGACGCTCGCGGCGAAAGCGCCGGGGCACATCGAAGGCGCGCTCGCGGTGGCGCGGGCGGCGATCGATGCATCCGAATTTGCCCGCGCCCGGGAGGCGCTGGCGCCTTTCATCGACGCGCCTACCCAGCGCGTGGCGATGCTGATGGCGGAAATCGAACGCACTGAACATGGCGACAGCGGAAGGGCGCGCACCTGGACCTTGCGCGCGGTGCGGGCGCGTCACGATCCGGTGTGGACCGCGGACGGTTATGTTTCCGACCAGTGGCGGCCGGTTTCGCCGGTTTCCGGCCGGATCGACGCATTCCAGTGGCAGGTTCCGGTCTCGGCGCTGCCTTCCGACAAGTCGGCGGCAATCGAGTCCTCGCCGTTCGAAGAAGCGATGCTCGCGGCTCCGCGGCGCGTCGAACCGCCGCCGGAAAAGGAAGAAGCGCCGGCACCGCAGCAGGATAACGAGCCCGTCAAACCGGCAGCTGAACAACCTGCCACGCCCGCGCCGACCGCGCCTGCTCCTTCGCCCATTGCCGCGCAGGCCGCTGTTGCGGCCGCGCCGCCATTGTTCCGCGCGCGCAACGATATCCCCAAGACGCTCGGCAAGGCCGCGGCTGCCGGCCATCCCGGTGGTGATTCCGATTGTCCATCCGCCCGACGATCCCGGGGTCGATGACGAAGGCCAAACCGACGAATTTGGCGAACGGATCGCCCCGGCGGAGCGTCAGGCCGGCGGCTGGCGCGGATTTCTCTCCCGCTGGGGCGGCTGAAAATAGTGGGCCAAGGCGGGCGGGCGCATACCGGCGCGGGAATTGAGGCCGAAAAGCCGGCGAAAAAGCGCCCTGTCGGAACGGCTTAGCGTTTTTCTTGCCAAGCCGCGCGGTGCCCGATATCAGGTGCTTCGCGATTTCAGGCCTTTCCTTCTCAAGCCTTGGTCCGCCGCAATAGCTCAGTTGGTAGAGCACGTCATTCGTAATGACGGGGTCGGGGGTTCGAGTCCCTCTTGCGGCACCAGTCCCCCAAAAATGTGTTAGTCATCGGCAGAGTGAGACTCATCACCTCGCCAACCGCCGATGGCACGCAAGATTCTGCAAGATGTCGCCAACACCCTGCCGCACATGATCATGGGCGAGCGGATGTCCAATGATGACCTCGAAACGCTCGCGCAGCGACAGGACGGCACGCTTTCGATCGATCTCGAAAGACGCGAGGCGCGAGATTCGTCGGGCGCCATCGTGCCGCTCAAGATCGTTGATCATCTGGCGGAGTGGCTGGAGAACCGGCTCGGCAGGAACGGGGTTGCCTTTGGCGATCTCTCCCGCGCGCATCTTGCGCTGACGCTTCGCACCGACGCCGTGCCGACCGTCCGCGCGCGTGCGATCCTGTTCGACTGGAAATGCGAGAGCGAGCTCGTGTCGCGTGACGGCTCTGCGAGGCGAGGGCAGGCGAGCGGCCGGACGTGGTACGATCGCGACAGGAGCATCACGTGACCGTCGCCAGGCAGAGGCCCGTGGCGGCGTGACCTTCATCACATAAGCGTTTTGCAGGTCCGTCTAGTCTCCTCGCATCAACCAGCCACGGGAGACCTCACATGCGAAAGCTCATTCTGATTGCCGCGATGGTCCTGATATCCGCCTCCGCACAGGCCGGGCCCACAAGAGGCCTGACGATGGCCTCGAACGATGAGCAGCCCGCGCCCGCAGATCAGCTCAAGAACGCCGATCCCAAGGCCACCGACACCAAGGCTGCCGACACCAAGGCCGATCCGCCAAAGGCCGATGCACCGAAATTCGTCGAGCGTCCCGCAGCCGTCGTCGCCCCGGCCGATGCGCCCAAGGCCGATCAGGTCAAGCCCGTGCCCGACAAAAAGGCCGAGAAGCCGAGGCACAGGCGCGAATCGACGGAAGCGCGCGTGATCTACGAGCTGCATCGCCACGGCATCTATTGGTAGACGCGACTATCCCGTGGACGTCGGCCGATCCGGAGCATCGGCCGATCCTAGCGCCATGCCAGCCGGTCGGCCGTCACCGATGCCGGGTTAAATTCCCGGCTTGTGAAGCCGTTCACAATCGAATTCAGCGGCATCCCTTAAAAGGGCGGTGCGTACCGCAATAGGGAGGCATGCGTGGCTTTACCGGAGAACGCCATTTTGGCCCATCGCGGGGCCTTCTGGCTCTCGATTGCCCAAATCCTGCTGGTCGAAATTCTGGTCCTGACCGCGCTTGCGGTTGCCGCCGTGGTCTATCTGGACTGGTCGTCCGAGGCTGCCTGGTCCGAATTTCTCGCTGCCAGCAAATGGCAGAGCCTCGAGGCAAACCAGACGCTCCATTCCATCAAGGACCTCAAGTCCTGCAACCGCAAAGCGTAAGGCCCGCCCTGGCGGCGACGGCTTCTCTCTAATGCGAAACCGTCTGGACCACGCTGCCGACCGGCCGCGTGCCGGCAACCGGCACTTTCATGTCCTTGACCAGCGCCTCGTCATATTCCGGCAGGGTCTGGAACGTGGTCCTGGCCTTCATCTGCACGACCTTGTAGCCGCCGGCTTTCAGACGGCGCAGCAGGGTCGGCAGCGCCTCGGCCGTGTGTTTCTGGAAATCATGCATCAGGATGATGCCCTTGCCCTGCTTGTCGAGCTTGGTCATGACGGTATTGACGATCTGATCGGCACTCTTCGCCCTGAAGTCGAAGGAATCGAGGTCGCATGAAAAAATCGCGACGTTGCGCGAGCCGAGATAGGCCATCGCCGCGGGGCCATGCTGCAGCTCGGGGAAGCGGAAGAAGGGCGCCGGAGCCGAGCCGAGCGCGAGCTTGACCGCGCTGTAGCCTTTCTCGATCTCGTCTTTGGCGAGTTGGTCGGTCATCTTCTTCGAATTCAAATTCGCGTGCGACCAGGTATGGGCTCCGACGGTATGACCGGCGGCAGCCACCTGCTTCAGAATCTCGGGATGATAGGTGGCGTGCTTGCCGATCGGGAAGAACACCGCCTTGGTGCACTCGTCGGCAAGCGCCTTGAGCACGGCAGGCGTATTGCCAGGCCATGGGCCGTCGTCGAATGTCAGCACGACTTCCTTGTCGGCCAGGAAGTCGAACTGCTTGAAATGCTCAAAGCCGAAACCCGGTCCGTCCGTCGTGTCGATTTCGACCACGCGGGAAACGCCGAGCGCATCGGGATTGGCGCATGCGAGCTTTGGCGGCGGCGCGGCTGGAGCGACGAACCTGTCGGAGATCGTGCCCGTCGTTTCGACTTCGTCGCGGGGCGCGGATTTCGCGGGGCCACCTGCGGGCACTGGCGCGGCGTGAAGCTCCCTGGCAGGCGCTGCCGCGACTGTCTGCGCGGCGGCGGAATTCCCGTGCGGAGAATTTGCCCAGTACCAAACGCCAGTGATCAAGAGGGCGGCGACAAGACTCGCCAGCATCAGACCTAACGGGTTACGCATGGTTACTCTTTCTCAAAAGCCGCGGCTGAAATCGTCGTCAGGTCATTTATGGGAAATAGTCGTTAACGACCTTTCAACGGCAGGCCCGGTTCGCCTTGCCGATTGCGGCGTTCGGTAGCTACTTCCCGGGGCAATGGCCCGATTTGAGTGATGGACGTCACAATCAGGCCACGAAGTGACAGACGTCACAGTCCGAAACCGCCGATTCATCCACTCTTGGGCCACGACAACAACGGGCCGGCGATCCGGCCAACCAAGGGAGCCCAAAATGACCGCATCACTCCAAAGGACGCTTCGCCGGGCCGGTATTGCACTGGCTGTTGCCGCCTCTTTCTCATCGCTGTCGTCGACCTCGAGCTTTGCCTATACCGCCGAGGCGCAGCAGATGTGCACGGGCGATGCGTTTCGTCTCTGCAGTTCGGAAATTCCCAACATTCCCAAGATCACGGCGTGCATGATCAAGCATCGCGCCGATCTCAGCCCGGGCTGCCGCGCGGTGATGGATCGCGACATGGCCCAGAAGTCCAACAAGGTCGCGGCTCAATAGCACCGCCGATGTCTGGATTTGCGCGCATATCGCGCATTGACATCGACCATGGGCCAGAATTTGATCGCGCGCCCCAGAGCTCTTGAGAATGAAAAGAGGCGCCGTCAGATGTCCAGAATTCTGTTCGTTTTGCCGCTCGTTCTAGTGTCGTTACCGGCCTCGGCCCAGCAGGGGCACGATGCCTGCGCGCGCGATGTCTCGCGGCTCTGCCGGGCCGTGATGAACGAGGGCGACATGGCCGTGCTCAATTGCCTCAAGCAGCACCGCGCCCGGGTCAGCAGGGCCTGCGACAAGGTCTTGACCGAGCACGGTCAGTAGGCGCCGGGGGCGCTAACTCCGGAAGGAGGGCACTAGGTGCTGCCGCCGGCCGCGGCAGATGCGATCGGCAACACTTCGCTGGCGGAGCCGTCGGGGGTTTCTTCCTTCCAGCGAACCGATCCGAAAGGCCGCTCCAGCATGCGGCGGATCCGCACCGGATCGGGTCCGAGATGAAAATCCATTGCGCTCTGGTGCAGCGCGCGCTCGGATTGCGTCGAGCGATTGCGCTGTCGCAGATAATCGAGCCAGGTCGGGCAGTGATAGCGTTCGGTCCACAGCTCGGGGTCGGCGATATCGCGTGCGACCGACCAGCCATAGGCGCCGTTGCGCTGCCGGCTGAGCTGCACCTCCTGCATGACGTTGTGGAAGCCGCGGGCATTTTCCTGCGCGACGCGATACTCGATCTCGACCACCAGCGGCCCACTGCGCGCCGTCAGCGGCAACCGAACTTCGGGATCGGCCAGCACTTCGGCATCCTCGTTGCGCGCGCCGACAAAAGGCATCCGCAACAAGAGACCAAGCAGGGGCGAGGCCAGCATCAGCGCGCCGGAAACCAATAGTGCGATCTCGACTCCGGCGAGGTCGGTCAGTCGTCCCCAGCCCCAGCTTCCGATGGCGATACCGCCGGCGATCGAGGCCTGAAACGCCGCCAGCGAGCGGCCCGCAACCCAGCGCGGCGCCGAGAGTTGCACGCCGATATTGAACAAGGCCACCGCGAGCATCCACGCCGCGCCCGCAATCACCAGCGCGGCTGCCGTCAGCACGGGTTCGCGGCTCAGGCCCACGGCCGCAATCGCCCCGCCCATCGACAAGGCGCAGGCGCGGATAGCGGCTTCGCCGCCCAGGCGTTTGCGCATTTCGCCGATGTTGAGCGCGCCGACCACCGCGCCCATGCCGAAGGCGCCCAGCATGATGCCATAGGTCTGCGCACCGCCATGCAGGAGATCGCGCGCAACGAGAGGCATCAGCGCCGACACCGAACCGCCGATCACGCCGGTCACGAAAGTGCGCGCCAGCACGATCTTGATCGAAGGCGAGTTGGCGATATAGCGCACGCCCGAGACAATGGCGCGGTTGAGCCGCTCGCGCGGCAGCCGCGACGGTTCGCTGCTGCGGCGCCACAGGAAAAGAACCACGAGCAGCGGAAGGTAGAGGACCGCGTTGGCGGCGAAGGCCGCGACCGCGCCGGCAGTGGCGACGACGATGCCGCCGATTGCGGGTCCGAAACTGCGCGCGATGTTGTAGCTGATGCCGTTGAGCGCGACAGCCGAAGGCAGCGTTTCGCTCGGCACCTGCTCGGTCACCGAAGCCTGCCATGCGGGGCCGAACAGCGCCATGCCGCTGCCGACGACGAAACAGAACAGAAGCAGGATTTCGGGCGTCACCAGGCCGAACCACGAAAGCACGGTCAGCGCCGTTGCACCCGACAGCGCGATCGAAAGCGACGCCAACGACACGATCCGGCGGTCATACATGTCGGCGACCGCGCCGGCAGGCATCGAGATCAGCATGACCGGAAGCATCAGCGCCGTCTGAACCAGCGCGACCTTGTCGGCGGACGACGTCATCTGGGTCATCGCCCAGGCCGCGCCGACCGCCTGGATCAGCAGGCCGAGATTGGAAAGCAGGCTCGCCAGCCAGATACGCCGAAAGACGACATGCCGCAGCGGAGCCGCGAGGCTGTCGGAGGCGAACAACGAGAGTTTAGGTTTTCCGGTCATGCAAAGTTCCGTGAATGCCGCAGCCTTGCGCAAAATACCCAAAATCATCCGGACGTCATATTGGAGCAGCAAGCAATCGTGATCCGCCGGCGGCGGTAAGCAGGTGTATGCACCGCTTCGTGGCGCCTGGATTTTGGGGCTGGTATGATTAGATGCCTGTCCGGTTCCTGCGAGGACGACAAGTGAGCATTGCCGAAACCTGGGACATTCCGGCCACGCGCCGGCCGCTGGTTCCTCCCAGTCCGCCGCGCGCGCCCGAGACGATGACCACACTACGGCGTCTTGCGGCGATGCGAGAGAACGCGATCGCGACCTGGGGCCAGCGCGCCTATGAAGACGACATTATCCAGGGCCGCTTCTTCCTGCGTTCGAGCTTCATTCTCAACACGCCGGATGCGATCCGGCACGTCCTGGTCGACAACTACGAAAATTACACGCGAACGCCCGCAGGCTTGAGGGTCCTTCGCCCGATGCTCGGTCAAGGTCTGCTGATCGCGGAAGGTCGTGCCTGGAAGCATCAACGGCGCACGCTGGCTCCCGCGTTCACGCCGCGCGCGGTTTCGCTGCTCGTTCCGCACATGATTGCGGTGACGGACGAAACGGTTGCCAAACTGCGGGCGGCCGGCGCCGGCCCGGTCGACCTGCGCGAGACGATGCAGCGCATGACGCTGGAGATTGCCGGACGCACCATGTTCTCCTTCGGGATGGAACGGCACGGAGCGACGCTGCGCAATTTCGTGATGGAATATGCCGACCGGCTGGCACGTCCGTATTTTCTCGACATGCTGTTGCCGCTGAGCTGGCCAAGTCCGCAGGATTTCTCCCGCGCACGATTTCGCCGGCGATGGACGGAATTCGTCAGCCTGCTGATCGCCGAGCGCCGCGCCGCAGGCAAGAAGGAAGGCGCGCCGGCCCGCGACCTGTTCGACCTGATGGATGCCGCCAGAGATCCCGAAACCGGCGAGGCCTTTTCCGACGATCAGCTCGGCGATCAGGTCGCGACCATGATTCTCGCCGGCCACGAGACCACCGCAACCGCGCTGTTCTGGTCGCTGTACCTGCTCGCGCTCGATCCCGCTACGCAGGACCAGCTGGCGGCGGAGGCGCGGCAGGCGGATGTGAACGGGATGCTCGACCTCGAACGGCTGAAATTCACCCGTGCGGTCGTCGACGAGACCCTGCGGCTCTATCCGTCGGCGTTCCTGATCGCGCGCGCGGCGGCGGCGCCCGATACGGTAGCCGGCATGCCGATCCGCAAGCACGACGTAATCCTGATCGCACCCTGGCTGTTGCACCGTCATGAAAAGCTCTGGCGCGATCCAAACGCCTTCATCCCGGAGCGCTTCATGGCGCCGGCGCCGCCACCCGATCGCTTTGCCTATCTGCCATTCGGGGTCGGTCCGCGGATCTGCATCGGCGCGCATTTCGCGCTGGTGGAAGCCACTCTGGCGCTCGCCAGGATCATCGGCGCGTTCCGCGTTTCGCTTCTGGACAAGGAACCGGTCACGCCGGTCGGCGTCGTCACGACGCAGCCGGACCGTTCGCCGATGTTTCGTGTCGAGGCGCGCTAGCGGGGATTGCCGGGTATCCGGCGATCCCGACCAAAGTGCGATCGTCCGGGGTCGAATCGTTGTCGCTATTGGACTAATTACTAAATAGTGTGAGCGCGATCTCTGCGAAGACGTTTTCGCGCTTGTCGGAAGGCAAACCCGGGTTCCTACTCTTCGAGGTCGGAAGGCTGAGATCATGAGCGATACACAGGCCCAGTATTCGGTTCTCAAGCAGACCGCCGATCCCGCGGTGGTGAATGCCATCGCCGAGCTCATCGACCAAGGCGAGGATCATGACCTCAACCGCATCAATGCGCTCGATTTTTCCAAACGCCGCGGTCTCGACGAAGAGCGCGTGATTTCCGGCTTCCTGCATGCCTCCAGGCTCGGCCTGTTCGATCTCACCTGGAACGTGCTCTGTCCTGGCTGCAGCGGCGTGCTCGATGCGCATGACACGCTGAAATCGTTGCGACATGAGGACTACCATTGCGGATTATGCGCCTGCGGCTACGAGGCCTCGGTCGACGAACAGGTCGAGGTCGCCTTCACCATC
This sequence comes from uncultured Alphaproteobacteria bacterium, assembly GCA_963820275.1. Taxonomy (GTDB): domain Bacteria; phylum Pseudomonadota; class Alphaproteobacteria; order Rhizobiales; family Xanthobacteraceae; genus Bradyrhizobium. Next base: position 16,657 of record CAWFZL010000032.1, read on the forward strand.
AGTCCCAAGGTCAGGCGTATCGCCGCGCACGATCCCAATTCGCTTCCGTTGTGGGATTATTACAGACAGGTTTTCTGGAGCTCGGGCATCGATCTCAACCAGGATTCGTTCGCTTCCCTGAGCGAAGAGGTGACGCTGGATGCGCTGGAATTGCCCGCCGGCGAAAGGGCGGTCCTCTCGCTGCAGCTGCCGCAGCAATTCGTCATTGCCTTCGAACCGGTGACTCACTCGGCGCACTTCATCGACGTTCAGGGCGAGCCGACGAAAGAGCGGCAGCAGCTCGCGCTCATCTACAACAAGTCACACCCGCCGACCGGATCGATCACGTTGCGGCCGGGACCGTTGCGGCTTTCGCTGGAGAATCAGGCCGGCGTGCGCACGCTGCCAACGATATTCATCGCCTCTGACGCGCTGCATGACCTGCTCGGCAAGCGCCGGCCGTTCCTGACCGCCAAGCGGATGCTGTCGAATCAGACCTTCCGCGACGTCTTCAAGGCCGACAATCTCAACATCGACCAGCGCCTCAAGATCACTTCGCTGACGTTCCTGTTCACCGATCTGAAGGGATCCACCGCTCTCTACGAACGCGTCGGCGATCTCGCCGCATTCGATCTGGTGCGGGCGCACTTCCAGGCGCTCCTGGAAATCATCTCTTCGGAAAAGGGCGCGGTGGTAAAGACCATTGGCGATGCCGTCATGGCGACATTCGTGCGGCCGGAACACGCGATCATGGCGGGCTTGAGAATGCGCGCCGCGATGGATGAACTCAACCACGAGCGCGGAAGGGACGATCTCGTGGTGAAGATCGGAATCCACGAGGGGCCGTGTCTGGCGGTCATGCTCAACGAGCGCCAGGACTATTTCGGACAGACGGTCAATATCGCGGCGAGAGTTCAGGGCCTTGCGACGTCGCAGTCGATTCACGTCACGGGACCGGTGATTGACGCGCCGGCGGTAGCGGCGATTCTGGACAAAGAGGCGATCACGCCGATCCAGAAGCAGGCTGCCCTGCGCGGCATCGCCGACAAGGTATTGGTGTACGAGATACCGTAAGTTTCATCGCGTCGCGTTTTTCCGGCGAAAATTGCCGATCCGTAATGCACCTTGTCACAGGCGCCGATTGCGTGGATGGCGTTTCCGGCCCATATATTGTGGCAAGCCGCCATGCGGCGGAAGAGACTCACCGGATTTCAGCAGGAACCGATGCTCGACGGATTACGCCAATTCATCGCCGACGTTATCTCCCCCAACGCACACGAGCATCGGTCATTCGACGACGACGGATATCGTCTGGCCGCGACGGCGCTGCTGGTTCACGTCATGTCGCTGGACGGAAAACCCTCGGAAGCCGAGAAGCGCAAGCTTCACAGCCTGATCGAAAGCCGCTTCGCTCTTGATCCGGGCACGGCGGACGAACTGATCGCGGCCGCCACCGAGGTCGAGGGAGAGGCGGTCGATCTCTATCATTTCACCAGCGTCATCATGCGTTCGGTGGACGAGGCAGGCCGGCTGCGCATCGTCGAGATGATGTGGGAGTTGGTCTACGCGGATGGCGAGGTCAGCGAGTTCGAGGACAACGTCATCTGGCGCGCCGCCGACCTGCTTGGAGTATCTTCGCGGGACCGGATCGACCTCAAGCACCGCGTTGCCGCCGCCAGACAGGCCACGGCGGTTTCGAGCGATTGAGTGGGGCCAGGCGTTTCATCGAACGAGGCGGGAACACATAACCAAATTTTAATGTGCGCAAAACGAGGAAACACGCGCGCACAATAGTGGTATTCGATTCCCGAAGGTCTAAAGCCGCCGAAAGCCTTGCAGGCCGCAGTCATCCCGCCTAAGGCTCGCATCGAAGGGGCGATGCATTTTTCTCAAGAGCATTGAATCGTGACTGAACGGGTGACGCTGATTACCGGTGCCTCGGCCGGGATAGGTGCCGAACTGGCGCGTATTTTCGGATCGAACGGGCATCACCTTGCGCTGGTGGCGCGACGCGCCGATCGGTTGGCGGCGCTGGCGGATGAAATCGTCGAGGCAGGGGGCAGCGACCCGATCGTGATTCCCTGCGATCTCGAGCAACCGGACGCAGGCGACCGGATTGCCGCGGCGCTGGCTGAGGAGGACGCCGAGGTCGAATATGTCGTCAACAATGCCGGCTTCGGCCTGTCCGGCCACGCCGTCGAACTGGACCGCGCGCGGCAGCTCGGGATTATTGCGGTGAATGTCCGCGCCGTGACCGATCTATCGTTGCGGTTTTCCGACCAGCTGGTGCGGCACCGCGGCGGCATTCTCAATGTGGCATCGATTGCGGGTTTCCTGCCGGGGCCCGGGATGGCAGTATATTACGCATCCAAGGCCTATGTGCTCTCGCTGACGGAAGCGCTGCGAGCGGAGCTCGGTCCGCGCGGCGTGCGGGTGACCGTGCTTTGCCCCGGACCCGTGCCGACCGAGTTTCAGGAACGAGCGGGCTTTGAACCCGGATTTGATTCTGCAGTTCTCAACGTTTCCGCCGCCGATGTCGCCCGCGCCGCCTATCGCGGCTTGATGGCCGATAAACGGGCAGTGCTGCCCGGCCTCGGCATCAAGATCGTGCCGCTTATGCTGCGCCTGGTTCCGCGCGGTTTCGTTCTCGCGGCCGTTTCCGGATTTCAGCTGCGAAAACGCTGACAGCGCCAGATGCGATATGGCCCGCGGTTTGCTTGTCGACAGGCGATGACTCACCCGAAATTAACGATCACTTAGGTACTGTTTCGGTTTGAGGCTCCGAGAGGAGAGGCTTGCGAGAAGACAAGGTCGATGTCGTTTCACTCCGCTAACTTTGTCGCCGGGGCGGGATGGCCCGTTCCGGCCGGGGCAAAACCAGCCGCAAAATCAGCCATCGACGGACCCGTCGCGTCCGCCGGACCCCTCCCGCCGGTGCTGGTCATTCTGCATCAGGAAACCTCCACTCCCGGGCGCGTAGGCAACGCGTTGCGCGCGCTGGGACATCCCCTCGATATCAGGCGGCCGCGGTTTGGCGATCTGCTTCCCGAGACGTTGGAAGGCCATGCGGGCGCGGTCATTTTCGGCGGCCCGATGAGCGCGAACGATCCCGATGATTTCGTCCGCCGGGAGATCGACTGGATTGCCGTCCCGCTCGCCGAGCAGCGTCCGTTCCTGGGAATATGCCTGGGGGCGCAGATGCTGGCTAAACAGCTTGGCGCCCGCGTTGCGCCACACCCCGAGGGCCGCGCCGAGATCGGCTATTACCCGATACGTCCCACGCGCGCCGGGCTGGAGATTTGTTCGCATTGGCCCGATCAGGTGTACCATTGGCACCGCGAGGGATTTGAACTTCCTTGCGGAACCGAACTGCTCGCCGAAGGAGGCGACTTCCCGGTGCAGGCGTTCCGGTCGGGAAATTGCTTCGGCTTCCAGTTTCACCCTGACGTGACCTACGCGATGATGCATCGCTGGACTACGCGCGGCGCGGTGCGCCTCGAATTGCCCGGTGCGCGGCCACGACATCGCCATTTCGCCGATCGCGCGCTCTACGACGTTGCCGAGCGCGCCTGGTTGAAGCGTTTCCTCGACGGATGGCTCAGCCGCATGCCTGTGGCGATGATGTCGGAAGCCGCGGAGTAAGTCACCTCGCCTGCGGCGGTCTTTCGTCATGGCGAGGAGCCAACGGGTCGCGCGAAACGCGCGCCCGATGACAGGCTCAGCGACGACGCCATCCAGTTTCTCTTTTGGTTCTGGCTTGCTTCGCTTTCCGCTCGCAAAGACGCGGCGAAATCCTCAGCGGCTCGGACACGCCCGGTGATGACAGCGGAAACCCTGGTTGCTTCATCGCCTTTATTCAAAAAGGCATCCGTCGAAGCCGGTGCGCCCGGCCGAATTACGTATATGCTGGCATGGAAAACGGACGCGGGCGCGGGACGGCGACATGACCAGCGATGAGTTTGCGCAGTTATTGAAGGAATTCACGCGCTCGGCGGAATCCGGCGACGGCGCGCGCTTTGCACGGCACTTCACCGAAGACGCCGTTTACCATGACTACATCTACGGTCCTCATCGAGGACGCGCCGACATCGCCCACATGCTGCAGGATCTGTTTCATCGCGACGCCACCGACTATCGCTGGGAAATGTTCGATCCCGTATGCGACGGCGATAAAGGATATGCGTGGTCGCTGTCGAGCTTCACCTCGAAGATTCCGCAGTTCGACGGCCGACGTGTCGTCATCGATGGCATGAGCCGTTTCAGCTTGCGGGACGGGCTGATCGCCGAATACCGCGAATCCGTCAATGGCGGCGTGGCGATGGTTCAGCTCGGCGTCGAACCCGAACGCATGGCAAAGGTGTTTGCGCGTTGGACGCAATGGCTGAACGAGCGGCCGGAAATAAAGGATTATCTTGCGCGGCTGAGGCGCGCGGGCTGAGAGATCACCAACAGGAAAACAGGACGGCAGCCTTCAGCTCGTCTTCGCCCTTTGGCTACGATGCGGCAGCCTTCGCTGCGAGAGGGCTTGCCGAGCCGAAGCCGGCGAAGCCAGCGAAGGCTGGTGGAGCCAGGCGGGATCGAACCGCCGACCTCGTCATTGCGAACGACGCGCTCTCCCAGCTGAGCTATGGCCCCGTCAAGGCCGCCTCAATAATCTCGACATGGGGCAGCCGACAATCGGCGCCATTTACAATCCGTGCCAAGGCCAAGTCAAGAACGGCGAAATCGCGGTCTTTCCGGGCCTTTTTGCCAGGAACCTCCCTTGTTTGGGCGGGGTGGAACCGATATCTAGCAGGGGTCCGATCCGCGCCTTTCACCTCACGAGCAAGCCCCGTCATGCGAGCCCTTCTCGACATCATTCTTATTGTCCTCGATCTCTATGTCTGGCTGCTGATCGCCGCGGCCATTCTGTCGTGGCTGATCGCCTTCAATGTCGTGAACACGCGCAACCAGTTCGTGGCGGCGGTGGCGGAATTCCTGTACCGGATCACCGAGCCGCTGCTCGCTCCCATCCGTTCCATCCTGCCCAATTTGGGCGGGCTCGATATCTCGCCGATTATCTTGATCCTGATCATCATGTTTATTCAGCGGGTGATCACTTATTACATCTATCCGAGCGTGTTCTGACGCCGAGGGCGTCGATGGCTGATCCCTGGCGCTTCTCCGCCCAGGGCATCAGTGTCGCCCTTCGGGTAACGCCGCGCGGAGGCCGTGACGGTATCGACGGGATCGAGACGCTTGCCGATGGCCGGGCCGTGGTCAAAGTGCGGGTGCGCGCGGTCGCCGATGGCGGTGAAGCCAATCGCGCGGTAATCGAGCTTATGGCCGGGGCGCTCGGCGTCCCAAAAGCAAAGGTACGAATTCTCTCGGGGGCGACATCGCGCCTCAAGCAGGTCGCCATAGACGGCGATCCGAGGATGCTTGGCGAGGCTATGCGGGGGCTCGTTTCGGCGAAACAAAAGCAGGGACCGACATGACGGCCCGGATCATCGATGGCAAACGGATCGCTGCCGAACTTCGCACACGCGTCGCCGGCGAGGTCGCGCGCGTCCAGCGCGAAAACGCCCTGACGCCGGGTCTTGCGGTGGTCCTGGTCGGCAACGATCCCGCAAGCCAGGTTTACGTGCGCAGCAAGCACAAGCTGACGCAAGAAGCCGGCATGGCGTCGTTCGAACATGTGCTGCCTGCCGACGTCGCACAGGGCGATCTGCTGGCACTGATCGCGCGGTTGAACCGCGACCCGCTCGTGCACGGTATTCTGGTGCAACTGCCCTTGCCCAAGCCGCTCGATACCGAAGTTGTCATCAACGCCATCGATCCGGCCAAGGATGTCGACGGCCTGCATCCCAACAATGCCGGACGTCTGGCGAATGGATTTGCGGCGCTGTCGCCCTGCACGCCGCTCGGCTGCATCATCCTGACCAGAAGCGTCCATGCCTCGCTCGAAGGCCTGAATGCGATCGTGATCGGCCGCTCCAACCTCGTGGGGCGTCCGCTCCTGCAATTGCTGCTCAACGAGAACGCCACGGTGACGATCGCCCATTCGCGCTCGCGCGAACTCGCCGGATTGTGCGCGCGCGCCGATCTGGTCTATGCCGCCGTCGGAAAGGCGGAGATGGTGCGCGGCGACTGGATCAAGCCCGGCGCTACCGTGATCGATGTCGGCATCAACCGTTTGAGCGACGCGCAAGGCAAGACCCGTCTGGTCGGCGATGTCGCCTTTGACGAGGTGTCGAAAGTCGCCGGCGCGATCACGCCGGTGCCCGGCGGCGTCGGCCCGATGACGGTAGCCTGCCTGCTTGTCAACACGCTGCGCGCGGCCTGCGCGATTGAAGGCTTGCCCAGGCCTGCGGTGTGAGACGCCGCTACTTCTTGCCGCGCGCGATGGCTTCCGCGATCAGCCGGTGCGCTTCGTCGGCGCCGCCCCAGCGCAACACCTTCACCCACTTCCCGGGTTCAAGGTCCTTGTAGTGTTCGAAGAAATGCTGGATCTGCTGCAGCGTGATGTCGGGCAGGTCGCTGTAGGTTTTCACCTTGTCATAGCGCTGGGTCAGCTTGGATGACGGAACGGCGATGATCTTTTCATCGCCCCCTGCTTCGTCCTCCATCACCAGCACGCCGACAGGCCTTACGCTCATTACGGCACCGGGGACGATAGCGCGGGTATTGGCCACCAGCACGTCGCAGGGGTCGCCGTCATTGGAGAGCGTGTGCGGGATGAACCCGTAATTGCCGGGATAGCGCATCGCCGTATACAGGAACCGGTCGACGACGAGCGTGCCGGCCTCCTTGTCCAGTTCGTACTTGATCGGCTCCCCGCCGACCGGGACCTCGATGATGACGTTGACCTCGCGCGGTGGGTCGATCCCGATCGAGACGGCGTCAATGCGCATGGGGTGCTCCGTAACGCTCTTGGGTTGATTTCCTGGACAAGCTCAAGACGCCCGACGGCTGCGCCGTCCGGCGTCCGCCTCGCTTAGGGGCGCTGCCGCGCGTGAAGCAGGAACTTCAAATCGGCGGTACTAGTTTGTCCAGGCAAAGGCGACCTTGTCGAGCGACTTGGGCCCGAATTTCTCGGAAGAACGCGCCACCATGCGGCCGCCCAGCGCGCGGTAGAACTCGGTGGCGGCGTCGTTGTCGGAGAGCGCCCAGATCACCATGCTCTTCAGGCCGCTCTGGGCCAGGTCGCGCCTTGCAGCGGAGAACAGCCGCCGGCCGAAGCCTAGTCCCTGAAATTCGGGCCGAAGATAGAGCTCGTAGATTTCGCCTTCGAAGTGCAGGCTGCGCGCGCGGTTGCGACCGTAATTGGCATAGCCGGCGATCCTGTCGCCGAACACGAGCACGCTGACGCGGCTGCCCTTGCGGATCGCGCTGTCCCACCATTGCGGACCGCGCCGGTTGATCAGTTTCTCGAGCTCGGCGCCGGGAATGATTCCCTGATACGCGGAACGCCAGGCTTCGTCGTGGGTCGAAGCCACCGCAGCCGCGTCCGCAGCTTTGGCCGGTCGAACCTCTATCAGGGTTGTGCTCATGACCCGATCAAAGCAAGTCGGCGCGTCGGCTTCAAGGTCTATCGTTAATTATCAGTTAACCTGTGGATTTTCTGCATCAGTGTGCCTTGTGAGATGTACCGAAAGTGGACAGATGCTGCCTGTTACGGCATCCGGCCGGGCCGACCGTCGGGTAATTTTCGGACCAGGCCGGCGGGTCGGGCTTTCGGCACCATCACTTTCACAAAAAAGTGCCCACGGTTTGATTCGCCGTGGGTAGGCTAGCCGACACGAAATTCTACTCTCGCGAGAAAAAGGTTCATGGCGTCTTCCAGGCTGCTTTTCATTCTGATCGTGCTCGCGGCAGCGTGGACGCCGGCCGCCGCCGAAGAAGCATCGCGATTCGGCCCGCAGGGAGCCGAGGGCGAACCCAATCGCGAACAGCAATGGCTCGTGCCATCCCCGGATCCGGGAACGGCCGCGCATGCCGTGCTGTTTCGCCCGCCGGGCGAGGGACCGTTTCGCCTGGCGCTGATTGCGCATGCATCAACCCAGAATGTCTTGCGCCGCGCGCAAATGCCGCAGCCCGAATATCGCCCGCTTGCCGAGTGGCTGACGGCGCGAGGATTTGCCGTGCTGGTGCCCGAACGCCCGGGGCATGGTGGAACCGGGGGAAAATATCTCGAGGACCAGGCCGGATGCGACGAGGCCGACTATTCCCGTTCGGGACGCGCCACCGCCGAGGAGATATCGGCGGCGCTGAACTACGTTCGCGGACAGTCCTTTATCCGGCCGGACGGCGCTGTCGTCATCGGCCACTCGGCCGGCGCCTGGGGCGCGCTGGCGCTCGCCGGAACCGATCCCGCTGCCGTTTCCAACATCATCCTGTTCGGCGCGGGCCGCGGCGGTCACGCCAATGACTTCCCCAACAAGATATGCGCGCCGCATACCCTGATCGCCGCGGCAGGCGAATTCGGACAGGGCGCGCGCGTGCCCGTCACCTGGCTGGTTGCGGCCAATGACAGCTACTTTTCGCCGGAGTTTTCCAGGCAGCTCGCCGACGCGTTTCGCCTGGGCGGCGGGAAGGTGGTGTTTCGCGTTCTGGCAGCGTCGGGCAGCGAAGGCCACTGGCTGCCGGAGACGGAAACCGGCGTGAAGATCGCAAGCGCCGAGCTCGATCGCGCGCTGAAAGCGCGCAAGGCCGACGCGGCAAACAGGCGATGACCGTTTATTTCATCGTCAAATATCTGCATGTGCTCGGGGCTGTCGTCATTCTCGGCACGGGGAGCGGCATTGCATTTTTCATGCTGATGGCCCACCGGAGCCGCGACAGCGCGTTCATCGCGCGCACCGCAGCCACCGTTGTCATCGCGGACATGTTGTTCACGCTGAGCGCGGTGGTCCTGCAACCCGTCAGCGGCGGGATATTGATTGTATTGTCGGGGATGAGTTTGGCTGAACACTGGCTTGTGGTGTCGCTCGTCCTCTATGCTGTTGCCGGACTGTTCTGGGTCCCCGTAGTCTTCATGCAAATCGAAATGCGCGACCTTGCCCGCGCGGCTGCGGGGAAGGACCAGCCGTTGCCGCCGCGTTACCTCCAGCTGTTTCGCCGCTGGTTCCTGTTCGGCATTCCCGGCTTCGGTTCGGTGATGGTCATCCTCTGGATGATGATCGCCAAGCCGGATTTGTGAAGCGGGCGAGCCGGCATGGGTGAAACCACAAAAATTCTCGTGCTCGGCGCCTCCGGCCTGATCGGCCGATTTCTTGCCGACGACCTGCGTGCGCGCGGCTTCCGCGTCATTGGCATTGCGCGGCGGTATTCGCCCTCGCAAAAAGCAAGCGCAAGCGATCTGGAAATGCCGCTTCTCTCGATGGATTCGGCTGAGCTGGCGCGGCTGATCGCGAGCCACGATATCGACGTCGTCGTCAATTGCGTGGGCCTCTTGCAGGATGTTCCGGGCAGCGACGTCGGCACCGTGCATCGCGATTTCGTCGCGCGTCTGTTGCATGCGATCAACCAGTCCGGGCGGGCGATCCGGCTGGTGCATATCTCGATCCCCGGTGAGCCCGCCCAGGACCGCACCGCCTTCAGCACCACAAAGCGCGAAGCCGAACGATTGATCGCGAGCTCCGGCGTCGCTTACGCGATCCTTCGGCCGGGATTTGTCATCGCGCCATCCGCCTATGGCGGCAGCGCCATGGTGCGCGCGCTGGCGGCGCTTCCCCTTCAGCTTCCCGCAACCGAATCCGCCGTAAGCTTCCAGCCGGTGATGGTCGAGGACATTTCGGCTACCATCGCCTGGCTTGCCTCGCGCGATATCGCCGACAAGAGTGCTGATGCGGTGGTCTGGGATCTCATGCAGAAACAGCCGGTCACGCTCGGCGGCGTAATCGAATTGTTCCGCCGTTCGTTCGGCGCAAAAGATCTTCCGCGCATCCCGCTGCCCGCCTTCATGCTCGATCTCGGTGCGAAATTGGGCGATCTCGCAAGTCTTCTCGGCTGGGCGCCGCCCATTCGAAGCACCGCGCTCGCCGAATTGCGCCGCGCCATCCGCGGCGATCCTTCCGTGTGGATGGCTACGACCGGGATCGAGCCGGCCGACGCTACCTCGGAAATTCGTTCCGCCACCATTCAGGACAAATGGTTCGCCCGGCTTTATTCGATCAAGGCGCTGGTGATCGCGACCCTCGTGGTGTTCTGGTGCGTCTCCGGCTTCATTGCCTTGTTCGTCTCATACGATGCGGCCAAGGACATCCTTCGCACGCATGCCTTTCCTCGTGGCTTGGTCGCGCCGATTACCATTCTCACCAGCCTGATGGACATGACGATCGGCGTATTGATTGCCTTCCGGCGCACGGCCGCATTTGGCCTGGTCGCGGGCATTGTCGCGTCGTGCGGTTATATGCTCGGGGCGGCGATCCTGACGCCGAACCTGTGGATCGAGCCGCTCGGCGCGCTGGTCAAGACCGGACCGGCCATCGTCCTGATGTTGGTCGCGCTGGTCACACTGGACAACAGATGAGCGTTTGGCCCGACGACGACGTGATCCTCTATGATGGCGTGTGCGTGTTCTGCTCGCGCTGGATCCGTTTCGTCGCGAGCCGGGACAGGAACAGGCGTTTTCGCTTCACGGCGATCCAGTCGCCCTACGGCACCCGCCTTGCGCAGGCTTTCGGCGTCGACCCGCATGACCCCGACACCAATGCCGTCGTCCATGGCGGCGTGGCCCGTTTTAAATCCGACGGGGCGTTGACGGTGCTCGGTCTTCTGCCTGGCTGGAGCTGGGCGCGCGTGCTGTTCGCGGTGCCCAGGCCGCTGCGCGACGCGGTCTACAATCTGGTCGCGCGCAACCGGTACCGGATTTTCGGGAAGTACGAGGCGTGCTTCGTGCCGGACGCGGAGTTCAGGGGCAGGGTGATCCAGTAGTGAGGCCATCGCAACGACGGGGTGACAACTACCGTGTGGCCAGCGACCCCATCACCTCTCTTGCCGCCCGTTCTCCCGAATCCCGCGCCCCGTGCGCGGTCGAGAAGAAATTGGGCGAGGTGGCTTCGCCCGCAAAGAACAGGCGGTTGTCGACGGGGGCTGCGAGGACCGCGCGTTTCCCCGCGTGCCCAGGCAACGCGTGGGAGTAGGAGCCGCGCGCGAACGGGTCTTGCGCCCAGCGCGATTCGGCAAGCGGCTTCAACCGGCGCCGGTACTCCGAGCCGAGCATCGCCACGATCTCATCGATCGCCTGCGCCGCAATCGCGCCATCGCCTGCGTCCTCCAGCTCGCGCGCGAAGCGCCCGCCAAAAAATCCTTCGATGCAGGGCTGCCCAAAGGGGCGCAGATGATAGGCGCCCATGGCCGTGCGCATGGTGGCGCCGCGCAGATTGCCGTCTTTCGGCAGATCGTCCGGCTCATCGAGCAAAAGCGTCACCTTGTCGGCAAGCCCGAGCGGCAGGCCTCGCGCCGCATCGACCTTCGACGGCAGCGCGGGGTAAAAACGGATCGCTTCTTCCGCGATCAGGCTGGTCGGCACGGTGACGATCACTTTGCCAGCGGAAAGCGTGCCTTTTGAGGTTTCGATGCGCACGCGACTTGCCGAATGGTCGATCAGGGTGACTTCCGTATTCAGCGCAAGCGTGCAGGGCGCGCCATAGGCCGCCATCAGCGCGCCATAGCCGCGCCGCACTCGCCAGTTGAGCCCGGTGTCCTCATAGGCATCCATGTCGAGAATGGAAACGCGGTCGAGTTCGCTGCCGTTGACGTAGGTCGAGATTGCATCGATCATCGGATTCCAGCGGTTGCCGGGCTCCAGACACACGCTGGCAGGCGCGTCGCGGCCGCTGCTGGCGGCTTCCTCGGCGCGGTCGTAGAACGCATCCAGCGCGCGCATGAATTCGAGCCGCTGTTCGCTCGGAAAGGCCGCGTCGTATCCCTGCTCGCGCCAGGGCGGGCGGTTCCTGTCGATTTCGAATTTCAATTCCTCGGCGATCGCGACAAAGGAATTCTTGTCCGCCGAATGCAGCCAGCCGCAGCCGACGTCGAAGGTGACGTCAGGAGCGGCCATGATGGTGTGACCGCGTCCGCCGACGCGATCGCGCGCTTCGAGCACGATCAGCGAAAGAGCAGAGCCTTCCAGCGCGCGAGCCGCGCCGAGGCCCGCGGCGCCGGCGCCGATGATCGCTACATCAACTGAGGAGGGGAGGGACATGCGAGGGGCGACTGGCGAATGGTAAGTGGCGCACCTCGCTTATATGGCGAGCCTACTCGCCATCCGCTACTCCCTATTCGCCCCGCTAAGCCACCGCCTGCTTGGCCTTTTCCGCCCGCTTGCGATCGTTGGCGTCGAGGAATTTCTTGCGCAGCCGGATCGACTTCGGCGTCACCTCGACCAGCTCGTCATCCTCGATATAGGCCAGCGCCTTCTCCAGCGTCATCCTGATCGGCGGCGTCAGGCGCACCGCTTCGTCCTTGGCGGTGGTTCGGATGTTGGTGAGCTGCTTGCCCTTGAGCACGTTGATCTCGAGATCGTTGTCGCGGGTGTGCTCGCCGACGATCATGCCCTTGTAGACCTTCCAGCCGGGTTCGATCATCATCGGCCCGCGGTCTTCCAGCTTGAACATGGCGTACGCCACGGCCTCGCCCTGATCATTGGAAATCAGGACGCCATTGCGCCGGCCCTGGATTTCGCCCTTGTAGGGCGCATAGCCGTGGAACAGGCGGTTCATGATCGCGGTGCCGCGGGTGTCCGTGAGCAGTTCGCCCTGATACCCGATAAGGCCGCGGGTCGGCGCATAGAACACCAGCCGCAAGCGGTTTCCGCCGGAGGGGCGCATCTCGATCATCTCGGCCTTGCGCTCGCTCATCTTCTGCACGACGACGCCGGAATGCTCTTCGTCCACGTCGATCACGACCTCCTCGATCGGCTCCTGCCAGCCGCCGGTGGCCTCGTCCTTCTTCAGGACGACGCGCGGGCGCGAGACGCTGAGTTCGAAGCCTTCCCGGCGCATGGTCTCGATCAGAATGGCGAGCTGCAATTCGCCGCGGCCGGAAACTTCCATCGCGTCCTTGTCGGCGGATTCGCTCACGCGCAGCGCGACATTGCCTTCGGCTTCGCGCAACAGGCGGTCGCGGATCATCCGGCTCGTCACCTTGTCGCCTTCAGTGCCGGCGAGCGGCGAATTGTTGACAATGAACGACATCGACACGGTCGGCGGGTCGATCGGCTGCGCCTTCAGCGGCACGTCCACGCCGGGATCGCAGAAGGTATCGGCGACCGTGCCCTTGGTGAGCCCGGCGATGGCGATGATGTCGCCAGCCTCGGCCTCTTCCAGCGGGGTGCGCTCAATGCCGCGGAAGGCGAGGATCTTGGTAATGCGTCCCTGCTCGATCAGCTTGCCGTCGGCCGAAAGCGCCTTGATCTGCTGGTTCGGCTTGATCGTGCCGGAGGTGATGCGTCCGGTGATGAGCCGGCCCAGATAAGGATTGGCTTCCAGGATCGTGCCGATCATGCGGAACGGGCCTTGCTCGACCGTCGGCGGCGCGACGTGGCGCAGGATCAGGTCGAAGAGCGGCTGCATGCCCTTGTCCTTCGGACCCTCGGGACTCTCCGCCATCCAGCCCTGCTTGGCCGATCCGTACAGAATTGGAAAGTCGAGCTGCTCCTCGCTGGCGTCGAGCGCGGCAAACAGATCGAACACCTCGTTGATGACCTCGGTTGGCCGCGCGTCCGGACGGTCGACCTTGTTGATGACGACGATCGGCTTGAGGCCGACCTTGAGCGCCTTCGACACCACGAACTTGGTTTGCGGCAGCGGGCCTTCGGCGGCATCCACCAGCACCAGCGCGCCGTCCACCATGTTCAGGATGCGCTCGACCTCGCCGCCAAAATCGGCGTGGCCGGGCGTGTCGACGATGTTGATGCGGGTGTCCTTCCACTGCACGGAAGCGGCCTTGGCCAGTATCGTAATGCCGCGCTCGCGCTCCAGATCGTTGGAATCCATGGCGCGCTCGACGACGCGCTGGTTCTCGCGGTAGGTGCCGGATTGCTGCAGCAGGCGATCGACCAGCGTGGTCTTGCCGTGGTCGACGTGGGCGATGATGGCGACGTTGCGGAGATTCATTTTGTTTCTTCTGCGTCAGGCAAGATTCGGTTCGGGTCTTCTCATGCGACAACCCGAAAGCGTTTGCGCCGGGATTGGCGCTCAAAACCTTGGCGTTTCAAGGCGCTACGGGCGCCCAAAAAGGAAGCCCGGCCGCTAGCGACCGGGCACGCCTTTACTGCGGCGCAATATAGTCAGAAAACACTAAAAAACAATGGCTTGTTTGACGATTCCGGCCATCGTCGCCGGCGATTCCACGTGTCATCTGAATTACATCTGGGGGCTGGTCACCGCGAAAAAGCCCCGTCCGCGCTCCTTAGCCCGCTCGAGTCCCTCGGGCAGGAAATAAAGCACTTCGCGAAGGGTCTCGGCGTCAACGCTAAAGCCGCAAAACCGCTGGCCTGCCGAAAACAGATCGTCGGGGGAAATCCCGGAATAGGCGCGTCGCGTCGCCTCAAGCGCTGCCGCGACCTCGCCGGCCCCCAGCAGCATGTTTCCCATCTGTCCCGGCAACGCTTCAGCACGGGTAGGGCCGAACGCGTGCCAGATAATGCTGACCGATGGGTGACGGGCCGTAATGGTCATCCGGAACAGATTTCGCTCATTGAGCACGTCGGTAAGCTCGCCCCCTTGCAAAATCAGATGACGCGCCAGCTCCTTGAAACCTGCGAGGTTGAAGGCGTTCAGGAACGCGTTGATCTGGTCGGCGGTTGGGTAGCTCTCCTGTTCCGTCGTCTCCGGTGTTCCGCCGAACCTGACATCCTCGTAACCGCGCGGATCAACCCGCCAGGCCGCAATCGCCTGCCTCGCCTCCGGAGAGAGCGCGGTCCCCGCAGCAGCGGCGAAAAACGGCTGAAGGCGCGTATGGGTTTGTTCATCAATGAAGCAGCCGATCCACCAATAGTCGAAGCTCATCCGACAACCTCGTCCGGGTTCCCTGCCCGGTTTGTCGCGATCAGCCGGGGATCGGTTCTGTTGGATAGACCCCGCGCAAGACTTCCTCGAAGTGATTCTTGACGGTTTCGTTACAAAGACAGGCGCGTCCCTGCAGCGCCTCGCGGTTGCGGACCAGGATCGAGCCGCGGCGGGTCTCCAGCACTCCTTCCGCCTTGAAAGTCTGGATGACCCGGCTGGCGTAGCTGCGCCCCACCCCCAACAGCGTCGCCAATTGTTCATGGGTCAAGGGTACGACGTTGTCGCCGTCCGCCCGCTCCATCGCCGAGATGATCCATTTCGCCGTGCGTTGCTCGATCGAGTGAATCGCATTGCAGGCGGTCGACTGAAACATCTGGGCCAGCATGCAATCGGCATATCGGGCAAACACATTGCGCAGGGATGGAGATGCTGCCTTCGCGGCGTCCAGCTTCCCGATAGACAGGCGCGCGAACGGACCGCCGAATTTGACCGATATGCGCGTATAGGCCGGCAGATATCCAAGACTGACGATACCGCCGACGGCGCCCTCGCGGCCGACAAGAATGGTCTCGACATCGCGGCCGTCCTCGTTGGCGACGAGATAGGAGACAAGGCTGCCGCCACACGGAAAATGGACGGTGTCGACGTCGTCTCCGGGATTGTAGAGCAGCGCACTGGAGCGGACTTCCTCCTGCGCCAGATGCGGGGCAATTAGTTCAAAATCGCCGGCATTGAGCCGGCGTAACAGATTGTTGTTTGGCCGGCCGGCGCCATTGCCGACGATAATGTGTGACATTGTGATCGAGACCCCTTTCTCGGGTCGCTACAATAGGCGCCGAACCTGGATAGTTCCGTGCACTGGTGTGGCGGTTCAGAAGTCCGCATCATCAGGGACGGCTCGTTCGTCATGCGGACTTCTGAACCAAAGCCACACTAGAAGAATCAATATGTTGCTAGTGTCCTTTCGATTCCGAAGTTCGCAACCGAGGTCGCCTCACATGAGACGAACTTCGGAATCGGTACACTAGTGCACAGACAAAACGAACGGAGGGTGCGATGGTTCGCCACGGGGAACCGCCCTATACGTTGGAGGAAGGTCCGAACCGAGTTAGTTTCATGAGTGATATTGGAACCTTTGCCAGTGCTGGCGATTGCAGCGCTCGCCTGCCCGACGATGTCCTGATCGTCGAGGATGACCCGATCATCGCACTCGATTTTGAAGATACGATTCGTGGTTTTGGGGTGAAGTCGGTCCGCACGGCGGGAAGCGTCAGGTGCGCGCTCAAGCTGATCGAGGAGAGAGTTCCGGACTTTGCCTTGCTCGATGTCGCGCTGGTTCGCGAGAAGAGCTTCGCGGTTGCCGAGCGGCTGGATGTGCTCGGAATTCCCTTGGCGTTTGTCACCGGATACAGCGCCGATGTGAAGGTTCCCGCAGCGTTCACGCAAAAGCCGCGACTACCAAAGCCCTGTCGGGCGGATGCCTTGGCCGAGCTGTTGAAAGGAGTTCACGCGGCGAGGCGGTGATCCGGCAGCTAGCGCGCCGCTCTATCCCGGCTTTGGATCGAGCGTCGTCGACCACAGCGCGATGTCGGCGCGATCGCGCAAGGTCACCGTCATCTGGCCGCTCGAGCCGTCGATCCTGACATGACCGAAAAACTGCATGCCGGCGGAGGGCGGGAGGTTGGGCTTGTCGGCGCCCGCGGCCTTCATGAACCGCACTTCTGGACCGAAGGTGTTGTCGAGTTCGTTCGGTCCGAACGTCCCCGCGTTCAGCGGCCCGGCGACGAACTCCCAGAACGGGGTGAACTCCTGGAATTGCGCCTTGTCGGGATTATAGTAATGCGCGGCCGCGTAGTGCACGTCTGCGGTCAGCCAAACGGTATTGTTGATGCCTGAGCTCTTGATGAATCGCAGAAGATCGGCGATTTCCAGTTCGCGGCCGCGCGGTGGGCCGTCGCCCTGGGCGAATGCTTCCGAACCTTTTCTGTTTGCCGCATCGTCATAGACGATAAGGCTGAGCGGCATGTCGGATGCGATCACCTTCCAGGTGGCGCGCGAGTTCAACAGGCCGCGCTTCAGCCAGAGCAGTTGATCGGGCCCAAGGAACCAGGATTCTGGGCCGTATGCGGTCTGCAGGTTGGGACCGTTGGGGCCGCGATAGCTGCGCTCATCGAGCATAAAGACGTCGAGATGCGGCCCGTAGTTCAGCGCGCGGTACACGCGTCCTGGCTCGACGATACTCTCCCGCATCGGATACATCTCATGGAAGGCCCGCGCCGCTCGCGCGGCGAGCAGATTGATGTCGCGCACCTTGTAGGCCGCCGGAAGCTCTTTCGACGCCGACCAGTTGTTGGTGACCTCGTGGTCGTCCCACTGGACGAAGATCGGTACCTCGGCGTTGAAGGTGCGCAGGTTTTCGTCGAGGAAATTGTACTTGTGCGCGGCGCGGAATTCCTCCAGCGTCTCGGCGACCTTTGCCTTCTCGGGGATGACGACATTCTTCCAGAGCTTGCCGTCCGGCAATTTCACCTCGGATGAGATGATGCCATCGGCATAGATCGTGTCGCCCGAGTGCAGGAAGAAATCCGGGCTGTGCTTGCGCATGGTGGCGAACGCGACCATGCCGCCATCGTCGGGATTGATGCCCCAGCCCTGTCCGGCGACATCGCCGCCCCACACGAAACTCACGTTGCGGCGGTCGGCGGGCGCGGTGCGGAAACGGCCGGTCACCGCGTCGCTGTAAATCTCGGGATGGGAGAGATCGCGGAATTTGACGCGGTAGAAAATGTCCTGTCCGGCGGGCAGGTTCTCGAGCAGCATTTTCGCGGTGAAATCATTCTCTGGCAGTGCCGCGATCGGCGGCAACGCCCGTGCATTGCCAAAGGACTCGGTGGTGGCAACCTCGACCATCATTTGCGAGGGCCGGTCGGCGCGCGCCCAGACCACGCCGCCATCGCAAGTGACATCGCCGGACTGGACCCCGTGCGTGACGACGGGCCGGTCGGCGGCGCGGCTGAGACTGGGCATCGCGATGGCGGAGAGTGCGCCAACGCCCGTGCGAAGGAAATGTCGGCGGGAAGTCTGGCGCAGAACCATCATGCAGGCCTTCAAATCGCTCAAGCCGGGAAGAATCCAGGAACAAGAACGCCCGGAAACAAGAAACTAGGAACAAAATGTGACGGCGCGATTGCAGAGGGCCCGCCTGCTGCCGGCGACAATCGAACCTACAACGCGCCGGTCGCCCGAAGCTGCGCGCTTGTCCTTTGCAGGTTCTGCGGCATCTGCATCAAGATCGCCTTGCGGTCGGCGATCGCGTGATGAAACTGCTCGAGCGCAATGTTGAAGGAGGTCAGGGCGCCCTCCTCGATCGCACCATGCTCGAAACAATGCAGCGTATCGCGCAGGATGTCGTCTGCCTCCGACTGCAGGCGATCGAGCTCTTCCGGCGAATCGCTGCGGCGTGCGAGCGCGATCATTTCGAGGAGCCGTTCGCGAAGCGAGGAGTTGTTGCTGCGCTCGTCCTTCTTCAGATAGCCTGCGAACCACGCGCCGGCCGAGCCCATTGCGGACAGCGCCATCAGTCCCCACCAGATGAAATCGCTGTAGCGGTCGAGGAAGGTCTTCTCCTCGCCGTCGACAAAGGCCGCTGCACCGGGATGAACCGGGATATAGGCGTCCTTGTCGGTATCCGGCGTCTCGATTTTCGCGGCCAGCGGGAATTCGGTCATGACGTTCTGGCGAATTGCAAACAGCTGGCGCGTGAAGGCGGCAACGGTTGCTTCCGATAGATCCTTGCGGGCAACAATGTGGTGCGAAAAGCTGATCGTTTTTACTTCCTCCTCGGGCCGGTCGGGCGAGCCGCCAAAGGCGCCGGCCGGAATCTCGGAAGCCTCGTACATCGGGTGGTTTTGCGCGATCGCCTCAGCCGAATCGATCGCGAGGAAGGTGGGCGGATGGCCATCGCGGGTCGATGCCGCGATCGCCTCCGCGGTGACTTTGCTGTTGACGGGGCCCGCCGCGAGCCAGGCATCCGCCTTCCGGGCGCGAATGGCCTCGGCGGCTTCGCCAATCGGAAACTGGACGGTTTCCACCTTGCCGGGGTCGACGCCATATTGGCGCAGGATCACCTTGAGCAGGTCGACATTGGCCTGGGTACGGCCGATGATGCCAACGCGGCGTCCCGTGAGCTGCGCGATTTTCGCGATCTTCGGGCCGGACTTCTTGCCCTTCATGGTCGCGGGCACCCAAAGCACCGCCACGTTCTTGCGCAGCGTCGCCACGGCCTGCGCATTTTTCGGCACATCGAGGTCGCCGCGGATGATGGCCAGATCGGCCTTTCCTTCGGCAAGCGCCTGCGCGCTCGCGGTAGCGCCTTCGGTCTGGATCGGCCGCAGGCGGATCTGACTGTGGGATTGGGTAAAGGCCTGGGTCAGCGCCTGAACCACTTTCAGATCGTCGCTGTTGGCGGGACCGACAGCGATCCGCAAGCCGACCGGCCGCATCGCAAAGTAATAGCCCGCCGCTACCGTGCCAACGATCGCGAGCACCCCGGCCAGCACGATCAAAATCATGCTCCGTCGAGGTGAACGCGAAGGCGCCGGCTTCGGCGGCTGGGCGAGGTCAAGACCGCTGGTCATCGATCTCGTAAGCAATCGGTTCAGGTCCAATTTCTCGTCTGCCGTGGACTTGGCTGGATGCAGGCCTAGATGGATATAGTAACAAATTTCGTACCGCAGCGCAGTGACATCCCCGTCATGGTTACCGGCCCGCTGCAAAAAGCCGCTTTTGGGCCGGTTCGGGGCCGATAGGGCACAAATCGCACGAGGTAGCGCTCAAGACTATGGTGAGTACCGGATCAAACAGGAGGCAATTATGGCGGAACGCTTGTCGGCGGAGGCGCGAAAGTCGGCCTTGAGGGGCCTGGGGGGTTGGACTGAACTGGCGGGCCGGGAGGCCATCGCGCGAACCTTCGTGTTCAAGGATTTCAACGAGGCGTTCGGGTTCATGTGCCGTGCTGCGCTGGTCGCAGAAAAACGCGACCATCACCCGGAATGGCGCAACGTCTACAAGACGGTGGAAGTGGTGCTGTCGACTCATGACGCCGGCGGCGTCACGGCGCTCGACATAGAGCTTGCAAAATCCATGAACGCGATTGCCGCGCAGCTCGGAATAGCCTGAACCCGTCCTCACGTATCTTGCAGGTCCGGCAGGAAATGCACAGCTAATGCGTATCCCGCAAAAGTGGGCACCCGGTTTTGCGAATAGGATACGTATCAGAAATCGAGCGTATCCCGCAAAAGTGGACACCCGGTTTTGCGAATAGAATACGCATCAGAAATCGAGCGTATCCCGCAAAAGTGGGCACCCGGTTTTGCGAATAGGATACGTATCAGAAATCGAGCGTATCCCGCAAAAGTGGATACCCGGTTTTGCGAATAGAATACGCATCCGGGAATCATGCGCGTAACGCGATCGGGGCCGGGGAGCCAGGCAAATGACGAGAGAATATACCGTCGGATTTGAGCCGGCGGACGAGTTGGCCAAAGACGCTGAAAGCGTACGCCGCCGCTTCTGGATCAAGTTCAAGCGCGTGATGGCGAAGTTGCCGTTCGCCGAGGATCTGCTCAGCGCGTTCTATTGTGCGTTCGACAAACAGACACCGCGCCACGTCCAGGCGGCGTTGCTGGGCGCGATCGCCTATTTCATTTTACCCTTCGATTTCATTCCCGACATGATGCCGGTGCTTGGTTATACCGACGATGCAGCCGTGCTCGCTACCGCGATCCGCATGGTCGCCTCCCACATCAAGCCGGAACATCGCGACGCTGCTCGCGCCGCGCTCAGGCGAGGCATCGAGCCGGAGGTCTGAGCGCTGGCCGCACAGCTCACCGGGTAAGGCCGGGAGCGCTTGCTTATTCGGGCCCAAAACAAAGAGCCGGGGTGATGCGAATCACCCCGGCTCCTCGTGCTTGAAGAATTGCTCGCGTCTTACCGCGGCTGGCGTACCTGCGCGCGGGCGTTCTGCTCGGCTTCCCAGGCCTTGAACTGCCTGAAGAGAGCTTCCTTGTCGGTGTCAGCCAGCTTTCCGGAGGCGGAGCTCTGCTTCAGGAATTCATCGAAACGGTTGCGCGCGACCGGTTCGATTCCATGCTGGTCAAGCCACTGCTGGGCGGCTGGCAGGCGCGTCCAGCCCGGCAGCGGCGCCGACAGGGAGACTTCTTTCCACTTCGGATGGAAGGGCGGGTTCTGGAACTGCGGGAACTTCGTGAAAAACGCGTCCACGAAGTTTGCGATCTTGCGATAGCGATCGCTGTTGGGCGCCCAGTTATAGGCAGCAAGCAACGCCGGCACCGCGATCGTATCCACCGTCTCGCCTTCAGAGATCAGGTTGGGATAGTCCTTTGCGGTGAGGGTCGCCGGCAGGTAATCGCCCTGCAAGGGCTTTTCATAGTCCACTTTCACAAGGTGGAAGCGGCCATCATTGTTGAACGTCGAAACCGACTTGTACGGCTTGCCGCCGACGACGATCACGGCGTCGACCTCGCCCTTCTTCAGTTTCTCCATTGCGATACGCTGTTCGACATAGACCCAGTTCGCCTTCATCCCGATCCTGTCGGCTACCGTCAACACGGTGACGAAGGTGCTGCCGTTCGGCAGGTCCACGCTGACCGTCTTGCCCTCCAGGTCCCTCAAGCTGTTCACGGACTTGGGCGCAATGATCTGCATTTCCTCGTTGTAGAGCTTGGTCACATAGGTGAACTGCTTCTTGATGTCCTTGGCGAAGCCCTTTCTCTCGAGATAGTCGAGGGTATCGGCGCGCACGATTCCGATGTCGACGCCTTGCAGGAACAGGATGTCGGCGATGCTCTGCACGGAGCCGCGCCCGACGATCGGAAGGACGCGCAGCTTGTTTCCGTCGTCGAGCACGGAGGCGAGGTCGGCCCCGAACTGCACATAGGTGCCGCCGATCGTGCCGGTGATGAGCGTCACCGTGTTGGCGTTCAAAGCCTGCTTGGTGGAAGCCGAGCCAAACTGGAAAATGGCCCTCAGACTGTCCGAGACCTTGGCCGGGTCATAAACGCCTTCTTCAGCCCGGGCGGCGAAGCCAAAAGCCAACATAGTGGCAGCGAGTGCCAATCCAATCAAACGTCGCATTTTTGCTGGTCCCTGTTTGGAAGATTACTGCAATTGACTAAGCCGCCGCTGGGCATCCGCCGAGCCGAGCTGGGCCGCCCGCTGGTACCAGGTGCGCGCCAGTGCCGGATCGGTATTGATGTTGCGGGTATCCTGCGTCCCCAACACCGAAGGATCGTAGGTCTGCGCCAGCAGCAGCGCGGCGCTCGCCTCCTGCGCCTCGGCTGCGCGTTCCAGCAACAGGCGGGCAGGCGGGATATCGCCCGACGCGAGCAAGGCCCTGGCCCGCGTCATCAGCGTGGCGAGCTCATCGGCCGCGAGCTTCCTCGCCGGCGGCGCAGCGACGATCGGCGGAGCTGCAGCCAGTTGAGGAGCTGCGGCCGGCGGCGGGGCGGCGGCCGGCGGCATAGCGGCAACTGGCGGTATTGCAGCAACTGGCGGCACTGCGGCCGCTGCCGGCGGGGCGGCCATGACCGGTGCAACTGCTGCCACCGGAGCGACGGCCGCCACCGGGCCGACGCTTTCCGCCGGGGCGACGGGTTGACGAGCCGTGCGCAGCGCAACTGCAATGTCGTCGCGCGACGGCGACTGGCTCGCAGCCGGAGGCGCGGTGCGAGTGCTGGCGGTCGGTTGAACCGCTGCCTCCGTCGTGACGACAGGTGATTTAGTGTCCGGTGAGCGGGTATCCGACGAGCCGATCAGTGAAGCGGTTGCATTGGCAAACACCGTAAACGGATTTTTGACGGCGACAGCCGTAAAGGCCGCTACCGACGCCGCGATCGCCAGGATAGCCGTCTTCAACAATCGCGATGAGCTGCCCCTTCGGGCGCTGCCGAATTTCGGCACTCTGCGGTCCCCGTCAGACTCCGACAGAAAGAGAGGAACGGAATCGTCGGGAAGGAATTCCTCCCTCGTCGCGACCGATCGGTTCGAGTGGTACGACCGCAGTTGTGATCCGAACTCATCGAGGTCGACTGGTTCGGCATACTGGTCGTCGTAGTACCTCTGCTCGTACGGATCGTCTTGCGAACCGTACCTCGTGTCCTGCGCCATAGTGATGCCTCCCGCTACAAACGCAACTTCGGGCATACCGGATTAAGTGTCTGGATGTTGTTGTGCCCAGCCGCCCGCTACCAGACCTTAGACTCGCATTTTGAATCCGTCCAAAAAGCGACGATCACTCGCCCGATTGGGGAGATATTTTGATTTCATTTGGGCAATACCGTGGAACCGGTCTGTCAGATTGGCGACAAATCCATGACAAGGTAATCCAGAACGACACAGTTGCGTCTGCCAACCGGCCCGCGGCGGCCTCTCAGGGATGCAGGATCACCTTGCCCATGGCCTTGCGGCCCGCAAGCACTTTTAACGCATCGGCCGTCTGAGCCAGTGGAAAAGTGCGGTCGACATGCGAGGTGATCTTCCCTTCGGCGGCCCATTTAACGAGCTTTTCGAGATTGGCGCGGTTTTTGTCCGGATAGAGACGTGCCCACGCGCCCCAGAACACACCGCGAATATCGCAGCCCTTGAGCAGCGCCAGATTGAGCGGCATTTTCGGGATGTCTCCGGCGGCGAACCCGATGACCAGAAAGCGGCCTTCCCACGCGATCGATCGCAGGGCAGCTTCGGCGTAGCTGCCGCCGACAGGATCAAAAACGATGTCGACTCCCTTGCCCCCGGTTAGCCGGCGCAAGCCCTCCTTGAGGTCTTCCCTGGCGTAGTTCAGTCCGAGTTCGGCACCGTGGGCGGCGGCGAATTGGAGCTTTTCGTCCGACGACGCACAGGCAATCACCTTCAAGCCCATGAGCCTGCCAAGTTCGCATGCGGCAAGGCCCGTCCCGCCGGCGGCGCCCAGCACCGCCATCGATTCCCCCGGTTTGGCCCTGGCGCGATCTTCCAGCGCATGCAGCGCAGTCCCGTAAATGATGATGATGCCGGCAGCGCGGTCGAAGTCCAGTTCGTCCGGAATCCTGACAATGGCATTTGCCGGCAGCGCGATCTTTTCACGTGCGCCGTTGTGACCGCAGGAGGCCATCACGCGGTCGCCGACCTTGAGATCCGTAACGCCCGTTCCGACGCTCTCGACCACGCCTGCGACTTCGGCCGCCGGCGAAAACGGGAATGGCGGCTTGATCTGATATTTGCCCTGGATCATCAGAAGGTCGAAGAAATTCAGCGCGGCGGACTTGATCGCAATCACGGCCTCGCCGGGGCCGGCAGCGGGATCGGGTACCTCGGTCAGAACGAGTTCGTCGGGGCCGCAATATTGCGAACAGAGAACGGCTTTCATGGACTCACCTGGCTTTCTGACGCGACCGGATTTGACATTCGCTCCCCGGCTAACGCTTTCATGCCGGATTTGAGGCGCGTCCACAATAGAAGCGACAGACCGCGCGGCGTAGGCTTTGCCGGAGAACCCCGCTTGGTCGCACCGGCGAGCATCGAGAGCTTATCGATCTTGCGAATTTCCTGATCTCGGATGCTGCTTGCTACATCAATGGCGAGATGGTGGTGCAGGATGGCGGCGCGCATCTGCGCTCCTCGGGTGCCTTCTGTCATGGACCGAAGCGCAGTGGGAGAAGCATCGGGCACCCCGGTCCGAAAGAGAAGCCCTGAACAGCGTTCCGCGCGCGAACCGCGACCGGTGTGGTGGATTTGACGTTCGTGGCAACGAGGTTCGGGCTACGGTCGGGAGCTTCCAAATCGGACGTTTACTATTTATCCACGACAATAGTGACCGTCGGGTGTCGAGCCATTTTCCAGTCACAATGATGGGAGACCAAACTTGCGGATGACCGTGCGGCGAATGCTGACAGTGGCGGGTTTGCTGGTGTGCGGGGTATCAGGCCTCGCGCAGGCGCAAAGTGCGCCGTCCCAAGGCCCATTGCCACAAAGCACACCGTCAAAAGGCGCGGCCAAGCCCGCGGCGGTGAAGCCCGAATCCGCGATCGCGGGTGGCGCCGAGCCCACACTGATAGGCCAGTTCGGCACCTGGGGGGCCTATACCGCAACGCCGAACGGCAAAAAGGTGTGCTTCGCACTCGCAAAACCTTCGACGTCAAAAACCAACCCGCCAAACCGCCCGCGCGATCCGGCCTATGCGTTCGTTTCCACGCGGCCTTCGGAGAAAGTCGTCAACGAGGTGTCGATCATGATCGGCTATACGTTGAAACCCGGCTCGGAATCGACGCTCGAAGTGGGGGGCGCTTCCTACGCGATGTATACGCAGGGCGACGGCCTCTGGATCAAGAACGCCGCCGAGGAAGAGCGGATGGTCGATGCCATGCGCAAGGCCGGGGACGCGACCGTCAAGGGCGTGTCGGCCAAGGGCACCGAGACCATTGACATCTTCTCGCTGAAGGGGCTTTCCCAGGCGCTCGACCGGCTGGCGCAGGACTGCAAGCACTAGACCAGGTCAAAAGAACGCCGCTCGCATGCCTTTCCAGCCGAGCTGGAAAGCCCTATTTGATGCGGCATGAACGAGACGATGATCACACCTTCGATGCAAACCGGCACCGCCGCCGATGGACCACTGGAGAAAGTCGCGCTTGAATCCTACGTGGCTCCGGCAAAGCCGTCCCTGATCGGCCTGTCGCGCGCCGAGATCGCGGCGCGTCTCGGGGACATCGGCGTGGCGCCCGCACAGCGCAGGATGCGCGTGCAACAACTCTGGCACTGGATGTATGTCCGCGGGGCGCAGGCATTCGACGAGATGACCAGCATCTCAAAGGACATGCGCAACGCGCTCGAGCAGCATTTCACCGTCGCGCGTCCGGAAGTGGCCGCCGAGCAGGTTTCCAGCGACGGCACCCGCAAATGGCTGTTGCGCCTGCCGAGCGGCAGCAAGCTCGAGAAGGCGCATGAAGTCGAGTGCGTCTATATTCCGGAAACCGATCGCGGCACGCTGTGCGTCTCATCGCAGGTCGGCTGCACGCTGAATTGCTCGTTCTGCCATACCGGCACGCAGCGGCTGGTGCGTAACCTGACCGCCGGCGAAATCGTCGGCCAGATCATGGTGGCGCGCGATCGTCTCAACGACTGGGCCGACCGCGACACGCCGAATGGCGGCCGTCTCATCACCAATGTGGTGATGATGGGGATGGGCGAGCCCCTGTACAATTTCGACGCGGTGCGCGATGCGCTCCTGATCGTGTCGGATAATGAAGGCATCGGCATTTCCCGCCGCCGCATCACGTTGTCGACCTCGGGCGTAGTGCCGAACATCATTCGCACCGGGGAAGAAATCGGCGTGATGCTGGCGATTTCGCTGCACGCCGTCCGTGACGAGCTGCGCAACGAACTGGTACCGCTGAACCGCAAATACCCCATCGCCGAATTGCTGCAGGCCTGCCGCGATTACCCCGGCTCCTCCAACGCACGGCGCATCACCTTCGAATATGTGATGCTCAAAGGCGTCAACGATTCGCTGGATGATGCGAAGCTGCTGGTCAAGCTGTTGAAGGGGATTCCGGCCAAGATCAATCTCATTCCGTTCAACCCCTGGCCCGGCACGCGCTATGAATGCTCGGATTGGGAACAGATCGAGAAGTTCTCCGAGTATGTCTTCAATGCCGGCTATTCCTCGCCGGTGCGCACGCCGCGCGGCCGGGATATCCTGGCTGCCTGCGGCCAGTTGAAATCTGAGACCGAGAAAATGTCGGCGCGTGAGCGGCAGGCGCTGCGCGCGATGGCGATGACGGACTAGGGCATATGGCGTTTCGTTCACCTCGTTCCCGGGAAGAGCAGAGGCGACGAATCACGGCAACATCGGTCTGACCCATGGCGCTGATCGGCCGGCTGTTCGTTATTCTCTTTGCCTTTCTCTGCGCGTCGCTGGTCGCGGGCTCGATCGTTGTCGGCGCGATCATGTTTCCCGAATTCAGCGATCTCGGCGCCGGCCCGGTCGACCCCGGCGCGCTGAACATCATGCTGGGCTTCGGTTTCATCTTCATCAGCGGCTTCGCGCTCGTGCCGGCGGCGATCGTGGTCCTGATTACCGAAGCCTTCAATATCCGTGGCGCGCTGACCTATGCGGTAGGTGGCGGCCTTGTTGGCCTCGCCTGCTACCTCGGACTTGTTCCGTTTGATCCCGATACGCTCAGTTTCGAGGGCGTCGTGCGGCGCCATCTCGAAATCATGACCGGAGCCGGTATCGTCGCCGGCGTGGTCTATTGGATGATCGCGGGCCGCAATGCAGGCGCGTGGCGCGAGCCGCCGCCGCTCCCGCTGCGTCGGCCGCCGCCATTGCCCTCGGATTCGCCGGCGCCACCTTCGACCTGAATCGGCTCTGTCTGACCTTTTCATCGCCAACCGTCTCGGCTAAACCCCGCGCCATGAACCGGACTGGATTGATCATTGCGCTATCGCTCACGCTTGTCGTCGGATTGCTGTTTGGAATCTACCCCGAACTCGATCTGAGGATTGCGGCGTGGTTCTACGATCCGCCGACCCGCACCTTCCCGCTCAGGCTCAACGCCCTGGCGGCGATCGCGCGCGACGGCGCGATGTGGATCGCGTGGGGACTGGCGATGCCCGCGATCGTTTCGCTGCTCGTGAAGCTGGCTCGGCCGGACCGGCCGCTCCTGATGTCGGGGCGCGCAATCGTCTTCCTGCTGGTCACGCTTTTTCTTTCGGCCGGCCTGCTCACCAATCTCACCTTCAAGAACTATTGGGGCCGGCCACGCCCCGCCGTGGTGACGGAATTCAACGGCGACAAGCCGTTCGTGGCGTGGTGGGACCCGCGCGGCCTTTGCGAGCGTAACTGCTCGTTCTTCTCCGGCGAAGGCGCGACTGCTTTCTGGACTTACGCGCCAGCCGCGCTGGCGCCTCCCGCGTGGCGGCCGCTCGCCTACGCGGCGGCGACAATGTTCGGCGTGACGACCAGTCTGCTCAGAATGGCTTTCGGCGGGCATTTCTTCACCGACGTGGCGGCGGCCGGGCTGGTCACGTTTCTGGTGATCTGGCTGGCTCACGGGTACATTTACCGCTGGCCGTCGACCCGGCTCACCGATGAGGGCGTCGATGACGCCTTGACGCGGCTGGCGTGGCCGCTCCATCGGATCGGCCTGCGGCGGCGCCAGCCCAGGCAATCCGATCCGTCACAACGCCAGCCGCGATTAACGCGTGCTGACGGCCGCGAAATTTGATATTTCGCGCAGTCAAGTGCAGCGCATTTGACGTTCGCGGCCCGTTTGCGGCAGGTTCGTTTTGCGTATCAACGCCAGCAATTTCGAGCGATTGGAATCTCCATGAGTACGATCCTGAAAAGCCTGCCCAAGGGGGAGAAAGTCGGCATCGCCTTCTCGGGTGGTCTCGACACCAGCGCGGCGCTGCTATGGATGAAGCAAAAAGGCGCCCGCGTCTTTGCCTATACGGCCAATCTTGGCCAGCCTGACGAGGCCGATTACGACGAGATTCCGCGTAAAGCGCTGGCCTTCGGCGCGGAAAAGGCCCGACTGGTGGATTGCCGAACGCAACTGGTCCACGAAGGCATTGCCGCCATTCAGTCCGGTGCCTTTCACATCTCTACTGGCGGCATCCCCTACTTCAACACGACACCTCTGGGCCGTGCCGTGACCGGCACAATGCTGGTTTCGGCGATGAAGGAGGACGGCGTCAACATCTGGGGCGACGGCTCGACCTTCAAGGGCAACGACATCGAGCGTTTTTATCGCTACGGCTTGCTGACCAATCCGAACTTGCGGATCTACAAGCCCTGGCTCGACGTGCAGTTCATCGACGAACTGGGCGGTCGCGCGGAAATGTCGGCGTATCTCTCCGCTAATGGCTTCGGCTACAAGATGAGCGCCGAAAAGGCTTATTCGACCGACAGCAACATCCTGGGCGCAACCCACGAAGCCAAGGACCTCGAGCGCCTGGACAGCGGCATCAACATCGTCAATCCCATCATGGGCGTGCCGTTCTGGGGCGACTGCGCCATCGAGGCTGAAACAGTGGCCGTGCGTTTTGTGGAAGGCCAGCCCGTCGCGCTGAACGACCAGGCCTTCTCCGATCCGGTTGCGCTGTTCCTCGAAGCCAATGCAATCGGGGGTCGACATGGCCTTGGCATGAGCGACCAGATCGAAAACCGGATCATCGAGGCAAAGAGCCGCGGCATTTACGAAGCCCCCGGCATGGCGCTGCTGCACATCGCCTACGAACGCCTGATGAGCGGCATCCACAACGAAGACACCATCGAGCAATACCGGATCAACGGCCTGCGACTTGGCCGATTGCTCTACCAGGGGCGTTGGTTCGATTCCCAGGCTTTGATGCTGCGCGAAACCGCCCAGCGCTGGGTGGCGCGGGCAGTCACCGGTGAGGTGACGCTCGAGCTGCGCCGCGGCAACGACTACTCGATCCTGAACACCGAGAGTCCCAACCTGACCTATCAGCCGGAGCGGCTGAGCATGGAGAAGGTTGAAGATGCGGCATTTACGCCGGCGGACCGTATCGGCCAGCTGACGATGCGCAACCTCGATATCGCGGACAGCCGCGCCAAGCTCGATCTCTACGCGGACACGGGCTTGCTTTCGGCCGGGGAAGGCTCCGACATCTTCAGGCTCGACAGCGACAAGGGCTGAGCCGCGACCTCGGCGCACGATGCAAGAACAGAAAATGGCCGGGATCGCTCCCGGCCATTTTGCATTTATGGCGCCGTTACCGCGGTGGCGCCATGCCGGGCGGCGGCGGTGGCAGCGATGCCGCGCCGCCATTGAGCAGCGGCGTGATGCGGCGGATGGTGACGCGCCGGTTGATGCGACTTGGCCCGTCGGTCTGCTCCTTCAGATACTGCGCACCGTAGCCCTGCGAGGTGAGGTTTTCCGCCGGCACGGCGAATTGCTGGGTCAGCAATTCGGCCGCGGATTCGGCGCGGCGATCCGATAGCGAAAGGTTGTCGACGGGGTTGCCCACCGCGTCGGTGTGACCTTCGATCAGGAAAACCTCGCGCGGGTTTCGCGCGATCGCGCGGTTGAGCCCTTCCGCGACCACCTGCAGGCGCGCGGCCTGATCGGGCGGAATCTCCCAGGAGCCGGTGTCGAAGTTGATGGTGTTGAGATCGATACTCGGCATCAATTGCCGCACGCTCGGGCTGTAGCGGATCTCGTCGAGCGAATAACGCCGCTCGATCCGGTCGACCGGTGGGGCCTCCATCGTCTCGTAGATCAGTTCCGGCGTCGCGACGTCGGCTTCCACGATGTATCGGTCATAGGGGATCCGGATCAGCGGCGGAGGCAGGTCGACATAGAAGCCGCCGATGGCCCGAGGATCGCGGTAGCTGTTGTCGATGATGATAAACTCGCGACCTTCCCGATCGCGGCGAATCCGGCGTACCAGCTGCCCGTCACCGCCGACGATGTTGATGATCTGCGAGCCGTCGGGACGGATCACGATGGTTCGTGTCTCGCCACCGACCCGCTGGACCTGGATATCGCGCGCGCCGAAGCGGAAACGGTCCTCTTCGTTGTGACGAATGAAGGACTGACCGCTGGGGTCGACGACGATGACTCGGCCGGGCTCCGTGAAGACCTTGCGGCCACCCTGATCGGTTTCCTGCCGCTGGCCACGGAAATCCTCGAGCCGACGCGGTCCCTGTGGCGCTGTGCCGGGAGGTATGGGAGCCATCGCCTGCGCGGGCGGCGGGGGCGGTGGAATCGGCGCGGTTACGGCCGGCGGCGGCCGGCGCGCCATCGGAGCGCCTCCGGGCGGCAGCGTGGTCTGTCCCCCGGGCGAAGGCGGAGCGGCGCCCGGCGCGGGAGTGGCTGGAACCGGGCGCGGAGGCGGCGGTGTCGGGGCCACCGGAGCCGGGGTCGGTGTCGCGGTTGCCGGAGCCGGCCCGGTGCGCGGCGGGGTGGGTGGAGGCGGAGTTGGACTGGGACCGGCTGGCGGCCGCTGCGACGGAGCCATCTTCTCCCGCTGCATCTCCCTTTCCCGCTCCATTTCCTTTTCGCGTCCCTGCTGCATTGCAGGCCCGGCCGGCGGCTTGGGTGGGGTGGGCGGCGTTGCGGCAGGCGGTGGAGGAGGTGGCGTGGGATGTGGTGGCGGGGCTGCCGCAGGCGGCGGAGGCTGCGTCGGATGGGGCGGCGGCGGTGTCGGTGCGGGCCGCGCTGCAGGAGGCGGAGCAGCAGGAGGCGCGGGGCGCGCCGGCGGAGCGGCCTTGGGTGCTTCCTTCGGCGGCTGCTTGGGCGGCTGTTTGGGTTTTCCGTCGGGACCCAACTCCTCCTTTGCCTGCGCCACGACCATCGGCGTGGTCTGTGCGTGCGATGGTTTGCCTGCGAACTGCATGGCCGTAAGGGCAGTCGTGGCAAGCAGCAGAAATCGAAGTTTTGTCATGATGGTTTTGGGTTCCGGAAAAATTTTGCGAGCCTTATTGGCAAGACTTGAAGCCCGCGATCAACGAACAAGCGTTGGGCCGCATTGTGGCGGCCCAGCCCGGATTTATCGCCGTTATGCGAACAAATGACGCATTCAGATGATCATTCTGGATTGAAGTTCCTGCAATCTTTCCTGATCACACCTGCCGCTCGACCATCTTGAGCTTGAGTTCGGCGATCGCCTCGGACGGATTGAGGCCCTTTGGGCAAGCCTTGGCGCAGTTCATAATGGTGTGGCAGCGATACAGTCGGAAGGGGTCCTCGAGGTTGTCGAGCCGCTCGCCGGTGGCTTCATCGCGCGAGTCGGTGATCCAGCGGGTCGCTTGCAGCAACGCGGCCGGCCCGAGAAAGCGCTCGCTGTTCCACCAATAGCTCGGGCAAGACGTCGAGCAGCAGGCGCAGAGGATGCATTCGTAGAGACCGTCGAGCTTCTCGCGATCCTCATGGCTCTGGCGCCATTCCTTCTGCGGCGTCGGCGTGGTCGTCTTCAGCCACGGTTCGATCGAGGCATATTGCGCGTAGAAATTCGTCAGATCGGGCACCAGGTCCTTGACGACAGGCTGGTGCGGCAGCGGATTGATCTTGACCGCACCGTCCTTCACGTCGTGCATCGACTTGGTGCAGGCGAGCGTATTCTGCCCGTCGATATTCATGGCGCACGAACCGCACACGCCTTCGCGGCAGGAGCGGCGGAACGTCAGCGTCGGGTCGATGTTGTTCTTGATCCAGATCAGGCCGTCGAGCACCATCGGGCCGCAGTCATGGGTATCGACATAATAGGTGTCGATGCTCGGATTTTTGCCGTCGTCCGGGTTCCAGCGATAGATCTTGAATTCGCGCGTCTCGGTCGCGCCGGCCGGTTTCGGCCAGACCTTGCCGCCCGAAATCCTCGAATTCTTGGGAAGTGCGAATTCAACCATCAAGTCACGCCTTCGCTGTCGTAAATCAATATACACGCGCCTTCGGCGGAATGTACTGAACGTCGTTGGTCATGGTGTAGTCGTGCACGGGGCGATAGTCGATCGTGGTGTTGCCGGATTCGTCGACCCAGGCCAGCGTGTGTTTCATCCAGTTCTTGTCGTCACGCTCGGCGAAATCCTCGCGGGCATGGGCGCCCCGGCTCTCGGTGCGGTTCGCCGCCGAATCCATCGTCACGACCGCCTGGACAATCAGATTGTCGAATTCCAGCGTCTCGATCAGGTCGGAGTTCCAGATCAGCGAACGGTCGCTGACGGAGATGTCACCGATGCCGCCATGGACCTTGTGAATCAGGTTGTGGCCCTCCTGCAGCACCTCGCCGGTACGGAACACCGCGCAATTGTTCTGCATCACATGCTGCATGCTCTCGCGCAGCCTGGCCGTTGGCGTGCCGCCGGAAGCATGGCGATAAAGATCGAGCCGGCTGATCGCCTTGTCGGCGGAACCCGACGGCAACTCCGGCTGCTTGCCGTTCGGCGCCAGCTTTTCAGCACAGCGCGAGGCGGCGGCACGGCCGAACACCACGAGGTCGATCAGCGAGTTGGAGCCGAGGCGGTTGGCGCCATGGACCGACACGCAGGCGGCCTCGCCGATCGCCATCAGGCCGGGAACGACCGCATTTTCATCGCCATTCTTCTTGGTGAGCACCTCGGCATGATAATTGGTCGGGATGCCGCCCATATTGTAGTGCACGGTCGGAACGATCGGGATCGGCTCGCGCGTGACGTCGACATTGGCGAAGATCCGCGCCAATTCGGAAATGCCGGGCAGCCGCTCATGCAACACCTGCGGATCGAGATGGTCCAGATGCAGGAAGATGTGGTCCTTCTTCTTGCCGACGCCACGGCCCTCGCGGATCTCGATCGTCATGGCACGTGAAACGACATCGCGGGATGCGAGATCCTTGGCCGAAGGCGCATAACGCTCCATGAAGCGCTCGCCTTCCGAATTGACGAGATAACCGCCTTCGCCGCGGGCACCTTCGGTGACGAGACATCCCGCGCCGTAAATGCCGGTGGGGTGGAACTGCACGAACTCCATGTCCTGCAGAGGCAGACCGGCCCGCAGCGTCATGCCGCCGCCATCGCCGGTGCAGGTGTGGGCCGACGTGCAGGACGCATAGGCGCGGCCGTAACCGCCTGTCGCCAGAATGGTGGTCTGGGCGCGAAAACGATGCAGCGTGCCGTCCTCGAGCTTGAGCGCGATGACGCCGCGGCAGACGCCCTGGTCATCCATGATCAGGTCGATGGCAAAGAACTCGATATAGAATTCCGCCGCATGGCGCAGCGCCTGGCCGTACATGGTGTGGAGCATGGCGTGCCCGGTCCGGTCGGCGGCGGCGCAGGTGCGCTGCGCCTGGCCCTTGCCGTAATCCAGCGTCATGCCGCCGAAAGGCCGCTGATAGATCTTGCCGTCCTCGGTGCGCGAGAACGGTACGCCCCAGTGTTCGAGCTCATAGACGGCGTCCGGCGCGTTGCGCACCATGTATTCGATGGCGTCCTGGTCTCCCAGCCAGTCCGATCCCTTGACGGTGTCGTACATGTGCCAGCGCCAGTCGTCCGGATGCATGTTGCCAAGCGCTGCCGAGATGCCGCCTTGCGCGGCCACCGTATGCGAGCGGGTCGGAAATACCTTGGTGATGCAGGCGGTCCGCAGTCCGGCTTCACAGCAGCCGACCACTGCTCGCAAACCCGCGCCGCCAGCGCCGACGACGACGACATCGTAGGTGTGGTCCTCGATCGGATAGGCGCGGCCACCGGCGGAGGGGCCAGCACCGTTGTTAGCGCCATTGCCATTTCCGCCTGCGGCCATGGGCTAAACTCCGGACGACAGTTTGAGGATGGCGTAGATGGAGGCCAGCGCCACCGCAAACGAGAAAAAGTTGTTGGCCATGATCGCGGCGAGCTTCAGCGCCTCCTGGTGCACGTAGTCCTCGATGACTACCTGCATGCCGATCTTCATGTGCCAGCTGCTTGCGATGATGAAGAGCAGCAGGATGATGGCGACCAGAGGCGAACCAAGAATTTGCGCGGCGCCGGCCTGATTTCGGCCAAGCAGCATCATCACCACCACGATGACAGGCACCATCAGGAGCACCGTGGCGACTGCCGTGAGACGCTGGCGCCAGAAGTCCGAAGTACCCGAATGCGAAGCGCCAAGACTGCGAACCCGACCGAGCGGGGTCCGCATCGACTTCGCAGCCTGGTCGTTCGGTGAGCTCATCGGCCGCCCCCGATCACGTAAGCCGCGATCCAGAGCAGCACCGTCAGCGAAATGCCGCCGATCAGCGCCCCCCAGGTCAGCGCCTCACGTTCGTTCGCCTTGAAGCCGTAACCCATATCCCAGACAAAATGCCGGATGCCGCTCAAGAGATGATGCAGCAGTGCCCAGGTATAGCCGAATACGATCAGGCGGCCGAGCAAGCTCGTAGTGAAAGCCTGTACGTGAGAATAGGCGGAAGGCCCCGATGCGGCGGCGATCAGCCACCAGGCCAGCAACAGGGTTCCGAAATACAGAGCGACACCGGTGGCGCGATGGATGATGGACATCGC
Source organism: uncultured Alphaproteobacteria bacterium (assembly GCA_963820275.1). Lineage (GTDB taxonomy): Bacteria > Pseudomonadota > Alphaproteobacteria > Rhizobiales > Xanthobacteraceae > Bradyrhizobium. The sequence continues at coordinate 51,670 of CAWFZL010000032.1, forward strand.
CATCGTCAGGGTCCAGCGATAGGTCTGCAGGTGCGGTGAAAGAGGTCTTTCGATCCTGGCGGTCATCGGCGCTTTGAAGGTTTTTCCGGGCCCCGCTGGGGCCCTTTACGGGATCGCGGTAGATGATTTCTATTTACGAAGTGGAAACACTCAGTGCAATGACGAAATCCAATGTCCGAGAACCGCGGTTCATAGCTTCAGATGAGCCTTGCATTACTAGGGATTGACACGACCGCCGTCCGCTGTTGGCTGGTATACCTGAAGCACGATTCATGAACGCGGCGCAAAAGCCGCGACGGAAACAGCAATAGCGGGGATGGTCATGGCCGGGCTGAACGTCTCCGAGCTTCTGGAACTGGCGGTTCTGCTGGTCGCCGTCGGTGCGTTGTCGGGATTCCTCGCTGGCGTATTCGGAATCGGCGGCGGCGCAATCCTGGTGCCGGTCTTTTATGAATGCTTCCGATGGGCTGGCGTTCCGCTCGAAGTGCGCATGCCGCTTTGCGTCGGGACCGCGCTTGCCATCATCATTCCGACCTCAGTCCGTTCCTACCGCGCCCACAAGGCCCGTGGCGCGGTCGATACGGAAGTGTTGCGAGTATGGTGGCTGCCGGTGCTGGCGGGCGTCCTGATCGCCAGCGTGATCGCGCGCTACGCGCCGGAACGGTTGTTCAAAATCGTGTTCGTGATGGTCGCCTTTGGTGCGGCGGCGCGGCTGTTGTCGGCGCGTGAGAGCCTCAGGTTCGGCGACGATCTTCCAAAGGGACCGTTGATGAGAGCATACGGTTTTCTCGTCGGACTCCTCTCGACCCTGATGGGCATTGGCGGCGGTCTGTTTGCAAACCTCCTGATGACGCTCTATGGCCGGCCGATCCATCAGGGGGTGGCGACGTCATCGGCTCTGGCTGTCCTGGTCTCGATTCCCGGCGCGCTCGGCTATGTCTATGCGGGCTGGCCCGCGGCCGCGCGTTATCCCGACGTGCTGGCGCTGCAGTCGCCGTTCGCGCTCGGTTATGTCTCGCTGATCGGCGCGGTGCTGGTGATGCCGACCAGCCTCCTGACCGCGCCGCTCGGGGTCAGAGCGGCGCATGCGATGTCGAAAAGCACGCTGGAGCGCGCATTTGGTGTCTATCTCCTGATAGTCGGCAGCCGGTTCGCGATCAGTCTGCTGTGAGCCGATGAGTTGGCCTTCTCCAAGTCACTTGCCCTTGTAGATATCCTTGTAACTGTCCCGCAAGACGTTCTTCTGCACCTTGCCCATGGTGTTGCGCGGCAGTTCATCGACGACGAACACCCGCTTCGGCATTTTGAATTTGGCGAGCCTGCCGTCGAGCGCTTTCAAAACCGCGGCTTCGTCGATGGCCGCCTTCTTGTCGCAGACAACGAGGGCGGTGACGCCCTCGCCGAAATCGGCATGTGGCACGCCTATCACGGCGGATTCGATCACGCCCGGCATCGCGTCGATCTCGCTTTCGATCTCCTTGGGGTAGACGTTGAAACCGCCGGAGATCACGAGGTCCTTGCCGCGGCCGAGAATATGCACGTAGCCCTTGGCGTCGATCTTGCCGAGATCGCCCGTGATGAAGAAACCATCGTCGCGGAATTCGGTTTTGGTCTTCTCCGGCATGCGCCAGTAGCCCTTGAAGACGTTTGGACCCTTGACCTCGATCATGCCAACCTCGTCGCGCGCGAGTTCCTTGCCGGTCTCGGGATCGGTGACCCGCACCGAGACGCCGGGCAAGGGGTGGCCGACGGCGCCGGCGACGCGCTCGCCCTCATAGGGATTGGACGTATTCATGTTGGTCTCGGTCATGCCGTAGCGCTCAAGCACGGCGTGACCGGTGCGGGCGAACCATTCGCGATGGGTGTCGGCGAGCAGCGGCGCCGAACCTGAAACGAACAGCCGCATATGTCTGGTAGTGTCCCTGTTCAGCGCCGGATTTTGCAGGAGGCGGGTGTAGAATGTCGGCACGCCCATCAGGACGGTGGCGCGGGCCATCAACCTGATGATCAGATCGGGATCGAATTTCGGCAGGAAAATCATCGAGCCGCGGGCGAACAGCGTGACGTTGCTCGCCACGAACAGGCCGTGGGTGTGATAGATGGGCAGGGCGTGGATCAGGACGTCCTGGTCGGTGAAGCGCCAGTAATCGACGAGCGTCAGCGAATTCGACGCGAGATTGTCATGGGTAAGCATGGCGCCCTTGGACCGACCCGTCGTTCCGGACGTGTAGAGAATGGCGGCCAGGTCATCGTCGGCGCGAGGAACGGTCACAAATTCTGCGCGCGCCTTGTCGGCGGCTTCCGTCAACGATCCCTTGCCGTCGGTCCCGAGCGTTTCGACCCTGGCAGCGACTTTCGCCGCAATCGCGCCGATCCCCGCGGCTTTCGACGGGTCGCAGACCACCAGAGAGGGCTCGGCGTCGGTGATAAAGTATTCGAGTTCATTGAGCGTATAGGCGGTGTTGAGCGGCAGATAGACGGCGCCGGCGCGCACGGTTGCGAGATAGAGCACGAGGCCGGTGACCGATTTCTCGGTCTGGGCGGCCACGCGGTCGCCCGGCTTGACGCCGCGCCCGACCAGCACATTGGCGATCTGTCCTGCACGCGAGATCAGTTCGCCATAGCTGATGCGGCTTCCGTCGATCGTTTCGATCGCAAGGCGTTTCGGATCGTCGAGGCCGTCAAACAAACGGGAAAACAGGTTGGCGTTCATGATGGTCCTGTGGGGCGCATTCGCCCAACAATTCAAGGGGGCAGACGTGACCTTGCAAGGTCTAACGTCACAATTTTCGGGGTTTCACTAGCAAAGACACCCTTGACAAGGCAACGGAGAAAGCAAGCTGCGCAGGCAGTAGCCCGTTCCGGTTCTCCCGAAATTGCCACCGAAGAATGGCCAAAATGACGAGTCACGTTCCGCCCCGCAGATAGTTTCACGCATCACAAAGAATTTTTATTCGAAACCTCCCGCGAAGACCTCCCGTAGCTCGGACCAACAGCAACACGGTCAATTCGATGGCCGCCTTTCGTTGCTGTTGCCCCTCATCGCCGGCGAATTTGCCGGTCACGCTATCAATCGGGAGAAGTTTCCATGTCCAAGCGCATTGCATTTTTGACTGCCGCCGCCTTCGGCGCACTCGCTCTCACCGCCTCGATCGTCGCGCCAGTGAACGCGCAGGAAAAGACCGTCATGGTCGGCGGTGCTGCGATGTTCCCCTCCAAGAACATCATCCAGAACGCCGTGCACTCAAAGGATCACACCACTCTGGTTGCGGCGGTGAAAGCCGCCGGCCTCGTCGAAACGCTGGAAAGCAAAGGCCCGTTCACCGTTTTCGCGCCGACCAACGCCGCCTTTGGCAAGCTGCCGGAAGGCACGGTCGACAACCTGGTGAAGCCCGAGAACAAGGCGACGCTGACCAAAATTCTCACCTACCACGTGGTCCCCGGAAAGCTGGAGGCTTCCGACCTGAGCGACGGCCGGAAGCTCAAGACCGTCGAAGGCGAAGAGCTGACCGTCAAGAAGGCGGACGGCAAGGTGATGATCGTCGATGCCAAGGGCGGCACCGCGACCGTCACCATCCCGAATGTCAACCAATCGAACGGCGTCATCCATGTGATCGACACCGTACTGATGCCGGCGTCCTGAGCCACGACAACGGGCGGTCCCGATTTGATCCCCATCGGGAACCGCCGGGAGCGAGCCGGGGGATACCCGGCTCGCTTTTTTGTGAATGCACAGCCCCGCCTTATCGATTCGATCGGGGCGCGAAAGTAACGAAGTCACGATTTTCGGCGTATAAGGGGTGAGCGTCTTCAGCAAGGGAATATGCGATGTCGAGCCTTGCGGCCACTGATGAGCATGCAGCACCCACCCCGACAAAGGTCCTTCAGCCGGTCTGGGTCCGCACGATGCATTGGATCAATGCCTTCGCGATGATCCTGATGATCATGTCGGGATTGCAGATCTACAATGCTTCGCCGTTGTTCAACTTCCTGACGTTTTCGCATTCGATCACGCTTGGCGGCTGGCTGGGCGGCGCACTGCTGTGGCACTTTGCGGCGATGTGGCTGTTGATGATCAATGGCCTCGCCTATCTCGTGACGGGATTTGCTACCGGCCGCTTCAAGAGGAAGCTGCTGCCGATCAGTCCCGGAGGCGTGATCTCCGATGCCAGGGCCGCGCTGACCGGCAAGCTCTCGCACGAGGACTTGAGCAGATACAATCAAGTGCAGAAGCTGCTCTATGCCGGCATCATCGCGGTCGGCGTCGTCATCGTGCTTTCGGGATTGTCGATCTGGAAGCCCGTGCAGTTTCAGTACCTGACGGCATTGTTCGGCGGTTATGACATAGCGCGTTACGTCCACTTTTTCTGCATGTCGGCGATCGTCGCATTCCTTGCGATTCATATCGTGCTTGCCGTGCTGGTGCCGAAAAGCCTGCGCGCGATGATCATCGGCCGCTAGTGCCGCCTAATTTGAAGTTCCTGCACCACAGGCGGCAAATTCTGTCCAGGAACTTCAAACAGGAAAGCGGAACTGGCATCTTGGGTTTACGAGCGCCCATGACTTTTCGAAGTTCGTGAAGGTGGGCGCTGCGATGGAGCACGAACTTCGAAAAGTGGGCGCTAGCCCGAATACGGGAGATAATCCATGGGCAGAATTCGCAAGCTTCTGATCCCGGGCGTCGACAAGAAATTGCTGGTGCGCGACGCGGCCAGATTGCTGCCGGATCCGGCGCGGCGGCGCTTCATCGCCGGCGGCGCGAGCCTCGGGGCGCTGACGTTGCTGACCGGTTGCGACGTATTGGACAGCTCTTCGGCAGAGGAGATGCTCAAGAAGGTCTCTAAGTTCAACGACGCCGTGCAGGCTTTGATCTTCAATCCCAATGCGCTGGCGCCGACCTTCCCGGAAAGCGCGATCACCAAGCCGTTCCCGTTCAACGCCTATTACGAGCTCGACGATGCGCCGGAGATCGACGGCAAGGACTGGAAGCTGGAAGTGCGTGGGCTCGTCGAGAACAAGAAATCCTGGACACTTGAGGAGCTCTACAAGCTGCCGCAGGTCAAACAGGTGACGCGCCATATCTGCGTCGAAGGCTGGAGCGCGATCGGGAGCTGGACCGGCACGCCCTTGCGCGATTTCCTCAAGCTGATCGGCGCCGATACGCGCGCGAAATATTGCTGGTTCCAGTGCGCGGACAAGGAGGGCTATAACTCCCCGCTCGATATGGAGACCGCGCTGCATCCGCAAACCCAGATGACGTTCAAGTTCGCCGACGAGATCCTGCCCCGCGCCTACGGCTATCCGATGAAGATCAGGGTGCCGACCAAGCTTGGATTCAAGAACCCGAAATACGTGACCTCAATGGAAGTCACGAACGACTACAAGGGCGGCTACTGGGAAGACCAGGGATATAATTCTTTCAGCGGAAGCTGAACCCGCGATGGCGTAGCCGGCAGTCGATTTTTGCACGTCAAGCGTGTTTTGCGCATCAGGCGTGCCGGCGCACCGGCTCTGCCGGTGCTGTCAGCCGGGCCAGACGGCCCGCCCCTTGCTATCTTGCCATCGGCGCGATGCCGCATTAGCACTCCGCGCGCATCCGCTATTTTCCTGAAAAAGGCATTCCGATCATGGCGACCCACAAATTGCTGCTTCTTCCCGGAGACGGCATCGGCCCCGAGGTGATGGCGGAGGTGAAGCGTCTGATCGACTGGATCAACGCGCAAGGGATCGCCCATTTTGCGACCGAGCAGGGACTGGTCGGCGGCGCCGCTTACGAGGCGAGCAAGCAGAGCATCACGGATGCAACCATGGCCCAGGCAGCGGCGGCCGACGCCGTGATCTTCGGTGCCGTTGGCGGTCCCAAATGGGACAGCGTGCCTTACGAGGCGCGACCCGAGGCCGGTCTGTTGCGATTGCGCAAGGATCTCGGCCTCTTCGCCAACCTGCGTCCTGCGGTCTGCTATCCGGCGCTGGCGGATGCCTCGAGCCTGAAGCGCGAGGTGGTCGAGGGGCTCGACATCATGATCGTGCGTGAGCTCACCGGAGGCGTGTATTTCGGCGAGCCAAAGACCATCACCGATCTCGGCAACGGCCAGAAGCGGGCGATCGACACGCAGGTCTATGATACTTACGAGATCGAGCGGATCGCCCGCGTCGCCTTCGATCTGGCGCGCAAGCGCCGCAACAAGGTGACCTCGATGGAAAAGCGCAACGTGATGAAGTCGGGCGTGCTCTGGAACGAAGTGGTCACACAGGTTCATGGGCGCGAATACAAGGACGTGCAGCTCGAGCACCAGCTTGCCGATTCCGGCGGTATGAATCTGGTGAAATGGCCGAAGCAGTTCGACGTCATCGTGACCGACAACCTGTTCGGCGACATGCTCTCGGATATCGCGGCGATGCTTACCGGCTCGCTCGGCATGCTGCCGTCAGCCTCGCTCGGAGAGATCGATGCCAAAACCAAAAAGCGAAGGGCGCTGTTCGAGCCGGTGCATGGCTCGGCGCCCGACATCGCGGGCAAGGGGCTTGCCAATCCGATCGCAATGATCGCCTCGTTCGGAATGGCGCTGCGCTATTCCTTCGATATGGGCGTGCTGGCCGACAAGGTGGACGCGGCAATCGCTGCCGTTCTCGCAGGTGGACTGCGCACTGCCGACATCAAGTCTGAGGGCACCACAGCGGTGTCGACCGCGCAAATGGGCGAGGCGATCCTCAAGGAATTGCAGAAGCTGCACGCGTGAACGCGTGTTCCGCCTAATGCGTGCAGTAAGTATTGACCAAACGACCCTGATCGACGGCTAGGCACTGCGGATACCCGCCCAGGTCCGACGGCGGATTGAGTGGCTGGCGGTCGATCGGGCGGTTGTTGTTCTCGCGCGCGAAGGTCGGATAGCCGATCTCCGGCGGAAATGCGTAGTCCATGAATTTGCGGTCGCCCGGCAAGACCTCGACGCCGGCGTCGAGCCAGGAGCGCTTGGTGATGTAAACGCGTGTGTTAGGCCCCTGCTGATACACCACGTTCGGGCCGTTGGGGCCATAAATGGGCCGGCCGCGGTCATCAAGCTGGCGTTTCGCCTGCTTCTGCCCTTTGGGCGGTGCCTGGGTCTGCGCGGTGGCGGCGTCGAAGCCGATCGCGACAAAAGCGATACCGGCAAGCAATACCGCAACCTTGTGCGCGGCTTGGATTTTCAAGGTCATCAGGTCCTCACAGGCAGCAGGCCCAAAACTGTTTCAGTCGTCATTCTAGCGGCCGGACGGGGCGTCACAAGGTGAATCGGGCCACACTGGACCAGAATAATGCCAGGGCGGGCGAAAAAGTCGCATGGAAACCAGCGCGTTGGCGCAAGCACTGCTCGAAGTGGGCCGCGCCATCGAATCCCTCCAATGTCGATCGATCTCCGGGTTCTGCCACAGGCCCTTGTCCCCAGGCGGAAAAGTGGCGGTCGCCCACCGCATGGCCAGGAATCTCATAAGTCTCTGAATTTTCGAACTTATCAAGGTAGCATACGGCGAATTCATCTCAGTCGCGCAGGCAGAACGCCGATCAAGACGATTGCGCTTTCGCAGGCGATCAGCCGGCCCAACGTATCGCAACATTCGTCGAAAAAGCCCGTCAGTGCCGGATGGATGCGGAAATGGTATTGTGGGTGTAGTTGCATCAAAGGTGCCAACGCCGGCGCGCCCGGTATGGCCGGTCTAACGTTGTCTTAACGGCGTTTCTCGCATAGAAGCGCTGCCTCCTCCCTTTCCGCGGCGGGGTGAGGGTGAGGCGTTTTTCTTCGGAGAGTGAACCATGGGTTACAAAGTCGCGCTGGTCGGAGCGACCGGCAATGTCGGGCGGGAGATGCTCAACATTCTCGACGAACGTAAATTCCCGGCAGACGAGGTGGTCGCGCTTGCGTCACGTCGCAGCACGGGCGTCGAAGTCTCGTATGGCGACCATACCCTGAAAGTCAAAGCGCTCGAACATTACGATTTCAGCGATGTCGATATCTGCCTGATGTCGGCTGGCGGCGCCGTGTCGAAGGAGTGGTCGCCGAAGATCGGAGCGGCCGGCGCCATCGTGATCGACAATTCGTCGGCCTGGCGAATGGATCCGGACGTGCCGCTGATCGTGCCCGAGGTCAATGCCGACGCGATCACGGCATTCTCCAACAAGAACATCATCGCCAATCCGAACTGCTCGACCGCGCAGCTCGTGGTCGCGCTGAAGCCGCTGCATGACAGGGCGGTGATCAGGCGGGTCGTGGTGTCGACCTACCAATCGGTCTCGGGCGCGGGCAAGGAGGCCATGGACGAGCTGTTCTCGCAGACCAAGGCGGTCTACACGAGCAGCGAACTGGTCAACAAGAAGTTCCCCAAGCGCATCGCGTTCAACGTCATTCCCGAGATCGACGTGTTCATGGAGGACGGCTACACCAAGGAAGAGTGGAAGATGATGATGGAGACCAAGAAAATTCTTGATCCCAAAATCAGACTGACCGCGACCTGCGTGCGGGTTCCCGTGTTCGTCGGCCATTCGGAAGCCGTCAACATCGAATTCGAAAATCCGATTTCACCGGACGAAGCGCGCGAACTCCTGCGCAAGGCGCCTGGCTGTCTCGTGATCGACAAGCACGAACCGGGTGGATATGTCACCCCGTACGAGGCTGCGGGCGAGGATGCGACCTATGTCAGCCGCATTCGCACGGACCCCACCGTGGAGAATGGCCTCGTCCTGTGGTGCGTGTCGGATAATTTGCGCAAGGGCGCCGCGCTGAACGCGGTTCAGATCGCCGAATGCCTGGTCAACCGCAAGCTGATCAGCGCCAAGAAGAAAGCGGCGTGAGAGGTTGGCGGGAGCCGCAAACGCGATGAGTCCTGCATCACTCTGTTAAGAGCATCTCCGGGCAACGCATTCGCGCCTGTCGCGAGGAAAAACCGATTTCCACTTTTCGGGTCGTGCTCTATGGCGCTTCGGTGATGCCGCGGAATTCCTTCGCCGCCTGATCGAGCACGAACAGCGATCCCTCGGCGACGCCGAAATAGGCGCCGTGCAGGCACATGTCGCCGCGCTCGACCGCGCTGCGCACGAACGGGAAGGTCATCAGGTTTTCCAGGCTGCGGAACACCGCGGCCTTCTCGATCCGCACGGTGAAGTCGGCCATGCTCTCGTGCTCGCGCTGCTCGACGACTTCGCCCGGCTTGATGAACATCGCCATCCATTTGCCGATGAAATCGCCCGGCGACAGCGGCGCCGCCCTGTCGATGAAGGCGCGGATGCCGCCGCACTGGGCGTGACCGAGCACCACGACATGCCTCACCCGCAATACCGAGACCGCATATTCCAGCGCAGCCGACACGCCGTGTGCCGCACTGTCCGGCTGATAGACCGGCACGAGGTTGGCGACGTTTCGCACCACGAACAATTCGCCGGGGCCTGCGTCGAAGATCACTTCCGGCGAAACGCGGGAGTCGCAGCAGCCGATCACCATCACCTCGGGCGATTGCCCGCGCACGGACAATTCGCGATAGCGCGATTGTTCGGTCGGCAGGCGCTCGGTCCGAAACGTCCGATAGCCGTCAAGGAGCTGTTGCGGGAATGGCGACATCCTGGTGGTCCAATTCTAACATTCGCATCCCTTCTCAGCGGACACTTTTGCGAATGTTAGAATCAAAAGGACCACCAGCAAATATATGTTTCGAGTGGAGTTTCGGATTTGACATTCGCTTCGCGGGTTCGCGGCTGGACAGGTAGCGAATGTCAAATCCACTCCACTGGCTTGCATAACCATATGCGGCCTTGGCGAACAAGCCTTTCGAAGCAAGGCCCAGGATGTTAATCCGTCGTCCTGAAAGACCAAGCTCAAACAATAGGCCGTCGGTGGTTCCAGCCGTCGACCGGCTCTCGTCAGGTGCTTCGAAAGTCAAAGGGATGAAATCATGATCCGTCCGCGCCGCAGCCTTTTGTTCATGCCCGGGTCGAATGCGCGCGCACTGGAAAAGGCGCGCAATCTTCGCGGCGGACGGCATCATTCTCGACATCGAGGATTCCGTCGCGCCGGAGGCCAAGGGGCTTGCGCGCGACCAGATCGCGCAGGCGATCTCGGCCGGAGGCTTTGGCAGACGCGAGGTCTGGATCCGCACCAATGCGCCGGATTCGCCATGGTGGGGCGATGACATCGCCATGGCCGCGAAAGCTCGGCCCGACGGCATTCTGGTCCCAAAGATTTCCAGCGTCGAGGACCTTGCCATCATCGCCCGTTGCCTGCGCGACGCCGGCGCCGACTCTTCGATCAGGGTCTGGACCATGATCGAGACCGCGCGCGCGGTTCTGCACGCCGAGGAGCTCGCGGCCGCCTCGCGCGATGTCGAACCGCGACTGGCAGGCTTCGTGTTCGGGCCGAACGATATTTCTCGCGAGACGCGGATGAGAATGCAGCCGGGCCGAGCGATCATGCTGCCGCTGATCACGCATTGCATTCTTGCGACGCGCGCCTACGGCCTTGAAATTCTCGACGGCCCTTACAGCGATTTCAGCAACGTGGACGGCTTTGCGCAGGAGTGCACGCAGGCGCGCGACCTGGGCTTCGACGGCAAGACACTGATTCATCCCGGTCAGATCGAAGCCTGCAACGCCATCTTCACGCCGCCGGCGGAAGAGGTCGCCCGGGCCCGCAGGATCATCGCGGCGTTCGATCTTCCGGAGAACGCCTCGCGCGGGGCCATTTCGCTCGATGGTCAGATGGTGGAGCGCCTGCATGCGGATATGGCAAGGCGCACGATAGCCATCGCGGATGCGGTTGCCGCGCTTGGCTAACGCATGATCCGGAAAAGTGACAAACGCGAACGCGTTTGCGCGGTGATCATGCGAAAACAAAAACCTGAAGCGCGATGGTATTTCAACTCAATCCCATGGCGCTTCATCGGATCGCAAGACGGCGCCGGAGCGCGTCATTTCGTTGACGACTTGTTCAGTTCGTTGATCGTCGGCGCGTTGAGACAGTATTCCCCATAGTGCTCGGCTGCGGTTCCGGCGGCGAGATCGCGGTCGCATTCGCGCTTGTGCCCGCAGAGCGCGCAGACGCGTTCCATGTCGTGCAATACCATCGGCTCGATGCGGGCCAGATCCTCTTCGCTGATTCCGAGTGCCTTGAGCATTTTGGGGAGTTCGTCGGCCGCGTGAGGCCCGTGTCGAACCAGTTCGTCGAGGTCGGCCGGGGAAACCCGCAGATCATTCGCGATGCGCTCGAACTCCGTTGCGTTGAGCTGGCGCATCTCGCTCAACTCCTGGCGCTGCCTCAGCCAATCGCTGAACGTATGCGTCAATCGATTGACGACTGAATGCGCGTTATCCTGGATCGACATTGAAAATCCTCCGGCCCAGCGTAAATTTCGCGCATTATGCGCGCCGCCGGGACGGGAGGTCGTTGCGCTAGATCAAACCGGCAGCAAACGGAGGTCGGGCCGCGAGCGGGCGATCAGTCCCAAGCCGGTAAGGCCCAGGCGCGCTCGCTTTTCGCCTTGGCCTCGTAAGCGTCGATTGAGGCCTTCTTCTCCATGGTGAGGCCGATGTCGTCCAGCCCGTTCATCAGGCAGTGCTTCCGGAACGGATCGATGTCGAATTTCACCGTGCCGCCGTCGGGCCCGCGGATTTCCTGCCTGGCGAGATCGACGGTCAGGGTTGCGTTGGCGCCGCGTTCGGCGTCGTCGAACAATTTGTCGAGATCTTCCTGGGTGACGCGGATCGGCAGAATGCCATTCTTGAAGCAATTATTGTAGAAGATGTCACCGAACGAGGTCGAAATCACGCAGCGGATGCCGAAATCGAGCAGCGCCCATGGCGCGTGTTCGCGGCTGGAGCCGCAGCCGAAATTCTCTCCCGCAACCAGCACCTTGGCGTTGCGGTAGGCCGGCTTGTTGAGGACGAAATCCGGGTTCTCGCTGCCGTCATCCCTGTAGCGCTGCTCCGAGAACAGCCCCTTGCCAAGCCCCGTGCGCTTGATGGTCTTCAGATACTGCTTGGGGATGATCATGTCGGTATCGACATTGATGATCTTGAGCGGCGCCGCGACGCCTTCCAGGGTTGTGAATTTGTCCATCGATCGCACTTTTTGTTTCGGAAATTGACGGAAAGGGCTTTGACGCTTGGTTTATCGCGAATGCGGCCGGCATTAAAGGGCAAAATCCGTAGATCATGCCCTGTCCGCCGCCTCGATTGCGGCCATGTCGTCATCGGAGAGGCCGAAATGATGGCCGATCTCATGGATCAGCACGTGGCGGATGATACGGCCGAGCGTTTCGTCGTGCTCGGCCCAGTAGTCCAGTATCGGCCGCCGGTAGAGCCAGATCATGTTTGGTAGCCGCGCGATATCCCCATGGCTTTGATGCGGCAGGCCGACGCCGTGAAACAGGCCAAGCAGGTCGAATTCGCTTTCCGCGCCCATCTCGTCGAGCACTTCTTCGGACGGAAAATCGTCGATGCGGACGATCACGCCCTCGCAGAGATCGCGAAAGGTCTTCGGGAGTCTTGCAAAGATGTCGTGCGCCATGGCTTCCATTTCGGCGAGCGACGGCGCTTTCAAAGATGTCCACATCTGGCCTGTTTAGAGCATCATCCCAAGCAATGGGAACAGGAATTCTTCCCCCCGCCTTCGGCGGAAATGCTTCTGCGCGCAGTTGACGTCGACCCAGCAATCAGAGACCGTAGCATCATAAGTGTAACTGGGCGGGCATCGAGATGCGTATCGGGGCAGCAGCGCTATCATTGGCTTTTGCCGGGATTCTGTGCGTTATTGCGGCCGGAACCAAGGCGCAGACCTCTGCGCAGGGAACGCGGATTGCACAAGCGTCGCAGCCCAACCTCGATGAGCCGTTCATGCGGCCCGTTCGAAGGCCGCCCAGACGGGTTCGCATCTACGCGCCCTCCCACTTCGAGCCCGACGTCTATCCGCGGTATTTCCCGGGCTCGAATGCCGTGCGGGTCTGCAACGCGACCTATGTGCAGGAATTCCGGCCGAGCGGCACCGTGATCGTGCCCCGCATGACCTGCGTCTGGCGCGGCGGCTAACGCAACGGCCTGAGGTCGAAATCGCCATCGCCCTTTGAAGAACTCAATCCGTAAGACCCAAGCCCTTCCTGCCGAGGGATGCGGACGCGTGTCGAAGAATTGCGCATGATGACGATCATATGAGGAGCATGCGAACGCTCCGTTAGCGATATACGCGCATTCATGGCACGTTCAGGTTGTTGGCTCTAATCTGAACGGGTTCAATCGCACACATCCAAAGCGACGAGGGCGTCCGCTGGACGGTCTTCGCTTGTCGTCGCCTGCAACCGGGGGACTATGCCTATGACGAAGTCAGATCTCAGCTGCTCCTTGCGTCGATCGGTTCGACTACTGGGACTTGCGGCCACCGCGCTCCTGGCGCTGTCATCCGTCACCGGCGGCCCTGCCGAGGCGCACGGCGGGGGGCATGGCGGTGGACATGGTGGATTTGGCGGGCATGCCGGGTTTGGCGGCGCGGCGGTTCACGGCGGCGCATTACGCGCCGGCCCTGCCGCGATCGGCAGTGGCTTCGGCACCCACGGTTTCCATCATGGCGGCCACGGATTCCACCGTCATCGCGTCTTCATCGGCGGCGTCTGGTACGATTACCCATATTATTACGACTATCCGTATTACTACGATTATCCCGCGGATTACGCCGTCCCCGGCTGTCGTATCGTAATGACCGATTCAGGTCCGCGCCGCGCCTGCAGCTATCGCGGGCATCACCACCGCTATCACCGGCGCCATCATCCCAGGCATCATCACGCCGATCATTGAGGTTCGAGACAGGTCGGTGAGGTGAGTCAGGCGCCCGCGAGGGCGCCTGATCTTCTCTTGGTGACCTGCTGTTGCGACCTGCCCAGCTGAGCCGGGCCGCCGAGATCAGAACAGCTCAGAGCCAGTCCTTGATCTTCCAGGGCTTGAGTTTCCAGGGGGTAAGCGTCTCCAGACGCCATTGCTCCCAGCGGTCGGGCGGCCAATGGCTGAGACGGGAAGCCTCCTTGACCACCTTCTTGACCGCCTTCGGCATGACACGGCGGTACTTCTGCTTGGTGGCCTCACTGATCATATCGACGAATTCAGGCTTGTTGGCCATGGCTCATTCCCTCGGCAGCGCCGTGCTTGACGCGACAAGTCTGCACCCAACTGCTTAACGACTCCCTTCGCCGACGCCGCGATTTGGCCAGCAGTTGAAGGGCGAGGGCCTCCCCTGAAGCTTGATCCGGAAAAGCGGGTAGCGGATTTTCGAAGACATGGTGTGAAAACAAAAACTGAAGCGCGACGGTGATTCAACTCAACCCCCATCGCGCTTCCGGCGCTTGCCCTTCGGTCCGGATGTTCGTCAGCGCCACTCGCGGATGTCGACGAAATGCCCGGCAATTGCCGCCGCCGCCGCCATCGCAGGAGAGACCAGATGGGTGCGGCCCTTGAAACCCTGGCGGCCCTCGAAATTCCGGTTGGAGGTCGACGCGCAGCGCTCCTCCGGCTTCAACTTGTCGGGATTCATGGCGAGGCACATCGAGCAGCCCGGTTCGCGCCATTCGAATCCCGCCTTGAGGAAGATTTTGTCGAGGCCTTCAGCCTCCGCCTGCGCCTTCACGAGTCCGGAGCCCGGCACGACCATCGCATTGACGCCGGCGTTGACTGTCTTGCCCTCGGCGATTTTCGCCGCTGCGCGCAAGTCCTCGATCCGGCCGTTGGTACATGAGCCGATAAAGACGCGGTCGAGTTTGATGTCGGTGATTTTGGTCCCTGCTTGCAGCCCCATATATTTGAGCGCGCGGTGCTTAGAGAACCGCTTGGCTTCATCCTCGATCTTGTCGGGATCGGGTACTAGGCCGGTGATCGAAGCCACGTCCTCCGGCGAGGTGCCCCATGTCACGACCGGTGGCAGCCTGGCCGCATCCAGCCTGATTTCGTGATCGAAATGGGCGCCGTCATCGCTGCGCAGGCTTTCCCAGTAGCGCATTGCGGCGTCCCAATCCGCGCCTTTCGGTGATTTCGGACGACCTTTCAGGAATTCAAAGGCTTTTTCGTCCGGCGCGACCAGGCCGGCGCGGGCGCCGCCCTCGATCGACATGTTGCACACGGTCATGCGCCCTTCCATCGAGAGCGACCGGATCGCCTCGCCGGCATATTCCAGCACGTAGCCGGTGCCGCCGGCGGTGCCGATCTCGCCGATGATCGAGAGAATGATATCCTTGCCGGTGACGCCTTCGGGCAATTTCCCGTCGACGACGGCCCGCATGTTCTTCGCTTTTTTCTGGATCAGGGTTTGCGTCGCCAGCACGTGCTCGACCTCGGAGGTGCCGATGCCATGGGCGAGCGCGCCGAACGCGCCATGGGTCGAGGTGTGGCTGTCGCCACAGACGATGGTGGTGCCGGGTAGCGTAAAGCCCTGCTCGGGACCGATGACGTGAACAATGCCCTGGCGGCGATCGAACTCGTCGTAATATTCGATGCCGAATTGCCTCGCGTTATCCGCCAGGGCCCTGATCTGCTCCGCGCTTTCCGGATCGGGATTGGGCTTGGTGCGATCGGTGGTGGGGACGTTGTGATCGACGACGGCAAGTGTCTTTTGCGGCGCACGGACCCGCCTCCCTGTCGCGCGCAGGCCCTCGAAGGCCTGCGGGGAGGTCACTTCATGGACCAGATGGCGGTCGATATAGATCAGGCAGGTCCCGTCTTCGGCTTCGTGAACCAGATGATCGTTCCAGATCTTGTCGTACAGGGTTGTCGGCTTGGACATGAGCGTCAGCTCCTGAAATTGAAATCATGAGAGAGGCAAGGCGCAAAAGCTGCGCACGAAGGAGCGGCCTCCGCGCAGCATCAAAGCGCGCGCATCAATTCGGACATTGCCGAAGTCGTAAACCGTCCGAAGAAGCGGCCGGGCAGGCGCCAGCGATCGTCGATGACTATTCGACTGATCACGCCTGCGGCAGCGCTTGTCTGATCGGGAACCATGCCCGCCTTCTAGCATGATGGGCAGCATTGCGACAATCAACCGATACGTCGCTGCTCCGGCGCAACGAAAAAGCGCGGGGCAGAGCTCCGCGCTTTGATCGAATACTCCTGGCTTCGAATTACTCGCCGACGGCGGCCGCGCGTTCGGACTTCTCGACGATGCGGGCCGACTTGCCCCGCAGATTGCGCAGGTAATACAGCTTGGCGCGGCGCACCTTGCCGCGGCGCACCACCTTGATCGAGTCGATCATGGGCGACATCACGGGGAACACGCGTTCCACGCCCTCGCCATAGGAAATCTTGCGCACAGTGAAGCTTTCATTAAGCCCTGCGCCAGAACGGCCGATGCAGACGCCTTCATAGGCCTGCACGCGCGAGCGGTCGCCTTCGACCACCTTGACGTTGACGATCACGGTATCGCCCGGCCCGAATTCCGGAATTTCCTTGCCGGCGGACATTTTTTCGAATTGCTCTTTTTCGAGCTGTTGAATGAGGTTCATCGCAAATCTCCATCGGCGGCGCGCCGCAGCAGCGATCGGCGCTGGCTGCGCGAATGTTCTTCTATCCTGCGCGGATTTGGCGCTCGTATACGGCAAAGGCGGCGCGTTGTCACCCTTTCCCGGCATTTTTTGGCGGGTCTCAGCTGCCCTTTTTGGCTACCCAGAGGTCCGGGCGTCGTGCCTTGGTCAGGGCCTCCGCCTCGGCCCGCCGCCATGCAGCCACCTTGGCGTGGTCGCCCGAGATCAGGATTTCCGGGATTTGGAGGCCCTCGAACTCCTGCGGCCGAGTATATTGGGGGTATTCCAATAGGCCGTCGGTGAAGCTCTCCTCATCGCCGGAGCCGGGTTTTCCCATCACCCCCGGCAAAAGCCGAACACAGGCGTCGATCAGCGCCATGGCGGCGATTTCCCCGCCCGAAAGCACGTAGTCGCCGATCGAAACTTCCTCCAGCGCGCGCGCCGTGATTACCCGCTGGTCCACCCCCTCGAACCGGCCGCAGACGATCAGGGGGCCAGGGCCGGCGGAAAGTTCCACGACGCGGGACTGGGTCAATGGCCGACCGCGCGGGCTCATCAAGAGGCGAGGCCGGGCCGGCGCGATGCCGGCGGCGTCGATGGCGGCCGCAAGCACGTCGGCCCTGAGCACCATGCCCGGACCGCCACCGGCCGGGGTATCGTCGACGCTGTGGTGACGGTCGGTGGCCGAATCCCGGATATCGCGCGCCTCAAGGGCCCACAGGCCGGACGCCAGCGCCTTGCCAGCTAGGCTGGCGCCGAGCGGGCCCGGGAACATCTCCGGGAACAGGGTCAGGACGGTCGCGCGCCATATGGTCGGGGTGGTGGCCATGACCTGTTGTTACGGCACCACGGCGGTTAGATCGAGGCCTTGCATCAGTGCCGCGGCCTCGATCGCCCGCCTGAAGTCGGCGAGCCCGAAGGCCGTAACCGTGATTTTCCCGAGGTCCAGCAGGCCCTCGGCAACCAGCTTCGCAAGCTGGCCCGGCGCTTCGCGCGCATACATGAACTGCCCGACAACCTCCCAGTCGTTCGCAAGCATTTCGCGGAAAGACAGTTCGAGCGGCACTTCGGCAGAACCCATCAGCACCAGCCGGCCACCGCGCCTCAGAGCGCGCAGGCAGGAGAGGGTAGTTGAGGTGCTCCTGGCTGCGCCGAGCAGATCGAGCGCGACATGGGCGCTGCCGCCGGCGGCGTGCCTGATGGTCGCCAGGTCGTTGTGGGCATCGCCGGTGACGACCGCGGGAATTACCCTGGAGCCGAATTTGTCGCGCAGGGATTCGAGAACACCCGCCTTGCGCCCGACTGCGACGACGCGGCCCGCGCCCATCGCAGCCGCAAGCATCACCGCGCCCGAGCCGAAATAGCCGGTCGCGCCGTTGACGATAATGGTATCGCCACCGCGCAGGCCCGTTCGCTGCAGCCCCCCGAACGGCACGATCAGCTTGGCGAGCGCAATCAACTCGGTCGCGGGCTTGTCGTTGAGACAAGCAAGTGGCGTCGCGCAGGCTGCAGGCCAGTGCGCCATCTCGGCGAACACGCCGTCGCGCCAGCGTGCCTGCAACGCGAGGGCTTGCGGCGTCGGAATGGTTGCCGTCAGCCCGATCAGGATTTGCGGCGGCTCCTGATCGGGTACGTCGCCCCGCAAATGCGGGCTGAGAAAGACACGGTCGCCGCTTTGCACATGGCCGACATTCTCGCCGATCGCCACGACACGGCCAATCGCGTTGGTGCCGGGCACGAACGGCATTGGCGGCAGGTTGTAAGGCACCTCTCCCGACATCACCCGTCCCATATAGGACAGCACCATGCCGGCCTCGATCCGGACCACCACGCCGTCCGCCGCAGGTTTCGGGGTCTCGACCTCATCGAAGCGGAGGTCGCCGGGTGCGTGCAGTCGCCAGGCCTTATGCGTCTTGGACATGTCATTCGCTCCCAACTCGCTGGAACGCGATCAGGCGGCGCTCGGGTCGTCGCCCTCGATCTCACCCGGTATCTCGATCACTACGCGTCCGCCGGCAACATCGACGGTCGGCACCACCGCGTTTGAAAACGGAAGCAACATGGTTGTGCCCCGCGGCGGCGCGATCTCGAGGATATCGCCCGCGCCGAAATTATGGATCGCAATGATGCGGCCAAGCGGTTTTCCCTGTCCCGTCACGGCGGCAAGCCCGATCAGGTCGGCATGATAATATTCGCCCTCATCGGTCGCCGGCAATTTTTCGCGCGTGACATAGAGCTCGACGCCGTTGAGGCGTTCGGCTTCCTCGCGCGTCGTGACGCCTTTCAGCGTCGCGACCAGATGTCCCTTGGACTCGCGGGCGCTCGTCACTTCGAACCGCCGCGTGCCGTCTTCGGTCGAAAGCGGCCCGTAGCGCGTAACAGCCAGCGGGTCTTCCGTGAACGTCCACAGCCTTACTGCGCCGCGCACGCCATGTGCGGCTCCGATCCTCGCGACGCAAATCGGTGCCGCCACCGTAGCGCGCCGCTACAGTTTACGCCGGTTTGGCGGCGGCTTCGGCCTGCGCCTTGCGTTCCTTGCGCGGCACGGCCTTTTGCGGATTGTTGCGCGCGGTGCGCTTCTTCACGCCGGCAGCGTCGAGGAAACGGGTGATGCGGTCCGACGGCTGGGCGCCCTTGGCGAGCCAGGCCTTGACCTTGTCCATATCAAGCTTCAGCCGCTCGGCGCTGTCCTTGGGCAGCAGCGGGTTGAAATGGCCAAGACGCTCGATGAAGCGGCCATCACGCGGAAAACGCGAGTCGGCGACGACGACGTGATAGACGGGGCGCTTCTTGGTGCCTGCACGAGCGAGGCGGATAACGACTGACATTTGGTTCTCCTTTTTGATTTCAACTCGGTAACTGGACGTTGTGCGATGTCGTCATTGCGAGGAGCCAACGGGTCGCGCGAAATGCGCGCCGATGACAGGCTCCACGACGAAGCAATCCAGTCTTGATCTGGCTTTCCGGATTGCTTCGCTCCGCTCGCAATGAGGGATGGGGTCATTTCTTTTTCCCTGGAAGGCCGCCGAGCCCGGGCAGGGTCGGCTTGTTGCTCAGGCCTGTAAGCCCCGGCAGATTGGGCAAGCCCGAGCGCAGGCCAGCGGGAATATCCTTTGGCAGCGTGGGCATGCCGCCTGCGGCGCCCGGCATTTTTTCCGCCATGGCCTTCATCTGTTCGGGCGAAGGCATTCCGCCGCCAAAGCCCATTGCCTGCGCGATGCCGGCCAGCGGTCCACGCTTGCCGGAGCCCATGGCCTTCATCATGTCGGCCATGTTCCGGTGCATCTTGAGCAGCTTGTTGAGGTCTTCGACCTTGCCACCGGCGCCGGCCGCGATCCGCTTCTTCCGGCTGGCCTTGAGGATGTCGGGGTGTTTCCGTTCCTGCCGCGTCATGGAATCGATCAGTGCGACCTGGCGCTTCAGGATCTTGTCGTCGATACCAGCATTGGCGATCTGGTTTTTCATCTTCGCAATGCCGGGCATCATGCCCATAAGGCCGGAGATGCCGCCCATATTCGCCATCTGCAGCAACTGCTCGCGCATGTCGGACAGATCGAACTGCCCCTTGCGCATCCGCTCGGCGGTGCGCGCGGCCTTTTCCGCGTCGATGCTGGCGGCGGCCTTCTCAACCAGCGACACCACGTCGCCCATGCCGAGAATGCGGCCCGCGATCCGGCTCGGGTGAAAATCCTCCAGCGCGTCGGTCTTTTCGCCGGTACCGATCAGCTTGATCGGCTTGCCGGTGACCGCGCGCATCGACAGCGCAGCGCCCCCGCGGCCATCGCCGTCGACGCGCGTCAGCACGATGCCCGTCAGCCCGACACGCTGGTCGAACGATCGCGCTAGATTGACCGCGTCCTGTCCCGTGAGCGAATCCGCAACCAGCAGCACTTCGTGCGGATTGGCGACGGCTTTGATGTCTGCCGCTTCCGCCATCATTTCTTCGTCGAGCGTGGTACGCCCGGCGGTATCGAGCAACACCACGTCGTAGCCGCCCAGCTTTCCTGCTTCGAGCGCGCGTTTGGCGATCTGGGCAGGCTTCTGGCCGGCGACGATCGGCAGGGTCTGGATGTCGAGATCGCGCCCGAGTACCGCGAGCTGTTCCATCGCCGCCGGTCGATAGATATCGAGCGAGGCCATCAGCACCCTGCGCCTGTCGCGCTGGGTCAGGCGGCGGGCGAGCTTGGCGGTCGTGGTGGTCTTGCCGGAACCCTGCAGGCCGACCATCATGATCGCAATCGGCGGCACCGCGTTGAGGTCAATGCTCTGGCCGTCCGAGCCCAAAGTTGCCACGAGCTCGTCATGGACGATCTTCACCACCATCTGGCCGGGGGTGACCGACTTGACGACTGTGGCGCCAATCGCCTGCTCGCGAACCTTCTCGGTGAAACTTCGGACGACGTCCAGCGAGACGTCGGCTTCGAGCAGCGCGCGACGCACCTCGCGCATCGCGGCATCGACATCGGCTTCGGTCAGCGACCCGCGCCGGGTCAGCCGATCGAGAATGCCACCAAGCTTTTCCGACAGATTGTCGAACAAATGCGTCGTCCTGTTGCTGCGCCTCAGGATGAGGGATATTCCAAACACGTTTGCGCCCGAGGGCGCATCGCGCTGTCGGGCGTTGACCTCCGGCCTCTCAGGGACCGGTCGGCGGGTCGAAAAGAAAAGCCTTTCCGAGAAGTTGCCGGCGTTTAACGCCGATGGCGACGAAAAGTCAAGGAAACTCCAGCCCGGATGGCAAATTCGTGAAGCGCGAGAATTTGTTTACCCTCTTGCAAAGACAGGCATTCTTGTTGCCAATCGCTCGCCATGCGTTCCCCTGGGAAACCCCATAACCGACCGCCGTCGGATCACTTCGACGGACGGCAGTTCTTCGATCCCGACGGCGTTCCGCCGAAATCGCTGCGCGACGTGCTGCGCTGGCAATTCGGTCGTGGCCGGCAGCGCCAGGTCTGGCCCCAATGGGTGCCGAGCCCGCATGCCGATACGCCGCCGCAGCGCGTCGATGGGGCGGGCGTACGGCTCTCATTCGTCGGCCATGTGAGCTGGCTGATCCAGGCTTGCGGCATCAACATCCTGATCGACCCCGTGTGGTCGGATCGGGCCTCGCCGGTTCGCTGGGCCGGACCGAAACGCCGCAACGATCCCGGCATCGCCTTCGATGCGTTGCCGCCGATCGATGTCGCGCTGGTATCGCACGGTCATTACGATCATCTCGACATCGTGACGCTGTCCAGGCTCTCGACAAAATTTTCGCCGCGCATCGTTACGCCGCTCGGCAACGATGCCACCATGCGCCGCGCAAACCCTGCGCTTCGCGCGGAGGCGTTCGATTGGCATCAACGCGTCCCGCTCGGGGGCGGGCTCGCTGCGACACTGGTGCCGACGAGGCACTGGTCGGCACGGGGGCTGTTCGACCGCAACAGGGCGTTGTGGGCAAGTTTCGTACTGGAAACGCCGGCTGGCAAAATCTACATCGTTTGCGATTCCGGCTACGGCGAGGGCAAGCATTTCCGCCGCGTCGGGCAAACGCATGGACCCCTGCGGCTCGCGATCCTGCCGATCGGCGCCTACGAGCCGCGTTGGTTCATGCGGGATCAGCACATGAATCCCTCCGACGCGGTCAAGGCGTTCGCCGATTGCGGCGCCGAGCAGGCGCTCGCCCATCACCACGGCACGTTTCAACTGACCGACGAGCCGATCGACGCGCCCGTCGAGGCCCTTCATGCGGCGCTGGATGATGCGAAGATTCCGCGCGAACGCTTCGTCGCGCTCAAGCCTGGACAGGTGTTCGAAATCTAGCTCTTCTGGCCCGCGATCATCTCACTGTACCGGCTTGATGGCCCAGGACACGTTCACGCTGACCTGGAGCGTTTCTTCGCCGGGCGCGATCGGAACGGGTTGGGTTGCGGCCGCCATTCTGCCGAAAACGATCGGGCCGGGCGCGCCCCCTTCGGAAATGCTGAGCGGCGCGCCCAGCGTGACGCCGGCGGCCCTCGCGTAGATCTCCGCCTTCCGGCGCGCGTCCGCGATCGCTTGTTCGCGGGCGTCATCCAGAAGCTTCGAGGCCTGCGACACCATGAAACTTATGCCGCCGATATCGTTCGCGCCGGCTCCCACCAGCGTATCGATCACGTTCGCTATCTTGGTGATGTCACGCAATCGAATCGTCACCCGGTTGCTGGCGCGATAGCCCGTAATGGTCGGCGGCCCGCCGGATCTACTCGCCGCGCTCTGCGGCTGCAGCGACAGCCGCGAGGTCTGGTAGTCCTTCTCATCGATGCCGGCGCCTTTGAGCGCCAGCAGAACCTTTCCCATCGCGGCATTGTTGGCGTCCGATGCCTCGCGTGCGGTCTTCGCTTCCGAAGTGACGCCGGCATCGATCTGCGCCAGATCGGGCGGGACTGAAATTCGCGCTTCGCCGGTGACCGAAATCACCGAAGGCGGCTCCGACTGAGCCCGCGCCGGCGCACCGGGCAGCAGCGTGGCCGCAGCGAGGCCCATAGCAAGAGCGGCGGGGAGAGAAATGCGATGTTTCATAAGTCTCCCTTCATCACGGAACTCACTTCAGCGGCACATAGACATTGATCACCAGCTTGTCCTCCGCCGTTTTCAGCGGATCGGTGATGTACTCCTCGATGAAGGTGTCCTTTGCCTCCAGCTTCTTGTCGTCCAGATGATTGGTGATGGCTTCATAGGTGTTGTCCATGTTCTCGTAGGATCCGCGATGGACAAATTTCAGCGCCTTGCCCTCGGGCGATTTGCCCATGCTCATGGCCTTGGCCAGATTCTTCGGCTCCTGATCGACCGGAATCTCCGCCAGATAGGAAAATCCGGTATCGTCGGTGGAGGTGTAGACGATCAGCGAATTGCCCGATGGCTTTATTCCCTGCTTGTCGAGGAACCCGGACAGGGACTTTAGCGATTCTACCAGCGTGTCGAACGCGGTGTCCCAGTTGGCCGTGCCCTTGATGAGAACGACCGTCTTCGGCGTCAACGTGGTTTCCTCGCCGAAGGGGTCGGCGGCGCGGGTTGCCGCAGGTCCTGTTGGCGCGGGCGCCGGAGTGGTCGCGCTCGCAGGCGGGGTAACGCCCGGACTGGCCGACGGAGCCGGGGCGGTTGCCGGGGGTGCTGGCGGGGCAGCGGGCGGAGCCGGCGTCGGCGATTGCGCCAGCGCCGCAGAAAGCCATAACGAGATCGCGGCCGCCGGGACCAGTGTGAGCATGGCAGGACGGAAAGGGCGCGGGCAGCTCATCAGTATTCTCCATAACCTTTTTTCAGCGTTTCCGGCAGAAGCGTCCGGGGGTCAAGGCTTGCGGCGGGCCTGTCCGCAATCACGCGCCTGGCCTGCGCATGGTAACATGCCGGCTCGTCCTCCGTCCCCTGTCAAGATATTCATGGGCCTGTCCGGCAAACGCTGCCGACACAGTTTCACCACACTGGAGTCCCGCTTTCCGATGTTCGCGAAAGCCCGCGGCAGGCGCGCTTTAACGAACATCCGAAAGCCAAGGGGGCACCCGGCAAGTCTATCGATCCAGTACCGCTTATCGATCTGAAGTCCCTGGAGCGAATTTGACGGTTACCCTGCGAGGGACTTCAGATCGGCGGCACTGGCCAATCTGCAGCCATTCGCCATATAAGGCGGCATGAACCGGGAAAGCCGATGAGCGCGCTCGCCAACCACGCCTTTGCCAAGATGAACGGGATCGGCAACGAGATCATCGTGGTCGATTTGCGCGACAGGCCCGGCGTCATTACGCCGGAGGAGGCGCGCGCGGTGGCCTCGCCGAAGGGTGTCCACTACGACCAGCTGATGGTGCTGCAGCCGGCGCGTCTTGCGGGGACCGAGGCTTTCATCCGCATCTATAACAATGACGGCTCGGAGGCCGCTGCCTGCGGCAACGGCATTCGCTGCGTGGCGCAGCGGCTGTTCGAGGCCAGCGGCCGGACGCAGGCTACCTTTGAGACCCGGGCAGGTCTCCTGAATTGCTGGCGCTCCGGCAATCTCTTCACCGTGGATATGGGGTCACCCAAATTCGGCTGGAAGGACATCCCGCTTGCCGAAGAATTCCGCGATACGCGGTACATCGAACTGCAGATCGGTCCCATCGACGCGCCGATCCTGCATTCGCCATCCGTGGTCAGCATGGGCAATCCGCATGCGGTCTTCTGGGTTGACGATGTCGAGGCTTACGATCTCGCGCGCTTCGGTCCGCTCCTGGAAAATCACCCGATCTTTCCGGAGCGCGCCAATATCACGCTGGCCCATATCGTCGATCGCGATCACATCACCATCCGCACCTGGGAGCGCGGTGCCGGATTGACCAGGGCCTGCGGCTCGGCGGCCTGCGCCACGGCAGTTGCCGCGGCGCGGTTGAAGCGCGCCAACCGCACCGTGCAGGTCACGCTGCCCGGCGGCGAACTCACGATCGAATGGCGTGAGAAGGACGATCACGTGCTGATGACGGGTCCGGCGACCTTCGAATATGAAGGCCGCTTCGATCCTGCGCTGTTTGCGCCGGTCGCGTAGTTGGAAAGCGGAAGCCAAGCCATGAGCGTCGAAGTCGTCACCTTTGGCTGCCGTCTCAACGCCTTTGAGTCCGAGGTGGTGCGCGTCGAAGCCGAGCGTGCGGGACTTGCCGAAGCGGTGGTCATCAACAGCTGTGCGGTCACGAGCCAGGCTGTGGCACAGGTGCGGCAAACGATTCGTCGTCTGAAACGCGAGCGTCCCGGACTGCGGATCGTCGTCACCGGCTGTGCGGCGCAGACCGCCCCGGATATGTTCGCATCCATGGCGGAGGTCGACCGGGTCGTCGGCAATCACGACAAGATGCGTAGTGAGAGCTGGCACGAAACGCGCGCGGCGCTGGAAAGTCCCAGCAAGTCCGGTTTTGACCCAAGCGAAAAGATCGCGGTGGCCGACATCATGTCGGTCACCGACATGGCGCCGCATCTCGTGGAGGGATTTAAAAAGGGCCTGCCGCGGGTGTTCGTGCAGGTTCAGAACGGCTGCGATCACCGCTGCACGTTCTGCATCATCCCTTTTGGCCGCGGCAATTCGCGCTCGGTGCCGATGGGCGCGGTGGTCGAACAGGTGCGTGCCCTGGTCGCGCGCGGGCATGCCGAGATCGTGCTGACCGGTGTCGATCTGACGAGCTATGGCGCGGACTTGCCGGGAACTCCAAAGCTGGGCCAGTTGACAAGGCAGATATTGCGGCATGTGCCCGAAATGAAGCGGTTGCGGATTTCCTCCGTGGATTCGATCGAGGTCGACCGCGACCTTCTCGATGTGATCGCGAACGATGAGCGGTTGATGCCGCATCTGCACCTTTCGCTGCAGTCAGGCGATGACCTGATTCTGAAGCGGATGAAGCGCCGGCATTCGCGGAAAGAAGCGATCGATTTCTGCGCGCAGGTGCGGCGCCTGAGGCCCGACATCGCGCTCGGCGCCGACATCATCGCGGGCTTTCCGACCGAAAGCGGGGAAATGTTCGCGCGTTCCGAGGATCTGATCGACGAATGCGGCCTGACATTCCTGCATGTATTTCCCTATTCGGCGCGCCCAGGCACACCGGCTTCGCGAATGCCCCAGGTCGCGCGGGAGGAAATCAGGGAACGCGCGAGCCGGCTGCGGGCCGCGGGCGCGGCCGCGTTGCGGCGGCGCCTCGATTCCGAACTCGGCGCGACGCGCGAGGTTTTGATCGAAAGCCTCACCCAGGGCCGCACCGAACATTTCCTCCCCGTTGCGATAAGCGGAGAGGAGCCCGGCGCGGTGCGGCCGCTGACAGTCACCGGCCATGACGGCGCGCGACTGACGGTGTGACCGTCGCGCTCCGCTCGCAGCAATGACGAGCTAAAGCATGATCCGGAAATGTGTGTGGCGGTTTTCCCTCGCGACAAACGCGAATGCGTTTGCGCGGAGATCATGCGAAAACAGAAACCTGAAGCGCGATGGTGATTCAGCCTGATCCCATCGCGCTTTAGTCCCCGCTCCACCCGCAGGCTTTGAGCCGCTCTTGCAGATTCGCCGGCGCCGGTGCGATCACCCGCACGGGGTCCTTGTTCCGGGAGATCGGGATCACGATCTCGCGTGAATGCAGATGAAGGCGGGGCTCGCCGAATCTCGGGACATATTTTTCGTCGCGCAGGCGGCGTATGCTTGCCTGCGTCCCATAAATGTTGTCGCCCACGATCGGCCAGCCCATCGCGGCCGAATGCACCCGCAATTGATGGGTTCGGCCCGTGACCGGCTCGAGCGCCAGCCAGGTGAGACCATTCGTGCGTCCCATCACCTTCCAGTTGGTGACGGCGGGTTGTCCTTCCGGGTCCACCTTCTGCCACCAGCCGCGCTCGGCATTGAGCCGGCCGAGCGGCATGTCGATCGTGCCTTCGTCCTCGGCCGGACCGCCTTCGACCACCGCCCAGTAGGTCTTCGAGATCCTGCCATGCTTGAACAACAGGCCCAGTGACGCCGTTGCCTTGCGATGACGGCCGAGTACCAGGCAGCCCGAGGTTTCGCGATCGAGCCGGTGAGCGAGAACCGGCGGACGCGGCAGCCCGAATCTCAGCGCGTCGAAGGAAGATTCGAGATTGGCACCTCCCTTGGGACCGCGATGCACCGGCAGGCCGGCAGGCTTGTCGATCACGAGCATGAGGCCGTCGCGGTGGAGCACGCGGGCCTGGATTTCCTCCGCGGTCAGTTCGGGAACTGCGATCGTTTCGTCAAGACTTTTACTCATGGCCTGAAACGGCTAACACACCTCGTGCGGTGGATTTGACATTCGCCGGTAGTTTCCGCAGACCGGCAAGCGAATGTCAAATCCAGGATCCGCACGAGAATCCAATATCTGGCTCTAACATTCGCAACAGCGGCAGCTTCAGCGGGATGCGAATGTCAGAGCCGGGACAACAGATATGAACGATCCCACTCCCGAAAAGACCAAAATGAGCTGGTGGCGGCGCCTGTCGAGCGGCCTTAAGCGTACATCGAGTTCGCTTGGCGCTGCAGTGGCGGACCTCGTTACCAAGCGCAAGCTCGACCGCGCGATGCTCGAAGAGATCGAAGACGTGCTGCTCCGCGCCGACCTCGGCACCGAGGTCGCGGCGCGTATCGCCGCCGCTGTCGGCGTCGGCCGCTATGACAAGTCGATTTCGGCGGACGAGGTTAAAGGCGTGGTCGCGGCCGAAGTCGAAAAGGTGCTGACGCCGGTGGCAAAGCCGCTCGTCATCGATGACGCGAAAAAGCCGTTCGTCATTCTCGTGGTCGGGGTCAATGGGTCCGGAAAGACCACGACCATCGGCAAGCTTGCGGCAAAGTTCTCCGCCGAAGGCCGCAAGGTGATGCTGGCTGCCGGCGACACGTTTCGCGCCGCGGCCATCGAGCAATTGAAGGTCTGGGGCGAGCGAACGAAATCGCCAGTCATTGCGGCCGCGCAGGGCTCGGATTCGGCAAGCCTTGCCTTCAACGCCTTGTCGGCGGCGCGGGAAGGCAAGCTTGACGTGCTCATGGTCGATACCGCGGGACGTCTGCAGAACAAGGCCGAATTGATGAACGAGCTGGAAAAGGTCGTTCGCGTCATGCGCAAGGTCGACGACATGGCGCCGCACGCGGTGCTGCTGGTGCTCGATGCCACGGTGGGACAAAACGCGCTCTCGCAGGTCGAAGCATTTCATCGTACCGCGGGTGTTACGGGTTTGGTGATGACCAAGCTCGACGGCACCGCGCGCGGCGGCATCCTCGTGGCTCTGGCCGAAAAACACCGCCTTCCGGTGCATTTCATCGGGGTCGGGGAGGGTATCGAGGATCTCGCGCCCTTCACCGCGCGGGATTTTGCGCAGGCCATCGCAGGCATCGAAGCATGATCTTGACGAACACCGGCCGGTTTCCGGGAACCAAAAAGAGCGTGAGTTAATGGACAAGACCCAGCCGCATCCGCTGTTCAAGCTCGCGACCGAACTTGGGCCCCTGGTCGTGTTCTTCGTCGCCAACGCCCGATTTCACCTGTTCGTCGCAACCGGCGCCTTCATGGTCGCCATCGTTTTGGCGATGATCGCTTCTTACGTCGTAACGAAGCACGTGCCGCTGATGGCGCTCGTCACCGGCGTCATCGTCCTCGTGTTCGGCACGCTGACCTTGGTTCTGCACGACGAGACCTTCATCAAGGTGAAGCCGACCATCATCTATGGCCTGTTCGCGTTCATTCTCGGCGGCGGGTTGTTGTTCGGCCGTTCCTTTATCGCGATCCTTTTCGATCAGATGTTCAATCTCACCCGGCCTGGCTGGCGCATCCTCACGCTGCGCTGGGCCCTGTTTTTCCTTGCCATGGCCGTCTTGAACGAACTTATCTGGCGCACCCAGAGCACCGACTTCTGGGTGGCGTTCAAGGCATTTGGCGTGATCCCGCTGACCATGGTGTTCGCCGTGACCCAGATGCCGCTGATCAAGCGTTACCATCTCGAGCCCGCGTCGCTGGAGGCAAGCGATGCGGCTGAAGGGGATGTCAGCAAGGGATGAATGCCCCCCTGGTGAGGAGCGCTTGCACGTCTCGAACCATGAGGTCCATTTGGCACATCCCTCGTGATGCCGCTTCGCGGCTCCTCGGGATGAGGTTCCTCCCTTAGCTTCCCGCCTTCAGCGCCTTGTCTATCTCGGCTCTCAGCACCGTGTCCAAGTTGTCGGGTGTCACCGGGCCGACCAGCTTGTAGACGATGGTGCCTTCGCGCCCGACGATGAAGGTTTCCGGCACGCCATAGACCCCCCATTCGATCGAGGCACGGCCATTGGCGTCGACACCGACGATGCCGAAGGGATTGCCATAGCGGCCAAGGAACCGCCGGGCGTTGTCGGGCGAATCCTTGTAGTTGATGCCCACGATCTGCAACCGGCGGTCCTGGCCGAGCTCGGTCAAGAGCGGGGCCTCGTCGTGGCAGGGTACGCACCATGACGCCCAGACGTTGACGACGCTGACCTTGCCCTTGAAGACCGAAGGGTTGAGCCCGGGCACCTGTCTGCCGTCGCTGACGAGCCCTTCGAGCGCGGGCAGCGCCGTCTGTGGCGCCGGATGGCCGATCAGGGCGGATGGAATACGCGACGGATCGCCGCTGCCTAGCCGGAACCAGAAGAGTGCGGCCAGCACCGCGAAGGCCAGCAGCGGCAGTGCCATCAGCCAGCGCGATGTTCGCGGGGCTGCTTCATTTGTCGAGGGTTCGTTCATCTCAGACAGGTTTCGTTCATTTTAAATCTATCGCGCTGCGACCGGAGCGCCTTGTGACGCCTCCGGCTTCCAGTTCGTGCAGCTGCTGCTTCTGACGGCGATAGTCCATCGCGATCCACGCAATCAGCAACAGCACGACTGCCGCCACCAGTACATAGGAAGTAACGATGAAGCTCGCATAGGGCCCGAGTGACATGCCAGATGACATCGCGTTCACACCGCGCGCCCGCCGCTCTGCGCCACCTGCATCATTTGCAGTGTGCGAACGCGGCGACGCAGAATTTCATTACGCATCGCCGCCAGGTGCAGCGTGACGAACAGGAACATGAAGGCCACGCCCATGACAAGAAGTGGAATCAGGAAGGCGCGGTCCAGGGCCGGACCGCCCATTCGAAAGACCGATGCGGGCTGATGCAGCGTGTTCCACCAGTCCACCGAGAATTTGATGATCGGAAGGTTGATCGCGCCGACCAGCGTCAGGACGGCAGCGGCCCGAGCCGCGCGCGATTGATCCTCCACCGCGCGCCAGAGCGCGATCAGTCCGAGATACATCAGGAACAGGATCAGCACCGAGGTCAAACGCGCATCCCATTCCCAGTAGGTGCCCCACATCGGCCGTCCCCACAGCGAGCCCGTCACCAGCGCGAGAAAGGTGAAGCTCGCGCCGATCGGCGCGGCCGCTCTCGCGGCTACATCCGCCAGCGGATGCCGCCATACCAGCGTGCCCAGCGCGGCCACGCTCATGACGCCCCAGACGAACATCGAAAGCCAGGCGTTCGGCACGTGAATGAACATGATCTTCACCGTGGCGCCCTGCTGGTAATCGTCGGGCGCCATCGCAGCCTGGTAAAGCCCGATCGCAAGCAGGATGGCGGTTGCAGCAGCAAGCCACGGCAAGACGCGCGTGGCGAGCGACAGGAACCGGGCAGGATTGGCGAAATCGATCAGCGTCATGGCATCCTGTTAATCGTCGCAGCCCCCGCAGGCAATCAGCACGAAGCCCCTCAGCGAGAGTTGATCGGCGTCAAGTTGAGCTTGTTTGACCTGCACTTCTGCCCCACGCGAACCATATCGATCAGTCCAGTCCATGCCGCAGGCTCGCCGCAGCCGCAAAAGGTCCGACGACGAAACTCAAAAGCGACAGTGCGCACAGGATCGAAAACGGTGCGCCAAATGACAAGGGTTCCGCGACCGCGGCTTGCGAGGCCGCCACGCCGAATATCAAAACGGGAATCGACAATGGCAGCACCAGTACCGCGAGCAGAAGTCCGCCGCGGCGCAGCGTCACGGCCAGCGCCGCACCGATCATGCCGGTGAATGTCAGCGCCGGCGTGCCCGCCAGCAGCGTCAGCGCGACCGCCGACGTCGCCACGGCCTCGAGATTGAGGAGCAGCCCCAGCACCGGCGTTGCGATGATCAGCGGCAATCCGGCCGCGAGCCAGTGCGCCAATGCCTTCGCCGCGCAGGCCAGTTCAAGCGGCGTCCGGCTCATCACGATCAGGTCGAGGGAACCGTCTTCGTGGTCGGCCGTGAACAGGCGATCGAGCGTCAGCAGGCTCGCCAGCAGCGCGCCAAGCCACAGGATAGCGGGGCCGAGCCGGGCCAGCAGTGCCAGATCGGGTCCGAGGGCGAAAGGCATCAGCACCACGACGGTGAGAAAGAACAAGACGCCGATCAGCGCGCCGCCGCCGACGCGAAGCGCGATCCTGATGTCTCTTCGAATCAATACGGCAAGCGTGCTCACGAGGCGTCTCCAATTCGCAGCGTCCGCACGTGAATCCCCAGGGGTGCGTGCGTAGCTGCAATGATCAGCCCGCCGCGCGACAGATGGTCCCCCATCATGGTCGTGAACAGCAGCTGTCCACTCGCATCCAGCGCGTTGGTGGGTTCGTCGAGCAGCCAGACCGGTCGCTTCACCGCGAGCAAACGGGCGATTGAGAGCCGTCGCCGCTGTCCGGCGGACAGATACGCGGCCGGCAACCGCGCCGCATGATCGAGTTCCACGGCAGCCAGGCTTTCGGCTGGATCGGATTTCGTTCCACCGAGATAATCGCGCCAGAAGCTGAGGTTTTCCAGCACGCTCAAGGCCGGCTTGATCGCGTCGCGATGGCCGAGATAGTGGGATTGCTCGGGCAGCGTCAATTCGACATCGCCATCTTCCAGTTCGATCGATCCGCCGGATGGTGTCAACAGCCCGGCAATCAGGCGCAACAACGACGTCTTGCCCGATCCATTGGGACCGACCACGGCGAGCCCTTCGCCCGAGGCGGCCTGAAAATCGAGACCGGAAAAAACCTCCCGGCCTCCTCGTACACAACTGACCTTGCGCCCCGAGAGCCGCATCTCGCCCCTTTGACAGGCCTCCGGAGGCCGGAGACCGCATCAGAATTTATCGGTCCCGCATTGCTGCGAGCCGCTTACTGGTGTGGCGGCTTTTGTTGAAAGATTCTATAAGCCGGAACTCGATGCAGCACTTAAATCCGCAGCTGCAGGGCCAATCGGCCAGCTCCTCCGCCGGTATCAAAATACCCTTGCCGGGTGTAACTGACAATTTCGGGATTTCCTCATATGACCTCGCTCGACAGCTTCAAATGCCAGAAAACCCTCAAGGTTGGCGGCAAGACCTACGTCTTTTACAGCCTGCCGGCCGCCGAGAAAAACGGTCTGAAGGGAATCTCCAAACTTCCCTATTCGATGAAGGTGCTGCTGGAAAACCTCCTGCGCAACGAAGATGGACGCACCGTCAAGAAGGAAGACATCCTCGCGGTCTCGAAGTGGCTGAAGAAGCGCGCGCTCGAACATGAAATCGCGTTCCGGCCGGCGCGGGTGCTGATGCAGGATTTCACCGGCGTGCCTGCGGTGGTCGATCTCGCAGCGATGCGCAACGCGATGCAGACGCTCGGCGGCGACGCCGAGAAAATCAATCCCCTGGTGCCGGTCGATCTCGTCATCGACCACTCGGTGATCGTGAACTTCTTCGGGGACAACAAGGCGTTCGCCAAGAATGTCGTCGAGGAATACAAGCAGAATCAGGAGCGCTACGAGTTCCTGAAATGGGGCCAGAAGGCGTTTTCGAATTTCTCCGTTGTGCCGCCCGGCACCGGAATTTGCCATCAGGTCAATCTCGAATATCTCGCCCAGACGGTGTGGACGAAGAAGGAGAAGATGACCGTCGGCAAGAAGACCGGCACTTTCGAGGTCGCCTATCCGGATTCGCTGGTCGGCACCGATTCGCACACCACCATGGTCAACGGCCTGGCCGTGCTCGGCTGGGGCGTTGGCGGCATCGAGGCCGAAGCCTGCATGTTGGGCCAGCCGCTGTCGATGTTGCTGCCCGAAGTGGTCGGCTTCAAGCTCAAGGGCCAGCTCAAGGAGGGCGTCACCGCGACGGATCTCGTGCTGACCGTGACGCAGATGCTGCGCAAGCAGGGCGTGGTCGGTAAATTCGTGGAGTTCTTCGGTCCTGGTCTCGATCATTTGTCGGTCGCAGACAAGGCGACGATCGGCAACATGGCGCCCGAATACGGCGCGACCTGCGGTTTCTTTCCCGTCGACGCTGCGACCATCGATTATTTGAAGACGTCGGGCCGCAAGGCAGATCGCGTCGCGCTGGTTTCGGCCTACGCCAAGGCGCAGGGCTTGTTCAGAACGTCCAAGTCGCCCGATCCTGTCTTCACTACGACGCTGACGCTCGATCTTGGCGATGTCGTGCCGTCGATGGCTGGACCGAAGCGCCCCGAAGGCCGCGTTGCGCTGCCCGCGGTTGGCGAAGGTTTCGCGGCTGCGCTGGCGAGCGAATACAAGAGGACAGCCGACGCCGAAACCCGCTATCCGGTTGAAAACCGCGATTTCGATCTCGGTCACGGCGACGTTGTGATCGCGGCGATCACCTCATGCACCAACACCTCCAATCCGAGCGTTCTGATCGGCGCCGGGCTGCTGGCGCGCAACGCCGTAGCCAAGGGGCTCAAGGCAAAACCCTGGGTCAAGACCTCGCTCGCTCCAGGCAGCCAGGTCGTGGCCGAATATCTCGCCAATTCCGGATTGCAGAGCGACCTCGACAAGGTCGGCTTCAACCTGGTCGGCTTCGGCTGCACCACCTGCATCGGCAATTCCGGTCCGCTGCCGGAAGAAATATCGAAGTCGATCAACGACAACGGAATCGTGGCTGCCGCCGTGTTGTCGGGCAATCGCAATTTCGAAGGCCGCGTCAGCCCGGACGTGCAGGCCAACTACCTCGCCTCGCCGCCTCTGGTCGTCGCTTACGCGCTGGCGGGAACGGTGAGAAAGGATCTCGCCGTCGAACCGATCGGAACGGGCAAGGACGGCAAGCCGGTTTATCTGAAGGATATCTGGCCGACGGCCAAGGAGATCAACGCGCTCATGAAGAAGTTCGTGACGGCAACGATCTTCAAGAAGCGCTATGCCGACGTGTTCAAGGGCGACACCAACTGGCGCAAGATCAAGACGGTCGAGAGCGAGACCTATCGGTGGAACATGAGCTCGACATACGTGCAGAACCCGCCCTATTTCGAGGGCATGAAGAAGGAGCCGGAGCCGATCGCCGATATCGTCGATGCGCGGATTCTTGCAATGTTCGGCGACAAGATCACAACGGACCACATCTCGCCCGCAGGCGCCATCAAGTTGACTTCGCCGGCCGGAAAATTCCTGACCGAACACCAGGTGCGCCCGGCCGACTTCAATCAATACGGCACGAGGCGCGGCAATCACGAAATCATGATGCGTGGCACCTTCGCCAATATCCGCATCAAGAACTTCATGCTGAAAGGCGCCGACGGCAACATTCCCGAGGGCGGCATGACCAGGCATTGGCCCGACGGCGAGCAGATGTCGATCTACGACGCGGCGATGAAGTATCAGTCCGAGCGGGTGCCGCTCGTGGTCTTCGCAGGTGCGGAATACGGCAACGGCTCGTCGCGCGACTGGGCGGCAAAGGGAACGCGGCTGCTCGGCGTTCGTGCCGTGATTTGCCAGAGCTTCGAGCGCATCCATCGCTCCAATCTGGTAGGTATGGGCGTGCTCCCGCTCACCTTCGAAGATGGCATGTCCTGGCAGTCGATCGGGTTGAAAGGTGATGAAACCGTAACCATACGGGGGTTGCAGGGCGACCTGAAACCACGGCAAAAGCTTACGGCCGAAATCGTGTCGGCCGACGGTTCGTTGCAGCGCATTTCATTGCTGTGCCGAATCGATACGCTCGACGAACTCGATTATTACCGAAACGGCGGCATCCTGCATTACGTGCTGCGCAAGCTGGCCGCGTAATTGTGATCGACGGCTCACCGCGAAGTGAGTAGCGATGACTGATGAGGCGGCCTAAGAAAGGCCGCCTTCGCCTGTTGTTGAAGCCTTGGGTGGGCTTTACGGGACGCACTCGCAGGCTGTCGAGTGCAAGCGGCAAGAGGGTGTTGACGGCAATGCAATTTTTCGCGGTTCCAGTATGGCAGTCATGATGGCCTATAATTCCATTTCGCGGTGGTCGGGCACACTTGGCGTCTGCGCGATTGTGGCGATTATCCGGCCGGCTACCGCGGAGCCGCGTGCAGTGGTGGAGCTCTTCACCTCGCAGGGATGCTCATCTTGCCCGCCGGCCGACAAGGTCGTGGGCGAACTCGCGAAAGATCCTTCGGTGATCGCGCTGAGCATGCCGATCGATTACTGGGACTATCTGGGCTGGAAGGATACGCTTGCAGATGCGCGCTTCAGCGCCCGCCAAAAAGCCTATTCGCAGGTGCGCGGCGATCGCGACGTTTACACCCCGCAGGTGATCGTCAATGGCTCCGCACCTGTGATCGGCAGCGACCGCGCCGGAATCGAAGAAGCGATCGGTGCTACCAGGAAAACCGATGGCGTGATGTCGGTGCCGGTTTCGATGACGCTGTCGGGCAAGCAGATTATGGTTTCGGTCGCTGCCTCGAACAAGCTGCCTGCCGCGATGCATGGCGAAATCTGGATCTGTTCGATTTCAAAAGCGGTGCCGATCTCGATCGGGCGCGGCGAGAATAGCGGGCGCGAACTCACCTACTACAACGTCGTTCGCAATCTGGTGAAAGTCGGCGACTGGAATGGCAGTCCGGGCAGCTGGACCGTGCCGCTGGAGAGTATCTCTCGCGAGGGCGTTGATGGCGCGGCGGTGTTTGTTCAGGACGGAAGCCGCGACAGGCCGGGCTCGATGCTGGGCGCCGCCTATACGTCTCTTCACTAGGATTTTTTATCTCGCAGCCGTCGTCTCTTTAACAGAGCGCGGTTCGTCCTGCTTCGTCCGCAAATCAAGATGACGGCCCGCTGCTACTGCTTCGTCATCACGAATTTGCCGACGCCGTCCACATAGGCCTGATAGCTGCCGCGAATGGTCTTGCCGCCCTTGGCGGCGATTCCCTGCATTCGAATATCCCATTTCGGGCAAACGATCTGGATCGCTACGTGCTGGTTTGACGCGAGAAAGTTCCCGGTGAGCGAACAGGAATCCTTGTCGTCGTTTTCATAGGTGCCGGAGAAACGTCCGTTCTTGCTGGCGAGCGTCATGGTATTCCTCGAGGTGTTGGACCAGGTGACGGTCCACTGTCCCGCAAGATCGTCCGCGCCAGCCTGGGCAAAATCAATTCCGGCAAAACAGGAAAACAGAAGGCCGGTCAGAGCGGCCAGGAATTTCGCAGCCAGGAATTTCGGCATCGTCGTCCCCCGTTTTCCAAGAACGTCGCCAGACGGCCGCATAGCCGAACGATCCGGCAGCGACGGACGATATCATCCATTCTTGAAAGCGCGATGTGGCTCGCCAAGCGCCCCGAAGCCCCGATGTAATCCTGGTGGAGGAGGCGTCGCCTCTCGGGTCGCTCAAAAAGAAAAAGGACCAACTCGCGCTGGCCCAGTAGGGGATAATCTATCTGCGATAGACCCGATCCCTGCGACCCCGGGGGGCTGGGGGCTGAGGAATCCGGTATCGAAAGGACCGGGTCAACGCAGTGATTCTTTTTCGCAATTCAGCGCGGCGGTCGGTTGGCGGAAGTGGGGCGGTATTATGATTCCTGCTAACGATCCTGTGACGGCCCACATGGCATCGCGTCCGGATCACCACTGAACCGGCCATCGTCGTTCTCGCCCGATCCTGCCGGGGCCCCCCCTTGCGGCGGAGGTCAGTCAGCGCAATCATGTCGTTCCGATGACAGGAGAAGCGCGATGAGTTCGATATCGGAGGAAACCGATCCAAGCGAGGTCCGCGCAGCGGCGCGGTATGCCGCTGCGGCTTCCTTGCCAAACCGCGTAACGTTCAATCGTTTCGAGCTCAACCGCATCCTGAATCTGTACGGGCGCATGGTCGCCGACGGCGAATGGCGCGACTACGCCATCGATTTCATGCGCGATCGCGCGGTATTCTCGATTTTCCGGCGCGCTTCCGAAGTTCCAATTTATCGAATTGAAAAAGACCCTCGCCTTGCGCGCAAGCAGGGAATTTACAGCGTGATCTCGGCGACTGGGCTGATCCTGCGCCGGGGCCATGAACTGGATCGTGTACTGCTCGCGATCGATCGCAAGCCAGCCCTGGTTTGAGGGAGCAGAGAGGTCCTCATCCCGAGGAGCGGCCGGCAGGTCGCACGGGCCCATCAAGCCGAAGGTATTGTCGTCGCACCTTCGCCGAGCATGCGCTGCATCATCACGGTGTCGAGCCAACGGCCGAACTTGAAGCCTACCCCCGGGTGGGTTCCAACCATCTGAAACCCGCATTTGGAGTGAACGCGGATCGATGCCGCGTTGGCCGAATCCCCGATTACCGCGATCATCTGGCGAAAGCCGCGCGCCTCGCTTTCGCCGATCAGCCGCTGCAACAACTGGTAGCCGATTCCGCGCCGCTGGATCGCGGGCTGCAGGTAGACCGAGTTCTCCACCGTGAACCGATAAGCCGGCCGCGGCCGGTATGCGGCCGCATAGGCGTATCCGACGACATCGCCGTCGATAGACGCGACCAGATAGGGAAAGCCCCCCGTCATCAGCGTCTCGAAGCGGCGCGTCATTTCGGCGATGTCTGGCGGCACGAGTTCGAATGTCGCGGTGCCAAAGCGCACGGCGTGCTCGTAGATTTCGGTGATCGACGGCACGTCGGCGGCGGCGGCCGACCTGATTTCGAGCGAGGACATGGGCTCAAGAATATTTTTGGCGCCCGCAAAAGAAAAGCCCCGGCGAGAAGGCCGGGGCTCCGATTGTTCCGTCTGGCCGCGGGAGGCGTCAGTCGCGCTGGCCGAGCAACTGCAGGAGCAGCGTGAACAGGTTGATGAAGTTCAGATAAAGCGACAATGCGCCAGTGATCGCCGCACGTTCCGCGATATCGCCGCCTTGTCGAGCGTATCCGTAGATATACTCGTTCTTCAGCCGCTGGGTGTCCCAAGCCGTGAGGCCGGCGAAAACCAGCACGCCGACCACCGACACCACGAACTGCAGCATCGAGCTGGCGAGGAACAGATTGACCAGGCTCGCGATGATGACGCCAAACAGGCCCATAATCAGGAAAGAGCCCATTCCGGTCATGTCACGCCGGGTGGTGTAGCCATAGAGGCTGAGAGCGCCGAATGTGGCGGCGGTGATGAAGAACACCCGGACGATCGAGGTGTGGGTATACACCAGGAAGATCGAGGACAGCGAAACTCCCATCAACGCCGAGAACACCCAGAACAGAATCTGAGCCGTCGCGGGTTGCAGGCGATTGATGCCAGCCGAGATCACGAACACCATGGCAAGCGGCGCCAGGATGAACAGCCACTTCAACGGGCTCACGAACATCGCATAACCGAACGGCGTCAGGTAGGCACTGCCGATCTTGGCGGCAGCCCCCGATGGGTCGGCAGTCACGGCAGCCATGTAAATCCCGAGCGCGGCCAGGCCCGTGATGGCCAGTCCGATGCTCATGTAGTTGTAGATGCGCAGCATGTAGGCGCGCAGACCGGCGTCGACGGCCTCGGCATCGACGCGCCCGGCGGCCCGGCCGAAAGGAGAAGCATAGTTGCGGTCTAGGTCCGACATTGTCGAATTCCTGTTGGTTGTCTGGCGGGGTGCAAGGAACCTTGCGTTGCCAGCTCGAAATCTATCCCAGATACCGCCGCCCGCTGACATTAACTTTGTGTCATCAAACGGCGTCTGGCTCAGGCTTGATATCTGGGAAACTAGCACATTCAGCACAAGCCGCCATGCGCGGCCGAATGTCGCTCCGCAGCAAATGACATGGGTTACCGGAGCAGCGGGGCTCATTAAATTTTTATTATAGATTGCGCAAAACCGCGGCCGGCTTCTGATTCAAGGCCAGCAAGGTTCCGGCGAGCCCCAGACCCACGGTCACGACCAGGGCCGCCACCACGACGATGGCGGCGCTGCCGGCCTGCCAGACGAAGCTCAAGGTCATCAGCCGGGTCACGATCAACCAGGCCGCGACCGAGCCGGCAATCACTCCGAAGACGGCGGTCGCAAAACCGATCATCAGATATTCCAGCGCGTAGGCGCCGAGCAGCCGCCCCCTGGTGGCGCCGAGCGTCTTCAAAATGACGGCATCGTAGACCCGATGGCGATGGCCGGCGGCGAGCGCGCCACCCAGGACGAGTACGGCCGAAATCAGCGTGACCGCGCTGGCCCCGCGGATCGCCAGCACGAGATTGCTGACCACCGTACCGATGGTTTCCAGCGCCTCGCGCACCCGCACGGTCGTGACCATCGGGAAGGCGTCGGCCACCGATTTGATGATGGCCGCGTCGCCGCCTGAATCCGGATGGGCTTCGGTCAGGGTCGCGATATGCGTGTGCGGCGCGCCCTTGAAGGTATTGGGCGAGAATACCAGCACGAAATTGATGCCGAGCCCTTGCCAGTCGACCGTACGCATATTGCCGATCCTTGCCGGAATATCGCGGCCGAGCACGTTGACGACGATCTCGTCGCCGATCTTGAGGCCAA
Source organism: uncultured Alphaproteobacteria bacterium (assembly GCA_963820275.1). Taxonomy (GTDB): domain Bacteria; phylum Pseudomonadota; class Alphaproteobacteria; order Rhizobiales; family Xanthobacteraceae; genus Bradyrhizobium. The sequence continues at coordinate 91,350 of CAWFZL010000032.1, forward strand.
GGCCGTCGGCGATCTTCTTTTCGATCGAAATCAGCGGCGGCCCGTCATAATTTGCGCCCCACCATTTGCCCTCGACGATCTTCGAGCCCTTCGGGATTTCGCCGGTCGCGGTGAGTCCGCGATCGCTTTGCAGCACCCATTCGCTATCGGTGGAGGGATGGAGATCTTCCGCCCTGACGCCACGCGCGGCGACGATGCGCCCGCGCAGCATCGGAACTTCCTCGACAGTCGATCCGGGCGCGGCCTGTTTCAGAAAGTCGCTGAAGCGGTCGGCATCGGTTGCGGGAATATCGATGAAATAGAACGAGGGCGCGCGGTCTGGCAGCGCGGCCAGGAACTGGCGCCGCAGGTTGCCGTCGATCTGCGTGATCGTGACCAGCACGGCAAGACCCAGACCCAGCGACATCACCACGGAGGGCGTCAACGCGCCGGGACGGTAGATGTTTGCGATCGCCAGTCGCAGCATGGTGTAGCGCGACCGGGGCAGGTGCCGCGCCAGCGCCATCAGGCCGGCGGCGATGCCGCGAAGGACGGCAAAGACAGCGATCGACGCCACCACAAACACGATCGCGACGCGTCTGTCATAGGCAAGCCCGATGATGACCGCGATCAGAAGCGCGACCACCAGCGCCATCAAGGCAAGATAGCGCCAGCGGGGGCGGTGCCATGAGCTGGCAGCGGCTTCGCGAAACAGCGTCGCCACCGACACGTCATGCACGCTTCCAAGCGGCCAGAGCCCGAATGCGAGTGCCGTCAAGAGTCCATAGACCAGCGACAGCGCAAGTTCATCTGCATGCAGCGCCGGCACGATCGGCAGCGGCAACAGCTTGCCGAACAGGCCGACGATGATGAATGGCAGGGAGGCCCCGACGCCAAGTCCGATGACCGAGCCGATCACCGCAAGCACGATGACCTGCGTCAGATAGATCGCGAAGACGTCACGCCCGGTGGCGCCCACAGCCTTGAAGGTGGCTACGACGTCGCGGCGCCGATCGATATGGCTCTTGATGGCATTGGCCACGCCGACGCCGCCGACCAGAAGAGCCGCAAGGCCCACCAGCGTGAGAAACTGGGTAAAGCGGTTGACGGTGCGTTCGAGCTGGGGCGACGCGCTGTCGCGGGTGCGAATCTCCCAGCCTGCCTGCGGCAGCGCCTTTCGCGCGTCGGCGACGAGCCCGGTCGCGCCGCGGTCGCTGCTTGCGCCCTCCAGCAGTCTCACCCTGTAGGTCCAGCGCACGAGGCTGCCGGGCTGCAACAATCGGGTGGCGCGAAGTCCCGCCTCGCTCACCAGAAACCGCGGGCCGAAGCCGAGACCGCCGGCGAGCTTGTCCGGCTCCGCGCTGTCGACGCTGCGGATCTGAAATGTAGCGTTGCCCAGGTTGACGCGGTCGCCCACCTTGAGATCGAGACGGGCCAGCAGGGTCGAATCGACGGCGGCGCCGAACGCCCCGTCATGCTCGGCCAGTAAATCGGTCATCGGCATTTTCGGATCGAGCGCAAGGTCGCCCAGCATCGGATAGGTGCCGTCAACCGCCTTGATCTCGACCAGCGCAAGCCGGCCGTCGCCTGCGCGCGCCATGCCGCGCAGCGTCGCTATGACGGAGACGTCGCCGCGCGAACGGAGAAACGCGATCTCCTCAGTCTTCGCCTCGCGTTGAAACAGCGAAAAGGCGACGTCGCCGCCCAGGAGCGTGCGGCCCTCCCGCGCCAGCCCTTCGCCGAGACTGGCCGCGACCGAGCCGACGCCGGCAATCGTCATGACGCCGAGCGCGATGCAGGCGATGAAGACATAAAACCCGCGAAGACCGCCACGCAATTCCCGCAAGGCGAAGCGCAGGGGAAGCGATGCCGGCCGAGTGGAGGAAACTGGTGCGCTTGACGTCGTCATGTCGCGGCGTCGGGCTCGGCGACCTTGCTTTCGATCCGGCCGGAGCGCAGCCGCACGACGCGATCGCAGCGCTGCGCCAGCGCGACGTCGTGGGTCACCAGCACCAGCGTCATCCCGCGCTCGGCATGTTTGGTGAAGAGCAAATCGACGATCTGCCTGCCGGTCGCCTCATCGAGATTGCCGGTGGGCTCATCGGCAACCAGAATGGCGGGATCGGGCGCCAGCGCGCGGGCAAGCGCCACACGCTGCTGCTCGCCGCCCGACAATTGGGTCGGGTAATGATGCAGCCGGTCGCCGAGACCGACGGAGTTCAATTCTTCGGCCGCGCGCCGATTGGCGTCGGAATTGCCGGCAAGCTCCAGCGGCACCGCGACGTTTTCCAGGGCCGTCATTGTCGGGATGAGATGGAATGACTGGAACACGATGCCGACCTGGCGGCCGCGGAAGCGCGCCAGCGCATCTTCGTCAAGAGCATTGAAAGGCGTGCCATTGACCACCACCTCACCGCTGTCGGGACGTTCCAGTCCCGCCATCACCATCAGAAGAGTGGATTTGCCCGAGCCGGATGGTCCAATCAGTCCGATGGCTTCGCCCGACGCCACGCACAGGCTGATGTCCTTGAGAATATGGACCCGTGCCGCGCCGGTGCCGAGGGAGAGATTGACGTTCGAGATCGAAATGGTGTCCGGTCTGGTACCGGCTAACGAGGGCTTGATGAGACTGTCCATTGCTCGGTCATATGGTAGTTCAGGCAGCGCGGTCGAGGGGCTGTCATTGAAGTTCATGCAAATGCTCGTGTTCGGACTCCTGGCAGCGGGCGTGGCGCTCACGGGGGCGGAGCCGGCTTTCGCCCAGACCTCGGCGGCGATCGGTACGCATCCTATCAAGATGGTTGTGCTCGGTGATTCGCTGAGTGCGGGATATGGTTTGTCCGGCACCGACGCGTTTCCGGCAAAGTTACAAAAGGCGTTAAAGACCAAAGGGCTAGATGTCGATATGACCAATGCCGGGGTGTCCGGCGACACCGCGTCCGGCGGTCGGGATCGGCTGGACTGGTCGGTCCCGCCGGGCACCCAGGCCGTGATCGTGGAGCTCGGTGCAAATGATGCGTTGCGCGGCACCGATCCCGCGATCACCCAGGCAGCATTGACGGAGATTGTAACGCGGCTGAAGGGGCGCGGAATCGCGGTTCTGTTGTGCGGGATGCTCGCTCCGCCGAACTACGGCAGCGAATATGCGGCCCGTTTCAATTCGATCTATCCCGATCTCGCCAGGTCGTCTGGCGTTCCCCTGTATCCATTTTTCCTGGAGGGCGTCGCTGCCGACGCCAGGCTTAACCAGGCGGATGGGATGCATCCGACGCCCGAGGGTGTCGATGTCATCGTCAAGAATATACTGCCCACTGTGGAAGCATTCCTTGGCACGATATCCCGGCAACCGAGTTAAAAAACAGGCGACGACTGCCTTAATGAAATGGATTTGCAGGAGGTTTTCGACCAGTTAACCGCCTATGCTTCGCAGAGTCACACAACTGCGGTAAAAATTGGTATCGGTGATTCGTTGCCGGACCTTGTTACAGGGCGTGATCTCTGTCTTTAGAGACGGTGGACCATCCCGGGCCAAATTCGAGGCCGTTTCGGGATCATGCTTCAGCATCGGGAGTCTTGACGATGCCGCGTTTGTTCACGGGACTGGAAGTTCCGGACGATATCGCCCAGACACTTTCCTCGCTGCGTGGCGGCCTGCCGGGCGCCCGCTGGATCGACCCCGAAAACTACCATGTCACCTTGCGCTTCATCGGCGATATCGATGGTGCGGTTGCCAACGAAATCGCCTCGATGCTGTTTCGGGTCAATCGCAAGCCATTTGAAGTAGCCGTGCAGGGCCTCTCCTCCTTCGGCGGAAAGAAGCCGCGCGCGGTCGTTGCGAATATCGCCCCAAGCCGGCCGCTGATCGAGCTTCAGGCGGAACTGGAGCGGCTGATGCAGCGCATCGGGCTTGATCCGGAAGGCCGGAAATTCACGCCGCATGTGACGCTGGCGCGGTTGCGTGACGCCTCCACCCAGGACGTCGCGGAATATCTGTCCGTTCGCGGCTATTTTCCGACGCGGGTGTTCACGGCCTCGCGCTTCGTGCTGTTTTCATCGCGCGCCTCGACCGGCGGCGGTCCCTATGTGGTCGAGGACTCCTACGCCCTGAGCGCCTGAACTCCCTGCTCTAATTCTCGGCTTGCAATTTTCTTAAGCTTGGGGCCGTAAGAAGGGGCATGCTGTCTCCCCCCTCCGCCTCGTTCCGCGCCCACTACATGGCCCTCATCGCCTCCGGCGCGATTGAGCCTGACGCCGCGCAGGAAGAGCTTGCGGAAGCCTTTTCCGATCTCGAGCAGCGGCTCTTGCGCTACAAGCCGCTTCGCAAGCAGGGTCTGCTCGGCCGCCTGTTCGCCGACAAGGACGAGCCGCCCCCGCCCGGCCTCTACGTTTACGGCGAAGTCGGGCGCGGCAAGACCATGCTGATGGATCTGTTTTTCCAGCAGAGCCCGGTCGAGCACAAGCGCCGCGCCCATTTCCACGAGTTCATGGCCGATGTGCACGAGCGGATCTACGGCTATCGCCAGAACATCGCGCGCGGCGAAATCGCGGATGGCGATGTGATCGCGCTGACCGCGGCGTCGATCTTCGACCAGGCCTGGCTGTTGTGTTTCGACGAATTTCACGTCACCGACATCGCGGATGCGATGATTCTCGGTCGGCTGTTCGCAAAGCTGTTCGAGCTTGGCACCGTGGTGGTGGCGACATCCAATGTCGCGCCCGAAGAACTCTACAAGGGGGGTCTGAACCGGGCGCTGTTTCTCCCGTTTATTGCGCAGATCTCGGAGCATATGCAGGTGCTGCGGCTCGATGCGCGCACCGATTTCCGACTGGAAAAACTCGCTGGCGTGAAGATGTGGCTGGTGCCGGCGGACGCCGCGGCCGCCGCCGCGCTCGACGATGCCTGGGCCAGGATGACGGGCAGGGCGCCGTGCAAGCCGCGCGATATTCCGATCAAGGGTCGCGTGCTTCACGTGCCTTGTTCGGCGCACGGCGTCGCGCGATTTTCATTTGCGGACATCTGCGAAAAGCCGCTCGCCGCATCGGACTACCTTCGGCTTGCGCGCGACTACCATACGATCATGATCGACCGCGTGCCGGTGATGGATTATCCCGAGCGCAATGCCGCCAAACGGTTCATCACCCTGATCGATACGCTCTACGACAATCGCGTGAAGCTGATGGCTTCCGCTCAGGCCAATCCGGTTTCGTTGTATCTCGCAACCGAAGGCAATGAGGCGAACGAATTCAAGCGGACTTCGTCGAGGCTCATCGAAATGAGCTCCGAATCCTACCTGGCGCTGCCGCACGGACACAAGGACTCCGAGGCCAGCGGCGCAAGCACCGGGCTCGTGGAGACCTGAGCCGTCGCGGGCCAGACTGATAATTGAGCACGCCCCGGCTTGAATGGGTCGGTCGAAAGAGATAACCAGCCAGTCAAACCCACCACCTCCGTACGTGCAAAGGACAGATTTCCCATGGCGCGCGACAAGATTGCTTTGATTGGCTCCGGCCAGATCGGCGGAACGTTGGCCCACCTCATCGGCCTGAAGGAACTGGGCGACGTCGTCATGTTCGACATCGCCGAGGGCGTACCGCAGGGCAAAGCACTCGACATCGCGCAATCCTCGCCCGTTGACGGGTTCGACGCGCAATTTACCGGCGCCAACTCCTATGAGGCGCTTGACAACGCCAAGGTGTGCATCGTCACCGCCGGCGTGCCGCGAAAACCCGGAATGAGCCGCGACGACCTTCTGAGCATCAATCTGAAGGTGATGGAACAGGTCGGCGCCGGTATCAAGAAATACGCCCCCGACGCCTTCGTCATCTGCATCACGAACCCGCTGGACGCGATGGTCTGGGCGCTGCAAAAGGCCTCGGGCCTGCCGCACAAGAAGGTTGTCGGCATGGCGGGAGTGCTGGATTCGGCCCGCTTCCGATATTTCCTCGCCGATGAATTCAACGTCTCGGTAGAGGACGTCACCGCCTTCGTGCTGGGCGGCCACGGCGATACAATGGTGCCGCTCGCGCGCTACTCGACGGTTGCCGGCATTCCGCTGCCCGATCTCGTCAAGATGGGCTGGACCTCGCAGGCGCGGATCGACGAGATCGTCGACCGCACCCGCAATGGCGGCGCCGAGATCGTCAATCTCTTGAAGACCGGTTCGGCGTTCTATGCGCCCGCGGCTTCGGCGATCGCGATGGCAGAGAGCTATCTCAGGGACAAGAAGCGCGTGCTGCCCTGCGCCGCCTACCTCAACGGCGAATACAGCGTGCGGGACATGTATGTCGGCGTTCCCGTCGTGATCGGTTCGAAAGGCGTGGAGCGAGTTGTCGAGATCGATCTCTCCGGCAAGGACCGCGAGGCCTTCGACAAGTCGGTCGCGGCGGTGCAGGGGCTGGTTGAGGCCTGCAAGAAGATCGCTCCGGATCTGCTCGGTCGCTGAAAAGGGCGAGCCGGCCGGTCTTCAAAATCCGAGTTTCGGATTTTGGCCGACTTGGTCCGGGGTCCCGAATAGGTTTTTCTAACGCCTTGTAATAGAAGGTAGTTCTGGAATTTGCGCTTGGCGTGGCATATGGTATACCAGTCCAGAGGGGATGCCGTCTGCGGATTTGAGCGCATGACGGTTCGGGGAGCGTCCAGATGAACATCCATGAATATCAGGCCAAGGCACTCCTGAGCGAGTTCGGGGTGGCGATCTCGAAGGGTGTGCCCGTCCTGAAGGCCTCCGATTCCGAAGCGGCCGCGAAAGCGCTTCCAGGTCCGGTCTGGGTGGTGAAAAGCCAGATCCACGCCGGCGGACGCGGCAAGGGCAAGTTCAAGGAAGCTTCCGCCGGCGACAAGGGCGGCGTCCGCATCGCCAAGTCGGTCGCCGAGGTCAACGAATTCGCCAGGCAAATGCTCGGGGCGACCCTGGTGACAGTGCAGACCGGGCCGCATGGCAAGCAGGTCAACCGGCTCTACATCGAGGAAGGCTCCGAGATCGAGAATGAGTTTTATCTTTCGATCCTTGTCAATCGGGAAACCTCCGAAGTGTCCTTCGTGGTTTCGACCGAAGGCGGCGTCAATATCGAGGACGTCGCGCACAAGACGCCCGAGAAGATCGTCACCTTCTCTGTCGATCCGGCGACCGGCGTCATGCCGCACCATGGCCGCACGGTTGCGAAGGCGCTGAGGCTGTCCGGCGACCTCGCCAAGCAGGCGGAACGATTGGTGGCGCAGCTCTATGCAGCCTTCACCGCCAAGGACATGGCGATGCTCGAGATAAATCCGCTTGTCGTCACCAAACAGGGGCAGCTGCGGGTTCTCGACGCCAAAGTGGCGTTCGACGATAATGCGCTGTTTCGTCATCCCGAGATCGTAGCGCTGCGCGACGAAACCGAGGAAGACGCCAAGGAAATCGAGGCTTCCAAACACGAACTCAATTACGTCGCCCTCGACGGCACCATCGGCTGCATGGTCAACGGCGCGGGCCTTGCCATGGCGACCATGGACATCATCAAGCTCTATGGCATGGAGCCGGCGAATTTCCTCGATGTCGGCGGTAGCGCCACCGTCGACAGGGTGGCTGCTGCATTCAAGATCATCACCGCGGATCCCAATGTGAAGGGCATTCTGGTCAACATCTTCGGTGGCATCATGAAGTGCGACGTGATCGCCGAGGGCGTCGTTGCCGCGGTGAAACAGGTCGGTCTCAAGGTGCCGCTGGTGGTTCGGCTCGAAGGCACCAATGTGGATGCGGGCAAGAAGATCATCCGCGAATCCGGCCTCAACGTGCTGTCGGCGGACGATCTCGACGACGCCGCGCAGAAGATCGTCAAGGCCGTCAAGGGAGGGTAAGCCGATGCCCACAGACCGTCTCGCTGCACCGACGCCGCTTCCGGAACATGGCAAGCTCGCGGTTTTCGCGGGCGAGTGGGCCGGCGAGGAAATGGTCAATGCCTCTCGCTGGAACGAAGGCGGACCCGCCACCTCTCACGTCGTGGCTCGCATCGACCTCAACGGCTTCTACCTCATTCAGGATTCGCGCCAGACCCGCGACGGCAGGGAGACCTTCGCCACGCATGGCGTGTTCACCTATGACCGTGAAGACCGGCTCTACAAGTTGTTCTGGCACGACTCGCTTGGCTACTACCCGCCCTCTCCGGCCTCGGGCGGCTGGACCGGCAAGACGCTGATCCTGGTGCGCGGCTCGCTGCGCGGCAATGCGCGCCATGTCTATGAAGTCATCGACGACAACAGCTACTCGATGAAAATCCAGTACTCGCCTGACGCGGAGGGCTGGGCCGACGTGCTCACCGGCGTCTACCGGCGGATTCACTGACCCCGATCGTCTCGCGAAAGCAATCCCAATCATGTCCATCCTGATCGACAAGAACACGAAAGTCATCTGCCAGGGCTTTACCGGCAAGAACGGCACGTTTCACTCCGAAGCCGCAATCGCCTACGGCACCCGGATGGTCGGCGGCACTTCGCCGGGCAAGGGGGGCTCGACCCATCTCGGCCTGCCTGTCTTCGATACGGTTGCAGAAGCGCGCGGGAAGACCGGCGCCGATGCATCGGTGATCTATGTGCCGCCGCCGGGCGCGGCGGATGCCATTTGCGAGGCGATCGACGCCGAAATTCCGCTGATCGTGTGCATCACCGAAGGAATCCCGGTGCTCGACATGGTGCGGGTCAAGCGATCGCTCTCCGGGTCGAAATCCCGCCTGATCGGGCCAAATTGCCCCGGCGTCATGACGGCGGGCGAATGCAAGATCGGCATCATGCCGGCCAATATCTTCAAGCCGGGCAATGTCGGCATCGTGTCGCGCTCGGGCACGCTGACCTATGAGGCGGTATTCCAGACCTCGCAGGAGGGGCTTGGCCAGACGACCGCGGTCGGAATCGGCGGCGACCCGGTCAAGGGTACCGAATTCATCGACGTGCTGGAGATGTTCCTGGCCGATCCCAAGACCACTTCGATCATCATGATCGGGGAGATTGGCGGAAGCGCCGAGGAAGACGCGGCCCAGTTCCTCAAGGATGAAGCCAAGCGCGGCCGAAAAAAACCGATGGTGGGTTTCATTGCGGGCGTCACCGCCCCTCCCGGGCGACGCATGGGACACGCCGGCGCGATCATCTCCGGCGGCAAAGGAGACGCGGGCTCCAAGGCTGCAGCCATGGAATCGGCCGGAATCACCGTCTCGCCGTCACCTGCGCGGCTCGGAAAGACGCTTGTCGAAAAATTGAAATCCTAATTCAACTTTTCGTGCTTTTCGGCGCGATAATTCGCCTTAAATAGGGTAAGGGTCTTGTTCCCGCTGGTTCGTCTCTGCGGACCGGCCAGAGCGCCGTTTTGCATAGCGCGAAGTCAAAAATCACCAGGACGCTCCCATGTCTCGTCAGGACGCGAACGCCGCCTTTGCCCTCTCTTCTTTTTTGCAGGGCACCAACGCCACCTACATCGACGATATCTATGCCCGCTACGAAAACGATCCCTCCTCCGTCGATCCCGAGTGGCAGGTGTTTTTCAAAAGCCTGAAGGATACGCCGGCCGACGTGCGCAGGAACGCGCAGGGGCCGTCCTGGGGACGCAACAACTGGCCCTTGACGCCACGCGACGAACTGACTTCCGCGCTCGACGGCAACTGGGTCGAGGTCGAAAAGGCTGTTGGCACCAAACTTGCGGCCAAGGCGCAGGCCAGGGGCGCGGAACTTACCGCGGCCGACGTTCACCAGGCCACCCGCGACTCCGTGCGCGCCCTGATGCTGATCCGCGCCTACCGCATGCGCGGCCATTTTCACGCCAAGCTCGATCCGCTCGGCATCGAGGCGCCACGCGACCGCGAGGAGCTGGATCCGCGATCCTACGGCTTCACCGAGGCCGATTACGATCGAAAGATCTTCCTCGATCACGTGCTTGGCCTCGAATACGGCACCTTGCGCGAAATCGTCGCGATCTGCGAGCGCACCTACTGCCAGACGCTCGGCGTCGAATTCATGCATATCTCCAATGCCGCCCAGAAATCCTGGATACAGGAGCGGATCGAGGGGCCGGACAAGGAAATCTCGTTCACCCGCGAGGGCCGTCGCGCGATCCTCAACAAGCTGATCGAAGCCGAAGGCTTCGAGAAATTCTGTGATCTCAAATTCACCGGCACCAAGCGCTTCGGTCTCGACGGCGCCGAATTGCTGATTCCCGCTCTCGAGCAGATCATCAAGCGCGGCGGCAATCTCGGCGTGAAGGAAATCGTCGTCGGCATGCCGCATCGCGGCCGCCTCAACGTGCTGACCCAGGTGATGGGCAAGCCGCATCGCGCGCTGTTCCACGAGTTCAAGGGCGGCTCTGCCAATCCCGACGCGGTCGAGGGATCCGGCGACGTCAAATACCATCTCGGCGCGTCGTCGGATCGCGAATTCGACAACAACAGGATCCATCTGTCGCTGACCGCCAACCCGTCGCATCTGGAGATCGTCGATCCCGTCGTGCTCGGCAAGGTGCGCGCCAAGCAGGACCAGCATGGCGATCCGCCGGACATGCGGATTTCAGTGCTCCCGCTCCTGATGCATGGCGATGCTGCATTCGCCGGCCAGGGCGTGGTGGCCGAATGCTTCAGCCTCTCCGACCTGAAGGGTTATCGCACCGGCGGCTCCGTGCATTTCATCGTCAACAACCAGATCGGATTCACCACCTATCCGCGCTATTCGCGTTCCTCGCCCTATCCCTCGGACGTCGCGAAAATGATCGACGCGCCGATCTTCCACGTGAACGGCGACGATCCGGAAGCGGTGGTGTTCGCGGCAAAGGTCGCAACCGAGTTCCGGCAGAAATTCCACAAGCCCGTCGTCATCGACATGTTCTGCTATCGCCGCCACGGTCACAACGAGGGCGACGAGCCGGCTTTCACCCAGCCGGTGATGTACAAGAAGATCGCCTCGCATCCCTCCACGCTGGAAATCTATGCCAGGCGGCTGATCGCCGAGGGCGTGATGACGGAGGGCGAGGTCGAAAAGGCCAAGGCCGACTGGCGCGCGCGGCTCGACGCCGAGCTGGAAGCCGGCGCCGGCTACAAGCCCAACAAGGCCGACTGGCTCGACGGCAAATGGGCTGGCTTCAAGATCGCCGATCAGGAGGAGGACGCCCGGCGCGGCGTCACGGGCGTCGATGTCGCCATCCTCAAGGATATCGGCCGCAAGATCACCAGGGTGCCGGACGGTTTCCGGGTTCATCGCACGATCCAGCGGTTCCTCGAGAACCGGGCGAAGGCGATCGACAGCGGCAGCGGCATCGACTGGGCGACCGGCGAGGCGCTGGCCTTCTGTACGCTGTTGCAGGAAGGCCATCACGTGCGGCTGTCCGGCCAGGACTCCGAGCGCGGCACCTTCTCGCAACGCCATTCGGTGCTGATCGACCAGGAGGATGAAAGCCGCTACACGCCGTTCAATCATCTGGGCAGCGATCAGGGCCACTACGAGGTCATCAATTCGCTGCTGTCCGAGGAAGCGGTGCTCGGCTTCGAGTACGGCTATTCGCTGGCGGAGCCGAACGCGCTTGCCATGTGGGAGGCCCAGTTCGGCGATTTCGCCAACGGCGCGCAGGTCCTGTTCGACCAGTTCATCTCCTCGGGCGAGCGCAAGTGGCTGCGCATGTCCGGTCTCGTATGCTTGTTGCCGCATGGCTACGAGGGCCAGGGACCGGAGCATTCTTCCGCTCGGCTCGAGCGCTATTTGCAGATGTGCGCCGAAGACAACATGCAGGTCGTCTATCCCACGACGCCGGCCAATTATTTCCATGTGCTGCGGCGCCAGCTGCATCGGGAGATTCGCAAGCCCCTTATCCTGATGACGCCGAAGTCGCTGTTGCGGCACAAGCGCGCCGTCTCGCGCCTGGACGAACTCGGCAAGGCAACGACGTTCCATCGCATTCTCTATGACGACGCCCAGATGCTGCCGGACGAGAAGATCAAGCTGGTGGGCGACGAGAAGATCCGCCGCGTCGTGCTCTGCTCGGGCAAGGTCTATTACGATCTTTACGAGGAGCGCGAGAAGCGTGGCGTCGACGACATCTATCTGATGCGGATCGAGCAGCTTTATCCGGTGCCGTTGAAGGCGCTGGTGGCGGAACTCGGCCGTTTCAAGAACGCCGAACTCGTCTGGTGTCAGGAAGAGCCGCGCAACATGGGCGCCTGGCATTTCATCGAGCCGTATCTCGAATGGGTGCTTAACCAGGTCAACGCGGCAAACAAGCGTCCGCGCTATGCCGGGCGTGCGGCCTCGGCCGCAACCGCCACCGGTCTGATGTCGAAGCACCTGGCGCAGCTCAAGGCGTTGCTGGACGACGCGCTGAACTAAATTGACGAAAACCTTCATGCCCCGCGAAAGCGGGGCATCCAGTACCCGCGTCGCCTTCTGATCTTGAATTTATGCGGATCGGCGGATCACGGATTTGCAGGCGTTGATCCTGCAGCACATTTTGAGGAAGCAAACGATGACTGAAATTCGCGTGCCGACACTCGGCGAATCCGTGACCGAAGCCACCATAGGCCGGTGGTTCAAGAAGGCGGGCGATTCCGTCGCGGTCGACGAGCCCCTTGTCGAACTCGAGACCGACAAGGTTACGATCGAGGTCCCGTCTCCTTCCGCAGGCACGCTCGGCGACATCATCGCCAAGGACGGCGAAACCGTCGCGGTCGGCGCGCTGCTCGGTCAGATCAATGATGGTGCAGGGGGGGCTGCCGCCAAGCCGGCCGCCGCGCCCGCCAAGGCGGCGGCTCCACCGCCTCCTGCGCCTGCGCCAGCCCCCAAGGCGCCGCCCGTCGATGCGCCGCTCGCGCCCTCGGTACGCAAGCTCTCGGCCGAGAGCGGGATCGATGCCACGACCGTGCCCGGCTCGGGCAAGGACGGCCGCGTCACCAAGGGCGACATGCTGGCCGCGATCGAGAAGGCTGCCTCGGCGCCCACGCCGGTCAATCAGCCCGCGGCCGCAGTGCAGGTCCGCGCGCCTTCGCCCGCCGACGACGCGGCGCGGGAAGAGCGGGTGAAAATGACGCGGCTGCGCCAGACCATCGCGCGCCGCCTCAAGGACGTCCAGAATACCGCGGCCATGCTCACGACCTTCAACGAGGTCGACATGAGCCACGTCATGGCGATGCGGTCCCAGTACAAGGACGTGTTCGAGAAGAAGCACGGCATCAAGCTGGGCTTCATGGGCTTCTTCACCAAGGCCTGCGTCCAGGCGCTAAAGGACATACCGGCCGTCAACGCCGAGATCGACGGCACCGACCTGATCTACAAGAACTATTACCACATCGGCATCGCCGTCGGCACGGACAGGGGCCTCGTCGTCCCGGTCGTTCGGGACTGCGATCACAAGTCGATCGCAGACATCGAGAAAAGCGTCGCTGATTTTGGCCGGCGCGCCCGTGACGGCCAGCTCAAGATCGAAGAAATGCAGGGCGGCACTTTCACCATCACCAATGGCGGCATCTATGGCTCGTTGATGTCGACGCCGATCCTGAATGCGCCGCAATCCGGCATTCTCGGCATGCACAAGATCCAGGAGCGGCCGATGGCGATCGGCGGCAAGGTCGAAATTCGTCCGATGATGTACCTGGCGCTTTCCTACGACCACCGGGTCATCGACGGCAAGGAAGCGGTGACCTTCCTGGTGCGCGTGAAGGAATTTCTCGAGGATCCGGCGCGGCTGGTGCTCGATCTGTAGCGCATGATCCGGAGGAAGCAGGATCATGCCACGAACAACAAACAGCAATTGCGCGAGTGCAATCCCAGGAGTTCTCGCCCATCCCGACCGCAGTAACTTCGCTGCGGCTCTTCCCGTAACTGCGTCCGGATCGTGGAGGTTGTCTTGACCGACAAGGTTGTGATCATCACCGGCGGAAGCCGCGGCATCGGCCGCGCCACCGCGCTTGCCGCCGCGTCCCGCGGCTACCGGGTTTGCATCGGCTATGCCAGCAATGAGGCTGCGGCCCAGAGCGCAGTCTCGGCCATCGCCGCCATGGGCGGCAAGGCGATTGCCGAGAAATGCGATGTCGGCATCGAGAAGGACATCCTCGCCCTGTTCAAGGCTGCCGATGGCTTCGGGACTCTGGCCGCGCTCGTCAACAATGCCGGCATCGTCGGGACAACCTCGCGGGTCGATGAAATGTCCGCCGAACGAATTCAGCGCATGATGGCCGTCAACGTCACCGGCAGCATTCTCTGTGCCCGCGAGGCGGTGAAACGGATGTCGACCCGTCACGGCGGCAAGGGCGGGGTCATCGTCAACGTGTCGTCGGTCGCGGCCAAACTCGGTTCTCCCAACACCTATGTCGATTACGCGGCATCCAAAGGAGCCATCGATTCGTTCACGTTGGGGCTCGGATACGAAGTCGCCGGCGAAGGTATCCGCGTTGCGGCGATCCGGCCAGGACTTATCGATACCGAAATTCATGCTTCGGGCGGCGAGCCCGATCGCGCACACCGGCTCAGCCACATGGTGCCGATGAAGCGCGTCGGCACTGCGGACGAAATCGCCAACGCCATTGTCTGGCTGATGTCAGACCAAGCATCGTATGTGACCAGCGCCATTCTCGACGTGTCGGGCGGGCGCTGAAGCATGATCCGAAAAAGTCGAAACCGGTTTTTCGAGAAGCTCATGCTCAAGGAAAAAGCTGAAGCGCGATAGCCAGGCGATCGAATGCGGTCGCGCTTAGGGATCTCTCAAACATTCTCATCCAAGAGACTTCAATCATGGCCACCTACGATCTTGTTGTCATCGGCACCGGTCCGGGCGGATATGTGTGCGCGATCCGCGCGGCGCAGCTCGGCATGAAGGTCGCGGTGGTCGAAAAGAACGCGACCCTCGGCGGCACCTGTCTGAACATCGGCTGCATGCCGTCAAAGGCGCTCTTGCATGCTTCCGAAATGTTCGAAGAGGCGGCGCACTCCTTTGCGAAGATGGGCATCAGCGTTCCGGCGCCGAAGCTCGATCTGCCCGCGATGATGAATTTCAAGCAGCAGGGCATCGACGGCAACGTCAAGGGCGTCGAGTTCCTGATGAAGAAGAACAAGATCGATGTGATCACCGGCAAGGCAAGGATACTCGGCACCGGGAAGGTCGAAGTATCCGCCAGTGACGGCAAGACCCAGGTCGTCGAAACCAAAAACATCGTCATCGCCACCGGCTCCGATGTCGCAAAGCTCAAGGGCATCGAGATCGACGAGAAGCGCATCGTTTCGTCGACCGGCGCGCTCTCGCTCGACAAGGTGCCCGGTCGGCTTCTGGTCGTCGGCGCCGGGGTGATCGGACTTGAGCTTGGCTCGGTGTGGCATCGTCTCGGCGCCAAGGTCACGGTGGTGGAATTTCTCGATCGCATCCTGCCGGGAATGGATGGCGAGGTCGCTAGGCAATTCCAACGTATCCTCGAGAAGCAGGGTTTTGCATTCAAGCTTGGCGCCAAGCTTACCAGCGTCGAACTTTCCGGAAAGACACTCATCGCCCGGGTCGAGCCGGCCAGTGGCGGGCAACCGGAAAAGCTGGAAGCCGATGTCGTGCTGGTCGCGATCGGCCGTGTCCCCTTCACCGAGGGCCTGGGTCTGAAGGAAGCTGGCATCGCGCTCGACAATCGCGGTCGAGTGCAGATCGATGTGCATTTCGCGACAAGCGTGAAGGGAATTTACGCAATTGGCGACGTCGTCGCGGGACCGATGCTCGCGCACAAGGCCGAGGACGAAGGCGTTGCCGTTGCCGAAATCCTCGCCGGCCAGGCCGGCCATGTGAATTACGATGTGATTCCGGCGGTGGTCTACACCACTCCCGAAGTATCGTCGGTCGGCAAGACCGAGGAGGAACTGAAGCAGGCCAGTATAGCTTACACGTCTGGCAAATTTCCGTTTACTGCCAACGGCCGCTCCAAGGTCAACCAGACCACTGACGGTTTCGTGAAGATTCTCGCAGATGCGAAGACCGACAGGGTGCTTGGAGTGCACATAATTGGCCGGGAAGCGGGCGAAATGATCCATGAAGCCGCCGTATTGATGGAGTTTGGAGGTTCAGCCGAGGATTTGGCACGAACTTGCCATGCCCACCCGACCCGTTCGGAAGCAGTGAAAGAAGCTGCGCTTGCGGTTGGCAAACGCGCAATCCATATGTGATCATTGCCCGGCAGACACTGGGCCGGAAATGAGATCGATGCTGCGCCGCCTTCTTCAACCGATCTGGGTTCTGCTTGCGGTCATCTTCCTGATCGAAGCCTGGTTGTGGGATCACCTCGAGCCGATCGTGGCTTGGGTGGTGGAAAAGATTCCGCTGCGCGCTTTCAAGCATTGGCTGGCCGAGCGCGTCGACACGCTGTCGCCGGCGATGACGCTGATCGTCTTCATCGTTCCGGTCATACCACTCTTCCCGTTGAAGCTCGTCGGATTTTGGCTGCTCGCCCATGAATACTGGACGAGCGCCGTTTTCACGATCCTGTTCGCCAAATTCGTCGGCGTCGGCGTCACCGCCTTCGTCTTCGACGTGACGCGGCCGAAGCTCCTGGAAATGGGGTGGTTCGAAAGGCTCTATGAATTCGTCATGGAATTGCGTGCCAGAGCGGACGCGCTGGTCGAGCCGTTCAAGCGCCGCATCCTCGAAATTCTGCGAGGCGACGGCGGCGGCTGGTCATCGCGGATGCTGCGGCTGATCCAGCGCTTCCGCAAGAGCGTGCACGAGGCGCGCTGAATCGAGCCTCTGATCCGTTGCGCGGAATCGGAATCGATCGTCGCTCAACCGCTCTTCCTACATGGCCAGATGCAACGCGTGAGGCGCGAACACCCCAAGGACCGTGAAACCGAGACCGGCCAATGTCAAAAGGCCGGAAATCCAGGCGAGCGCGATGATGCCGGTGATGATGGTGGCCGAAGCAAGCACGATCGCGATCTGGAAGGCGGCCGAGGCCAGTTCGAAGTGATGATACTTCGCGGCCGCGAGGTCGCGTTCTTCCTCGGCGTGCCTGGCTCGTTCGGACAATTGTTCGGTGCCTTCGCCCGTTTCGGGTTCTGATCGGTAGCGCGCGGCGGTCTTCTGCCACTCCTCGATCTGCTTTTGCAGTGCTGCCTTGGCGGCATCGTCTGCTACGGTGCCCAGGCTCAGTTTCGCCTGATCCGACGCCGCCTGAACGACGGTTCGCCTTATGCTCTTGGCCTGAAAGAATGCCCAAAGATTCGATGCCTCGACATTTTTGCTGATCGCTTCGGTCTGGGCGCCCTTGCCCAGCGTCTCCGATAGCGCAAGAAACAGTGCGATCACCGCAATCAACAGCGCAATTTTCCTGTTTTCGCTGGATGCATGTTCGGCGTGTTCGGCTTGCTCCATGCTCTCATGTGCGCTCACGATTCTCTCCCCATCCTGTCCAACGCAATGTCGACCAACAAGACGATGGACCGAACAACATGGCAAGCGCAAGAGCCAGCAGTTGCGGAAAAGGGGACGGTTTCAGGCGCGGGGATGCGCGGTGCGGTAGACTTCCAGAAGGCGTTCGGTGTCGATCCCGGTATAAATCTGGGTGGTCGATAGCGAAGCGTGGCCGAGCAACTCCTGGATCGCACGCAGGTCGCCGCCGCGGGACAGCAGGTGCGTGGCAAACGAATGCCGCAGCGCGTGCGGTGTCGCGCTGTCGGGAAGCCCGAGCGACCCGCGCAACCGTTCCATGGTGAGCTGAATGATGCGCGCGCTCAGCGGACCGCCCCGTGCACCGACAAAGATCGGGCCCTCCGCGGGAAGCGGGTGCGGACACATCGCCACATATTCCTGAATCAGCCCCAGCACATTCTGCAGCACCGGCACCATGCGGGTCTTGTTGCCCTTGCCGGTGACGACCAGCACGTCGCCCACGCCGGGCAGGGGTACATCGCGGCGCTTCAGGCCGAGCGCTTCGGAGATACGTAGCCCCGATCCGTAGAGCAGCGCCATGACGGCGGCGTCGCGTGCCCAGATCCAGGGTTCGCTGTCTTCGCCGGCGCGTTCGTCGGCATCGGCAAGACGTTTGGCGGAGGCCATCGGGAGCGGTTTCGGCAGGCTCTTGCCGATCTTGGGCGCGCGTATCGCGGAGAGCGCGCCGAGCTTCCCCTTGCCTTCGCGTTCCAGGAAGCGTCCGAACGAGCGCATTCCCGCCAGCGCGCGCATCAGCGAGCGGCCGCCGATGTCGGAGGCTCGCCGCATCGCCATGAATGCCCGCACGTCGCTGGCCTCAAGCGTGGCAAATCCGGCAATGGTTACGCGCCTGCCCCAATGTTCGGCGAGGAACTCCAGGAATTGACGGACGTCGCGGGCGTAGGCTTCCGACGTTTTCGGCGACAGCCTGCGTTCGGCGCGCAGATGCGAAAGCCATCGCAGCATTTCCGACGCCAGATTGTGGTCGGCGCAGGGAAGTTCAACCGGCTTTATCGAGGGGCTTGGCTTGGCCATAGGCTGTCTTTGCTATTGCATCAACCAATACTATCACATCGGGGTCGTTTAGCTTTGGTGAACCGGTGCGGCGACGCCGAATAATCGTGCGATATTGCTCCGGCCTGCTGGTCCAGCCCGACGCATAAGTCTAATGCAGCCAATCTGACGTTCATTTCAGTTTCGCCGCAATTTCCCAGAAGGAACGTCAGAGTCGAACCGAACCAGAATCATATAGTGTCCCTCTGGCTCTGACATTCGTAAACGAACCCGCGCGATATGATACGAATGCCGGAACCGGGACACCAGATTGGCCTCATCCGATTCTCCGATGGATCACTCTCCGCGCGCCTCATCGTCATCCGTCGCATCGACGCAAGTCGTCGATGTACTGGTGCCGGTTGCGCTCGATCAGAACTATTCCTATCGCGTGCCGCGCGGCATGGAACTGGCGCCCGGTGACGTCGTCTGTGTGCCGCTCGGACCGCGTGAGGTGGTCGCGGTAGTGTGGGCGGAGAACCATAATCCCGACCCACGCCTGCACAATCGCCTCAAGGATGTCGGTGAAAAACTCGATGTTCCGCCCCTGAAGGCCGAGCTGCGTGCGCTTGTCGATTGGGTCGCCAATTACACGCTGTCGGCCCGCGGCATGGTGCTGCGGATGTGCCTGCGGATGGGCGAACATATGGGGCCGGAGCGGCTGCGGATGGGCGTGAGGCTGGTCGGAAAGGCCCCGCAGCGCATGACGCCGGCGCGACGCCGGCTGATCGAATTATTGTCGGACGGCTTGCTGCACGGCAAGGCTGACGCCGCGAGGGAAGCCGGCGTCAGTGTCGGGGTCGTCGATGGTCTCGTCGACGAAGGCACGCTGGTGGCCGAAGCATTACCTGCCGCGCCGGCCCCGCCCGCGCCCGATCCAGCCTTCGCCATGCCTGAATTTTCCCGTCAGCAGCGCGTCGCGGTCGACGCCATGCGAGCGCTGGCGGCCAATGGCAGTTTTCATGTCGCGCTGCTCGACGGTGTGACGGGCTCGGGCAAGACCGAAGTCTATTTCGAGGCGATCGCGGAGGTGATCCGCCGCGGCAAGCAGTCGCTGATCCTGATGCCGGAGATTGCGCTTACCGGTCAGTTCCTCGATCGTTTCGCGCGGCGCTTCGGCGTGCGACCGCTGGAATGGCATTCCGAACTGACCCCTCGCACCCGCCAGCGCAATTGGGCCGCGATCTCCGCCGGCCAGGCACCCGTCGTGGTCGGCGCGCGCTCGGCGCTGTTCTTGCCCTATGCCGATCTCGGCCTGATCGTCGTCGACGAGGAGCATGACCAGGCCTACAAGCAGGAGGACGGCGCGCATTACCACGCCCGCGACATGGCGGTGGTGCGCGCGCATATCGCCAAAATCCCGATCGTGCTGGCCTCCGCGACACCCTCGATCGAGACCGAGGTGAATGCGCGCAAAGGCCGCTACCAGCGGATCGTGTTGCCGTCGCGGTTTGGCGGCCAGCACATGCCGCATATCGAGGCGATCGATTTGCGGCGCGAGGCGCCGCCACGCGGCCGCTTCATCTCGCCACAGCTCGCCGAGCAGATCCGCTTTGCCGTCGAGCGGCGCGAGCAGGCCCTGTTGTTCCTGAACCGGCGCGGCTATGCGCCGCTGACGCTGTGCCGGGCCTGCGGCCATCGCTTCGCCTGCACGATTTGCGATGCCTGGCTGGTCGACCATCGGTTTCGGCAGCGGCTTGTCTGCCACCATTGCGGCTTCTCGATGCCGCGCCCGCATGTCTGTCCGAATTGCGCCGCGGAAGAATCGCTGGTCGCCGTCGGCCCCGGCGTCGAACGATTGCAGGAGGAGGCGGCAGGCTTGTTCCCCGATGCGCGCACCATGGTGCTGTCGAGCGATCTGATCACCTCGGTCGAGACCATGCGCAGCGAGCTGAATGAGATCGCGGAAGGCCGCGTCGATATCATCATCGGCACGCAATTGGTGGCCAAAGGCCATCATTTTCCGCGGCTCAATCTGGTCGGCGTGGTGGATGCCGATCTTGGTCTCAGCAATGGCGATCCGCGCGCCGCCGAGCGCACCTTTCAACTCCTCAACCAGGTGATCGGACGCGCCGGGCGCGATCAGGGCAGGGGCGTCGGATATCTGCAGACCCACCAGCCGGAACATCCCGTCATGAAGGCGCTGGTGGCCTGCGACCGGGAGGCATTTTATGCCAGCGAAATCGAAATTCGTGAGCGCACCCACTATCCGCCATTCGGCCGGCTGGCCAGCCTGATCGTTTCCGCCGGCGATCGGCCCACGGCGGAAGGCTTTGCGCGCAAGCTCGCCGCCGTCGCCCCGGTTGATGAACGGATCCAGGTGCTGGGTCCGGCCGAGGCCCCGCTCGCGGTGATCAAGGGCCGTTACCGGTTCCGCCTGCTGGTGAAGTCGCTGCGCAATGTCGACCTGTCGGTCTATTTGCGGGAATGGCTTGCCGCAGGCCCCAGGGCCAAAGGCAATCTCAAGCTCGAGGTCGACGTCGATCCGCAGAGCTTCCTATGAGGCGAAAAAGCAGAAAAAGCCTGCCGTCAATTTGCAACGGCAGGCTTCTTTCAGTGCGCGTGAGAAGGTCGGCGGTCCTTTGAGACCGCAACGCTCAGAGCATCTTTTTGCAGGAAAGTGGCGTTGTGATGCGCCGTTACGAGATGACCTCGGCGACCACGCGGCCGACGCCCGCGCTGGTCAGGCCGATCGCCCGGGCGGCGCCCGTGGAC
Organism: uncultured Alphaproteobacteria bacterium; assembly: GCA_963820275.1. Taxonomy (GTDB): domain Bacteria; phylum Pseudomonadota; class Alphaproteobacteria; order Rhizobiales; family Xanthobacteraceae; genus Bradyrhizobium. The sequence continues at coordinate 112,487 of CAWFZL010000032.1, forward strand.
AGGTCGAGCACCCGGCCGCGGACGAACGGGCCGCGGTCGTTGATCGTGACGATGACGCTGCGGTCGCCGTGGGTGACCCGGAGCTTGGTGCCGAACGGCAGGCTGCGGTGCGCCGCGGTCATGGCGTTCTGGTTGAAGCGCTGGCCGGAGGCAGTCTTGCTTCCGGACTCGTTGCCATAGAAGGAGGCCATGCCGGTGAAGGTTCGTCCGGATCCGGAGCCGATCGAGGCATTGGAGTCACGCCAGGACGAAAATCCGTCGGAGGACCGGACTACCTGCTGGTGTCCGTGGTGACGATGATGAGACCTGGCCGAGGCTTCCGTGCTAACTCCGCCGGCCAGAACAGTTGCGGCAAAAAGAACTAGCGCCGTTCGCGACCGGGTTAGATTTCCCAGTGTCTGCTTGTTGAGTTTCAGCATATATATCAGTCCCTCACTCTAGTAATGCCACGCTAGCGGCAAGTGGAACCCCCACCCCATGCAGAGGAGGCTGCCGTTTGGTGATCGAATAAGGCGTAAAATTGGCAGTAGATCGGATTATGGCGGACTGAAATATTCTGTTATCGAACATGGATAGCCCATCAATCCTGCCTCATCTTCTATTTTGGTATTCTTTTAACTATCCAATACTTGGAATTACAGAAAAGCTAAGTCATCGCCAGCCGCGTCAAGTCTTCGGGAAGTAATGCGATAATGGAATGGCTCGGCAGGCTCCGCCGCTTCTCGAGGAGGTATCGGGGTGATCTACAACCAGTCTGGAAGGGGTGGATGAACGGTCATCTCGCGATCGGGCGCGCAGCATTTGGAGCCAAGGTGAATTCATCCTGGCGGCGAGCCGGCGAAGTCCTGCGACGGGCCTGCGACAAGGCAGCGCCGACGCTTGCCGTCATGTTGCACCTGCGCTCTTGCTATGTTAGCTAAACGCGCGATTTTAACGGCCCCGGCACAGCCCGTGCCGGTCGAAAATCGAAGTCCCGCTTGAATTCCAAGGGCTTGGATCGCTAGGCGCCGCATCTTGGCGACGGTTTTTCCCTTGCGAGTTTGACACCAATAAAGAGCGCGCTTGTGGCTGCTGAAAATCCGTCCGTTTCCGGGGTGTCCGGTCGTTATGCAACGGCCCTGTTTGAACTGGCGCGCGACGAAAGGTCCGTCGACGCGGTCAAGGCCGATCTCGACAGGTTCGAGGCGATGCTGGCAGACAGCGCCGATCTGAAACGGCTCGTCCGCAGCCCGGTTTTTTCCGCCGAAACTCAGTCGAAAGCGTTGGCGGCGGTGCTCGACAAGTCCGGTATCTCCGGCATTTCCGCAAATTTCCTCAGAGTTCTGACCGCCAACCGGCGCCTGTTCGCGGTCGGCGACGTGATCCGCGCGTTCCGCGCGCTGGTGGCGAAGTTCAAGGGTGAGGCGACCGCCGATGTCATGGTGGCCGAAAATCTCAGTGAAAAGAATCTCGACGTCCTCAAGGCCGCGCTCAAGTCGGTGACAGGCAAGGACGTCGCGCTCAATGTGAATGTCGATCCCTCGATCATCGGCGGCCTTGTCGTCAAGCTTGGCAGCCGCATGGTGGATAGTTCGCTTCGCACCAAACTCAATTCGATCAAGCACGCGATGAAAGAGGCAGGCTGATGGACATCCGCGCCGCGGAAATTTCCGCGATCCTCAAGGATCAGATCAAGAATTTCGGCCAGGAGGCCGAAGTTTCCGAAGTTGGACAGGTGCTGTCCGTTGGCGACGGCATTGCCCGCGTCTACGGCCTCGACAACGTCCAGGCCGGCGAAATGGTCGAGTTCGAAAACGGCACCCGCGGAATGGCGCTGAACCTCGAAACCGACAACGTCGGTATCGTGATTTTCGGCGCCGACCGCGAGATCAAGGAAGGCCAGACCGTCAAGCGGACCCGCGCCATCGTCGATACGCCGGTGGGCAAGGGCCTGCTCGGACGCGTGGTCGATGCGCTCGGCAATCCGATCGACGGCAAGGGTCCGATCCAGGCCACCGAACGCCGGCGCGTCGACGTCAAGGCGCCCGGCATCATTCCGCGCAAGTCGGTCAACGAGCCGATGGCGACCGGGCTGAAGGCGATCGACGCGCTGATCCCGATCGGCCGCGGCCAGCGCGAATTGATCATCGGCGACCGCCAGACCGGCAAGACCGCGATCGCGCTCGACACCATTCTCAATCAGAAGCCGCTCAACGCGCAGAAAGACGAGAACATCAAGCTGTATTGCGTCTATGTCGCGATCGGCCAGAAGCGTTCCACCGTGGCGCAGTTCGTCAAGGTGCTCGAAGAGCAGGGCGCGCTCGAATATTCGATCGTGGTCGCCGCCACCGCGTCCGATCCGGCGCCGATGCAATATATCGCGCCGTTCACCGGCTGCACCATGGGCGAATACTTCCGCGACAACGGCATGCACGCGGTCATCATCTATGACGACCTTTCCAAGCAGGCCGTCGCCTATCGCCAGATGTCGCTCCTCCTGCGCCGTCCGCCGGGCCGCGAAGCCTATCCGGGCGACGTGTTCTATCTGCATTCGCGCCTGCTCGAGCGCGCGGCCAAGCTCAACAAGGACCAGGGTTCCGGTTCGCTCACGGCGTTGCCGGTGATCGAAACCCAGGCCAACGACGTGTCGGCCTACATTCCGACCAACGTGATCTCGATTACCGATGGCCAGATCTTCCTCGAGACCGATCTGTTCTTCCAGGGTATCCGTCCGGCGGTGAACGTCGGTCTGTCGGTGTCGCGCGTCGGATCGTCGGCGCAGACCAAGGCGATGAAGAAGGTTGCCGGCAAGATCAAGGGCGAGCTCGCGCAGTACCGCGAAATGGCCGCGTTCGCGCAGTTCGGCTCCGACCTCGACGCCTCGACCCAGCGCCTGCTCAATCGCGGCTCGCGCCTGACCGAACTGCTGAAGCAGCCGCAATTCTCGCCGCTGAAGATGGAAGAGCAGGTGTGCGTGATCTGGGCCGGCACCAACGGCTATCTCGACGCGCTTCCGCTCGGCAAGGTGCGGGCGTTCGAGGACGGCTTGCTGTCGGTGTTGCGTGGCAAGAATGTCGACATCCTCAATGCCATCCGCGACAGCCGCGATCTTGGCGACGAAACCGCAGGCAAACTGAAGAGCGTGGTCGAGGGTTACGCCAAGACGTTCGCATAGCGAAAACCCTCTCATTACCGCCTCCCCCGAAAGGGGCAGGGAACCGGGATCGACTACAGGATAAGACAGCCGCAATGGCCAGCTTGAAAGACATGCGGGTCCGCATCGCCTCCACCAAGGCGACGCAGAAGATCACCAAAGCGATGCAGATGGTGGCAGCGTCGAAGCTGCGCCGCGCGCAGACTGCCGCGGAAGCCGCGCGGCCCTATGCGGAAAAGATGGATGCGGTGATCTCCGGCATTGCCGCCGCCGCAGCGAGCTCGCCCGGCGCGCCGGCGCTGTTGGCCGGCACCGGCAAGGATCAGGTGCATCTGCTCCTGGTCTGCACCGGCGAACGCGGGCTGTGCGGGGCGTTCAATTCCGCGATCGTGCGGCTTGCCCGCGAACACGCGCTGAACCTTGCCAACCAGGGCAAGGAGGTCAAGTTCTTCTGCGTCGGCCGCAAGGGGTTCGATCAGCTGCGCCGTACTTTCGAAAAGCAAATCATCGAAACCGTCGAGCTTCGTTCGGTCCGCCAGCTCGGCTTCGTCAATGCCGAGGACATCGCCAGGAAGGTCATCGCGCGTTTTGAATCCGGTGAATTCGACGTCTGCACGCTGTTCTATTCACGCTTCAAGTCGGTGATTGCGCAGGTCCCGACCGCTCAGCAGATCATTCCGCTGGTGGTGGAGGAAACGGCGCCGGGCACTGCCGGGGCCGCTGCCGCCTACGAATACGAGCCGGAAGAAGACGAGATCCTGCCGCGCCTGTTGCCGCGCAACCTCGCAGTGCAGGTCTTCCGCGCACTTCTGGAGAACAACGCCTCGTTCTATGGCGCCCAGATGAGCGCGATGGACAACGCCACACGCAATGCCGGCGAGATGATCCGCAAGCAGACGCTGGTCTACAACCGGACCCGTCAGGCGATGATTACCAAGGAACTGATCGAGATCATCTCCGGGGCCGAGGCGGTCTGAGAACCGCAACGGCCGTTTGAGATTACGAATTCGAAGGAGAGAGTTTTATGGCCACACCCGCCAATCAGACCGGACACATCACGCAAGTCATCGGCGCTGTCGTCGACGTGCAGTTCGAAGGCCATTTGCCGGCCATTCTCAATGCGATCGAGACCAAGAACGCCGGCAACCGCCTGGTGCTCGAGGTCGCCCAGCATCTCGGCGAATCCACGGTGCGCACCATCGCCATGGATACGACCGAAGGTCTGGTTCGCGGCCAGGAAGTTACCGACACCGGCGCGCCGATCCGCGTGCCGGTCGGTGCGGGCACGCTCGGCCGCATCATGAACGTGATCGGCGAGCCCGTGGACGAAGCCGGCCCGGTTGTCGCGGAAGACCTGCGTGCGATCCACCAGGAAGCGCCGCTCTATACCGACCAGTCGACCGAAGCCGAAATTCTCGTCACCGGCATCAAGGTCGTGGATCTGCTGGCGCCTTATGCCAAGGGCGGCAAGATCGGTCTGTTCGGCGGCGCCGGCGTCGGCAAGACCGTGCTGATCCAGGAACTGATCAACAACGTCGCCAAGGCGCATGGCGGCTACTCGGTGTTCGCCGGTGTCGGCGAGCGTACCCGCGAAGGCAACGATCTCTATCACGAGTTCATTGAGTCGAAGGTCAATGCCGATCCGCACAATCCCGATCCGAACGTGAAGTCGAAATGCGCGCTCGTGTTCGGTCAGATGAACGAACCGCCAGGCGCGCGTGCCCGGGTCGGCCTCACCGGCCTTACGGTCGCCGAGCACTTCCGCGACCAGGGCCAGGACGTGCTGTTCTTCGTCGACAACATCTTCCGCTTCACCCAGGCGGGCTCGGAAGTGTCGGCTCTGCTCGGCCGCATCCCTTCGGCGGTGGGCTATCAGCCGACGCTTGCCACCGACATGGGCGCGCTGCAGGAGCGCATTACCACCACCCACAAGGGTTCGATCACCTCCGTGCAAGCCATCTACGTGCCGGCCGACGACTTGACCGACCCGGCGCCCGCGACGTCGTTCGCCCATCTGGACGCAACCACCGTGCTGTCGCGCGCCATTTCGGAAAAGGGCATCTATCCCGCGGTGGATCCGCTCGATTCGACCTCCCGCATGCTCTCCCCGCTCGTGGTCGGTGAAGAGCATTACAACACCGCGCGAATGGTTCAGCAGGTGTTGCAGCGCTACAAGTCGTTGCAGGACATCATCGCCATTCTCGGCATGGACGAATTGTCGGAGGAGGACAAGCTGACGGTGGCGCGCGCCCGCAAGGTCGAACGCTTCCTGTCGCAGCCGTTCCACGTCGCCGAGGTGTTCACCGGTTCGCCCGGAAAGTTCGTCGAACTCGCCGACACGATCAAGGGCTTCCGGGGATTGTGTGAGGGCAAGTACGACCACTTGCCGGAAGCCGCCTTCTATATGGTCGGTACCATCGAAGAGGCGGTCGAAAAGGGCAAGAAGCTCGCGGCCGAGGCGGCGTAAGGAAGACACCCATGGCCACGTTCCACTTCGACCTCGTCTCGCCCGAAAGGCTGGCTTTTTCCGGCGAGGTCGATCAGGTCGATATCCCTGGTCTCGAGGGCGATTTCGGCGTGCTGGCCGGGCATGCGCCGGTCGTGGCAGCGATGCGGCCGGGCATTCTGACCGTGATCACCGGCGGCAAGAGAGAGAAGATCATCGTGCTCGGCGGCCTTGCGGAAATGTCGACCCGAGGTCTCACGGTTCTGGCCGACGTCGCCACCTCGCTGGAGGACCTCGATCGGGCCCAGTTCGCCGACGCGATCGCAGAAATGCAGGCCAAGCTTTCCGAAAAGGAAGGCTCCGAGCTCGACCGCGAGATCGAACGGCTCGATCATTTCAAAAGCATACAGAACGAACTCAGCACGACGGCCCTGCATTAATCAAGGTGTATTGGCGTCCCTTCGCACCGCAAGGCCTCCGGCGAATGGCGCAAATTGCTGTGCTACGGCGCGATACACTTCTCGGCGGAACGGCACGACGAGATCGCCGACAAGGTCGAGCCGCTCCCACCTCCATTGATCGAACTCCGGCGGCTGGCCGCTGCGCGACGTCGACGGATCAATCTCATCGTCAGAACCGGTGAAGCGCAGCGCGAACCATTTCTGCCGCTGGCCGCGGTATTTCGCGAGCCGGTGCGATGATGGTCCGGCAAACGGCGGAAACTCGTAGGCGAGCCAGTCGGTTTCACCAAGATATTCGGCATTCCTCACACCCGTCTCTTCCCAAAGCTCGCGCATCACGGCCTGTTGCGGGTTCTCGTCAGGGTCGATGCCGCCTTGCGGCATTTGCCACTCGAAACCGGGAAGGATGATCTCCGGGCCGTCGTCCTGGAAGCGTCGTCCGATCAGTACCCGGCCGGCACTGTTGAACAGCGCGATACCCACATTGGGACGATAGGGCTTGCTCATCGGTGAAACCACGGCGCGCGATCGCAGGCGCCAATGCATCGGGCTTCGGCCTTCTGCCCCGGCACGATTTCGCGGCAAGCGGGTTCCGCGCCTGTCGCTAGAGAAAATCGGCTTCCACCTCCTGCTGACGGAATCCGGATCATGCCTCAAGCGCCGGCAAGCCTGGAAAACTCCTTCACGACCCGCTCATAGACGGGGCGCTTGAACGGAACGATCAGGTCGGGAAGATTCTTCATCGGTTCCCAGCGCCAGGTGATGAATTCAGCCTTGTGTCCGCCACCGCCCGGATGGGCGACGTTGATTTCGCTGTCCTTGCCCGTAAAGCGAACCGCAAACCATTTCTGCCGCTGACCACGGTAGCGGCCTTTCCAGGCTCTGCCCGCGACGGTGCGCGGAATGTCATAGATCAGCCAGTCGGCGACCTCGCCAAGCTTCTCGACCGAGCGGACGCTGGTTTCCTCATAGAGCTCGCGCTTGGCGGCCTCCCAGGTGTCTTCTCCGGGATCGACGCCGCCCTGGGGCATCTGCCAGACATGGGCCTCATCGACGTGCTCGACGCCACCGGCCCGCCGTCCGATGAAGACCAGCCCGGTTGCATTGATCAGCATCACGCCGACGCATGTCCGATAGGGCAGTTCCTCGTAACGCGCCATTCCCTCAAGGCCTCTAGCGTGATCGCATTTGTCGCAGGTGTCTCCAGCGCGGTGGATTGACGTTCACTTCGAACCGGCCACGCATCACCAACGCGACCGGTAAATCCACTCCACTAGCTCGATTTTGATTTCAGCATTGCGGTTGTCAATGGCACAAGCATGACGCCGCGGTTTTCGAGCGCCCTGGTCCAGACGCCTATACGCTCGATCGAGATGGGCAAGGCCGTGGCGACCCCGACCGCCACTCCGCGTTCCTTTGCGAGGCCTTCGAGTCTTGCCAGGGCTCGGTCGATTTCCGCCGCCGTCGGCACGGCATCGACGGAAATATCGGCTTTTGCAAACGGCACAGTCTGGGCAATAGCCAGTGCGGGCGCCGCGCTGCGCGGGGCCGTTCCGTCATCGAAATAGCCGAGGCCGCGCTTGGCGACCTCGCGGACGACCGGCTGCATCACGGTATCGCTGGCCACAAAGCGCGCGCCCATGAAGTTGGCAATTCCGGCGTAACCCTGGAACCGGCTGAGGTGCCAGTACAGGCGGTCGATATTTTGTTCGGGTGCAAGGGTCGTCAGCAGCGTCTGCGGCCCCGGATCATTGTCCGGGTAATCGTAAGGCTCCATTGGAATCTGCAGCAGAATCTCGTGGCGCTGCGCACGTGCCCGCTCAGCGAGCCTGGTGGGATCCGAGCCATAGGGGGTGAACGCGAGCGTCACAGCGGGCGGCAGTTTCATGATGGCGTCGGCGGTCTTGGCGGCGCCCACGCCGAGACCTCCCACGACGATCGCGACGACCGGCATTTTCGCGGCCTTCGCCCGGTCCGCGTCTGCGGCATAGACATTGAAGGGTTTCAGGCCATCTGATGCCATCGGGATCATCCCGTAGCGCGACTTCTCCAGCAGGCGCTGATCTATCCCTGCCATCATGGCCGGTGCGACCTCGGCCACGGCTTTTTCCGGAGCCTCGCCCGCTATCGGCACGTCATGGCGAGCGCCGCTGGAACCATCGATGATGGTGATCGTTCGTTGCGCGGAGGGGGAAACGGGATCGGTGGCCGAATGCGCGGCCGGCTCGGCGGCTGGCACAGGCACCTTCATCATCGGCTTCTCCTCCGCCGGCCCCGGCGGCAGAAGCGCGATCCGCGTCATCGGTTCTCCGCCAAGCGGGTTGTCACTGAAGAAAGCGAAGCCTGCAAAGGCGGCCAGAAACAGACCCAGCAGCACGGCAAGCGCCTGCATCGCGGTGAACGGCAGCCGGAACCGGCGCTTGCGGCGCACGGTTTGCTGTCCAAGCGGAGTGCTCAGATCATCGGCCGCATCTGCCATTGAAGTCCCCGAATCAGCCGGCCTGACGATACCACGGCACGAGAAGAGCGCGGCAGACGGGGATGCCTCAGGCTTGAGACCGCAATCGACCCCGATGCGTCCCGGCGGCGGCAGATGCTTGCTCTAATCTTTTGTTTTGCCGCGATTTCTTCAACCCAAGGCCGCCGTTCCCCCGAAGCGGGCCGCCCAAACAGAAAGGGCAGCCCGAGGGCTGCCCTTTATTGGAGGAGAGCGCGAAATTGCGAATCAGTTGGCTTCCTTGTTGGAAGGCTTGTCGATCGAGGCCTTGTCGCCGGCACTGGCGGCGCTGGCATTCACCTTCACGCCGTGAAGCAGATCGTCCGCCATCTTGAGCGCCTTGTCGTCCTTGGCATCCGGTGGGACGTAGGACTGCGAACCGGTCTTCTCGTCGCCGTCGTTCTTCAGATGGCCGCGCAGGGAGGCCTCGCCCTTCGTATCGGTTCGCGATTTCAGCTCATCCGGCACGTCCTGCAAGACCTCGATATCGGGCACGATTCCCTTGGCCTGGATCGACCTGCCCGATGGGGTGTAATAACGCGCCGTGGTCAGCCGAAGTGCGCCATTGCCGGCACCCAGTGGTATGATGGTCTGCACCGATCCCTTGCCGAAGGAGCGGGTCCCGACGAGCGTGGCACGCTTGTGGTCCTGGAGCGCGCCCGCGACGATTTCGGAGGCCGATGCCGAGCCGCCGTTGATGAGAACGATCACCGGCTTGCCCTTGGTCAGATCGCCGGCATGAGCCGAGCGGCGCTGGGTTTCCTCGGCGTTGCGTCCCCGCGTCGACACGATCTCTCCGCGCTCGAGGAAGCTATCGGAAACGGTCACCGCTTCCTCGAGGAGGCCACCGGGGTTGTTGCGCAGATCGATGATGAAGCCCTTCAGCTTGTCGCCGATCTGGGTATTGAGATTGTTGACTTCCCGCTTGAGCCCTTCGGTCGTCTGCTCGTTGAAGGTGGTGATGCGGATATAACCGATATCGTCGGCTTCGACGCGTGCACGCACCGAGCGGACGCGGATGTTGTCGCGGACCAGGGTAACGTCGATCGGGTTGTCCTGACCCTTGCGGATGATCTTCAAGCGGATCTTGGTGTTGACCGGGCCGCGCATTTTCTCGACGGCCTGGTTGAGGGTGAGACCCAGCACCGCTTCGTCGTCGAGAGTCGTAATGATGTCGTTTGCCATGATGCCCGCCCTGGAAGCCGGCGTATCGTCGATGGGCGACACCACTTTGATCAGCCCGTCTTCCATGGTGACTTCGATGCCGAGGCCGCCGAATTCGCCGCGCGTCTGCACCTGCATGTCGCGGAAGCTTTTGGCGTCCATGTAACTTGAGTGCGGATCGAGGCCGCTCAGCATTCCGCTGATGGCCGATTCGATCAGCTTGCTGTCGTCCGGCTTCTCTACGTAGTCGCTGCGGACCCGTTCGAAAACATCACCGAACAGATTGAGCTGGCGATAGGTATCCGAGGTCGACGCGCGCGCGCTCGACCCCATTATCACCGAGCGTGGCTGGGTCACGAAGAGCGTCAACGCTGCGCCGGTTGCGGCGCTCAGGAGAATTAAGGAAGTTTTGCGCATCATCCGCGAACCTTTTCGCCTTCTTTCGCGGCCCACCATGGGCCTGAATCAATGGGAGTGCCGTCCTTACGGAACTCGATGTAGAGCACGGGTTGGCTCGCGTTGGTAGCGAGTATCGATGCGACCTGGGATGTCCTTCCCATGGTCGCGACCGGCTCCCCCGTAAGTACAAACTGTCCGATGCTTACCGAAATGCGCTCCATCCCGGCGACCAAAACATGATACCCGCCTCCGGCATTGAGGATCAAGAGTTGTCCATAGCTGCGAAACGGACCAGCGTAAACAACCCATCCGTCACACGGGGTTGTGACCTGCGCTCCAGCCCGGGTTGCCAAGGAAATGCCTTTTTCCACGCCACCGGCGCCGTCGGAACCGCCAAATTCGCGTATTTTGACGCCGTTAACCGGCAGAGCGAGTAATCCTTTGGCGGAGGCGAAAGCAATCGCGGGACTTCGCCTCGCCGGGTCTTTCAACCCGCCCAAATTCGGCTTGCCGCCGGGGGCGGCTGGCGTCCCCTGCTGGCTGGCCGCCGCAGCCGCTTTCGCAGCGGTCTTCAGGTCCTGTTCCATCTTGCCGATCAGAGCCTGAAGCGTATCGACCTGCCTGGCCAGCGCCGCCGCGCGGGCCCCCTCCGCTTCCATATCCCGTTCGGTCGAGTTCTGCTGTCGCTGACGCTCGTCAACGAGAGCTGCGAGCCGGGTCTGGTCTTCCCTCAATTTGTCGCGGTCAACCGCGAGGCGATTGCGCTCCGACGTAATGCTCCTGCGAAGCACGACCAACTCGCTGAGATCGCCAGCAAGTTTCTCCGCACGCGCGCGCAACTCGGGCACGACCGATCCGAGAAGGATGGCAGTCCGAAGCGATTCCAATGCGTCTTCCGGCCGTACCAGCAAGGCGGGAGGCGCTCGTCGTCCGGCGCGCTGCAAGGCGGCGAGCACCTCGACAACTTCGCTGCGGCGTGAATCGAGCGAAGCTCTGATCTCCTGCTCCCGCGTATCGAGCGGACGAAGCCGCGCCTCGGCGTCCGCGATACTTGCTTCGACGTCGCGAACCTGAGCGGCGATATCGATCAGCTGCGCGTTGAGCTTGCTGCGATCCTGGCCGATCACCACGATTTCAGCCCTGAGCCTTTGCTGCTGATCGGCGGCGTTTTTTTGCTGGACGCGGGCGGCCTCCAGTTCCTGCTCCCGCTGCTTGATCGAATCGGGCGAAGGGCCTGCGGCCGTCTGGGCCGATTCCGCGACCTGCGCCGCGGCGGGCAGACCGATCCCGACAAAGCCTGCGGACAACAATGCGATCGAAAGCGACATGCGCGCCGTCCCGAAACCACCACCTCGGGCGGTGTCGGGGTAGGAAGGACGGTTCCCTGCCGGCTGCATCAATTCCAAATCGGTGCCTTTTGCACTCGTCTAGCGCCTTATGCGCGGTGATAGGGGTGCCCCGCCAGAATGGTCGCGGCGCGGTAAACCTGTTCCAGCAACATCACGCGCACCATTTGGTGCGGCCAGGTCGCCGAGCCGAACGCCAACCGCAACTTTGCCATGCGCCGCAATTCGGGCGAAAGTCCGTCCGCTCCGCCGATCATGAAAATAGTGTTGGCAACCTGATCGTCGCGCCATCGGCCAAGATGGCGGGCAAAATTGCTGCTGTCGATGCTGTCGCCGCGCTCATCGAGCGCAACAAGGACCGATTTCGGCACAATCGCTGCTGAAACCGCCGCGGCCTCCTCGGCGATCCTGCTTCCGGCATCGCGGGCGCGGCTCTCGGGGATTTCGTGGATCTTGAGGTCTTGAAATCCAAGCTTGCGGCCGATCTCGTCGAATCGTTTGTGATAGCGCTCGGCGAGTTCCCGCTCCGGGCCCTGCTTTAACCGTCCGACGGCGATCACAATGAGGCGCATAAGAAGAGGCGCATGACAGGAATTTCCGGCGGTCAAAATCCCGGCTGCGAGCCGAGGGGCAATCCCGTTTGCGGCAGAAACGGTTGCGGATATCGATTGCGCGCACCATGTCCGCGCAGGCGGCGGACCCTGCCGCACGCGCGTCGCGCCGGGCATGCGCGGGCCAATTCGGAATCGGCCGGCTAAATCGTCTTCGCCGCCGTCGGCCCCTGGGTCCACAATCTTTCAAGATTGTAGAACTCCCGAACCTCGGGTCTGAAGATGTGCACGATCACATCGCCGGAATCAATCAACACCCAATCGCAATTAGGCAAGCCTTCGATGTGGATGTTCGCGATCCCGTCTTCCTTGAGGCCTTTGGCCACATTTTCCGCGATCGCGCCAACGTGCCGGTTGACCCGGCCCGTGGTGACGATCATGTAGTCGGAAAATGCGGATTTGCCGCGAAGATCGATGGTGACCGTTTCCTCCGCCTTCATATCGTCGAGGCGGGAGAGGATCATGTTCAGGGTCTTGTCGGCGCCGGGTTGCGCCTTCAAGGCCGCAGCTTGGGTCGATGTTTTACGCGTCTTGGGTAAAACAGACTTGGACAATACAGATGTGGCCAGGGACCATTCCTTTCACTGTATCGCGACCGCCGAATCCTCGGCGCCGCCCGATAATACTATGCATGTGGGGTTAATGGTTTCAATATTCCAGTACCCCGTTTCCGAAGTTCGTTGTCCGTTGCGGCGCCCCTGACACGAACTTCGGAAAACAAAAGGGGCGTCGGTAATCCGATATTTTTCCGGCGTCCGTCGAGCAACGCCGCAAGATCGCATAGGTCGCGGCCTGCAGGCGATCGAAATCGGATCTGCCGGCCTCTCGTGCCTTCACTTCGTCCTCCAGCTGCCGTCCACGTTCCGCAAGCCGGTCGACGAGAGGCTCAGCTTCAGACCGGTCAGAAAGACCCAGGCAGGCGCACGGTGATCGGCCAGCGTGGCGGTCTGATTGTCGGGCAGGCGGTAACGTGCGAGCGCCCGTGCAGCGGGTGAGGCCAGAGCGCGAAAGCTTTGCGGCGGACGGTCGATCACAGCGATCGGCACCTCGGATGCGATGTCCCGCCAGTTTTGCCAGCGGTGGAATTGCGCAAGATTATCCGCGCCCATGATCCAGACAAAATGCAGGCCGGAAGCGCGGCGACGCAAATATCTTACGGTGTCGATAGTGTATCGCGTTCCGATGACGGATTCGAGACAGCTGACCTCGATACGGGGATCGCCCGCCATTCGCTGCGCGGCCTCGGCGCGCTCCTGAAGATCGTGCAGTGTTCTGGCATCCTTGAGCGGATTTCCCGGCGTCACGAGCCACCACACGCTATCAAGTTTCAGCCGCTTGATCGCAAACAGGCTGATCGCCCGATGCGCGAGATGCGGCGGATTGAACGAGCCGCCGAGCAGGCCGACGCGCATGCCGTTGGAATAGGGCGGAATGGCCGCGAATGCAGATTGCGAAACCGGAGAGGCCTTGTTCAACGGCGCCCCCGCGTGCGCGTTACTCTGCTTCGCCACGTTTGCCCGAGGTCAAGGACGCGATGCTCGATCACGGGCGAGTTTGGCCGGTACCGTGAACGCGGTATTTGAAGCTGGTCAGTTGTTCCGCACCCACCGGGCCACGGGCGTGGAACTTGCCGGTGGCTATGCCGATTTCGGCACCGAAGCCGAACTCCCCGCCGTCAGCGAACTGGGTCGAGGCGTTGTGCAACACGATCGCCGAATTGACTTCTTCGAGAAACTTGCGGGCGGTCGTCTCGTCGTCGGTCACGATCGCATCGGTGTGATGCGAGCCGTGGTTATGGATATGGGCAATCGCCTCGTCGACGCCTTCGACGACCTTCGCTGCGATGATCGCGTCTTCATATTCGGTATCCCAGTCCTCGTCTGTCGCCGGCCTTACCCTGGGATCGGTGCGCTGGACGGTTTCGTCGCCGCGCACCTCGCAGCCCGCATCGATCAGCATCTGGACCAGCGGCCTGAGGGTTGCGGTCGCGCCCCTGCGGTCGACCAGCAGGGTTTCGGCTGCACCACAGACGCCTGGGCGGCGCATCTTCGCGTTCAGAACGATCGACTTGGCCATGTCCAGATTGGCGGCCCGATCGACATAGACGTGGTTGACGCCCTCAAGATGCGCAAATACCGGCACACGCGCTTCAGCCTCGACGCGCGCGACGAGGCTCTTGCCGCCGCGCGGCACAATGACATCGATGGCGCCCTTCAACCCCGTCAGCAACAGGCCGACCGCGGCGCGATCGCGCGTCGGCACCAGCGTGATCGAGGCCTCGGGAAGGCCCGCCTCGCGCAGCCCCTGCACCAGGCAATCATGGATCGCCCGGCAGGAGCGGAAACTGTCCGAGCCGCCGCGCAGGATGACGGCGTTTCCGGACTTCAGGCACAGCACGCCGGCATCGGCCGCGACATTGGGGCGGCTTTCGAAGATCACCGCGACGACGCCCAGCGGTACGCGAACCCGCTCGATGGTCATGCCGTTGGGGCGGGTCCAACTCTCGGTCACGACCCCGACCGGGTCGTTGATCGCGCGCACGGTCGCTACACCGTCGGCCATCGCATCGATGCGTGCCTGCGTCAGCGTCAAGCGGTCGATGAAGGCCGACGTGGCGTTGCCTGCGCGAACTTCCGCAACATCCTCCGCGTTCGCCGCCAGTATATTGGGAGCATTGGCGCGGATGGCGCGCTCGATCGCTTCCAGCGCGCGGTTCTTCTGCTCAGGTGAGGCAAGCGCCAGCACCCGCGCGGCTTCACGGGCGCCGCTGGCAAGTTCGTTCATTAATGCGGGCAAGTCGGCGTTGCCTTCGACCGCCTTCAAGGGTGCGCTCATATCAATTCCAAGCTTAAAATAAGGTCATGTTCTAGCATGTAAATCCGCCCTTTGCGAAGGGCAGTGGGCGCCCCGGGCGCGGGGGACGGCGCGAAAACGAGTTGGAACGGAGCGCTCGGCCATTGGCCTAGCGCCTGTCGTTCAACCTGCCGAAAATGCCGCGCTCGGGCCGATCACGAGATCGTCGCGGTGGATCATCTCGGCCCGCCCGCTGATGCCAAGAATTATCAGCACGTCCGGCGACGAGCGGCCCTTGATCTTCTCGGCATCCTCCGCGTCATAGGCGACAAGACCCCGGCCGACCTCGTGGGTATCGGGGCCGCGCACCACGACAGCATCGCCGCGGGCAAATTGTCCGTCGACCCGGATCACACCGGCCGGCAACAGGCTCTTGCCGGCGCGCAGCGCGCTGACCGCGCCCGCATCGATGGTCAAGGTGCCCTTTGGCTCCAGCGAACCCGCGATCCATCGCTTGCGCGCGGTAACCGGGTTTGCCGGTGTCATGAACCAGGTGCACCGCCCGCCATCGGCGATGGCCTGCAGCGGATGCTCGATCTTGCCCGAAGCTATCAGCATGTGAGTGCCGGCGGTGGTTGCGATCTTTGCCGCCTCGATCTTGGTTCGCATGCCGCCGCGCGACAGTTCGGATCCGGCGGCTCCCGCCATCGCTTCGATTTCCGACGTGACGGAATCGACGATCGGAATGAGCTTTGCACCTGGATTCGCAGCCGGCGGAGCATCGTAGAGGCCGTCGATATCGGAGAGCAGGATCAGAAGATCGGCGCTCGCCATGGTGGCGACGCGGGCTGCAAGGCGATCATTGTCGCCATAGCGGATTTCGTTGGTGGCGACCGTGTCGTTCTCGTTGATGACGGGCACGGCGCGCCATTCGAGCAGCTTGGCGATGGTCGAGCGGGCGTTGAGATAGCGACGGCGTTCCTCGGTGTCCTGCAGCGTCACCAGGATCTGCCCGGCGCCGATGCCGTGAGCGCCAAGCACCTCCGACCAGATCCGCGCGAGCGCAATCTGCCCCACCGCCGCAGCAGCCTGGCTCTCTTCCAGCTTCAGCGGCCCGCGCGGCAATTTCAGCCTGCTGCGTCCGAGCGCAATCGAGCCTGAGGAGACGACCAAAAGCTCGCGTCCCCCGCCGTGCAGTTTCGCGATGTCGTCGGCGAGCGCAGCAAGCCAGGCGGTGCGCACTTCGCCGGCATCGGAATCGACCAGCAGGGACGAGCCGACCTTGACGACGATACGGCGGAAGTTTTTCAGCGCGGGGCGGGCCATGGACGGGACTTTTGCGGCAGTGCTTTTGGGTAGGTTTCTGATACTAGCAATTCGCGACCGCGGGAATACGCTTGCCGTCCCTTCGCAGGCTAGGTCGGCATCGCCCATGGCTCGGCGTCCGCGGCGGCCTTGGCCTTGCCCGAAACCGGGGCTTCGCCGATCACCTCGGCCAGCGCACGCAACGCTTCCTTGACGCCCTCGCCGGTCGCGCCCGAGATCAGGAGCGGCGTCTTTCCGGCGGCGCGTTTCAGGCGATCCCTTTGCTTCTTCAATTCGTCAGCCGGCACGGCGTCGATCTTGTTCAGTGCGACGATTTCGATCTTGTCGGCGAGGTGCCCCTCATACGCCTCAAGCTCCTTGCGCACGGTCTTGTAGGCCTTGCCCGCGTGCTCGCTGGTTGCATCCACCAGGTGCAGGAGGACGCGACAGCGCTCGACATGACCCAGAAAGCGGTCGCCAAGGCCCGCGCCCTCGTGGGCGCCCTCGATCAGGCCGGGAATATCGGCCAGCACGAATTCGCGGCCATCCGCGTTCACCACGCCAAGCTGCGGATGCAGCGTGGTGAACGGATAATCGGCGATCTTCGGCTTGGCCGCGCTGACCTTGGAGAGAAACGTGGATTTTCCGGCGTTGGGAAGCCCGACCAGGCCCGCGTCCGCGATCAGTTTCAGCCGCAGCCAGATCCAGCGTTCTTCGCCGGGCTCGCCGGGATTGGCGTTACGCGGCGCGCGATTGGTCGAAGTCTTGAAATGCGCATTGCCGAAGCCGCCATTGCCGCCCTCGGCGAGCACGAATTTTTCGCCGAGCGCGGTGAAGTCATGGATCAGCGTGGACTTGTCCTCATCGAATATCTGCGTGCCAACCGGCACCTTGAGAATGATGGGCTTGCCGTTGGCGCCATGGCGGTCCTTGCCCATGCCGTTGGTGCCCTTTTCAGCCTTGAAGTGCTGCTGATAGCGATAGTCGATCAACGTGTTCAGTCCATCGACCGCTTCGACGACGACGTCGCCGCCGCGCCCGCCATTGCCGCCGCTCGGGCCGCCGAACTCGATATATTTCTCGCGGCGGAACGCCACGCAGCCATTGCCGCCGTCGCCGGAGCGGATATAGACCTTGGCTTCATCGAGGAATTTCATGGCGTATAGGTAGGGCAGGGGGGACGAAGCGGCAACCTCAAACCTTGGTAAATATCCGCGAAACTCCGCTATTTGCGGTCCCCTACGATGTTAAGACCGGCCGCCTGCGTATCAGGAATTTCTGCGATCCCTCCAGCACAAGCTCGCGTCGCTGATTGAAAACGGTGCTGCGCAACGTAACGACGCCGGTGGTGCGCCCGGGCGTCAGCTCGATGACTTCGAGCGCGGGATAGATCGTATCGTCGGCGAACACCGGCTTGAGAAACCGGCTCGACTGTTCGAGAAAGCCGATCAGCGAATCCTCCACCAGGAACGGAAACAGTCCCGCGCCCGGCGCGGTGTGGATCAGGGTCTGGAAGCCATGGGCGAGCAGGTTCGGCATTCCGCGCGCGCGGCAATATTCAACGTCGTAATGGATCGGGTGTGTATCGCCGCTCGCAGTCTGGAAGGCTGCAAATACGGCTCCCGTCATCGTGCGGCTCGGAATGATGAAACGCTCGCCAAGCGAGAAATCCTCGAACCAGCGCTGTTGCGGCACCATGCGATGGGCGGCGGGATCGAAATCGGTCATGGCTGATTTCCTGGCTGTCGCGGCGATATCGGTACCGCAGGCGCAGGGTTGCGACAATCGGTTCAATTCGCCCTGCGCGGGCTTGTGCGGAGCGGCCACACCATTAAAAGGGCGCTGCGCAAAAAAAGGCCATCGATGAACTTCTTCGGAAAGATCCCTGCGACGATCGACGCCCGTTCCGCGCGGCTTTCCGGTATCGCGTTGATGCTTGTGGCGGTCAGCATGTTTTCGCTTGGCGATGCGCTCGGCAAATTCATCGTCGCGACCTATTCGGTCGGGCAGCTGATGCTGTTGCGCGCCTGTGCAGCGCTGGCGCTGATCGGTCCGTCGGTATGGCGCCGGCGCGCCGAATTCTCCCGGCTCGAACGACCATGGCTGCAATGCTTGCGGGTCGGGCTCTCGACGCTGGAGATCGCGGCGTTTTTTCTGGCCGCGGCCTATCTGCCGCTCGCCGACGTCGTCACCTATTATCTCGCGACACCGATTTTCGTCACGGCGCTGTCGGCCGTGGTGCTGCGCGAGGAGGTCGGGTGGCGGCGCTGGAGCGCGATCCTGATCGGGTTTTGCGGTGTGCTGATCGCGCTCAAGCCGTCGGCGCAGAGCGTCACATGGCCTGCCATGATCGCGCTGGCCGGAAGTCTCGCGTTTTCGTGGCTGATGCTGATCACCCGCTCATTGCGCGCGACACCCGACATCGTGCTGGCGTCGGCGCAATTTCTGGGAACCCTGACGTTCGGCGCGGTCGTCGCACCATTCGGCTGGGTGACGCCGACATGGGTCCATCTGGGCCTGTTCTTCGCCTCCGGCGCCATCTCGGTCTGTGCATTGCTTTGCGTCAATCGCTCCCTCAAGTTCGCGCCGGCAAGCACCGTCGCGCCTTATCAGTACGCGATGATCGTCTGGGCGGTGATATTCGGCTATGTCGTGTTCGGCGATGTGCCGCAGGCGCACACGGCGCTGGGCGCGGCCATCATCATTGCCGCCGGGCTCTATATTTTCCTCCGCGAGCGGGAACTCGGGCGACCCGAAACGCTGGTCAACCCGCCCGGTTGAGGGCGCGGTGACGCGATCGCGATTCGATCCAAAACTGTCGCGCTTTAGCGCGCGCGACGGCTGGAATTGGCCCAGCTTTTCAGCGATGCCCAGACGCCGCGCGTCAGGCGGAAGCAGTCGACCGGGGTCGACGATCCCAGCGACTGAAAGCGGTGCAGTTCCACCCCGCTCCACTGGAAGCCGCATTTCTCGAGGACCTTGCGCGAGGACGGGTTGGCGACGCGCGCACCCGATTTCAGAACCTCGATCTCGAATTCCTCGAAAGTAAAATCGATCGTGGCGCGCGCTGCTTCCGTGGCAAAGCCCTGGCCCCAATATTCCACGCCGAGCCAGTAGCCGAGTTCAGGCGTATCCCGCTCGCGCCATTCGACGCCGACCATTCCGATCGGCGTGTGGTTATTCTCGATCAGGAACACGGCTTCGCGCTGCTGGCTTGCGATGCCGCGCACGAAATCGACCGCGTGATCCTGCGAATAGGGATGCGGCAGACGGGTATTCTCCGCAATGCGGCGATCATTGGCGAGAGACGTGATTGCTTTTACGTCCGCGAGCGTCGGCCTGCGCAGCAGCAGCCGTTCGGTCTCGAGGACGCAGCGACTTCTCTCGCGTAACGTCGGGGTCTGGATATCCTGCAGCATGTCGGGCTCCTTCAAGCGGTAACTCTTGGATCACAGCGGGTCACATGGTTGGGACACGCAATGAAAAGGGGAGGCCGGTTTCCCGCCTCCCCTTTGGAGTCCTTGAAAACTCCGCCGGTTCAACAGGATCCGGCGGACTCAAAATTGTCCACCGTCTACTCGGCCGCAGCTTCCATTACCGGGATCACCGATACGAAGGTGCGGCCATTTGCTTTCGCACGAAACTCGACATGGCCTTCTACCTTGGCGAACAGAGTATGGTCCGTGCCCATGCCGACATTAAGGCCGGGATGCCAGGTGGTGCCACGCTGGCGTGCAATGATGTTGCCAGGGACCACGCGCTCGCCGCCAAACACCTTGATACCAAGGCGCTTGCCTGCCGAATCGCGGCCGTTACGCGATGAACCGCCTGCTTTTTTGTGAGCCATGGCCCGTCTCCAATTCCATCTATTCTCTAAAGCGATTCCTTGACGAAATCATTTCACTTTGTGTCGCGCTCCAGAGGGGAGCGTTTCACTTTTTCTCGCTTTTTCCCTTCGGCGCGGCCTTCTTGGCCGGAGCCTTCGCAGTTTCGGTCTTGGCGCGCGGTTTTGCCGCGGCCTTTTTGGCGACCGGCTTCTTGGCGGTCGATGTCTTCTTCGCGGCCTTCGGCGCTTCGTCCTCGCTGGTAACGGGCGCCGCCGCCTCGACCGTCTTCTCGCGCCTTGCGCGCGGTCCGATGGTCGGCTTGTTGTCGTTGGTCAGGATCTCGGTGATACGCAACACCGTGATCTCGTCGCGATAGCCGCGCTTGCGGCGCGAATTCTTGCGGCGCCGCTTCTTGAACGCGATGACCTTCGGGCCGCGCTTGTGCTGGAGCACCTCGGCCGCGACCGAGGCGCCGGGAACCGTCGGTGTGCCAAGCACCGGAGATTCTCCGCCGACCAGCAGAACTTCGCCCAACTGCACGATCGTACCGACATCGCCGGCGATCTTGCCTATCTCGAGCACATCATCCGGAACGACGCGGTATTGCCGGCCGCCGGTTTTGATGACTGCGAACATCGTTTTATTCCTTCGTGTTCGATCCCGGCCTCGGACAGGTCCGGGCCGGCTTTTTCTACAGTCGTTATGGGTTCAATTTCCGCGCGGCCGGGCAAGCCCTTCAAGCACCGCGCAAAAACAAACAGCGCGAGAAAAATCCCGCGCCGGGTTGGCGGGACTTATAGTTGCTGGAGCGCCCAAGTCAAGGCAAAACGGGCCAAAACGGCGCCGAATCCGCCCGAATTTCCTGCATTCGGCGGGTTTGGACCACGGACCGCGCCGGCCACCCGTGAAACCAACGCCTTGCCCCGTTTGTTGTCCCGCTTTCTGGCATTGGGCAGGGACCACATGGCTGAGGACACACAAGGCACGGCCGGGCTCGTTCGGCACGGGGCCATTCGTTTGCCGTCGGTAGACGTGGATAGTTTCAATATCGAATTGAAGGACGATGACGGCTTTGTCGGCGACCGCGCCAGCAAGGGCGCGTTCCGCGAGATCCTGGACGACCTGCGCAAGCCTCTGAAGAAGAACGGCGAGGATCCGCTCGGCGGCAAATCTGCCGAAGGGATCAGCAAGGGCGCGCTCGATGAAGCGCTGTTGGGCGGGGACATCATGGCCGCGGCGCTGGTGCACGGCGCGATTGAAGAATTTGCAAACGAAATGGCCCATGTGACGTCGCGTTTCCTGAAGACCAAAGCCTGGGCCGACACAGAGCGCATAGTGGTCGGCGGCGGTTTTCGCGAGAGCCGCGTCGGGGAACTGGCGATTGCCCGCACCGATATCCTGCTCAAGGCCGAAGGGTTCCGGATCGACATGGTCCCGATCCGCTTTCATCCGGACGAAGCCGGACTGATCGGCTGCCTGCATCTGGCGCCATCCTGGATCTTCGAGGGCCATGACAGCATTCTCGCCATCGATATCGGCGGCACCAACATTCGCTGCGGCGTGGTGGAAACGCGCTGGAAAAAGGCGACGGACCTGTCGAAGGCTGCGGTGTGGCGCTCCGAACTGTGGCGCCATGCCGACGACGAGCCGACGCGGGAAGGCGCCGTCAAGCGCATGGTAAAAATGCTGAAGGGATTGATCGCCGAAGCGGATGAGGAGGGACTGAAGCTTGCACCTTTCATCGGGATCGCCTGTCCTGGCGTGATCAATGAGGACGGCTCGATTGCCAAGGGCGCGCAGAATCTGCCGGGCAATTGGGAGAGCAGCAGGTTCAATCTGCCGGCAAGTCTGGCCGAGAACATACCGGAGATCGGCGGTCACGACACCGTCGTGCTGATGCACAATGATGGTGTGGCGCAGGGACTTTCGGAAGTGCCGTTCATGCAGGGCGTGGAACGCTGGGGCGTGCTGACCATCGGCACGGGATTGGGCAATGCGCGCTTTTCCAATCGAAGAAAGGAAAAGGACGACGGCAAGGACAAGGACGAGAAGAAGGAGAAAAAGAGCAAGGATTGAGGCGCGAGATGGATCCCCTTGCTCGCGGGGCGCGCCCGCTTTTCGCGACACTTTTAACCTTGGTTTTCCCGGTAACCTTGAGCGGTTACGTTAAAAGCGAGATCGCGTTGCCGCGCGCGAGCGGATGGCTACCGTTCCGGCCGTCGCCCAGGCGGGTTAGCGAAGCCGCACTTCCTGCCCGCAATTTCAATCGGGCGACACGGGACCGCCGGTTTTTTCCGCGTCTGGCGGTCCCACCCCTTTCCCGGGCGTTTGGCGTGAGCCCCACGTGGCGAAATTCGCCGATCCAACGCCTTGTCTGGCCCGCCATCCTCGCCTAGAACTCGCCCCCGACCGCGGGGCGTGTGCGTGCTTCGTCCCCGTCATGGCGCCTGGAGAGGTGGCAGAGTGGTTGAATGCACCGCACTCGAAATTCGCTCGTGACCGTGCCTCCCCGTTTTGTTCTGTTTCGAGACGTCCCTACTTATTGGGAGTTTCTCGCTGCTAACGTCTCGGTCGTGTCAGCCCGTGCCGCGCTGTACGACCGAGTTGGGTAGCAAAATGGTAGCAAGCCGTTCGCACTCCGTTCGGCCAAGGTTGTGATGTTGGCCAGCGGCAACGCCAATCAATTTCAAAATGAGGATCCCTGCCCCCATACCCGTTGACGGCGTCGCGATTGCGGGAACGGTCACTGCGGACAGCAATGGACATTGGACCTTTGCGGACACCGGCCTTTTGGATGGGACGCGCACAATTGTTGCGAGCGAAACGGACATTGCCGGAAATACCGGCACTACATCGCTGACATTCACTCTCGATACCACACCACCCGTCCCAAGCATCACGAGTGAAGTTCTGACGAATGGCAAGGTAACTCTGACCGGCACCACCGCAGAAGCGAACGACGCCATTTCTGTATACGACCGATCAAATCTGCTCGGGAGCGTTACGACGGACAGCAATGGCAACTGGCAATTTCTCACGGGAAGCGTATCCAACACAGTCCATGTCTACACAGTGAGTGCGACAGATCTCGCTGGGAATGTCGGACAGGGAACCAACGAGGCGATACTTGGCAGCACAAAGGCGGATGCGCTCGTTGGTGGACCCGGAAATGACGTCATCATCGGCAATGGGGGAAACGATACATTCACCGGCGGAGGCGGTGCTGACACGCTGTTCGGTAGAGCAGGAAGTGACACTTTCGTTTTTAAGGCAGTTACCAACTCAACACCGATTTCTCATGACACTATTTTCAATTTCAACTACAGCAATGATGTGATCGAATTCAATGGTATCTCCGGCATCAACGGCAGTCATGGTGTCCCGACATTCCAAGGTCATCTGACGGGATCGGGCAATCTGGTTCTCAATGCACACAGCGTTGGGGGGATCCGAAGCTCGAAAATCAGATTAGGCAGGCTATTGCCAAGAATGTGCTTGATGAGGATCTTGGTCTGTATAGCGACCCGCCTCGATATTACGATCTCGACCAAGAAACCCGTGACCGGCTGTTAGCACATGCCCGTCAAGACGCCGCACACGCCCTGATCAATACCGGCGACATACTTAACCAACTGGCGATAATTGCGCGCCGGTCGAGAAATGTCAGCATCGCCGCTGCCATTCTGTTTCTTCTGGCGGTTCTGTTTCTTGTGGCAGCGCTCGGTTCGTTTTGGGTCATGTGGTGGCTTCGATGACGGAGCAACCGCCGGAAGCCAAGCCAAAATGACAAAGTCGGAATGCGCCGACGCTACTTGGTCCGCGAGGGTTTTGAGCCCGTTCTCGGCAGCGGCGAGATGATCAAGTCGTTGCTGGTAGGTATCCCACGCTCTCTTGCTTCTGCCAGCGAGAGCACCCGCACTTTGCGGGTCGCGGAGGATGGCTTCTGCGGTTCGTTTGTCGAACCCGGCGGCTTCTGCTTATCCGAGGAAGTCATTCTGCATCTCCCTTAACCAGCGTGGCTTTCAAGCACGCTGTGACGCTTTGCGGAGGACATCGGTCATCCTTTTAACGGCGTGGGTCAGACTTCATTTTTTCGCAAAGACAACAAGAACGAGCGTGAGGATGAAATGTCGCATTGTCGCCCTCAGTCCGACCATCAGATGTTCATTAGCCGCCCCAAATGCTCAGCTTAGTTCTCATGATGTTGGTTTGTCCTTGTCTTTGGCTAACCGCTTCTAATGTCATCCTCATCGGCAATGGCCGCAAGCTCTGACCTCTGGTACTCCGCGAAGCTTTCGGCGTTGATAACCCTGTCATGGATGCCTGTTACACCGTCCGACATAGTGGAAAGATGGTCTAGCGCCTCCTTGTTGGCGTGCTCACTCACCCCCGCAGAATAAGCAATCCCTTTGAGCAGTAGAAGGTCTGGTCAGCAAGCAACGCGATCGCCCATACTGCGGCGGATTTCACCCAGGGCCTTCGGCGCAGGTTCTGAAATGGTCGAGCACGAACACGCGGATGGCAGAAGAAAGGTTGCTGTTCTGACGCTTGCGATCGATCTCGCCGATCAGTTCGTATAACGCTTTACCACGCTCCTCAGAAATCTCTTTCATGCCACTCCAGAATTCCCCTTCGAGGCTGACGCTCGTCTTGCGCCCACCAAGCAAAATCGAGCGTCTCATCGCTGGCGACTTCATTGTGCGTCCTTCCTTGTTTCATGCGCACACATGCCATTGATATTTCACTGAACAGTAGAGGACAGGCTCAGGCCGCTCTTGCGAGCCCGAAGCACCGCGACTGACCTGTTGTCGAAGCACTGGATCAAGGTAAAGAACCGCAAGCATCCGGCGATGAGCCGCGTGATGGATTCTTTGCACTAGCAACTATGAGCTTGAGAGCGCGTCCATGGCGTGAGCCGTAAAAATTCCAAAACTAAAAATAGCCATCGTACAAATAACAGCAAAAAACATACTCAATCCTCCCTACGCTACAAATTAATTCTGAGATGCGAGCAGCTTCACAGTCAAAACTAATCTGCGGAAATGGAACGAGTTTGTCGTGAGTTGATGAATTTTAGCCACAGAGACCCAACTGCAACACGCGGAACGCAGCAATGGAAAGCTACACCGTCGGCAGAAATGCGGAAAGACGCCTCGCGCCGGCAGTAGTTATCTGCCCGCCCGTGCCGTGGCGGCGTTGCCCTATAACCGCGCCGGATGAGGGCAGGTCTTCTACCGCCAAGAAGTTCCTGAACCGATCCGGTGACACGAGTCCGTCGCTTAATTTCAATTTAGGCAGCCGACTGCGCCAATTTTGATATACTGCACCGCCCTTTGGCCCCCAGAGTGCCAGAGGGTAGAGCGGCCCTGGCGCACGTGGTTCGAAGCTGGCGACGGGGCCGTTTCTTGCTCGGGATCAAATGTCATTGCGTCCTCTCCAGCGAACGCTCAGAACCCGCACCACGCGTCATGGGCGGCGGTTCCGACGAAGAACCGCGGCAAGATACTGAATCCCGGTGACGATCTGGGTCGCGTTGCGTTCCCCCTTTCGATCGTGAGGCAGCTACGGCGCCTGCGAAAGGACGTGGGGCTTCTGCTGCTTTTGAACGGCCTGGGTTACTGTTCCACTTTGGCGAACTGCATCCCGGAACGCGAAGACCGAGACATAATAACAACAGTGCCACTAGGCGACGTCGCGATCTAAAATTGCGACGTCTGCTTCAGCCCGCAGAGCGGACAAGCGACCCTTCAGATCAGCTCTTGGTGTGCCGGCGACGTTTACGAAAGCCTGCATACAGGCTCGCCGCCGCCAAAGCATAAAGCAGCCATTGTACGTTATCGTTCACTGAAATCAGGCAACGCGAGGGAGGCGATGCCGAAACACAGCGTCGCCATTAGCGAAAGCGGACGCCATGGGATCTCGAAGTTTCGTTTGCGTGCGAGCTTCCATTGTCGCAATTCGTCATCGAGCGAAGGGAACTCGCTTTTTTCCGACAAGCGCACAGGCCGTTCGATAGAAGGCCCGGTGGACTGGACCCTTGTGGCTTGAGCGACGGTTTCGGTTGTCCCCATCGAACGACCGGACGAAGGCAGTGGATTTCCACGACGGCCAAACGATCTGTGGTTCACCATTGACCCTTCCTCAGCGTAGCGGCCATTGGTGCTACCATCGGATTAATGGTCGTTTAACAACACACATCGAATTGTCATGCGTTTTCCCGTCGTAGAGCTTGGCACGATGCCGATTGATCGTTTGCGCCGCAAAAATCCTGAAGGCGGAGGTCTCAGTTGGGTCAATCGCGTCACTTTGACCGCACGTCGCTGACTTCCGGTCTGCCTCTGCCGGCTCAACCGGTCGACGCAACACAGGCGTTAAATCTCTCTGCTGGGGTTTCAAATTGCAAGGTCTCACGTGGTCGTTCGTTTAGCTGACGAGCCACTTTGTTCAGATGGGCTTGCGAATGCACCGACAAGTCGGTGCCCTGAGGAAAGTACTGTCTCAGCAGGCCATTGGTGTTCTCGTCGATCCACGCTGCCACGGGCTTTGCGGATCGCAAAAATAGACGTCGATGTTGGTCGCCAACGTAAATCGACGATGAGCCGTCAGTTCCTTGCCCCGGTCCCAAGTCAAGGACTTATACAGCTCCTTTGGTAGCTTCTTCGCCTGCTTGATGAGTGCGGTTACTACCGTCCGGGTATCCTTGCCTGCCACCTTGGCCAACATCACGTAACGCGTTTGACGCTCGACCAAGGTCGCGATGTAGGTGTTGTTCGGCCCGGACAGCAGATCGCCCTCCCAATGGCCAGGCACGGCCCGATCTTCAACCGCCGCCGGTCGCGACGGATTGAGACGGCATCCTTCATATATTCCCCGTCTATCGCCATTCGGGTCAACCGGCCTGGAACGACGCATCGAGCGCTTCGATCGAAGATGGCGAAGCAGCTCTTTCTTGAGTACGCCGCGCGCTTGGACAAACAGGCTGCGATAGATGGTCTCGTGTGACACCTGATTATACTCGTCTTCAGAATGCGTCCTCTTCAGCCAACCGGCTATCTGCTCGGGTGACCAATCCAATCTGAGCTTCCCTGCCACTGACCGCCGGAGCCGCGAATTGATCGCCAACTTACAACATTTTGGACGACGAGATCGCGCCCACGCATTCTCGTCCGCAAGTGTCGCTCGATAACGATTACAGCCGCCATTGCGGCTCATTTCCCGGCTCACCGTCGAGGGTGAGCGACCAAGTCGCTTTGCGATCGACCGGGCCGATTGATGTACCGTAACACCTCTGGAAATCACCTCGCGTTCCGCAAGCGTCAATGCCAACCTGGAGCGACGCCGCTCCGCAGGACGAATCCCACCGTGCGGAGCTACCACAAATAAATCGACGACGACTCGCGTTACCAAAAGCTCTCCCGATCGCCTTCAGCGACTTCCCGCGCTTCCAGCGATCCCATAACTCCGTCTTCTCTGCCGCAGTAAAACCTCTATGAAATCTCGTTTCCATCCCACACTCCATCTTTTCCCTCTAAGATAAAGTGTTGCGTCGACCGGTTGAGACCACCCTCCAACTCCGGACATTCTCAGCGCCTGCCAGCATGTCTCAAACGTGCCACAAGCGGCCATTTCTCAGCAGGTCACTTAACTAAGCGGTGGCGTCCGATGACGGTGAAGGGGGCGATCGCGGCGACCGCCTGACGCATTGCTGACGTAAAAAAGCCGGCCGCAGGGGCCGGGCCGAAGCCAAAGTCTGTTGCGCGAGAGGAGAAAACTACCTTTCGCGTGGCGGCGGCTTAGACCACCTCGGCGAGCGGTTTTCGATCGTAGAAGAACTAGGCCCGCCGCTGGATCGCGGACGGGGGCGACGGCACCGCGGTTCGTCTGTCATCCCCCGGGGCCGTCCTTCATGATGTAGCCCATCAGGTCGTCCACGTTGTGCTCCAAATCCCGGATGATGTCCTTGACGACGTCTCCGATCGAGATCACGCCCGCGACCTTGCCCGCGTCCAGCACTGGCAGATGGCGAAAACCGCGCGCAGCCATCATTGCCATGCAGCCTTCCAGCCGATCGTCCGGCTTGACCGTCACCGGGTTGCCCGTCATCACTTGGCCCACCGGCGTCTGCTTCGCATCGAGCCT